>NZ_JBMOXD010000005.1:11910-217094 GCF_049315265.1 Lysinibacillus sp. NPDC056220
AGCTCTAAAACTTTTTCTTTTTGATCTTCTTCTTTTTCGACCATGATTTCAGCAGTTTGTGCCTCATCTGTCATGCCAACGAAGATGTTAAGATGCTCGGTTAAAATTTTTGCTCCGAGCGAAATCGCCTCTTTCGGACCGATGCTGCCATCTGTCCACACATCAAGAGAAAGTTTATCGTAGTCAGAAGACTGACCTACACGAGTATTTTCCACTTGGAAATTAACGCGTGATACTGGAGTGTAAATAGAGTCGATCGGGATCACGCCGATAGGAAGATCCTCACGTTTGTTTTGATCAGCAGGAGTGTAACCACGGCCGCGTTGTGCGTACATACGCATACGTAAATGACCGTTTTTAGCGATTGTTGCAATATATAGATCTGGGTTTAAAATTTCTACATCACTGTCATGTGTAATGTCAGCAGCCGTAACTGTACCATCGCCTTTTACATCAATCTCAATAACTTTTTCTTCGTCAGAGTAGATTTTAAGAGCTAGTTTTTTCACGTTCAAAATGATTGAAGCTACATCTTCTACTACGCCTTCTACAGTTGAGAATTCGTGAAGAACGCCATCAATTTGAATGGACGTGACAGCAGCTCCTGGTAATGAAGACAGAAGGATACGACGTAAAGAATTACCCAAAGTGTTTCCATATCCGCGTTCAAGCGGTTCTACAACAAACTTTCCATACTTGGAATCTTCGCTGATCTCCACCGTTTCAATCTTTGGTTTTTCAATTTCGATCATTTCATTTACCCTCCTTCAAAACATCGAATGTATAGGTTCTTTCCATCATAGATTCGATCGTCAATGACGTATCGTTTATTATCTGCACAAGACAGTCTGTACAAAAAATGATGTTCTCATACAATATGAGACGCACCCATTACACGCGACGACGTTTTGGCGGACGGCAACCATTATGAGGAACTGGAGTAACGTCTTTAATAGCAGTTACTTCTAAACCAGCAGCTTGAAGCGCACGAATTGCAGCTTCACGACCAGCACCAGGACCTTTAACAGTTACTTCCAACGTTTTCAGACCATGTTCAAGGGATGTTTTAGCAGCAGTTTCTGCAGCCATTTGAGCAGCGAATGGTGTAGATTTACGTGAACCACGGAAACCAAGAGCACCAGCACTTGACCAAGATACAGCGTTACCTTGCATATCTGTAATCGTTACGATTGTATTGTTAAATGTAGAACGAATGTGTGCGATACCAGATTCGATATTCTTTTTCACACGACGTTTACGAGTTTGTTGTTTACGAGCCATGTTAAGAAGGAACCTCCTTTACCAATTATTTTTTCTTGTTCGCTACAGTTTTACGAGGACCTTTACGCGTACGCGCATTGTTCTTCGTATTTTGGCCACGAACAGGTAAACCACGACGGTGACGGATACCACGGAATGAACCGATTTCCATCAGACGTTTAATATTTAATGAAGTTTCGCGACGTAAGTCACCTTCAAGTTTGTAAGAATCTAATTGTTCACGGATTTTGTTTAACTCATCTTCAGTTAAGTCGCGTACGCGTGTATCTTCTGAAATACCTGCGTCAGCTAGTACTTTCTGAGCTGTAGTTTTACCAATACCGAAAATGTACGTTAATGAAATTACCACGCGTTTGTCGCGAGGAATATCAACACCAGCAATACGTGCCATGTACGTTGTGCACCTCCTTTAGAATTAACCTTGTTTTTGTTTATGTTTAGGATTTTCACAGATTACCATTACTTTACCGCGTCGGCGAATTACTTTACATTTTTCGCAGATCGGTTTCACAGATGGTCTCACTTTCATCTAACCTAACCTCCTTAGTAGTCCGGAGCGCAAAAGATTATTTAAAACGGTATGTGATACGACCGCGAGTTAAATCATAAGGAGATAACTCGATAGTAACCTTATCTCCAGGTAGAATACGGATAAAGTGCATACGAATCTTACCAGATACGTGTGCTAGAATCACATGTCCATTTTCTAATTCTACCTTAAACATCGCGTTTGGCAAAGTCTCAACAACTGTCCCTTCGACTTCAATTACATCATCTTTCGCCATCTACTCTGTCTCCTCTCTATATGCAAATTAAAGTTCTCATCGTTACATCAAACGGATATCTGCTGCAACTATAGAAGCAACCTCGTTTCAACATATGTTTGGATTGTATGAGAGATGTTTGAAAGACGCTCGTCTGGTTTCGCTTCACACAATCCACGGAATATCCAGAACCAATAAGGGCACTGAAACTCCCATGTTTACACGAATACCGGAATGTCTTGGATGAGATATTCATACCCGTTACACAGATGCTTCCACGAAACCCATTATACTCCTCCAAAAACTATGTTGCACTTTTTAGAAGAAATATATACCGGGCACAATATGCTTTTGCAACTCTCAAAAAAATTATGTTTCGTTGTTGCTCCCGCATGCCTCCCGCGGAAGCAGTACTCTGCGCCCGGAGCCGGGTATCAGCTGCGGCTGCTCTGTAATAGAGCATCAAGATCAGCAAACACTTTGTTTATATCTTGCTGTCCATCTATATTAGTTAACACACCTTTTGCTTGATAGAAATCAAGTAAAGGTTGCGCTTGTTTCATATTAACTTCCAGACGGTTCGCAACCGTATCAGGATTATCATCGGCACGTGTGTAAAGCTCGCCACCATCTTTATCACATTTTCCTTCCTCGGCTGGAGGATTGAAAATTAAATGATAGGATGCTCCACAAGTTTTACAAATGCGTCGACCTGAAAGACGAGCAATTAACTCATCCTTTTCAACTTGAATGTTTAGAGTATGTTCAATTGCTTTGCCAAGATCAGCAAGAATGCTATCTAAAGCTTCAGCTTGAGGAACAGTACGTGGGAAACCATCTAATAGGAAGCCCTTTTCACAATCAGGTTTAGCCAGTCGCTCACGAACAATACCAATCGTTACTTCATCTGGTACAAGAGCACCTTGATCCATAAACGACTTAGCTTGTAAGCCAAGTTCTGTACCTTCTTTAATAGCAGCACGGAACATATCGCCTGTAGAAATATGAGGAATCGCGTACTTCTCAACAATTTTATCTGCCTGAGTACCTTTACCAGCACCTGGCAGACCCATTAAAACGATATTCATTAGGAAATATTCCTCCCACCAAAGGTTTGCTGATTTAAGGAAACGATAGAACGTTCCCTAAAAACCAACATTATTTCATAAAGCCTTTGTAGTGACGTTTAACAAGTTGAGATTCTAGCTGTTTCATCGTTTCGAGCGCTACGCCGACTACGATAATAATACTAGTACCACCGATTTGCACTGAGGCAGGTAAATTCATAAAGTTAATGAATAAAATCGGCATTACAGCAATAACAGTTAAGAATATCGCACCAACAAATGTTAGACGATATAACACGCTTGTTAAATACGCTTGAGTGTTTTCACCAGGACGAATACCCGGAATATAAGCACCTTGTTTTTTCAAGTTGTCTGCCACATTTTCAGGATTCACTTGTACGAATGCATAGAAATATGTGAACGCGACGATCAATGCAACGTAAATAATCATTCCAACAGGTTTCGTATAATCAAACGTGTTTTCAATGAAAGTAGTTACGTCATTTTGACCAAAGAACGTAGCTAACGTACGTGGTGTAACAATAAACGCTACTGAAAAGATTACCGGAATAACCCCTGCAGCATTTACTTTTAAAGGTAAATGAGTTTGTTGACCACCAGCTTGTTGATTACGTCCAGTAACTCGTTTTGCATATTGAATTGGAATTTTACGAAGTGCTTGTTGCACATAAATAACTCCAACTACAACTGCGAGTAAAACCAATACAAGCAATGCAAGGATTATGATGTTGATAAATAATTTATCCCCAGCACCCTCGATTTGCTGTGCAAAGATTTGGTTGATTCCTGTAGGCAATGCTGCAACGATACCTGCGAAGATTACAACAGAAATACCATTCCCAACACCGTGTGAAGTAATTTGCTCTGCAAGCCATACAAGGAAAGCTGTCCCCGCTGTCAATACAATGGCGATTGTAACATATGTTAGAATCCCTTCTTCTTTAATCAATGATCCGCCATACATTCTATTAAAACCAAATGACATTGCGAATGATTGGATGAAAGCAAGAATAATAGTAAAGTAGCGAGTAAATTGTGCAAGTTTACGTCTTCCGACTTCACCTTGCTTTGCCCATTCAGCAAACTTCGGTACTACGTCCATTTGCAATAACTGAACAATAATTGAGGCTGTGATGTAAGGCATAATCCCCATCGCAAAGATAGAGAAGTTCTTTAAAGCACCACCGCCAAAAGTATTCAGGAAACCAACGAGGTTAAACTCATCAGTTGCCTTTAATACATTTGCGTCAACGTTAGGTACTGGAATGAATGTTCCAATACGGAAAACGATTAACATTAAAAGAGTGAAAATGATTTTATTTCTTATATCTCGAACACGCATAAAGTTAGAGATTGTCTGAAACATTAAATCACCTCAGTAGTTCCGCCGGCATTCTCGATTGCTTCTTTAGCTGAAGCTGAGAATTTATGAGCTTTAACTGTAAGCTTTTTGTTAAGAGTTCCGTTGCCAAGAACTTTAATTCCAGCTTTTTCATTACTCACAAGACCAGTTTCAAGTAATAATGCAGTTGTAACCTCTGCACCGTCTTCGAAACGGTTTAAAGCGTCAAGGTTAACGATCGCGTATTCTTTACGGTTAATGTTCGTAAAGCCACGTTTTGGTAAACGACGGAATAATGGGTTTTGACCGCCTTCAAAGCCTGGGCGTACACCGCCACCAGAACGAGCGTTTTGACCTTTATGACCTTTACCTGCTGTTTTACCGTTACCAGAACCGATACCACGACCAACGCGGTTGCGTTGCTTACGAGAACCTTCTGCTGGTTTTAACTCATGCAGTTTCATAGTGGGTGGCACCTCCTTGTTCATTAATTGGAAATTAAATTTCTTTTACAGTAACTAAGTGAGCTACTTTATCAAGCATACCGCGAGTAGCTGCGTTATCAGCTTTCTCTACAGTTTGGTGTAATTTACGTAAACCTAAAGCTTCAACAGTTTTGCGTTGTGCAGGTTTAGTACCAATCACAGATTTAGTAAGGGTGATTTCTAATTTGTTAGCCATATTATCTTTCCCCCCTTATCCTAATATTTCTTCCACTGATTTACCACGTAATTTTGCTACGTCCTCTACGCGTTTTAATTCAGTTAAACCTTGAACAGTTGCACGCACCATGTTGATTGGTGTGTTAGATCCAAGAGATTTTGAAAGAATATCAGTAATACCAGCAAGTTCTAGTACTGCACGTACTGGACCACCAGCGATAACCCCTGTACCAGGAGCAGCAGGTTTAATTAGGATTTCTCCTGCACCGAAGCGACCAAGCACTAAGTGTGGAGTTGTTCCACCAACACGTGGCACTTCTACTAAGTTTTTCTTCGCATCTTCAACAGCTTTACGGATAGCATCTGGAACCTCTTGAGCTTTACCAGTACCGAAACCTACATGACCGTTTCTATCGCCAACAACAACTAGTGCTGTGAAGCGGAAGCGACGTCCACCTTTAACAACTTTAGCAACACGGTTAATAGTAACTACGCGTTCTTCAAGTTCTCCAAGTTTGTTTGCGTCAATTCGACTCATGAAATGTGTCCCTCCTTCTTATTAAAATTCTAAACCATTCTCACGTGCAGCTTCAGCTAAAGCTTTCACGCGTCCATGATATAAGTAACCACCACGGTCAAAAACTACAGCAGTAATATTTTTTTCCGCAGCGCGTTTCGCGATTGTTTCACCGATTTTTGATGCAGCTTCAACATTGCTACCAGCACCTTCAAAACCATTTTCTTGAGAAGATGCGCTAACAATTGTTACGCCTGCTACGTCATCGATAAGTTGAGCGTAGATGTTCTTGTTAGAACGGAATACATTTAAGCGTGGACGCTCAGCAGTACCCGAAATTTTAGAACGTACTCGTGCATGACGTTTTTTACGAACTTGATTTTTATCCTGTTTCGTAATCACAAGGGTCACTCCTTTCTAATGCTTAAGCAGCATTATTTACCTGTTTTACCTTCTTTACGACGAACGTATTCGCCTTCGTAACGGATACCTTTACCTTTATATGGCTCTGGTGGACGAACGTCACGGATGTTAGATGCTAGAGCACCAACGCGCTCTTTGCTGATACCTTTAATGATGATTTTAGTGTTAGAAGGAACTTCAATTTCTAGACCATCTTCAGGTGTGAACTCTACTGGATGAGAGTAACCTACGTTAAGTACAAGTTTTTTGCCTTGTAACTGCGCACGGTAACCAACACCGATAAGTTCTAAAGCTTTTTCGAAACCTGCAGAAACACCAGTAACCATGTTCGCTAGAAGCGCACGAGTAGTACCGTGGTTTGTGCGGTGTTCTTTTGAATCAGAAGGACGTGATACTGAGATTACGTTACCTTCTTGCTCAATTTTCATATCTTGGTGGAAAGAACGAACAAGTTCGCCTTTAGGACCTTTAACAGTAACAGTGTTGTCAGCTGCAACAGTAACAGTTACGTTAGCTGGTACCTCGATAATTTTTTTACCTACACGAGACATTTAGTTGCACCTCCATTCATTTATTGCTAATTACCAAACGTATGCTAGAACTTCGCCGCCAACTTGTTTAGCGCGAGCTTCTTTATCTGTTAATAAACCTTGTGAAGTTGACACTAAAGCGATACCAAGACCGTTCAGTACTTTAGGAACTTCATTTGTTTTTGCGTATACACGTAGACCAGGTTTAGAAATACGTTTTAAGCCAGTGATAACACGCTCGTTATCTTTACCGTATTTTAAGAAGATACGGATAATACCTTGCTTGTTGTCTTCCACGTATTCTACGTCACGTACGAAACCTTCACGCTTTAAAATTTCAGCGATTTCTTTTTTCACGTTGGAAGCTGGTACTTCTAACTTCTCGTGACGAACCATGTTCGCATTACGAATGCGAGTAAGCATATCTGCAATCGGATCAGTCATTGTCATTACATTTACCTCCTTCCCAAATTAGGGGATTACCAGCTGGCTTTTTTCACGCCAGGAATTTGTCCCTTATATGCAAGTTCTCGGAAACAAATACGGCAAAGTTTGAATTTGCGATATACAGAGTGTGGACGACCACAGCGTTCACAACGTGTATATTCTTGCACTTTAAACTTTTGCTTACGTTGTTGTTTAACGATCATAGATTTTTTAGCCACGTTTTCGCCCTCCTTGTTTGATTACTTTTGGAACGGCATACCGAATTGTGTCAATAACTCGCGAGCTTCTTCGTCAGAGTTCGCTGTCGTTACGATCACGATGTCCATACCGCGTACTTTTGAAACTTTATCGTAATCGATTTCTGGGAAAATTAATTGCTCTTTAACACCTAGAGTGTAGTTACCGCGACCATCGAATGCTTTTTTAGAAACACCACGGAAGTCACGTACACGAGGAAGTGAAATTGAGATTAATTTGTCCAAGAATTCATACATACGCTCACCGCGTAATGTAACTTTAGCACCGATAGGCATACCTTCACGTAAACGGAAACCTGCGATCGATTTTTTCGCTTTAGTTACAACTGGTTTTTGACCAGTGATAATTGTTAATTCTTCTACAGCTGCATCTAATGCTTTAGAGTTTTGAACAGCATCACCAACACCCATGTTGATAACGATTTTTTCAACTTTCGGCAATTGCATAACTGATTTATATCCAAATTTGCTCATAAGAGCAGGAGAAACTTCATTTAAATATTTTTCTTTTAGGCGGCTCATGTGTGTACCTCCCTTCTTTTATTTACTAATTAGTCGATTACTGCACCTGATTTTTTTGCAACACGAACTTTTTTACCGTTTTCGATTTTATAACCTACACGAGTCGGCTCGCCAGATTTAGGATCGATTAGCATTACGTTCGAAACGTGAATTGCAGCCTCTTGGCTTACAATCCCACCTTGTGGATTCAATTGGTTAGGTTTAACGTGTTTTTTCACGATATTAACACCTTCAACAAGAACGCGATCTTGTTTAGGGAAAGCAGCTAGGATTACTCCTTCTTTGCCTTTGTCCTTACCAGTGATAACCTTAACCTTGTCACCTTTTTTTACATGCATGCTGTCGCACCTCCTTGATTGGCACTATCATGAAATTAAAGAACTTCTGGAGCTAGAGAAACGATTTTCATGAAGTTGCTGTCACGTAATTCACGTGCAACAGGTCCGAAAATACGAGTTCCGCGTGGTGATTTATCATCACGAATAATTACACAAGCATTTTCATCAAATTTGATGTACGTACCGTCTTTACGACGAACGCCTGATTTAGTACGAACGATAACAGCTTTAACAACGTCACCCTTCTTGACAACGCCACCTGGTGTTGCTTTCTTAACTGTACAAACAACGATATCACCGATGTTAGCAGTTTTACGGCCAGAGCCACCAAGCACTTTAATTGTAAGAACTTCACGTGCACCTGAGTTGTCAGCAACTTTCATACGACTTTCTTGTTGGATCACTTAGGTTACCTCCCTTCGGAAATGGTTGTTCCGAAATAGTTATTAAATAATAACCGCTTTTTCTACAACTTCAACTAGACGGAAACGTTTAGTAGCTGATAGCGGGCGAGTCTCCATGATACGTACGATATCACCGATTTTCGCTTGGTTTTGCTCATCATGAGCTTTAAACTTTTTAGAGTATTTTACACGCTTACCGTAAAGCTTGTGCTTTTTGTGAGTTTCAACTAAAACAGTAACAGTTTTGTCCATTTTATCTGAAACAACGCGGCCCGTGTAAACTTTGCGTTGGTTACGCTCAGTCATACTTGAAAACCTCCTTTATCAGTTATTTGCACTGATTTCTCTTTCACGAATAACAGTTTTCATACGCGCGATTGCTTTACGCACTTCACGAATACGAGCTGTGTTTTCTAATTGACCAGTCGCCAATTGGAAGCGAAGGTTGAAAAGCTCTTCTTTCAGTGATTTCACTTTTAATTCAATTTCAGAAGTGGCAAGGTCACGGATTTCATTAGCTTTCATTAGATTCACCACCAGTTTCTTGACGTTTTACGATCTTACATTTAACAGGAAGCTTATGTGATGCTAAACGAAGTGCTTCACGTGCAACCTCTTCAGATACACCAGCAATTTCGAACATAATTTTTCCTGGTTTTACTACTGCTACCCAACCTTCAGGAGAACCTTTACCAGAACCCATGCGGACTTCTAGAGGTTTTTTAGTGTAAGGTTTGTGTGGGAAGATTTTAATCCAAACTTTACCGCCACGTTTCATGTAACGAGTCATCGCGATACGAGCAGATTCGATTTGACGGTTAGTAATCCAGCTAGCTGTTTGAGCTTGTAGGCCCCATTCGCCGAAAGATACTTCTTTACCGCCTTTCGCTTCGCCACGCATGTTTCCGCGGTGTTCACGACGGTATTTTACGCGTTTAGGCAATAACATATTATTTGCCTCCTTCCACAGATTTCTTCGTAGGAAGAACTTCACCACGGTAGATCCATACTTTAACGCCTAATTTACCGTAAGTAGTGTCAGCTTCTGCGTGTGCATAATCAATGTCAGCACGTAGAGTATGAAGTGGAACAGTTCCTTCACTATAGTGTTCAGCACGCGCGATATCAGCGCCACCTAAACGACCAGATACTTGTGTTTTAATTCCTTTTGCACCAGCACGGATTGTGCGTTGGATCGCTTGCTTTTGCGCACGACGGAATGATACACGGTTTTCTAATTGACGAGCGATGTTTTCAGCTACAAGACGAGCGTCAAGATCTGCACGTTTAATTTCAATGATGTTGATGTGTACGCGTTTACCAGTTAACTCGCTAAGGTATTTACGAAGATTTTCAACTTCAGTACCACCTTTACCGATTACCATACCTGGTTTCGCAGTGTGAATTGTAATGTTTACACGGTTTGCAGCACGTTCGATTTCTACTTTAGAAACAGAAGCGTCTTTAAGAGCCGTTTCAATATATTTACGCACTTTGATGTCTTCGTGAAGTAGAGTTGCATAGTCTTTTTCAGCGTACCATTTTGACTCCCAGTCACGAATAATACCAACGCGTAGTCCTATTGGATGTACTTTTTGACCCACGGATTAACCCTCCTTCTTCTCAGATACCACTAGAGTAATGTGGCTTGTGCGTTTGTTAATTGCGCTTGCACGTCCTTGCGCACGTGGACGGAAACGTTTTAAAGTTGGACCTTCATCAACGAACACTTCAGAAACTACTAAAGAGTTGATGTCAAGATCGTAGTTGTGCTCAGCATTAGCAACTGCAGATTTTAATACTTTCTCAACGACTGGAGACGCCGCTTTTGGAGTATGACGTAAAATTGCAACTGCTTCACCAACTTGCTTACCTCGGATTAAGTCTACAACTAGACGTACTTTGCGAGGAGCAATGCGTACTGTACGAGCGATAGCTTTAGCTTGTGTCATTAGGATTTACCTCCTCTCAAAATTAGCGTCTTGTTTTCTTGTCGTCTGCACCGTGACCTTTGTAAGTACGTGTCGGTGCGAACTCACCAAGTTTATGGCCTACCATATCTTCTGTTACGTATACAGGAACATGTTTACGTCCATCATATACAGCAATCGTTAAACCGATAAAGTTCGGGAAGATTGTAGAACGGCGTGACCAAGTTTTGATAACTTGTTTTTTCTCAGAAGCCTCTTGTACTTCCACTTTTTTCATTAAGTGGTCATCGACAAAAGGTCCTTTTTTCAAGCTGCGACCCATGTAGGAACCTCCCTCCGTGATTCCACCACGGCTCTCACATAGAACCGTAGTTTAACCACTTTATTTTTTACGACCACGGATGATAAATTTATCCGATTTGTTTTTCTTCTTGCGAGTTTTGTAACCAAGTGCTGGTTTACCCCAAGGAGTCATTGGTGATTTACGTCCGATTGGAGAACGTCCTTCACCACCACCGTGTGGGTGATCGTTAGGGTTCATTACAGAACCACGAACTTCTGGGCGTTTACCTAACCAACGGCTACGACCCGCTTTACCGATGTGTACAAGTTCGTGTTGTTCATTACCAACTTGACCGATTGTAGCGCGACAAGTAGCTAACACTAAACGTACTTCACCAGACTGAAGACGAACGATTACGTACTTTCCTTCACGACCAAGTACTTGAGCAGAAGTACCAGCAGAACGTACTAATTGTCCACCTTTACCAGGTTTTAACTCGATGTTATGGATTGTAGTACCCATTGGAATGTTTGCTAATGGTAAAGCGTTACCCACTTTAATGTCAGCATCTGGACCAGAAACGATTGTTTGACCAACCTCTAGACCTTTAGGTGCTAGGATGTAAGCTTTTGCTCCATCAGCGTAATTGATTAATGCGATATTCGCAGAACGGTTTGGATCATATTCAATAGTAGCAACTTTTGCCGGAATGCTATCTTTAACACGTTTGAAATCGATAACACGGTATTGCTTCTTATGACCACCACCATGATGACGAACAGTGATTTTACCTTGGTTGTTACGACCAGCTTTGCGTTTAGTTGGTTCAAGCAATGATTTCTCAGGCTTGTTAGTTGTAATTTCCGCAAAGTCTAATGACGTCATGTTACGACGACCATTAGAGGTAGGTTTATACTTTTTAATCGCCATTGTGTTTCCCTCCTTCTTGAGTGTTCAAATCATAAATCCACTAGGGATTACATTTCGAATAATTCAATTTCTTTGCTATCAGCAGTTAATTTAACAATCGCTTTACGACGTTTGTTAGTGTAACCACCGTAACGGCCAACACGCTTGAATTTACCTTTGTAGTTAAGAACGTTTACTTTCTCAACTTTTACACCAAAGATTTCTTCTACAGCGTCTTTTACTTGAGTTTTGTTAGCGCGAGTGTCTACTTCGAAAGTATACTTTTTCTCTGCCATAAGTTCTGAAGAACGCTCAGTAATGACCGGACGTTTTAAAATATCACGTGCTTCCATTATCCAAGCACCTCCTCAACTTTTTCTACTGCAGATTTAGTGAATACAACTTTTTCATGACCTAAAAGATCAAGAACGTTGATTCCATTTGCAGTTAAAACTGTTACACCAGGGATGTTACGAGCAGATAATGCTACGTTTTCATCTAGGTCAGCAGTTACGAATAAAGATTTTTTCTCTAAAGAAAGATCTTTAAGGATTTTTGTGAATTCTTTTGTTTTTGGTGCTGCTAGAGTTAGAGCATCAAGAACTAAGAAGTTTTGTTCTACTACTTTAGCTGATAAAGCAGATTTAAGAGCTAAACGACGAACTTTTTTAGGTAATTTATAAGAATAGCTACGTGGAGTAGGACCGAATACGATACCACCGCCGCGCCATTGTGGAGAACGGATAGAACCTTGACGAGCACGACCAGTTCCTTTTTGACGCCATGGCTTACGACCACCACCAGCAACTTCAGAACGGTTTTTAACCTTGTGATTACCTTGACGTAGAGAAGCACGTTGAGCTACTACTGCGTCGAATAATACTGCTTCATTTGGCTCGATTCCGAAGATCGCATCGTTTAATTCGATTTCACCAACTGAAGCACCTGTTTGACTAAGTACAGATACTTTTGTCATTCCTGTTTCCTCCTTTCCTTAAGTGATTACTTAGCTTTAATTGCAGTTTTTACTGTAACTAGAGCTTTTTTAGAACCAGGAACATTACCTTTAACAAGTAGTAAGTTACGATCTGTATCAACTTTCACGATTTCTAAGTTTTGGATTGTAACTACATTGCCACCCATTTGACCAGGTAATTTCTTTTGTTTGAATACGCGGTTCGGAGCAACTGGACCCATTGAACCAGGACGACGGTGGTAACGAGAACCGTGGGCCATAGGACCACGAGATTGTCCGTGGCGTTTAATTACACCTTGGAAACCTTTACCCTTAGTAACACCTGTTACATCGATTACATCGCCTTCTGCGAAAATTTCTACTTTGACTTCTTGACCAACTTCGTACTCTTCCACGTTCACGTTGCGGAATTCACGAATGAAGCGCTTAGGAGCAGTGTTCGCTTTTGCTACGTGACCTTGTTGTGGTTTGTTAGAAAGCTTAACGCGCTTATCTTCGAAACCAACTTGGATTGCTTCGTAGCCATCTGTTTCAACAGTTTTCTTTTGAAGTACTACGTTTGGAGTAGCTTCGATAACTGTTACCGGGATTAGATCGCCGTTTTCAGCGAAAACTTGTGTCATACCAATTTTTCTACCTAAGATTCCTTTAGCCATTTGTCACACCTCCTGTAAGTTTTAAAAAGTTATATTGTTTTTACCATTAAAGTTTGATTTCGATATCAACGCCAGATGGTAAATCAAGTTTCATTAACGCATCAACAGTTTGTGGTGTCGGGTTAACGATATCGATCAGACGTTTATGCGTACGCATTTCGAATTGTTCACGAGAATCTTTGTACTTGTGAACCGCACGAAGAATTGTGTACACAGACTTCTCAGTTGGAAGTGGAATCGGACCTGATACACTTGCACCTGAACGTTTTGCAGTTTCCACAATTTTCTCAGCAGATTGATCTAAAATACGGTGATCATACGCTTTTAAACGAATACGAATCTTTTGTTTTGCCATTATTTTCCCTCCTTCTCGCCTATTTTCTAGACATTCTCCACGAAAATTTTCCCACACACCGCCATGGCAAAGCGGCCGGGTGTGTCGGCAACCTCTCGCTTCATCGCAGTCAAAGACCAACATTCAACATTATATACAATAAAAAAAGAATAAGCAAGTCTTTTCGCTAAATTCTTTTAAATGTTGCAGATATTCTTAGTACTACTATTACTTCGCTTTATTAAGCCGTTTATTAGTATATAAAATTTCCATACATATTGCAACACCTAAGGTTTCCATACAACAATATCGAACATTTCAAATAACTTTGAAGTCTTTTTAAATAGTAGCTTCCTTTCTTCTTTATAGAAAGAACACACATGCAATCCAACCAAATAGAATTAATGGAATGTTAATAAAAATAAAAGTCGGCACACAAGTGTCCCAAATATGGTGATGTTGTCCGTCTACATTCAAACCTGCTGTCGGTCCTAGCGTAGAATCTGAAGCTGGAGATCCTGCATCACCTAATGCACCTGCCGTTCCTATTAGACAAAGGATTGCTAAAGGACTCATTCCTAACCCCTGTGCGAGAGGAACAAATAACGTCGCGATTATCGGCACTGTTGCAAAGGAAGAACCGATTCCCATTGTCACAACTAACCCTATGACTAACATAATAAATACCGCTAAACTTCTGTTTCCTTTTAAAATAGATATAGAGCTTGTAATTAAGCTATCCACATGTCCAGTAGCATTAATGACCGCAGCAAAGCCATTAGCGGCAATCATGACAAAGCCTATAAAGGCCATCATCTTCATTCCTTCTGAAAGAATGTCATCAGCTTCTTTCCATTTCAATGCACCTGTAAAATACATGATCATAATACCTGCAAAAGAACCTACTATCATCGAATCTGTAAACACTTGAGCACATAACGATACGATTAGTGCAAGAGCTGTGGAAAACATCACAACTTTGCTGACATTAACATGGAGAGAATCAGCCTCTATTTCATTATTTTTATAATGTCTTGGCTTGCGATATACAATAAAGGCTGTAATTAATCCTATCAGCATACCTAGCACTGGAATCGCCATTGCTACAGGTACATCACGTGAAGATACTACCATCCCAGCCTCTGATACTTGTGTAGCAACGATATCTTGAAAGATCGCCCCAAAGCCAGCTGGTACAAAGCTATAAGTACCTATTAAGCCCACTGCTATTAAGGTTGCCACTTGACGTCGATCGATCTCTAATAAATTTAAAATTTTTAAAACAGGAGGAATCAATAGTGGAATAAAAGCGATATGAATAGGTATGACATTCTGTGATAAAATTGACATCAAAAAAATAAGGAAAAAAATTAAAACCTTCACTAAACCTTTGCGATTACTTTCACTATTTAATATGTTTAACATCCCTGTAATCATCAATTCAGGTATCCCGGTTTTGGCAATGGCGATGGCAAAGCCGCCAAGTAGGCCATAACTTAATGCAATCGTTGCACCTGCCCCTAACCCTTCTGTAAATGATTCTACTGTTGCTTCAATGCTCATACCGCTTGTAAGGCCACCTACAAACGCCCCTAACACTAAAGATAGGACGACATTGATGCGGAGTAAGCTTAATATTAACATAACGGCTACCGCCACTATTACTGCATTCATCGTTACACTCACTTTCATACGCTAAATTACTAACATGTTAAACATTATTATTCTGATAATTGAAAGTCAAGGGTTTTCATCATTCAAGGCAATAAAAAAACAGTATGATCTATTACTCATCACACTGCTTTTGGGTTCCTACTTATTTAATTGTTACAATGATTCTCGAACGACTTTTTTATAGTAGCCTACCGATAGTAGAGCAAAAATTGTATACAATGCTATATAACAGCACATCGCAATCCACAAGGGTGCTGTTAACTCTGTTCCAAATAAAAACCATCCTGATTTAACAGCAAAGTAGCTATGCAATAATCCAATAATTAATGGAACTCCAAAATTAAAGGCTTGTTTCATATAAATGCCTCTCATAATATCTCTTTCTGCAAAGCCAATCTTTCTGAGGATTGTATAGGAGCCACGCTCTTCCTCTGCCTCAGACATTTGTTTGAAGTACAGAATACTACCAGTTGTCATTAAGAAAGCTAATCCTAAAAATGCAGTTGTAAATATAGTAAGACCCAATGATTCAATATTATCTTTACGCTTCTCTTCATAAGAAGATTGATTATACTGCTCTGTTTTACCCTCATGATCTTTAGTTGTAATGACCCCAGCATTTGTCTGTAAATATAATTTCTCTGCCACCACTAAGTTTTCTTTTGAATTTATAGTAATAGAAGACTGTCGATGCCAAGGGTAATGCTCTGATTGTGTAGCTAGACTTTTAAACATATCATCTGTTACAACAAAGATGGGCCCACCACCTCCAGCTGTAACGATACCACTTATAATACTTTTATCGTGTACATCCACAACATGAAAAGTCTCTTCGAGTTCTCCTGCAGATACTACTACATCACGATCTTTCTCTAATGGGAACATCTCAGCCATATACCCACCATAGTTTGTTAAAATCACATCATTTCCTGATATCGAGGCTTCAGGCACACTCTGCTTATAATCAGAAAGTGGAATTGTATAGATGGTTCCTTCCATACTATATAGAGGATTATCCTGCTGTTTTTTAGACATGAGTTGTCCTACAGAGGCTGTTACTCCTTGCAAACGATAATCTACCCTTTCATACGCTATGTTATTTTTCTCTAATTCATTTAAGAAAGACATTCCCTGCTCTTCTAGCAAGATAAAATCACCCGGTACTTGGCTATATGCAGATGCTTCTGAAGAATAGTAGGAGATATAAGATAAAGTCGTCACACCTAGAGAGACACCCGTTAATACGGTTATGAGCGTTAATGACTTAGCGTTGCTCTTCATCCGATGCATGATAGGTGTTAATGCTAAAACATCATGGATGGAAAGATGTCCTTTTTTCTTTAAGCGAATCGTATTCATAATAAATGCTACAGAAAAACGAAAGACAAGAAATGTTCCACCAATTGTAGTAACTAGAATAATGATCATATTAATAAATAAGTTTCCGGCTGATTCAATATCAAATAGCTTTGTTGAAGCATAGTAACCATAAACTATTAAAACTAACCCCATAAAGCCAATCACCATTTGTAAGGCACTAAAACGTCTTACACGTTCATCTGCTTGTTTAGCAGCGGTAAATAGTGATAGTAAAGAAACACGATGGATCATCCAGGCCATTTGTACAAGGACAATCATCAAAAGTATAGTAAATACAATTATGGATTGCTGTAATGCCTGCGTACTAAATGTCATGGTTACAAGAGCTTCTTTCTCAAGTACACGCAATAGTATCATTGCAAATACACGTGAACTAAAGAAACCGGCCAGCATACCTAAAATAACTGCTCCAACAAATAATAGAATGCTTTCGATCGCTAATAAGCGTACAATTAATCCCTTGGTCATACCAATCAATTGGTACAAGCCTATCTCTTTACTACGACGCTTCATAAATAAATGATTGGCGTACAAGACGAAGAACAAAACGATAAAATATAAAATATAAGTGGCTGCTTTAAATCCAGCAGTAGCCGTTCCACTCATCTGAACAGCATCCCATACTGCAGAGTTATTTTGTAATGTTACAAAGGAAAAATATAAAGTAACGCTAAAAATAAGGGCGAAGAAGTATAAATAGTAGTGCTTCATATTTTTCTTCATGCTTCTTAATACTAACTTACTTAGACTCATAACCATCACCGCCTAGCACACTTTGCGTATGCATGATTTCCTGGAAAAAAGCCTGTCTTGTTTTATCCCCTTTATAAAGCTCACTATAAATAAGTCCATCCTTTAGAAATAAAACACGTGTGCAGAAACTTGCAGCTACTGCATCATGCGTAACCATCATTATTGTCGCTTCTTTTGTCTCATTAATATTTTGGAGATTTTGGAGCAAAGCTGTAGCTGATTTAGAATCTAATGCACCTGTAGGCTCATCTGCAAATACTAATGATGGATTTGTAATCAGTGCACGCGCAGCAGATGTACGTTGTTTTTGTCCCCCGGATATTTCATTGGGATATTTATTTAAAATTTCTGATATGCCTAGTAAGGATGTTAGCTCCTTTACACGACTTTCAGCAACTGTCTTAGGTAGATTACTGATCGCTAAGGGGAGAAGAATATTTTCCTTTACGGTTAATGTATCTAGTAAATTATAATCCTGGAATATGAAACCTAACTGCTCTCTACGGAAATTGGCCAAAGCCTTTTCCTTCATTCCCCGTAAATTATGACCATTTATTTCTATTACTCCTTCTGTTGCAAAATCGATTGAACATAAGACATTTAAAAGTGTTGTTTTACCTGATCCAGAAGGTCCCATAATACCTACGAATTCACCCTTACTCACTTCCAAATCAATGCCCTTTAATACTTCCTGAGCCGTAGATTTCTTTCCATAAACTTTTTTTATTTTACGACCAATTAACACTGTCACTTATAAACGCCCCTTTCTATATTCCCAGTGTACCCTATCGCATCTATTCATTCGTGCGTTTTAGATGACAATATAAAAAGGTAGGTGACAATTTCGTCATCTACCTGTTAGTTTGACATATTCATTTTGTAATGGGAACCGTAGCGTAAATAATGAACCCTCTCCTACAGTCGACTGTACATTTATACGGATACCTATTTTTTTTGCTACATTATATGCTAGATAAAGACCCATACCTGTAGATTGACTTGACTCCCGCCCCACGTTTCCTGTATACGATTTTTGAAAAATCCTAGGTAAATCCTCCGAAGGTATCCCAATGCCCACATCTTTAATATGTAATAATGTAGCACCTGTTGGGTCAAGTTCAGTAAAAATCGCTACCTCTGAATTGGCTGAACTATATTTTATGGCGTTAGAGAGAATTTGTCGTACAATAAACGATAGCCATTTTCCATCTGTCATAACCTTTTCAGTCAGTTCATCTACTTCAAAACCGATTCCCTTTTCTATACACCAGGCTTGCATAGCTCGAATCTCTTTATTAACAACTGGTTTTAGCTCAATCTCAGTTAAATAATTGTCCTTTTCTATAGAAGTAAGTCGTGTTTGGTGTAGCTGTTGATCGACTAACAGATGGAGTCTCAACCATTCTTTTTCTAATTTTCGACGTGTTGATAAATCCTCCACATGGTCTAACATTAAATTAATGGTTGTTAAAGGCCCTTTTACTTCATGAACCCATGCCAGCAACTCATCTGAATACTCTTGCAGCTGTACTTTGGCCTGATTTAATTCCATATTCTTTTCATGAAAGACATCCTCCATTTTTCGAAAGCTAACTTCTTGAAAAGGTGACAAAGATAAGCTACTTCTATGGGCTTCATCAAGGTGGCTATCCATATTTCCCAGGAAATCATTTAATTTCCCAACTTCGAGGAAGAAACGCCATAAGAAGAAGAGTATGAAACTAACAAGCATACTTACATTTACATACCAAATAGAAACACTATTTAGACCAACATCTAAAGAAAATAGCACGTTTAACAGTATCATCATAAATGTAAAAAACCCTATCCATGCAAAGCGCTCTCTTATAAACAATAGTAACAATATAGTTCACGTCCCTTGAGTTACTGCTATATATCCAAGTCCCTTTTTTGTTAGAATCACTTCATGTAAGCCAATATCCTCTAGCTTTGCACGTAACCTGTTAACATTCACCGATAACGTATTATCGTTTACAAAACGTTCATCATCCCACAGTTTTCTCATTAGTTCATCTCTTGAAACGATATGATTAGCCTGTTCCACTAAAATGCGCAAAATAAAGAGTTCATTTTTTGTTAAAGAAGCTATAGCTCCATCACAAATAATTTCACTCCTTGCATAATCAATAACAGCATCATTAAATCGTGTAACATCCATTTTCGCTTCAACATAGTCATAGGTTCTTCGTAAAATAGCCTGTGCTTTAGCGAGCAATACTTCCATATGAAAGGGTTTCTGTATAAAATCATCTGCCCCCATTTGCATTGCCATCACCATATCCATTGGATGATCTCGAGAAGATAGAAAAAGGATTGGCACATTGGATAGATGACGAATTTCTCGACACCAATGAAAGCCATCATAGGCTGGCAATTGAATATCGATTAGTACAAGATGTGGCTTTACTTCTATAAAGTCATCCATCACCTTTTGAAAATTTTTGGGTCCAACAACTTGTAATGACCATTGTGCAAAACGTTCTTCAATCATACTATATATCGATGGATCATCTTCAATCAGTAAAATTTTCATCTCCATATTCAAATCCCTTTCCACTTAAATAGTTTACCTAGATGACATGCTGGCTGATATGTATTCATACACTAATTAAAACTTTAAATTACTTACATTTTAACATAAAAAACCAATCTGTAAGCGTCCCTACAGATTGGTTTGAACATTAGCAAAAGCTAAAATTATTTTTGGATAGAAGCAACTACGCCAGCGCCTACAGTACGGCCACCCTCACGGATAGAGAATTTAGTACCTTCTTCAAGAGCGATTGGAGCGATAAGTTCAACTGTCATTTCGATGTTATCACCAGGCATTACCATTTCAACGCCTTCTGGTAAGTTACAGATACCTGTTACGTCAGTTGTACGGAAGTAGAACTGAGGACGGTAGTTAGAGAAGAATGGAGTATGACGGCCACCCTCTTCTTTTGATAAAACATAAACTTCAGCTTTGAAGTTAGTGTGTGGAGTAATTGAACCTGGTTTAGCTAATACTTGACCACGTTGGATTTCTTCACGAGCTACACCACGAAGTAATGCACCGATGTTGTCACCAGCTTCAGCATAGTCTAATAATTTACGGAACATTTCTACACCAGTTACAGTAGTAGATTTAGCTTCTTCAGCGATACCGATGATTTCAACTACGTCACCAACTTTAACTTGACCACGTTCAACACGGCCAGTTGCAACTGTACCACGACCAGTAATAGAGAATACGTCCTCTACTGGCATCATGAATGGTTTGTCAGTTTGACGTTCTGGAGTTGGGATGTAAGAATCTACAGCGTCCATTAATTCAACGATTTTTTCTTCCCATTCTGGTTCACCTTCAAGAGCTTTAAGAGCAGAACCTTTGATTACAGGAATATCGTCACCTGGGAAGTCATATTCAGATAGTAGGTCACGGATTTCCATTTCTACTAATTCTAATAATTCTTCGTCATCAACCATATCACATTTGTTCATGAATACTACTAAGTATGGAACACCTACTTGACGAGATAAAAGGATGTGTTCACGAGTTTGTGGCATTGGGCCATCA
Source organism: Lysinibacillus sp. NPDC056220 (assembly GCF_049315265.1). Classification (NCBI taxonomy): domain Bacteria; kingdom Bacillati; phylum Bacillota; class Bacilli; order Caryophanales; family Bacillaceae; genus Lysinibacillus; species Lysinibacillus sp. NPDC056220. The sequence continues at coordinate 32,962 of NZ_JBMOXD010000005.1, forward strand.
GCAGCAGATACTACTAAGATACCGCCGTCCATTTGTGCAGCACCAGTGATCATGTTTTTAACATAGTCAGCGTGTCCTGGGCAGTCAACGTGTGCATAGTGACGAGTTTCTGTTTCATATTCTACGTGAGAAGTATTGATTGTGATACCACGCTCTTTTTCTTCAGGAGCGTTATCGATGTCAGCGTATGATTTAGCTGTACCACCCATTTTTTTAGAAAGAACTGTAGCGATAGCAGCAGTTAAAGTAGTTTTACCATGGTCAACGTGTCCGATTGTACCAATGTTAGCATGCGTTTTAGAACGGTCAAATTTTTCTTTAGCCATTAGAGATTGCCTCCTCAAAATTATATGTTTTATTTTTGAAATTTATAGAATGAATGCTGATAGAGAACGGGCCCATCCCCTATCCTGCAATCATAGCTTACAAATTAGTTATACTTTATGCAAGATGAAAATTCAATTATTCACCTTTATTTTTTTTGATGATTTCAGCAGCAATTGATTTTGGTACTTCTTCATAATGATCAAATGTCATTGAGAATACACCACGACCTTGCGTTGCAGAACGAAGAGTCGTTGCATAACCAAACATTTCTGCTAAAGGAACCATAGCACGAACAACTTGTGAGTTACCGCGAGCATCCATACCCTCAACGCGTCCGCGACGAGAAGTAATGTTACCCATGATATCACCAAGGTATTCTTCTGGAATTACAACTTCTACTTTCATCATTGGTTCTAAGATAACAGCATCACATTGTTTAGATGCTTCTTTAAGAGCCATAGATGCAGCAATTTTGAACGCCATCTCATTCGAGTCAACGTCATGGTAAGAACCGAATACTAATTTCGCTTTAATATCGATTAGAGGGTAACCAGCTACTACACCGCGGTCAAGAGAGTCACGAAGACCTGCCTCAACTGCAGGAATGTATTCACGAGGAATTACACCACCAACGATAGCGTTTTCGAATTCAAAGCCTTTACCTTCTTCATTTGGAGAGAACTCAATCGTTACGTCACCATATTGTCCACGACCACCAGATTGGCGAGTGAATTTACCTTGAACTTTTGCAGAGCTACGGAATGTTTCACGGTAAGATACCATTGGAGCACCTACGTTAGCTTCTACTTTAAATTCACGGCGCATACGGTCAACTAAGATATCAAGGTGAAGTTCACCCATACCTGAGATGATTGTTTGTCCAGTTTCTGTGTCAGTATGAGCACGGAAAGTTGGATCCTCTTCTTGAAGTTTTTGTAAAGCTTGACCCATTTTATCTTGGTCAGCTTTTGATTTTGGTTCTACAGAAAGAGAAATTACTGGCTCAGGGAATTCCATTGATTCAAGAATAACTAGGTTTTTCTCGTCACAAAGAGTATCACCAGTAGTAGTATCTTTAAGACCTACTGCTGCTGCGATGTCCCCAGCGAATACTTTAGAAATCTCTTCACGAGAGTTAGCGTGCATTTGTAGGATACGACCTACACGCTCACGTTTACCTTTAGAAGAGTTTTGTACGTATGAACCTGAATCTAATGTTCCAGAGTACACACGGAAGAACGTTAATTTACCTACGAACGGGTCAGTCATAACTTTGAATGCAAGAGCTGAGAATGGCTCATCATCAGAAGATTTACGTTCTAACTCTTCGTCACCATCAACAGAAGTACCTTTGATTGCTGGTACATCTACTGGAGATGGTAAGTAATCGATAACAGCATTTAACATTGGGCGTACACCTTTGTGTTTGAACGCTGTACCACAGATTACTGGGTAGAATTCTACTGCGATTGTAGCACGACGGATTGCCGCTTTAAGTTCCGCAACAGTAATTTCTTCGCCTTCTAAATATTTTTCCATGATATCTTCATCAACACTTGCAACAGCATCGATTAATTTTTCACGGTACTCTTCAGCTTGTGCGCGGTATTCTTCAGGAATTTCTCCCTCAGTTACTGCTGTACCTTTTTCGTCACCATAGAAAGTAGCTTTCATTTCAACCAAGTCAATGATTGCTGAGAACTGATCTTCAGCTCCGATTGGTAATTGAATAGGGTGAGCGTTTGCTTGTAAACGATCATGTAGAGTTCCTACAGAATATAAGAAGTCTGCTCCTGTTTTATCCATTTTATTAATGAATACAATACGTGGAACACCATAAGTTGTAGCTTGACGCCATACAGTTTCAGTTTGAGGCTCAACACCAGATTGAGCATCTAGTACTGTTACAGCACCGTCAAGTACGCGTAATGAACGTTCTACTTCTACAGTGAAGTCTACGTGTCCAGGAGTATCGATGATGTTTACACGATGGCCTGCCCATTGGGCTGTTGTTGCTGCAGAAGTGATTGTAATACCACGTTCTTGCTCTTGCTCCATCCAGTCCATTTGAGAAGCGCCTTCATGAGTTTCACCGATTTTGTGAATCTTACCAGTGTAATAAAGGATACGCTCAGTTGTTGTTGTTTTACCAGCATCAATGTGAGCCATGATCCCAATATTACGAGTATTCTCAAGTGAGAATTCGCGTTTCATAGGAAATTTCTCCTTCCATATTGGGGTAAAGACTGTATAAGAGACCTTGTGCTAGCCAATTTGCTAACACATAGGTTAAATTACCAGCGGTAGTGAGCGAATGCTTTGTTCGCTTCTGCCATTTTGTGCATATCTTCACGTTTCTTAACTGATGCACCAGTATTGTTAGAAGCATCAAGAATTTCGTTAGCTAAACGTTCTTCCATAGTTTTTTCACCACGAAGACGAGCATAGTTAACTAGGTAACGAAGACCTAAAGTTGTACGACGTTCTGGACGTACTTCAACCGGTACTTGGTAGTTAGAACCACCAACACGGCGAGCGCGTACTTCAAGAACTGGCATTACGTTATTTAGAGCAGCTTCGAATACTTCAATTGGATTTTCACCAGAACGTTCTTTAACAATTTCGAACGCACCGTATAAAATCTTTTGAGAAGTACCTCTTTTACCATCAACCATCATTTTATTGATTAAACGAGTTACTAGTTTTGAACTATAAATTGGATCTGGTAACACGTCACGTTTGGAAACAGGACCTTTACGAGGCATGTGTTTTCCTCCTTTCGAATAAATATCGATTATTTTATAAGTTGGCCTTTTATATTCGTCCATCAAATATCAAATCTGCTAGCAAGATTCGATATTTGTGACATTTAGTATAAGGCTCAGTTTTAAATAACGTTATTGAACGTTAAATTATTTTTTTTCTTTAGGGCGTTTTGTTCCGTATTTAGAACGTGATTGTAAACGACCGTTTACACCAGCTGTATCAAGAGCACCACGTACGATATGGTAACGAACACCCGCTAAGTCTTTTACGCGTCCGCCACGGATAAGAACAACGCTGTGCTCTTGTAAGTTGTGGCCTTCACCTGGGATATAAGCTGTAACCTCAATTTGGTTAGTTAAACGTACACGAGCGTATTTACGTAACGCTGAGTTTGGTTTACGAGGTGTCATTGTACCAACACGAGTACAAACACCGCGTTTTTGAGGAGACTTAACATCAGTTAAAGATTTTTTAAATGAGTTATATCCTTTGTTTAACGCTGGTGATTTTGATTTCGTGATTTTAGATTGACGAGGCTTACGTACTAATTGGTTAATTGTAGGCATCGGTATTTCCTCCCTTCATTTATTCCTTGTTAATACCACACATCCAGGTGGTTCATTTTTTGGGTAAAAACAAAGTCTTTGTGCTTAACACACAAAAACTACTCTACAGTAATCGCAACTACCGCAGCTCCAACATGGATTCCACAGGCCTTGCCCAGTTCCTTTTTGGACTCAACAAGAATAACTGGTATACCGATTTCTCTCGCGAAAGATATGGCCAAATCGGTTACCCAATTGTCTGCATCAAGTGCCACAAGGAGTTCTTTCACTGAACCGGCTCGCATTGCTTTTACTGCTTGCTTTGTACCTATGATTGTTTGACTAGCCCTTACTTTATCATAAGACATTTTCATATCCTCCGAAGTACAGACAGTTAACTATCAACCTTCAATATATTATCATTACCATTTTATACTGTCAACTAATATCTTTAAAAAGTCCGAAGAGACGGTGGAATTCCATCTCTTCGGCGCTATTTTTACTATCTATTCAGCAGAAACGACTTCTGTGTCAAGCTCATCTTTTTCAATGCGGATTTGACGGTAACGTTGCATACCAGTACCTGCAGGAACAAGTTTACCGATAATTACGTTCTCTTTTAATCCAAGAAGCTCGTCACGTTTACCCTTAATTGCTGCATCTGTTAACACACGTGTTGTTTCTTGGAATGATGCTGCTGATAAGAATGATTCTGTTTCAAGAGAAGCTTTTGTAATACCTAGGATTACAGGACGACAAGTTGCAGGGTTTTTGCCATCCATAACAGCATCTGCGTTTGCCTCTGCGAACTGGTGGATATCTAGTAATGAACCTGGTAATAAATCTGTATCTCCAGCTTCAATTACACGTACTTTACGAAGCATTTGGCGAACCATTACCTCGATATGTTTATCTCCAATTTCTACCCCTTGCATACGGTATACTTTTTGAACTTCTTTTAATAAATATTCTTGAACAGTTGAAACGTCTTTGACTTTTAATAATTGTTTTGGATCGATAGAACCCTCTGTTAAAACTTGACCACGCTCCACATTATCACCTTCGATAACTTTAAGACGTGCATTATAAGGCGCTTGGTACTTACGAGTTTCTACGTCACCTTGAATCGTAATTTCTTTTAAGCCTTCACGGATTTCTGTGATATCTGAAACAGTACCTGCGATCTCTGAAATAACAGATTGACCTTTTGGATTACGTGCTTCAAAGATCTCCTGGATACGTGGAAGACCTTGTGTAATATCGTCCCCGGCAACCCCACCTGTATGGAATGTACGCATTGTTAACTGTGTACCTGGTTCACCGATTGATTGAGCGGCAATAATACCAACTGCCTCTCCAACCTCAACCTTTTCACCTGTTGCTAAGTTCATGCCGTAACATTTTTTACATACGCCATGTTTTGTATTACATGTAAATGCTGAACGGATAGTCACTTCTTCGATACCAGCTTCGATAATTGCACGAGCCACATCTTGATCGATTAAACCGTCTTTATTTAGAATCACTTCACCAGTTTCAGGATGTACGATTGTTTTCTTCGTATGACGACCAACAATACGCTCATCTAGAGCCTCGATTAGCTCTGTGCCTTCCATTAATGCACCAATTGTTAAACCACGGTCAGTACCACAGTCATCTTCGCGCACAATAACATCCTGTGCAACGTCAACAAGACGACGAGTTAAGTAACCTGAATCGGCAGTTTTTAGGGCTGTATCGGCAAGACCTTTACGAGCACCGTGAGTTGAGATGAAGTACTCTAATACTGTTAAACCTTCACGGAATGAAGATTTAATTGGTAGTTCGATGATACGACCAGCCGGGTTGGCCATCAGACCACGCATACCTGCTAACTGTGTAAAGTTAGATGCGTTACCACGGGCACCTGAGTCAGACATCATGAAGATTGGGTTTGTTTTCTCAAGAGACTTCATCAGCTTGGCTTGGATTTCATCTTTCGCAGCACTCCAGCTTGAGATAACACGGTCATAACGTTCATCCTCTGTGATGAAACCACGGCGGAATTGCGCTTGAACTTTATCAACCTTTTCTTGAGCTACTGCTAAAATTTCACCTTTGTCAGGTAATACCACGATATCAGATACACCAACAGTAATACCGGCACGAGTTGAATATTTGAATCCTAGGTTTTTCATGCGGTCAAGCATTTTAGATGTTTCAGTAATGTGGAAACGTTTAAATACTTCAGCAATGATATTTCCTAAGAACTTTTTACGGAATGGATTTACAACTGGTACAGATTCAAAATGCTTGCGCAATACAGCTGTACGTTGTGCATCAATTTTCCCTTTTTCATCAAGGCTATTATAAGCACTATCTGATTCAAGCTCTTTTAGTGTTTCTTCGTCAATTGTTAAATTCACAAAGTATTTTTCTGGTGTTACTTGCTCTAAGTTAAAATCAGTCGGCTCATTGATATAAGGGAATGATTCAGGCAAGATTTCGTTAAAGATCACTTTACCAACAGTCGTTAATAGGAACATGTTATTTTGTTCCTCTGTGAAGGTTGGATTATTTAACGAACCAGCTTTAATAGCAATACGTGTATGCAAATGCACATGACCTGTATCATATGCGATTAATACTTCGTTTGGACCGTAGAAAATAGTACCTTCTCCACGTGCACTTTCACGTTCAAGCGTTAAGTAGTAGTTTCCTAATACCATATCTTGTGAAGGTGTTACAACAGGTTTACCGTCTTTAGGGTTCAGAATGTTTTGCGCAGCAAGCATTAGAAGACGAGCCTCAGCTTGAGCTTCTGCAGACAATGGTACGTGAACGGCCATTTGGTCACCATCGAAGTCAGCGTTATATGCTGTACATACTAATGGGTGAAGACGAATAGCACGACCTTCTACTAGTGTTGGTTCAAATGCTTGAATACCAAGACGGTGTAGCGTTGGTGCACGGTTTAGTAATACTGGATGCTCACGAATAACATCTTCTAGTACGTCCCAAACGTCGTTGTTTAAACGTTCGATTTTACGCTTAGCAGATTTAATATTATGAGCTAGGCCACGTTCTACTAATTCCTTCATAACGAAAGGCTTGAATAACTCAATAGCCATTTCTTTAGGTAGACCACATTGGTACATTTTTAAGTTTGGACCTACTACGATAACGGAACGACCGGAATAGTCAACACGTTTACCAAGTAGATTTTGACGGAAACGACCTTGTTTACCTTTCAACATATGTGAAAGTGATTTTAGTGGACGGTTACCAGGACCTGTTACAGGGCGTCCGCGACGACCATTATCAATTAATGCGTCAACAGCTTCTTGTAACATACGTTTTTCGTTTTGTACGATGATGCTTGGAGCACCTAAATCTAATAAACGTTTTAATCGGTTATTACGGTTGATAACACGACGGTATAGATCGTTTAAATCTGAAGTTGCAAAACGTCCACCATCTAATTGCACCATTGGGCGAAGCTCGGGTGGAATTACAGGTAGTACATCTAAAATCATCCATTCAGGTGAGTTACCTGAGTTACGGAATGATTCAACAACTTCTAAACGTTTGATAGCACGCGTACGTCTTTGACCTTGTGCAGATTTTAACTCCTCTTTTAAAGAATGAGTTTCATCTTCTAGGTCAATTTTGCCTAATAATTTTTTAATTGCTTCTGCACCCATTGAAGCTTCGAATGTATTTCCGAACTTTTCACGGTATGCGCGGTACTCTTTTTCAGAAAGTAATTGTTTGCTTTCTAAATTTGTAGCACCAGCATCAATCACAACGTAGGAAGCGAAATAAATCACTTCTTCAAGTGCACGCGGTGACATATCTAAAATTAGACCCATACGGCTAGGAATACCTTTGAAGTACCAGATATGAGAAACTGGTGCAGCTAATTCGATATGACCCATACGTTCACGACGAACTTTAGCACGCGTTACTTCAACACCACAGCGGTCACAAACTACGCCTTTATAGCGGACACGTTTATACTTACCACAATGACATTCCCAATCCTTAGTTGGCCCAAAAATACGTTCACAGAATAAACCATCTTTTTCTGGTTTTAACGTACGGTAGTTAATTGTTTCAGGTTTTTTAACCTCACCATATGACCAAGAGCGAATCTTGTCAGGGGATGCTAAACCGATTTTCATATATTCAAATTCATTAACGTCTATCAAGGAGCCTACCTCCCTCTAGTATAGGTCTTTATAAAGACTCTTTTACGCAGCTCGATAATCGTTTGCAAAGAATTTCCTCTTTGACAAAGGATTAGAAATAGAATGATTTATTAAAAGAAAAAGCCAGGCAGGGCGTTAAATCCTGCCCGGCTAATTTGAAAATAAGTTTGACCTTCTTCACTATTGTGAATTTTGGTTTCCATTATTCAAAAGACTCTACTGGCTCTTCTTCAGTATCTGGCTGTGGTGCGATGTTAAGTGCATCAGCTGGTTGAAGATCTTCTTCTTCGTCTAAATCACGAAGCTCTACTTCTTCATCATTAACTGTTAACATCTTAACGTCCATACCAAGAGATTGAAGCTCTTTAATCAATACTTTGAATGATTCAGGAACCCCTGGCTCTGGTACACTTTCACCCTTAACGATGGCTTCATACGTTTTCACACGACCAACAACGTCATCGGATTTAACTGTTAAGATTTCTTGAAGTGTATAAGCGGCACCATATGCTTCAAGTGCCCATACTTCCATCTCACCAAAACGTTGTCCACCAAATTGCGCTTTACCACCAAGTGGTTGCTGCGTAACAAGTGAGTAAGGACCCGTTGAACGCGCGTGAAGTTTATCGTCAACCATGTGAGCAAGTTTGATCATATACATGATACCAACAGATACACGGTTATCAAATGGTTCACCAGAACGGCCATCATACAGGATAGTTTTACCGTCACGGTTCATCCCTGCTTCTTCCATTGTTTCCCAAACGTCTTCTTCATTCGCACCATCAAATACTGGTGTTGCCATGTGGACGCCTAGGTAGCGAGAAGCCATACCTAAGTGTAATTCTAAAACTTGTCCGATATTCATACGAGAAGGTACACCAAGTGGATTTAACATGATATCAACAGGCGTGCCATCTGGCATGAACGGCATATCTTCTTCTGGCAAGATACGAGAGATAACCCCTTTGTTACCATGACGTCCGGCCATTTTGTCCCCAACGCGAATTTTACGTTTTTGAACAATGTAAGCACGAACTAATTGGTTAACACCTGGTGGTAATTCATCGCCATCTTCACGGTTAAATACTTTAACATCCAGAATGATACCGCCAGCACCATGAGGGACACGTAATGATGTATCACGAACCTCACGAGCTTTTTCACCGAAAATAGCATGTAATAAACGCTCTTCAGCAGTTAATTCTGTAACTCCTTTAGGCGTTACTTTCCCTACAAGAATATCACCGTCACGTACTTCCGCACCAATACGGATAATACCACGTTCGTCTAGGTTACGAAGTGCATCTTCCCCGACATTCGGAATATCACGAGTGATTTCTTCAGGTCCAAGTTTTGTATCACGAGACTCTGATTCATATTCTTCAATATGAACAGATGTATAAACATCGTCTTTTACAAGGCGCTCACTCATAATAACAGCATCCTCATAGTTAAAGCCGTTCCAAGTCATGAATGCAACAAGTACGTTACGTCCAAGAGCTAATTCGCCTTTTTCCATTGATGGACCATCTGCTAAAATATCGCGAGGCTTCACACGTTCACCTACTTTTACAAGCGGACGTTGGTTATATGAAGTACCTTGGTTTGAACGAATGAATTTTTGTAATTTATATTTTGTTAAATCGCCTTTAACCTCTTTGCCGTCAACAACTTCAATGCGGCGAACATGGATAGAGCGAGCTTCAACATGCTCAACAATACCATCATACTTCGCTACTACAGCTGCACCTGAATCACGTGCATCCACGTGTTCCATACCCGTACCAACGAATGGTGCCTCTGGGTTAAGAAGTGGAACTGCTTGACGTTGCATGTTTGCACCCATAAGTGCACGGTTAGAGTCATCGTTTTCTAAGAATGGGATACACGCAGTCGCTGCAGAAACTACTTGTTTAGGAGATACGTCCATGTAGTCCATTTGAGCTTTATTAAATACTGTGTTATCTCCGCGGAAACGACCTACTACTTCGTCATTTGCAAAGCTACCATCTGGATTTAATGGTGAGTTTGCTTGTGCTACGTAGTAGTTATCTTCTTCATCAGCTGTTAGATAATCAATTTGATCCGTTACTTGACCTGTTTCATGGTCAATACGACGGTAAGGCGTTTCGATGAAACCAAATTTATTTACTTTAGCGAAAGAAGATAATGAGTTGATTAAACCAATGTTTGGCCCCTCTGGTGTCTCAATTGGACACATACGACCATAGTGAGAGTAGTGAACGTCACGTACTTCGAAACCAGCACGCTCACGTGTTAAACCACCAGGCCCTAATGCAGATAATCGGCGTTTATGCGTTAACTCTGCTAACGGGTTTGTTTGGTCCATGAATTGTGATAATTGAGAGCTTCCGAAGAACTCTTTAATTGACGCAATGACTGGACGAATATTAATTAATTGTTGTGGTACGATAGCCGCTGTGTCGTTAATAGACATACGTTCACGTACTACACGTTCCATACGAGATAATCCAATACGGAACTGGTTTTGTAGTAACTCACCTACAGAACGTAGACGACGGTTACCTAAATGGTCAATATCATCTGTTGCACCTACTTGATAAAGCAAGTTGAAGAAATAGCTTACTGAAGACAATACGTCAGCAGGAGTGATATTTTTTACTTCTTCATCAATATAGGCATTACTAATGATATTAATTTCTTTTTGTGCTTCATCTTTCGGTGCATAAATTTTAATAGATTGGATTGTTACATCGTCCTCAAGTACTCCACCAACTTGTGATAAAGTACGGAAACCAATACCCTTCGAAGAATCTTCTAGGTAAGGTAGGATTTTATCTAAAGTACGGCGATCAAGCACTGTACCTTTCTCTACTAAAATTTCGCCTGTTTCTGGGTCTACAAGCGTTTCAGCAATCGTTTGGTTGAATAAACGATTTTTAATATGAAGCTTTTTATTCATTTTGTAGCGTCCAACATTCGCTAAATCATAGCGTTTTGCGTCGAAGAAACGAGAGTATAATAAACTTTTCGCACTTTCAACTGTTGGTGGTTCACCTGGACGTAAACGCTCGTAGATTTCTAAAAGTGCTTTTTCAGTGCTTTCAGAGTTATCTTTTTCTAACGTATTACGTAAATACTCGTTATCACCGATAATATCGATAATTTCTTGGTCTGAGCCAAAACCTAATGCACGAAGTAATACGGTTACTGGTAGTTTACGAGTACGATCGATACGTACATATACCACATCTTTTGCATCCGTTTCATACTCTAACCAAGCACCACGGTTTGGAATCACTGTAGCTCCAAAACCTTTTTTACCGTTCTTATCCGTTTTATCATGGAAATACACACTTGGTGAACGAACTAATTGTGAAACGATAACACGTTCAGCACCATTGATAATGAATGTACCCGTTTCTGTCATTAATGGGAAATCACCCATGAAGACATCCTGTTCTTTCACTTCGTCTGTTTCTTTGTTGTAAAGACGTACTTTCACACGTAATGGAGCTGCGTAAGTAACATCTCGCTCTTTACACTCATCAACATCATATTTAGGATCACCTAATGAATAATCGATGAATTCTAATGAAAGATTGCCTGTAAAGTCCTCGATCGGCGAAATGTCACGGAACATTTCACGTAAACCTTCTTCAAGGAACCACTCGTAAGACGCCGTTTGAATCTCAATCAGATTTGGAAGCTCAAGCACCTCTTTAATACGCGCAAAGCTTCTACGCTGGCGGTGTTGTCCGTACTGAACTAGTTGACCTGTCAACTCATTCACCCCTCAATAAAGCGATATTAGGTCTTTGCAAAATCATACAAATAGTGTATGATTTCGAAAGACAAAAAGAAAACGAGTCTTCAAAAAGATCTCATTTTCGGTTAACTAAACTTATCTTGGCAAGTATACCCATATTAAAACAATTCTATACAAAAAGGGCATACGACCTCAAAATAATATTTTTGCATTGTATCATATTATCATAGCCGATTTGTCAAGTCAATAAATTATACATATTTCATTTATTTTTTTGCTCGTATTATCCAGTATCCTTTTTTCTTCTCGACAACATCGACTTCGGAAAATTTACCCTCTAGGTAACTTACTGTCGATGGCGCTCCTTGTTTCTTCTGAATTACTACCCAAAGCTCTCCAGATGACACTAGTCTATCATAAGCTCCATCGTAAAAGCGGAAAATCGTTTCCTTCCCTGCACGAATTGGCGGATTCGTTAAGATAGCTGCTGCTTCTATATCTTTATCAACCATCGATAGGCCGTCACTCACAAATATTCGCACATTTTGAACACCGTTCACTTGCGCATTTTTTTGCGAAAGCGCAACTGCACGTTCATTTATATCCATCATACAAACGGTACGGTCTGGATTCGCTTTGGCGATGGATAATCCTATCGGCCCATATCCACACCCTATATCAAAAATTGCACCATCAATATTAGGCATTTGAAAAGCGTCTATTAAAACACGGGATCCAAAATCTACTTCGCTTTTACTAAATACACCTGCATCCGTTTCAAATGAAAACGAATGCCCTAGTAATTGAAATGTCCAATGACGAGGTTTACTCTCAGTTTGAGGATTACTTGTATAATAGTGATCTGACATTTTCACGCCTCCTCAGAATGAAGAAAAAAGCTCGCCAATATGACGAGCTTTCCTTTTGTTTAAAAGTAACGCGAGATTACTTAACTTCTACAGATGCGCCAACTTCTTCAAGTTTAGTTTTGATTTCTTCAGCTTCATCTTTAGAAACGCCTTCTTTAAGAGCTTTAGGAGCGTTATCTACTACTTCTTTAGCTTCTTTAAGACCTAAACCAGTGATTTCGCGAACCACTTTGATTACTTTAATTTTTTCTGCACCAGCAGATGCTAATACTACGTCGAATTCTGTTTTCTCTTCAGCTGCAGCAGCACCACCAGCAACTACTGCTACAGGAGCAGCAGCTGTTACACCGAATTCTTCTTCGATAGCTTTTACTAAATCGTTTAATTCAAGAACTGTCATAGCTTTGATAGCTTCTAAGATTTGCTCTTTGTTCATTATAATTTCCTCCTAATTGGATAATGTTTTATTTTTTTGCGGTCAGGCCGCGGAAGTTTTTGGACGTATTAAATTACGCGCCTTGTTCTTCTTTTTGATCTGCAACAGCTTTTGTTGCAAGTGCGAAGTTACGCACTGGAGCTTGAAGTACAGATAAAAGCATAGAAAGTAGACCTTCGCGTGATGGAAGTTCTGCAAGTGCTTTAACATCTTCAACAGAAGAGATTGTACCTTCGATAATACCCGCCTTAATTTCTAAAGCTTCGTTTTTCTTAGCGAACTCGTTGATGATTTTAGCAGGCGCTACAACATCTTCATTTGAGAACGCAATTGCGTTAGGACCAACTAATACGTCGTTGATTCCTTCAAGACCAGCAGCTTCAGCAGCACGACGAGTTAAAGTGTTTTTGTATACTTTGAACTCAACGCCAGCTTCACGAAGTTGTTTACGAAGCTCTGTTACTTGTGCAACATTAAGACCACGGTAATCCACTACTACTACAGAAGAAGCGTTTTGGAATTTCTCAGTAATCTCTTGAACTTGTACTTGTTTGTTTTCGATTGCTTTGCTCATGATGACACCTCCTATTAGAATGGGTCATTTATACCGACAAAAGAAAAGCCCCTACGTCAAATAGACACAGAGGCTGAAAGTCATCATCTTTAAATAAGAATCTGAATTCCGATGTCCTCGGTAGGAACATTAAGTGACATGTCACTCCTACTGTCTACGGTACAAATGGATAATTCACAACAGCAATGATTATATCATGTAATCATTGCTGTTGTCAATATATATATTTAAATTATTTTACTACTACGTTAGCAGCGTCAATTTTAACAGCTGGACCCATTGTAGTTGTAATATTTACAGACTTCATGTAAGTACCTTTAGCTGCAGCAGGTTTTGCTTTTTGAACTACATCAAATACAGCTAAGAAGTTTTCTACTAATTTTTCTGCAGAGAAAGAAACTTTACCGATAGGAGCGTGGATGATACCAGCTTTGTCAGCACGGTATTCTACTTTACCAGCTTTGATTTCTTCGATAGCTTTTGTTACATCGAAAGTAACTGTACCAGTTTTAGGGTTTGGCATTAAGCCTTTAGGTCCTAATACACGACCAAGTTTACCAACTTCACCCATCATGTCAGGAGTTGCTACGATTACATCGAAATCAAACCAACCTTGTTGGATTTTTTGGATGTACTCTGCATCACCTACATAATCAGCACCAGCTGCTTCTGCTTCTTTAAGTTTTTCACCTTTCGCGAATACTAATACGCGTTGAGTTTTACCAGTACCGTTTGGTAGTACTACTGCACCACGGATTTGTTGGTCGTTTTTACGAGTATCAATACCTAAGCGGAAAGCAACTTCTACAGTAGCGTCGAAGTTTACTGTGCTAGTTTTTTGAGCAAGTTCGATTGCTTCTTGTGCACTGTATAGTGAGTTACGATCAATTAATTTAGCTGCATCTTGCAGTTTTTTACCTTTTTTAGCCATTATATATTTCCTCCTTGATTGTGGTTATAACGGATTTTACCTCCCACGAATAAAGGTTGCGTGTTCACAAAGAAACTTCGCAACCTTCCAAAAAACAAAACATCAAGTAACTGGGATTAGTCTTCGATAACAATACCCATGCTTCGTGCAGTACCTTCTACCATTAACATAGCAGCTTCTACTGAAGCAGCGTTAAGGTCTGGCATTTTAGTTTCAGCGATTTCGCGAACTTTATCACGTTTAACCGTTGCCACTTTTTTACGATTTGGTTCACCAGATCCAGATTGGATACCAGCTGCTACTTTAAGTAGAACTGCTGCAGGTGGAGTTTTTGTAATGAAAGTGAAAGAACGATCCTCGAATACTGAAATTTCAACTGGAATAATAAGACCAGCTTGATCAGCAGTACGCGCGTTGAATTCTTTACAGAATCCCATGATGTTCACACCTGCTTGACCTAATGCAGGACCAACCGGTGGAGCTGGATTAGCTTTACCAGCAGGGATTTGAAGTTTTACAACTTTAATAACTTTTTTAGCCACGAGACACACCTCCTTAAGTCCGTGATGTGGTAATTGGGTTGCCCCTCCCACTCAATATCTGTCTGTCAGCTAAGTGCCGATAACATTAAAATTATCATTACAGACGTCAAACAAAAGTATGACAGTCTGACCTATGAAATGATACCACTTTTAATTTTTTTAAGCAAGTAGTAATTAACAAAATCTGCGAAACGTCTACCAATTGGCATGTCACAGTTCTAGAAATTGTACTATAATTTTTGAATTTGTTCGAAGTCTAGCTCCATAATTGTTTCGCGACCAAACATATCAACTGACACTTTTATTTTTCCTTTTTCTGTGTCAATTTCTTCAACACGTCCTTGGAAATGAGCGAACGGCCCTTCTAATACTTCAACTGCCTCACCAATAGAGATGTCCACTTCAACAATCTTATCAGTCATACCCATTTGTTGTAATAGACGATCCGCTTCTTCAGGTAGTAAAGGTGTTGGTTTTGCTCCTCCACCAGAGGACCCGATAAAGCCTGTTACACCCGGCGTATTACGCACTACATACCAAGAATCATCTGTCATAATAAGCTCTACTAATACATAACCTGGGAAAACTTTACGCATCATCGTACGCTTTTTCCCATCCTTCATTTCTGTTTCCTCATGCTCAGGAACAATCACTCGGAAGATTTTATCTTGCATTCCCATTGTTTCTACACGTTTTTCTAGGTTTGCTTTTACTCGGTTCTCATACCCTGAATACGTATGAACAACATACCAATTTTTCTCCATAACTACTAGGACTCCTCGTCCGTCCCTCCCTTACAAATAAAAGTGAAAATGAATCGCGATATGCTAGATGCAATCCTTACCCTTTTCACAAACATCTCATATAAACATAGCCTTTTCCTATAAAGAAAGCCTGAAGATATGTATCGAAACTAGCATAGTCATCTATCGCTACTATCATACTTATCATAATGAGATTAACTTACTGCCATTCACTTCATCCATATCACTTGCACATAAAGATAGAATTACCTGCTGAATGAAGATAAAACAAACGAAAAAACCCGTTATTGCAATGGACGGGCTATTTCATAAGTATTAACATGCTATTTACTAAATTATAAATCTAAGTACCAGCGGAATAATGATGAAATACCTAAGTCAACTAACACAAAAAATAAAGCCATAACGACAACAGTTGAAATTACAACGACTGTATATTTAGTCAGCTCTTTACTTTTCGGCCAGCTTGTTTTGCGCATTTCTGACATTACATCACTGAAAAAGCCTTTGATCTTGCCCATTCTAGCTTAACCTCCGAATCAATCAAAATCTGTCTATTTACATATCATTTTATAACGTTTGTTTATGCACTGTATGTTCATTGCAATGCGAGCAAAATTTCTTTAATTCGAGGCGTACAGTGGAGCCTTCTTTAGCCGGGAACGTGTAATTTCTCGATCCACATTTCTCGCAATTTAGCACGACTTTTTTTGCCATACACTCACCTTTTTCGGCACTTTATCTTTTTAAGACTAACACCTATATTTGTCAATGTCAATAAAGCCTATGACCTCTAAGACATTTCCTCAAGGACTAAATGTCGCTCTAATTTGCGCTTCACCCGCTGCAAAGCATTATCAATGGATTTCACATGACGATTTAATTTTGCAGAAATTTCATGATATGATCGGCCATCTAGATATAGAGCTAAAACCTGTAACTCTAGTTCACTTAAAATCTCACTCATCTTTTCTTCTAAATATCCAAATTCTTCTCTATGAATTATTAATTCTTCTGGATCATCCATGATAGCGCCTGTTAAAACATCCATTAGCGTTCGGTCTGATTCTTCATCAAAAATGGGCTTGTCCAAAGAAACATACGAGTTGAGAGGTATATGCTTTTGCCTAGTAGCCGTTTTAATAGCGGTAATAATTTGCCTTGTAATACATAGCTCAGCAAATGCCCGGAAAGAAGCAAGCTTATCCCCTTTAAAATCACGAATCGCTTTATACAAACCAATCATGCCCTCTTGCACAATATCTTCCTTATCAGCACCAATTAAGAAATAGGATCTTGCCTTCGCCCTAACTAACAAACGGTATTTCGTAATTAAATAATCCAACGCATCTGTATTACCTTGATGCACCATTTCAATAAGCTCTTCATCATTGAATCGTTCAAAATCTTGTGTCACTTGTACAATGCTATTTTTAAACATGGTATCACCTCAGCCACAACAGATAATTAGGAACAGTATAACGGAAATGGAAAATATGCGTCAATCAATCATTTCAATCCACGTCTCCATTTTTCGAATGCTATCGCCACATCCGGCTTTAATTCTATACGTGAAGGTGGTCTACTTTCATGTTTCCTTTTTACAGCATGTGATATTTTATGCTGGATAATGCTTGTATCTATTTCTAGTTCTCTCGCTGATTTTCTCAAAGCTCCATTACCAAAGATCACACTTTGCTCTGCCATATCGGAAGTTGCTACGTGTATTTGTACATTTCTAGCCTTAAGTTCATGCGTCATTTTTTCAATACGTTCATCTGCTGTTTCATTTTTCCGAGTATAAATGACTTCAACATCACTTTCTAAATAAGATTGCTCTACGCCTGGTACTAGATGTGCGTCAAAAACAATAATTACGCGCCACCCCATAGCTGCTTTATATTCAGCCATAAGTTCTATCAACCTTTTGCGAGCATCCTCAAAATTTGTATCCCGCAATGGTCGAAGCTCTTTCCAGGACCCAATCATATTATAGCCATCAACTAGCAAAATGTTTTTCATTGTTACTCATTCGCTTCTTGACGCTTACGATACACTTCGTACATTAATAATGCTGCTGCCACTGAAGCATTCAGTGATGTCACATGCCCTACCATCGGTAAATGATACAAGAAGTCACATTTCTCTTTTAATAAGCGACCCATTCCCTTACCCTCACTACCGATAATGATAGCCAATGGTAATGTTGCATCCATTTTCCGATAGTCTACAGAGCCCTTCGCGTCTGTACCAGCAATCCATATACCTCGTTCTTTTAGTTCATCCACTGTTTGAGCCAGATTGTTTACACGTACTACAGGGACATGTTCAATAGCGCCTGTTGAAGACTTCGCCACGACAGCTGTTAAACTTACTGAACGGCGCTTTGGAATAATAATACCATGCGCTCCTATTGCATCAGCTGTTCTCATAATAGAACCTAGGTTATGTGGATCTTCAAGCTCGTCTAAGATTAAGAAAAAGGGATCTTCTTGTTTTTTTGCGGCTGCAGCAAATAAATCCTCCAGTTCAGCATACTTATATGCTGCAACAGAAGCAACAATACCTTGATGATTTGCACTTGATAATTGGTCGACCTTCTTTTTCGGAACAAACTGAACGATCACTCCACGTTCTCGAGCTAGATCTAGCAGTTCATTGACACCCGATTTTTTTACCCCCTCTGCAATCCATACTTTATTCATATCGCGTCCTGAACGAAGTGCTTCTAACACTGGGTTTTTACCGGCAATAATTTCTCCATTTTGTTCTGTCATTCTTTCTACACTCCTTTCGATTCCTCGATTATTTGAATAGCATATGCAATGATTTCATACACGCGTTCAAGTTCATTTAATAAATATAAACTACCAAGTACCGCCTCAAAGCCAGAGCTATTTCGATAAGTTTGGACATCTGTATTCTTTGGTACAGAGCCGGACTTGGCATTACGTCCACGACGGAACACTGCCAACTCCTCCTCTGTTAAATAATTCTCATCCATCATACGATGAACAATCATAGATTGTGCCTTTGCCGAAACGTAACGCGTTGCCTCTCGATGAAGTGTATTCGGTTTAACTCGACCTGAACGAAGCAAGTGTTCTCGTATCTTTTGCTCCAATACGGCGTCACCCATATAGGCTAACGCCAACGCATTTAATTGCTTAACATCTTCATTGCGAAGTTTATCCAACTTAATTACCCTCGTTTCCATCTAGTTCCTTGTCGCGTATCTTCTAAAATGATACCTTGGGCTTGCAAATGGTCACGAATCTCATCAGAACGAGCAAAATCACGATTCTTACGTGCCTCTACACGCTCTTGTAGTAGTGCTTCAATTTCTTCGTCTAATAATTCTTCTTCTTTTGCAAATTCGATACCTAAGACGTCACCTAGTACTTCAAAAGTTTCAATAAATGTTTCTAACACTTTTTTGCAAGTATTCGTTTCATTTAAATAAATATTAGCAATACGAGCTAACTCAAATAATACCGAAATCCCGTTAGCTGTATTAAAATCATCATCCATGGCCTCTTCAAACTGTGCCTTTTGCTCAGTAATTTTATTCAGCCACTCATCTGAGTGATCGCCTAAGCTTACAGTAGTCGTAAGACGATGCTTCACATTGTTGTAGGCTGTACGAATGCGCTCTAAGCCAGCTGAAGCTGCCTCTACTAAATCCTTCGCAAAATTAATTGGATGACGATAATGAACAGATAGCATAAAGAAGCGAAGCACCTGTGGATCAATTTGTTTACGAATATCATTCACCAAAATAAAATTCCCAAGAGATTTAGACATCTTTTCATTATCAATATTAATATAACCATTATGCATCCAATAACGTGCAAATGTTTTATCATTGTGAGCTTCTGACTGTGCAATTTCATTTTCGTGGTGTGGGAAAGTTAAATCCTGCCCACCAGCGTGAATATCAATAGTATCTCCTAAATGCTCACGAGCCATTACTGAACATTCAATATGCCAACCAGGACGACCATTGCCCCAAGGACTTTCCCAGAAAATTTCACCTGGCTTCGCTGCTTTCCATAAAGCAAAATCTAATGCATCATCTTTTTTCTCACCAGCTTCTATACGTGCACCAATTTTTAAATCATCTACGGATTGATGTGATAATTTACCATAGCCATTAAACTTGCGCGTGCGGTAATACACATCACCTGCTGACTCATAAGCATAGCCTTTTTCAATTAAAACTTGGATAAATTGAATAATATCAGCCATATGCTCTGTTACACGTGGATGAACATCGGCTTTTTTGCACCCTAATGCAGTAACATCTTCAAAGTACGCAGCTATAAAGCGCTCTGTTAACTCATGAACTTCTTCACCAAGCTCATTGGCAGCCTTAATAATTTTATCGTCTACATCCGTAAAATTGGAAACAAACTTTACATCATAGCCTTTATATTGGAAATAGCGACGGACTGTGTCGTAAACTATAACAGGACGTGAATTCCCGATATGGATATAGTTATAAACGGTAGGCCCGCAGACATACATTTTTACTTTGCCTTCTTCTAGCGGAACAAAGGTTTCTTTTTGTCTTGATAATGAGTTGAAAATTTGAATACTCATTGTGTCTCTCTCTCCTTTTGTAAGCGTTCAATTTCCTGTCTTAATATAACAATTTGCTTCTCAAAAGCTTGACAACGTTCTTCTACAGGATCAGGAATATTTTGATGATCTAGTTTTTTCTCTAGACGAACTCCATCTTTAATTACTATTTTACCAGGTATACCGACCACAGTGGCATTTGGAGGCACCTCTTTTAAAACAACTGACCCCGCACCAATTTTACTATTCTCGCCAATTGTAATAGAACCTAAAACTTTAGCGCCTGTTGCTACAAGGACATTATCCTCTAATGTAGGGTGTCGTTTTCCTTTTTCTTTCCCTGTACCACCTAGAGTTACCCCCTGGTACAAAGTCACATTATCACCGATTTCACATGTTTCACCAATCACAACACCCATACCATGGTCTATAAAAAAGCGGCGGCCGATTTTCGCACCAGGATGAATTTCAATACCAGTAAAAAAGCGGCTTATTTGTGAAATGGCGCGAGCCATAAAATAAAAGCGTTTTTTAAAGAACCAATGAGCCACTCGATGAGCCCATGTGGCATGCAAACCGGAATATGTTAATACCACTTCCAATACACTTCGCGCAGCTGGATCATTCTCAAAAATTGTTTCCACATCTTCTTTCATCCTTTTAAACACAAAAAACTCCCCCTTTTTATGTTGTTCTTGCTCAAATTCCTAGAAACCCTTTACACAGAACCGACACTGTCGTCAACTTTCTTTAGAATTCTCTGCCTAAGATGATGTGGTGTGTTTGTTTGAATGCCTCCCTCTTCATCAAAGAATGAAGATAAAATAAAAAACGCCCCTATCATCCCAAAAAGGAATGACAGAGACGCTTAAATTTGCGTGGTTCCACTCTGATTGAAGGCAAAAAGCCTCCCACTCTGGTCGTTCTTTAACGAGAACGAATCGATAAAGCCTACTATAGTTCAGCTTTATGCTCAAAGGTGCATTTCAGTTTTGCCTAGACTCAGACCACTTTCAGCCGGTGATGGTCCTCTCTTTAGAGCGTGCGCCACTTACTTCTCCTTATCAACGCTTTTTCAATGTAAATACATTTTACAACGCAAGAATCAATTGTCAATGGATTTCTATTTATTGTGCAAATTTTTCTACACGATCAATTGCTTTCTCTTTGCCGATTAAGCAGATAGCATTGGGAAGCTCCGGTCCATGTGTTTCACCCGTTGTGACAACACGGATTGGCATAAATAAATTTTTACCTTTATGACCTGTTGCCTTTTGCACAGCTTTAATAGCTGCTTTTACTGCATCTGGCGTAAATTCTTCTAATTCTTCGAGCTGTGCTTTGAATGCAGCCATTACCTCTGGTACTTGCTCTCCTGCTAAAACAGCTTTGGCTTCTTCATCATATTCAATATGGTCTTTAAAGAATAGGCTAGATAATTCAACAATCTCTGCACCAAAGCTCATTTGGTCATGGTAAAGCCCAATTAAATCTGTTGCCCATGCATGTTGCACTGCTGAAAGTTCATCTGGTAAGAGTCCAGCTTTTTGTAAATGTGGTAATGATAAAGCTACTACTTCTTCTAAAGATAGTTTTTTAATATATTGATTATTCATCCATGTCAACTTTTGTTTATCGAACATAGATGGTGATTTAGAAAGACGTTTTTCATCAAAGATCTTGATAAATTCTTCTTTAGAGAAAATTTCCTCTTCCCCTTCTGGAGACCAGCCAAGTAAAGCAAAGAAGTTGAACATTGCTTCAGGAAGATACCCTAAATCCTTATATTGAGTGACAAATTGAATAATGGACTCATCACGTTTTGATAGCTTTTTACGGTTCTCATTAATAATTAACGTCATATGACCGAAGCGCGGATACTCCCAACCAAATGCATCAAAGATCATCATTTGTTTTGGCGTATTAGATAAATGCTCTTCACCACGGAAAACGTGAGAAATCTCCATGAAGTGATCATCTAGAACTACAGCATAGTTATAAGTTGGAATACCGTTTGCTTTTACAATTACCCAGTCGCCAATGTCTTTAGATTCAAATGTAACTTGTCCACGAACTAAATCTTCAAAATCATATGTTACATTTTCTGGTACACGCATACGAATTGTGTATGGCTCACCCGCTGCTTCTTTAGCTGCAACTTCCTCAGCTGAGAGATGACGGCATGTACCATCATAAGTAGGAGCTGCTACACCTCTTGCTTTTTGTTCCTCACGAGATGCTTCCAGTTTTTCTGAAGAACAGAAGCATTTGTAGGCTGCACCTTGCGCTAATAGTTTTTCAGCGTGCTCTTTATAAATATCAAGACGCTCCATTTGACGATAAGGCGCATAAGGTCCACCAATATCAATGGACTCATCATATTCAATACCTAACCATTTTAGGTTATCTAACTGAGATGCTTCTCCACCCTCTACATTACGTTCAATATCCGTATCTTCAATACGTACAATGAATTTACCGTTATGATGTTTTGCATATAAATAATTGAATAATGCTGTACGCGCCCCACCGATATGTAAAAAACCTGTTGGAGATGGCGCGTAACGAACGCGAACTTCTTTCGTCATATTAAAAGCCTCCTAAATTTTCGATCAAAAATTGACTTTGTTCATTTTACCACTCTGTAACTGGAAATAAAAGCAGAGTTCACTCACATTTATTTCTTCATCAAAAGAATTGTTGCCATCGCTGCTATACCTTCTTCACGTCCAGTAAAACCTAGACGTTCAGTTGTTGTCGCTTTGACATTTACCTGTGACGGCTCAGCATGTAACAATTCTGCAATACGATTTTGCATTTGCTCAATATATGGTGCCATTTTTGGTCGTTGAGCCATAATTGTACAATCGACATTACCTAGAATATATCCTTTATCCTCAACAATTTTCCAAATGTATTCTAATAATTTTGCTGAATCTGCGTCCTTAAAAGCTGGATCTGTGTCTGGAAAATGACGTCCAATATCTCCTTCTCCAATTGCTCCTAGCGCTGCATCTGTAACTGTGTGTAATAATACATCTGCATCTGAGTGTCCAACTAACCCTTTTTCATGTGGAATAGTAATACCACCGATAATTAACGGACGCCCTTCTTCAAATGCATGTACATCAAAACCTTGTCCAATTCGAAACATATGATAGAGAGACTACGTTAGCCATACATATGGATAATTCTCCTAGTTTGCCTAAAATGCAGTCTCATTCACCTTCCTTCACTTTTATCTATTTAGTCACTATTATACCCTCACATTTTAACATATTTCCTAGGAAATTGAGCTGATAGCAAATAGTCAGCATTTTCTTATACCAACAGATCCATTACTCCTTGGTGTGCTGGCTTATAGTTTTTCCAAGCTAACCAATCATTATTACAACAGGCGTTAGGACGACCACTGAAAAATAAACATGTCCCATTCTTAAGCATCAATATAAAATCCCATTAGCAACTATCACTAATGAGATTTTTAAACTAGTCACTATTCATTTAATTGCAATGCTCGTTTTCGTAAAATAGCTTCTCCAAATAGCAAATCCTCTTGTGTCGTCATTTTTACATTCTCGTAGCTGCTTTCCACAATATGCACTGTGTGACCAAGACGCTCAACTAGCATTGCTTCATCGGTACCAAGAAAACCTACTTTTTCAGCAACATCCTCTGCCTCAACAATTAAGTCAAAACGGAAGGCTTGAGGCGTTTGAATCATCCATAAGCTGTCGCGATCTACTGTTTCCTCAATGACACCATTACGAACTTTTTTCATTGTGTCCTTTGCTCGGACACCTGCAATGGCTGCACCAAAGTCGTGGGCACTTTGCACAAGATTGGCGATAATAGCATGTGTAATAAAAGGTCTTGCCGCATCATGAACAAGCACGATGTCTACCTGTTCCATTTCCTTCATACATGAATGTACAGAATGCTGTCGTTCAGCACCACCATCAGGTAAACCTTTGACTTTCGTAATACGATATTCATCGAGCAATTCTTGTATATAAATACGCTCCTCTGGTTTTACTGCTAGCCAAATACCTGTGCAAAAAGGGTCCTGTTGAAAGACCTCTAACGTGTGTATCAGAATAGGCTTCTTTAAAAGTTTTAAAAACAATTTATTTTGTCCTGCCCCCATACGTTTTCCACTTCCTGCGGCAGGTAAAACTACTTCATACTGCATGTTTTCACTTCCTAATCGTCCTTCGGCTTTGCAAATATCATACGACCTGCTGACGTCTGCAGCACACTCGTTACTGTTACCGTTATTGCCTGTCCTATATAGCTACGACCGCCTTCCACAACAATCATTGTACCATCGTCTAAATAGGCTACTCCTTGATTATGCTCTTTGCCATCTTTAATGACTACCACCTGCATATCTTCACCTGGAATAACGACAGGCTTTACGGCATTCGCTAAATCATTTATATTTAATACTTTTACATGATGTAGCTCGCATACTTTATTAAGGTTAAAATCATTTGTGACAATTTGCGTATCAGTCCCCATTTTTTTTGCCAGTCGTACAAGTTTTAAATCTACCTCTTGCACATCCTCAAAATCCTCATCTGTAATCTCTACGTTCGTATTACGTTCATCCTGTAATTTCCTTAAAATATCTAAGCCTCGACGACCTCTTGTGCGCTTTAATGTATCTGAGGAATCAGCAATATGCTGAAGCTCTGTTAGGACAAATTGAGGCACAATTAAGATTCCTTCAATGAATCCTGTTTCAGAAATATCTGCGATGCGGCCATCAATAATGACACTTGTATCTAACAATTTGTAACTTCCTCGCACCTCTTGAATTTCATTACCCTCAGCAACTTTTTTCTTTGTCTGATTACTACGTAAGGTAAAAAGCTGGATTAATTCATCCCTTTTTCTAAAACCTAAACGGAAGCCTAGATATCCTAATACGAATGACAGGATAATAGGGACTACCTCTGTAATAACAGGGAACTTCACACTATTAATAGCAAAGCCTAAAAAATACGCTACAATTAGCCCTATTATTAGGCCAAGCGTACCAAATAACAAATCTCCGACCGGAACCTTAAACAGGACCTCTTCCATCCAGCTAATGAGCTTCACAAAATAATCGGAAAACGCGAATGACAATGTAAACAGTAAAAGCGCTCCTAATGCTACTGATACGTAAGGATTATCAAGCCAAGGATTAGATGATAAATGAAGCAATTCGTATAATGGCGGTAAGAAAACAAGGCCCAATGCTCCTCCAATCAGTAAAAAAGCTATCTGAACAAATTTTTTCACAAGCTGTCACCTCCTATTGTTAGTTAAGATTATACATAGTTTATTATAGAAAATCCTTCTTCAGCCCATCAGATTATCATTATTTAACTCTCTCTTTCCAACCACACTTTCACCCTGCATTAACTAGGACGCCTATTCCTTTACTTGAGTTTCCCACTTTTTACGTCAAAATGAAGGAAATGCATGTCAGAATAGTATCTAACATGCATGGTTTTCCTATAACTCTCTAAAACAGGCATTTAATGCATCCTTTATTGTTTCTACACCGACAATTTCAATCCCTTGCGGAAAATCCCAACCACCTATATTTGATGCAGGAATGAAGACTTTTTTAAAACCAAGCTTCGCTGCTTCAATGACACGCTGCTCGATACGGGATACTCGACGTACCTCTCCTGTCAGACCCACTTCACCAATAAAGCAATCGGTTGCCCTTACAGCCTGATCCTTAAAGCTAGACACGATGCTTGTCAGAACAGCTAAATCTATAGCAGGTTCGTCCAATTTCACACCACCAGCAACTTTAATATATGCATCCTGTGCTTGTAGCATGAGACCCATACGCTTTTCAAGCACAGCCATCAGCAATTGCACTCTATTTTGATCTACCCCGGTTGCCATCCGTTTAGGGTAATTAAAGCTTGTAGGCGTCACTAGCGACTGAATTTCAACGAGTATTGGCCTTGTTCCCTCCATCGAGGCAACAATCGTGGAACCCGCAGCCCCTTGTGAACGCTCCTGCAAAAATAGCTCAGATGGGTTCAGCACCTCTTTTAAACCACCCTGTAGCATTTCAAATATAGCAATTTCATTGGTAGAGCCAAAGCGGTTTTTTTGACTTCGTAAAATACGATGATTATGATGTCTTTCGCCTTCAAAATATAGGACTGTATCCACCATATGTTCTAAAATTCGAGGCCCTGCGATTTGCCCCTCTTTCGTAACATGCCCAACTAAGAATATAGCAATCCCTTTTGTTTTAGCTATTCGCATAAGCTCAGCTGTACACTCACGTACCTGAGATACACTACCTGGCGCACTTGTTACCTCTGGATGAAAGACCGTTTGTATGGAATCGACAATGACAAATTTCGGCTGTACTTCCTCAATCGTTTGATTCAAAAACTCAAGATTCGTTTCGGAATAAATGTACAGCTCTTGAGAGATTACCCCTAAACGCTCTGCTCGTAGCTTCGTTTGACGAATAGACTCCTCACCTGAAATATACAGCACGCGATGGCCTTTATTTGAGAGCAAAGCTGAAACTTGTAGTAATAATGTTGATTTCCCAATCCCAGGATCGCCACCTATTAATACTAGAGAGCCAGGCACAATACCACCGCCTAATACACGATTCAGCTCGCCCATTTCTGTCGCCACTCGAGACTCTTCACTAGCTTCGACCTGAATAATGGGGATTGCCTTTTGAGTAACTGTAGCAGAATGCTGGAATGCCCCTCTTGGTCCTTTCGCTATAACTTCTACTTCCTCCACCATTTTATTCCATTCTCCACAGCCTGGACATCTTCCCATCCATTTTGCCGATTCATAGCCACAGCCTGAACATACAAATTTCGTTTTTTTCTTTGCCAACTTTCTTTCACCTCGAATATTTGTTCTTATATTAATTGTACAAAAAAAAAGACAGCTTGGCACTTAATGCCTTACTGTCTTTAGTTTGAAATTATTTAGAGATAGAAACTCCCTCTTTTTTCTTCACAATAAACTCGTCATTTACATAATCAATGATAACATGATTACCCTTCTCCACATTACCCTTTAATAATTCTTCTGATAATCGGTCTTCCACTTGTTTTTGTAATGCTCGACGTAGTGGACGTGCACCGTATTGAGGATCGTAGCCCTCCTGAGCAATTTTTTCAAGCGCTGCATCTGTTAATTCTAATGAAATATCCTGTTCTTTCAACCGCTTTGTTAGAGCGTTCCCCATCATCGCAATGATTTCTTTTAAATGCTCTTTTTCTAATGAATGGAACACAATCATTTCATCAATACGGTTTAAGAATTCTGGACGGAATGCTTTTTTCAATTCTTCGAGCATCGTACTCTTCATATCTTTATGTTTAGAATCTGCACCACCTACGTTAAAACCAAGGCTTTTTTGATATTTAAGAGCATCCGCGCCGACGTTAGAAGTCATTATCACTACTGTGTTGCGGAAGTCTACTACACGCCCCTTAGAGTCCGTTAATCGACCATCTTCAAGAACTTGCAGGAGAATATTGAAAACATCAGGGTGTGCTTTTTCAATTTCATCTAGTAATACAACAGAATATGGTTTACGACGAACCTTTTCAGTCAATTGACCACCATCATCAAAGCCTACGTAGCCTGGAGGTGAACCTACTAAACGAGAAGTTGAATGTTTCTCCATGTACTCAGACATATCGACACGAATCATAGCATCTTCGTCACCAAACATCACTTCAGCAAGTGCTCTTGCAAGCTCCGTTTTACCAACACCAGTAGGACCTAAGAAAATAAATGAACCGATTGGTCGTTTTGGATCTTTGAGGCCCGCTCTTGCACGACGGATCGCACGGGAAATGGCTTCTACTGCTTCCCCTTGCCCAACCACACGTTTGTGTAGCTCTTCTTCAAGTTGTAATAATTTTGAAGATTCTTCAGAAGCAATTTTAGCTACAGGAATTCCTGTCCACATTGATACAACTGCTGCAACATCATCTACTGTTACTTTGGACTCGGCTTTACCTTGCTCTTCTTTCCAATTTTTTCTTGTAGCTTCAATCTCATCTTTAAGCTTTTGCTCCGTATCTCTTAACGCAGCAGCCTTTTCAAACTCTTGACCTGATACAGCAGCATTCTTTTCAGAGCGAACATTTTCAAGCTTATCTTCAAGTGCCTTTAAGTTTGGTGGCACTGCGAATGAACGTAAGCGAACCTTTGATCCTGCTTCATCAATCAGGTCAATTGCTTTATCTGGTAAGAAGCGGTCAGAAATATATCGATCACCCATTTTTGCCGCTGCTTCAATTGCTTCATCTGTAATTTTCACTCGGTGATGTGCTTCATAGCGATCTCGTAAGCCTTGAATAATGAGAATTGCTTCTTCCACCGTTGGTTCATCCACTTGGATCGGTTGGAAACGACGCTCTAATGCTGCATCTTTTTCAATATATTTACGATATTCATCAAGCGTTGTCGCACCGATACATTGCAGCTCACCACGCGCTAAGGATGGTTTTAAAATATTTGATGCGTCAATTGCACCTTCTGCACCACCTGCACCGATTAAAGTGTGTAATTCATCAATAAATAAAATGATATTTCCGGCTTGGCGGATTTCATCCATTACTTTTTTCAAACGGTCCTCAAATTCCCCACGATATTTTGTGCCTGCAACGACAGTTCCCATATCTAGTGTCATCACACGTTTGTCTCGAAGAATTTCTGGTACTTCATTATTAATAATTTGCTGTGCTAACCCTTCAGCAATTGCTGTTTTACCAACACCTGGCTCACCAATTAAAACAGGGTTATTTTTTGTACGACGCGATAACACTTCGATAACACGTGTAATTTCCTTGCTTCGACCAATCACAGGATCTAACGTGCCTTCACGGGCAATTTGAGTTAAATCACGGGCTAAACTATCTAATGTAGGGGTATTCGCAGCTTGTGCCGCTTGTTGACCTGATTGCGCATTATCATTATTCCCTAATAACAATAATACTTGCTGACGTGCTTTATTTAAGCCCACACCTGCATTGTTTAAGACGCGAGCTGCTACACCTTCACCTTCACGTATAAGGGCTAACAGCAAATGCTCTGTACCGATATACGAATGGCCTAATTTACGAGATTCATCAACCGATAGTTCAATTACTTTTTTCGCTCGTGGCGTATAGTGAACGATTGGACCAACATCTTCTTTACCTTTACCAACTAATTCTTCAATACCAGCTTCAATCATTTGAGGACTAATATCAATAGCTTCTAACGCTTTTGCAGCAATACCGCCGCCTTCACGTATAAGCCCTAATAAAATGTGCTCTGTGCCAATGGATTCGTGCTTCCAACGAATAGCCTCTTCCTGAGCAAGCTGTAATACTTTTTGCGCGCGTTGTGTAAAACGATTAAACATCATATAAATCCTCTCCTTTTTCCCCATTATTAGGCTTATTCGTGTGTGTTTGAATTAATGCCTCACGAAGCATTTCTGCTCGTACACGATCACGTTCAGCAGGCGGTAATGCCTCACCTGCATAATGCTGTAAAAAACCTGGTTGCATACTGACGACGCACTCATTTAAAGTTGTTGCGAGTATACCGTCAATCAACTGTAGGTCGACTCCTAAACGAACATTCGAAAGACAGGTAGCCGCTTCCTCACTTGTTAAAATTCTTGCATAAGTAAGGGTACCTAAAGCTCGATAAACTCGATCTTCTAAAGCAAGCTCAGCTTTTTCCATCAGCCTGCCTCTCGCATGCCGTTCCTTTTGTATAATTTTTTCAGCAACACTTTGTATATCTGCTAAAATATCTTCTTCTGTCTTTCCAAGTGTAATTTGGTTAGACACTTGATAAACGTTCCCTAAATTTTCGCTTCCTTCACCATATATACCTCTTACCGTCATGCCTAAGCGTGTCATCGCATTTATAATTTGATTCATCTGTCCGGTTAACGTAAGAGCAGGTAGATGCATCATCACAGATGCCCGAAGCCCAGTACCAATATTCGTAGGACAGCTTGTTAAATAGCCAAAGGTATCTCGAAATGCATAAGGTAAGACCTTCTCTAGAATACGGTCAATCTTATTCGCTTGTTCATAGGCATTTTGAAGCTGAAAACTCGCGGTCATACATTGAATGCGCAAGTGATCCTCTTCATTCACCATAATACTCACCGATTCATCTTGTGACAGAAGCACAGAGCCCACCTGCTCTTTTTTTGCAAGCTGCGGACTAATCAAATGCTTTTCTACAAGAATTTGACGTTGTAAAGGTGTTAAATCATTGATAGAAAAATAAGCATAATCATTTTGAAGCGTTGGACTATCGCTTACTGCATGTGTAACTGCCTGTTCCACCTGTAAAGCCTCGTTCTCTGAAAACGATAATGGAAAACGATATCCATCTAAATTTCGAGCAAGGCGAATACGTGTACTAATGACAATGTCAGAATAATCGTCTTCAATACGCATCCAA
Source organism: Lysinibacillus sp. NPDC056220 (assembly GCF_049315265.1). NCBI lineage: Bacteria > Bacillati > Bacillota > Bacilli > Caryophanales > Bacillaceae > Lysinibacillus > Lysinibacillus sp. NPDC056220. The sequence goes on from NZ_JBMOXD010000005.1 coordinate 63,720, forward strand.
GTAGGTGTAGCACGCTCTAAAAACGATTCAATCATCATGACACATCACCACCTTCAAATTGTAGCTGCTTCTCAAGCTCTTTGACTTCATCACGAAGCTTTGCTGCCTCTTCGAATTGTTCTTCATCTACAGCGAACTTCATGCGTTTACGGATTTCCTCAATTTGCTTTTTAATGACATACACATTGCTATGGGCACCTGGCATTTTACCAATATGTTGGGGACCAGCCTGTATCCGATTAAAGAGCTTAGGTAAATGTTCGCTAAAAGTGTCATAACAGCTTGGGCAACCAAACTTACCTTCTTTCAAAAATTGCTTATACGTAAATTCACATTGTGGACACGTTTGCTGTTGTGGCTGTGTTTGTTGTTTTTCCCCCACCTTTTGCCATGTAGGTGAGCCAAACCAGTTAGATAATAACTGTTGTATAGAAACTGGCTCTTGTTTAAACTCTGCATGAAATGGATGGAACTGTGAGGCGCAGACGTCACAATAATGGTGCTCCACCTTTTGCCCATTTTGAACTTGTGTTACAGTAACTGTCGCATTACGTTGTTTACAATGTTCACATATCATTTCCATCACCTCACTATTTCTGCTGCTCGTATTTTATAGTTGTCAGCATCGCCCGCAATATTTTTGCTCGAATTATATCTCTTAAAGGAAGATGTAAGTCGATTGTTGAGCGATCAATTGCTGCTAACATTAACTTCGCTTCTCGCTTTGAAATTACCTGCTCGTCGATGAGTCGATACACTAAATCTTCTGCCATCGTTTGCGATGCTCCACCTTCAATATGCCGGAGAACATCGTCAATTAAATCAATCTGTGAATTCGCGCGGACACGTAAAATTCGAATGTATCCACCACCACCACGCTTGCTCTCTACAAGGTAACCTCGCTCGGCAGTAAATCTTGTATTAATGACATAATTTATTTGTGACGGAACACATTGAAATTTATCTGCAATTTCACTACGTTTTATTTCAATATGCCCTTCCCCACCTAATTCAAGTACTTGCTTTAAGTAACCTTCTATGATGTCTGATATATTACGCATTTTAGGAATACACCTCGCTTGCTTCACTGACTTTGACTATCTTTGACTTTCTTTGAGTATATTATACAAAACGCTTGAAAATAATTGCAATGATTTCGCCCAGAGAAAAATGAAATGCCTTAAAAAGTATATTCAAGCGTAGAAAATAGCACTTATTAATTAATGGCTATCGAGCACACTTATTTGCTTCCTACACCTAATGTACCCTTTTTATCCATAGAAAAAACGCAAGCATATGCAACTAGCATATACTTGCGTCTATAAAAATTATACCCAACGACCTACAATTGGATAACGCCAAGGCTCATCAGTTAATGCTTTGACGATACCGATAATTGGTACTACTAATAGCATAATACCGAAAACGATTAAAAATGGAATGCCAATGATGAAAAAGCTTAAGACTCCAGAGACAGCAAGTAAAACCGCCATGACAAGTTGGAAAAGTATTGCTTGGATAGAAATTGCCTTCACTTCCTCATCCGTACTAATTAAAAAGAAGATTATGGGAACTAACCATGGCGCAAAAAACGAACTTGCGTGTATGATTACTTTAGACCATTTACTCTCCATATATATCAACCCTTTCTTTATGCGTTGTCTATCGTTTTATGTACTACTATTTACGGAACTATACCCGTAATAGTTTCAATTTAAAGTGAGTTTTTTAAAATTTTTTTGAAAGGTCGTGATGAGAAATGGAATTTAACCACACATTAGCAAATGAATATGAAAAGGGGATTCGCCGTACTCTACCAAGCTATGATGCAATGCTTCGTTTAATACAAACTTTTTATCGTTCTACATTACAGGAGCAAGCTGATATGTTGATTGTTGGTGCAGGCAGTGGCAATGAAATATTACAGCTAGCAGATGGAAGACCGCATTGGTCATTTACGGGTGTTGATCCGTCAGAATCTATGCTCGATATAGCAAGGGAGCGTCTCCAATCGTTACCCAATGATCTGTCATTCTACCGTGGGACATTGCTGGATACACAGCTACCAGCCACCACATTCGATGCAGCTAGTTGTGTACTCGTCCTTCATTTTATTCAAGGTTATGAAGAAAAGCTGTCAACTTTGAAAGAAATTTACAACCATTTAAAGCCAGGGGCACCTTTTACTCTTGTTTCAAAATACGGTCAACCTGGTACGATTGAAACGGAACTACAATTCGATTTATGGCGTTCCTACTGGCTTCAACATACAAAACTTTCTATATCCGATGTTGCAGAAATGGAAAATTCCATCCGTGCTCTGTCATTTATGCCCGAGAAAGAAATATTAACATTATTACAAGAAGCAGGTTTTATAAAACCTTCTAGATTTTTTGCCACTACTTTGTTTGGTGGATGGGTATGCTTTAAAGAGGAAGAACATTAAATATATATATTGTAGTAAATACTTTGAGGTGAAAGCTGTGATAAGCACCATTGGCATTACAAAAAAACAACAATTACTAAAGGATTTCCCTTTGGAATCGATACATCAACAAGAATTCGAGTGGTACTGGATTGATTTTAATTGTCCAACTGCTGAGGAAGAATCTTTGCTAGATTCATTTTTTCATTTCCACCCACTAGCTATTGAAGATTGCTTGATGCGATTACAACGTCCAAAACTCGATTTTTATGACGATTTTCATTTTTTCGTCATTCATCGATTAAACGAGCTGTCATTAGCTGCAGAGGAGGTAAATATTTTTACCTCTAATAAGTATATAGTGACATTTCATAAGAACCCAGTTCCTGAAATAGAAAAGGTACAAAAGTTGTTAGAAAGCCAGCCAAAAAACTGGGAGCGTGGCACGGTTTACTTAACCTACCAAACCATTGATAAAATTGTTGATAGCTATTTCCCACTTGTTTATAAAATTGAAGATCATTTAAATGCACTTGAAGGCGAACTTACATACCAAAGCAACGTAAATGCCATGAAGATTGTCTTCGAGTTTCGTAGTGATTTGCTCGATTTAAGGCGTGCCATTTTACCGATGAGAGACCTTTTATATCGAGTACTTAATTCTTACCGTTTTTCATTGAACAAATCTGAAAGAGCTTATTTTGGAGATATTTACGACCATCTTCTAAAACTAACTGAAATGGTTGAATCAAATCGAGAGCTGACGGCAGATATGCGAGATAGTTATATGGCTATGAGCTCAAGCCGAATGAATGGCATTATGATGACTTTAACAATCGTCTCAACCATCTTCATTCCACTGACCTTTATTGCTGGAGTTTATGGGATGAACTTTGACAATATGCCTGAGCTACATGGACAATACAGCTATTTTATTGTCCTCGGTATTATGATTATTGTTGTCATCGCTATGCTTACCATCTTTAAACATAAAGGCTGGTTTAAATTATTTAAGCCCTAATCCACAAAAAGCTGCTCGTTTAACAATCAAAACGAGCAGCTTCAGTTATTACTATTAATAAGGACCGCGGTCGTCAATTTTATTTTCACCCTGCTGTGGGAATAAAAAGTATGCTAAAACCCCTGATCCTAAAGCAGCGCAAATTGTAATTAACAGCTGTTCAACAGCTGGTACTTCCGCATAATAGTTTCGTAGCATATAAATGGAACCTATTGCAACAATGACCATGACTGGAATAACGAATTTAAAGCGTTTTTTCTCCATATAGTACCTCCTATTTATCTTTCACGTTCAGTTTTATTCTCCTTAAACAGTTCGTATTTTACAGGTTTCCCACTTTAAATTCAAATTTACTCTGCTGCACTAACAGAACTGCCAAGAAAGTAAAAAAATAAAGAAATAACCAAATTTTTAACCAAATATTCAGCAAATAATAGTAAAATAGATTTAATACCAATTGTTTATCAAATTTACAGACCTAACAAATTCAGAAGTTCATTTTACTCACAATTATTATGGATATTAAGAATGGAGCAAACAATAATGAGTTGGTTTTCAAAAAACAGCAGTTCTAGCTACTCAATTACATTAACACCTGAAAATTTTAAGGGCCATGTACAATTAGATGTTTTAAATCATCCAAATCTTCAAAAGCAATTACAGCTTTTAAATTTAACAATTGAGGATTTAGCCATAATTAAGCAACTACAACCGTTAGCTAAGGATTTAATACCTGCAATGGTGGAGCAATTTTATGCAGCCATTAGTTTGAGCCAAGATTTAATAGATATTATTAATAGAACCTCGCATATAGATCGTTTAAAAATTACGTTACATAAGCATTTAAGCGATATTTTTGAAAGTCATATTAATGACGCCTATATCGCTGAAAGAAAAGCAATTGCTGAAGCCCATGTACGAATTGGCTTACAATCAAAATGGTATATAGCATCCTTTCAATCACTTACCTCAACGTTCACAAATTTTGTGAATGAAGTGGACATTTCAAAAAATGATGCCATTCGAGCCATTAATGCATTTTGCAAAATCATTAATTTTGAGCAACAGCTTGTGATCGAGGCTTACGAAAAAGAGGAAGACCGTATCCGAACAGCCGCTGACCAAACGAAAAACGCTCTTGTTACGACAATTCAAAGTACAGCAGAGGAACTTAACGCTATTAGTGAAGAGACAGCTGCATCATTGTTAGTAATTTCCTCACAAACGGATGATATCGCAGAGGCAACAAAGCAGGGATTAAGCTTCGTTGCAGATACGCAGGAAAAATCAAGACGTGGGCAACATCAACTGCAAGAGCAAAATGATTTAATCCAAGTTATTTTACAAAGTGTCAACAGCCTTGAGGTGACTATGAATCAATTACGTACCTCCTCTCAAAAAATTTCCGAGATTGTAGGACTTGTCACGGGCATAGCTGACCAAACAAATTTATTAGCTTTAAATGCGTCTATTGAGGCAGCTCGAGCTGGGGAACACGGGAAAGGCTTCGCGGTAGTGGCAGAGGAAGTGCGAAAGCTTGCTGAAGAAACAAAAAATGCTGTCCAAAATGTGTCGCATCTCATTAAAGAAACTGAAAGTAATATTTCAACGATGGCAAATTCAGTTATTAATGTTGACCAAAAAATTCAACATAGCGTCAATACGCAAGAAAACTTATCTAAATCATTTAATGATATTGCTGATGCCGTATCTGGCATTCAACAGCAGTATGTTCATACATCTAGAGATATTTCAGCCATTTCTAATTTAATTACTGAATTATCACAAGGGGCTACACTTGTTTCCTCTTCTTCTGACTCACTCATTAATGTAGTCAATGAACTAAATAGGTAATATAACAAAGGGAGCCCCACCGCTTTAGGTGAAGCTCCCTTTTTCCTTAATGTGGCAATGCACGTTTTTGTTTACGATGCTCACGTCTTGCGGGCCCTGTTTCAAATAAACGTTTTTCCTCATCTGTTTCAGGATAAATTGCAGGTACGGGTACTGGTTTTCCTTCTTCATTTACCGCGACCATTGTTACAAATGATTCTGTCGTTAATTTTTCCTCACCAGTTTCAATATTGCGAGAAACAACACGAACATAAACCTCCATTGAAGAACGTCCTGTAGAGGAAACTATACTTTCAATTTCAAGAATATCTCCTACATGGGCAGCCGATAAAAAATCAACTGAGTCTATTGAAGCTGTGACTACAAGTCCCTTCGCATGTTTCATCGCTGTAATAGCAGCAATTTCATCAATATAAGCTAACACTCTTCCACCGAAAATAGAATTGTGATTGTTTGTGTCTGGAGGTAATACGAGACGCGATTGAACCGTACGTGATTGGCTCATGGGTACAGCATTGTTTGTCATATTCCTTGTAACTTCCCTTCATGTATGTTCTTTCGTCATCGTATCGTAGAAAAAGAGCTTATGCAAATCTAGAACGATTTTTTCATCGTAATAAATTTCATATCTGTCATTTCCTCAATGGCCCATTTAATTCCTTCTCTTCCATACCCACTCATCTTCACACCGCCATATGGCATATTATCTACTCGGAATGTCGGAACATCATTAATAATGACAGCACCCGCCTGTAATTCGTCGGCTGCATATAAGGCATCTGGCAATACATTCGTGTAAATACCTGCATTTAAGCCAAGGTCCGACTCATTTACAAGTCGAATTGCGTCATCTAATGTTTCATATGAAACAATTGAGACGATTGGCGCGAATGTTTCCTGACAAACGATTTTCATATCAGCTGTCACATTGGTCATAACAGTGGGCGTTAACGTTCGTTCTGTAAATACTCCTCCAGTTGCAATGACTGCTCCTTGTGCCTGTGCTTCTTCAATCCACTCTTTAATTCGTCCAACCTCATTCGGATTGATCATAGCACCTACATCTGTATTTTTATCTAAAGGATCTCCTACTACTAGCTTCTCAGTTTCCGCAACAAATGCCTCTGTGAATTCATCAATAATAGAAGAATGTACATAAATGCGTTGTAACGAAATACATACTTGTCCAGCAAAGTTAAAAGCACCGCTCACACAGCGACTTATAATTTTATTAAAAGGTGTCGATGGTTCGACGATAACTGCTGCATTAGAACCAAGCTCTAACGTTACTTTACGTAAGCCAATCTTTTCTTTAATACCTAATCCAACTTTTCCACTACCCGTAAACGTCACCTTTTTGACGTGAGGATGTGTAACCAAAGTATCGCTAAGCTCACCACCACTTCCTGTCACAATTTGCAACGCACCATCTGGCAAACCCGCTTCACGGAAAATCTCTGCCATAACAAGGGAACTTAATGGTGTTTGGGTTGCTGGTTTTAAAACAACTGTATTACCTACTGCAAATGCTGGGCCTAATTTATGGGCCACTAAATTAAACGGGAAATTAAACGGCGTAATAGCGGAAATTACCCCCAACGGTTCCCTTTTTGTCCAACCTATACGATCTCCTGCTCCAGGTGCCGCATCCATCGGTACCGTTTCACCTTTAGGCTGTTTGGCACCCTCTGCTGCAAATTGATAGGTGGCAATTGTACGATCAATCTCCGCTAACCCTGCTGTCAAAGGCTTTCCTGCCTCTAATGCTAAAATCTCTGCAAACTCTTCTTTTCGTTGTCGCATTAAATCGACGACTTTATATAAAATTTCGGCACGCTCGTAGGCTGTCGTCTTTTTAAACGAATGGAATGCTTGCTGTGCACCATCGATTGCTCTCTCCACATCTTGTATAGATGCTTTTGCCACTCGGGCAATCGCCTCACCACTATATGGTGATTTTAGCTCATAGCTTTCCTTTGCATCTTGCCATTGGCCGTTAATCCACAGTTTTGTTTCCTTCATCCTTCAAATGCACCTCCAAATAATTGTTCACCCCCATTCTATCACGAAGAGCTTGAACTAGATGCAATGGCGGCTGCACTAACTGCTGCTATCATTGCAGCTTGCTGAGCTTGAATTAATAATTCAATAGATGACATAATCGTCATAGACAGTGATTTTTGTACTTTCGCCATATGATAAATAATGATTTGCACAGCCATAAAGAGAACAAATTCACGATGCCATTTTAATAATTTTAAATCCTTTAATTCATGATATAAATTTATAACTTCTTGCAATTGATGATGAGTAAGATCTAGCAAGGCTAAAAACCCAAGTAAAGGATAATGCATGGCCTGTACTTTGACATCTTGTTTTTTTAGTGCATCTCGAATGGTCACGACATTGGGCACTAGTTGACGATCAAATTGTGGAGATAGGAAGGTTAATACTTGCGACAGCCATTGAAGCTCATTTCCTGCATGAAAATTATATGTTCGTAATTCTTTATAATAGCGATTCATTGTTTCTGCACGTATTTCCACATCATCAGATGGATTACTTAGTAACACAGCGTATGGAATATCTTCATAGGATGTTAAAAATGGGTGATGTTTACGAATGGCTTCAAATAAAGCTCTAGCTGCATGTGCATGCGCGATTTTATCCTTTTCATTCTCTGTCAAAAACTGAGCCGCAATATAACTAAAGTTACCACTTCTAAATTTCGCTTCCTTTAGTGCATTCACATTCGTTAATAGATTTTTTACTGCGTTTTCAGGATCCTCCTGCTTCATTAAATTAGCAGCTATGCTATAGCCTACCGTAGTTCTTAAAGGAGACATCCAAGAAGATTGCTTCTTCATTTCCTGTAAAATATTCTTGTATTGGACAGCATCAAAAGTTTTTCCCGAGGCCACGAATGTACTAGCTATTGCTAAAACAATCTTACGATCCACTGTCCACCCCGCAGCCTTCGATACATCCTCTACCGTATTTGTAAATTTATTTTCTATCATCACATAATCCATATTTAGCACGCTCCTTTACCCATTTTACGTTACATGATGCGAGAATGATTCATCCCGCTTGTAACAATTAACATAAAAAGTAAACTTAATTTAATATATGTTACTCTATTTTTTTGATTTAATAGGAAATATTAAACATATAAGAAAGGAGGAAAAACTGTTGATAGCAAAAACCACTCGGAAATTAATATTTACATTAACCTTAAAAGAACGTTTACAGCTATTTTTATTTTTACGAAATTCATCTAATAATATAGCTTTACATACCCTTTTTTCTAAAAATTAATACGAAAAAACAGCGGCAAAATTTTTTGCCGCTGTACAATGACTCGTCAAATTAATCCAAGCATCTGTAATTCCTCTGGTGTGAAGGCTCTCGATCTTGTTAAGAAACGCTTTCCTTCAACACCCTCTAATGAGAACATCCCACCTCTACCTTCAACTACATCCAGGATGATTTGAGTATGCTTCCAATAATCATATTGATTTTTATGCATATAGAATGGAGCTCCACCTATCTCGCCCAGACATATATCCTGATCACCTAATAGCAAGTCCCCCTCTGGATAACACATAGGTGAAGAACCATCACAGCATCCGCCTGATTGATGAAACATAACAGGCCCATGTTTCTCTTTTAATAGCTCGATGAGTGCCAGCGCTTCCGCCGTGGCTAATACACGTTCGATCACGCCCATGCACCTCCCTATGGTTTAGAAGAAACCAAGTTTATTTTCGCTATAGCTCACTAATAAATTTTTCGTTTGTTGGTAATGAGATAGCATCATTTTATGATTTTCACGACCAACGCCTGACATTTTGTAGCCACCGAAGGCTGCATGTGCAGGATAAGCATGGTAGCAGTTTGTCCAAACACGACCTGCTTCTATTTCACGACCAAAGCGATATGCTGTATTAATATCTCTTGTCCAAACACCTGAACCTAGACCATATAGTGTGTCATTCGCAATTTCTAATGCCTCTTCTTTCGTTTTGAACGTAGTAACAGCTACAACAGGACCAAAAATTTCTTCTTGGAAAATACGCATTTTATTATGTCCTTTAAAGACAGTTGGTTTAACATAGTAGCCATTTTCAAAGCCTTCTCCTACATTATTTTTCTCCCCACCGATTAGACACTCTGCACCTTCTTGTTTACCGATATCTAAATAAGAAAGGATTTTTTCCATTTGCTCGCTTGAAGCCTGAGCACCCATCATTGTGTTTGGATCCAGTGGATTACCAACTTTAATAGCTTCTACTCGTTGTAGTACACGTTCCATAAATTTATCATAAATAGATTCCTGTATAATTGCACGTGAAGGACATGTACATACTTCCCCTTGGTTCAGAGCAAATAATACGAAGCCTTCGACTGCTTTATCTAAAAATGCATCGTCTTTATCCATAATATCCTCAAAGAAGATATTAGGTGACTTACCACCTAGCTCTAATGTAACTGGGATTAGGTTTTGAGACGCGTATTGCATAATCAAACGGCCCGTTGTCGTCTCACCAGTGAAGGCAATCTTACCGATACGTGGGTTAGATGCTAGCGGTTTCCCCGCCTCTAAACCAAAACCATTCACAATATTAATGACACCTGGTGGTAATAAATCTTCTATTAATTCCACAAGCACCATAATGGATGCTGGTGTTTGTTCTGCAGGTTTTAATACGACACAGTTTCCAGCAGCTAGTGCTGGTGCAAGCTTCCATACAGCCATTAATAACGGGAAGTTCCAAGGTATGATTTGACCCACTACCCCAATTGGCTCATGAAAATGATAAGCAACGGTATCGTTATCGATTTGGCTTACAGAGCCTTCTTGAGCACGTAAAGCTCCAGCAAAATAACGGAAATGATCAATGGCAAGAGGGATATCTGCATTTAAAGTTTCACGTACCGCCTTACCGTTATCCCATGTTTCAGCAACGGCTAGCTTTTCTAAATTTTGCTCGATACGGTCCGCAATTTTAAGTAAAATGTTTGCACGTTCTGTTGGTGAAGTTTTCCCCCACGCATCTTTAGCAGCATGTGCTGCATCAAGTGCCAGTTCAATATCCTCAGCTGTGGAACGCGCTATTTGTGTAAAAACTTGTCCAGTAACAGGAGTGACATTATCAAAGTATTGACCCTTCACTGGGGGTGTCCATTCGCCACCAATATAATTATCATATTTCTGCTTGAATTGAACTACCGATCCTTCAGTGTTTGGAAATGCATAAACCATTTTACTTCTCCCCTTTACACAATTTAATGAGACTATCTACAAAAAACATCATTTTATAGCGAAATAACAATATTTTCATAGAAATCCTCTCACTTAATATATTGTCAGAAACGAATGATAATTTCAACTTTTCTAAAAAAATTCCAGGTAATTTATTTTTACTAGAAAAGTATATAGAATTCACGATTTGTATAACGTTAAGGTATACTTAAAAATAATATTAGATTTAGGAGAACAATATGCGTATTAATAAATATTTAAGTGAAACAGGCATTATATCTCGTCGCGGCGCTGATAAGTGGATAGCCGAAGGAAAAGTAACAATTAATGGAGAACCTGCGACAGTTGGAAGTCAGGTCCAGGATGGTGACATTGTTTGCATTGACGGAAAAGAGGTAAAAAAAGAACAACAGCTAGTCTATATAGCTCTAAATAAGCCGGTCGGCATTACAAGTACAACCGAACGTCATATAAAAGGGAATGTCGTTGATTTTGTAAATCATCCTTTACGTATTTTTCATATTGGACGTCTTGATAAGGAATCAGAGGGACTATTGTTATTAACCAATGATGGCGACATCGTCAATAAAATTCTACGCGCTGAAAACCACCATGAAAAAGAATATATTGTTCAAGTTGATAAACCTATAACTGAGCAATTTATTAACAAGATGAGCGCGGGCGTAGATATTCTAGATACAACCACATTACCTTGTTATGTTGAAAAGATATCAGACAAAGTTTTTAAAATCATTTTGGAGCAAGGCTTAAATCGTCAAATACGCCGAATGTGTTCAGCTCTTGGCTACTCTGTAAAGCGTCTACAGCGTATTCGTATTATGAATATTAAGCTTGGAAATTTAAAAGTAGGCCAATGGCGTGATTTAACGGATAAAGAACAGACGGAGCTCTTCAAGCTACTGAATTACACACCAAAATAAATATTAGAGGAGGGCGAGGACTATGATTTCCATTCAAAGCACAGAGCAGTTAACAGGAGTACAAATTTGTGGAGACTTCTGGGATTTAGATGAGCTTACTAAAGCTATTTACAAAGTAACTGGTGATGCCAATAAATACTATGATTATCAAGGTCCTCGACTCCGTATTTTAAGCGTTTGCTATAAACTGAGACATGCCATACTTGGGGAACACCAGATAGAGTTTGTAAGTAACGGCCTTAACAAGAACACCCTTATACAACATGAACTGATTTTCCCGACTAAAAACATCTATTTTGCCACAGACATTCTTTGGCCCGAAATTATTTTTAGTGCCATCGCTTTAAACGATTTCATTCATCTACACTTGAAATTAAACAAAGCATCTATTTGGAATCATGAGATAGCGACAATTCGTAAATTTCAAGCAGCTATTGCAGATTGTTTAGAACAGGAAGTTAAAGAAGAGGACTATGTAGTATTTTTAACTATGCTGCAGGCAAAAGGCCCATTAACCTTCCTTTTCGCCACACAGTATGTAGATGTTCTGAATCTAAAATACATCCAATTAAATAAAGAGGAACGTAAAGCTCAGCTTGCTGCATTTGCATTACGCCTACTTGTAGAGGATCATGAATATGTAGCACTCAAATCACATCTAATGCAAGCAGCCATTGCCACTAAACAACCTTTACACGCCATACAAATGCAGCTCAGCTATCCGGAAGAAATCTTATGGTAAATATACACAAAGCCGTCTCACAATGAATGAGACGGCTTATTTTCTATTTAATGGTTGGATAAGCCATTTTTCGAATTACTGCCTCGTGCTGAGGGTAATCTGCTAATAGCTCTTCCTGTGTAAACAATTCGAAATCCTCAAAGTCAAAGCCTGGGGCAACCATACATCCTACTAAACTAAACGTATCTACTTCCTCCACAGATGATCCAAAAATTGTATTTTTAGGCACCGCAATTTGTGGGATCTCTCCTGCTTCTACGTTCAAGCCAAGCTTCTTCGCTTCATATGTTCCATCTGGAAAAATCATATGGACTGTGAGTGGACTACCGGCATGGTAATACCATAGCTCATCTGACTTCAAGCGATGTAGATGTGAAATGTCTTGTGAGCGAAGTAAGAAATAAATACTCGTATAAATAGGTCTCTGAACATCTCTTACTGCAATATTCTCCTCAGCCCGAAATGAAGAAATATAATAGCCCCCTTCAGGATGTTCGGCTAAATTTAATTGTTTAATAAAATATGGTGCTGAATATTTCAAAAAGCATCACTCCTTTTTTCCACCTTACCAAAAATGAATAGTAAAATGCTACCTTCGATTATTTAATAGGGAGAACATTGAAAAGGGCCCCTCATTGTTGAGACGCCCTCCCCATTATAAACCACCCAAATAAGCAGCCTTTACTTGTTCACTTTCTTGAAGCTCTTTGGCTGAACCAGATAAAACAATGCGTCCTGTTTCGAGCACATACGCACGGTTAGCGACAGACAGTGCCATATTGGCATTCTGCTCAACAAGCAATACTGTTGTCCCCTCTTTATTCACCTGTTCAATAATATTGAAAATATTCTTTACCATTAGCGGTGCGAGCCCCATTGAAGGCTCATCCATTAATAGCAATTTGGGCTTTGCCATTAAAGCACGACCCATTGCAAGCATCTGCTGCTCCCCACCAGATAATGTTCCTGATAGCTGTTTGCGACGCTCCATTAGTCTAGGGAATAATTCGAAAACATGGTCCATATCTTTTTTTATTCCTGCTTTGTCATTACGCAAATAGGCACCAAGCTCTAAGTTTTCTTCTACGGACATATTGGCAAAAACACGACGTCCTTCTGGAACGTGGGAAATCCCCGATTTAACAATGGTTTGGGCTGCTTTCCCTGCAATAGAGAAGCCTTCGTATTCAATGATGCCACCTTTTGGCTTTAATAAACCTGACAATGTTTTTAACAATGTACTTTTCCCAGCACCATTTGCACCGATTAGTGTTACAATTTCACCCTCGTTTACTTCTAAAGAGAGGCCCTTTAATGCTTGAATGTTGCCATAATAAACATCTATATTTTGTACTTTTAGCATTAGCCGATAACCTCCTCACCAAGGTATGCTTCTATTACCTTTGGATTGTTGCGAATTTCTTCTGGTGTCCCGTCAGCAATTAATTGTCCATGATCAAGGACATAAATGCGCTCACATATACCCATTACTAAGCTCATATCGTGCTCAATCAGTAATATGGTTAAGCCAAACTCCTTACGAATAAACGCAATTAATTCCATAAGATCATGCGTTTCCTGCGGATTCATCCCGGCAGCTGGTTCATCCAATAATAAGAGCTTTGGATTTGCCGCTAATGCTCGGGCAATCTCTAATCTCCTCTGCATTCCATATGGTAAATTTTTAGCCAACTCATTCATATAGACATCTAAACCAAAGATTTTTAAAAACTCTATGGATTGAAGCTCCATTTCTGCCTCGCCCTTAAAATGCGTTGGTAAGCGAAAAATTGATGACCACATCGAATGCTTAGCAAGCGAATGATTGGCTACTTTAACATTGTCTAGAACAGATAGTTCTTTAAAGAGACGAATATTTTGGAATGTACGGCTTATTCCCTTTTGCGTTACTTGGTAAGGTGCAAGCCCGTTTAATTTCTGTCCGCCAAATGTGATGGTCCCCTCTGTTGGTGTATATACCCCTGTCAACATATTAAAGCTAGTCGTTTTCCCAGCACCATTAGGTCCGATTAATCCCACTAATTCACCTTGATTGAGGTACATATTAACACCTTGTACGGCCTTTAAACCACCGAATTGAATCCCCATATTTTCCACATTAATAAGAAGGTTTTCAGCCATTATTTTGTACCTCCTTTTTTCCCAAACTTAAATAAATCCGTAATTTCTTTTGTCCCCATTAATCCGGTTGGACGGTAAAGCATCACGATAATTAATACTAAACTGTAAATAATCATACGAGTTTCAGGGAAGTTTGCTAGATACGTCGATACGATTGTTAAGAATACCGCAGCAATTACAGAACCTGAAAGACTTCCTAAGCCCCCAAGTACAACGTAAATTAATATATCAAATGATTTTAAGAAACCGAAAGTCGTCGGTTGAATAATGTAAAAGTTATGGGCAAAAATTGCACCTGCTAGCCCTGCAAAGAAAGATCCAATTGCGAACGCAACAACCTTATAGTAAGTTGTATTGATTCCCATAGCATCTGCTGCAATCTCATCTTCGCGAATAGAAATACATGCACGACCATGACGTGAATTTGTAAAGTTTGAGATTACAAGAATGGTTAATACTACGCCAAAGAATGCATACGTCCAGTTAGATAAATATTTAACTTGCATCCCTGCTGCACCGCCAACATAATCCGTATTTAAGAAAATAATACGAATAATCTCCGCAAATCCTAATGTTGCAATTGCTAGATAATCCCCTTTTAAACGAAGTGTTGGAATACCTACAATAAGACCTGCAACAGCTGCTGCAACTGCCCCTAATAAGATCGCCAATGGGAATGGCAACATGAGCTTTGTCGTAATAATGGCTGATACATACGCACCAACAGCTAGGAACCCAGCATGCCCAATCGAGAATTGACCAGTAACACCAATAACAATATGCAAACTGACAGCCAGCATAATATTAATACACATCGTAATCAGCATATTTTTATAGTACATATCAATGACTTCGGTCATAATCAATAATTGCACAACTGCATAGATGACTAGCGCTAATACGGCATAGCCCCAGAAAACTTTAGACTTTTTCATATAACCGCTCACCTACACTTTCTCACGGGCATTTTTACCAAAGATACCCGATGGTCTGAATATTAAGATCAAAATTAAAATAACGAATGCTGCTGCATCTCTCCATAAAGAGAAGCCAAGAGCACTTACCAAGGATTCCACAACGCCTAATAACATACCACCAACCATAGCGCCAGGAATGATACCAATCCCGCCAAGAACAGCCGCAATAAATGCTTTAACCCCTGGTATAACACCCATTAACGGGTCAATCTTCGTATAATAAACACCGAAGATAACACCGGCTGCGCCAGCTAAAGCGGAACCGATGGCAAATGTTGCCGAGATTGTATTATCAACGTTAATCCCCATTAAGCGTGCTGCATCCGCATCATGAGAAACGGCACGCATTGCTTTCCCGATTTTTGTTTTATGTACGATGAATTGTAAAAGAATCATCAGTACAACAGCAACTGATAAAATTAAAATGGATGTACTACTAATTTGCACGCCCAAAATGTCAAAAGATTTATTTTTGAAAACTTCAGGATATGCTGCTGGCTGAGCGCCTCTGAAGAAAATTGTTGTATATTCAATTAATAAAGATACGCCAATCGCTGTAATTAATGCCGCGATACGTGTTGCATTTCGTAAACGTTTATAGGCAATCCGTTCAATTAAAACACCAAAGATTGCACAAATGAGCATCGCCAATAATAATGCTGGGAAAAAGCCAAGCTCCCATTTAGCAATTGCGTAAAAGCCAATAAATGAACCAATCATGAAAACGTCACCATGAGCAAAGTTAATCAGCTTGATAATACCGTATACCATCGTATACCCTAGCGCTATTAACGCGTAGATACTTCCTAGTGAAATACCATTCACAAGTTGCTGTATCCATTCCATACGCTTTCACTCCTTTGAATTTTCTGAAAAATGAGAAATCTGTACATGCATCGATACTAAAAAGTTATGTTTTATACAGCTATTGTAGTTATATAAAAAAGAAAAAAGGAAGGCGTGTTTACCCGCCTCCCCCTTGCTGCTTACAAAACATTAAGGATTAACTTTAGAGTTGAACACTTGTTTACCGTCTTTAAATTCAAGAACTGTTGCTGTTTTAATTGGGTTATGGTTTTCGTCAACTGAGAAAGTACCTGTTACTAAAGAAAGATCCTTTGTTGCAGCTAATTCATTTTTAATAGCTTCCCCATCCGTAGAGCCTGCACGCTTAATTGCATCAGCAATATAGTAAATAGAGTCATACCCAAGTGCGTTGAACGCATCAGGTGCCTTATCACCATTTGCCGCTTTAAATGCCTTTACAAAGTCTTGAATTTTTTTATCTGGATCTTCCGCAGAATAGTGGTTAGTAATGTACGTATTATTTAATGCATCTTTCCCAGCTAGATCCACTAAAGTTGGTGAATCCCAACCATCAGCACCCATTAAAGGTACATCAATACCCATTTCACGGGCTTGTTTAACAATCAAACCAACCTCTTCATAGTATCCAGGGATAAAGATAAAGTCTGGATTCGCTGCTTTAATATTTGTTAATTGTGTACGGAAGTCTGTATCCTTCGCTACATAAGCTTCTTCCTTCACAATTTTTCCACCACTCTTAGTCATCGTTTCTTTAAAGGACTTTGCTAAACCCTTTGCATAATCAGATGCGTTGTCTGCAAAAATAGCTACATTTTTCGCACTTAGCTCACCTGAAGCAAAGTTAGCTGCCACAATCCCTTGGAAGGGGTCAATAAAGCATGTACGGAATGCATATTCGTTAACGCTGCCATCCTCGTTTACTGTAATATTTGGGGCAGTTCCAGAGCCCGTAACAATCGGGATTTTATTTTGATTAGCAATTTGAACCGTTGCTACTGTATTCCCAGAAGTTGCAGGTGCTAGCATTGCTACTACTTTATCTTGCGTTGCTAGTTTAATAGCTGCGGCTGTGGCCTCAGAGTTTTCTGATTTATTATCTACTTTAATCAGTTCTATCTTCTTACCATCAATACCACCCGCATCATTAATTTCTTTTACAGCCAATTCTGCGCCCAGACCGATTGAAGAACCGTAAGATGCTACATTTCCTGAAAGCTCTAAGTTTGCACCAATTTTAATTGTATCGCCATCAGATGAGCCACCGCCTGATGATGAGCCACCACCTGAACTTGAGTCGTCTCCGTTACCACAACCAGCAAGTACACCAGCAAGTAATGAAGATGCTACTAAAAGTGAACCGAACTTCTTAAGCTTTTTACTCTCTTTCATAATTAAATTCCCCCTGAAAATTTCTAAAATATTAGATATTTCTGATAATTATAAACAAATACATTCATTTCCTCAATAGCAAAAATAATTATTTATAACTAGCTAAAATGACAGAACAATATTATTCATTTATGACTTTTACATTGTAAAACATTCTTTATATTTAGTCTAGAGTGATTTTTCAGTATAATTAGTTATTTGCGAATTATCTTTTAATTCAAGCCATCGTATAGTACAAAACTATCATATGCTATCATTTTTTTAAGATAAGAATTAATCCGAACATATTTGTTATTTTTAGTTCTTGATAAATTATTTCCCTGAAAATAAGTCTGTAAAAACAGGAAAAAGCATAGAGACGGTTGCCCATTACTCTATGCTTTCTTTAATTCGAACACACAAAGACGTTCATTAATATTTGTTTCATTTTCTAAATGCACTTCATGAAGCAATTCAAATGGTGTTCCCTGATGTAAAAACTGTAAATAATCATAGGGTGGATAGTATAAAATGATATGAATATCTCGCATTCGTTGCTCGTAGGATTGCCAAATGTTCTGAATAACTGTGCGGAAAATGTGAATAGAAAAGGGATTAAAAAAGAAAAATACATTATCACGCGGCTTTATTTCATACGCCTCTGCTATCGTATGAAGAAATGTAATGGGTGCATGTGAACGATTTTTTTGAAGATAGCTTCGTTTATTATCTTCTGCCTCTGCATAAAATCCAGCATCCATCTCTATTCCGATCGTTGGAATATGGAATTGATGATGAACATAAATGGGTACCCTTCCTTTTCCACAGCCCATATCAATAAACACTGGGTTGTCAGGCATTTCGTATATAGCAAATAATTGTTCAAGCCCATTGTAAGGTGTTGGTTCATAACGATGATAGTGGGCAAGCTTTGGGAAACCATATTGTTCTCCCACGGTCTTAATATGCAAATATTTATCAAACTGTTGTTCATTCATATGAAAGGACTCCTAAGAACAGAATGCTTTATTTTAGCACGAGAAAAAGCAAAAACCATACCCAAAAGTTTGGATATGGTCATTTTTTTAACGGCCTCTCCGCTTAAATCTATAAACAAAGAGAAGTGAAAGGAGTAATAACACTAAGGATGCAATGATTGTAATCACTGTAGTCTTATCAATAGTGGTGGCTGGATCGGCGATTTCCTTATTGGCACCAGGCATTCCCATTGGCGCTCCGTTTTCTTCTGGGCGCTGCATAGGCCCACCATTTTGACCTTCTCCCCCCCTTAGTCCATTGGCTTCTTTGTTAAACGGAGGACCTTGAGATGGATCAAAATCCTCTGGTAGCTGACTCGGATCAAAATTATCAGGCATAGCTTTCATTTCTCCATCTTCATTTGGAACTGGCATCGTATTATTTTGAGAAGTTGTCAATGCTTCCACAACAAGCTCCCCAGAGAGCTGTTTTAAAATAGATTCGGAGCGCTGCTTTGCAAACTCAGGTAAACTATTCTCACCTTCAACTGCCTCTAAAAACTGTTCCGTCGTAGAAAATTTAGTTGGATCCGCTTCGACATAGGTTGTTAAAAGCACCGCTAATTTTTTTGTCATTGATTGTACATAATCCTCTGTTAAATAATTCGTCGTTAACTCTTCTAAATAACCTTCATATTGAGCGCGATATTTCTCATTAGTAAGTAAGGCATTCAGTAGTGGCCGCTCCTCCAAAGTTGTACCAGAGACAGGAGTAGTCACACTAAAATTAATAGCACTCTCGGCCATTAGGTTTCCTGACATACCCATATCCATGTTAAACTGGCCATTCTGTTGTTGCCTATCCACACCCTTTTGATCCGTTTGTCCATTGTTCTCCATTGGTGAACCTGAATTAGAAGCATCAACTGGCTTTTGACGATTTTCTCTACCCATTCCCATTCCACCGCCACCTGCTCCAAAGCCGCCAAAGGACATATTGTAATCCCAAGGGATAATTGAAAACTTGCCATTCTGTTCGTATAAATAATAGTTATGCTTCATATTCCCTTGATAACTGTCTAAATTTACAAGTGCTGTATTGACAGCAAAATAACATAGCATTTCATCAACATCCAAATATTTTTCAATGTCTCCACCATTATTAATAGCATCCAGCATTTCTACAAATTTGGATTGCTCGATATTATCTTCATTTGTTTTTAATCCAATACCTGTATAATCCAGAATATCCTCACTAATATATTTTAAATCACTGCCTATCCCATCTGGCTTAAATAAGAAGCCATTATTGGAGCCATAGTTATTAGCTAGGAACGTTTCATCCACTGCTTCTACGCCTAAAAACAAACCACGTTCCTCACCATTTACTGTGACATACATATAGGAATGTGCTGGCGTTGGTAAGCCCATTTGCTCCATCAATTCATAGGATATATACTCTCGCATTAATGTAGAGTCACTATAATTATTATTTAAATTTAACTTTTTCAAGCCAAATAAACTTTGTGTGTCATCATAATAATCAAAATCAATTTTTAAACTATAACGATCTGAGTCACTGTTGATGACGGAGCGTAACGTTAAATTTCCTTTCGTGCGAATAGCCACATTCTCAATTTTCTTGCCGTTTACTGTAATATCCGCCTGTTTTAACTCTTCATCTGCCGCATTTTCCAGCATGTCAGCCCAATCTTCCTCTGCTATCTCGATATCGACTGTAGTGACTTTGTTTTTATTAAAAACTATATTCTCATAAGAGAACTCGGTATTCTTTGTTTCAATGCCTACATTCGGAAGCACAGCATATATTACAACAAAGAGAAGGAGAAGAATTGCCATGCACAGGTAGACAATTCGGGTTTTAATCATCACTGACACCTCGCTTTGGAATCCTTTTTGTGAACGTAGTCATTATGCTGTAAAGTTCCCGTCATAGCTTAGCATAATGGCAGATTTTACACCCGGCACTTTTGTTAGTAGATCCATTAGTTTAGCATCGTTTTGTTTGACGCGAATTTCATACGTTGTTTCCATTTCCTCATTGTTCATAATCGACTTCGATTTGAGGGCGAATTTTTTTGTTTGTGCAGCTATAATTCGCTCCACCTCTTGAGATGCTAGCTCTTCCTCAAACTTTACAATTAATAAATAAGGATTTTCCACTGTAATTTTATTGACAAATACTAACAGCACAAGACCAATTAACACGGAACCAATAATGACTAAAGGAATAAAACCTGCCCCACATAAAATACCTGAAACAATTGCCCAGAAAATATAAACTAAATCCATAGGATCCTTAATAGGCGTTCGGAAACGCACAATGGATAATGCACCAACCATACCAAGAGATAGAAGAACATTCGAACTGATCCCCATAATCACGAGTGCTGTCGCCATTGTCATAATGAGCAATGCAATATTGAATGAATGAGAGTAAATCACTCCGTTAAAGGTTTTCTTATAAACTGCGTAAATGAAAAGCCCAATGAAAAATGCTACGACCAAACCAATAATTGAATCGATTAATGAAAAAGATGTTGTTTTTTCTAAAAAATTAGATTTAAAAATATCACTAAATTTAATTGTATCCATCGTTCGTTCTCCTTTTATTAGCCATACATACGACTAAGTTGATATTTTGAATAAGCCTCGGCACGTGTATCTACAGACTGAAGTAAATATTTGATGATGTCCGGTAAATAGTCATCATATTTCACCTCTAAAATCACTAGGTTTTGCTCTAGTACATCCACCATGGGTAAGTTTGGATTAAACATATCTGTATTGCGTAAGCTGGATTGCACCTTACTATCAAAAGTTACTCGTACATTACCAAATGGGTAAATATACGCCTCTCGCACATAATCTACTACTGTTGTTGGTCTAAGTTGCCTGTAACTCATCTCTTGATATAAGTCCCTAAGCAGTCCTCGCTCATCCTCCTCCATCCATGAAATATCTCCAAGGCGCATTTTTTCATATTCAGCTTGAGATATTGCACACTTCGTTTTAAAGGTTAAATTATTCCGTTTACTCTTGCGCTCAAGATTGATAATGGCACTAGATTGACCGTATATTCGTACGCGGTATTTATCTCGATTAATATAGCCTTCCTTTTTCTCATTGAGCACTTTATTCGCAAAATTATCGAAGTACGTACTTCGAATTACATATTTCCCATCCGCACCCGCATGCTTGTCCAGCTGCATAATATACTGTAGCTTGGCTTTTAATAACGCATAGTCTGGATAGGAAATCGCTTGTTTAATTTCTTGACGACCATTTGGATTAAATGAGGTTACTATAGGCATATACATCTCACTCCCTACTAAATATCATTGTCATATAGCGGCTGAATCCCAACGATAGCAAAAGAACCTTTTTGCTCGTTTCTCGTCTACACTGTCTACTATAAAGAGCGTTTGTGTCAGGCAGATGTCAACTTTACATTTTCTTCACTGATATTTTACAAATCATTTCTGGCCTTTTGTTTCCATGAAGCCCATAAAAAAGCTACCACGCCTTTACGACGTAGTAGCTTTTTGCAATAGTAATTCAAAGGAAGTTCCTGTGGCATGACTTTCGATTAGTTTTAAGTCACCACCAATAGATTGTGCCATCATTTTACTAAGAGGTAATCCAAGACCTAACCCTCGAATCGCATATTTTTTATTCTCTCCTCTATAAAAACGCTCAAATATAAATGCCTGATCCTCTACAGGAATACCTCGCCCTGTATCCTTTACAATAATTGAGACCGTATCCCCTTGCTCTTTAAGTGTTAGCGTTACAAATCCTATATCCATCGACTGTTTCGCATTGGTTAATAAGTTTGTCATAATTTGCTGAATACGGACAATATCTACCTGTACATGGATGGCAGGATCAACTAGGTGCAAGCTTACATGAACACTGTCATCTTCCTGCATTACTTCCCACTGTGCGACCACCTCCCGCAGAAGTTGATTGACATCTACAGGCTCAAGCTTCACCGGAATCGCATCTACTGCAAAGTGGTTAAAAGCAAGTAAATCACCGACCATTGTTTTCATTTTTGTCGTTTCGATCACAGCCATATTTATAAATTCCATTGCATCTTGTCCTGTTACAACGCCATCCTTTACAGCTTGTAATAGCCCACTTATAGAAGTGACGGGTGTTTTCAGTTCATGGGTGACGCCTGCCAACAATTCTGTTCTGGTTTTCTCCAGTTGTTCAAGTTTTTGAGCCATATCTTCAAAGGAAGTTACAAGCTCATATACCTCTTTTTCCTTACAATCCTGAGGTAAATCGACTGAATAGCTACCCTCCTGCACTTGTTTTGCTGCTGCTGCTACTTGTTTTATGGGACGTGCTAAACGTTTGGACAAAAAATAGATAGCAACCCAGCCTAACAAAGCCAAAGTCCCAATCAGAATAGCAAGCTGACCATAGGCTTGATTCACTCTTGTTAAATTTTCTTTCTTCTCCACTACTAGCACCCAGCCAATTAGCTCCTGACTATTTTCTATTTTTCTTTTGACCACATATTGAACAGGCTCTAATCCTATCGTTAATTCCTTTGTACCTTCTTCACCATCTAACATACTCTCTACATTTTTAGCACTGCCTGGTGGTACAGGGCGGTTACTTGTTATGATACTGCCCTTTGTATCGACTACATACAGGATAGGATCGATTTCTCTCATAGTAAAACGTTCCCGATCCCCAATGAAACCAGGAATACCGTTAAACGGCCAATTATTGAGCCCCGAATTATCGGTTAAACGATAGACCGTCTCGTCCGCTAAAAACTCCATCATCTCTAGTCGATTTTCAAACGTCGTATGGCGAATCCAAGCTGCCGAAATCAAGGAAATTATAGCTAAACCTATAAATAGTGTAAGTAAGTAACGGCTTGTCCAATATTGAAGTAAAGATATTCTTTTATTTCTTTTGAACACTCAGCTGATACCCCAATCCACGTAGTGTCTTTATTTCGCCCTCTGCTTCATCCCATTCCATCAACGCTTTACGAATCCGTTTCACTGCTAAGTCTACCGCTCGATCACTTCCGTCATACTCCCAGCCCCAAACATGATCAATGAGCTGATCACGCGTAAATGTTTGGTTCGGATGGTCAGCTAAAAATAAAAGCACCGATAAATCTCTAGGCGTTAATAGTATTTCCTTCCCTCTTAGAAACACTCTATGTGCCTTCCTATCAATTTCGAGAGAACCGTAACGCTTTAAAGAGGATGAATCGGTGCTTCCTTCAGCCCGTCTTAAAACGGCCTTCACTCTCGCAACAACTTCATCTGCAATAAAGGGCTTTGGAATATAATCGTCTGCCCCTTGGTCAAATCCTTCTAAACGGTAATTAACCTCGCCTAAAGCGGTTAACATTATAATGGGACAAGCACTGAATTCTCTAATTTCCTTTAAAATAATCCAACCATTTTTCTCAGGCAGCATAATATCTAGTAACACTAAATCTGGTTGAGTCTCAATAAATTTATCTAAAGCCTCACCACCACTAAAGCACTGTGTTACACCATAGCCGACCTTTTTTAAATAAACGTTTAACACCTGGCTAATTGCATATTCGTCTTCTATTACTAATATATGCGCCATTTTTGTTCACCTCGATACTACTAGCTCTTATAATTAGTATAGCACCGGATTATGTCAGTTAAATGTCAGCATCTATGAAGAAGTTTACTTACGATGAAAATATAAAGAGGACTTCTATTGACAATGTCTTCCTAAGCCACTTATCATTGATTGCGAATGATAATCAGTGATAATTCATTCAAAAACCTAGTAAATGAAAATAAGGGGGGAAAAGCATGATTATTGTTACAAATCGCATTCAAGTGAAACCAGGTTTTGCAGCAAGAATGGCTCCAAACTTTACAAAACCAGGTCCTTTACAACAATTTGAAGGCTTCCATAAAGTAGAGGTATTAATTTCAACGGATGATCCTACTTATGACGAAATGAGTGTTAATATGTATTGGGAATCCAAGGAGCATTTCCAGGCATGGCGCAATAGCGATGCCTTTGCTGCAGCCCATCACCGTCCAAGTTCAGGCTCTGAAGGGGAAAAAACGGATAGCCCGATTATCGGCAGCAAAATAGTAGTTGCTGAATTAGCATCTTCCATTGAAGCTTTACGTTCATAATCACACTAAATATTTATACATGATCTTCTGATTCTATCTAAAAAGCCCTGCATGCTGACATACGATGCAGGGTCTTTTTCATGAAGATAGTTTATACAACATCCTTTAAAAATGGATTAGTTATATGGCAGTGCAATATTTTTCAACATCATAATAAGAAAATAACAAGTATATAGCCTAATATAGATAGACAAACTGAGCCAATTAAACCAGCAACAAATGCCTTTACTCCAAGCTCCTTAAAGGTTTTAATCTCAACATTTAATCCAAGACCAGCCATCGCCATAGCAATTAAGATATAGGCAATATTTACAAGGGCTTGCGCCACATTAGCTGGTATAATACCTAATGAATTAATTGCACTCATTGCTAAGAATCCTAATATAAACCAAGGTATGATTGACAATGAAAATGTTTTTTTCTCTTCTCCTTTAGCCGTTCTTCGATAGAAAATGCCGATTATAATGGCAACTGGAACTAGCAGTGCGACACGAGTTAACTTTACAATGACCGCTATATCAATAGCTTCATTTCCACCAGCAGATGCCGCAGCAATAACATGAGCTATTTCATGTAAGGTACCACCCGCGAAAATGCCATACTCTGTTGGCGTTAAGTTCATAACAGAATAAAGTACTGTATAAACAAGTGTAAATACGGTTCCCAATAGCGCAACAATGGCTGCCCCCACAGCAGTTTCTTTTTCATTTGCTTTAATTTGAGGTGCGATTGCCACAACAGCTGCAGCTCCACAAATGGCAGTGCCGCAAGCCGTTAGTATCCCTAGCTTTTGATCTACGTGAAATATTTTTGTTAGACCATACACTACGATTAATGCAAATAATAAATTAATGACTGCAATGAAAAAAACATTTGCTCCAGCGTGATAAATATCAGCTAAATTTAAACGCATCCCCAATAAAATAATGCCGAATCGTAATAGCTTCTTACTGGAAAATGCAATTCCCACTTGCCAGGAATCCTGTACTTTAAATGCTGCTCGCCAAGCCATCCCTAATATAATAGCAATGACCAATTGTCCTAATATTGAAAAGAAAGGAAAAGTAGCAATATATTTAGCAACTAAGGCAAGAAGGAGTGTTAGTAATATTCCCTTCAGAAAGTTTGATTGAAGTGCGTATTTCCCTTTGTTCTGTCCATTAACCATGATGTTCACTTCTTTCTCCTTTGTTGAGTACTACTTTATTAAAAAGTCCACTATTAGTAAAATACATATATATAATTGTTACTATTAAAATTTCTAATTTTAGAGGTGTAGATATGCAATATGAGGCTTTAAAAACGTTCATCACACTAGTAGAGGTCAATAATTTTACAAAAGCATCAGAAATACTTCATATTTCACAGCCAAGTGTCAGCTTACACATTAAAAACCTTGAGCAGGAATTACAAACTACTTTATTTATTCGATCGCCAAAATCTGTACAAATTACACCAACTGGTGAAATTCTCTATAAACGGGCTAAGCAGATTATGGCGATAACTGAGGCTGCTAAGGAAGACATTGCAGCCTATCATCAAGAAGTACAAGGGACACTTGTCATAGGTGCCAGTTTTACTATAGGAGAATACATACTGCCTCCTATTATCGCTAGCTTGCAACAACGCTTCCCACAACTTGAGCTTCAAATTATTATTGGTAATACGAAAGAAATCATTCAATATACAAAATTATTGCAAGTTGATATTGGCCTGATAGAAGGACAGGCTCATGACAATGAACTTTTAATAAAGCCATTTATGCAGGATGAGTTATTTATTGTCAGTGCTAGCAATCATCCTCTAACAAAGCAACAGCCCATTACTGCAGACAATCTTCAACAGCAAAGCTGGGTTGCGCGTGAGGAAGGCTCTGGCACGCGTTATTATTTAGATCATTTATTTAGAGCCAATGGTTTACAGATTCAATCATTGTTAACTATTAGTAGTAATCAGGGAGTTAAAGAAAGCGTTATGCAAGGACTTGGGCTTTCCTTACTGTCTGCGTGTGTCATTGAGCGTGAGTTAAAAAATGGCGATATGGCGATTCTGACCCTTGAAGAACAGCATTTTATGCGGACATTTTCTTATCTTTGTTCGCCAACTATGAAAAATAAGCGGAATGTTGATATATTAATTGAGGTATTATCAAAAAAAGCTTAGTGACGCTTCCCGTCGCTAAGCTTTTTTGATGCTTCTTCTAGTATTAAAACGTTTATGTTCAATGATTTCGACAAATTTGGTCGCCGCTCTAGAAAGGGGTACTGTCTTTAAAAAGCACATCCCTATACTCCTGGGTGGAATATTTCCATTTAAAGATAATTCGTATAGAAGTCCTCTGTGTAGATAATCCTTCGAAAACTCCTTTGTAACACATGCGATTCCTAAATTACTACGGGCAAATTCTAATACAAGATCATGTGAACCTAACTCAAACTCAGGTTCAATATGGACCCCTCGTGATAATAAAAAATCCTCTACATATTTTCGTGAATTCGATTTTTTCTCTAGGAAAATAAGCGGGAATTTTAACAGATCCTCATAGCTTAAACTTTTAGAAGCCAGTGTCTTATATTTCTCGCCACAGACAAAAATATCTTGAATATCCGTACATACCGTTAACTGTAATGTCGAGTCCTCTATGGGAAAATTACAAAAACCAATGTCCACCTCACCCGATTTAATAAAATTGCAAATTTCAGTGGTAGTACCATTTAACATTTCCAACTTAATATTCGGGTACATCGTATGGAATGCTTCTAAATAAGGCATAAGGAAAAAACGTGAAATCGTATCTCCTACGCCAATCTTTAGTTGCCCGGTTGTTAAATTTTTAAATTCTAATAACTTTTCTTCACCCGCATCTAAAAGTCCTAAAGCCGAATTCGTATATTCAAATAGCAGACTGCCCTCTGTTGTCAAAGTTACACCCTTAGGCGTTCGATTAAAAAGACGTGTACCCAGCTCTTTTTCCAGTTGCATCATAGCTTGGCTAACAGCAGGCTGAGTCATATATAAAACCTTGGCTGCTCTTGAAAAGCTATTATTTTTAGCTACAACACTAAAAACACGGTATAAATCTAATTTCCCTATCATATAAGCACCCCTTATAGCTAGTATATGAACTATTAATTTTACTTATATCATGAGTGAGGCGTATAGTAAAATCATATGGATTTTACATCAAAGTTAAATGAGGAGAGATTAAGTTGGAACGTGTAATCGGTACAGTTGTAAGAGGTCTTCGTGGTCCTATTATTAACGAAGGCGATCATATTGAACAAATTGTTGTAGATACGGTGTTAAATGCTGCGAAAATAGAGGGTTACACTATTGAAGATCGAGATATTGTGACCGTAACTGAGTCAGTAGTAGCACGTGCACAAGGGAACTACGCAACAATTGATGATATCGCTGTGGACGTAGCAGCGAAATTCGGCAATGATACTGTAGGAGTTATTTTCCCTATTTTAAGTCGAAATCGTTTTGCTAACTGCTTACGAGGTATTGCTAAAGGCGTTAAAAAGGTTGTCTTAATGCTAAGCTACCCATCTGATGAAGTTGGCAATCATCTTGTCGATATCGATGAGTTAGATGTAAAAGGCATTAATCCTTGGACAGATACATTAAATGAAGTGGAATTCCGTGAGCATTTCGGCTTTAAAAAGCACACATTTACTGGTGTAGATTATATTGAATACTATAAAGAGTTAATTGAAGCAGAAGGGGCTACATGTGAGGTCATCTTCTCCAATAATCCAAAAACCATTTTAGACTATACAAAGAGTGTCCTAACATGTGATATTCACTCACGTTTCCGCACAAAGCGCATTTTAACAGCAAACGGTGCTGAAAAAGTTTATAGCCTTGATAATATTTTAGCCGAATCCATCAATGGTTCTGGTTTCAATGCTGAATATGGTCTACTTGGCTCTAACAAGGCTACAGAAGATAGTATTAAGTTGTTCCCACATACTTGCCAGCCGATTGTTGACGGTATCCAAGCTAAAATCAAAGAAGCTACAGGAAAAACTGTAGAAGTTATGATTTACGGAGATGGTGCATTCAAAGATCCTGTGGGTAAGATTTGGGAGTTAGCAGATCCTGTTGTTTCTCCAGCCTTCACAGCCGGATTAAACGGAACTCCTAACGAGGTTAAATTAAAATATTTAGCAGACAATGACTTTGCTGATCTTCGAGGAGAAGAGTTAAAAGCTGCTATTTCTGAATATATTCAAAATAAAGATGAAGATTTAACAGGTCAAATGGCTGCACAAGGAACAACACCTCGCCGCTTAACTGACCTTATCGGCTCCCTATCTGATTTAACATCAGGTTCAGGAGACAAAGGAACGCCTATGATTTACATTCAAGGTTATTTCGATAATTACACTAAATAATACAAAAGAACTCTCGTACTAGTGACGAGAGTTCTTTTTTGGATGGAGGATGACAGGGATCGAACCTGTAATCCCTAGATGAAAGGGATATGCAGCCTAGCAACTTCCTCATAATATACTATGGTTGATTGATTCTATGAAGTATTACATTTTTCTCAGTCCTTTTCATAAATGAATGAAATTACTTTTATTTTAAACGGTTAGGTATTACTTTTTCTTGTAGCCAGTGTTCACTTGTTTGAACATGGTGAGGTCTCACAAATTTGCCCAAATTATACTGAAAATCATCATAATGAAAGGATTCGGCATTTCGAATGACATAACCCTCTTGTTCACCATCAAACATTGATTTCCCAGTAAACATTCGTTTTATTTTATTCTCGTCGAAAATCCCTCTGTATAAAACAGGCACCGTTTCAACACCTAATTTTTCCGCAAAGGCAACCGTCTCATCCCAACTTAAACAAATATTATCTTCATTCCAAATACTAAATAAATAAAAATAACTTGTTAGTGCCTGATAATATATAGAATGCTTAGCATACATATTTTCTCCACATAGTCGCCAACTATCTGGGATCTGATAAGAAAAACTAGCATGGAATGTTTTAACCCAATGTCTAGAAGGATGGTTAGCTGAATGGATGCTTCTAGCATGCATATAGTCCTTGTACAGCGTTGTTCCTTCTCCATCTAGCTTTTCAGTGACAACAACCTCTTTCCCAATAAAATGATTCACATTTTTAGCAACCTTGTCATCATGGGTATAGCCTCTGCTCCATGGTAAATGAAAGCTTCTTGGGTATTTCATTAATTTCGTCATATTTACACTCCTTTCTCTATTGTTTATTTCGCAAACTGGTCAGCCTCACGGAAAAAGTAAAGCCTTGTTAATAAATCCCCATCTAATAAATGATATATTTCACTTCCCCCTCTATCGCCACCATACTGGATTAGCATATGAAATTGAACTAAATAGACGACCTTTAATACAAAATCCACTTCAAAGCCCAATTCTAATAAAAAATGACAAACGATTTGTGCTGATACGTTTTCATGACCATAATAGCCATATCGTTGTTGCAGCGGCTTATATTTTTTACAAAATGGTTTACCAACATCATGGAATAATGCTGCTATTTGTAATGCCAGCTTATCACTTTCCGAATAGTATTCATTGATATAGGAAAAGACAAAATAAGTATGCTGACATAATAGAAATTGGTGATGTGGATTTTCTTGATTGAATTGATAAATCTCTTTAAAAAGTGGAATTACTCGAAGTGTTTGAAAAAGCTCCTCATAATTGGGCTCACGTTGAATAAGCGAAATAAATTGTTGTCGGGAAATTGCATAGGGGCTTGATTCATGTACGATATGCACTTCATCAAATCCTTCTCCCACCGTCGGAAATTCTAAATGCTTGCTCATTTTCTCCATCACCACTAACGGTACATTTCTCTTTCGTTGTTGGTTTCTAGCTACACATATGGAGTAGGGGGTGTCAAAATAATAGCATTCCTTCCTAACCGAGGTTGGCAATTTACCTAGTGCAAATATCCTCCGTTCCCGTTCAATATTGGTAGCATCTACAATGACCGTATAACCCTTTGCCACAAGGTCATTAAGACGCTCATATAGTGTACGAAAAACCTGACGTGATTTCTGTTTTGTTGCGTCACCAAATAGCTCCTGACGTATAGCATCACTCGAAAGGACAACGGCATTTTCTTTTTTTGCTAGCTGCTTCACAAATGTGCTTTTTCCACTTCCAGGTAATCCAACTGTGAAAATTACCTTCATCTCTTTTTCACCTCCCTTCAAGTTTCTATATCGTATAAGATAAACAATCCTTTAGTGCTTTTCAATACATCCTTATAAGCATTTTAAAAGGCATGAGTCATGTACTATACCGCACTCATGCCTTTTAAACAAATTATTTTTAGCTTACATTTCCCTTTATGGGCATAGTGTTCGTGCAATATTTTCAAAGTAACGAACACCATACATAAGAGCTTCTTCATCAATTTTAAAACGAGGATGGTGTAATGGGTACGCATCTCCAAACTCTACGTTATGTACCCCTATAAATTGCATCGATGAAGGAACAACTTCTGAAAAATCGGCGAAATCCTCTGTTCCAAACATTGGTCCAGGTAATTCCTTCACACCTGTATCTCCAACTATTTCTCCAGCTATACGGCGGGATAATGCTGTTAATTCTTTATCATTTGTTACAGAGGGACACCCTAGCTCCCATGTAATTTCAACCTTTGCACCATGCATAGAAGCGATACTTGTAGCGATCTTTTCTAAATGTTTTCGCGCATCTACACGAATCGTAGGATCTAGTGAACGAATCGTTCCACCTAGCTCTGCTGTGTCTGCAATAATATTTAATGCCGTTCCACAATGAAATTTTGCCACCGTTAAAACAGGCGCATGTGTACTCGGTACTTTACGTGACACAATGGTTTGCAGAGCTACAACTATTTCAGAACCAATAAGTAAAGGATCTATAGCGACCTCAGGTGTAGAAGCATGGCCACCCCTACCGTAGATTTTAATTTCAAAATCATCTGCTGCTGCAGTAAATTTACCGTCTTTCATAGCAAATTGTCCTACCTCATAATCAGGGCTCACATGTAGTGCAAAGGCATAATCGACATGTTCTACAATTCCTAGGGCTACTAGTTGAGCAGCTCCTCCAGGCGTCACCTCTTCAGCATGCTGAAAAACAAAACGAATTTCTCCACAAAAATCAGTCCCACGCTCAGCCAATGCTTTTGCTGCACCAAGGAGCATCGCTGGATGGGCATCATGGCCACACGCATGCATGACTCCCGGATTGGTTGATTTAAAAAATAAATCCGTTTCTTCTTCAATCGGCAATGCATCAATATCAGCTCGTAGTAAAATGGTATGCCCCTTATTATCCTTTTTCGTACCCTTTAAAAATGCACAGACACTCGTCTCTGTTAAACGCTTCACCTCTAAATGTGGAAACGTTACTAGTTGATTATAAATATATTGGGCTGTCCCATGCTCCTGATGTGATAATTCTGGATACATATGCAAATGACGACGCCATTTAATTACTTGTTGTTTTAAATCCACTGCTTCTATCAATCTAATCACTCCTACTATATAATTTATATGATTAAAATGGTCCATAGTTTATGAGATGTGCAATAACTAATAAGATAATTGCTAAGCTTGTCTGTATAAGGAAATAAGGAAATACCCATCTGACCCATTTTGAAAATGGGATACCCGCTATTGCTAATCCTGCTAATAAAACCCCACTCGTTGGAATAACCATATTGGAAATACCATCACCAAATTGGAAAGCCAGTACAGCTGTCTGCCTAGTTACACCAATTAAGTCTGCTAAAGGTGTCATGATTGGCATTGTTAACGCCGCTTGTCCACTTCCAGAAGGCACTAAGAAATTCAAGCAGAGCTGAAGTAAAAACATCCCTACTGCATTTATAGAAGCTGGTAGAACACTTACTGCATTAGAAACAAAATGCAGAATAGTATCAATTAACCCTCCATTCGTCGTAATCACTAAAATGGTTTGGGCAAATCCGATGATTAAAGCCCCTTCTACCATATCTCGGGCGCCAGTAATAAATCCTTCAGCCATTTTATTCGGTCCAATCTTACATATAATAGACATAATAATACTGCTTAGTAGAAAAATTCCGCCAATTTCACTTATATACCATTGGAATTTTATTACCCCTACAATTAGTGCAACAAAATTACCTAGTAGTACGAATAATGCTAGTAAATGTCGTGTACTTATCTTAAAGTCCAAATCTATTTTTATACTTTCCTCCGGATTAAACTTGCCATAAATCCCTTGGGATGGATCAACTTTTACTTTTTTTGCATGTTTATATATAAAAAGGACTGTCAACATATAAAATACAACAAACACGACTATTCGATAGGACATCCCTGAATACATCGGAAGCTCGGCAATCGTTTGAGCAACACCAATGTTAAAAGGGTTTGTAATGCCCGATGTAAAGCCTGTTGCTAGTGTACCGAGCATGACAATCGCAAAACCTGTCATCGCATCCATCCCTAGCGCCATCGTTAAAGGGATAATAATGGCTATATATACAAGCGTATCCTCCGCAGAGCCAATTAATGTTCCTAAACTTGCAAATATTAATACGAGAATAGGGATTAATACGTACTCTTTCTTCCCAAACTTAGAAGCCATTACTTTAATAAACGAATCAATAGCACCAGTTTTTTGCATGATCCCTAAAGCTCCACCAAATAAAAAGACGAACAAAATAATAGGAGCCCCTTCAAGCATCCCCAAATGCACACTATTAAATATTTCTAGAAAACCAACGGGATTTGAGCTTATATATTGAAAGGACTCAGGATCAACAACCATTCTCCCATTACTCTCAACTCTTTCATACTGTCCTGCCGGTAAAATATAGGTCAATAACGACATAACCAAAATAATAATAAACATTAATACAAATGCATTAATTCCCTTTATACGTGGTTCATCTTCTTTTTTTTCTTGATGCAGGTTTACCATAACTGTCTCCCCCTACTATTTATTATTCTTTGAACCGAGACATAGACAACGTAGCAATTAAGCAAGGGTTTATACACCCATCATTTTCCGTTTAACGGAAACACGTTCCGAATAACGGAAACTTTATACACAAGAATAAAAAATAGAATACAAAATGTCAATATATTTTGATAATTCAAATAAATATATTTTGATGAATAGGAAACATAATTAATAATCATTTCTTTAAAAGGAGGAATAATTGGGGACTTTTCTACATATAAAAAAGACTGCTCCACCTTTTCGTAGAGCAGTCTATGCATATCAATATTTTATCAACTTATACCATTATTGTATCACAAATTTACAAAAATTACTAGACTATACTTCTTACTGAAGTAGATGTATGATAAATTTCCTGATTCAATCACCATACCAAATCTCCTTGAGATAATTACATTGGAAGAATTTTCTATTTATTCAAAGAATCAGTGTTCAACCATTGAAAAGGAATCACAATTACCTACATCCCACCATCTATATAGGTAAGGGTTCATGCCGAACGAAAATAAAAACTATGGAAAGGAATGTGAGTAAACGTTGGAAAATCAAAATGAATGGATTGAAGAAAAGCAGCACCTTGAGCATTGTTTAACTATCATTGATGACAAAATGAAGGAATTACTGCTTAAAGAAAAAGGGTTTAAAGAAAATGCTGTCTCCATCAAAAAAACTTTCTGGAACGATGTCAGAGTCAATTTAGATACTGCTGAGGATGTTGATGAAACCTTTTTTGCCATTAAGCAACAAGTAGAGCTTCTTTCAGATTCAGAACTTGCACAGCAAAGGGCGATTCGATATGCGAAGGTTTATGAACGTTTACAGCAGTCACCCTATTTTGCACGAATTGATTTTTTACAAAGCGAGCATTCTGAACCTCTAAAAATTTATATAGGTGTTGCCACACTTTTGGATGAGCTAGATGAAAACATCATCATTTATGACTGGCGTGCACCCATTTCTAGTATGTATTATGATTGCACACCTGGTGAGGCTTCCTACGAAACTACGACGGAAAACATTCACGGAGAGATGCTACTTAAACGGCAATTTATTATTAAAAACGGACAGCTACAATCGATGTTTAATACAGGTCTTACCATTGGTGATGACTTATTGCTTGATATCCTTGCACAAAATGCAAACGAGCATATTCGCAGTATCGTTGCAACTATTCAAGCCGAACAAAATAAAATTATTCGCCATATCCACTCACGTTACCTCATAGTAGAGGGTGTTGCAGGAAGTGGTAAAACGGCCGTTGCTCTCCAACGGGTTGCTTATTTATTATACCGATATCGTAATGAAATGACGGCAGATCAAATTCTACTGATTACACCTAATCAGCTTTTTAATCAATATGTTCACACTGTGTTACCTGATTTAGGTGAAGATAATATGCAACAACTAACATTTATTGAGTATGCTGAAAAGCGTTTAGGTCGTCAATTCCAATTAGAATATCCTTATGAGCAACTGGAAGATCTTTTAACAGAAAAAGATGAGGCACAATATTTAACAAAATTAAATAGTATATCTTTTAAAGCCAGCCTGACTTACAAACAATTGATCGACCAATATGTAAGCTATTTGTCAAACAAAGGCTTATTATTTAAAAATATTGTTTTTCGTGGGGAACGAATTATTACTGCACAGGAAATTACGGAATACTTTTATTCTTTCCCATCCTCCATGTCGATACCAAATCGCCTACAATTAGTGAAGGAATGGTTATTACAGCAATTAACCAAAATTGAAAGAACTGAACGTATGAAGGATTGGGTAGAAGAAGCTACTGAGCTATTAGAAAAGGAAGACTACTCCAAGTCTTACAGTGAGCTCTTATATGAGGGACGCTATACAGAAAACTCATTTGATGATTTTGATCATGAACGCAAAAAATTAGCGAGACAAATTGTAAAAAAGCATTTTAAACCATTACGAAACTCTGTCAATCAATTAAGATTCGTCCATATATTAGGTACCTATCGTCAACTCTTTGATATGTCTAATACTCTCTATCAAGAATTTCAGCGGCTTGTGCCAGACAATTGGGAGGACATCTGCCAAAACACTCTTCCTAATTTAGCAAAACGATGGATTTCTTATGAAGATGCAGCTCCATTTTTATATTTACAGGATAAAATTGAAGGACAGCAGACAAATACGACCATTCGCCATGTATTAATTGATGAAGCCCAAGATTATTCACCATTCCAACTAACTGTCTTACAGCAGTTATTCCCTAAAGCTCGTATGACCATTTTAGGCGATGGACATCAAACCATTCATCCGCATACCTTTGATAATCCTTCTCTGCTCGACCCTCAATTATATGGTGAGCATGCAGAAAAGATGATTTTAACAAAAAGCTATCGTTCGACAAAGCAAATCATTCGGCTCACGGCTAAAATTTTAAATGATGGTAGTGAAGTAGAGGCCTTTAACCGAAATGGGCTAGAACCTACGATTACAATTTTGCCAAATGAATTGGAGTTAAACCAACAGATTATCCAGAGCATTAACACGCTAGCTCATAAATTTGAAACAATTGCTGTTATTTGTAAAACCGCAGCGGAATGTTCTGCGGTTTTTGAACAATTAAGCAATCACGTTGATATTCAACTCATTACTCACAATACTAAGCAATTTAAAAAAGGGATATTATTACTCCCTGCCTATATGGCAAAGGGGATTGAATTTGATGCAGTTCTTATCTATAATGCATCCGCCGCCAACTATTCACGTGAAACAGAGCGTAATTATTTCTATACAGCCTGCACAAGAGCTATGCATGAGCTGCACATTTATTCTATTAACAAATTAACGTACTTCCTTCAATCATAGAAAGGTGTTTCATTATTGCTGAATAAACGAAGGGATTTCCATTCAGGTCTATATCTCCCGCTCTCAACCATCTCTTTGAGCATACATTGGAGCTGAGTCTGAATGGAAATTATCCTCGTTATATATAGAACGTATAGTCTTCTGGAATGACACGTTTTAAAAATCTCTTCGTCCGTTCCTCTTTCGGGCTAACAAAAATATCATGAGGGCTACCTTCCTCTACGACAACGCCTCCGTCCATGAAAATCACACGATTTGCTACATCTTTTGCAAAACCCATTTCATGTGTCACCACAAGCATTGTTGTCCCCTCAGCTGCAATATTTTTCATGACCTGTAGGACCTCACCGACTAATTCAGGGTCAAGTGCAGACGTTGGTTCATCGAATAAAATAATATCCGGATTCAACGCTACCGCCCGCGCAATCCCTACCCGTTGTTGCTGACCTCCGGATAACTGACTTGGATATGCGTCATATTTTTCAGATAAGCCTACTTTATCAAGAGCCTTTTTGCCAATTTCTACTGCCTCTGCCTTAGGAACTTTCCGTCCAATAATTAGTCCCTCTGTGACATTTTCTAATGCTGTTTTATTCGTGAAAAGATTATAATTTTGGAAAACAAATGCTACACGCTGGCGAATTGCATGTACGTCTTTTTTCTTTACATGTTGAAAATCCACTTCAATGTCTCCAAATGTCGCATGTCCTTGATCTGCTTTCTCTAAAAAATTGATACAACGTAATAATGTTGTTTTTCCTGAGCCACTAGGACCTAGAATAACGACTACATCACCTTGATCAATAGCTAAATCTACACCCTTTAGAATTTCATTTTCACCAAATGATTTATGAATATTTTTAATTTCTAACATCCTCATTCACCCCTTAGGCATTTGCCGCTTTATATTTGCTTAAATATTTTTCATATCGCTTGAACAAGTATTCGACGGTGCTACATAAAATTAAATACACAATAAAGATATCAAGATAGGCTTCCACGTAATTGTAGCCGACATTTGCAGCAACCTTTGCCTTCAGTGTGATTTCAGGTAAAGACATTGCGTACCCTAAGGAAGTTGCTTTAATCAAATTGACTGTCGCTGTACATATATTCGGTAGCGCAACAACTAATGCTTGAGGAATAATGATTCGGGTATACGCTTGGAATGTTGTCAAACCTATTGAATATGCTGCCTCCAGTTGTCCCTTTTCAATGGTACTTAACGCAGAACGAAATACTTCTATTAATATGGCTGTTGAACTAAATGCGAACACGATAAATGCATACCAGATTGGATTGATTTTATATATATCATACGTAATATGATATTTTTCAAAAATAACTTTTAGCATAAGCGGAATACTACTATAAATAATAAAAATTTGTATAATAATAGGTGTTCCTCTCACAAAAGATACATAAATTTTTGCTATATGATGTATAACTGGAATTTTATTTATCCTTGTTAACGCCAGCAAAAATCCTAGTGGCAGAGCAATGAGCAAAGCTACAACTGTGACAAGGAGTGCGATGGGAACACCTGATAATGCAACAAAAAATGTTTCAAATAAAAATTGATAATTCATGGTTACGCCTCCTTACGTTGTTTCTAAGGTCTTTTTACCCCTACCAAATACCTTTTCTAATATAGAAAATATTTTTTCAATAATAATAGATAGTACCCAATAAATAATAGCCAAGGCAATATAAATCTCTAAGGCATGAGCATTAATATTACTAGCTATAATTAAATTGGCCTTCCCCACAATATCAATTAATCCGATTGTATAGGCCAAGGCACCTTCCTGTAATAAAGCAATCATGCCATTTCCAAAGTTCGGTAATGCAACGACAAGCGCCTGTGGGAAAATGATTCTTCGGTAAGCTTGTATAGGTGTTAACCCTACACTAACAGCTGCTTCAAACTGCCCTTTTGGAATGGCTAAATAAGCCGATCGCATCACCTCTGACATAATTGCTGCAAATTGTAATGTGAATGTTACTACCACGAAAATAGCCGTTTCAATGGAATGGAGATTGAGACCAAAGTTTTCAGCTAATGCTGGTACACCATAATAAACAAGGAATAATAAAACAATGGATGGTGTACATCGCATAATTGTTGTATACAGGTTCGCTAATTTTCGTAATAGCTTAACAGAAGAGAGCTTAGCGGCTGCTAGTAATAAGCCAAATATTGTGCCTAAGACAATAGAGGACCCTGCAACTAAAAACGTGATTTTTAAAAACGGTAATAAGACGGGGATCGCGCTCCAAATATAGGTCGCGTCAAAGTATTTATCCATTTCCTCACCAACTTTTGTTTTATGAATAAAGACTGCTGAGCGTGCCAGCCTCAACAGCCTTAATAATGGTCAATATGCATTAAATTAACGATTAACAGATTCCAACACTTCAAATAAATCACGGCCATAGAATTTCGTGCTCAATTCGTTTGTTTTCTTCTGTTCTTTAATTTGAGCGATGGCTTTATCGTAGGCATCAGCAAATTCTTGTTCTTTTTTATTGAAAAGAGGCCACGTTTTAATAACAGAAAACTCATTATAGACTACTTCATCTTTCAAGTTATTATATGGTCCATCTTCTGCAAGTACTTGCTGTTTAAAAGGCCCCTCAATCATCACGCCACCATCGACGCGCCCTTCATTTACCCACTGCACAACGTCAACCGTAAATGCGTCACCAGCTTGAAGTTTTACTTTATTGTCAGGGTAGGCAGTATTATACTCATCAATAATTGTGTATTGCGCGTTATTAGCTGCAATAGGTGCCAACGAATAGCCCTTTTTCGCAAAATCAGCTAACGTCTTTATCCCTTCATCTTCTTTACGTAATACTAGTCCTGCACTACTTAATCCCAAAAATTCCTTTGGGAAAATAAATTTCTCTGTGCGTTCCTGTGTAAAGAATGCGTTTTTCACCCCAACTTGATATTTTCCTTGCTCTACACCAATTAATAAATCATCACTTGTCGTTCCTACATATTCAAATTTATAGTCAGGTAATAATTCATCTACTAATTTCATTACCTCTACGTCATAACCTGTTGGATTTCCATTATCATCTATATAACTAATAGGCTTTGAGGCCTGATCGTAGGCAACTTTGACTGTACGAACTTTGCCACCATCATCTGCATTCTTATCAGCTGATTCTCCAGAATTACAGCCCGCTAAAAGTGCGATAGAAGCTAATCCAATCATGGCAAATTGTAATATCTTATTCTTCTTCATATAACATTTCTCCTTATTATCCACATTATTATTAATGGTCATTTAATTTCTGCTGTTCAATAGCAGCCGTTGCTAATTTAATTATGGTCATATCATCCATTGGCGGATTATGAAGCCCTGCACGTACATTTCGATAATAGCGCTGTAGCGGGTTTGACAATTGTAAGCTTTTCGCCCCGACTACACGCATCGCCTTATCAACAATGTCAATTGCGATATTCGTTACGGTATGTTTAGCAACAGCCATTTCATTTGTTAAAATGACGCGTCTTGCTGGATCATCGTATGCCTCAGCTACCCCATATAAAACAAAGCGTGCTTGATGAAGCTTCAACTCTATGTCCCCTAAAAGCTGTTGTACATTCGGTAATGTACTAATTGGAGCATTCAAGCTATTAGGTTGATGATGATTGGCAAAATGTACAGCATAGTCACGGGCAGCTTGTGCAATGCCTAGGTATGTGGCTGGTATATGTAATATCCAGCCATTTATCTTACCGCCACTAGGATGACTTGGTAATTCGACTAAATGCTCTTTAGCCACAACGACATCTTTTAATACAAGATCATGGCTGCTAGTGCCTCGCATTGCAGACATTTCCCAATTCTCTTCAATCGTTAATCCTATTGAATCTTTATGGATGAGGAAGAAACCAATTTGTTGCTTTTCTTCAATCCAAGCAGAAGTGAGGAAATAATCTAACACTGGAGAAGCTGTTGTAAAAATTTTGCGTCCATTTATGCGCCATCCGTCTTTTATAGAAACAGCATTTGTTCCTGGTTTTCCCCCACGTGTTGGGCTCCCAGTTGCTGCTTCACTTACAGCCCTATTAATCATGGCGCCTTTCTTTATTTCCTCCGCGAATGCCGTTAATGCATCCTTTTTCCATAATTTAGTATCATATATCTCGCCAACAACACCTAATGTCCATCCGAGGGAGAGCGAGGCATTCTCGTCATAGCTTGCTAATGTTTCTTGTACAAGTACCATGTCATAGACTGATAGGCCCTCTCCTCCATATTGTTTCGGTAAAGTAAGCTGCGGATAACCAATTTCCTTGAGTAGTCGATGCGCTTCGAACGGGAAACGAGATTGTTCATCTACCTCAGCTGCCTCAGCCTTAATAGGATTTGAGATGGCTTCTAACTTATCTAACCAAAATCGTTGTTGCTCCGTTTTAACAAATAAATTCTTCAAAAAATCTCCTTCTTCCCAATATATATAAATCTTATATATTTACTAAGAATTAATAATAAAAAAAATCCCGCGC
Source organism: Lysinibacillus sp. NPDC056220 (assembly GCF_049315265.1). Taxonomy (NCBI): domain Bacteria; kingdom Bacillati; phylum Bacillota; class Bacilli; order Caryophanales; family Bacillaceae; genus Lysinibacillus; species Lysinibacillus sp. NPDC056220. Next base: position 104,836 of record NZ_JBMOXD010000005.1, read on the forward strand.
TACAAATTTGTAGTGAGATAGCATCTGGTACTGAATTTTCTGATACGTTGACATTTATATTACTTTTCACCTTTAAAAATGTCAATGGGTTAAATTTAAGTTTTTTTGTCTGTTTAATATGATTTAGACCTCTTCGAATTTTTATGCACCAAGCTTTTTTTACAACATATGCTAAGACTATGAAAGAGGTGTATATATGACTAATAACATAAATTCTGCGCAAGGGGCAGGCTACGCATCCCATTTAGCACCACAGGTTATTCAAACTAAATTTGGAGATATTAATGGGGATGGCTTCTTTGAAACGATTTTTTTAATGGGGACTCAAAAGACTGGTAGCCCTTTATGGGAAAACCTAACCTTAACCATTTTTTATGGGCAAACAGGGCGAATTGAACAAATCCCGCTAAAAGAAAATGTGGGTTATAACCCAACCATTTTTCTAGGAGATTTTACTGGTAATCATATAGAAGATATTTTGGTTATTTCTGATACAGGAGGTAGCGGAGGAATTATTAACGGGGAAATATTCTCCTCTACCAATAATCAAGTACACTCCATTTTTGACACAGAATCATTTAATAATAAGCTCCACTATACTGTCAATTATGCCAACAACTATAAGGCAATTGTTCAAAGTAAGACACCTGCAAAAAAATATATAATTGATCTACACTATAAAGGGCCTGAATATTTAGCAGAAATCTATCATCCGGATGGAACATTAAAGCAACCGATTGAGGGTTGGGTTGACCCCATTAGCGGATTATATCCTGTTGATTATGATCGGGATGGGACATATGAAATTTTAGCTTATCAAGAGATTGCAGGTAGGTACCATGCAGATGGCTTAGGGTATGTGGAAAATATTTTAAAATGGGATGGCCATGAATTTGTAGTAGATCGACAAACAGTTAGTATTTTCGGAGAAGATTTAGCATAGAGGACTAACTAACATTTATATAAGAAGAAACCAAACAAGAATCTGCTTATTTTTAATTAATTCACAACAAAAATAAGCAGATTTCCTCATTTATTATTATTTTTCAACTAATGCAAAGTAATTGTTTTCTGGATCCGCAAAATTAAAGACTCTACCCACCGGCATCATGACTAAATCGCCCACCTTAATGCCCTTTGCCTGAAAATCCTGGTACATCTCTTCAATTTGGTCAGCGTAAAACATAATAGAGGGTGTTCCCAAATTTAATTCTGGCTGCATTTTAGCAATAATTTCTTTATTGTGTAGCACAAAGGATGTTTGAGCTTCCCTCGCTGGTGCAATTTCAATCCAACGCATTCCAGCCTCCTCCTGCTCATTTATAATAATAAATCCTACTTTTTCTGTCCAAAATTTAACTGCAGCATCTTGGTCGTTAACATATAACATGACTTGTCCAATTTGATGAATCATGACTTTACTCCCTCCTCATTTATGCATTAGTATACAACAAAACAAGGCATTATATAGCTTCTAACGAATTGTTTAGCGAAATTTCTAAAAATTGATAATAATATCTATTAGGGCTTACCTTTTACTTTATTTCTGTTAGAATGAGAATTATTTACCTTATAGGGAAAAGTATAGAATAAAAAATATTATGTGAGGATAATACAAGTGAAACAACTAAGTGTAAGAAAAAAGCTTATATTTTCGTTTTTAGCAATGCTTCTCATTCCAACACTCTTAATTGGAATAGTGTCGTACCAAAGCGCTGAAAAGCAAATTTCTGAAGAACAGCAGGCTAGTGCAACTGAAAGCGTACGCATACTTAATACTAATATTACGAACACGATTGAACCAAAATTAAAAGATGTACAATATTTCTCAAAAAAGTTCAATGAATCTTATTTGCAGGAAAATAAAATTCCTGAGCTTAAATCACTGCTACAGGAATACGTTAATATGCATCCTGAAGTAGAGCTTATTTATTTGGGAACTGCAGATGGCAGACTACTGGATGAGCCTGCTCAAGTGTATGCTGAAGACTTTGACCCTCGTACAAGACCCTGGTATAAGCAGGCTTTAGAAAATAATGGCCAAGTCTCAATAACGGCACCTTATGTTACAAAATCTACAGATGACATTGTCATTACCATCACTCAAGCTTTACCGGATGGTTCAGGGGTAATAGGAATAGATTTAAATATTTCTACAATAAGTGACATTACCAATGAAATACGCATCGGCGAAACGGGTTACGCCTCTCTTTTAGATAACAATAAAATCTATATTGCTCAGCCTGAGAAGGAAAGTGGGACTGAGGCAACAGAAAACTATATCGCAAAAGTTTATGAACAACCAAGCGGGACGATTATTGAAAGAGATCGTCATTTACAGTTTGTCACTAATGAACTTACAGGTTGGAAGGTTATTGGTACAATGTTTACCGCAGAAGCCGCAAAGGCGGCTGCCTCCACATTAAATATCAACCTAATGATCATTGTTGTCTCCATTTTAGTTGGTGTAATCTTCATGCTCTTGATGATTAAATCTGTTGTCAATCCAATAAATAAGCTGAAACATAGCGCGTTAAAAATTAGCGAAGGTGATTTAACTGAGTTTATAGACATTCATTCCAAGGATGAAATTGGACAACTTGGAGAAGCCTTTATCTCTATGAAGGTGAGCTTAAAAAAACTGATTCGCAACGTTGACCAAAGCTCGCAGCATGTCCAAACATCAGCTCAAGATTTATCTGCTAATGCTGAGCAAAATATTGCTGCCTCTGAGCAGGTTGCTGACGCTGTACAGCAGATGGCTATCAGTACAGAGAAGCAGACTACTGCTATTGACCAAAATGCTATGTCAGTGGAGGAAATTGCTAAAGGAGTTGTGGAAGTTGCAGATAGCTCTATGCAGGTATCTGATCTTTCTAGCCACGCTATCCAATTGGCAGAGGAAGGCGGTCAGGCGGTAGAACAAACTGTTAAGCAGATGAACTCGATTCATGAGTCTGTTACACAATCCGATACAATGATTAAAACTCTTTATGATCGCACAAAAGAAATTGGCTCCATTTTGGAAATGATTAGTGTGATTTCAGACCAAACAAATTTACTTGCCCTGAACGCCGCTATAGAGGCAGCAAGAGCAGGAGAACATGGAAAAGGTTTTGCCGTAGTGGCTGATGAAGTTCGAAAATTAGCAGAGCAATCACATCACTCAGCAGAACAAATTTCTGCACTCATTACAACTATTCAGCAAGATACAGCTAAATCTGTACAAACAATGGTAAAAGCTTCTGCAGATGTCCAAGATGGCTTACAACTAACGGAGGAAACGAATAAAAAGTTTGCGAGTATTATTGCAAGTCTTCGAAACATTGCACCCAAGATGGAGGATATCTCAGCCTCCTCTCAAGAAATGTCAGCAGTCGTGGAAGAAGTTTCTGCAACAGCCATTGAACTATCAGACCATGCTAAATTAAATGCAGCTTCTACAGAGGAAGTTGCGGCTTCAACTGAACAAACCCTATCCTCCATGCAGGACATAGCTTCCGCTGCTAAAACGTTACTTGATATGGCGGATGAACTACAGGGTCATGTAAATCGTTTTCACTATTAAGGTGCTTCATTTTAAAATCTGAGTTCAGAACTTCATGGAACTCAGATTTTTCTTTTGTAAAGAACTACAAAATAGGACATTTTTCTTTAAATATCACCAAAACATAACTTTATTTTCCAGATTTTTCAGAAAATTATGTTGATTATTCTCCCTTTTCCTCTTAGAATCATATTACAACAGGAAAGACTAATTAATGATTATTAGACTTCGTCCATTATCTACAAACTTATCATGATATTTAAGGGGGAATAACCTATGAAACAACTTAGTTTAAGAAAGAAACTCATCTTTGCCTTTTTAGTCATCCTTCTCATTCCTGCACTTTTAATCGGCTATACCTCCTTTAAAAGTACTAAAAGTCAAATTTTAAAGGAGCAAGAAGCAAGTGCTACGGAAAGTGTCAGAATGCTTAATACCAATATTACAAATTTGATTGCACCTAAAATACACGATATTGAATATTTTGCAAAAAAGTTAAATCTATCTTATTTACAGCCAGAGAATCGTGATGAATTGAATAATCTTTTTCAAGAATACATCCATACACATCCAGAGGTAGAATTGCTTTATATAGGTACTGCAGATGGAAGTATGTTTGATGCACCTGTCCATGAGTATGCTAGTGATTATGATCCGCGTGTTCGACCTTGGTATACGAAGGCTATGGAAAACAAGGGACATGCATCGATCACTTCTCCTTATCTATCAAAATCTACAAATAACATTGTAGTGACGGTTATGCAAGCTCTTCCCGATGATTCAGGTGTCATTGCCTTAGATTTAAATATCTCTGTTTTAAGTGCACTAACAGATGAAACACGTATTGGGGAAACTGGCTTTGCGGCCATACTGGATAGTAGTCAACTATATGTAGCACAAAGGGATAAGGAAAGCGGAACCGAAGCTACAGAAAAATATATATCAAAGGTTTATGAACAACAGGAAGGAATCATTATTGAAAAAAACCGTCATTTACGCTTTGAGACAAATGAACTGACAGGATGGAAGGTTATCGGAACAATGTTTACCGTAGAGGCTACAGATGCTGCCTCTGCAACATTTACTATCACCTTACTAATCATTGCAGCTTCCATTATTGTTGGCATTATCTTTATGCTTGCTATGATTAAATCCATTGTTAACCCTATTAAACGATTACAGCAGAGCGCATTAAAAATTAGTGAGGGAGATTTGACGGAATATATTGATATTCATACGAAAGATGAAATTGGACAGCTTGGTGAGGCATTTGTCTCCATGAAAGTAAACTTAAAAAAGCTAATTCGCAATGTTGATCAAAGCTCTCAGCATGTTCAAACTGCTGCACAAGGTCTTTCAGCAAATGCTGAGCAGAATATCGCTACCTCTGAACAAGTGACAGAGGCTATGCAGCAAGTAGCTATGAGTACGGAAAAACAAACAACGGGCATCGATCAAAATGCAATCTCCATTGAGGAAATTGCGAAAGGGGTTGTAGAGGTAGCAGATAGTGCACTACAAGTATCTGATTTATCCAGCCAGGCTATCCATTTAGCAGTGGAGGGTGGGCAATCTGTCGAGCAAGCGGTGAATCAAATGGTATCCATCCATGAATCTGTAGCACAGTCTGATAGCACGATTAAATCACTATTCGATCGTACAAAAGAAATAGGCTCCATCATCGAAATTATTAGTAACATTTCAGATCAGACAAATCTTCTTGCTTTGAATGCAGCTATTGAAGCAGCACGAGCTGGCGAAAATGGCAAAGGCTTTGCAGTTGTGGCAGATGAAGTACGTAAATTGGCAGAACAATCTCATCAATCAGCGGAGCAAATTGCCTCACTAATTACAGGCATTCAACAAGATACAGCTAAATCTGTTCAAACAATGATGCAGGCTTCTGCAGATGTCCAACAAGGCTTGCAGCTGTCTGAGGACACAAAAAAGAAGTTTATAAGTATTATTGAGAGTTTACGTAACATCGCTCCTAAAATGGAGGATATATCGGCTTCTGCTCAGGAAATGTCTGCTGTCGTAGAAGAAGTTTCGGCAACAGCCATTGAACTGTCAGATCATGCTAAACTCAATGCAGCAGCATCTGAAGAAGTAGCTGCTTCAACCGAACAAACATTATCATCCATGCAGGAAATCGCATCATCATCAAAAGCATTACTCGATATGGCGGATGAATTACAGGGCTATGTCAATCGTTTCCATTACTAAATATAAAGCACGGTGATCTATCACCGTGCTTTTAATTGTATTAATTATTCAATTACCTCATGGCTAAACTGCCACTCTACACCAAATTTATCTGTAAGGGAGCCGTAACATTTACTCCAAAAAGTTTCTTGAAGCTCCATAACAACTTTCCCACCATCTTTAAGCTTATCAAATGCTTTTCGCATCTGCTCTTCATCATCAGAAACAACAGCTAATGTAACATTGTTTCCAACCGTAAATGGTGAGCCTGGAAATGTATCTGAGAACATAATTCTACTACCGAATACGGAAAGTCGTGTATGCATAACAAGATCTTTTGCTTCCTCTGGTAATGGATAATCAGGGTTCTGTGGTGAATCCCCAAATGTCATAATTTCAGCCTTGTCCGTACTAAAAGCATCTTCGTAAAACGCTACTGCTTCTCGACAATTTCCGTTAAAAATTAAATATACCTCTACCGCCATTTCCAACACTCCCTTAACATTTTTTGAAACAATTATATTGTACATGGATTATAAATCATAACACAAACTAAATGATAAAGATTTCATCTATCACATAAGAATTGTAGCCTTGTTTTCCATTTTTTTATTTATTTTAGCAAAAGCTTTGACTTTTTCTTAAAAATCATGTAAATTACCAAATGGCGAACAATTTAAAATAAATCTTTAAAAATATTCGTATTTTAGGAGTGTATATAATGGATAACGTATTTGACTATGAAGATATTCAACTAATTCCCGCAAAATGTATCGTAGAAAGCCGTTCAGAATGTGATACTTCCGTTACTTTAGGAGGGCATACTTTTAAACTTCCTGTAGTACCTGCTAATATGCAAACAATTATTGATGAAACTCTTGCTAAGAAACTTGCTGAAAACGGTTACTTTTATATCATGCACCGCTTCCAACCAGAAGCACGCGTAAATTTCATCCAAGATATGCATGGCAGTGGTTTAATTGCTTCAATTAGCGTTGGTGTAAAAGAAGAAGAATACGCGTTTATTGAAGAATTAGCAGCGACAAATTTAGTACCTGAATTCATTACAATTGATATTGCACATGGCCATTCTAATGCTGTTATTCGTATGATTCAGCATATTAAAAAACACTTACCAAATAGCTTTGTTATTGCTGGTAATGTAGGAACACCAGAGGCTGTTCGTGAGCTTGAAAACGCTGGGGCTGATGCGACAAAGGTTGGAATTGGTCCAGGTAAAGTATGTATTACTAAAATTAAAACAGGATTTGGTACAGGTGGCTGGCAGTTAGCTGCACTTCGCTGGTGTGCAAAAGCTGCTACAAAGCCAATCATTGCTGATGGTGGTATTCGTACACACGGCGATATCGCTAAGTCTGTACGTTTTGGCGCTTCAATGGTGATGATCGGTTCTTTATTCGCGGGTCATGAAGAGTCACCTGGTCAAACAATCGAAGTCGAGGGTAAAAAGGTAAAAGAATACTTCGGCTCTGCTTCAGAATTCCAAAAAGGCGAACGTAAAAACGTCGAAGGAAAGAAAATGTTTGTTGAGCATAAAGGAAGTATAAAAGATACATTAATTGAAATGCAACAAGACTTACAATCATCTATTTCTTATGCTGGTGGCACAAAGCTGGATGCTATTCGAAATGTTGATTATGTTATCGTGAAAAACTCTATCTTCAATGGAGATAAAGTGTACTAATAAGTTACAACTCCCACTTCTGAACATTCTGGAGTGGGAGTTTTCTATTTTTCCATCACCCAATTCCTCTACAGACACCCAGCCTGCAATATAAAATACCTCCCTTATTATCAGAATTTTCTATTTTATTAGAAAATTTTGTATTATACTATCATTATACTGCATTACTTTGAGGGAACGGAGGTCTTTTCTATGATTAAATCAGTACGTAATAAGTTAGTCGCTCTAGCCATTATTGTTATTCTCATATCTACAGCACTCGTTGGAACAGTTAATTATTTTGTAGCAAAAAGCGAGATGGATCAGGTAGGTAGACAAAGTCTTAAGAATGGTACACTTGGCATACTTGAATTAATTGCACAATTGGATGAACAAGTTCGAAATGGGAAATTAACGATAGAAGAAGCACAAGAAAGTGCTAGAACACAGATTGTTGGTAATAAAATTGAAGATCATAAGCGATCTATCGATAACCCTGTAAAATACGGTGATAATTTTTATTTCTATGCCTTTAAGGACAATGGGTTGGTTGAAACTCATCCCTCTCTCGAAGGTCAAGATATCTCCGACTTACAAACAAGTGATGGTCGTTATTTTGTGAGGGAAATGATTGAAACTGCACAAGCAGGTGGCGGATATGTGCGGTATGACTGGGCACTACCCTCCAATCCTGATATAGTTGCTCCTAAAATTACTTATGTGGAAATGGACAAGCATTGGGGGTGGATTATCGCGGCTGGTACATATGAAATGGATTTTAATGCTGGTACTAAAAATGTTTTATATTACACACTTGGTACAACCATCCTAGCTACTATCATCGGTGTCATGCTTTTTTGGTTCTTCACTGGACAGATGACTGCCTACATACGAAAAATTATGGTGATTACATCAGATATTGCTAAAGGTAAGCTAACAGGGGAGGACATCCCCGTTACGACAAAGGATGAGCTTGGCACACTAGCGAATAATGTCAATAATATGAAAAGAAGCTTACATGAGATGGTCAACAATACAAAGAATAGTGCATCCCAAATGAGAGTTTCTTCAGAAATGCTAAGTGCGATTACGGAGGAAACTACCGCCTCTGCTGATGAAATCCACCAAACTATCAATGACATTTCTAAAGGAGCTGTTGTGCAGGCAGAGGAGGCTGAATTGTCCATTAGTAAAGTGGAAACATTATCAACACTGATTTCTAATGCTACAAGTCAATACAGTGAAATTACCGAAAATATGAATACTATTAATCAATCACAAGAAAATGGTAGACAAAAAGTTGAATTATTACTGCAAAATTCTCATGAATTCACGCAAGTAATCGAAGAGTTAAGAACTAATTTTTCAAGTTTAACAAGCCAGATGAAAGAAATTCATCAAGTAGTACAAACGATTACTTCCATTTCAGAGCAAACTAATTTATTAGCGCTAAATGCAAGTATTGAAGCAGCTCGTGCAGGTGATCAAGGTAAAGGGTTTGCTGTAGTTGCCGAAGAAGTACGAAATTTATCAGAGGATACAAATGAAGCGACTAATCGTGTCAGAAATCTATTACAGCGCATCGAGATCGATACGGTCAATTCAGATACAAAAATGATAAACACCCTTCAGCTTTCACAAAGTCAGGCACAGTCGATTACAGAAGTAAAAGGAGCTTTTACTTTCCTAGCCGACTCCATTCAGGACATAACAGAGCACCTTGTTTCTCTTAATGAGGGTATGAACGAAATGGCACAAAACCGGGTAGTCGTTATTCATGCTATCAACGAAATAGCAAGCGTAGCCACAGAATCTGCTGCAGCAACCGAACAAATTAATGCATCCATTGATGAGCAAAAGTCAGCCGTTACGTCTATCATGCACTCCTCACAGGAGCTCCATACAGAGGCAGAGCGCATGTATGAATTAGTAGAACGCTTTACGTGACATGTAACAGCCTATAAAAAAGAATGCTACGAATAGGTCATAGCATTCTTCTTTTCCTTATAGTTTGTTAATAACTGCGTGGATTGTTTCCTTTAGTTCTGCATCATAGCTAGAAAGATCAACAAGGTTTCCTACACGCTCACGTAATACTGGGCGCTCAATTACTAGCTTCTCATCAAGAACTTGTACAAGTAGTTCGATAATAAGACGATCACGAACAACTAACGCTTCTTCTAAACGCTCTGGTGTAATTTTAGCATCCGTTTTTGCAGATTTTGCCATCTTTAAAACCCCTTTTTAATTTTATATTCATGCACATCTATTTTAGCATACCACTAAATTATTTTGAAAACTTTCTTTCGCAAAAATATACCAAAACTTTACAAATACTAAAAGAAAGATTTACGACATATTGTTATATTCATATCATAATACTTTCGTATTTTCCATATGATAAATGTGTTTATGCTTACCATTCAAAACTGATTGGAGGAGTTATATGAATCAAAAAAATTCACCCTACATACAGCTCATTAAAGCTGTACCTAAGTCATTGCAACTCTTTTTAAATGTTTGCCTTGTACTATTAGCACTCATTCTAGCGTTTTTACTCTTTAAGGAGCTAATAGAATTTCTTAAAATATTACTCTTCACTAAGGAAGGTGGCGATTATAAGCTATTCCTTGCTAACATCCTTATATTCTTTCTGTACTTTGAGTTCATCACGATGATTATTAAATATTTTAAAGAAGATTATCATTTTCCGCTACGATACTTTATATATATAGGTATCACAGCAATGATTCGATTAATTATCGTTGAACACGATCATCCACTGAATACATTAATTTATTCAGTCATTATTCTCATACTCATCATTAGTTACTTTATTATTAATATCACACCGCTTGAAAGACCGACACGATCATCTCTTTTTATGAATAAAGAGCATTAACCTAGCACCAACATTCTAAAATGCCGTCATACATTTTGGTTTTTCAAACACAAAGAAAAATTTCTGTAATGCCTGTAAATATTGCTCATGACTGATCTTTATTCGTTGAAGCATATACAGTTCTTGGACCGTTATGACTCCCATTACCAGTGAGGAAAGCTCAGCCACATCTACAATTATTTCTACATCATAGGGACCACTTTCATTCATGTTAATTGTACCTTCAACAGCCTGGATAATGAGTTGCTGATTATTTTCAGCAAGTAATGAGTCCGTAACTGTTAATTTAAATGTCAGTGTTACACCATTAAAATGGTGTGTCGTTAATTCTTCAAAAAAACCTTTCACATTAATAATGCGGTACATCAGTCCAACTCCTGACACAGCATTTTCATGGTAAACACTTGGAATTAAATGATTTGAACCATTTCTGACATCACCTAAAAAGAAATGTACATTGTCTTCTTGTGTATTCCACTCAATGCGGTTTACTTGATCTGCCTGACTGTTTAAAAACGTACTAAGCTCTAACAAAGCCTGTGGTGTCTCATATACCCATTCCTTAATAACTAAATTATTCAACATAAAATTACTCTCACTTTGCTTTTTAAATGAAAAAACGATATAGCCTTGCACGCTATCGTCCTTTTCCATCGCAATCACATAGTTTTCGTCGTTTTTAAAAATAGAAGAAAGCTCTGACTTTGTTTTGAGAAGCATCCCATGCTGTTGAGACGCTACCCTGTTATAACAATCTGTTAGCTGTTGCTGATTTTCCACTGACAAATATTTAAGGTGCTCCTTCGTTTGACCTTTAGGAAAGCTTAAGGGCTCTACTAAATATTGGTACATTTTCGGTCCATAGCCAAACCCCATTTTCTTATAAAAATCTGGCCTAAACGGATATAAAGCGACAAAGTGAATACCCTTTGCTAAAAAAAAGTTAAAGAATTGATGGATTAGCTCCTTCGCAACCTTTTCCTTTTTATGTAACAAGTCAACTGCCACAAGCCCTACTCCACCAATTGGTATCATTTTAGAGAAAAGGTTCATTTGAAAATCATGCAATCGCATGCCGCCAATTAGGTTGCCTTCTTCCCAAAGCCCAAAATAATTTAGGGATTCATCATGATTCTGATTTTCCATAAAAAGATTTTTCAACTGCTCTTTTGTTGTCTGAGCTCCGTTCACTATTCCAGGGTAGGCTCCTACAACGATACTCGCAAAAGTTAAAAAGTCTTGCTCTTTTACTAACCTCTCTACCACTCTCATTAATTCCCCTCCATTTTCAAAGTATGACATGTCGTTCATATTCATTTTCCACCCATAATAACATATATTACCACTGCACATGTGAACAATGTAAATGATTAAAGGAGGAATAAGGAAATGACTTTAATTGATGCGTATATTGAAGAAGTATCTAAAAGACTACATAAAAATAGACGTGAAAACATAAAGCTTGAGCTTAAAGCTACTATTGAAGATATGTTGCCAGAACCCTATTCAGAAGCAGATATCATGAAAGTGCTAAAAGAGCTTGGAAGCCCTGCAAAAGTTGCAGCTAGCTACCAGGATACGCCTCGTTTTTTAATTGGTCCAAACGTGTTTGATCCATACACTAGAACCATTAAACTCGTTTTCCCTTGGGCTATTTTTATAACGGTCATTGTTCAAGTGATTGAGAGAATTTTTCTCTATTCTGGAGAAGAGGCCATGCTCTCCACTATCATTTCAACATTTGCTATGACGATTGTTACCATTATTTCTGTATCATTTCATGTATTGTTCTGGATCACCGTTTTTTTCATCGTCCTAGAACGCTCTGATCCGAGCAAAATTCAATTGTTGCCTTTCTTGAATGACACCAAGGAATGGACACCCGAAAGTTTAAAAATTAAAACCGTTCCTAAGGAAAAAATCATCACTTTAAGTGATACAATTTTTAGCTTTGTAGGGGCTATTATTTTTACCTTTGTTTATTGGAACGCCAATCGTCTTTTAGGTATTTATACAACAAATGGAAATGGTAGTTTAAAATTTGTTATGCCTATTTTGAATCAAAATCTTTTACAATCCTATGCCCTCATCGTCATGCTCTGTATAATTCTTAGTCTTGCCTTAACCTTTTTAAAATGGCGTACTGGGCAATGGACCATGACGATTGCTATCATCAATGCATTACTTCAAAGTGTGGGAACTATTGTATTTATTGTCATTGCTGTTCATCAGGATTTTATCCATAGTGCCTCCATTCCGTACATTGCAGCAATCGTAGAAACTAACAAAGAAAATGTCTCATCTGTCATAGATAAGATCCTGCTTGCCAGTATGATTATTGCTGTTTTAGCCAATGCATTTGATATATATCAAGGATTTAGAAAAGCTAAAATACCAATCTCTAAAAGTGATAAATTGTAAATATATGATTGAAAGCTAATCTCAAATCGCTAAAATACCTTTCTCCTCTAATGTTTTGTATAATAATAAAGTTGGAAATAATTTATATACACGAATAATAATCTGCACAATTCAATTAGAGTAAGGGGAAATAACTATGACCATTCTTCTAGTAGATGACAATCAAGTCAATTTATTTGTCATTGAAAAAATACTGAAAAATGCAGGTTATGAACACTGTGTTTCTCTTTCATCTGCTAATGAGCTATTTGATTATTTACAATTAAATGAACCAAATCCAACCGGAAGCTCAGTTGATTTAATTTTATTGGACATTATGATGCCTGAAGTAGATGGTATAGAGGCCTGCAAACGTATTAAGCAAATTGAAAGATTAAGAGATATTCAAATTATCTTTGTTACAGCCCTTGAGGATAAAAACAAACTCGCAGAAGCATTAGATATCGGGGGCGTAGATTATATTACAAAACCGATTAATAAAACCGAATTGCTTGCTAGAATCCGAGTTGCCCTACGTTTAAAAGCTGAATTAGATTGGCACACACAACATGAAAAGAAAATCCAATATGAATTGGATTTAGCCACTCATGTACAAAGAAGCCTGCTTAGTCCACCTTTAAATGAAAAAGATATTCGTCTAGAAGTCTCTTACTTACCATCCTCTAACTTGGCTGGTGATATGTATTATTGGCATAAAATAGACGATCATCGTTATGCTATTATTTTATTGGACATGATGGGCCATGGTATATCTGCAGCGCTAGTTTGTATGTTTATCTCCTCGGTTTTGAGGGAGGCCGTTAAACAATTAAACGACCCTGAACTTGTTATTAAAGAACTGAATCGTTATATGGCACTCTTACAGGATGGCAAGGATGAAAATCTTTATTATTTCACAGCGATTTATTTAGTAATTGATACGAAACAAAAAACAGTCGAATATATAAACGCTGGTCATCCTGCAGGATACGCCTTAGTTGATGAAGAAACATGTATCCCATTAAATCAAGGTAGTTGCGCAGTCGGCTTTTTCGATGAAATTAAAGTTAAAAAACAATATATTCAATATGAAAAAGATCTACAAATTGTTATGTTTACAGATGGAGTATTAGAGGCAATGGGACCTTGTGAAATAGAATCAGAAAAGCATTTGCAAACGCTAACATCTTCTAAATGGAAGTATACCCAACCTCTGATCGACAACCTATTGCCTAAAGACAAACAAGACAATCAACCTGATGATATGTGTGTATTAATGATTCAAGCAAGTGCTACAGTATAAATAAAAGAAAAGAGGCTACCGAGTGATGGCGGTAGCCTCTTTCTTTTAATCTATTTTCTGGTAAATTCTTTCGTTACCAATAAATTCCCTATAATTCGAAATAACCTCTTCAAAGCGCAATGTTTCCTTATCGCCTAAACATAAAAACCCTTTGTCACTTAGGCTTTCATAAAACAAACGATGGACCTGACTTTGCAGCTGCGGCGAAAAATAAATAAGGACATTTCTACATAAGATAACATGGAATTCGTTAAATGATTGATCTGTCACTAAGTTATGCTGAGCAAAAATAATATTTTTCAATAATGTTGAATGGAAATAAGCATATTGATAATCCGTCTTATAGTATTCCGAAAAAGCATGGGCTCCCCCTGCAAGCATATAATTCTTCGTATATGCCTGCATTTTATGAATAGGAAAAATCCCCTTTTTAGCCTTTTCTAATACCTGCTCATTCATATCTGTTGCATAAATGACAGCCTTGTCTATGAGCCCTTCCTCCTGAAGCAAAATGGCCATAGAGTATACTTCCTCACCAGTTGCACAGCCAGCATGCCAAATACGGATTTCCTGGTATTCACGTAAGGTTGGAATCACTTTTTCACGGAATGCCTTAAAAAAGCTTGGGTTGCGGAACATTTCTGTGACATTGATTGAAAAATCGTTTAATAGCTGCTCTAAAAACGCCTGATCATGAATGACCTTTTCCTGAACGCGAGAAATAGTTGGAATGCTATTTATTCTCATCCTATTAAAAATTCGACGTGAAATGGAAGAACGGTTATATTGCCGAAAATCATAGCCTGATAATCGATAAATAGCCTCTAATAACAAATCAATTTCTAAATTTGTTTGTTTATTCAATTGTATATTTTGCTCCAAAGGCTCAAAATGTTCCATCTTTATATACTCCCTTTAGAAACTAACCATACTCTTAAAACGGATATTAATTGATCTAAATTTAATGGTTTACTAATATAATCAGATGCACCAGCTTGCAATGATTTATCCCGGTCATTCTTCATAGCCTTCGCCGTCAGGGCGATAATCGGTAATTCAGTCCGCTTCATTTGTTGACGAATAATAGTCATTGCTTCATAACCATCCATATTCGGCATCATAATATCCATAAGCACTAAATCAATCTCATGATGAGCTTGCAAAACCTCTAAACATTCAAGTCCATCTTTAGCCACTAAAATGTTCATGCCTCTTGTTTCAAGTGCTGTTTTTAAGGCATAAATATTACGGTTATCATCGTCGACGATTAATATATTTTTCCCTTGAAAAACCTCTACCTCATCATGCTTTAAAACTTCCCTATTATCCTGCGATGGCTCTTCTCTCGGTACATCTTCCTCAATTGTCACAGCTACCTCATTCAAAGCAGCAAGCTTATCGCAATGATCCTCTTCGACTCCATTTGGTAAGCTTGGAATCGTTAACGTAAAGCTACTACCTTGTCCCTCTTCACTTTGCAATGTAATCCAACCACCAAGTAGTTTCGCAAACTCCTTACAAATTGAAAGACCAAGTCCTGTTCCACCATATTTTCGAACGGTAGCACCGTCTGCTTGCTGGAATGACTCAAAGATCAATTGATGCTTGTCTTTTGGAATTCCTATACCGGTATCTGAAACAGTAATTTCTAGCCAATCATCGCTAATATCTTGCATATTACTTGTAAGCTGGCTCTGTGCAAGCTGATTAATCGCTAAAGTTACAGATCCATGCTCCGTAAACTTAAAGGCATTTGATAATAAGTTCTTTATAATTTGCTGAAATCTCTTTTCATCTGTATAGAATACGTCGACAACATGATCTGCCTTTGAAATATGGAAAGCTATATTTTTCTTCATCGCGACAGGTGCAAAAGTATGCTCAATTTGAACAGGTACTTCACTCATATTCACTTCATTAAAGATGATATCTAGCTTCCCTGCCTCCACTTTAGATAAATCTAAAATATCATTAATCAATGCAAGTAAATCCTCACCTGAGGAATGGATAACCTTCGCAAATTCCGTTTCCTCATCTGTTAAGTGGTCTTGGCTATTCTCTGCTAACATCTCTGACAAAATTAAAATGCTATTTAAAGGCGTTCTAAGCTCATGTGACATATTTGCTAAAAACTCAGATTTGTAATTAGAATTAAGTATAAGCTGTTCTGCACTTTCTTCTAATTCTTGCTTAGCCTTTTCTAGCTCACGTGATTTGGACTCTGCCTCTTTCGTTCGCTCTTCAAGCTGCTCGTTAATCATCGTCAGCTCTTCTGTCTGCATTTGTAATTCTTCAGATTGTGTTTGAAGTTCCTCTGATTGAACTTGTAACTCCTCCGTCATTGCTCTTGACTCATTTAATAATCGAACGATCTCCATACGCCCCAATACACCATTTACAGTTAAGCCAAAGGTTTCAGTAACCTGCTTCACTAACTCCTGTTGCAATGCATTAAATTTAGTCATTGTAGCTAACTCGACAACCGCTATAACTTCATTTTCGAAAATAACAGGAATCAATAAAATATGCTTGGGTCTTATTTCACCTAGCCCTGTTCTAATTAAACGATAGTCCTGCGGAATATTATCATAGAATAAAACTCTTTTTTCTAATGCACATTGACCGATTAAACCTTGTCCTACTTTAAAGCTCTCCATACCGACACGATCATCTCCGTCAGCAAAAGCCGCCTTTTTTATAAATAGTACTTGTTCCTCTGCCTCTTCCCGAACATAGAATGCTCCAAGAGACGCCTGTGTTTTCTGTGCCATTTCTGACAGGAAGGTTTCAGCCAATTTCGTAATAGCTGAAATACCTTGATATTTTGTTACAATATCAGCAATATTGGTTTGTAACCACTCTCTCTTCTCTACCGATTCCAATAATATATTGGTTGCATCAGCAAGCTCATTAATTTCATCATTTGTATTCACATGTATTCTTCTCTTGAAATCACCCTTCGTGGCAGCCATTTCCTGAATCGTTTGTGTTACTTCTGTTATAGTTTTGACAATGGAACGGGAAATGCCACTTGCTATAACAATAGCAATTACAGAAACCAAAATTAAAATCCCAAATAGACCACTTGTTAATTGACTATTTTGTTTGTCTAACTGAGCGGCCTTTGCTTGTGTATAAGTATTTTCAGTTGCACGGAATGCATCGAATAATTTGCGCATTTTTTCCATGTCTTGGCGTCCATTATCAACTTTGAAAAATTCCGTTAACGCTTTTGTATTACCGTCCTTTTTATATTGAATAGTTGGCCCACCCGTTGTTTCAACCCAATGATCGATCGTTTCCTCTATCTCTTTCAATTTTTCCTGCTGGGTTGGTTTATCTTTCATTTGCTGATAAAGATCATTAAAATCTATTTTCCAGTTTTCCGCTCCATTATCATAGGGCTCCAGATAACTAGGTTCACCCGTAATAATAAAAGCTCGCTGACTTGATTCCATATCCAATATATATTTTTCAATATCATTGGTTAATGTTTTCACATTAGAGTCGTACTTAATAATAAAATTTCTTTCCTTTTGCAAAGAAGTAATTTGATTATTTAGGATGATCACTGATGCAAGTAAGCAAAGAATGATGATAATATAACCCAATGTAATCTTGGAGCGTATACCCAATTTTAATTTATTTAACATTTGGTTTTCCTACCTTTACCTTTCCTAAACTCTATTTTTGTTATAAATGTGACTAGAATACCATCTTAAATATTCATTTAAAGAAATTTTACGGCTTTAGCATTAATAAGTATTAATTTCTCACATATACATTTTATATTGAACTATTTCTAACTAAGGAGAGAATGCATGTGGACATATTCGTAAGGCCAGGAGATTCACTTTGGCATTTCAGTGAAGTATTTAAAATACCTCTCCCACTCATTTTAGATTCCAATACCAATATAAATCCTCAATTTTTAAGAGTTGGGCAACGCATTCGTATTCCTGGATTTGTGACCATTAACTATCAGGTGAAACAAGGGGATTCCCTTTGGCAAATTGCACAGCGGTATAATCTACCACTTATTGCTATATTACTTGTAAACCCGGGTCTTCATCCAAATCAATTACAGATTGGCCAGATGATTCATATACCACAACGCTTAACATGGCGCTTAATTGACGGTAAACAAAATTATACGTACAACATCATGATGAATGATATTCAAAGGCTAGTTGACGCCTATCCATTTCTTCGCAGTACTACCATTGGTAGCTCCGTTTTAAGTAAAGAAATACCAGAGCTATTAATTGGCAATGGAACTAAACGTGTTCATTATAACGGCTCCTTCCATGCAAATGAATGGATTACTACTCCTATTATTCTAACATTTTTAAATGACTATTTGCTCGCTCTCACTAACCAAAATAATATGAGTGGACTTTCTTTATTTCCTCTTTATCAGCAAACGACCCTATCCGTAGTACCAATGGTAAATCCCGATGGGGTCAATTTAGTCATACAAGGTCCCCCAAATGATGAATCATTAAAAAATCAGCTCATTTCATGGAATAATGGTAGCTCTGATTTTTCTGGCTGGAAGGCAAACATCCATGGCGTTGATTTAAATGATCAGTTTCCTGCCAAATGGGAATTAGAAAGCGCCCGTAACCCGAAAACTCCTGGTCCTAGAGATTATGGCGGGGAAAGGCCTTTGTCTGAGCCTGAAGCCATAGCTATGGCTGATTTGACCAAGCAGCGTGATTTTGCAAGAGTACTAGCCTTTCATACACAAGGTCGCGTTATCTATTGGGGCTTTGAAAATCTTGAACCACCTGAATCAGAGGTGCTTGTTAATGAGTTTAGTCGAGTGAGTGGCTATGAACCGATTCAATCTGCTGGGAGCTATGCTGGCTATAAAGATTGGTTTATCCAAGATTGGCGTAGGCCAGGCTTTACCGTTGAATTAGGAAGTGGCACAAACCCTCTCCCGATAAGTCAATTTGATGATATTTATGAGGAAGCTAGGGGAATTTTTCTTGCAGGGTTATATATGTAGAGGGGTATGATCGTTAACTCCATTTGCTATGAAATTGTCCTTTTGGGCACTTTCTAGCGAATGGAGTTCTTTTATCGTGCTCTAAAAAAAAGAAAATAAATTACTTTGACAGGCAGAGTAATATTTGCTAATATTACTCTGACAGATAGAGCAATAAAATGAAGTAGGTGACTTATGGTTCGCAGTGATATTATCCGAGGACACTTGGATTCGATTATTTTACGGCTCATTTCAGAAAAAGACCGCTATGGCTATGAAATTTCTCAGGAAATAAGTCTCCGTACAAATAATCGATTTCAGATTAAAGAAGCAACTTTGTATGCTGTTTTTCAACGTCTTGAGAAAAAAGAAATTATTGAAGCCTATTATGGAGATGTTTCACATGGTGGCAAAAGAAAGTATTACCGTATTACCTCATTGGGTAAGGCCTATTTAAATGAGTTAGCGAAAGAATGGTCGGAAGTAAAAGAAATTATTGATTTATTTATGGAGGGCGTCGAATGAAGAGAATAAAAAACCATATTGATGAGCTGTTTAAGGGTATTCCTCGCAACAACGAAACGGAAATGGTTAAACAAGAAATTATTGAAAATCTTGAAGAGAAAGTCTTTTATTTGATGGATCAGGGAAAAGAACAAGAGGATGCCATCAATAAAGCAATTGTAGAGTTTGGAGACATAGAAGATTTAAAAAAGGAACTAGGCGTTAAGGTACCTGCTAAGAAAAACATGGCTAAATTAAATTTAGAGTTCTCTCTTTGGGGTAGTGGCTTAATTATTGCATTTTTTATTTTTATTAATCTTTATTACACACCACAAACAATTTGGGCAATCTATCCAATATTCGCTATCCTTTGGTGGCCATTGTCCATGTACTTTGTATGGTCACGTAAGAGATGGGGTGAATAAATATGAAGAATTTTATTAACTTTTCATTAGCTGGGAGCATCATGACAATGATTTTTTTAGGTATCGTCAATTTCACGACATCGCCCCAAACAATGTGGTTTATCTATCCTTGCTTACTGCTGTTACTTTGGCCAATTACGATCATCTGTATGTATAAAAAAATGTATAAACAATATTCAATTATTTGTAGTACGATGATTATCGTGTTTCTTATTATAGAAAACTATATTTACACACCAGATCATCCATGGTTCATTTACGCCATTTACCCTATTGTCTGGTGGCCCATTCTGATGTACTTAGATGAAAAAGCAAAAACGCTAAAAATCGCACTAATAGGCTGTGCTTCTACTATTATTTATTATGCTTTAGTAAACATCATTTTATCACCACAATACCCTTGGGCAATTTATCCTGCATTTTTAGTTATATGGTGGCCCTTAGCCTTATACCATGCTCAACGAAAAACATTTGTGGCTTTCTCCGTCACTGCTACATTATTAATAAGTATCTTTTTTATCATCGTCAATATTGTTTCTTCACCAGGAGTTATATGGGCAATCTACCCTATTTTTGTTACGCTTTGGTGGCCTCTGAGTATGTATTTTTATGTGTATAAAAGAAGAATGTATCAAGCGACATTCGCGAAACGCATGTAAAGGAGAAATCCGATGAAGACATCTATTAATTTTATTAAATATATGGTGATAGTCATTGTACTTTTACTACTATTGATGCTGCTCTTCCCAACATGGACCTCCTCCATAAAAGGCTCAACCAGCATTAGCGCTTTAGAGCAAGTTGAAATTAATGGCACTGGTCATGAAATAATGATCCGAGGTCAGGATAAAGCTAACCCTGTTATTATTTTTGTTCATGGCGGACCTGGCTGCTCTGAAATACCCTACGCAAAAAAATATCAGGATTTACTAGAAACGGAGTTTACGGTGGTCCATTATGATCAGCGTGCTAGTGGGAAATCCTATCATTTTTTCGAGGACTATTCTAATCTTTCTTCTGATTTGCTTGTGGAGGATTTATTAGGACTGACTGATTATATAGCTAAACGACTAGACAAAGAAAAAGTCATCTTAATTGGCCATTCCTATGGTACATATATTGCTACACAAGCAGCCGCTAACGCCCCTGAAAAATATGAAGCTTATATTGGGATAGGACAAATGAGCAATACAATCGAAAGTGAGAACGATAGTTTAAATTTCACAATCAATCAGGCTCAACTGCAAGGCAACAAAGAAGATGTTTTATATTTACAACAGATAGCTGATGCCATTAAAAATGGTACAATGTTTACGCCTAGAAATTACGTAAACAAATATGGTGGTGCTACCAGATTAATAGATAATCCTGATGGAAATATGCTAGGAATGCTGTTCAGTAAAGAGTATAATTTGTTAGATATTATCCGCTATAACTATGGCTTATCCTTGTCTCAAGAGGCTTTATTAAAAGAGGTCATGCAGCACCCCCTTCCAACAAAAGTCCAAAAGCTTGATTTACCCTTCTATTTTTTAATGGGCAACTATGATTATCAAACATCCTCACACGCAGCAAAAAATTACTTCGACCAAATCAGGGCAGAGAAAAAAGAATTTATAGCTTACGAGCAATCTGCACACTATCCACAATTCGAAGAAAAGAAAAGATTCTTTGAATGGATGCACGCAACTTTTAAACAATAAAAGCTTATTTCTTTAGAGATATTGTATTCTTGGAAAGATATATTCACTTGCTATATAATTCAATTATTAAATATTTTAACGGACGTGATTATATGGCTGACAGTCTACATAATGTTGAAATCATTATGAAAGAAATGCTAGAAATACAGCAAAAATCGAAAATGTTTGTAGACCTTTTATCTGAAGGAGAAGCGCTATCACAAAACCAGCTAATCCTACTTCTACAACTTAAAATCAATAGCGGTATGAAAGCGACAGAAATTGCAGATTTCTTTAGTGTGACACCTGGAGCTGTAACCTCTATGTGCGATAAACTGGAAAAACTAGCGCTCATTCAACGAATTAGAGAAAATAATGATCGTCGCGTGGTCAAAATGGTTTTAACAAGTACTGGTGATGAAAAGGTCCAAGAAATCTTTTTAAAATTTTCCCAAGATAAACTCATGGACATGGCCACGATCTTAAGCGAAGTAAACAAGCTAATGAATAAAATCTTTTAGGATTTCAATAAACTTGAAATCCTTTTTTTATTGGTTGGTTCTTGACAAATGGAAGTTGCATATAATTTAATTAATATATATTTTATTTATTAAAATATATATTAATTAAATTATAATGAGGTGACTTTTATGTTTCAAAATCTCCGCACCCTTACACTAACAAACGGTCGTATTAAAAATTTGGATGCTGATTACGAGCAATTAAATATTCGAGGTGCTGTAGCAATTCAACAAGAGGTACGTCTAAAAAAAGTGTCTACTCATGGCCATAGCTCCTTTTATTTTCCTGTTATCGTCCAATCATTTACTAGTACAGGATCTTGTACTTTAAAGGATTATTGCGAAATGGAAGCGCTCATGAATGCCGGAAACATAAAATTATGTAGTGGTCATATTCAAAAGATTAGTAGCTCTGGAAAGCTGTCGGCTGAAGGGAAATTACAGTGCGGGAAGCTCGATGCTATTGGAATTGTAAAGGCTGCAGAAATAACGGCTGAGCATTTTCACTTAAAATTGTCAGGGGAGAGTGAAATTAACCTGTTAACGGCTAAAAATATTTCGGTAGAAAAGGATAGGGTAACACTACTTTCATTTTTGAAGAAAAAATTAAGTTGCCATACTATTAGCGGCAAACACTTGAAACTAGCTTATACAAAGGCAAAAATTGTGGAAGGTGAAGTTGTTATTGTAGGGGAACATTGCCATATTGAAACTCTATACTATTCAGATGACTACTCTGTTGCTTCTAACGCAAAGGTGCAACACATTATACGGAGGGAAAAAGAGTGATATTTCTAAAATGGCTACAAGCTTTTTTTTGTTCATTAGCACTGGTTGTATTATCGGTATTATACGCTGGCCTATTGTTAAGTGGCATTCTTTCCATACTAGCTGGCTTTTTAAGAACATTTGGATTTCATCAAATTAAGATGAGCATCTGGTATGGCGTAGAATTACCTGTTATAATCAGCATTCCTCTATCCTTGCTAGTAGCTATACTGCTGTTCTTTTGTGCAAAATATGTAAAACTTCCTATAACTTTTTGCTTCTCAAAGATTAAAAGTTAATACGAAAGAGCGTTAAAGGAACAGAACTTCAACGCTCTTCTACTAGCTTATTTTGCATGTCTTTACTACCTATCTGGAAGAGGGAACGCATGAAGTAAATTTTGCTATATTATGAGAGTTCTCCTTCAAGAAATTGAATCAGGTACATTTCTGGCCTAGCAAGGAATTCTGTAAAGCTACTTAAATCTGCATATACCTCATGCTCCAAATCGTAACACCCTACCTTTCCCTTTGGGTTCCAAACCAATTGCAAATCAGAGTACTGATCGATAGTGGCTGAAAGACGTAGCATTTTTTGACGGCCAATCTTCATCTCAATTGTATCCGTTAGTTTGAAAAAATCGATGTACTGAATATCATAATTATTGACTGCAAGCTTAAGATGTAATTGATTGCCTGTCAGAAAATGAAGTAGCTCCTTCGGTAATTTATATTTTTTTAATGCATCTTTTTTATTTTCTACCTGATGAAGCTCAGCAGGCTCTAGCTCTTTCAAATATTGAACTAATTCTAAATTTTTTACACTTACTGCAATGGTGTACGCTCTTTCTCCATCTTTCTCCTTCAATGATATATCTGCCCCCCGCTCGACCAAATACTTCACCATTGCTAGATGACCCATACGTGTTGCAACCGTTAATGGTGTCGGCTCATACGGATAAACCATATCGGGCTTTTGATCATTAATATCGACTCCCTGATCAAGTAAATAGGTAACCATATTTTTGTCATAATTTGATACTGCCTGACGTAATACTGCCCCACCATGCTGCTTTATATCAAGCCCGAGTTCATGAATAAGTGGGATATTTTTCTTATTGCCATAGTAGGCTTGCGAGTAGGCACCAGAACCCACACGATTATGTCCATCTAATTTTGCCCCATGTGCAACAATATAGCGAATTATATTTTCTTTACAATATCGAACAGCTCTTAAGAAAGAAGGATTTTGATCAACATTCAAATTAACATGATAGTCGATTAATAGCTTTACAACATCCAACTTTTCAGCAATCAGTGCTAGATCTAAAGGACTTAACGATATGTGTTTACTTAAAATAATCTCTTCTTCAATATCCCAGCCATTGACTTTTGCAGCCTGTAATGCAGCTATATTACTAGAATAGATATGCATCGCAATTTCCGGCATTGCCGGAAATGTTCCGATATCTTTTAATTTAATCATCCCACTTAGCTCCCTTCCTACGTTTATAAAAAAGTATAGAAAATAACACCCTATTAAACAACGGGGCATAATGCTTACAGTTTAATGCCATTCAATGAGCGTGGAAAAAGATTTATATTAAAAAGGGAAACTATTTATCAAAAATTTCCCAGGAAAAGATGACCACAAAAAAGCTCCTAATCGCTAAGGATTAAGAGCTCTTTAAACATCTATATAATTGATCTTTACTTCAAACGAAGTGCTTCATCTGTTGTTGCATTAATTTCTTTTAGAAGCTCTGGGTTTTCTGCTAATGATAAACCGTAAGAAGGAATCATTTCTTTAATCTTTGCTTCCCACTCTTTAATGTGTTGAGGGAAACATTTATTAATAACTTCTAGCATTACATGTACAGCTGTAGAAGCACCTGGTGAAGCTCCTAGTAAAGCAGCAATTGATCCATCGGCTGCACTTACAACCTCTGTACCAAATTGAAGCGTTCCTTTACCGCCTGCTTCTGTATCTTTAATAACTTGTACACGTTGACCAGCTACGATAATATCCCAATCATCACTCTTCGCATTTGGAATGAATTCACGTAATTCTTCCATACGTTGCTCTTTTGAAAGCATAAGCTGTTGGATTAGATATTTTGTTAATCCCATTTCTTTAACGCCTGCCGCTAATAAAGTTGTGATATTATGCGGTTTTACAGAGGCAAATAAATCCATATTTGAACCTGTTTTTAAGAATTTCGGTGAGAAACCTGCAAAAGGTCCAAATAGTAACGACTTCTTATTATCAATATAACGTGTATCAAGATGCGGAACTGACATTGGTGGGGCACCCACTTTTGCTTTTCCGTACACTTTTGCATGGTGCTGTTCAGCCACTTCTGGGTTATTACATGCTAAGAATAATCCACTAATCGGGAATCCACCAATATGTTTCCCTTCAGGAATACCTGATTTTTGTAGTAATTCTAGGCTACCTCCACCAGCTCCAAGGAAGACAAATTTTGCTGAATGATATTCCATTTTACAGCCGTCTAAATCATGCACTCGTACTTCCCATGAACCATCACTAGCTTGTTTTAAACTTTCAACACTATGATTGTAGTTAACATCCACGTCTTTTGCTTTTAAGTGGTCAATTAACATGCGTGTTAAAGCACCAAAGTTAACATCTGTACCAGTGTCAATTTTTGTTGCAGCAATGTCTTCACCAGCTGGACGATTTTCCATAATAAGTGGAATCCATTTTTTTAGTGTTTCAGGGTCATTTGAAAATTCCATTCCTTCAAATAAAGGATTTTGAATCATTGTCTCATGACGTTTTTTTAGAAACTCAACATTTTCTTTCCCTTGCACTAAGCTCATATGTGGTAAAGGCATAATGAAGTCTTGTGGATTATTGATCAGCTTATTGTTTACAAGATACGACCAAAATTGTCTTGAAACCTGGAACTGTTCATTAACATTAATCGCTTTTTTGATATCGATTGATCCGTCTTTTTTCTCTGAAGTGTAGTTCAGCTCACATAGTGCAGCATGTCCAGTTCCCGCATTGTTCAATTCGTGAGAACTTTCTTCGCCTGCTTTCTCAAGCTTCTCAAACACTGTAATTTTCCAATCTGGTGCTAATTCTTTAAGGATTGTTCCCAAAGTTGCACTCATGATTCCGGCACCAATTAAGATAACATCTGATTTTATTTGTCTGTTACTCATTTTTACCTTCCTTATATGTTAAGATTTGCAGAAAGGATGTAAGCACTCCTGCTTTAGAAGTACTGTAAGCCATGGAGCAACCCTCGGAGCACACCATTTCTGTATCAATTATTACCTTATTGCAGTTTATCACAATTAGTTCAAGAATAAAATATCAACTATTTATATGAGAGTTATCAGCTTTTTTCGAGCCTTTATCATCATAATTCAAGCAAAAAACTCACTTTTTATTAGACACAAAACTAGGATATTTTAAGTTTTATGGAATAACGGGCCTAAAAATGGTTGACATTTTCATAAAAAATATATTCTATTTTATTATTATATTTATATAGTAACATAAAAACTGACACGCGTCTCATATCAGAATGAGGCAGATTAACCTTCTATTGGGCTTTTTACATGCCAGCCATCTATACAAAAACCACCCATTTGTTGTAACACATAACTAACCAATGCCTCCAATGATTTCAACATCTGTTCAGCATTGTTCTCTTTCAGGGCATGCAGAAACATTTGTTTAAAGCGCTCATCAGGAAAGGCTGACTTCATATACTTTTGCAGATAGATAGGATCTACAAGATAGGAATGAATTTGATGAATAGGAATTGTATCGATTTGTAAAAACTGACTATACTCCATAAACAAAAAAGCTAATGCATTATGATAAACAAAGATAAAGTCTCCTTTCTCTTGCTCGTAACAATCTTTTACATTATCCAAAGCATCCCATAATCCATATTTTTGTATTTCTTGAACTGTTTTATCAATTGCTTCATAATTTTTCTCTAGCCATGCATCTGCCTCTAATTTCAATTCATTTATTATTCCAGTATAATCAAATAAAATTTGCCCTGTTTGAAATTGTACCATCGACATTGTCCTATGTTTTTTAAAATCATCTTGGAAATAGCGCCGAATTTGACCTGGTGGATTAGCAAAGTATTCGATCAGAAAGCCATCAATTATTTGATTACCCCTTTCTCGCCATGTCACATCATTCGATAAAATAATATGCACATCTATATCAGACCGTTCGGAAGGATTTCCTGTAACATAACTCCCACAAACTAACGCACCTACAACTTCATCTCTGCTCTGCCAATCGTTTAAAAAAAGTTCTAGTGCTTTTCTCCAATTTTTCAAGAACATCCACTTCCCATCTTTATTATGCATTTGTTTGTCGTATTCCATTAACAAAAACAGATACCTAGGATTTTTAATAATTGCTTAGACCTCCTTCAAATAGTGGGTAGAATAAAGAAGGAAAACGAAAAATCCTTCGAGAGTGAACTTCTGGAAGGATTTTGATATGGTCTTTAGCTATTAAAATAAATCAGATAAAAAACTTTGCATAGATGGTGGCAATAGTTGATAGAATAATCCCTCATATTTGATATCGAATATACCCGCAATGATAATGACAACCACTACTACTAATAAAAAGGCCTTCTTATTTTTAGAAATCCACTTCAATAGATTCCACTCCTCTAACTTTATAGTAAACATGTTAAGTATAGATGAGGATCATGCAAAATAGTAATACCTATTTATGAGTCTGTCACCTCAACCTACAATGCTACATAAATTAAATAAAGGAACAAGAATGATTTTAGAAGGGAATGGCTATGGTAAATTTTAAATCGTTTCGTGGTATCATCACACAAATTAGTGATTTTCCAGTGGGGCAAAATGGGGACAGAGATGGTTGTTATAAAATGATGAGTGTCGAAGATGGTGTAGGCGGAGTCGTCAACTTTGTCATTTCTCCTTCTACTTATTTTGTGAATCAAGAAGTTGTTACAACAGGTGAATGGATCACTGGATATTATGATGGGGATGCACCTGTACCTATGATTTATCCACCGCAATATCGTGCATTAATTGTAGTAAAAGAAAGTAACCTTCAACATGTAAAGGTAGATTTTTTTAATCAACAATTGGTGAGCAGCGATGGGCAATTACAATTAAACCTTACTCCTTCAAGCGTTATATCACTTAAAAATGGGCAACCGTTTACAAAAAGTCCTGCTAATCGAAACCTAATTGTTATTTATGGTCCTACTACTAGAAGTATACCTGCCCAAACTACTCCATACGAGATTGTCGTTTGGTGTTAAGAAAAAGTTTGACGGCCTAAGTCCATTCACTTGGACTTAAGCCGTTTTTGGTTGTTACTGACCCGACATATTTTCTTTCATTTCATGTAGCTGCTGCTTGATCTGCTCTAGATAATCTTTATTTTGCTGCACTGTATCCAAATGTTCACCATATTGCTCTGCATTAAGACGCGCATTTTCTGCATGTTTGATTTGGTCAAATGCATGCTCGATAGCCATTTCCTCAGGATGTGATTTTGCATGCTTTAACATACGATCTGCCTTTTGCACCGAGTTACTAAATAATGTACTTGGATGATCCTGTTTCCAACTTGTGTCTGAGTGTTTTGCCAATCTATTCTCTTCCCTTCCTAAAAAAGTTTTCATTGCTCAACTGTAGTATTATGAAATGTTTAGAAAATATGTATGGAAAGTATATTAAAAAACACAATATTTCCCAGGCTATAAGTGAAGAACTAAGGAACCTACCCTAGTTCTTCTCATTGTGTTGAATAGTTGTCAAATATAAACTAGTGCCATGCAGTACGCTCACTGACTGGTTGTTTGATACCTGTTTTCCCTTTAGTTTCAGCAAAATTATTAACCTGAGCTGAAGATGTATCAAGTTCAAATTCCGAACCAAACTCTTCCTGGAGCATTTGTCGAGGTTGGTTTGTTATGCTTGCACTTCTCGTTTCTTTTACTTTTGCATTTTTACGATTTGTATTCATATTTGACATAACCATCCTCCACTAATTATTTGAAAAGCTTTAAAACATATATGTGTTTTAAGAACTTCTCACTGTAAAGTTTGTCCATGTTAAAAGAAAGCATGTGCCATAAATACAAAGTATTATTGTAGAAGCTCTTTCCTCGATGTCTCATTGTTATTCCTTTTATGTTGCTTGCAATCTTATTTTCTTTCTGATTATAATACTTGTATACAAGTATACTTATGATAAAAAAGGTGATAGTATGAGCGAATCTAAGGATTATTTATATCCTCAAAAATGGCTTTCTAAGGCATCAACTGGCGACCGTGTAGCTTATGAGCTTAGAATGCGTATTATTTCAGGATTAATTGAAAGCGGTACCATTCTTTCAGAAAACAAATTAGCAGCCGATTTTGAAGTAAGTCGTTCACCCATTCGTGAAGCCTTAAGGACATTGGCATCTGAAAACATCATCAGACTTGAGAAAATGGGCGCTGTTGTCATTGGTTTGTCGGAGAAGGAAATAGAAGAAATATATGATGTTCGTTTGCTGATTGAGACATTTGTGTTTGAACGTCTTATCAAGATGGATACAACTAACCTAACACTGGAACTTAGCAAAACATTAGAAATGATGAAGGTTGCCATCAAATATAATGATGCAGATGAATTTTCTTATCAAGACGTTATGTTCCATGAAGCTATTATTCGCTCCATTGGACATTCCTATATCGCGATGATCTGGAATAATTTGAAACCAGTAATGGAAGGGTTAATACTATTATCCATGCGCATGCGCTTTATTGAAAAATACGATGATTTCACTCGTATTGTGAAAAATCATGAGCTATATATAGATGCTATCCGAGCTAAAGATCGAAAGCTCATGATTAAGTCTTTACATGACAATTTTGACGATGTTCAAGGGACTGTGGAAGACCTATGGAGGTCACAGCAAATGCTATCAAAAGGGGTTGAGTCACACGATGACTAACTATATGTTAGGTGTGGATATAGGGACTACTAGCACAAAAGCTGTATTATTCAGCGAGCAAGGTGAAGTAATTCAACAAGAAAATATCGGGTATCCACTATATACACCTGATATTTCTACAGCGGAGCAAAATCCAGAAGAGATTTATCAGGCTGTACTACAAGCAATGTCAAATATTATGAAGGTCCATTCGGGCAAACCATTATTATTTGTATCCTTTAGTAGTGCCATGCATAGTGTAATCGCTATAGACGAAAATGACCAACCGTTAACTCCTGTCATTACTTGGGCGGATAATCGTAGTGAGGCGTGGGCACATAAAATTAAGAATGAATGGAATGGACATGAAATTTATAAAAGAACGGGGACCCCTATCCATCCAATGTCCCCACTAAGTAAAATTACATGGCTTGTAAAGGAACACCCTGAACTAGCTAGTAAAACAAAAAAATATATTGGCATTAAAGAATATATTTTTAAAAAGTTCTTCAACGAATATGTCGTAGATTATTCATTAGCCTCCTCTATGGGAATGATGAATCTTCACACTTTAGATTGGGATGAAGAAGCTTTATCAGTAGCTGGAATTACAAGTGCACAATTATCAACGCTCGTACCAACAACTAAATATTTCACTAACTGTAATCCAATTTTAGCTGAGCACATTGGCATTGAGCCACAAACACCTTTTGTAATTGGTGCAAGTGATGGTGTACTTTCAAATTTAGGAGTTAACGCCATTAGAGAAGGCGAAATTGCCGTTACAATTGGGACAAGTGGTGCCATTCGTACGATTATTAGTAAACCCAAAACGGATGTCAAAGGAAGAATTTTTTGTTATGCCTTAACAGAAAACCATTGGGTTATTGGGGGCCCCGTAAACAACGGTGGCATGGTTCTTCGTTGGATTCGTGATGAGTTTGCCTCTTCTGAGATTGAAACGGCTAAAAGATTAGGCATTGATCCGTACGACGTGTTAACGAAAATTGCTGAACGTGTAAGACCCGGTGCTGATGGACTACTGTTCCATCCCTACTTATCAGGTGAGCGCGCTCCTCTATGGAATCCAGATGTACGTGGTTCATTTTTTGGTTTAACCATGTCACATAAAAAGGAGCATATGATACGTGCTGCTCTTGAAGGGGTTATCTACAATTTATATACCGTGTACTTAGCATTACTTGAATGTATGGAAAGCCCCGTTACACGCATTCAAGCAACAGGTGGTTTTTCACGATCAGAGATTTGGCGACAAATGATGGCTGATATTTTTGAATCAGAGGTAGTAGTACCTGAAAGCTATGAAAGTTCCTGCCTTGGTGCATGTATTTTAGGCTTATATGCAATTGGCAAAATTGATTCCTTTGAAGTGGTAGCTGATATGATTGGTGACACTTATAAACATACACCTTTAGAAGAGGCAGCAAAAGAATATAGACAGCTACTTCCTATTTTCATACGTTTATCAAGGGTATTAGCAGACGATTATGCGTCTATTTCTCAATACCAAAGGAGCTTAATAAAGCCTGACTAAAAAGGAGGAAAATATATGCCTTTAGTTATTGTAGGTATTGGTATTATTGCGCTGTTAATTTTAATAATGATCTTTAAATTAAATACGTTTATCTCTTTAATCATTGTTTCATTTGGTGTCGCCTTAGTTCTTGGAATACCTGTAGATAGTATTGTGAAAACGATTGAAACCGGATTAGGCGGTACACTAGGTCACTTGGCATTAATATTTGGACTTGGCGCAATGCTAGGTAAGTTAATAGCTGATTCAGGGGGCGCACAGCGCATTGCTATGACCCTTGTGAACAAATTTGGAGAAAAAAATATTCAATGGGCGGTTGTTGCGGCATCCTTTATTATCGGAATTGCCCTTTTCTTTGAGGTAGGGCTAGTCCTATTAATACCTATTGTTTTCGCTATTTCGAGACAATTGAAGGTTTCTATCTTGTATCTAGGTATTCCGATGACAGCTGCTTTATCGGTCACACATGGATTTTTGCCCCCACATCCAGGTCCTACGGTGATTGCAGGTGAATATGGGGCAAACATCGGCGAAGTATTACTTTATGGTTTTATTATCGCCGTTCCAACTGTTATTTTAGCTGGGCCATTATTTACAAAGGTAGCTAAAAAATTAGTGCCTGAATCATTCAATAAAACTGGAAATATTGCCTCTTTAGGAGAGCAAAAGACTTTTGAGCTGGAGGATACTCCTAGCTTTGGTATAAGTGTCTTCACTGCATTGTTACCCGTTATTTTAATGTCCATCGCTACTATAATTACGCTGCTTCAAAAAACAATAGGCTTCGAAGATAACAGCTTATTAGCAGGAATCCGCTTCATTGGAGAGGCTGGTACTGCCATGTTAATTTCCTTATTAGTAGCTGTTTATACGATGGGTATAGCAAGAAAAATTCCAATTAAGCAAGTAATGGAATCATGTACAACAGCAATCTCGCATATTGGCATGATGCTGCTGATTATTGGCGGTGGTGGTGCCTTCAAACAAGTATTAATCGATGGTGGCGTTGGTGATTATGTAGCTGAACTATTCCATGGAACTACCTTATCACCCATACTATTAGCATGGATTATTGCTGCTATTTTACGCATTTCATTGGGGTCAGCTACGGTTGCCGCTTTAACAACAGCTGGGCTAGTAATCCCTATGTTAGGCCAACATGATGTGAACCTTGCATTGGTGGTTCTTGCGACAGGTGCGGGAAGCTTAATTGCTTCCCATGTTAATGATGCTGGATTTTGGATGTTTAAGGAATACTTCGGGTTAAGTATGAAAGAAACGTTTGCCACATGGACGTTGCTAGAAACAATTGTATCTGTAGCTGGTCTAGGATTTATTTTATTACTAAGTTTATTTGTTTAAAAAATGGAAAAGAAGGAGCGAGCATAAATGTTAAATACAATAGGCGTTATTGGTTTAGGTGTTATGGGCAGTAATATCGCCTTAAACATGGCTAATAAGGGCGAGCAAGTAGCAGTTTATAACTATACACGTGATCTAACAGACAAACTTTTACAAAAGGTCGAAGGACAAGCGCTTACTCCTTACTATGAAATAGAAGATTTTGTGCTTTCTTTAGAAAAACCAAGAAAGATCTTTTTAATGGTGACTGCTGGTAAAGCCATTGATTCAGTCATTGCTTCCTTAGTGCCTTTCCTTGAAACAGGCGATATCATTATGGACGGTGGTAACTCTCACTATCAAGATACAGAGCGTAGACATGATGAACTGATGGCTCGAGGTATTGGCTATTTAGGCATTGGCATTTCAGGTGGTGAGGTTGGAGCATTGACAGGTCCTTCTATCATGCCTGGTGGCAATCGAGAGGTCTACGAAAAGGTGGCTCCTATTCTTACGAAGATTGCAGCGCAATTTAAAGGCAATTCATGCTGTACGTATATGGGGCCTAAAGGTGCAGGTCATTTTGTCAAAATGGTCCACAATGGAATCGAGTACGCTGATATGCAGCTTATTGCAGAGGCCTATACTTTTTTAAGAAAAAATGTAGGATTATCTGTTGAGGAAATTGCTGAAATCTTTGAAACATGGAATCAAGGGGAATTAAAAAGCTATTTAATTGAAATTACAGCTGAAATTTTACGAAAAAAAGATGATGTCACAGGCTTACCTCTAATCGATATGATTCTTGATAAAGCTGGTCAAAAAGGAACTGGCAAATGGACGAGTATGCAATCCATCGATAATGGTATTCCAACATCGATAATTACAGAGGCTTTATTCGCTCGCTATATTTCATCATTAAAAGAAGAACGAGTTCATGCAGAAGCAGTATTAGCAGGTCCAAGCAGTACACAGCCAAATCTAGATAAAGATGTGTGGGTAGAATATGTCAGACAAGCCCTCTATATGGGGAAAATCTGTGCCTATGCACAAGGGTTTACACAATATAAAATGACCTCCGAGCTCTATAATTGGAACTTACCATTAAAGGATATTGCGCTCATTTTCCGTAGTGGGTGCATTATACGTGCAGAGTTTTTAAATGTGATAAGCGATGCTTATCACAAACAACCTACACTCGCCAACCTATTAATAGCTCCTTACTTTGCAGAAAAAACAAAGGACTATCAAAGTGGATTGAGAAAAATTGTATGTGAGGGTATACAGGCAGGGAATGCATTCCCATGCTTAAGTGCCTCGCTCACATATTATGATAGTTATCGGACTCGTTCATCTAATGCTAACCTGTTACAGGCACAGCGCGATTATTTTGGTGCTCATACATATGAGCGAACTGATTTAGCAGGTGTGTTCCACACAGATTGGTAAATAAAAAGCTAAAATATACATCATCGTATCATGATTGTATATTTTAGCTTTTTCATTATCTCTATACACATGTACTCGATTACGTTCTGCTTGTTTTGCTGAGTACTGTGCTTTATTTGCTTTGTTTAAGAGTTGATATAATGTCTCTTCCCCATTTGTACCTTCAGCAACCCCAAAGCTAATCGTAGTCTTAAGCGGTTGTAGCTCCATACTTTGATGATTCATATCCACTAGCACCACTGTAAATGGGGATGACGTCCCTTTCGCCTCACCATACGCTTGATTACATTGTTGAAAAAACACACAGCGAGCCTGTTTTTCTAACATTTTTTAGTAAGAACCAGCACAAACTCCTACCTCTTCACCACGCTCTCCCATGTAACGGGAATCGCTGCCCTGTTACCTCAAGTTTTTACCTTCGCAAAGCGCATACCGAACATAAATCTTGTTAATGGTGGGATTATCTTATTACAGGCTGGATCAAATTGTATTAATCTATAGCTTTCATCTAATACGATAACGCCATCATTGATACTATGAAATATAGCATCCTTAGCAACCGGCATTCCTCTAAATAAGCATGAGGAATAAATAGACCAAAAGGGGGAAGTCCAGAAAATAAACAAATGCTGTTATAATGGGAATCAACTGCCCACACATTAACGCAATTAATGGTGGTCGATAGGACCTAGCTGTTTCCTTCCAATGGGTCAGTACTAATAAAAGTACTAACCAACATGCTGGAAAAAGTAAATATGCCATGAATGATATCCATTTCCGGGTGAATATAAGGAGATCCTAAAACAGGGTCAATTTCAAAAAACTCGATAATGAAGATGATGGATATCATTTGTAGCAACGATTACTAAACTAATAGAAGGTATAACAAAAATTCCCATGAGCTCTTTTGTGGATGTATTTATCACAGCTACCACCCAAAAATTTAAGAAGTCAGGAGGGCAATATGACTAATAAGGACAGCCTAGATATCATCTTTTCAGATCCAATCGAAAGCCCTTCCCACCCCTTTTATCATAAGCAAATTGTGTTTACAGGTGCTCTTTCCAAGATGACTCGTTCAGAAGCAGCTAAACACGTAAAGGCTTGTGGTGGATTTTTACAAGGCACCGTTACACAGCAAACCGATTTTATTATCCTTGGAGACAAACGTCGTGGCATCAGTACTAAACAACGTAAAGCCGAGCAACTCATTAACCTTGGTCAGGATATTCAAATACTTATAGAAAGCGATTTTTTATGGATTATTTCAATGCCAAAGGTAGTTGAAAAATAAAAAAGAGTATGTGCGAGTTAATCGACATACTCTTTAATCCTAATTGATTTAGCCTTTTTAACTTTTATGAAAGGAATTACTTATTTACTTTAGGTGCTGGGTAATTAAAGCCCTTCATATCTACTTCTACTTTTTTCATTTGCTGATCTTCTAATGGTTTATCTGTAGCATCTCGCTCAGCAGCAACAATGGCATCCACCGTTTCCATTCCTTCAATTACTTTCCCAAAAGCAGCATATTCGCCATCTAGATTTGTTGTCTCTTTTACCATAATAAAAAATTGTGATCCTGCAGAGTTTGGATCTTGCGAGCGAGCCATTGAAATAACACCACGTTCGTGTTTCAGGCTATTGTCCCAACCGTTTGAGGAAAACTCGCCATCAATTGAATAGTCAGGTCCACCTGTACCATTACCTGAAGGGTCTCCACCTTGAATCATAAAATCAGGAATAACGCGATGGAATATAAGACCATCATAAAATCCTTCTTCCACTAATGAAATAAAGTTAGCTACAGTATTTGGTGCTACGGTAGGCTCTAATTCAATAACAATTTTTTCATCATTGCTCATCGTAATAGTGACAATCGGATTTTCTTTCACCTTTGATGCGTAATCCACCGTTTCTGTTTTCTTACTGTCCTTTGCTGTACCACAGCCCGTCAATACAAACATAATTGCTAGTAATGATAACACTACATAAATACCTTTATTACGTGTATACATCTTTTCAACTCCTCTTATTTACCATCAATTCATTATAAAACTATCCCATAGTTAACCACAATCAATCACACATCATGTCAGGACGATCTCTTGTTACAAACTCACACCTGTTAATTAAAATACGTTTTGAATAATATAGCATTCTAATAATCAGAATATTAAATTAGCAAAGGGATGAATGCTCATTTGTATAGAGGAATTTTTAATGGTCTGTAGAATAAAATTAGGAAGCACTCTAATGTTGTATTAATTCCCATGTTTGGAAAAATACTCTGAGGAGGATTCATTCTGATAGATGAAAGCAAATAGTAATAATAATATGTTACTATTCTTCATTAAGTTATGACGACCGTTTTAGAAACTGGCCCTTTATTTTCCCCTGACAATTCACAATTTACATGTACAAGCTGTTTGCATTTTTTTGGATGGAACATTTACTTTTCATTCCTAGTAAAAACCTAATAGATCATTATCGTCACTGTAGAATGTGTTTAATTTTAATCAAAGGATTCTAGTCCTACATAAAAAGAGTAATGGCTAAAATCGCAACATACTCTTAAGGAATTTTAACTAATTTATACATTTTTTACCTACCTGTTTATTACTACTGTAAAATACAATAATAAGACATTCGATACGAATAAAGCAAAAATTTAACATTTTTTCTACAGGACAATGACAAAAAATTGGGGGTTCATTTACATGTCTATAGAACAAACGAGATATTCTCGACTGGCCAATATAACGAAAATGATAAACATGAAGTTGGATTTACGTGAAGTATTGGAGCAGGTAACAATCGCAATATCTGAAGAAATCGTCAACTGTGATTCAGTGGGAATTTATTTGCCACAAGAAGATGGAACATTCAGAGGATATGTAGGAAAACCAGAGGTGATTAACGGCTGGACATTAAATATGCATGTCATTGAAACCGAAATAGATTTGCTGGCAAAGGAAGTGATTGAAACAAAGAAAACAATCTATATTCCTGATACTTCAAGAGATAATCGCCCTGACCCTAGAGCCGTTGAAGGATTTCATATTAAATCTTTATTAGCACTTCCTATTTCCTTTGAACAAGAGTTATTTGGCCTTGTTTTTTTATTTGATTATGGAATTCCAATGAATTTAACTGAGGAAGAAATTCAAACGGTTGAAGCCTATGTAAATATGGCTGCGGTTGCCATTCAAAACGCAAACAACTTAACTTATAAAGAGCATCTTATAAATGAAAAGCAGTTACTGCTCGATGTTACACGTGATTTATCCATGTGCTCTTCACTACAGGAGAGCCTTGATAAATGCTTTTTCTACTTAGAAAAGGTTTTAGATAATAAAAATATAGGTGTTCACTTATTAGATCCTTTAGCAGAAAAAAGTATTAAACCGGCTAAGTTGAGTAAGGATAGCGATTGGACCGAAGAGAATTGGCTTAAAACACATAACAAAATACAAATTGATGAGAGCAATGATTCTGTCATGCAGGAGGTTTTTGAAACGAAAAAAGCCATTCTTATTCCAAATGTATTTGAAGATGACAGGCCAAATCATGAAGTTTGTCGTAATTTCGGCATAAATGGTTTAGTGATGTTTCCTTTGATTTCAATGGGTGAAATTTTAGGACAAATTTCCATTGTTAATCTTGAAAATAAACCATTTTTCTATTCAGAGACTCAATTACAATTAGCTCAGTCCATTGTTGATACTACTGCGTCTGCATTATCTAATCAGTTATATATGGAAAAACAAGAGATTATAATCGAGGAGAGAACATCGGAAGTAAGAGACAAAAATAAAGAGCTTGAACGTGTTGTCGCTGAGTTACAGCAACTTAGCCGTGAAAAAGAGTTAATTCTCAACTCGGCAGGTGAGGGCATTTTCGGATTAGATCTTGACCGAAACATTACGTTTTGCAATCCAGCCGGTGCGCTCATGCTGGGGTATGAAACAGATAGAGATTTGATTGGAAAATCAGTTGAAATTATTATGAGTGGTTGTGAGGCAGAGGTCAACATTCCTGTTTCACCCTTTTTAAATACAAATTTTAACAGCTACGAAGTGTTTTTTAGAAAAGATCATACCTACTTCCCCGTCGAATACGTCACTTCTTTTATAAAAGAAGGCGATAAGGTCGTAGGCGAAGTGATTACATTTAAAGATATAACGCAAAGAAAGCAATTAGAAGAAAAAATTAAATACCATGCCTATTTCGATAGTTTAACGGATTTGCCCAATAGGGTTCTTTTATTAGACAGACTAACGCAGGGACTGAAGTATGCAAAAGTAAATGGTGAAAAATTAGCTGTGCTCTACTTGGATTTAGATCGTTTCAAGTTAGTAAATGATTCGTTAGGTCATAGTTATGGAGATTTATTGCTTCAAAGTGTTGCCAAACGTTTAAGTGCCTGCGTCCCAGAAGATGCAACTGTATCAAGGCAAGGTGGGGATGAGTTTACAATCTATTTACCTAATATTAAGTGTGAGAATGACATTTTAAAAGTTATAAATTGTATCAATGCTTCTTTCTCTCAACCATTTAATTTGATTGACAATGAAATATATATTAAAACAAGTATTGGTATAAGTTTATTTCCTGAAAACGGCGATACTACAGACACGTTAATCAAAAATGCAGACACAGCTATGTACAAATCAAAAGAAACGCCAGGTACTAGCTACCATTTCTTTAGTGAAGGAATGGATACAAGGACTTTTGAGAGTATCAAACTTGAGAATGATTTATATAAGGCTTTAGAGCGTGATGAATTGATGATCTTCTATCAGCCTCAAATAAATTATAAAACAAATAAAATTAAGGGTGTAGAAGCTTTATTAAGGTGGAATCATCGAGAACATGGCATGATTACCCCCGATAAGTTTATTCCACTTGCTGAAGAAACAGGATTAATCGTCCCGATAGGTGAATGGGTTCTTAAGGAAGCATGCAAGCAATTAAAAGAATGGCATAATCAAGGATTTCCTTTAATCAGTATGTCTGTGAATTTATCTGTCCATCAGTTCGAACAGAATAATTTATTTTCTATTATTGAAAATGTTTTACATGAAGCCGATCTGTCTCCTGAATATTTACAGCTAGAGCTCACAGAAAATCTAATTGTAAAAAATACAGAGGTAACCTTAAAAACGATGAAACAATTGAAGGGACTTGGGGTTAATTTAGCTATTGATGATTTCGGTACAGGTTATTCATCTTTAGGATATTTAAAAAATTTACCAATTTCCACATTAAAAATTGATAAATCCTTTGTACAAGAAATGTTAACGGATGATGCAGCAGCTATTACAAATACAATCATTACCCTAGCTCAAAATTTGAAACTGGAGGTTATTGCTGAAGGAGTCGAAACAAAAGAACAAGCGGACTATTTATTGGTACAAAATTGTCATTTAATGCAAGGATATTTTTTCAGTAAGCCTATGAAAGCTGGAGAAATTATGAAAAAATATTTCTGTTAGCCTATTACATTATTATGCAAAGGGGAAATGATGATGAAAGCAGCTCGCACAGTCTTAGAGTATTTAAAAAATAGTGGTGTGCAGTATATTTTTGGTATTCCAGCAGGCTCAGTCAATGCATTTTTTGATGAACTCAATGATATGAGTGAATTAACACCTATTGTCACAAAACATGAAGGAGCAGCATCCTATATGGCTGCAGCTTATGCAAAATACTCCAATCATTTGAGTGTTTGTATTGGTTGTAGTGGCCCTGGAGGAACAAATCTAGTAACAGGTGCCGCAAATGCTATGCGGGAGCATTTACCGGTTTTATTTTTAACCGGTGCTGTTCCTGTTAACACGATCGGTTTAAATGCCTCTCAAGAGTTAGATGCTGAACCAATCTTTCGTCCAGTTACTAAATATAGCGTAACGGTTAAAGAATCGAAGGATTTACTCAAAGAAATAGTAAAAGCCACAGAAATTGCCCTATCTGGCGTGCCAGGTCCTGTACATATTGCTATACCAATAGATATTCAACATGAAACAATTTCACATGTAGAAATACCAGCTCCACCAAAAAGAACAGCCATTGTTCCTGAAATAGATACCATTAAAAATGTAGCTGAAGAGCTATTAGCAAGAAGAAGTGGCTATATTTTGGTAGGGCAAGGCGTAAAAAACTCTGTTGAACAATTACTAGAGTTAGCAGAAATTCTAAATTGGCCAATTATAACAACACCACAGGCAAAAGGGTATATTCCAGAGGATCATCCTCTCCTAGTTGGTGTTTTCGGCTTTGCGGGTCACGAGGCTGCCTCAGAATTAATAGCTGATGGCGATGGGCAAGTATTATTAATTGTCGGTTCAAGTTTAGGTGAAACAGCCACGAATAACTACAACTTAAATCTTACTAAAAATCGTTTTTCGATACAGATGGACTTTGATCAATCCGTGTTCAACCGAAAATATGAGATTGACTTACCTGTGCTAGGTGATATCAATGTGAGTTTACTATTGCTTATTGAAGAACTACGAGCTAACGGTCTAGCAAAAACTCCATTTAAGGTTAAAGAAAATAAAGAGATTTATAAAGAAGTCACAGGGGAATATAACACGAAAAATGTATTGTTAACTATTCAAAAATATTTACCTTCCTCCACAAGGTACGCTATTGATATTGGTGAATTTATGTCCTATGTCATTCATCATATGAAAGTAGTAGATTATGATACGTTTAATATTAATGTCCATTTTGGAGCAATGGGAAGTGGGATTGGATCTGCCATTGGTTCAAAGTTAGCCGAACCTGAACGTCCTGTTGCATGTATTACAGGAGATGGTTGCTTTTTCATGCATGGGATGGAGATTTTAACAGCAAAAGAATATAATCTACCCATATTATTTATTGTCATGAATAATGCTCGTTTAGGGATGGTATACCATGGACATGCTTTACAGTTTAAGCGCACTCACCCATCCTTTGAGCAGCATCCCATTAATATTAGTGCTATGGCTTCAGCGATGGATATACCAAGCTTCCAAGTAACTGAGCTACAAGACCTTCATCATGATATGCTTCATCACCTAATGAATTTAAATGGTCCAGCTGTATTGGAAGTAGTTTTAACTGACAATAATACACCTCCCATGGGCGATCGAGTTAAATTTTTATCCTCTTTTGGAAAATAAACGTTATCACTAATGAAGAAAAGTCATATAGTTGGATGAATACATCCTCTATATGACCTTTTTGATTTATAAATGCGAGAATGACTGTTGAATGACTCCGAGTATTGCTCCCATTGTTTTTCCTTTAAAAGCATCTGAAACTGCTTCACCCGTGGGATTGGAGAAATAGTAGCTATCCATTGTATCATCGAAATAATATCCGATACTTGCTAGTTCATGTGTTAAATTAGTTGGTAACTCCTTAAGTCCAGTTTGTTCAAAAAAATA
Organism: Lysinibacillus sp. NPDC056220; assembly: GCF_049315265.1. NCBI lineage: Bacteria > Bacillati > Bacillota > Bacilli > Caryophanales > Bacillaceae > Lysinibacillus > Lysinibacillus sp. NPDC056220. Next base: position 146,530 of record NZ_JBMOXD010000005.1, read on the forward strand.
ATTTGTAGAATAGACTTTCACATCTATATCTCCAGCTCCCGTATGTACGACAAATAAATCTTTTTCATGCTGAACAATCCATTGACCCTTTGAATATAAAGATATTCTTGCTCCTTCTAATGAGGATATGGCATCTAAATTAACACCAAACATTTCATTTAGAATACTCCGAACCCTTGCCCCTGTTATATCTCCCGCATATTGTTGTAGAAAGGAGTCTATTACCTCTCTTCCTGAGAATGCAGAGGTTCCTACCATCTCTTTATTTACAATAGGAGTTTCATCTAAATTAATCTTATAAATTAAATCTACAACATGCCAAATATCGGTACTACTAGCCTTTCCTTTATAAGTATCTAAATACTGATCCATCATTTCTGACTTCTTCATCTTCCGGTCCTCCCATAAAAACTATTCTATTGCTTCTCACATGTGTACCACTACGAGCTTTCATGAAATAAACTATAAAATATTTTAAATTGCACGCACATGTCTTTAATAAATCACAATTCCTTTATCTAGAGCGGATTGATTTTGTACCGGGTTTCCTAAAATATAAAGCTTTTTCAAATTGGGTAGATTCACTAAAGGCTCTATGTTTGAAATAGCGTTGTTTTCTAAATGAAGAACCTCAATTTGTTGCCAACTCTCCATAAAATTCAACGATTGTAATGAACTATCCTGTAAAGTAAATGAACGTAGAGCTGAAAAACCAGCAAAGAAAGGCATCACCTTATCATCCTCATGCACCCAATCACCATTACCTACTCGCATCGATACATCATTTAAAGTTAAATGCAACAGCACGCTGTTCGTTAATGGATGTTCACTATTAAATTGAAAATTACATTTTGAACAATTTAATGTTTTTACATGTTTTAGATTGAATAGTTCACTCGTTTCTTCATCAAAAAATGTCTCGTCTAAATGTAGTGTTTGCAAATTGGGTAAGCCATTTAAAGAGCTAATCTCTGTAAAAACCCCATACTCTTTCGCCGTCAGTTGTTCTAGCATTGGGTATTTAAGTAATTCTGCACCATTTAATGTCGAATCCTTTCCACTTATATAGACAGTCAAATCTTTTAAACTAGGTGCCTCTAGCTTTGGTATAAAAGAACCTGTAATTTCAGCCTTCTTCAAATGGGGGGCTACAATCGGTGATGTATCGCCATAATAATCAGTTACCGTTAACTCCGTTAGTAATGTTAGACTGTTCACAATATCAAGTAATTCCAATTGACCCGGAGAAGATAAACGTAGCTTTGTTAAAGATGATTTATTTCTTAATTTTTCTAAATTGGCGATGTTCATATATTCAAGATCAAGTGATTGTAGATTAGGCATGTTTTGTATAAAATCAAGTGTTTTTAAATTTCTTACCGATGTAAGCTTCAATTTCTGTAATTGATTCAGTGAATAAAAAGAGCTAAAATCTGTCGCCTCACTAATATCGATTGTTAATGATTCTAAATTCGTTAAAGTAGACAGCCAATTTAAATCATTGGTGAATTTTAATGACAGAGATTTTAGCGGCAATTTATTTAGAAGCGGGAAATCTGTGACCTCCTCCGTCATATACGATATTTCTAGGGATTGAAGATTAGGAAACTCTAACAATAAGGCAAGTTCATTATTATTTCGAATTTGGATAGAGAGTTCTGAAACCATTGATTTATCGCTAAAGTATTCCGCAATTTTACTAAAAGATTCATTAAAGCTTCCTGTATAGCTTTTCAAGTTTTTCAAATGTCGAAAGCTTACTTTTTCACTTTGCGATATTTCATAATCATTCATCAGCTTCAATACAGTCAATCCAGTAAATGCTTCGAAATCCTTTTGTTCAATTTTTTGCGTATTTAATAACTTATCCTGCATAGTATAGGTCACAATTTCTGCTTCCTTATTTGTAAACGGATCGTCCAGACTGTAATCAAAATGCCATTGTTCCTCCGAAAAATAGGCAGCCAAATAACGAATACTTGCGATTTCCTCTTTACTTGGCATTACTTCCCCCTTTTCAAAAACATCCTTTAAAAAGTGTAGTAGAACCTCACTTTCAGGTATTGTTCGTACAGATGTTACTCCATAATTTCCTTCTTCTTTTTGATTATTGGTTAAAAGTAAATAAGCAAAAAATATACATAGAAAGACAATCGGTATAAGAAGAAGTGCTTTTAAATTCGTTTTTGGTCGTATCGTAGTATGAGGAGCAGTTGTCCCATAATAGTTATTAATCGTTTGATCTACATAGTAGACTTTATTTTCTTTTAACATTATTTCAGTATCACAATACGGACATTTGAATGATTGCCCCTCTTTAAATTCAATTTTCCCATTACAATTAGGACAATGTAATGTCACAAATTCCACTGGCAATCCTCCTCCCTGCTCTATTTCCAATTAAGCTTAGTGGTCTGAAAAATAAATGTCAATATTTCTTATAAATACTAATTACATCCCCCTTTAGATTAACAATAAAAATGCTGTGAAGACCTACATTTAATCCTCACTAATTTAAAATAGAGCATCTCTGAAGTTTCTCGTATTAGGCTAGGCCATTTAATTGTGAAGAAATAAAGGAAATATGTTATCTTTTTGCAAGGTAGTATTTTGGAAAGAGAGGATATTCATCAATGAACGAAAATAATTTCTGGCTTGATTTACCACGGCCATTTTTCATTTTAGCACCTATGGAGGATGTGACAGATGTTGTATTTCGTCATGTCATTAGTGAGGCAGGTCGTCCCGACGTATTTTTCACGGAATTCACCAATACGACAAGCTATTGTCATCCAGACGGTATGGATAGCGTTCGTAACCGCTTAGCTTTCACAGAAGATGAACAGCCGATGGTTGCCCATATTTGGGGAGACACCCCTGAACATTTCCGTCAAATGAGTATCGGCATGAAAGAGCTGGGCTTTAAAGGTATCGATATTAATATGGGTTGCCCCGTCGATAATGTGGCTGAGCGAGGTAAAGGAGCCGGCTTAATACTTCATCCTGCATTAGCATCAGAGATTATCCAAGCCGCTAAAGCTGGTGGTTTACCTGTTAGCGTAAAAACAAGACTTGGTTTTACAGATGTAGCAGAGTGGCGTGAGTGGCTCACTCATATTTTAAAACAAAACATCGCTAATCTTTCTATTCATCTACGTACCCGAGAAGAAATGAGCAAGGTCCCTGCACATTGGGAATTGATTGCGGATATTAAAAAACTACGGGATGACATTGCTCCTGAAACTTTGCTAACGATCAACGGAGATATTCCTGACCGAGTAACAGGTTTAAAATTAGCTGAGCAATATGGTATCGATGGGATAATGATTGGGAGAGGTGTGTTTTCAAATCCATATGCCTTTGAACAAGATCCAAAAGAGCATAGTGCTGAAGAATACCTGAACTTGCTATACCTTCACCTTGATCTTCATGATCAATATTCCAAGGAATTTGAAACTCGTTCATTTAAAGCTTTACAACGCTTCTTTAAAATATATGTGCGTGGCTTCAAGGGAGCTAGTCAATTACGCATTCAATTAATCAATGCCCATTCAACTGACGAAGTACGAGAACTACTTGCAGCCTTCACTAGAAACGAATTAACAAAGTAACCCTCATAATAAAGGAGACTGGCTATTGCAAGCCAATCTCCTTTTTGGTTGCTTTGTCATATACTTCATTACATTTTAGAAGACTTCAATTGCTCTTCTAAACTTTCTTTTTGGATCATCTCCTTATTGTCACTATGAATCCTTTTCATCCCCTCAAAAAATGAATACTCACTCCTTAAATATTGTTCTAACTCTCCTTTATCGTGCGGAAGCTTTGTTAAGTAATACTTTGAGCTATCGATCCTTTTTTGAATTTCTTGTAGATTTTGTGTTGTTAATCCGTGACCAGGTATATGGGTTGTGATGGCATGAGTGAGTAAAATCTTTTCAGCCTTATTAATTGTATTTACATAATCCTTATAGCTGCTGAATATGAATGGAAATTCAACATCCGACAAGTAATCGCCGGAAACAAAAAACCCATATGGCTCTATCACTGTAAATAAACCATCATCCGTATGACCAGGGGCTTGATAAAAGGTCATCGTAATTGAATCCAACTCTAATGTATAACCATCCTCAGAAATGACAATATCAACTGAAGGGTATACTGGGGAATAACTCCTATGTAAATAATACTTTTGATCAAATTGATGAATTTTTTGAATGCTTTCTGCTTTATTCAAATTGTCAGCAAATCGTTTAGAGGCAATTACCTTGGCCTCTGGAAACGCTCCTGAACCAATTATATGGTCAAAGTCGCTATGTGTATAAATAATATATAGTTGCTTGTTACCTTGAATGTTATTTATAAAATCTTGAATTTCTTGAATTTCGCTAGGCAACCAATTAGGATCTGTCATAATGATTGCTTCATTCGTTTGAATGATTGCCGAAGTAGTCATATATAATGCACTTTGAAAAACTGTCATAGTATTGTTTTGGAATTGAATCATCTTGAACCTTCCTTTTCCCTTCTAAAGGTAGTATTTTTGAGTGAATATGGCAGATATTGAACAAGATTGCTTTATGTAAAGGTTCGTGCAAATTTAGTATATTCCTCCTTCATTGAAAATGGAGGTAGCAGGCATAATGTTTAACAATACTTGATGTAGCTTTTAAAATCAGTAGCTTTATCGAAAGTGTAAATCCAATAATCTCGTGATTTTTCTTGTAAAAATATTATGATATGATGTTTAGGTTGTTTATCTACTCTGTGACACATGTATATTCATCTAAGAAAGAGGTATCTATGCACCACACACAATTATCCAAGCGACATTGGTTACTTATTTTAACACTTACTTCATTAACATTTGTGCTGGGGACAAGCGAATTTGTAATTGTCGGAATCTTGACTGATATTTCTTCAAGTCTAGAAATGACGAATGCAAAAGCAGGCACACTCGTTTCTGCATTTGCCATTACATTTGCCGTTGCTACACCACTGGTGATGTCCGCAACAAGTCACTTTCCAAAGCGTAAATGGATGCTGTTTTTGATAGCATCTTTCATTGTCTTTAATGCTTTGTGCATTATTTCTACGAACTACATTATGCTACTGATACTTCGTATTATGACAGCAATTGTAACGGGCGTATTAATTTCTCTAGCCATGATTGTTGCAAGCGAAACCATGCCAATTAACAAACGGGGACTTGCTATATCATTCGTTTTCGGCGGTTTCACACTGGCAAATGTCGTGGGGGTACCGATTGGTATTGTCATTTCCAACTCGTATGGATGGAATGCCGCCTTCATGTTAACCACTCTACTGGGAGGGGTTGCGTTTATGGCATCCTTTTTTGCCTTACCAAATGGACTCAGTCAAGTACGGAGCTCCATACGGGATCAGTTTTCTCTCATACTCAAGCCGCGTATTTTAATGGCCTTTTTCATTCCTGCCCTAGGATTTGGTGCAACATATACAGTCTTTACGTACCTTGTTCCTATTTTGAAGGGGATGGGGGCCCCACATAATTCCATTAGTTTTATTCTTTTTGGCTATGGGTTTATTTCGATATTCAGCAATATACTCGCTGGTAAAATTGCCAATCACAATCCTATCGGTCGCCTTCGGTTTGTTTTTCTCCTGCAGGCAATTGTTCTAATATGCTTATTTTGGACCACCAATCAATTTATTTTAGGACTAGCTAACATAGGCTTAATGTCGCTAATGGCTATCCTGTTAACAACATCTACTCAGCTTTATTTAATTGATCTCGCTGAAATTTACCAGCCAAGTGCTAAAGGATTAGCCGCTTCACTAATGCCTGTAGCAAGTAACGTAGGAATTGCCTTTGGTTCTGCATTAGGCGGCATCGTCTATCATCAAGGGAATTTAATGAATGTAACATGGGTCGGTGGACTCGTTGCAGTCTGTGCAAGCCTGCTAACATTTTTTAGTCATCACTTAGATCAAAAACAATGATACACTTCATCCTGCACTAATAACTAGCGATTAAATAATCGCTAGTTTTTTTATTTCAAGATTACACTCTATAAAGATTCCCCTTCCAGCGCTCCTTCAAATGGTATCCCTCCTTTTCTCTAAATTACTACACAATCGACAGTACTTTGGTAGGATTATCCAGGTAAAATGTATTAGCATTTCTCATTTGAAAGTTATAACCTTTTATTCCATTACTAGGAAAAAAGATTCAATCTATCATTCATAAAATGATACTAATTATCAATATTTCAGAATATTTAAATATTCCGATATTCGAATTAGTTAGATTGTGATAAATTGGAAATATCACACTAAACAGAAAAGTGTGACAATTAAGGGTAGGGGAGGAAATGCGATTTGAAAAATTTTAAGTTTATGAAGTTTTTAAGTAGTATTCTAGTTTTCGTTATGGTGCTCTCTTTATTGGTTCCATTGTCGAGTGCTAGTGCTGAAGATTCGAAACCATTCAAACCGGATAGTCAAAATGAAAGTATTATCCAACTAAAAGCAGCTATTGCGGAACAGCTAAGCCTGTCTAAAGATGGTCCAACTCTTCACGAAAGCTTAGAAAATGTATCAGGCAATCAACAGGTTCCAGTCATTGTCCATTTATCTGAAAAGCCTGTTGCATTAGAGCAGGGAATAAGCGAAATCAATGGGGAAAAATTCTCTAAGGCTCAAGCAAAAGAAGTTCGCTCCAATGTAAAAGTACAACAAGCACAAGTAAAAAAAGAGTTAGCTACTAAAAAGGTACAGCTGACTCAAGGATACACATTTGATACTGTTTTAAACGGTTTTGCGGCAACTGTAAAAGCAAACGATCTTCCGAAACTGCTTACAGTAGAAGGCATTACATTAATCGAACCTGATGTTATTGTTCACGCATCCGAAGAGGATACGGCGAAATCATCAGAACTTATTAAAGAAGACCTATTAGAAGCTCAAATGAATACAAGTAATTCTTTTCTTGGCATCGAAGAGCTTTGGAAGGAAGGACTTGAAGGACAAGGAATAAAAGTAGCCGTGTTAGATACTGGTATTGATGTAGATCACCCTGAGTTTGCTGGAATTTATAAAGGTGGAAAAAACTTTATTCCAAATTCATCTACTTATACGAAGCCTCGGGCAGATAATGATGCATCAGAAACATCGCCTTCAGAGCGTCCAGCTGGGACACCTGAATTTAATGAAAAAGGAAGCGCGTTCTATACTTCTCACGGTACACATGTTGCTGGAACAATTGCAGCAATCGGTGCTAACGAATACGGCATTAAAGGGATTGCTCCAAAAGTAGACCTTTATGCTTACCGTGTTCTTGGAGCATATGGAAGTGGTGCTACATCTGGTATTGTTAAAGCAATTGAAACGGCTGTCATTGAAAAAATGGACATTATCAACCTTTCACTTGGCGGTGGAGCTAACACTGAAACAGATGCTGGTTCATTTGCTATAAATAATGCAATGATAGCTGGAACAATCGGAGTAGTTGCAACAGGGAACTCTGGTCCAAATCGAGGAACAATGGGCACTCCTGCAACCGCTCGCCTAGGAATCGCTGTTGGTAACACAACAAATCCAGAAACAATGTACAACGGGGAAGTGAAAGTTACAGTTGGCAACTACAACTTAACTAAACAGCTTCCATTAATGGGGACTACTTTCGGGAAAAATGTAGCTACACAACTTCAAGGAGAATTTGATCTAGTTGCTGTTCCTGGAAATGGAGAAGTAAAAGACTTTGAAGGAATTGATGTAAACGGTAAAGTGGCATTAATTTCGCGTGGCAGTATCGCCTTCGTTGATAAAATTGCAAATGCAAAGGCAAATGGAGCTGTCGCAACTATTATTCATAACTTTGCAGGTGGATCAAATGCACCGGACATTTCGGGCACATTCCTTGGTGATGCATTCGAATATCTACCAACATTTGATATGTCCCAAACGGATGGCAATGCAATTCGCGCTGCATTAGCAGGCGGAAAAGGCAAAGTAAGCTTTAGTAAATTTGCTTCCACAAAGACACTAGGAGATGATGTAAACTCTTCTAGTTCACGTGGACCATCTACTCCAAACTTTGATATTAAACCGGATGTAAGTGCACCTGGTACAAATATTATGTCAACGATTCCAATGTATAAAAAGGATTTCCCAGATGCGGATTATGCGGAAGCTTATGGTCGCAAAACAGGAACTTCTATGGCAACTCCTCATATCGCAGGTATTGTGGCATTAGTTAAACAAGCCAATCCTAATTGGAATGCGTTTGATGTAAAAGTGGCATTGTCTAATACAGCACAGGTATTAGATAAAACAAAATACGATGTGTTTTCTCAAGGTGCTGGGCGTGTCAATGCGTATGCTGCAGCTCATCCAGAAATTCTTGCTTATGCACTTGATAGCGCAATTCTAGATGGAACGGGTGCAGTTACAGAAAACTTGAAAGGTACAGTTACTTTCGGTCCACAATCAATTAAGGATCAGGATATTTCTGTAACGAAACAAGTTTTAGTAAAAGACATTAAAGGAAACGGTGGCAATTATAACGTATCCGTTGATGTGACCAAAACATTTGGTGATGCAACTGTTACAGTAGATCAACCAACATTTAACCTAAACGGTGAGCAAATTTTAAATATTACATTAACTGCTTCACAAGCTACGGCGCCAAACGGCTCTGAAATACTAGGATATATTTACATTAATGGAGGAGATACAGAAATCTCATTACCATTCGCTGCTGACCTTGGCGGTGAGGCAGTAACGGAAATTAAAGATTATAAGATTACAGAAACAGACCTATCCTTTAACGGAGATGGCGTGAAAGACTCAGCGGTCCTTTCATTCACATTAACTGGAGATGTAACAACTAACTATATCGAGCTTTGGGATATTATGAATCCTGAAGGTGGAGAATACGGAGACGGCTATATTGGTTATCTCCATGCAGGTACAGCGCTAGGAAAAGGCTCTTATACACTGAATGTTGGTGGGCAGTACAAACCATGGGGATCAGAACCTGCCACAAAGATTCCAGATGGTCTATATACAATTGACTTCACTGGTCTTGCAGCATCAGGTCAAGTTTCCGGTTATGTTGGACCTATTGTCGTGAAAACGACTAAACCAGAAATTACGGGTTCAGTGGCTGAAGGTGTCGCTACAGGACAAGTAACAGATAAATATATCGACTACAATGAAGAGTTAGCTTTATATGATTTAAATTACAATTTAAATGATAAATTAAAAGCTTCCTATATTGCGACGGTAAATGGCCAAGTAAAAGCGCCAGTTGCTTTTGAGTTAAATCAAGATGGTAGCTTTACATTCCCAGTAACAGCGGAAACTAATGCTGTCTCAGTAGTAATTACGGATGCTGCCGGGAATGTTGGTGAAGCAAAAATATATGAAAAAGAGATAGTAGAACCTGTAGTTACCCTGTCTGTAAATCCAACTGAGCTAGACCTAACAGTTGGGGAAACTGCACAGCTTAAGGTAACGGAAACCTCTACACCTGCAGAAGGTGATGCAACGGAGGAAGACGTAACGTCAAAAGCTACGTATGCTGTTGAGGATAAAAATGTTGCAACAGTAGCAAATGGATTAGTAACTGCCGTAGGTAAAGGCACAACTACAATTACTATTTCATACGGTGAAAATACTGTTACGTTAAATGTTACAGTTGAAGAACCTGTTGTAGTAGAACCAAACGTAACACTAGAAATTGACCAAGCACAGGTTGAAACTAGTATCGGTAAAGAAGTTACCGTTAAGATTACTGAAGTAACTACTGTCAATGGTCAAACAACAGTAAAAGATGTTACCAAGCTTGCAACCTACGAAGTAGCGAATGATCAAATAGCTACTGTCAGAGCAGGCATTGTAAAAGGAAAAGGTCCAGGGACTACGACAATTACGGTAACGTATGGTGACCACACACTAACATTTGATGTGTTAGTTGAAAAGCCAGGCAATGGCAATGGCAATGGTAACGGCAATGGCAATGGCAATGGCAATGGCAATGGCAATGGCAATGGCAATGGCAATGGTAACGGCAATGGCAATGGCAATGGCAATGGCAATGGCAATGGTAATGGTAACGGTAATGGCAATGGCAATGGCAATGGTAATGGTAATGGCAATGGCAATGGTAATGGTAATGGTAACGGTAATGGTAACGGTAATGGTAACGGTAATGGTAACGGTAATGGTAATGGTAATGGTAATGGTAATGGCAACGGTAACGGTAACGGTAACGGTAACGGCAATGGTAATGGTAATGGTAATGGTAATGGTAATGGTAATGGTAACGGCAATGGTAATGGTAATGGTAATGGTAACGGCAATGGTAACGGTAATGGTAATGGTAATGGTAATGGTAATGGTAATGGTAACGGCAATGGTAATGGTAATGGTAACGGCAATGGTAACGGCAATGGTAACGGTAACGGCAATGGTAACGGTAACGGTAACGGCAATGGTAACGGTAACGGTAACGGTAACGGCAATGGTAACGGCAATGGTAACGGTAACGGCAATAAAAATAATCTTGAAGTTACAAAACTTGAGCCATAATTCACCTCCATTCAAACAAAAAGGGAAATTGCTCTATGCAATTTCTCTTTTTAATTTCTTATAAGGACATGCTTACTATGACTTATTCTTATAGATGCTCTCACTAAATACTTTAAATCAATCCAAAATAGCATCATTTATTGTAGATGCTTTTTCGTTTTCAACATAATGCATATATACATACCGTACTTACTTATGATATGGTTCATCATATTTAGTGTAATGGTGGTTTTATTTAACTCTCTACCTCTCCCAAATTAATGTCATCTGTTGTAAATGTATAAACATTATCATATTTAGCCCTTAACGAATCAGGTATCTTCATTACAAAAATAGGATCATTTAATAGTAGCAATATTATTGCAATATAAATGCCATGAACGAAATCAAATTAACACCTCCTTGTTCTTTTTCTCAGAAAAATCTATGTTACGATGACTTTACATTAACAACTAAGAACGCACATGGAGGATTAATGAATGCTTAAAAAAATAATTTCAATTGTACCAGTTGCAATGCTTTCGGCAACTTTAGGTGCTAATGTTCAAGCCGCAACAATTACCGTACAAAAAGGAGATACTCTTTGGGATTTATCTCGTGCACATAATACTTCTGTAGAAAATATCAAAACATTGAATCATATTACTACTAACCTTATTCAACCTGGCGATGTCCTTACCATTGCACAACAATATACCGTTAAGCAAGGTGATACACTATGGGACATAGCTCTAAATCATCAAGTCACTGTTTCCCAAATTAAAGAATGGAACCAGTTACATACAGACCTCATTCATCCGGGTTTACATCTATCTATTATTGATGGGACAAAAACTAATACAGCTATAACTGACAAACCAATAAAGCCTGCAAAGGAAACTACAACTTCAGTAACAAATCATAAAACTGCAATGGAGAGTAAACCTGAAGAAACTGTTTCATCAACAAGTAAAACAGCTTCAAAGGATCGTGTCCCAGAAGTGACCGCTCCATCAACAAATAATACTGCTCCAAAAGAGAATACGCCTGAAGCAATTGCGCCCCCATCAAATACTACTGCTTCAAAGGAACTTATAGTAGAAGCTTCGGCCTATACGGCCTCATGTGAAGGATGTTCCGGTATTACTGCTACTGGAATTAACCTTAAAACAAACCCCCATGCGAAGGTCATCTCAGTTGACCCAACTGTCATTCCACTGGGTAGTAAAGTTTATGTGGAAGGCTACGGTGAAGCAATCGCAGGAGATACTGGCGGTGCCATTAATGGAAATCGAATCGATGTCTTTTTTCCTTCTCAACAAGATGCCATTAATTTTGGAGTGAAGCAATTAAAGGTCACAATATTAGACTAGCTTAACCAGCCTAATAAACAGCGAATGTTAAATTGTTAGAAGATGAGAATGATGGGTATAAGTTATCCATTAACTTACAGATTAATCGTAAAAATATTGAAATTAACAAATTGAAACATTATGCCACTAGAGAAATGGACCCTGAAGTATTGTTCTACAGGGTCTATATTTCGTTCATTTGTACATATCATCAAATAAAAAATGTAAAAGTTTAATACATTTCCCGTAAAACATAAGCCGCTCTATAAAAACTTAATACATATGACTTTTAACTATTTAATAGGTTTATACCTGCATATTGATAGAAAAATGAATGGAGTTGATAGCTTGGGAAAGTTCGACCCAGAAAAACTATTCGTTCAATATAGGCATGGTATAACTACAATGAAACCTGTCATTCCAAGACGTTATACACTTACTCACTCAGATGATACTGGCGATCTATTTTTAACGATAGGAAATGAGTATGCTTGGGATAAAGTGAATACTAAGATGAGAGATGAGGTCTTAGGTGAGTGGATTACTAATGGGGAATGCTTTTATTTCTATTTATATTTATATATAGAACAAGGAGAATACAATCAAAATGCAGCTGCAAAACGCAATGAAATATTTAGGCGTGAGTTACCACTTGCACTAACAGCCATTCGATATGGAGATAGATCACTATTTAATCAATACCCTAAACTTGATAGCGCTCATATTATCGTGAACTTTATATCCACTTATCCTCAATTTGCTAGGCAAGAGAATTGGGGTACATTCAGTAGTTATAGCAATCATTGAAGAAAACTCGCTATATTGATTTCCACCAACACAAGAAAAAGGACATAAAGGCGAAAAACAATGATAAATAAAATTAAACCACCTAAAACGCTGACATCCCAACGCTCTAGGTGGTCTTTTCAAAACCGATCTTACTTATGATACGGTTCACCGTAACAAGGATAAGTGAGGTTTTTATTTGAGTTACATTAGTTTCTTATTTTATAGACAAGTTTTTCTTATTTTTGTCCTCATTCAGACATAAACAACTCCAATTATCAGTAATAGCAAAGAGTTTACGATTAAACTGTTAGTACAGATCCATCTATTCAATCTACTACACTACTTGCTCTAAGTGATTCATTAATAATATCAGTTACTGCTAAATATAAATTTTCTGGTTGTTCTGCAATTCGATGACAAAGGTACAAATACCACTCACTTCCATACGTTAAATAGACTCTACAACGATATTCCTTCGTTCTTAATTCATTGAGTAACTCTGGACGTACACCATACAGCATCTCTACTTCAACATTCGATTTATGAAGATATTGACGTCGCTCTATCTCTTGAATAAGCATTTCATCATGCGTGGCGATTGATATCGGGTGATTTGCATTCACTAACTGTTCAACATACTCAAGATAACGGCTATTCAGTTCTTCTGATCTGATCATGGCTATATCAACAGGCTCTTGAAAAGCCCCTTTTACAAGTCTTATTTTTCCTGGATATTGAATAAGTTCTTGTAAATCTACCTCTGTACGATAAAGATGAGCTTGTATAGTTATTCCAATATTTGTGTAGTTTTTTGCTATTTTTTTATAAAGAGTGAGAATATCACTTGTCTTAGAGGATTCTTCCATACTTATCATTAAAGTTATTCCATACCATTGAGCTTTTCGTGCGAGCTCTTCAAGGTACTGATAAGCAATCTCATCGTTAATAGAAAGGCCTATATGAGATAAATCAAATGATACAGTTTGTTTTAAAGACAATATCCCCATTTCCTCAATTACTTGTAGAATCTCATCCTTTGCCCTTTTACATTCCGATAAATCGGTTGTATTTTCCCCAATATATTCTATGGAGATATTATAATTATCCTCGAGATATTCACGTGCAACCGTGATGGCATCCTCTCTCTTTTCTCCTGTTACATATCTTTTTGCTGCTTTCCATAATAACGGATAGAGCTCTGTTGATTGTTGCACAGCATATTTCAAGCGCTCATCTCGTGCTGCGCTTTTTAAGGCTTGAATCACTAATTCTTCTGCTTTTTTCATATTTATTCCTCCTCTTGGATATTGATAAATACTTTATCATGATATAATTGGTTACTGTAGAACCACTTTAAGGAGATTTTAAAGGTACCACTTTTATATCGGAGGGATGAAAAATGTTATGGATACCTATTGATCGAGCATTAGATATTCCTTTAAATCGTCAAATCTATCAACAAATACGCGAAAAAATTTTACGTGGACACCTCCATGCAGGAGAAAAGCTAGCATCAACACGCGAGCTTTCAGTAGAATTGAAAGTATCAAGGAATGTCATTTTAGAAGCTTATGATCAGTTACTGGCCGAAGGGTTTTTAATTGCACGAAGAGGAGCCGGTACATTTGTTGCAGAGGGGGCGTTATTAACACAACAGACAAAGCCTTTTATTACAGATAAAGTAGGAGATTTGATAGCAGGGAAAGAAGTTATAAATTTTCGCTCGGGTATCCCTGCACTCAACTTGTTTCCTCGTAAAACATGGGCTAAGATAAGTCATCAACTTTGGCACGATAGTGAACCCTCCACTTTGGGATATGGGGTACCAGAGGGGCGCATAGAATTAAGGCAAACCCTTGCCTATTACCTATTAAAAACAAGAGGCGTTGAATGTCATCCAGAGCAAATTATCATTACATCTGGTGCTACACAAGCAATGATGCTTGTATCGAGATTGCTGTTATCACCTAATGATATAGCTATTATGGAAGATCCTATTACAAATGATATTCAAACCATCTTTAAGAACTCTGGTGCCACAATCTATCCAATACCGGTAGATGAATTGGGAATGAAAACGCCTCTATTACCCGACAATATGGACCCTAAACTAGTGTTTTTAACACCCTCTCACCAATTTCCATTAGGAAGTACATTACCAATTCAACGTAGAATTCAATTAATTGAGTATGCTAGAAAGAATCATTGCTTTTTAATTGAGGATGATTATGACAGTGAGTTTCGCTACGAAGGCCCACCTGTTAGCTCTTTGCAGGGCCTTGATCCAGAGCGTGTTCTCTACATCGGCTCTTTTAGTAAAATTCTCTCTCCGGCACTACGAATAGGATACATTGTCCTTCCAACACAGCTTATCGAAAAATGTCGCCAATTGAAATGGTTTACAGACTTACACACACCTTCCTTGGATCAACTTACCCTTTCTCGTTTTATCCAGGAGGGCTACATGGAAAGACATATCACAAAAATGAAAAAATTTTATAAAAGTCAACGTGATTTTCTTATACAATGCTTACAATTAACTTTTTCACATAAAGTAAAGATATTCGGCTACTCTACAGGTATGCATTTAATTGCAGAATTTGAGAAGATAGAATTTACGCAAAACTTATTACTGAAAATTGAACAATTTGGTGTAAAGGTTTACCCTGTAGAGGATCATACAATTAAAAAGGGAATTTATAATAACAGATTAATTATTGGCTATGGTCATTTACAAAAAAATGAAATTGAACTAGGCGTCACTAGACTATTTCAAGCCATCAATAATTAGGAGAATATCTATGTTAGCTTCTATTGAAAAACCATGAAATCGCCATGTCATATTTCAGTAGATGCCTTAGGATGATTCTCCCATGCCGCTGTAGATTATATTCATTTCAAAATAAAAAAGCTTAAGCTGAAATATCAGCTTAAGCAAAAACCGCCTTAACTTATTATGATAAGGTTCTCCGTAACCAGTCTAAGTGCGGTTTTAACTAGCAACCTACTTTACACGGAAACGGTCAACACTCTGTTTCAATTCATCCGCCAGCCCATAAAGCATAGCTGCAAAACTGGCTACCTCTTGCATGGCTGCAAGTTGTTCTTCTGATGAAGCGGCGATGTGAGCGGAATCGGCTGAAGAAGAATCTGCGATACCCTCCAGCACTGTTAGTGAAGCTGCAACTAACTCACTTCCTGATGACAGTTGTTCGGAAGCAGCAGAAACTTCGTCAATCTGATCGGACACTTTCTGAATCGACTCCACGATCGAACTAAATGTTTGCCCTGCCTTATTTGCAATGTGTGTACCTGCCTGGGCCTCTGTCATTGATTTATCCAAAGAAACCACTGTTTTACTCGTGTGATCGCTGATACCTTGGAGGATGTCAGTTATTTTCTCCGAAGAGGTTTTGGACCGTTCAGCGAGTATACGAATTTCTTGAGCCACAACGGCAAAACCTTTACCATGCTCACCTGCTCGCGATGCCTCAATCGATGCGTTAAGTGCAAGCAAATTGGTCTGATTAGCAATGCTACCTATTAATGTAACCATTTCACTAACTTGATCGCTTAATTTCTTCAGTCCATGGATTGCTTCGACCGATGTTTTCAAGTTTTGTTCAATTGTGCTCATTTGAGCAACTGTTGTTTCTATATCCTTCATTCCTGCATTTGCGCTATCTGCTGTAACCGAAGCCAATTCTGAGACGACGGAGGATGCATCTACGATTCTATGAATACCCATTCCCATTTCCTTCATTGATTGTTGACACTCATTAGTGTGACGAAGTTGTTCATCGAGCCCAACAGCAATGTTTTGAATGGCATCTGTGATTTCTTGTGTAGCTGTTTCGGTCTGGGCAGCGCTTTCTTGTAATTGTGAAGAAGATACAGCAACTTCATTCGAAGATTTTTGTATGTTATGGGTCAATACCCGAAGTCCGCTAATCATCTGATTAAATGAACTTGCAGCCTTACCAATCTCATTATCGTTCAGTACAGGAATTTCAACGGTTAAATCGCCTTTCGAAGCATGTTCAGACACTTCAGCTAAACGTGCAAGCGGGCGCAACATTTTACGAAGAATAAATACAACCAACCCGATTAACATAAGTACAAAAAAAATACCAACCGTGATATTCGTCCATAGAATCCGTTGAAGTTCCTTTTTAACAATCCCGTAATCGAAATCGACACCGAACAACGCAACTGGTTTCCCACTTTCGTCATTAATCGGCGCTAAATACGAGATGAAAGTTCCACCTTCATCAGTGTAAACATCAGTTAATGTGCTACCGTTTCTCATTGCATCTTCGTAATTTTTAAGAAATTCCGAATCTATTTCATATAACGTACCTAACTCTTCAGCATATTCACCTGGATCTCGACCATACTCTGAGTTATATAAGTA
Organism: Lysinibacillus sp. NPDC056220; assembly: GCF_049315265.1. Taxonomy (NCBI): domain Bacteria; kingdom Bacillati; phylum Bacillota; class Bacilli; order Caryophanales; family Bacillaceae; genus Lysinibacillus; species Lysinibacillus sp. NPDC056220. Next base: position 163,639 of record NZ_JBMOXD010000005.1, read on the forward strand.
TTCTTTACCATCCTTACTGATAATGTCCGGTGTTAATAAATAGACATCCACTACCATTTGATTAGATTTCATGGAGTTCAAACTATTGGGGAGTTCCTCGAATGGTTTTCCCTCCAATGGTTGATGCTCAAGAATTGCCTTCGTTGCTTCGGCAACAAGAGGTTCATTTTGTTGAGTTATAGATTTGAATACTTTTCCATATTCATCAAATTGGCGAAAGTACGCTCCACGTTGATCGCGTATGGACAGGGAAATCATTAATCCTATAACAATAATTATGAGGGCGGAGAGAAATAACGAGCTCGTCAATACTAAACTTCTAGATTTTTCTTTTTTAGAGAACTTAGTGTTCCTCCTGGTATTTAATAATTTTTTTCTTCCAATCAAGGGAAAACCCATTTTCATTACACCTTCTATTTTAGCTTTTATCTATAATAATACACATAGTTACGATTTAGATCCCTGCCTCATGCAAATATGTAATCCTTTTTATTGTGATGGAGGGCTTAATATTCATAGTAATACACTGTTTCAAATCAACCAGTTATACATAAATTATACAATTATAAAATATTTGGAGCAAAGTTTATTTTAGTTCCGCTTTATCCCCTGCTCATCAAAGTTAGCAGCAAAGGTATTGAGCTATATTATAAAATAATTTAAATTTTCTTAACTTGAATTTTAGCTGTCAGGGAAGAACCAGGGTTTTCATTACAATCGGATAAAATTTAATAATAATGGAGAATGTACTTTCATAATCTCTATGTGTCATAGCATCATACTTAGCAAAAGAAAATAAAAACAGCCCAACTAATCTCTTAGTTAGACTGTCATCTCACAGCTATTTTCAACTTTATTAATAATTAATCTTCAGTACTGTAGAATACCTCACTTACTTATGATATGGTTCTCCGTAACTGATGTAAGTGCGATTTTATACAAGTTTGATAGTTAATTCTATTAAATTTTCTTCATTACTTATTCTTGTCCCTCTACAAATTATTGCAACAGTAATTTGTCATCATTGATATCCAAGTGTTAAAAAAGTATTACTATTGAATTAACTCTATTTTAGAATAGATTTCTATTACTCGAAAAATCAATTAAGTAATCTTTGTTGATGCCCTATTTAATCAGCTTCAACGAGAAAACATTCTGCAAATTCTATATGATTTAAATTTTATTTCGCTAATAGTGAATATATATTGAAAACTAGGCTAATTACCTTAAAATTTTTAGGCAACGTACATACAATAATTTGATTGGATTAAAAAGGAGCGAATAAATGTCTATGAACAAACTTAAGTCGAGTAAGGGGCAGTTATGGTAAGCGTCGTTTCCTGTTTTCTATCCGATAATCAGGGGCTGCCACTTGAACCAAATTTACCTGGAAGCATCATTTATAAAGAATTAACTTCAGTAAATTCACGTTCTGAAAAATGTGTAGTTCTCCCAGATGGATCCCATGTCAAACTTCAACAAGTAAAGATTCTAATCAGTGGCTTTGTGACTATTGTATTGGATAACGGAACACAACATACAGAACCTTTTTCTGAAACAAAACTAATAGTGCTATGTGCACCTAATGACACACAAATTACCTGTTCATATACTGATTTTCATTGTTTCTCTCAAACCGTTTATTCTGATGACATCTTCCAAGGACTATTACTTTTTGTGGATTTTTGTTTATCGGTACAATCTTCATTTAACACTGTTATAAATATTACAACTCAATTTTGTAATCCAAGGGAAAATATATCAATTATCAAGACTATTCTTCCAGACCAATACCCTTTAATTTTACTTGATAAAGATCCAAAAACATCTACACCTCAACAAGATGAAAATCTATGTATAAAAGTCCCTAAAGTATATGATTGGGTTACCACACCAATTAAAATTCCACAGATTAATATCCCCTTTTCTTGTGTATACGAAGTAGCGCTCACTACTGGTCCTTGTAATGGGATTGCCGTAGGAGATTTTATTTGTAAACCTTGTACAGGTATGTGTGAAGAGACTTTAATTTGTAGTAATCAAAGTTGTACATTATTTTTAACTAGTATTTCTACCGACTGTATGTTTTGCCCTATAGGTGGAATTATTCTCTCATCAGACTTTGTTTGTACTACACCAAGTGGACGTGTACTTAATGTTAATTCAGGTAAGTACTATAACGACATTCAACCAGCGATTAATGACGCTGCAACTGATAATACTCTTATTGTTTTTCCAGGGACCTTTGTTGAAGCTACTCCTATTACTGTAAGTAAGCCGCTAACAATTACAGGTCTTTCCGCACTAAATACAGTTGTTGAGTTTCCAAATCCACCAGTAGAATCGAATCTGTATATAACTGCAGATAATGTAACTATTAAAAATCTTCATTTTATTAGCCCGACCATTACAGCTGCTGATGATGTATCGTTATTGAGAATAGAACATGCTCCTGGAAATGGTCTATATGATAATATTACGTTTGATAACGTAATTATTGAAGGAGGACCAAAGCGTCTCGCCATTATCAATGCTTCAAATATTTCCATTATAAATTCAACGTTTATTCATACAGGTACTCGTCACGCAATAGAATTAAGAAGCGGAACAGGCACGATGAATATCTCTGGCAACACTTTTTCAGGTGGACCCAATAGCCAAGACGCTATTATATTTCAAGTTGACACACCTACAGACACTTTTAGCGATGCCACTTATATTATCCAAAATAACAACATGACACGATTTTCTCATTTCGTATTATTTAACCTGGCAGCTAGCCAGAATATCTCTATAAATGTATCCCATAATACTGTTAACCAACTAGATCGACCTGGACCGACCATTACATTTATTCCTCCTACAGATCCCTATACTTTTTCAACAATTACACCTATTCTCATTGAAAATAATCAAATTACAAACCCAAATCCTCCTATCGATAATATAGACCCGTTTTCAGTATCAAGTAACCTATCCGTTTATGTAGACTACACCTACACACTTGGGTTGCCGACATCCATCCCAGCAAATGGCCAGATACAAGTCTATAACAACAGTTTTAATGTCGCCTTACCATGGGGATTGGTAGCACCTCTCCCATTTGTTTATGATGTCGTTTTTCCAAGTGATCCAGTTGGTTATAATACAACTTTTGCACCTGGAACCATATCATTAAGTGCTTTTGATCTTATGGGTAATGTCTCAACAGCTATTGTATGATAGATTCATTAATATAGGCCTTTCAATGAAGGAAAGATTGGTCCTCTTGTTGATATACACTTTCTTTTAAATAGTTTTCTCCGTTGAAAAACCGCACTTACTTATGATACGGTTCACCGCACTATATTAACTGGGGGTTTTAAGAAATATTAAAATATTGTTTTTCAATCTTATTTCTTTTTTCTCTAACTAAATGTATATATCCTGAAATCTTTGCTCCTATACTCATCATACCGTTTAACTTTCTTAGAATTAGCTCCGACTCTGATTTAAAAACCGATAAATGATTAGAATCTATCGTTGTTACACACTTTTGGGTATTAAACATTTCATATAACTCATTCGTGATAGAATTAATTTGTCCATAAATATCCCAATCTACTTCTGCAGATTTGACTTGTAAATTTTTATTATCAAAAAGTTCTTTTGTTTTAAGTAATTCAACTTGTATCTGAGTAAATTTTTCATATGTATATTCAGAGCCAATTTCACCCAAAATATTTTTTATTTGTTCATAATTTGGTTTTATCCCTTTCTTATAAAAATTATTATCTAATTTTTCATTTACCAATAGAGCATATTCATGAACATCTATGGTATTAATTTTTTCCTCAATATATTCTGCTAGAATATCTAACTCTTTATGTAAAGTTGTAAGATTTAATTCTATCTCCCATAAAATTTTAATTGTATTTAAATTTTTATTTTTCACTTCTTCTTCTTTTCGCGTTGTTTCTTGCTGATTAAACTGTACCTTATTAAATTGAAGAGTTAAAAATACACCAGCTAGTGTTAATAGACCTCCTATTATTGTTCCATAAAAACCTATCCAATTACCAATATCACCTTGAACATATCCAGGAAATATTTCTAATGACATTATGGTGTTTGTAAATATTGCCAACATAAAGATAGATATGATACCTAGAATAATTGCTAATATTACTTTCATTATCAAATACTTTATCTCCTTTGTACTAAATTAGACAATCTTCATTAGTATAGTATTTTATTAATAATTAAAAAGGATATATGAAAGATATACTCTCATACATCCTTTATAAATAATACTTTACACTACTGATTCAAAGATTGGATCCAATTTAATTAAATTTGTTTTTTCTATGCCCCTCTTATTCATTTGGTATTCTCTCAGGCGCCAATAATTCAATTTTTTCTAGTGTACTATCTACACCATATCCATAAAATCCCCAGCTACTTACATCACACAATTAATCACCTCTCATAAAAATTTGCAAACCACAGTATATAAAAAAAACAATTTACCGGAAAGTACATTTCCAATAAATTGTTTAAAACCGCACTTACTTATGATACGGTTCACCGTGATATAGCTAAGTGCGGTTAATTTTTATAAGACGAATTACAATACGGATGCGCTAATTGACCATTCTCAACTTCTCCAGTACCTCCGTCTTGCTTTCGAATCTTGTGATCAATTGTAATCGAATTCATATGTAAATATCCTTTACAAATTGCACATTTAGTAGCATTTTTAAGAGCCTCTACAATAAACACACTGGATTTCCTACCATCTGAAAATCTATCACTTAAGACTTCTTCTTTTGTCATAACTTCTTTAGAGAGATAGCTAAACTCTTTAGAATTCACTATATTTGTCATAGTTTCCTCAATACTATACCCATTAGAGAGATTCTCCACAATTTGAATATAATATTGCGTTATAAATTTATGTCCTTTTGTAGATTGTCTATATCTTCTAACAATACTCTGAACTAAATATTCATAATATATCATAATATCTTCGAAATTTTCTCTAATTTCAATAAATTTATTAAAGCTATTATTTTGATCTAAGTACTTTATAAAACCTAAAATAGCATAATATGATGCAATTTTATGCATACCTCTTAAATTATAAAAATAAACAACTGGATGTAATCCCAATGAAGATGGATGTATAGAATTTATTCGTCTCACTATTTTTCTACATTCTTTTAAATACCTAATTGTTATTTCTCCAGTTTCATCTTTGGATAATTCCTCATTTTCTTTCAATCCATTGGCAATGTTAATCGTTTCTAAAATCAATTGTTGTCCTTGATCAGATAGCAACGGTCCACCTATAGGTAAATTTAATGTTTTTATTGGCGTTTTATATTCGGGTAAAAAAAGAATTTCATTTATTTCTTTTGCAATCTTATATATCTCATCCTGAACATCTTTTGGAAATTTTGACCAATAATTATGTCCTTTTCCACTTCGAACTATTGCTCTAGCAGCTAAACCATTAGGTAAATTTCTAGATTTTATTAACTTTATTTCTGTTGGACTAATTGGTGTGCCTTGTTGATTTATTCTAAAGAAAGATTCTTCTGCGCTCGATGAATTCCCTTCAACCCATTGTAATTGTATAGCTAAAGAACCTAAATTTTTTGCTCGCTTGTTTTTTTCCTCATCTTCTATAGGATTTCTAGTAATACTTTTCAATTCCTGATAACTTCCTATATTCTCATTTATAAGCACTCTAGTTCTTTCAGCTGCTTTTAATTGTTCTTTAGGAATATCATTATCAAAAAATTCTCTAGATATTGATCCATCTCCATAATCATCATTTACCCAAGCTGCTAACGCACTTATTCTATGAGAGCCATCAATAGCGAAAATATGATTAGACATACTTTTCCATAAAATAACACTCGGGATTAGTTCTCCGTCTACAAAACTAAGGATAAGTTGATGAATTTTTTCAGGTGTCCATTCATTAGTTTCTCTTTGGAAATCTGGTTTTTTTATCGCTGAATACATAAAAGAATTATAATCTAAATCATTTACGGACATAGTTAAAACATTTCTTGTAACAGCAACTCCACTTTCATCTTTCAAATCAAAATCTTGTCTAGGTATTAGAGCATCTAAAACAACTTTAGTAACCATATTTACAACACCTCAATATTTTTTAGTTAATTAAACTTTTTACAATAAAGAACAAAATATAAAGTATAAACCAACTATAATTTATATAGAAAACTTAATCAAATATAATAAAACAAATGGTGCCTTCACAAAAGTACATACACATAATTGCAGGATAAATCTTCAAAACCGCACTTACTTATGGTACGGTTCTCCTTACCGTAGAAACTGGTGATTTATATTTCTAAAATCTATTTATATATTGTACAATAATTGGGAATAAGTTGAAATTAAGTAAATTAGTACGGACTATCTAGCACTATTAATACAGGGGTGAATTTTGAATGTATATTTTACATCCGCCATTTTTTAAAGAAGAATACGGATTAAGTTTTGGTGAGTCTTGGGAGATTTTTTGTTTAAAACTTTTAAAAATTCATTATAAATCCAATGAAATAGAAAAAAGAAACCCACCAGAAAGTGGTATTGATTTATTTTATCCAAAAGAAAAAATAGCATTTCAATGTAAAAGTATTGCAGATAATAATGGAAAATTTCATTACACTAATGCTAAAAAATCCTTGGAAGATGCATTGAAAATTCAAAAAGAACTAGGTTGGGAAAAATTTATTTTATGTATCAATGGTGAAATTAACGGTAATCAAATAAAAAAATTAAAAGAAATATACGAAAATATTGAGATATACAGTAAATATTTTTGGATTCATATTTGTGAAAATCATCCTGAAACTATTCAAAATAACTTTAAAAAAATTATAGATGTCCCATCTTCTTATCAAACTAATAAACTTAAACATATTTCTCGAATTCCTGAAGAAATAAAGAGTGTAATGAAAAATAAGGGTGATTGCTTTCCAATTTGGATTTACTTAAATCAAAAAGATCTATTGATTCCCGTTGATATATACTCAAATATGACGGTAGGTAATTTACAAAACATAATAAAGAACTTATTGGGTATTACTGAAAAGACTTTTATTCATACTTCAGAAGTCCAAGTAATTTGCGAACTATATTATCAAGGGAATTTTATTGAAGATAATAATATGCTATTAAAAAAACTTCATATCCAGCCATATGATATAGTTTCTCTAAATTTAAAAATCGAACTTCCTGATATTGGAATATCCTCACTAATGTTAGATGAAGTTGAAAATATAATATCTACATATTTATTAGAAAGAGAACGTTTTCTTTTAAATTCAATTAAATCATATATCGAAAGAGGTTATTGATGAACAAAATTGATAAGTTAATGCTTATATCAGGGGTTACAGACTTTGCATTTTATAACTACAAAACTTTCCCTGAAATAAATTGTTACAGTTACTATAAACAGTATGTTCAATGTATAAATAATATTGTTAGATATGAATCCTTCTCTCAATATAAATATCGAAAACTAAATTTCCAATTTATTAATCGTTTTGATGTCAATGGATGTGCATTTTTGAAAAATGGTGAAGATTATATATATATTAATGAAGGAGCTCTATTTAAAGTTTATAGTACTTTTAACGAATTAGTTATAAACGGGGCTTTTTCAGATTATACATATATAAAACAAATTGTAAATAGTCAAGTTTATTTAAATAATGAAGATATAACCGAACAACAATTTACTTTTAATATTCCTACTGATTTTAATGCAAAATTATTAGCCGAATATTTAAGTATGTTTGCAATGAAATTTATCGTTTTGCATGAATTAGGACATCATATAAATGGACATTTGTTATATTTAGAAAACCAATATGGAATTAATATTTTGGATACAAAATTAAACGACAAAAAAATACCTAATTTGTTAATAAAAACTCTTGAAATGGATGCGGATGCATTTGCTATTAGTCAATTAGTGAGAGAATTTAAAGATATCATCTTGAATGATAACGAACTTTCTGCATTACCCATGCCTAATGAAATTAAAATTGGGATTTTAATTTTTTCCTTACATATCTTATTTATTATATTAGAAGAGGAATCAAAATCTGAAAATAATTCTGATAAGTATATGCCAAGAAAAATGAGATATATGCATAACCTTTCATGTTTAACAACAAATTTAGAAATTCAATATCCTGAATTTCTAAATTCAATTGATTTTTTTTCTATAGCCTCTTATTACTTAAAAAAATCTGAAAGTTTATATCATAAGGTTTTTAATTTCGATAACAAACTAATTAATGAAATAGAAGAAATCATTGATGCGTATACAGATTTTAATGAAGTAAAAAATACTTGGAATTTAATTTATGATGATTTAAAAAAATTCGCTAGAATTCCCATATCATTTAAATACAATATGAAGAATTAAAAATTTATATCACTAGTTTAAGCGTCTCAAATCATAATTATAAAATACGGTATAATACTTTCATTATTTAAATACCGTAAATCGAATTGTTAATTATATAGCAAAGTGCCTAACTCTAATTAGAGCTGGCACTTTGCTATCCTTATCTGAAAACCTCCTCTATTTATGGTACGGTTCACCCTTCATAATTCTAAAGCTTCGATAAACCTGCTCTACGAGTACGAGCTTCATGAGCTGGTGGGGTAAGGTCATTTTGCCGAAGGATTGTTGCTCGTCGGCTCTTTTTAGGACGTCTTCGTGTAGGCCCAGAGAGCCGCCGATAACGAAGGCAATTTTGCTTTTGCCGTAGGTCATGAGAGATTCAAGATCAGCCGCCATTTGTTCAGAGGTTTTCATTTTGCCATTGATAGCGAGAGCAATTACATATGTGTCTGTACTTATTTTGGCTAGTATGCGTTCTCCCTCTTTTTTCTTCACGATTTCCATTTCTGCATCACTAAGTTGCTCGGGTGCTTTTTCGTCAGCTACCTCAATCAAATCTATTTTTGCATAGCCACCAAGTCGTTTTACGTACTCATCAATCCCCATTTTTAAGTACTTTTCTTTTAACTTACCGACTGATACAATCGTTATATTCACACGTTATCCACCTTTACAATTCATTTACAAACAAATTATCCACAAAAGTTATCAACATATCCACAAGTCGTTGCTATATATTGTGTAAAGTTATTTACTTGATACAATATATTCTGCTGGCTTTTCACAGTAGCTACACTTTGTGGATAACTTTTTATCCTCTTCGATTTTATCCATAATTGGGAACACTTTTTGCTCTGCTACAAACATGTCTAAAGCGTGTTCTATATGGCTTTCACAGCTGTAATTTTCCATTTTTTGATGTCTCCTTATTTTCCGAAATTTCCACAAACTTATTCACATTTCGGTCTATGTTATCCACAATCTATTGTATCAAAGGAATAGCATCTATGGAAGAAGCCCCTTTTTCTCACTGTTTATTGTATAAAATCAGTATTCGCAATTTTCTAGTTATCCACAATATTTTATTAAAATACTTCTTTATCTCCACAAAAAAGCAGTGGAGATTATTTTTCAATCCCCACTGCTATTCATCTTTTTTACAATGAATTACCGTTTGTTAATGTAAGTGATAGTTCTACTAATTTACCTTGTCGGTAAACTTTTAATGTTAATTGATCACCAATTTTTTTCTCATTATATAGGTGTTTACGCAAATCAATAGCTGTTTCAATTTTTTGACCATCCATTTCCACAATCACATCATATTGTTGGACACCTGCTTTTGAAGCTGCAGAGTTATTCATTACATCTGTGATTACAACACCTGTTGTTACCTCAGCAGGTAATTTTAATGTTTGTTGTTGATAGAAGGCTGGGACATCTGTTAAGTCAGCTAATGAAATTCCCATAGTTGGACGTTTCATTTCACCATTTTTCTCTAGCTCCTCAATAATTGGAATGGCTGAATTAATTGGAATAGAGAAACCTAGACCTTCTACAGAGGATTGTGCAATCTTCATGGAGTTAATTCCTATTAACTCCCCAGCTAAATTGACAAGTGCTCCTCCACTATTCCCTGGATTAATGGCTGCATCTGTTTGTAATACTTCTTGTTGCCAGTCTTCTGTGCCATCACCGTTTAAGTCTACTGGTACAGAACGATCCTTACCTGAAACAACGCCTGTTGTCACAGAGCCATAGAAGTCTAAGCCAAGTGGATTACCAATTGCTATAACAGTTTCCCCTTGCTTTAACACATCGGAGTTACCAAATGTCGCTACTGTTTTTACATTCTTTGAGCTAATTGAAATGACAGCAAGATCTGTCCAAACATCGTGGCCCACTAATTCTGCTTGCTCTTTTGTTCCATCAGGCATTGTGACCTCTAATTGTTTAGCTCCTTCAATTACGTGATTATTTGTTACAATAAAGGCTTTATTACCTTCAATTTTATAAACTACACCGGAACCGCTTCCCGCTTCTTTTGTTGTTGTCGATTGAGGGCTCCAAAATCCTCCACTTGTTACTTCTTGGATATTAGTAATACCGACAACGGCCGGAGAGGCTTTATCAACGGCTTTTGTAACATCTGTCGTCACCTCTGTGGCAACTTGGTTTATGGTTGTATCATTTTTCCCTGTATTACTTGATGTTGTACCAGGCATTTGGTTGACCAGACCCGGCATCATCAGCCATACAAGTAAGGCACCAATAATGACACCGACCAAGCCACTAAAGAAATAACCACCTTTTCCTCCGCCTCCACCTTTCTTTTTATGACGCTTGGCTTGCATTTCTTGCTCCTCACGCTCTAATCTTTCTTGAAGAGGTGATTTCGGGATTTCTTCATTTTTTAGGAAATCACTGTTTTTATCATCATCTTGAAAGTAACTCATGTTCCTCATCCTTTCCTATACTGCTTTTGTTAATTGTTACCCTAATCTTACGATTCAAACATTAAAATCAGATGAAAAACAAATAAATTGGACATAAAAATAGCTGCTCGACACATTATTTCAAATGTGTCGAACAGCTTTAAGTCTTACCTAAATAAATAGTCGTTAAACCGTAACCAATTTTGTTGGCTCCTCTGCATCGGTATCAAAGAGATGAACATGCTCGCCAACCATAATGCCACAGGACTGTAAGGTTTGTGAGACACTCATGCGTGCTAGTTCTTTCATATTATTATCCTTACTTAAATGCGAAAGATAGATATTCGTAGTCTTATCAAATACAACCTCACTCATTGCAATCGCTGCATCTTCATTGGATACATGTCCTACATCGCTTAAAATACGACGTTTAATGGACCAAGGATAACGTCCCATTTGAAGCATATTAACATCATGATTACTTTCAAAAACAAACGAGTCAGCTCCGCGTATAATACCTTTCATACGATCACTAACATACCCTGTATCCGTGATAATAACAAGCTTGCGATTATCCTCATGGAACGTGTAGAACATTGGATCTGCTGCATCATGTGAAACAGCAAAGGATTCAACCGCTAAAGAGCCAAAATGCTTCACTGTATCCATATCAAATTCAAAGCGTTGCTCTACAGGAATTTCACCAATTAGTCCGTCCATTGCCTGCCATGTTTTGGCGTTTGCATAAATCGGTACACTATATTTTCGTGCCAGTACGCCTATCCCTTTAATATGATCACTATGCTCATGTGTAACGAAAATACCACTAAGCTGCTTCACATTACGATCGATCTTTGTAAATAGCTGCTCCATCTTTTTGCCACTAAGGCCCGCATCGACGATAAAAGCGTAATCATCATTCTCTACATAAATCGAATTCCCTGTACTGCCACTTGCTAAAACACTAAATCGCATTATTCAACTCCCCAGTCTTCTTCTTCGCCCTCTTGCTTGTCCTCCTGGATTTCAATGACTTTGCCTTCGACTGCATTGACAAAATACTCTTCTGTTTCTCCATCCGATAATTTCACTCGTATCTCCCATGTTGGCACTAATACCTGTGTACGAGTTAATTTAACAAGTGTTGAGTAACCTAACTTCATTTGCGTAATACGTGAGTCTGGCTTGAGCGGTCCTTTTGCATATAAAGTTTGAATAATTTGAAGTGGAGGAATGACAGTTTCCTGTTGTTCCATTTCTTCAATATTATCAATCATTGTTTGTTCATACATTGTTACTTCATTGTTGGTATTCCATTTAATTTTCAATGAACCATTATAATAGAACATTCGATTATTCGTTTTTTGGAAAAAAACAGCGACTCGTTCTTCACGGTCTACTTTCCACAAAGCATAGGATGCTCCTTCATTTACGTTTGCAAGAGCAAAATCCGTAAAGCTTGCATCATCACTCACATTACGTAATTTAACAGGCTTGATGAAAATAGCACGTGCCTTTGTATTATTGTCCCTAAATTTTATTTGTTGATTGCTATTACTAAATTCATCTGTTGTGAATTTATGCACTTGAGCTGTCATATACGAAGCAGATTCAATATTATTTGGTAATGTGCCGTACGTAATATTATCATCCTTTAAACGAGCTTCTATTGTTTTTTCACCTGGAACCTCAATATCTTTCGCCTCATTATAGCGATTTACATAAAGTGAATATAAGAAGATGTTTAGAATTAAAAAAACGAATATAAAAATAGATTTTGTTCTATTCCAATCCATTTTTAACACCTCCTAAAACTTCAGGGGTTAGTTTAATCCAAGATCCATTACGAATGACAAACCAACATGGTTCAAATGTAAATATATTTAGTTCTTGATTTTGTGTTAAATAATAGCCCAAAACAATTTCATCAATATCTGCTAAGGCAATATTATTCGCATTTTTTAATCTTTCAGCAATATCTGCACCCGAAGGTAATTCCTTGATTTCCTTTTCAGCCTCAATATCCATATCTAATGAGAAATATGGACGTTTATAATGGAAAATCCGGCTATCTCCCCAAATTGTCGTCATTCGGGTAATGACATGATTACTATAGACCGGTAATCCCTGCAAATATAATTGATAATCCATTTGATTTTTATTGGTGCTAGTTGAAGCATAGCGGAAATCTGCAGTAAATCCTCCATGCTCGTTGATAAATTCAAAGCTATCTTTTAGAAGTTTTGAAGGCTCAATTCTAATACTGCTTTCTGCAGCTGGATAAACATAGTTTAATGACTTTAGATTTGTATCTAACGTCATTAATGACATACCATCTGTATATTTTTCAGAAGATGCACTTTCAACATTACGTCGCACTATATTTGGATCTGTAAATAACACATTTTTAAATAATTCTGGTGTGATTTCTTCAATATAGTACGTAAATTTTACAGATTCCATTTTATTGCTATCTACATAAAGGGCTGTTTGATTTTCTCGCTCAATTTCTTTAAAAGCGCCATATTTTTTTGCAGGCTCTATGACTTCTTGTATAAATTGGCTCATGTTTGGCACGCTGACATGTGAGCGGAATAATGATTGGTTATTCCCACTAATGTAATAAACCATTAACTCTTTGGTGTTCGAATTACTCCAGTCAATAATCATACGATTGAAGGTTGTTTCTGGTAACTCTTTTTCAGCAAACTGAAAAATTGTGTTAAATGCTGAAAATGGAACCTCACCAGTGAAAAAGATGGTCATTCGATGATCTGCTCCAATAATTTGATTCACATAGTTTGGTGAAAGATTGTTGTTAACAGGCTCTAAATCTAGGACGTTCCAGCCTTTAAATGTTTTCATCAAATTCTTCATCGCATTGTTAGATACTGTGCCTGTAAATTCTTCATCAAAACGGAAAATAGCCTTGTATGGACGAATAATATCCTCCATTTCCTTTTGCGGCTTAATTAAAATTTCCTTTCGCTCTGTATTTTCAATATATTTATAATCCGGTGTGTAAGTCCAAATTAAAAAGGTTAGAATCACACTTAGCATGACAAGTAGAAATAAAACAGCAGATTTAACTGGCTCTATATATTTCATTCCCACTCACCCGCCTCACCAAATTCATCTGCATCGTATGGTAATGTGAAGAAAATTGTCGTGCCTTGCCCTTCCTCACTCTCAGCCCAAATCTTCCCGCCATGTGCTTCAATCATTTCCCGCGCAATAGCAAGTCCCAAGCCTGTTCCTCCCATGGAACGAGCACGGGCACGATCAACACGGTAGAAGCGATCAAAAATGCGGCCTACATTTTCTTTAGGAATCCCCATGCCATCATCTGAAATCATGACTTTCAACATATCGCCTTGTCCAGTGAACCCAAAGCGTATATTCCCACCGTCTGGTGAATATTTGATGGCATTTGAAATGATATTATCAATGACCTGTGTCACCTTATCCGTATCAATTTCTACATAAAAGGAGGTTTCAGGGAATAATCGTGCAAACTGTACTTTATCAGACTTGGACATTTCAAAACGATCGATAATTCGGTTAAAGAATGAATTGAATAAGACAATATCTTTATTTAACTCATAATCTGAACTATCCATTCGTGATAATTGCAATAAATCATTGACTAGTCGAATCATACGTTCTGTTTCAGTTTGCGTTACATTTAAAAAGGTAGGCGCAATATTTTCATCCTTCCATGCACCATCTGCTAGTGCCTCGAGATAGCTACGCATTGTTGTTAATGGTGTTCTTAATTCATGTGATACATTCGATACAAACTCTCGACGATCCATTTCTATCTTTTCCTGCTCTGTTATATCGTGTAGTACAGTTATAAGACCATTAATAAAGCCTGTCTCTTTTTGAATAACCGAGAAATTGGCACGTAATATATAAGGAGCATCTGACGTACTAAAATTTAAATTGATAGCATCGCTCATATGAATTAAATCTTCAAAGCTATATTCCTGATCAATCCCCAATACCGAGGCAATGGGACGACCTAATGTAATATCTCTTGAAATATGCAGTAACTGCAGCGCCGGGTCATTAATTAAAATAATACGTCCCTTGCGATCTGTCGCAATAACGCCATCCGTCATATTACTAAGGACTGAGTCTAACTTTCGCCGCTCTGCATCAGTAGTGGATTGTGCCTCTTGCAAGCGATTCGTTAAATGATTAAAGGTAACGGCAAGCTGACCTATTTCATCCGTACCATATACTCTTACCTTGCGAGAATAGTTGCCCTTTGCCATCGCTTGAGCCTGCTTTCGCATATCAGCAATTGGTTGTGTAATTGTTCGCGCAACGAGAATACCTAAAAAGATGGTAAAGACTAACGACATAGCTGTACCGCCAAGGAAAATACGGTTAATTTCATTCATTTGTTCAAAAACGGACTCAATATTCGCTTCAATATATAGAACACCAATAATTTCATCATCTGGCCCTGCACCAGCTCGAATTGGGTTTGCTAATACCCATACTCGATTCCTCGTTTTGTTATCAAGTTTAATGATATCAAAGAGCGTTTCAGCAGATATAGCACGACGCACAAGGTCTGTGTTAGAGCGTTGTCCTATTAAATTTTGATTCTCAAGCTCAGATGTTGCCAGTATCCTTTGTCTATCATCAATGACACGAATTTCTAAAATATCACCATTAGAAACATCTCTTAAACCAGTTGAAAACTCCATAACGATTGATTTCAAGCTTTCCTCTAGTTTAGGCATGCTTTCATCGCGTTCCTTTAAAATTTCCTCACGAAGACTATATTGCATCAAGTCAACTCGCTGAAAAATAGAATCTTGGAAGTTGCTCTTCAAATTTTGTTCTAACTGACGGGCGAAATAAATACCGATAATTTGTAAAGCAAGCAATATTAATAAAATATAAATTAGCACGAGTTTGACATGAATGGATTTAAAGAAGCTCACTTTCTGCATTCCTATTACTCCTGTTCAGGATTTCGTAAGTAATAACCTACACCACGTCTTGTGACAATCCAAGCAGGGTGACTAGGATTATCCTCAATTTTTTCACGTAAACGACGAATTGTTACGTCAACAGTACGAACATCACCAAAATAGTCATAGCCCCATACCGTTTGTAATAAATGCTCACGGGTCATTACTTGGCCAATATGTTTGCCTAAATAATGTAGCAGCTCAAATTCCCGATGTGTAAGCTCAATGGCCTCATCACGCTTCATTACTAAATAAGCATCTGGTTGAATAACAAGGGATCCTACAACAATTTCGTTTGATTCCTCTTCTGCCTCTTCTGCTACAGGTGCAGCAACCTGTAAACGTCGCATATTGGCCTTTACACGAGCAATAAGCTCTCGTGTACTAAATGGCTTAGTAACATAATCATCTGCACCCATTTCTAAGCCTAAAACTTTATCAATCTCAGAGCCTTTAGCCGTCAGCATAATAATAGGGAAGTCATATTTTTTTCGTACCTCTCTACACACTTCCATACCATCACGCTTTGGCAGCATTATATCTAGGAGCATTAAATCTGGTTGTTCCTCCTCAACCCTCTTTAGTGCCTCATCCCCATCATAAGCACAAATCACTTTATATCCTTCTTTTATTAAATTAAATTGCAGAATATCTGCGATTGGTTTTTCATCATCAACAACTAAAATTGTTTTGTTCATTCATTTTCTCCCTTTCGTTTTTTATCTATTCTTAAACATTTTGTAATTGTAAGTTCACTACTCTTAACTCTATCATGCTTTCAGTTTCCTTGCATTAATCGTTCATCAATCACTTTAAATACTTTGACATAATGGGCTATATTTCAACAAATATTTCTCGGGAAATAATAGAAAAGACAGCCCACTATTTGGACTGTCTACTATTCAAAATGTTTATCGACCTACATATGATAACGGGTTAACTAATGAACCGTTCTTTTCAACTTCAAAGTGTAAATGTGTGCCTGTCGAATTTCCAGTAGAACCCATAATACCAATAACAGAGCCCTTTTCCACTACTTGTCCCACTTCAACATTAATAGAAGATAGATGTCCATATAGTGTTGTATAGCCATTATTGTGATTAATAACAATGCGATTACCATAGGTACCAGACGTACCAGCTGCACTAACTACACCATTATCAGCAGCCAAAATATTATAGTTACTTGGACGAGCGATATCGATTCCACGGTGGAAGGCGCCCCAACGTTCACCCATACCACTTGAGATATAGCCTCCTACTGCTGGCCATGAAAATTCTCCTGTTCCACGTGAAGAGATTACCTTTGTCCCTACTACTTCAATTTGATCCACTGGCTCTTGGACAATAGTTTCTTCTAATGCTACTTTTGATGTTTGTTTACCATTTTCAGATGTTAAAGCGTATGTTGTTTCTTTTTTACCGTTAGCGCCTTCTTGCTTGACGACCTTTTCACCTTTATACATGGTAGGATCTTCTTCCACTACTTTTTTGAATGGAATTACATCTGCTACTTTCTTTTTCTTTTTAACCTCAAGATTTACAAATGGCTTAGCCACCGTTACATTTAATTCCTGCCCAACTTGTAAAACAGTATCAACTGTTACATCTGGGTTTAAAGCTAGAAGCTCACTTGTCGTTAGATTATGCTTTTTGGCAACAGAACCTAATACATCGCCTGATTGAATTTTATAGCTATCTTGTTCAAGGAAGCCGGTCATTAAATAGTTTACAGCTTGCTCAGGTGTTAAGATTTGAGTCGGTGTAACTTTTTGTGATATCCCTGAAACTTCCTGTTTAAACGAAATATCTAAAAGTCGTGATTCACCTGCTTGTAATTCTGGCAAATTAATGGTAGATTGCTGGTTTTTCGTTAATTTATCTAACTCTTGCTGAGAAATATATTGTAGCTTCAACAATTGAACTGTTTTTTCATAGGCCTCTGTATTTTTTAATGATACGACTGGCTTATGATTTACTAGTAATGTAAAAGCATCGGATTTTGCTACTAATGATTGCTTAAGTTTTGATAATGTTTCTGCATCTTTTGTTTCATTCGTAAAAACTTGTTCCGGGATTATTTTGACAGATGAGCGAGCATCAATTGATAATTCTTTGAATTGCTGACTCGCTTCTTTTTCTTTTGATGTAATAATTTCTTGAATAGCATTCTCGTTAGATACTGCACCAATATAGTCTTCTCCCACATAGACGTGGTATATTTTATTTAAATTTTCTTTCGTATGTTCTTTAGCAAAACCCATATTTATCGTTAGGCTCGTCATTAAAACTGCTATAATCGAAACCTTTTTGAAAGAAGAAAAATTGTAGGTGAATCTATTGTTTTCTTCTTTTTTATTCCAAAACGAATTCATCAATAAAGCCCCTTCCAACTTTCCCCTGTGGTAGGATGATTTACCCACAAGGATTTTTTGCACCCTTATAATGTACCATAAAGAAAAAAGCGTTTGAATGATTTCACTCTTTTGTAATGTAAATGTATTATTTATCTACTAATTGTTACATAGAAAATATTTTATATAGTTGATAAATACTGTATTTTTATTCATTAAATGGGTGTTGAACAATGTTATTTGTTTTATGAATAACCATATACTTTGCCATTGGTATAGTATTCTTTTGTTATTTTCAAGTGAATTTAGGCATAATACTTTTTACTTTTTTAATATTCCGATAAAATATAAAAGAAGGCACATTATGGATTGGAGCGATTAAATTGAGTGATTCACAGACCTCTGATATGGCAACTAAAATGTTGCGGCATCAGAAAAGTAACATGCGTAAAACATTGCTAAGAATTATTATGGTATCGTTAGGTGCAATCATTATGGCTTTGGGCTTAGAGTTATTTTTAGTACCCAACCATATTATGGATGGAGGCATTGTAGGTGTTTCCATTATTACATCTCATTTATTACATTTACCCCTTGGTATTTTCATCTTCATTTTAAACTTACCTTTTATTTTTTTAGGCTATAAACAAATTGGTAAAACCTTTGCACTGTCTACAGGTCTAGGTATTACAGTACTCTCTACAGCAACACTTGCCTTACATAACCTACATCCATTTACGGAAGACACATTATTGGCTACAGTTTTTGGTGGAATGATTTTAGGAGTTGGTGTCGGTATTGTCATCCGTTATGGCGGTTCTTTAGATGGAACTGAAATATTGGCTATTTTATTTAATAGTAAGACTCCTTTTTCAGTTGGGGAAATAATAATGTTCTTCAACATCATTATTTTTGCAGTGGCTGGATTTGTATTTAACTGGGAACAAGCCATGTACTCCATCATTGCTTACTATATTGCTTATAAAATGATTGATATTGTCATTCAAGGTTTGGAAGAATCTAAATCAGTTTATATCATAAGTGATGCTATTGATGAAATTGGACAAACCATCATGGATCGACTTGGCCGTGGTGTGACGTTTCTTCACGGTGAAGGGGCTTATACAGGAAATGATAAAAAGGTCATCTTTACTGTCATTACTCGTTTAGAAGAATCCAAACTGAAAACAATTGTTGCGGATATTGATGACAATGCATTTTTAGCCATTGGTAATATTGCAGAGGTAAAAGGTGGTCGCTTTAAAAAGAAGGATATTCACTAAGAAAAGGGCGTACCATATACGGCACGCCCTTTTTATTGTTTTTATTTAATTATGCTTCCCAAACATCTACTAAAACGTTTGTTTGCTCACGAGCAGGTCCAACTGAGAAAGTAGCGATTTGAATACCTGTTAATTCGCTAACACGCTCTACATAGCGTCTTGCATTTTCAGGTAGCTCTTCTAAAGTACGGCATGCTGTTACATCCTCAGACCAGCCTGGAAGCTCTTCATAAATTGGTTCACATTGTTCAATAATATGAAGGTTTGCTGGGTACTCTGTAATCGTTTCACCTTTATAGTTATAGGCAGTACAGATTTTTACTGTCTCTAAACCAGATAAAACATCAATTGAGTTAAGTGCCAGATGTGTAATACCACTTACGCGGCGTGAGTGACGAACAACTACAGTATCGAACCAACCTACACGGCGTGGACGGCCTGTTGTTGTACCATATTCTCGACCAACTTCACGAATTTGCTGACCTACTTCATCAAATAATTCAGTAGGGAATGGACCATCACCTACACGAGATGTATAAGCTTTAGATACCCCAATAACACTTGTTACACGTGAAGGACCAACACCAGCACCAATCGCTACACCACCTGCTACAGGATTTGAAGATGTAACATAGGGATACGTACCTTGATCGACATCAAGTAAAATCCCTTGTGCGCCTTCGAATAATACTTTACCGCCCTCATCAAGTACATCATTCAAAATTTTAGATGTATCTGTCACATATTTTGCAATTTCTTGGCCATAGCCATAGTATTCCTCAAAAATTTCTTCGAAAGTAAGACCTTCAACTTCATAGAATTTCTCGAACAATTTATTTTTAATGGCTAAATTATGACGTAGTTTTTCTTCAAAAATATCCTTATCAAGTAAATCAGCCATACGGATACCAATACGAGCTACTTTATCTTGATAACATGGTCCGATTCCTTTACAAGTTGTTCCGATCTTATTATCACCGCGGCTTTCTTCATCCGCAATATCTTGCTTGATATGATAAGGCAAAATCACATGCGCACGATTAGAAATACGTAAATTATCTGTATTTATGCCACGCTCTTGTAAGCCTTTTAGTTCTGTTACTAATGATTTTGGATTGACAACTAATCCATTACCAATAACTGAAGTTTTTTCTTTATAGAAGATACCTGATGGAATTAAATGAAGTTTATATGTTTCACCATCAATTTTAATAGTATGTCCTGCATTATCTCCACCTGCAAAACGAGCGATTGCATCGGCTTTTTGCGAAAGGAAATCTGTAATTTTACCTTTTCCTTCGTCTCCCCACTGTGTTCCTACAACTACTACTGATGTCATAATCAGCACCTCCGTTAGATACCTGTGTATCTCAATTTTTAAGCCTCAACCATTGTAACAATGATAGAAACACCTCGTCAATAAAAAACAGTGAAAAAACACGAACATAAAATCAAAAAATCTGATTTAACGTTCGTGTTTAATAACAGAATGGTATGAATATTATCGAACATTCAGATTAATTCAGTCTAAGGTTAATTTGAAAAGGCAATTTATCTGAATGACGAGCAACATGACTAATCACGTGGCGGTGGCGGTGGCATTTGTGACCAATCCACATTAATGAATTTATTGAACTCTTTTTTAAAGGCAAGTGTAACTGTTCCCGTTGGACCGTTACGTTGCTTTGCAATAATAATTTCGATCATATTTTTACTTTCAGACTCTTTATCGTAATAGTCATCACGGTATAAAAAGGCTACAATATCTGCATCTTGCTCAATACTTCCCGATTCACGTAAGTCACTCATCATCGGACGTTTATCTTGTCGTTGCTCAACTCCACGAGATAGCTGTGATAAGGCAATAACAGGTACCTTTAATTCACGTGCTAGTCCTTTTAACGATCGTGAAATCTCCGATACCTCTTGCTGACGGTTTTCCCCTGGTTTCCCGCTACCTTGAATAAGCTGTAAATAATCAATAAGGATCATTCCAAGCCCATTTTCTTGTGCTAAACGTCGACATTTTGCACGAATTTCATTAATGCGAACACCTGGTGTATCATCAATAAAAATCCCCGAATTCGATAAACTACCCATTGCCATAGTTAGTTTACCCCAATCTTCCGTAGTTAAAGCACCTGTACGTAAAACTTGTGCATCAATATTTCCTTCTGCACAAAGCATACGCATGACAAGTTGCTCTGCACCCATCTCTAAAGAGAAGATGGCAACATTTTCTCTTGCCTGTACGGCAACGCTTTGCGCAACATTCAATGCAAAGGCAGTTTTCCCTACGGATGGGCGGGCAGCTACAATAATTAAATCGTTGCGTTGGAAGCCAGCAGTAATGTTATCTAAATCACGGAAGCCTGTCGGTATACCCGTTACATCTCCCTTTTGCGATTGAAGCTGCTCTATGTTATCGAAAGTTTCCACTAGCACGTCTTTCACATGCTTAAAGTCCCCAGCATTCTTCCGATTAGCAACCTCCATCATTTTTTTCTCTGCTTCGCCTAGTAATGCCTCTACTTCGTCTTCTCGTGTGTAGCCATCTTCAACAATTTTAGTAGCAACACGAATCAATCGACGTAACAGTGCCTTTTCCTCAACGATTTTGGCATAGTGAGCGACATTGGCAGCTGTAGGGACAGCATTGGCGAGCTCTAGTAAATAGGATAGCCCGCCAACGTCTTCAATCTCTTTTTTAGCTGATAATTCTTCCGTAACTGTTACAACATCTATTGCTTTCCCTTGATCACTTAACCGCAGCATTGTTTCAAAAATTTTCTTATGGGCATTTAAATAAAAATCATCTGCCAATAAAATTTCCGATGCCGTGATTAAAGATTGTGGCTCAAGGAAAATAGCACCGATAACCGATTGCTCCGCCTCCCGGTTATGCGGTGGAACGCGGTCCATCATCGGTTCGTTCATGGATCGTCGCTCCTTATTCTTCCGTTACATGTACTTTTAATGTAGCAGTTACTTCATGATGTAGTTTTACAGGAACATTTGTAAAGCCCAGTGCACGAATCCCGTCATTCAAAGTCATTTTACGTTTATCAATTTTAATGCCATGCACTTTTTGTAAGGCATCTGCAATTTGCTTTGTAGACACTGAACCAAATAGACGGCCACCTTCACCAGACTTTGCTTTTAGCTCAACTGTTAATGTTTCTAATTTTTCCTTTAACGCTTGTGCTTCTGCTAGTTCGGCAGCCGCATTTTTTGCCTCTAATTTTTTCTGACCATCTAATTGACTTAGAGCTTGAGCGTTTGCCTCTGCTGCATAACCATTTTTAATTAAGAAATTTTGTGCGTAACCATCTGCTACGTTTTTAATCTCACCTTTTTTTCCTTTTCCTTTAACGTCTTTTAAAAATACTACTTTCATTAGTCAGAACTCCCTTCAAAGACCTCTTCTATGGCCTCTTCTAATTGTGTTTTCACGTTATCAATGGTTTTGGCTTCTATTTGGCAGGCGGCGTTTGTTAAATGGCCACCACCGCCAAGTCTTTCCATAATAAGCTGTACATTGACTTCGCCTAGTGATCGGGCACTAATTCCTATTTTTCCATCTGCCCGATGTGCAATCACAAACGATGCACCAACATCCTTCATAGTTAGTAAAATATCTGCTGTTTGTGCAATTAAGACAGAATCATACACTTTCGATTCCTCACCTACAGCCACAGCAATTCCTGGTTTAACGAATTTAACTGTTTGCACTATTTTGGATCGTTCAATATAAGTGTCTACATCTTCTTTTAAAAGACGTTGCACTAATACTGTATCTGCTCCATTCGTTCGTAGATACGAAGCTGCTTCAAATGTACGTGCTCCCGTTCGAAGTGTAAAGCTCTTCGTGTCGACAATAATACCTGCTAGTAGGGCAGTAGCCTCTAGCATATTAATCTTTGCACGCTTGGGCTGATATTCTAATAACTCAGTGACAAGCTCAGCTGTAGATGAGGCATACGGTTCCATATAAACAAGTGTTGGATTTTCAATAAAATCCTCACTTCGACGATGATGGTCGATGACAACAACCTTTTCAGCTAGCTTTAATAAGTGTGCATCAATAACTAAATTAGGTTTATGTGTATCCACAATAACAAGCAAAGATTTTTCAGTCATTTTCCCAGCAGCTTCCTCTGGTGTTAGGAAGTTTTCATAGAAATCTGATTTACTCTCTATTTCATTCATTAAACGTGTAACACTACCATTTAATTCATCAAAATTTATAATGACATAGCCCTTTACATCATTCATTTGTGCCATTTTCCGAACACCGACAGACGCACCAATAGAGTCCATATCAGGACTTTTATGTCCCATAACAAACACTTGATCACTATCTTGAATTAAATCACGTAATGCATGTGAGATGACGCGCGCTCTAACACGTGTGCGCTTTTCAACCGGATTGGTTTTCCCACCATAGAATTTAAGCTTTCCAGTAGGTTGCTTAATTGCGACTTGGTCACCACCACGGCCTAATACAAGATCCAGACTTGATTGTGCCAATTCACCAAGCTCCACTAGGGAGGACGAACCCGCTCCTACACCAATACTTAATGTTAAAGATAAATTCTTTTGCGCTGTTTTTTCTCGGATAACATCTAAAATTGCAAATTTTTTCTTTTCAAGCTCTGTTAAAATTGATTCGTTTAATACGGCTAAAAAACGATCTGATGATATTCGTTTTACAAATACACCATGCTCAGCAGCCCACTCATTGACGATTGAAGTAACCATCGTATTCGTTAAACTACGCGGCTGGTCATCCATGGCTTGTGTGATTTCATCATAATTATCAACAAATAAAATAGCGATAACTGTACGATCTGCAAAGTATTGCTTCTCAATAGCAATCTGCTCAGTAATATCAAAGAAGTATAGTAATCGTTCCTCTTTTTTATAATAAACACGATATTTACGATCACGTAATGTAATTGTAGCCTCATTTGTTTCTTCAGTCTTCATTAGTACGTAGATATCATCAGAAATATTAACAATTCCCTCTCCTACTAATGATTCCATATTTAAGATACCTTGCATATATGGATTCGACCATTCTATTTCATATTGCTCGTTTACCAACAGTATTCCAATTGGCATTTCAAGCAATGCTTCTTCCCCTACTTTTTTCATGCGGAATGAAATGGATTCTATATGCTTTTCAGTTTCTTCAAAAGCAATCTTTTCCACCTTCCATGTGTAGACCATCAGTAAAGCAAAACCTATTCCATAACCTAGACCTATCCCGATATTCCAAATACATAGAAGTACGAACGTCACAATTCCAAAAATGGAAAGAACAAAAAGCGGATAGCGAATTGGTCGTTTTCTAAAAGTTCCCATTACAATCAGCCCCTTATTCTTTAGTCTTCCCCTTTACAAGTGAACGTACGTCAAAACCTAAATCAACGATACCTAGTAAGATCATGAAGGATGATAATGGAATAGCTAATATGGTAGCAACCCATTTAACACCATTTGGCATCCCTTTTCTAGAAATGAAATAATGGATAAATGATATCCCTTGTAGAATGAGCAGCACCCATAAAATATAAGAAACATTCAATACGATAATATCTAGTGTTGAACCAGCCTCTGGACGCATGAATAAATTAATGCATAAAACGATCATGTAATACCATAAAATAGAGCGTGGTAAGCGCATATTCTGAAATGGCGCAAATTTTGGAACATCGACACCAAGTCGTTTTAAAGCTGGTAAATTTAGCGCTATGATAATAAATGCAGCAAAAAATGCTAACATTGTTATTGTTGCAGGCATTGTCAGCTCGATCGTTTTAAACATAGCCTCGAGCTGTTCGGGCTTTATCGCTACTTGCCCTGTTACGTTTTTCGCAAATTCATTTGATTGCTCATAATTTTTGCGAGTCATCTCTAAACTTATGCTAATGAAATCAATCCCTGCAAATTTCACATAGGCAACATAAACAAGTGCCATCGAGATTAGATTAGCAATCCCCGTTGCCATAAATAAATACAGCTTACTCTTCTTCTGATAAATAGCGTTACCCATCACGACACCCAGTAACCCTAAAACAAAGGCAAATGGTAACATCGACATTCCAGTCGCTATACTTGTTAAAAAACAGCCTACTATTGCTAATAGTATCGATGAGGAACGTTTGTAATTTGCACTATACCAAGCAACCGGTAGTGGAGCGAATATTAAAGCTACTATAAAAACGAATGGTACATATGCGGAAATCAGCATTAATATTGTAAAAAGTGCAACCATCATCGAGCCTTGGACAAGCGCTTTTGTTTGATTATTCGGCATTGAAAACCTTCCTTTTTTTCAGTCAAACTTACTACCCTTTATTGTACCATTTTTTCATAGTATTGAACAAAAAACGCTTAGCTCACTATATGCTTTATTAAGAATTTTATCTAATAATCTTCTACTTCATTTTTCGATAAAAAAAACCAGCATATCCGATACGAATATCGTAATATGCTGGTTTTCAAAATTGATGTAAGGTCCATTACCTTAACGTCATCAATCTTATTTATCTTCTGCTACGAATGGAAGTAATCCCATGATACGAGATACTTTGATAGCTGAAGTTAATTTACGTTGGTACTTAGCGCTAGTGCCAGTTACGCGACGTGGTAAAATTTTACCGCGCTCAGAGATGAATTTTTTTAATAAATCTACATCTTTATAGTCGATATGCGTAATGTTATTAGCAGTGAAGTAGCAAACTTTACGGCGTTTGCGGCCTCCGCGACGTGGTGCCATAGTGTGTCTCCTCCTTATCTTTTTTTAATATTCTCGAAGCATTAGAATGGAAGATCATCCTCAGATACTTCTATCGGTCCCTTGCTATTAGCAAATGGGTCCTCATCTACACGTGTATAGTTTGGCTGATTCATAGGTGGTTGATTTTGCTGATAAGCATCGCCGCCATAGGAACCCTGTCCTGGCATAGCGCCACCAAACTGCTGCTGTGGTTGACCACCGCCATAGGACGGTTGGTTATTACCGTAAGTTTGTCCACCACCGTATTGAGGAGCAGGAGCACCGCTACCATTACGTGGTTCTAAAAACTGTACGCTATCCGCCACAACGTCTGTTGTATATACTCGCTTACCGTCTTGTCCTTCATAACTGCCTGTTTGGATACGACCTTCTACCCCAATTAAACTTCCTTTTCGCATGAAGTTCGCTAGGTTTTCAGCCTGTTTTCGCCATGCAACACAGTTAATGAAATCAGCTTCACGTTCACCTTGTTGATTTGAGAATGCACGATTCACAGCAACTGTAAATCTTGTAGACGCAATTCCATTTGGTGTATAACGTAGCTCAGGATCTTTTGTTAGTCTTCCAACTAATACGACACGGTTTATCATCAGAATGCAACCTCCTTTTCAGCGTTTTGTTAAAAAATCATTCAATATTAAGCTTCTTGGCGAACTGCAATGTGACGAATGATGTCTTCGCTGATGTTAGCTAGACGTGTATACTCGTTGATTGCATCTGAAGTAGCGTTTACTTTTACGATTTGGTAGTAACCTTCGCGGAAGTCTTGAATTTCATAAGCTAAGCGGCGTTTGCCCCACTCTTTAGATTCGATGACTTCTGCACCGTTAGAAGTTAAAACTTCGTTGAAACGTTCAACTAAAGCTTTCTTCGCTTCGTCTTCAATGTTCGGACGTACGATGTACATTAATTCGTATTTTCTCATCTGTTTACACCTCCTTATGGACTAGGCTCTCCTATATTAAGGGAGCAAGGAGCAAGTAATAAATTATTACTCACATCAATGAATTGTAACATATAGGTACTTGTCTTTCAAGTCGCAAACTAACAATTCATTTTATATAATGAACCTAACATGATTCATTCGTGAAAGGAGAACTTTTGTGCTACCAAATAAAGAACCTATTGTTATTGAATTAGATATAAAAAAATTAATGATCGACAATATTGTGATTACAAGTGGTCTTGTCATATTATTTACAGCCATTCAATATATTTGCTTTAAAGATTTTCACTTTTCTTTTTGGCCTATCGTTGGTGGAACAGTACTGTTTGTTATTCTGTATATCATTTTCATAATGTTGCATGAGGCTTTTCATTTAATTGGTTTTATGCTTTTTGGTAAAGTACCTTTGGAGTCTTTAAAATATGGCATAAACTTAGAGCTAGGTGTTGCCTATGCAACTACTACAAAGCCGCTTTACAACCACGCAATGAAACGGGCATTGTTGCTGCCATTTTGGATGACTGGCGTTCTCCCTACTATTGCAGGATTTTATTTTAATAGTACCATTTTAATACTGGTAGGAGCTTTTTTAATGGCAGGTGCAGTAGGAGATTTTGCCATGTATAAGGAGTTACAGAAATATCCCAATAATGCCTTAGTACAAGATGACCCTGAATTACCAAAGCTTTATGTTTATACAGAGAAGGACCGTTCACCAAGGTAAAATACATACATACGAAAACTAGACTCTGTCGTTAGCCATAATGTCTGAGTCTAGTCATTCCTCTTAAGGAGTTAAAAATCCATGCTGTGCGGCTGTATACAAATTCCTCCAAATTCGATTTAATCGAGAGGTTTCTGTGATAGCATCCATGCCAAGGTTACGTATTAGTTTATTTGCAATCTCTATACAAGCAGCCGCAATTTCTTTACTCATTTGTGTAAATTGCATTAGTTCTTCCTCTGTCAATGATTGATCTTGTTGATGCTTTTGCCAATATCCTGACAAGGTTGTATAGAACTGCTGCTCACATTGTTTAAAATGCTTTTGCTGTTGCATGAATAAAAACTGTAAAGCTCCCATACGCTCAGTTCGATTAGCAGCATGATTTCGTTGCTTTATTAAAATAAATGCTTCTTCTAATAAATTTTCAGTTATTCCTAGACAAACGCTTAAAAAAGAAGCCTCGGCAAAGGTTGTAAATGGAAAGGTATGTACGGAATTCCCATAGTTATTTCTAATCGTACCTATTTGGAAAGTAGCTTCCTGAGGTATCCATACATTGTTCACGCGAATTGTATGACTTGCCGTTGCCTTCAAGCCCATTGCGCGCCAATCATGTAAAACTTCTACATCTTGACGGTCTAAGGAGCAACTAATGATATTTTCTGTTTTCACGCCATCTTGCTCTATCAAACAATTCATGGTAAAGGTTGTAGCATAGTCTGAACCACTACAGTATTTCCATTGCCCTGTTACCACATAACCTCCTTCTACCTTTATAGCAATTCCCGTTGGATAGCCACTACCTGCGATAACAGCTTCTTTTGGGGAAAAGATTCTTTCGCACATTTCTTGGCTAAATGCAGGAATAAATGCATTGCCTCCAGTCCCGATTGTAACAAGCCAACCAACATTACCATCGAGGGCAGCTATTTGTTGAAATACTTTTATTCCTTCTACTAAATCTAGATTTTTACCTCCTAGTTCATTAGCAGTGAACAATTTGAACAATTTTTGTTCATAAATAAATTCTAAGATGTCCTGGGGTAATCTTCCTAGCTGCTCAAACTCTAGGCCACGTTCTTTTATTTCGGTTATGTTCATTTGACGTCACTCCCATACTCTAAAAATTCAGATAAAATAATGATTGAAAAAAGGCAATCATTAAGATTGCCCTCTGTTCGTCTTATACATTAAAGCGGAATAACATAATATCGCCATCTTGAACTTCATACTCTTTACCTTCAAGACGTACCTTACCTGCTTCTTTTGCCGCTGCTTGAGAACCTGCCTCTAATAGATCATCATAAGCAACAGTTTCAGCACGAATAAAGCCACGTTCAAAGTCTGTATGGATAATCCCTGCACATTGCGGTGCCTTCATACCTTTACGGAACGTCCATGCACGAACCTCTTGTACACCCGCAGTGAAATACGTAGCTAAGCCTAATAAGTCATAAGAAGTACGGATTAGCTGATCTAAACCAGACTCTTTAATTCCTAATTCTTCTAAGAACATAGCCTTTTCCTCATCGTCTAGCTCTGAGATTTCTTCCTCAATTTTCGCACAAATTGTAATGACTTGCGCACCTTCAGCTGATGCATATTCACGTACCTTTTGGACATATTCATTATTGTCAGCATCGGCCACTTCATCTTCTGAAACGTTTGCAACATACAGCATTGGTTTAATTGTTAACAAATGAAGACCTTTTATTACTTTCAGTTCATCATCTGAAAGCTCAGCTGCACGCGCTGGCTTACCGTTCTCTAACTGCTCTTTAATTTTTAAGAGTACTGGCTCTTCAATCATGGCCTCTTTGTCTTTTTGTTTTGCCATTTTACTAACACGTTGGATTCGTTTATCTACCGATTCTAAATCAGCTAGTGCTAGCTCTAGGTTAATAACCTCGATATCATCGATTGGATCCACCGCACCCGATACGTGTGTAATATTTTCATCTACAAAACAACGTACAACTTGGCAAATTGCATCTACTTCACGGATATGAGCTAAGAATTTATTACCTAGACCTTCACCTTTGGAAGCACCTTTTACAATTCCTGCGATATCTGTGAATTCAAATGCTGTTGGTACTGTTTTTTTAGGTACAACTAATTCTGTTAATTTATCTAAACGTGCGTCTGGGACTTCAACGATACCGACGTTCGGATCAATCGTGGCGAATGGGTAGTTTGCAGCCAATGCGCCCGCTTTTGTAATTGCGTTAAATAATGTTGATTTTCCAACGTTAGGTAAACCAACGATTCCAGCTGTTAATGCCATGAATGGACACAACCTTTCTATAATCAGTTCAATTTTCTCTCTTATAACCTTTTCTATTATATTGATTCACTTACAAAAAGTCTAATATGCCTGAAGTTAGGCCTCATTAGCAGAAAGTAAAACCTTTTTCATTTTTTTCTCAAATTCTCTACGTGGGATCATTACGCTATGTTGACAACCTTCACACTTAATTCGAACATCAGCACCCATACGAATAATCTTCCATTTGTTCGTACCACAAGGATGTTGCTTTTTCATTTCAACAATATCATTTAAACCATATTTCTTTGCTTCCACCTTACTCACTTCTCCCCTCACCTTTGTCATAGAACATCATTTTTGGATAAGCCATTGGAATACGATGTTCTTCAAAAAGTTTTGTCACATCTCGGCGTATACTACGAGCAACTCCATATTGTTGCTGCGGTAATGTTTCAGCAGCAATACGGATCGTTACCTCTGTACCTTTAACATTTTGTACACCTAAAAACACTGGTGCTGCTATTAATTCTTTATGTTTTTCTGGTAAAGATTCTAAATAGTGATTAATAACTGTTTCAGCTTTTTCAAAGTCAGCATCAGCGGTCATTTGTAAATCTATAAAAATTTTGGAGTTGTTAACAGAGTAATTGACGACCTCACCAATTGCACCATTAGGAATGATAAATTGCTCTCCCGTCCCCCCATTAATTTTCGTAGTACGTAAGCCAATTTCTACAACCGTACCTTCTGCTCCATTAATTTTTATATAATCCCCTACACCAAATTGATCCTCAAAAATAATAAAGAAGCCCGTGATAACATCCTTCACTAAACTTTGGGCACCAAAACCGACGGCTAAACCGACAATCCCTGCACCTGCTAAAAGACCCGCTACCTTTATATTTAAAGAAGATAGAATGCCAATGATTGCAGAGAAATAAACAACATAAGAAATTACACTTTGTAATAATCTCGAAATCGTACGTTGACGTCGCTCTGAATGATTTAATGGAGAACGCATACGGATTAAAAACAATTTTTTAATCAATTTTTTACCCATTCTTACAGCTATCCATGATACTAGTAAAATCAGCACGATCTCAATAGAAGTATCAATCACATCTTCCCAAAGCTTGTCAGATGTAAGCTTTTCCCAGTATCTATCCATTAATTTCTTATTCCATTCCATCGTTTCCACCTCTTGAATAACTTGCTAAAAATTTGCGTATACTGCATAAAAATTGAGCACTTCTAAAAATAAAAAGAAAGTGAGTTTTTTTATGAATACTATACCAAATTTGTTACTACCTTATTCCCTTCATCACGAAAGTAAAAATGCTGTTTGGCAATTAAGTACATTATTTTTAGAACATATACCGTTTCATCATGAACGATTAATTTTTTGCTGCATTGGCAGCGACCGATGTACAGGTGATACACTTGGACCGTTAACGGGTAGTTTCTTAAATAAGTCTGTTAGCTTCCCCTACGAAATTGTAGGTTCTTTAGAAGATCCTCTACATGCTCTAAATCTAAATTCAACTATGCAACAGCTACACAATCATACTACAAAACCATTCATTATTGCGATTGACGCCTGTCTTGGTAGTGAGCACAATGTCGGTCATATTTCCGTTCAAAGCGGTCCTATTTTTCCTGGCAAGGCTGTAAAAAAAGAATTACCCCCAATCGGTGACATTTCCATTAAAGGAATCGTCAATATTGGAGGTTTTATGGAAATGCTTGTTTTACAAAATACAAGACTTCATATTTCTTATGCTATGGCTGAGAAGCTTTCAAGAGCGCTATTACTGGCTGCCCACCGTTATTCATTGAAAAATGTAGAAGAAAGCAACCATAATACCAACAACGACGATACCTGGCAGCAAGTTAGCAGCCTTGATCTTAGTTAAACCAGCTATATTTAACCCTATTGCCATTATCATAACGCCGCCAACGGCTGTCATTTCGGTAATATACATTTGCAGCGCAGCATCAGGTATAAAAGAACTAATGACCCCTGCAAAAATAGCAATTAATCCTTGATAAATAAAAACAGGTATTGCCGATAGCAATACACCTATGCCTAATGTGGATGCTAGAATAATGGATGTAAATCCATCTATTAATCCTTTTGTAATCAATACATTATGATCGTTACGAAGGCCGCTATCAAGTGCACCAATAACAGCCATTGAGCCAACAACAAATATTAATGAAGCTGTGACAAACCCTTCTGCTATGCTAATTTGATTTTGGTCATTTCGTTTTGTGCGAAATAAAGACTCTACCCATTTGCCAAGGCGATTCATTTGCTTATCTAAATCTAACCACTCACCTACTACAGTACCCACCACTAAACTTACGATTAAGATAATAAAATTATCACTTTCAAAACCCATTTTTATCCCTAATAATGCGACTGCTAAACCAATTATGGATAGGACAGTAGACTTCATAGATTCAGGAATATTTTTGAAAATCCGCCCCACTAATGCACCTGCTATAATGAGCACAGCATTAATTAATGCCCCTAGTATTACCACCCTTTTGCCTTCCTTCTCTCTAAAAAATAGAGAGCGCCTGTTTGCTTGGCGCTCTGATTAAATTATAGAAATATCATTTATTCTTCTTGTAAATTTAGGATTTCTAAAATGCGCTCCAAATCATCTTCAGAGTAAAATTCTATTTCAATTTTCCCTTTATTGTTGTTCTTTCTAATTTGAACATTTGTTCCAAAATAATCTCTTAATTGAGATTCTTTCGCCGCCACAAATATATCTTTTTTCTTAGGAGGAATTGTTTCACGTGAAACTTCCTCATTCAGGGTTTGTACTAACATTTCAACTTGACGAACATTTAAACCTTGATTCATTACCTTCATTGCTACTTCAGAGATTCGTCTTTTATTTTTTAAGCCGAGTAATGCCCGGCCTTGTCCCATTGATAGGGTGCCATCATTCATAAATTTCCGGACATCTTCTGGCAAAGCAAGGAGGCGAACATGGTTAGCTATATGTGGTCTACTTTTTCCTAAACGCTTTGATAGCTCTTCCTGTGTTAGTTTCAAGTTTTCCATTAAGCTTTGATAGGCCTCTGCTTCTTCAATGACTGTTAAATCCTCGCGCTGAAGGTTCTCTAGAATAGCTAGCTCCATCATTTGTGCATCTGATAGCTCTTTAATGATTACTGGAATAACATCTAAACCTGCTAATAAACAGGCCCGATAACGACGTTCTCCTGCTACTATTTCAAATTTACGACCCTTTTTACGGACAGCAATTGGTTGCAATATGCCATGCTCATTTATCGAATCTGCTAATTCTTGTAAAGCTTCTTCATCAAAAATTTTACGAGGCTGAAATGGGTTCGCAACAATTAAATCTAATTGAATTTCTTCCACTTGCCCACTTTGTTCTAAAGACTCTCCTGGAAATAGTGCACCAATGCCCTTTCCTAAACCTTTAGCCATTTTTAATCACTTCCCTCGCCATCTCCAAATAAACTTCTGCACCTCTAGACCTTGCGTCATAAGTGATGATTGGTTGCCCATGACTAGGTGCTTCACTTAAACGCACATTACGAGGAATTATTGTTTTATATACTTTATCTTGGAAATATTTTTTTACTTCATCTATAACTTGCAACCCAAGGTTTGTTCGTGCATCTAGCATTGTTAATAAAACACCATCAATATACAACTGTTGGTTTAAATGCTTTTGAACAAGACGAACAGTAGATAACAATTGGCTTAGACCCTCCAATGCATAATATTCGCATTGTACAGGAATAATTAATGCATCTGAAGCAGTCAAAGCATTGATTGTTAAAAGTCCTAAGGATGGTGGACAATCAATAATTATATAATCGAAATCTTCTTTTACATTTTGTAATGCATGCTTCAAACGCACTTCTCTTGAAATAGTCGACACCAATTCAATTTCAGCGCCTGCAAGCGAAATTGTGGCTGGAACAATTGATAAATTATCTACATTTGTTTTTTGAATGACATTTTCAACATCTTCATCATCAATGAGTACATCATAAATACAACTTTGTATGTCTCCTTTATTAATACCGAGACCACTTGTTGTATTTCCCTGCGGATCAGTATCAATAAGTAGCACTTTCTTCCCCAAATAGGCTAGACAAGCGCTCAAATTGACTGAAGTTGTTGTTTTTCCTACGCCACCCTTTTGATTGGCGATTGCTATAATTCTCCCCATTTAAAAGCACCTGCTTTCATTTATCAACGCTTACTCTTTGTAAAACCAATGTATTTAACCCGCTATCTAACTTTCATTCTATCAAAAAAACAGTTAGAAGTTGTATAAAATATTAAGAATATATACAAAAAAGGAGACATCTCATTCAACTTTCTGAGATATCTCCTTTTTACAGTGAAGGAAAATGTAACAAATTATTATTCTTAGATAATTTGTTACACCTTTTTCTTTTTAGGTATCTTCACAGTAATTTGATAATATTCTTCTGTATCTTCTTCTTCCGTTTTTACCGTAATACCACTTTTTGTGACCATTGTTAATGATTGCTTAATAGTATTTAAGGCTATACGGACATCTTTACTAATGGCCTTGCGCTTCGGCTTTGCCTTCTTTGGTACCGACTCTTGCTCATCTGTTACAGGATGCAAGATAGCTTGAATCTGTTCCTCTAATTGGCGAACATTCCAATCATTATCAACGGTTTGCTGTAAGACCTCTAATTGTAACGGTTGATCTTTAATAGCAATTAATGCACGCGCATGTCGTTCAGAGATCTTTCGCTGTAAAATGGCTTGTTGCACTTCGTCTGGAAGCCTTAATAAACGTAATTTATTGGCTACAGTGGATTGTCCTTTTCCAAGTCTTTGGGCAAGAGCTTCCTGTGTGAGCTCATGCAGCTCCAACAATTTTTGATAGGCTACCGCTTCTTCAATTGCCGTTAATTCTTCACGCTGTAAGTTCTCTATTAACGCAATAGAAGCTGTCTCCTTATCGGTTAAATTACGTACAATAGCAGGAACCTCTGTCCATTGTAGCTTTTTCATAGCTCGATAACGACGCTCACCGGCAATGATTTCATATTGATTTTCTGATGTTTTACGTACAACAATTGGCTGAATCACACCATGTGTATGAATGGTTCTTGATAATTCTTCAATTTTTTCATCATCAAAAATAGTACGTGGCTGAAAACGGTTAGGTACAATTTGATCAATAGGCAATTTTATGACTTCTTCTGCTGTATGAACCGCCTCTGCTTGTTCTACTTCATTTTTCACAATAGGCTCTGTTTTACTTCCGCCTCCAAAAAAACGTGAAAAAGGACTTTTCATCCAAGTGGCACCACCTTTAAGTAACTATCTTGCTCTGTCTCATTCTATTATTATTTATTATATTTCCTCAAATGTATATAGTTCATAGATGACTTTTGCGTGAACCATCCATAACTAGTATGTATGCTCAAAATAGAAAAAATATATTCTACTTTGAGAAAGTTTCACATGAAACACTAATTATTGAATTGGTGTTTTATTCGGTACACCTGGCTTACGCGGGTATTTTTTCGGTGTTCCTTTTATTTTATCAAATATATATAAAATGCGGTCACTTTCTTCAACAGGTAGCTTGAAAGAATATTCTTCTTTCAGTTTAACACCTAGTGTTGTTAATGCTTTTTTAGCATCTTTTAATTCTTCTGCACCTGCCGCTGCTTTTAAGGCAACAAAATAGCCACCTTGTTTTGCTAATGGTACACATAGCTCCGATAAAACAGATAAACGAGCTACTGCACGTGCTGTCACCACATCGTATTGCTCACGATATTTTATATTTTGACCAAACTCTTCTGCACGAGCATGCACAAAATTCATATTTTCTAATTGTAACTCATCACTTAAATGATTTAAAAATGTAATTCTTTTATTTAAGGAGTCGACAATTGTGACATGTAAATGTGGGAAACAGATTTTTATTGGAATACTAGGAAAACCAGCCCCTGCTCCTACATCACAAACAGTGATTACTTTTGAAAAATCAAAATAAAATGAGGCACTAATAGAGTCAAAGAAATGTTTTAAATAAACACCTTCTAAATCTGTAATAGCAGTCAGGTTCATCTTTTCATTCCACTCGACAAGTAATTCAAAGTATTTTTTAAATTGAGTAATTTGCTTTTCGGAAAGCTCGATGCCCTTTTTTTTCAGTGCCTCAATAAATTGTTGTTCGTTCATGTAAAGTCTCCTTTATTAATCTAGCCCTACTAGTTCATCTTAACAATAGTATTGCTTTAAAAATAGGAAGCGGGCACAATGGTATGCCCGCCCCTTATTCACTTTACTGTTCTTATTAGCCGCTTATTTTTGCAATTTTACCTTGTTCAATATAAACAAGAAGAATAGAAATATCTGCTGGGTTAACACCAGAAATACGAGAGGCTTGTGCAATGGAAAGCGGTGTAACTTGTTTTAATTTTTGACGTGCTTCTGTCGCTAATCCAGAAATAGCATCATAATCAATGTTTTCAGGGATTTTTTTGTTTTCCATTTTATGCAGCTTCTCTACTTGTAGCAATGCTTTTTCGATATAGCCTTCATATTTAAGCTGAATTTCAATTTGCTCTTTTACTTCTTCTGTAAATTCAATATCTGCCGGAATTAATGAAGAAATCATCTCATAATGCATCTCGGGGCGTTTTAGTAAATCAGCACCTCGAATGCCGTCTTTTAATTCACTACCACCAGCAGAACGAATAACCGCTTGTGTAGCTTCATTCGGTTTAATAATTATTTCACGAAGACGTGCAATTTCATTTTCGATTAATGCCTTTTTCGCATTGAACTTGTCATATCTTTCTTGTGGTACCATTCCGATTTTATAAGCTAGCTCTAATAATCGTAAATCAGCGTTATCATGACGTAGCAGTAAGCGATACTCTGCACGAGAAGTTAGTAAACGATACGGCTCATTTGTTCCTTTTGTCACAAGATCATCAATTAGTACCCCAATATAGGCATCCGAGCGACTAAGGATTAATTCCTCTTTGCCAAGTACATTAGCTGCAGCATTCATTCCTGCCATTAATCCTTGGGCCGCTGCTTCTTCATAACCCGATGTACCATTAATTTGGCCAGCTGTATATAAGCCTTTAATGCGCTTTGTTTCTAGTGTTGGCCACAATTGTGTGGGTACAATTGAATCATATTCAATGGCATAGCCAGCACGCATCATTTCTGCATTCTCTAAGCCTGGGATTGATTTTAATAAACGTGTTTGAACATGCTCTGGTAGGCTTGTTGATAAACCTTGAACATAAACCTCACGTGTATTACGTCCTTCTGGCTCTAAGAAGATTTGATGTCTCGGCTTATCGTTGAAGCGTACTACTTTATCTTCAATCGAAGGGCAGTAGCGTGGACCCGTCCCTTTAATCATCCCAGAATACATCGGTGATAGATGTAAATTCGCCTCAATTATTTCATGTGTTTCAGGGCTTGTATACGTTAACCAGCAAGGTAGTTGGTCCATAATGAATTCCGTTGTTTCAAAACTAAATGCACGTGGAACTTCATCTCCTGGCTGAATTTCAGTTTTATCATAATCAATTGTACGATTATTAACACGTGGTGGTGTACCTGTTTTAAATCGAACAAGGTCAAAACCAAGCTCTTTTAAATTATCAGCTAAGCGAATGGACGGTTGTTGGTTATTAGGACCACTTGAATATTTTATATCCCCAATAATAATTTCACCGCGTAGGAAGGTACCTGTTGTGACCACTACTGTTTTGGCACGATAAATAGCACCAATTTGTGTAATAACCCCTGTTACTTCTCCATCCTCAATGATAAGTTCTTCTACCATTCCTTGATGGATTGTTAAGTTTTCGGTTTCCTCTAATATGCGTTTCATTTCTTGTTGATACAAAACTTTGTCAGCTTGCGCACGTAATGCACGTACAGCTGGGCCTTTTCCTGTATTTAACATTCGCATTTGAATATGTGTTTTATCTATAACTTTCCCCATGACGCCACCTAAAGCGTCTATTTCACGTACGACGATTCCTTTGGCAGGACCACCAATGGATGGATTACATGGCATAAATGCAATCATATCTAAGTTGATCGTTAACATTAGTGTTTTAGCACCCATTTTAGCCGCAGCATGTGCAGCTTCTGAACCTGCATGACCTGCGCCAATGACGATCACATCAAACGTGCCTGCCTCATATTTTGTTGGCATGCTCGTATCTTCCTTTCTTTCTTAAAGTTATTTTCCTAAGCAAAACTGAGAAAATAGCTGGTTGATTAGGCTTTCTTGCACTGTGTCACCTATAATCTCACCAAGTAATTCCCAAGTTCTTGTGACATCAATTTGTACCATATCAACTGGAACTCCAGCTTGAGCAGCTGCTATTGCATCCTCAACTGTCGCCTGTGCTTGATGCAATAGTGCAATATGTCTTGCATTTGAAACATATGTTAAATCGCCCGCTTCAATTTGCCCTTCAAAGAACAATGCAGCTATCGCTTCTTCAAGCTCTGTAACACCCTCCTCCTGTAAGAGAGAGGTGGTTACAATGCGATGTTTACCTGCTAGCTCTTTGACACGCGCTAAATTAATTTTTTGCGGTAGATCTGTTTTATTGATAATAACGATGTAGTCCATCGCCTCAATCGTTTCGAATAAACGCTCGTCCTCAGCAGTTAACTCATCTGCATAGTTTAATACAAATAATATTAAATCTGCTCCACGTAGCGCTTCTCTCGAACGTTCTACGCCAATTCGTTCAACAATGTCTTCTGTCTCACGAATACCCGCTGTATCCACTAAACGAAGCGGAACACCGCGTACATTGACGTACTCTTCTATAATATCACGAGTAGTACCAGCAATATCTGTCACTATGGCCTTATTTTCCTGTACTAAGCTATTTAAAAGAGAAGATTTCCCTACATTTGGACGGCCTAAAATAACAGTCGATAAACCCTCTCGTAATATTTTCCCTTGAGAAGATGTTTGGAGAAGTTTAATAATTTCATCTCGTACCCATGTACATTTTTCTACTAAAACAGGTACAGTCATCTCTTCTACATCATCATACTCTGGATAATCTATATTAACCTCTACTTGCGCTAATGTCTCTAGTAAAGCTTGGCGCAAGTCACCAATAAGTCTTGATAATTTTCCATCCATCTGACCCAAGGCAACATTCATTGCTCGATCTGTTTTAGCTCTTATCAAATCCATTACTGCTTCAGCCTGTGATAAATCAATACGCCCATTTAAAAACGCACGTTTAGTAAATTCACCTGGTTCTGCTAATCTTGCCCCATTCGTTAATGCTAGTTGTAAAACACGATTAACTGAAACCAAACCACCGTGACAATTTATTTCAACTACATCCTCACGTGTGAAAGTTTTTGGACCACGCATCAATGATAGCATTACTTCCTCTACTACCTCGTTTGTTTTAGGATCCACTAAATGTCCATAATGAATAGTGTGCGAATCCTTTGTCGTTAAACTTTTTCCACCTGGTGATTTAAATATTTTATCTGCAATCGCCACTGCTTCGTCCCCACTTAAACGAACGATGGCTATGGCACCTTCACCCATCGGTGTGGATATCGCAGCAATTGTATCAAACTCCATTTAATGACCTCCTCAACGTTATCCACATGTGGATAATCGAAACCGACCAATACTTACTAACACCTTAGACTAACATATTTTCAGCAAAATCTAAAGTAAGGATCATTTCCAAATGTGGATAACAACCTTTTTTATAAAACTGAATTTCAACAAAAAATACAATTCTTTGTCTCATAAAAAAAGGTCATTTTATCACAAAGGATAAAATGACCTTTAAAACTATAGTGTCTGCATGTTTTAAATCTATTTATTTTTGACGGGCTCAATGACTAAATAACGATTTGGTTCTGAACCTTCTGAATACGTCTCAAGATCAAGACGATTGGCTAATTGATTATGAATTATTTTTCTTTCGTATGACGGCATAGGTTCAAATGCCACACGTTGATTTGAACGTAATGCTTTGTCCGCCATTCGATCAGCCAGTAACTCTAATGCTTCTTGTCGACGTTCGCGATAGTTTTCCACATCTAATTTCACCATTAAGAACTGCTTAGCGCTTTTATTTAGCACTAACTGTGTTAATTGCTGTAAGGAATTTAATGTTTGACCACGTTTTCCGATAAGTAGAGCAGCTTTCTCACTTTTCAGCTGAAAATAAACGTATTTCCCTTCACGTGTTGTACTTATATCAAGATCATGAATATCCAATTGTTCAGCAATAGTTACTAAGTAAGTTTTTGCATCCTCAATTGGATTTGCTGAATCTTCTTCCTCATTTTGTTCGTTTACGACTTTTTGAACAGCTTCGATTTCATTTGGTTGATCAGAAACTTGTGAACTTATTGTTTCAACATCATCTACTGCTAATTGTTTGTCTAATTGAGTCGTTATTTGCGATTCGGCTTTTTCACTTTCAATGACCGGAATCTGAACTTCCTTTACAGTTACACGAACTTCTGCAGAGCGTGCACCAAAACCTAAAAATCCTTTTTTACCTTCTTGTAAAACTTCAACATCTACTTGTTCACGGGTTTTGCCAAGTTTCTGTAACGCTAATGAGATCGCTTCTTGTGTTGTTGCGCCTATTTGCGTAAGTTGTTTCACTTTTTAGCCCCTCCATTTTGAGCAGGTTGTGTTTTATCTTTATTCCAAGGTTTATAAATATACAGGTTTTGGAAAATCGAAATAATATTCCCGATTACCCAATATAATGATAATGCAGCTGGTAAGGCCATACCAAAGGCAATGATCATGAATGGCATAATATACATCATGATTTTCATTTGAGGATTATCCATTGCTGGGCCTGTACGTAATACGATAAATTGCATTAAACCTGCTGTAATTGCTAATGCAGGTGCAGGATCTGCTAGCGGGAAGATAAAGAAATTCCCTAAATCAAATGTAGATGTAGCATTCATACGGCTTATTGCATGATAAAAACCAATTAAAATTGGCATTTGAATGATTACTGGTAAACACCCTGCAAGTGGGTTTACGCCTGATTCACTCATCAGCTTCATCATTTCTTGCTGATATTGTTGTTGTGTCTGAGCATCCTTAGAAGCATACTTCTTTTGCAGTTCCTTCAATTTTGGCTGAATTTCTTGCATTTTTTTAGAACTCTTTGTTTGTTTAATCATTAATGGTAAAATTGCTAAACGAATAATGATCGTTACAGCAATGATCCCCCATGCATACGTGCCAAGTAGGTCAGCAAAGTATTTTATCGCTGATACCAACGGCCAAACAATGAATTCATTCCAGAAGCCAGTGCTTTCTTTGGAAATTGGTTCATTGAATTCTGTACAACCAGATAGTAGTA
The DNA here is from genome assembly GCF_049315265.1 of Lysinibacillus sp. NPDC056220. Taxonomy (NCBI): domain Bacteria; kingdom Bacillati; phylum Bacillota; class Bacilli; order Caryophanales; family Bacillaceae; genus Lysinibacillus; species Lysinibacillus sp. NPDC056220. The sequence continues at coordinate 205,310 of NZ_JBMOXD010000005.1, forward strand.
GAGCTACTGATACTAGTGACAAAATTACCCAATGTTGTTTTTTCAACCTTCTTCCCCCTACAATTACTATTCACTTTTTCAAATTCTATATGCATCTTCTTTATTCACTGACTGACAGTTTCCTGCCTTAAAATCTGTGACTTCTGACAGCAGCTTTATCTAAGCTTGAACAAAGATAAAGTTATCAGCTATTTTATCATGCCAATAACGTTTCACTCTACTAAATATTCTCACAATATACACTTATTCCTGAGTTTTGTGGCGAATTTAACATATTTTATAAGTGAAATCTAACGCTAGTAATACCCCTATGCGTATACTCCTACGTTATGGTATGCCATTTCACTCTTATTCTTAAAGCTAATCATACAGGCGCATTTTACCACTCGGTTGCATACATTACACTTTCCTCAATACCTTTGCGATTTTTAGTACATGTTGCAAACTTTGTTTCACTTCATGAAAATCCATAGTGGCCGCCGGTTGTCTGGCGATAATAACATAGTCCATATTCGGCTTTAAATCATCCTTTAAATCAAGAATACTATGGCGAATATAGCGTTTTATTTGGTTGCGTTTTACCGCATTCCCAAGTTTCTTACTAACCGATAAACCTACACGAAATTCTGTTTGTCCCTCTTTTTCTAAAAAGTAAACAACAAACTGACGATTAGCGAAAGATTTACCTTTTTTAAACACCTTTTGAAAATCATCATTCTTCTTCACTCTTTGGCGTTTTTTCATTTCTTTCACCTGCTAATAGATAATATCTTTGATCCTCACTTCTAGGTTTACCAAAAATAAAGAAAAAAAAGACCACTGATGTGGCTCAGTGGACTTATTTTATGCTGATAAAACTTTTCTTCCTTTACGACGACGAGCAGCAAGAACTTTGCGACCGTTTTTCGTGCTCATACGTGCGCGGAAACCGTGAACTTTACTGTGTTTACGTTTCTTTGGTTGGTAAGTACGTTTCATTTATATAGACACCTCCTGATATATGAGTTGAATTTTTCAACATACAGACTCGAATATTATATAAAGTAACTAGTTATTTTGTCAATGTATTTAACAAATTTCTTTTAGGTAACTATTCTATGTATCTAAATGCAACTACTTCATCTATCCTCAGAGCGCATTTAAATCCTCCGTAAAAGACACTCTATTATAACATTATTATAAAAATATTTATCCACAGAGGACTTGTTTTTTTTACACAAAGTTGTGTATAGTATTTTTTGCATATTTTTTTATCCACAACAATTATCTACAGCTTTTTCACATAAGCAGTGCTTGTGGACAACTCTAAAGTGCATAACTACAAGCTATGTGGATAAGTTTCATAAACTATTGAAATAGCTTTGTTTTTCTGATACGATTACTGTGCTTCACTTTGTTGAAAACTGAAATGAACATTTTAATTATCCACAACTGTTAATATGCTGTGGATAATTTTTATCACAGCCTTTGGTTAACTTTTATCCACAACTTGTGATTATGTGGACGAGTTGTAAAATGAACGTATTTACCATTTCTATAAATGCAATTTTTTTTATGTATTGAACACTGTAAAGGAGATTAGTAGCTTGGAACATTTAGAAGAATTATGGAATAATGTCCTGGCTCAAGTTGAACAAAAAATTTCTAAACCAAGCTTCGAAACGTGGCTAAAATCTACCAAATTACTGTCCTACAATGGCAGTGGTTCAACTGTGACAATAGCTGCGCCAAATTCGTTTGCTCGAGATTGGCTTGAGAATCATTATATTCATTTGATTACAGGTATATTAACGGAGCTTACAGGCGAAGACTTGCTTATTAAATTTGTTGTTCAAAAAAACCAGGATTCGGACGATTTTGATTTGCCGGCGCCGATTATCCAAGCAAAGAATAACGATCACCATGATATTTCACCGGGGATGTTAAACCCGAAGTATACTTTTGATACGTTTGTTATTGGCTCTGGTAACCGCTTTGCACATGCTGCCTCTCTAGCAGTCGCTGAAGCACCTGCAAAGGCTTATAACCCTTTCTTCATCTATGGGGGAGTTGGGCTTGGTAAGACACACTTAATGCATGCCATCGGTCATTATGTTTTAGAGCATAATCCTAATGCAAAGGTGGTCTATTTATCATCTGAGAAATTTACAAATGAATTTATTAACTCTATTCGTGATAACAAAGCACTTGATTTTCGCAATAAATACCGCAATGTGGATGTACTGCTAATTGATGATATTCAATTCCTTGCTGGAAAAGAATCAACTCAAGAAGAATTTTTCCACACGTTTAATACTTTACACGAGGAATCCAAGCAAATTGTTATATCGAGTGACAGACCTCCTAAGGAAATTCCTACATTAGAGGATCGGCTACGTTCACGTTTTGAATGGGGATTAATAACGGATATTGCACCTCCTGATTTGGAAACACGAATTGCTATTTTGCGTAAAAAAGCAAAAGCAGATGGTTTAGAGGTACCCAATGAAGTAATGCTCTATATTGCGAACCAGATTGACTCCAATATTAGGGAGCTTGAAGGTGCGCTTATTCGCGTCGTTGCCTATTCATCGCTCGTAAACAAAGATATTAATGCCACACTTGCTGCTGAGGCACTTAAAGATATCATTCCTAATTCAAAGCCACGAACTGTGACAATATTAGACATTCAAAATGCTGTTGGTGAGCATTTTAGTATACGTTTAGAAGATTTTACGGCGAAAAAGCGTACAAAGTTAATTGCTTTTCCTCGCCAAATTGCCATGTATTTATCACGTGAATTAACAGATTTTTCACTGCCGAAAATTGGCGAAGAATTTGGTGGACGTGATCATACAACTGTGATTCATGCTCACGAAAAAATATCTTCTTTGTTGAAAAATGACGTCCAGCTTCAACAAGATGTTAAACAAATTCGTAGCATGCTAGGGAAGTAATTACTGTGGACAATCCTACTATTTAAACACAAACTTATACACAGTCTATCTACATGTGGATAGACTGATTTTATTCATAAAAAGGCACTTATCCACAAATCCACAGAGCCTATTACTATATCTTTTTTATTTTATATAAATAAATAATATAAATATGTGAGGGAAAACGAATGAAATTTGATATTTTACGTGACCGTTTATTAGAGGGTTTAAATGATGTCATGAAAGCGGTAAGTTCAAAAACAACTATTCCAATTTTAACAGGCATCAAAATTGATGTAACTGAAGAAGGTATTCGCTTAACAGGTAGTGATGCGGATATTACAATTCAAACATTTATCCCCGTTGAGGAAGATGGACAACAGATCATTCACATTGCAGAAACAGGATCAATTGTTGTACAAGCCCGTATGTTTAATGAAATTATACGTAAATTACCAACAAATGATGTTGAAATCCAAGTAACTCCTGGTTTCCAAACGCATATTCGCTCAGGTAAATCGGAGTTCCATTTAATTGGCTCTGATGCAGCTGAATATCCATTATTACCGGAATTAACAGAGGATCAAAAATTTACTATTCCTGCTGATCTTTTAAAAACAATTATTCGTGAAACTGTATTCGCCGTTGCCACTTCTGAAAGTAGACCCGTGTTGACAGGTGTAAACTGGCAGATTAAAAATGAAACATTAATCTGTGTTGCAACAGATAGTCATCGTTTAGCAAGACGTAAGGTTCAACTGGAAAATTTACCAGAGGTTGAACATAGTGTTGTAATCCCAGGAAAAAGTTTAAATGAATTAAATAAAGTATTAGAGGATTCTACAAACCTTGTTCAAATTGTTATTACAAGTCAGCAGGTATTGTTTAAAACAGGGGATGTATTATTCTTCTCACGTTTACTAGAAGGAAATTACCCAGACACTTCCCGTTTAATTCCAGAAGAATACCAAACTAATGTTACAATTAATGGTAAGTCTTTATTACAAGCTATAGACCGTGCTTCGCTTGTAGCAAGAGGGGATCGTAATAATGTTGTCCGTTTTGAAATATTGGGTCATCAAGCAGTTGAGGTTTCTTCTAATTCACCTGAAATCGGTAAAGTACAAGAAGAAATTCCTGTTGAGTCATTAGAAGGAGAAGGCTTGAAAATTTCCTTTAGTGCCAAATATATGATGGAAGCATTGAAAGCTATCGATGGCCAAGATGTAGTCATTCAATTTACAGGCGCAATGAGACCATTTATTTTACGCTCGGTTCATGACGATGCAATTTTACAATTAATTTTACCTGTACGTACTTACTAAAAATTTAAGATCTGTTAGGATAGTCGCAATTTGCGGCTATCTTTTTTACTTATGGCGAAATTTTAGGTATGATAGAGAGATAGACAGTCTGTATTTGGAGGGAAACACACTATGCAGGACATTAAAATCGATGAGGAGTTCATCACGTTAGGGCAGCTATTAAAAATATCTGATGCCATTAGTTCAGGTGGAATGGCTAAGTGGTTTTTACAGGAAAATGCTGTGTATGTCAATGGAGAAGTAGATGATCGTCGAGGTCGTAAATTACGAAACGGAGACGTTGTAAATATACCAGGATGTGGTCGTTTTCAAATCGTAGGACCAACTGGGCAGTAAACTATGCATATTGAACAAATAAAACTTACAAATTACCGTAATTATGATGCCTTAGCTTTAAACTTCTCTCCTAAAATTAATGTTTTCATTGGTGAAAATGCTCAAGGAAAAACAAATGTTATGGAGTCTATCTACGTACTAGCAATGGCTAAATCCCATCGAACAACGAACGATAAAGAATTGATACGTTGGGATTCAGACTATGGTAAAATAGAAGGGGCAGTTCAAAAAAGACATGGTATTTTACCGATAGAGCTTACGATTACAAAGAAAGGTAAAAAGGGCAAGATAAATCATATAGAGCAAAGTCGCCTTAGTCATTATATTGGCCAAATGAACGTCGTTATGTTTGCACCAGAAGATTTAAACGTTGTAAAAGGTAGTCCGCAAATACGCCGACGTTTTATTGATATGGAGATTGGGCAAATTTCGCCTGTCTATTTACACGATTTATTAACCTTTCAAAAAGTTTTAAAACAACGTAACCATTTCTTAAAGATGAACCAGGGCAAGTCCATGTCAAATGATGTGATGTATGAGGTTTATAATGAACAATATATTCATGCAGCTACCCAAATTATTCGTAAAAGATTTCAATTTATGGATTTATTGCAGGAGTGGGCTGAACCTATACATGCAGGTATATCACAAGGGAAGGAAACGCTCATTATAAAATATCGTACGGTAGCTGGAATAGAAAAAGAACATTCTTCTAGCGAAATTGAAAATACTTTACATCAAAAATTGATGGAAGCAAGAGAACGTGAATTTGACAGAGGTGTAACGTTAGTTGGTCCACATCGTGATGATTTGCAGTTTTTAGTAAATGGCTATGATGTGCAAACATATGGCTCTCAAGGACAGCAGCGTACAACTGCATTGTCTTTAAAACTTGCTGAAATTGAATTAATTAAACAAGAAACAAATGAAACACCCATACTACTTTTAGATGATGTCTTGTCGGAACTCGATGATTATCGTCAATCGCATTTATTAAATACCATTCAAGGTGAAGTGCAAACCTTTGTCACAACGACAAGTGTTGAAGGTATTCATCATGAAACGATGGAGCAGGCTCAACTGTTCCACGTGAAACAAGGTGCGATTGAAAAAAGTTAGCCAGGGTAGTTTTTTAGATTACAAAAGAATGGTAATAGTCAGCTCGGTTGACTGTTCATTCATTTACACACAATGATGTTATGAAGGAGTAGATGAAAGCCGTGGCTATAGAGAACGAAGGTTTACAAAACCAAGCTTATGAGGCCGATCAGATACAGGTATTAGAAGGTTTAGAGGCAGTACGTAAAAGACCAGGGATGTATATCGGTTCAACAAGCTCAAAAGGGTTACACCACTTAGTATGGGAAATCGTTGATAATAGTATCGATGAAGCTCTGGCAGGATTTTGTACTGATATACAGGTAACAATAGAAAAAGAAAATTGGATTCGTGTAGAAGATAACGGTCGTGGTATTCCAGTCAGCATTCAAGAAAAGATGGGTAAGCCTGCTGTTGAAGTTATCATGACGGTTTTACATGCTGGTGGTAAATTTGGTGGTGGAGGCTATAAAGTTTCAGGTGGTCTACATGGAGTAGGGGCATCCGTTGTAAATGCTCTTTCTGTTGAAACAATTGTGCAAGTTCACCGTGAAGGTCATATTCATGAAATCAAATTCCAACGTGGAAAAACGATACAAGAACTAAAGATTATTGGCGATACAGACCGTAATGGAACAACAACACGTTTTAAAGCGGACCCAGAAATTTTTAAAGAAACTACTGTTTATGAATATGATATTTTAGCTCACCGTATTCGAGAATTGGCATATTTAAATCGTGGAATCAAGATTACCATTGCTGATGAACGAGAAGGCGAGGAGCGTTCAACTACATATCACTATGAAGGTGGTATCCGTTCATATGTTGAGCACCTAAATCAATCTAAAGAGCCTATTCATGATCCGATTGATGTTCTTGGAGAAAAAGATGGTATCTCTGTTGAGATTGCTATGCAATACAATGCAGGTTTCTCTTCTAATATTTTTTCATTTGCTAATAATATTAATACGTATGAAGGTGGTACACATGAGTCTGGTTTTAAAACAGCTCTTACACGCGTCATTAATGATTACGCACGAAAAGGTGGATTGTTGAAAGAAGCGGATGCCAATTTGACAGGTGAGGATGTACGCGAAGGCTTAACAGCTATTGTCTCTGTTAAACATCCGGATCCTCAATTTGAGGGGCAAACAAAAACAAAGCTAGGGAACTCAGAAGTTAGTCAAATTACTAACTCTTTATTCTCGGATGGTTTTGAACGATTTATGTTGGAAAATCCAACTGTTGCACGCAAAGTTGTTGAAAAAGGTTTAATGGCAGCTCGTGCTCGTGTCGCAGCCAAAAAGGCCCGTGAGTTTACCCGTCGTAAAAATGCATTGGAAGTGTCAAGCTTGCCTGGTAAATTGGCGGACTGTTCTTCAACAAATCCAGCTGATTGTGAAATCTATATTGTTGAGGGTGATTCTGCGGGAGGATCAGCTAAATCAGGACGTGATCGTCACTTCCAAGCAATATTGCCTTTACGTGGAAAAATTCTCAATGTTGAAAAGGCACGCTTAGATAAGATTTTATCGAACGCAGAAATCCGTGCCATGATTACAGCATTCGGTACTGGTATTGGAGAAGAGTTCAATTTAGAAAAGGCCCGTTATCATAAAATCATTATTATGACAGATGCCGATGTTGATGGTGCACATATTCGTACATTGCTTTTAACATTCTTCTTCCGTTTCCTTCGTCCACTTATAGAGGCAGGCTATATTTACATTGCACAGCCACCACTTTATCAAGTGAAACAAGGTAAGCATGTTGAATATTGCTATGATGATGAAACATTAAAAGAAATTTTAGAACGTCTACCAAAAATGCCAAAACCGAATGTACAGCGTTATAAAGGTCTTGGTGAAATGAATGCTGAACAACTTTGGGATACTACAATGGATCCAGAGCACCGTACATTATTACAAGTAGAATTAGATGATGCAATTAAAGCTAACCAAGCATTTGAGCGTTTAATGGGCGATGAAGTTGAACCTCGTCGTCAATTTATCGAGGAAAATGCCGTTTACGCTAATTTAGATATCTAATTTTTCTTGAGAGGAGGTCTACACTTTGTCAGAACAAGAACGCTCCGGTGTTAAAGGAATTAATATTACAGAAGAAATTGAAACATCCTTTCTTGATTATGCAATGAGTGTAATTGTTTCACGTGCATTACCTGATGTACGTGATGGATTAAAACCAGTACATCGTCGTATTTTATATGGGATGCAGGAGTTAGGAAATACAGCAGATAAACCTTACAAAAAATCAGCACGTATTGTTGGGGATGTAATGGGTAAGTACCATCCACATGGTGACTCTTCCATTTATGACGCTATGGTACGTATGGCGCAAGATTTCAGCTATCGTTATATGCTTGTTGACGGTCATGGGAACTTTGGTTCTGTTGATGGTGATGGAGCTGCAGCTATGCGTTATACAGAATCACGTATGTCTAAAATTGCGATGGAAATGCTACGTGATATCAATAAAGATACAATTGACTATACAGATAACTATGATGGCTCTGAAAAAGAACCGATTGTTTTACCAAGTCGTTATCCAAACTTATTGGTAAACGGTGCTGCAGGGATTGCTGTTGGTATGGCCACAAATATTCCTCCTCACCATCTAGGTGAAACCATTGATGCGGTTATAGCACTTTCTGAAAACCCAGCTATTACCACAGAGGAATTGATGGAAATCATCCCTGGCCCGGATTTCCCTACTGGCGGATTAATTTTGGGCCGTAGTGGTATTCGTAGAGCTTATGAATCTGGCCGTGGTTCCATCATTATTCGTGCGAAGGTGGAAATTGAGCAAAAAGCTAATGGTAAGGAAACTATCCTTGTTCACGAGTTACCATACCAAGTAAATAAGGCAAAGCTGATTGAAAAAATTGCAGAGCTTGTCCGTGATAAAAAAATCGATGGTATTACGAATTTACGTGATGAGTCAGACCGTCGTGGTATGCGAGTAGTGATTGAGGTACGAAAAGATGCAAATGCTAATGTAGTTTTAAACAATCTTTACAAACAAACAGCTATGCAATCAAGCTTTGGTATCAATATGCTGTCATTAGTAAATGGTCAGCCAAAGGTATTAGGCTTAAAAGAAATGCTATACCATTATTTAGAGCACCAAAAAGTTATTATTCGTCGTCGTACTGAATTCGATCTTCGAAAAGCAGAGGACCGTGCACATATTTTAGAAGGCTTACGAATTGCATTAGACCATATTGATGAAATAATTGCGATTATTCGTGGTTCACGTAGTGGTGAAGAAGCGAAGCCTCAATTAATGGAGCGTTTTAATTTATCAGAACGACAAGCTCAAGCCATTTTAGATATGCGTTTAGTTCGTTTAAGTGGCTTAGAGCGTGAAAAAATTGAAGCGGAATATCAAGAGCTTCAGGTTCTAATCGCTGAATTAAAGGCAATTTTAGCGGACGAAGCTAAAATTGTTGATATCATTCGTACTGAAATTTTAGAGCTGAAAGACCGCTATAGTGATACACGCCGTACTGAAATTACTTCTGGCGGTATTGAAATGATTGAGGATGAGGATCTAATTCCTGTTGAAAATTCAGTCGTTACTTTAACGCATAACGGCTATATTAAACGTTTAGCTGCGAATACATATCGTAGTCAGAAACGCGGTGGTCGTGGTGTTCAGGGAATGGGTACAAACGAAGATGACTTTGTAGAGCATCTTATGAATACCTCTACACATGATACAATTCTATTCTTTACTTCCAAAGGTAAAGTATTTAGAGCGAAAGGTTACGAAATTCCAGAGTATGGTCGTACAGCTAAAGGGCTACCGATTGTTAACTTGCTCAATATCGATAAAGGTGAGAAAGTAACAGCGATGATTCGTGTTGGATCATTTGATGAAGATGCGTACTTTATCTTTACAACTAAAACAGGTATTACGAAACGTACACCTGTATCACAATTTGCCAACATTCGTACGAATGGTTTAATAGCTATCAGTTTACGAGAAGATGATGATCTTATTTCTGTTCGTTTAACAGATGGGGATAAGCAAATTATCATCGGTACACGTGATGGTATGCTTGTTCGTTTCCAGGAAGATGATATTCGTTCTATGGGACGTACAGCTGGTGGTGTACGAGGTATTAAACTTCGTGATGGTGACGAAGTAGTAGGTATGGAGATTGTTGAACCAGGACAAGAAATTTTAGTAGTTACTGAAAAAGGTTATGGTAAACGTACTTCTGAAGATGATTATCGTTTACAAAGCCGTGGTGGCGTTGGATTAAAAACAATGCAAATTACTGATAAAAATGGTCCGATGGTGGCTGTGAAAACAGTTGATGGTTCAGAGGATATTATGCTTATTACTATTAACGGCATGCTTATTCGTATGGATGTTAATGATATTTCATTAATTGGACGCAGCACACAAGGTGTTCGTTTAATTCGCTTAGGTGATGATGAATTAGTTGCAACTGTAGCTAAGGTTGAAAAAGAAGAAGAGTTGCCTGAAGATGAAGAGGAAATAGAGGAATAACTTAAACCGATGACGACAGCGTTCATGTCGTTCATCGGTTTTTTATTATAAATAATGAAAAATAAGTAATTATTTTGAATTACATGATAAAATAAAGGTACCCTTATTTGAAGCAAGTTAAAGTGGAGAGGTGTTCATTTCATGGAAACAATACATGTTCCAATTTCAGAGTTAGGCGTTGGTAGAGTAATTTCTGAAGATATTTTTGCTAATACACAGTATCCTATCATCTTTAAAGATACAACGATTTCCCATGTACATTTACAAGTTTTTCAGGCATTTAATATTTTTAACGTCCCTGTTTATAAAAATCAAAACGATATTCATTCAGAAAAGAGAGAAATAGATGTAGAAGTAGTAGAGGACATTCCGACTTTTAGAAAATCTTATAATCATTCTATTGAACAATTTAAAAAGGAATTCAAAAATTGGGAAGCAGGTTCTAAGGTAGATATCGCCAAAGCGAGAACCATTATATTGCCTTTGGTGGAGATGGTATTGGAGGATCGAACAATTATTTTTGATTTAAATGAGTTTTCTAATCCTAAAGACTATTTATATCACCATTGTGTAGCTACTGCCCTGATTTCCTCTGTAGTTGCTCAAAAGTTGGGTTATGATAGGGGGACTACAATTCAAATTGCGATAGGTGGTCTATTGGCTGATTGTGGAATGGCTAAAGTACACCCCCGAATTCGAGATAAAAAGACACCTCTTACTGAGCAAGAGTTTGATGAAATTTATAAACATCCAATTTATAGCTATAACATGGTGAAGGATTTAACCATTTTAAAAGAAACTATGAAAGAGGCAATATTCCAACACCATGAACGTTTAAATGGTAGTGGATACCCGAAAGGTGAAAAGATTGCTAATATTTCTATCTTTGCACAAATCATTGCTGTGGCAGATGTATTCCATGCTATGACATGTGAACGAGTATACAGGTCCAAGCAATCTTCATTTAAAGTAATAGAAATGATTAATGAATCTGAGTTTGGTAAGTTTGATATTAAAGTGGTACGTGCATTAATCGATATTGTAGCGGATCTTCCTATTGGTACAATTGTTGAACTTTCTAACTTGGAGCGTGGAGAAGTCATGTTTGTAAATAAGTTTGCGCCAACACGTCCACTCATTAAATTAGTTCATACAGGTGAAATTTTTGATTTAGGAAAAAATCGCAGTTTTTATATTTCTCGAATTATTACTAATTTATAGAAAGGCACGCCATAACTATGGCTGCCTTTTCTCATTCATATTAAGGATAATAAAGAGAAGAGGTAGGCTATTACGTAAAGTAAAACACCTTCATTTACATTACTCTTTTCTACAGGCAATATAATATTTTCACGTACAATTAAGTATTTGAGTGACTAAAATATAATCTATTGAAATATTTTTAGATAATATGTTGACATAGTTGTCGAATCTTGATATTATAAATAAGTCGCCAAGAGGTGACGCTGAAATAAACAACATGAACCTTGAAAACTGAACAAGCAAAACGTAATCAATAAAGTTTTAAGTAGCTAGCCTAGCTAGTGAACGAAACAAAATTTTGGACAT
>NZ_JBMOXD010000006.1:0-196564 GCF_049315265.1 Lysinibacillus sp. NPDC056220
AGAGGTCACACCCGTTCCCATACCGAACACGGAAGTTAAGCTCTTTAGCGCCGATGGTAGTTGGGGGCTTCCCCCTGTGAGAGTAGGACGTCGCTTCGCTTATTTTTTATGGAGGATTAGCTCAGTTGGGAGAGCACCTGCCTTACAAGCAGGGGGTCGGCGGTTCGAGCCCGTCATCCTCCACCATTTTGGTCCCGTGGTGTAGCGGTTAACATGCCTGCCTGTCACGCAGGAGATCGCCGGTTCGATCCCGGTCGGGACCGCCATTTTTTTATTGCCGGTGTAGCTCAGTTGGTAGAGCAACTGACTTGTAATCAGTAGGTCGTGGGTTCGACTCCTATCGCCGGCACCATTCCCTTGGAGGGGTAGCGAAGTGGCTAAACGCGGCGGACTGTAAATCCGCTCCTTAGGGTTCGGCGGTTCGAATCCGTCCCCCTCCACCATTTTAGGGGCATAGTTCAACGGTAGAATAGAGGTCTCCAAAACCTTTGGTGTGGGTTCGATTCCTACTGCCCCTGCCAGGTATTGAGGTACTCGTTCATATATGGCTGTTATTATATAGTGGCGGTTGTGGCGAAGTGGTTAACGCATCGGATTGTGGTTCCGACATTCGTGGGTTCGATTCCCATCAGTCGCCCCATTTTAAAATTGGGGTATAGCCAAGCGGTAAGGCAACGGATTTTGATTCCGTCATGCCTAGGTTCGAATCCTAGTACCCCAGCCATTTTTTCTTTTACGAGCCATTAGCTCAGTTGGTAGAGCATCTGACTTTTAATCAGAGGGTCGAAGGTTCGAGTCCTTCATGGCTCATCAGTATTTATTATTTTTGCGCCCGTAGCTCAATTGGATAGAGCGTCTGACTACGGATCAGAAGGTTATGGGTTCGACTCCTGTCGGGCGCGCCAATTTATTCATGTTATCGGAATGTAGCTCAGCTTGGTAGAGCACTTGGTTTGGGACCAAGGGGTCGTAGGTTCGAATCCTGTCATTCCGACCATTTATAAATGGGGCCTTAGCTCAGCTGGGAGAGCGCCTGCCTTGCACGCAGGAGGTCAGCGGTTCGATCCCGCTAGGCTCCACCATTTTAATATTTTTGGAGGTATACCCAAGTCTGGCTGAAGGGATCGGTCTTGAAAACCGACAGGCGGGTAACACCGCGCGGGGGTTCGAATCCCTCTACCTCCTCCATTTCGGGTCAGTAGCTCAGTTGGTAGAGCATTAGATTGAAGCTCTAAGTGTCGGCGGTTCGATTCCGTCCTGACCCACCATTATTTGCGGGTGTAGTTTAATGGTAAAACCTCAGCCTTCCAAGCTGATGTCGTGAGTTCGATTCTCATCACCCGCTCCAAAATGGGCCTATAGCTCAGCTGGTTAGAGCGCACGCCTGATAAGCGTGAGGTCGATGGTTCGAGTCCATTTAGGCCCATCATTATTCCGAAGTAGCTCAGTTGGTAGTAGCACCTGACTGTTAATCAGGTTGTCGCAGGTTCGAGTCCTGCCTTCGGAGCCACGGCCCGTTGGTCAAGTGGTTAAGACACCGCCCTTTCACGGCGGTAACACGGGTTCGAATCCCGTACGGGTCATCAAGCATGTAGCACAGTTGTGTGTTACATGCTTTTTTTATATTCTTCATAACAGACATCAAAGCTACGTTTAGTTGCTTTTTAATGTTAGGTCTAAATCCTTTCCTTCTAATAATCCCTCTCTTTCTATAGGCTTGCTATAGGAAGCGTTACAATTCCATTTCAATCACTACGGGAACATTGTTTCATGTAAAATTTGAACAAACTATTTCATATATGAAATATGTATGTTTTTTCACTAGCTATTTTCATGGTGCTTATTGCCTTGTTCCTCTAATATGGGGATAAGTGGAGGAATCAATATGAATATACAGGAGATACAATGTTTTTTAAATCAATACCAGCAAGAACAAAATGAATCCGAACTTTGGTTAGAACATAGATTACAACAGATTAAAAGAGCAGGGGAATATAAGCCTACAACAGAAGAGCTAATTTTTGGTGCACGAGCTGCATGGCGTAATAGCAATAAATGTATTGGACGGTTGTTTTGGCAATCGTTGCATGTAGTAGATGCAAGAGAAGTTTTAGATGAACAGAGCATTTTTCAAAAGTTACTAGAGCATATAGAGTATGCCACAAATCAGGGGAAAATCCGTCCAACTATAACAGTGTTTGCAAATGATAGAGTACGGATTTGGAATCATCAGCTAATTCGTTACGCAGGCTATGAAACAGAAGAAGGCATCATTGGGGATGCACATTCTATCACTTTTACAAAAGTATGTGAATCGATGGGCTGGAAAGGCGAGCGTACACCCTTTGATGTGTTACCACTAGTTATACAGGTAGATGGACATGCTCCACAGCTATTTACAATTCCTACAGAGTATATTTTAGAGGTTCCAATACGTCATCCAGAATCGGAAGCTGTGGAGGAATTAGAGTTAAAATGGTATGCTGTTCCTATTATTTCGAGTATGCGTTTTCAAATGGCTGGCATTGATTTTCAAGCGGCTCCATTTAATGGCTGGTATATGGGAACTGAAATTGGTGCACGCAATTTAGCCGATCATGACCGCTATAATATGCTGCCAGCTATTGCGGACATATTTAATTTGGATACTACTAAACAAGCCTCTCTATGGCGTGATCGTGCATTAGTGGAGCTCAATATTGCTGTTCTTCATTCTTTTAAAGAGGACGGTGTGAGCATTGTAGATCATCATACTGCTGCTCAGCAGTTTAAATTATTTGAGGAAGCTGAGAAATCGGCAGGACGAGAAATTACGGGTAACTGGACATGGTTAATCCCACCACTTTCCCCTGCGACCACTCATATATTTCATAAACCTTATATAAATACTTATCATACGCCCAATTATTTTTATCAAAAACCATGTTATTAACTTGAAAGGAATTGTTTTAAAACCAACAGCTTCTAAGTACCGTTTTGGGGGAGGGGCAATTCAAGATGTTGAACCAAAATATTTCGAATATCCCTTGGCAACAATTGACGACACCTTATGGCAGAGGAACAGACATTCCTCGTTTAATTGAACAAGAACAATATCAAGAGCTGACAGAACTAATCGAACATCAAGGAACACTTTGGCAGGTGACGCCATGGGTTTTACTTATTCTTTTAAAAAAGCTCTCAAGTAAAAATGTAGAGGAAGTCTCCTTAGCTGAAATAAAGCTTTATTTAGCTGTGGCTCATGCAATAACTGAGGATTATCAAGATTCAACACATAACGTTTCAACGATGCAGGAGCTATTGGATACGAAATATTTATGGATAGAAAATGAAGATGATGATGAGCTGGAGTGGGAGGGAGATCCGCCTAGAGGTTATGAGCCAGAAGCTTTTTTAGGCTATTATTATTTTAGTTTTTTACTCCTTCAAGAGGCGATCCCTGTTTTTACTACTATTAAGGCATATATCAAGAGCGCAACAGAGGAACTTTCGGAACTACTAGCCTTACTAAAACATTAGAAAAAAGGAAATGATATAGACAAAAAGCAGATGGTTCAGCTTCCCCATCTGCTTAAATCTAATGGACATATTCATCTTTAGATGCTCGCATGGAGCATAAGAAGAGTGTCATAGCTACAACAACAAAGAGCCAACCTGCAATATTCCAACCACCAAACAGATCATGGAGGTATCCGAAAAGAATTGGACCAATGGCAGCGAATAAATAGCCTAATGATTGTGCAAATCCTGATAGATCAGCGGCTTCAAATGCTGTACGCGTACGGAGTGTGAAGAACATCATTGCTAATGCGAATGAAGCCCCACCTGCTAAACCTAGAAGAATCATCCATAATATCCCCATAGTTGTCCACTCCATCACAACGCCGACAAATCCTACTAAATAGAACGATGTAAACATGAGGACAAGTGGTCTCTGTGAAGTCATTTTACCGGCAATAATAGGGACAACCAATGCCATGGGAACTTGTGAAAATTGCATAATAGAAAACATCCAACCAGCTTTATCAGGAGCCAATCCCTGCGCAATATAAATTTCAGGAATCCAAGCTGCTGTTGTATAAAATAATAAAGATTGTAACCCCATTGCACCTGTTACTGCCCATGTAACAGGTGATTTCCAAAGAGGTTTACCTGTTTTTTTGGAGGTAGTAGCTGGTTTTGGCTTATTTAATTTCAATTGAGGTATCCAGATTAAAATGGTTAATACGACTAATATAAGCGCCACAGCCAATGCCCCTTGCCAACCTAGTGAAGAATTAGCTATTGGATAACTAATACCAGCTCCAAGCCCCGCTGTTAAGTTCATCGACATAGTGAAAAATGCCATCAATAATCCTACATGATAAGGAAATTTTAATTTTAATAATCCTGGAATCAACACATTTCCAAATGATATTGCTACGCCAATGAGCACTGTACCAAATACAAGTAACCCTGTTGTACCGAGGGAGCGTAGTACAATACCTAAGGCCAATAAAATAGTGGATAAAAATAAGGTTAGCTCAAGCCCAAGTTTTCGTGCTACAACTGGTGCGAACGGTGATATGATGGCAAAAGCAAGCAATGGTATAGTTGTAAGAAACCCGGCTAGAACATTGGAAATACCAAGGTCGTCTCGTATAAAGGATACAATTGGACCCACAACAGTTAGTGGCATGCGTAATGTAGATGCTATAAATATTACGCCAAAAACTAATAATAAAGTTGTTCCCTTCCAGCTAATTTTTCTACTTGGGAAGCTGGAGGAATGATCATTTAAAGTCAAAATAATTCCCCCTGTTATAACCATCCTAATTGAACTACTATAACACTTTATCACACTATTAAAAATAGTGGAAAATTCACAAAATACAGAACTTTTATAGTTATATTGAAATGTCTTAGGTCTTATGTTAATATAGTAAACATCATAAATTTAATAATTATATGCCTCATGTTTGTATTGAGGTAGAGGTCGCGATATTTATAAGTAAGCTAATTGAAATGACAAGCATTGAAGAGATTAGCTGAAAGGAAATATTGCCGAAGTGTGAGGGGACTTGAAAACCTCATGCTGGGGCTGTCTCCGAAAGGAACAGAACTGTCACGTTTGTACAACGTGTTGAGCTATCATTTAGGAAAAACTGAGGATTAACTTAGCCATCACATTGTTCATGTGATGGCATTTTTTTGCCTCATAAATAGGAAGGAAGCTATATCGTGAGTGAAATAAAAATCAATCAGCTCGGCCATAAAGCACCGAAGCTGAAAAAAGAATTAAAAAGCCGTCATATCACAATGATTTCTTTAGGCGGTACAATTGGTACGGGGCTATTTTTGGCCAGTGGTGGTGCTATTGCACAAGCCGGTCCGGGAGGCGCATTGCTTGCCTATGCCTTAATCGGTATTATGGTATATTTTTTAATGACAAGTTTAGGTGAAATGGCTGCCTATATGCCGTCCTCAGGATCTTTTAGTACGTATGCGACAAAATTTGTAGATCCCGCTTTAGGTTTTGCACTGGGCTGGAACTACTGGTATAACTGGGCAATTACGATTGCGGCAGAGATTGCGGCAGTATCATTAATTATGAAATATTGGTTCCCAAATAGCTCATCAGCACTTTGGACAGTATTATTTATTGTGATTGTACTGACATTTAATTTATTGTCTGTAAAGAGCTATGGGGAAAGTGAATATTGGTTTGCCATGATTAAAGTGGCTACGGTCATTGTATTTATTATTATTAGCTTATTAATGATTTTTGGTATTTTGGGTGGACAAGCACCAGTAGGTTTTACAAATTTCTTTATTAGTGATGGGCCATTCCATGGAGGCTTCCTTGCAACATTTGGTATTTTCCTTGCGGCAGGATTTTCATTCCAAGGAACAGAGCTACTTGGGATTACTGCAGGTGAAACAGATGATCCAGGAAAAAATATACCGAAGGCAGTAAAATCTGTGTTTTGGCGAATTATTTTATTTTATATTTTAGCCATTGCTGCTATCGGGATGTTGATTCCATTTACAGATGAGCGCTTATTATCGGAAGATATCGCTGTATCCCCATTTACACTCGTTTTTGATCGCTTAGGTATTGCTTTTGCTGCTTCCTTAATGAATGCCATTATTTTAACGGCTATGCTATCAGCAGGTAATTCTGGATTGTATGCATCTTCACGTATGCTATGGCAATTAGCAGTGGATGGTCATGCTCCTAAATTCTTTGCAAAGTTAAGTCGTCGAGGCATTCCAATTTATGCACTAATCGCAACATTAGCTGTAGGCTGTGTAGCGTTTTTAGCGTCATTCTTTGGTGATGGGGTCGTTTATATTTGGCTTTTAAATGCCTCTGGGATGTCAGGTTTTATTGCTTGGCTAGGTATTGCATTTAGTCATTATCGTTTCCGTCGTGCCTTCGAAGCTCAGGGCTTAGATCCAAAGCTATTACCGTATAAAGCAAAGCTATACCCATTCGGTCCACTATTCGCCTTTACGATTTGTATGATTGTTGTAATTGGACAGAATTACACAGCGTTTATCGGTGATACAATCGATTGGTATGGTATCCTTGTTTCTTATATCGGTATTCCCCTGTTCCTATTGCTATGGCTGGGGTACAAAATTAAACATAAAACAAAAATGCTTCCTCTTAAAGATTGTGATTTAAAAGTAGAAAATTAAACGAAAAGCTGTTCTATAAACCGTTGTATGATGGTTGATGGGACAGCTTTTTTATATATAGACCTTTAAAATTATTACTAAACCAATATCATATATATGGTAATATACTATAGATATGGAAGTGTGATTTTTGACTTTCTGGTAGGGAGAGGTGCATGGAAATGCAAAAACATATTTTACTAGTGGAAGATGATGAGGCTATTCGCGATATGGTAGCGAATTTTTTATTATTGGAAGGCTTCGATGTCACCACTGCAAATAATGGAGAAGAGGCATTACAATATTGTTTAAATCAAACTTTTGATTTAGTTATACTAGATATTATGATTCCTAAGCTTAATGGATTAGAGGTTTTAAAAGTAATTCGAGAACAGGCAGCACTTCCAATCATCATTATGTCTGCAAAGGATAGTGATGTAGATAAAGCGCTTGGGTTGGGATTAGGGGCAGATGATTATATTGCTAAGCCATTTTCTATGCTGGAATTCTCTGCTCGCGTAAAGGCCGTTATTAGACGAGCAACAAAATACGCTGGCCAAACAGATCACAAACAAGATGTAGTAGTCATAGGCCATTTAAAGATAGATATTGTTAATTTTTCTATAAATAAAAATGGACTGGAAGTAAAGCTAACATCAAAGGAATTTGCCATCTTAAAGCTATTTGTAACAAACCGAAACCGAGTTTTTACGAAGGAGCAAATTTATCAGCTAATATGGAAAGATGCATATTATGGTGATGAAAATATTATTAATGTACATATTCGAAGGCTACGCGAAAAAATTGAAGATGATCCATCCAACCCCCAGTACATTAAAACACTGTGGGGAATTGGCTACAAATTTGAAGGATAGCAGATATGATCATCATTCTATTCATTATCATTTTGGTGCTTATAGGAATTGTTATTTTTCAATGGAAAACAAAAAAAGAACAAAATCAGACGGTCCAATATATGTATGAAAAACTTCAAATCATCGTTCAAGAACAAAGTAACGAAAAAATTTTGGTAACTACGAGCAATACACAAGTTCAACAGCTACTTATTTCAATAAATGCTTGGCTGGATTATCACCAAAAAGTTCAGGCGACCCATCGGAAAATGGAAGATTCCATGAAAAAAATGTTGGCCAACATTTCACATGATTTAAAAACGCCCTTAACGGTTGTGCTAGGCTATATTGAAATGCTTCAGCTCCAAGGCTCAGCTAGTGAGGAAGAACGCCAAAGACTATTAGCAGGCGTGCATGCTAAAACATTAGAAGTATTAAAAATCATTCATACATTTTTTGATCTTGCCAAATTAGAGGCTGGAGATACAGATTATCCAATCACTAAAATCAATGTTTGTGAAATTAGCCGAAAAAATATATTATCATTTTACGATATGGTGACGTCGATGGGATTAGATATCAATATTACAATTCCTGAAACGCCTATGTATGCCCTTGGCAATGAAGAAGCATTAAATAGGGTTCTCAACAATCTTTTATCCAATGCTCTTGCCTATGGAGCGGATGGCAATGTAATGGGCTTAACTATAAGAAATGATGACACGAGTATTTATATAGATGTATGGGATTGTGGTAAAGGAATTGATGAATACCATATTGATAATGTATTTGAGAGAATGTACACGCTAGAGGACTCTCGCAATAAATCCTTTCAGGGGAGTGGCCTCGGTTTAACGATTACAAAGCGATTAGTGGAAATGATGGATGGTTCCATCCAGTTATCAAGTATTCCCTATAAAAAGACCATTTTTACCATTGCTTTAAAACGAATGACGTATTGAAATCACATGCTTGTAGAGCTTTTATGGTGCTTTACAGGCTTTTATTATTCTCTTAAGAAATTTGTAAGAATCAAGTAATAAATTAGAGAGCTTCATTTTTTATAATGACAATAGCCACATTTGAGGGAGAGATTGACATGACATACATTGTGAAAACAAACCAGCTTACGAAAGTGTACGAAGGAAAAGAAGTGGTTTCTGCTGTCAATATGAACGTGAAGAAGGGGGAGATTTATGGTTTTTTAGGCCCTAATGGAGCGGGTAAAACGACAGTGATGAAGATGCTAACAAATTTGACGAAGCCAACAAGCGGAGATGTTGAAATATTTGGTGAGAGGTTGACCGATCAATCGTATGAGATATTAAAAAGAATGGGAACGATTATTGAATATCCTATTTTCTATGAAAAATTAACGGCTAGAGAAACTTTAGAACTGCATTGCGAATATATGGGGTATTACAATAAGCAGGAAATAGCTCATGTACTTAACCTTGTAAAATTAACAAATACAGAGGAAAAAAGGGTAAAAGATTTTTCACTAGGGATGAAACAAAGACTAGGTATTGCCCGTGCTATTATTACAAAGCCAGAGCTCCTAATTTTAGATGAGCCAATTAATGGACTAGACCCTATTGGGATTAAAGAGTTGAGAGAGCTTTTCAAAATGCTCTGTATGGAGTATGGCATTACAATTATTATCTCTAGTCATATATTAGGGGAAATTGAACAGTTGGCCGATACAATTGGTGTCATCAAGGAAGGTAGACTCATTACTGAAGTAACGATGGATACGATAAATCGTAATCAAGCCGACTATATTGAAGTGATTGTAAACGATGGCAAGAAGGCTGCCTTTATTTTAGAAAGTAAATTAAAAATGGCTAATTTCAAGCTGATGGATGACAATTCTATACGAATTTATGATTTGACAGTATCCCAAAAAGTTCTAACAAAAACATTGATTGAACATGACATTGAGATAGAGGAGATTAGCAAGAAAACAAGCACATTAGAGGATTACTTCCTTAAGCTAATAAATGGAGGGATTGTTCATGCTTAATTTAATGCGTTTAGAAATGAAAAAATATCATTTAAGCTCCTATTTTAAAAGTGCTATGTTTGCTAACATTATTATTTTAGGTTTTATGTTTATGATTTTATTTATTTCTAAAATAGAAGAGGAAGTTGGTATTGAAAATTATGAAATGGCTTTAAGTGTCATTGATTCATTTGTCAGAGCGGTATTTATTATTTTTGCAGCTACTTTAATAGCTAAGCTGATCATTGGAGAATATAAGTTTAAAACAATCACATTGGCCTTCATGTATCCTGTAAGCCGAAAGAAATTAATCGCTGCTAAGCTTGCAATTGTCATGATTTTTACCTTTAGTGTAATCATCATTTCCAATGTCTTGATTACAACCATCTTTTGCATCGTAAGCGATAAATTTGATTTAATTCCTGATGTATTATCTAATACTTTAATCATGCAACATATACCATCTGTATTCATGAATGCAATTGCTGCCTCAGGGATAGCATTAATTCCGTTGTATTTCGGTATGAGAAAATACTCTATTCCAGCAACAATTATTTCAGCTATTCTAATTGTATCAGTGACTTCATCCAATACAGGTAACTTCACATTAAATGACATCATTATTATTCCAATCTCACTAGCAATCTTAGGTGTTAGTATTGCCTACCTAGCTATCCGTAATATTGAGAAGGTCGATGTTTAATGAAAGAGCCAGTATAAGTTTTGTTGATATCGAACGATGATGATAGCAATTTGATCGTTTGTAACACTCACATAGTTGGTCTTGTAAAATAGGTAACTAAACTTATTAAATATAAAAAGAAATTAACGTATAGCAATAAAAATAAGTAATTAGAATCCCATAATAGAAATTTAATTAAAATAGAAAAGGAAGTGGCCAATAAAATAGTTAATAACAGATTTCCTTTTTTGGCATAGTGGCATTGTATAACTATTAATACAATAATAATAAGTATAGGAATATAAAATTTCATGAAAAAAACCTCCTATTTATAATTAAAAAAATTACTAAAATGTAAATGTGTGTCATAAAAATCTTATATTTATTTGTAGGTGATTACAATGAAATTAAGAATTCTACACTTGTTGCTGTATTATCAACTGTAGTTTCTGCAACTGCTTCAGCTGCCCCACAAGATGTGTCTACTTAAGGTTTCCCTTTTGCATGCACCGGTCCTTGTAGGGATAGATAATATCCGAGAGTATTAAAATCAGCTATAATTGTCTCCTATAGATGGTTATAGATTATCAACAAAAAGGCATCGAGATTTTTCTTCTCGATGCCTTTTGTTAGTCTATTAATTCACTATTTTATCCAAATATTGTTTCGCTTAGTAAGTAAATATTTAATGCCACTACGATCACAACTACAAACCAGCCTAAAATAGTAGTAATACGGTGGTTCACTAAACCGCCCATAATGTCCCGTTTGCTTGTAAACATAACGAGAGGGACGAGGGCAAATGCAATACCAAAAGATAACACAACCTGACTAAGAACAAGCGCATAGGTTGCGTTTACACCAGATGCAATAATCGCTAGCGGCGGGACCATTGTAATGGCTCTCCGTAAATAAAGTGGTATTTTTCGTTGAATAAAGCCTTGCATCACTACGTCACCTGCTAATGTCCCTACAGAGGAGCTAGCTAGCCCAGCAATAAGTAAACCAAGACCAAAGGAAACGGCAGCCATTGGACCGAGAGCATCCTTTAATCCGTTATAGGCAACGTCTAAATCCTCTACTACGATTCCTTGTGTGTGAAATACTGCTGCCGCGATAATGAGCATACTCATATTGATGGCTCCAGCAATAATCATAGCGATGATAATATCAATAAATTCAAAACGGAAGATTCTTCTTTTTTCTTCTTCATTACGACCGATAATACGACTTTGTGTTAAAGAAGAATGTAAGTAAATAGCATGGGGCATGACGGTCGCACCTAAAATACCAGTTGCTAATAGTAATGAGTCCACCCCCTCAAACTGAGGTGTGAACATACCAATTGCTACTTCGCCCCATTCTGGCTGAGCTAAAAACGTTTGGAAGGCAAATGCTAAAACCACAATTAAAACCATACCAGAAATGCCTGCCTCAAATGCTCTGAATCCTCTTCTTTGAAGCTCTAGAATAGCAAATGATCCAATCGCTGTAATGATAGCTGCTGGAAGCATAGGGATATTAAATAACAAGTAAAGCCCTAATGCTGCTCCGATAAACTCAGCAAGGTCGGTAGCAATAATGACTAATTCAGCCTGAATCCAAAGAAATATAGATGTTTTTTTAGAAAAATGTTCACGTGCCACCTCAGGTAAATTTTTCCCTGTCGCAATCCCAAGCTTTGCAGATAAGGATTGGATGAGCACCGCCATTAAATTAGAAAAGGCTATTACCCAAAGGAGTAAGTAACCATACTGAGAGCCAGCTGTAATATTTGTGGCAAAATTGCCAGGATCAATATAGGCGACCGCTGCAATGAATGCAGGCCCAAGAAAAGGCAAAAAACGTCGCCAACCTTTTATATCTCCATCTAAAACTGCCTCGGCAGACGATTTTGTGACTTGTTTATATACCATATTGTTCCCTCATTTCAAAAAGTATCGTTCGAGAAATAAAGTTTCCTAGAGGAAAATGAGATAATAGTATTCTAACGCTAGGATTAGAAAAAGGGAAGCGCTTTGCTTAAAACTTTAAAAAAATAAGTATGCACACTTCTCATCAATTTCTAATTAGACTTTCCTTACCTCTATCGTTTACGATGAAAGAAAAGGTGAAGGACTGATTCGACGTGAGCAATCGAATTTTAATTATAGAAGATGAAGAAAATATTGCGAGAGTGCTGCAGTTAGAGCTTCAATTTGAAGGCTATGAAGCGGTGATAGCCCATACAGGAGCAGATGGTTTATTGCAATATCGTGAGGAGCAATGGGATTTAATCTTACTGGATATTATGTTACCCGAAATGAGTGGTATAGATGTGCTAAAGCGGATTCGCGCAACAGAATCAAAGACCCCAGTTATCATGCTAACTGCTAAAAGTGAGGTAGAGGATAAGGTAAAGGGCTTGGATTTAGGAGCTAATGATTATGTGACAAAGCCCTTTGAAATTGAAGAATTACTGGCCCGTATCCGTAATGCACTACGGTTTTCTCAAAATGCTAGTCCAACAAAGGTCGGTGTATCGTTTGGACAGTTATCGATCAATGAGCAGACAAGAGAAGTGATTTATTATGGTAAGGAAATCCAGCTGACTCCTAGAGAATACGATTTATTGCTGTATCTTATGAAGCATCCTAAGCAGGTGCTCACAAGGGAACAAATATTAGAGACTGTATGGGGCTTTGATTACTACGGAGATACAAATGTTGTGGATGTTTATATTCGTTATGTACGCCAAAAGCTTGAAATCGCAAATGCAACGCCCATTATTCAAACAGTTCGTGGTGTAGGTTATGTGCTAAAGGAAAATAAATCATGAAGCTTAAAACAAAAATTCATCTACTGACCACTTTGTTAATGCTAGTAATTTTAGTGGCAACTAATAGTGGAATTTATTTTTTGTACGAGAAATTTGCCTATAATACGGAATATAGTCAACTTCATACACGAGCGAATGATTTAAGCTCAACATTAAGTCAGTTAAATGCACAAACCAACCTACAGCAAGTATTAAGAGCGTACATGCCAGCTGGTGGTGCAATCTATGTTTATGATGGAGAAAATTTGAAGACGAAGGTTCAGGCTACTCTAGATATGCCCGATGTTACTTCCATTACCTATACAATGCCTACTATTTGGATAGATGGGACAATTGTGGACATCACCTTACAACAATCCATGGAGGAAGTAGAAAGTACATTGGATTTATTAAAGGCTATTTTGATAGTCGTGTCCATTATTGCCACCATTCCAATCTTTTTAGCGAGCCTAGCACTTGGTCGCCTAATTTTGTTACCACTAGAACGCTTAAATGCGACAATGCGCAAAAGTGCATCGACGGGGAAATATGAAAAAATGGACATCCCGGCTAAAGGTGGGGATGAATTAGCAAAAATTAATCGAACTTTCAATATGATGATGGAGAAGCTTGAACAGCACTATCAAAAGCAACAGGAATTCGTTTCAAATGCTTCTCACGAATTAAAGACGCCTATTACTGTCATCGAAAGCTATGCAAAGTTACTCTTACGAAGAGGCTTTGACAATCGTGAAGTAGCGCAAGAATCGCTTCAGGCTATTGCAAATGAGTCTTCTCGTATGCATGAAATGGTATTGCAATTGTTAGAGCTAGCAAAAAATAATGAGCATATAGAAATTCATATTGAACAGCTAGAGCTAGCTCCCTTTTTAAATAAAGTAGCTGCACAAATGCAGCAGGCGTATCATAGAGCTTTTATAGTCGATGCAAAAGCACCACAATTTATCTATAGTGATGAAAAAATTTTGAAGCAATTACTCTTTATTTTGCTTGATAATGCTAGGAAGTATAGTGAGGGGGATGTTTATATTTCCACAGCAGAAACTACTACACACGTACGAATGACTATTCAGGACTTTGGCGTCGGTATTCCTAAGGAGCATATTCCGCATTTGTTTGAGCGTTTTTACCGTGTCACAGAGGATCGCAATCGTAAAACAGGTGGTTCTGGTTTAGGGCTTGCGATTGCACATAATCTTGCAGGACAATTGGGCATCACCATAGATGTGGAAAGTACAGTTGGGGAAGGATCAAGTTTTACCTTATGTATACCGAAGGAGGGGCAGCAATGAAAAAGTGGGTTGTACTAATTATTGTAATTGTCCTTCTTTGTAGCGGAGTGCTTTGGTTTATTCAAAATCGCTATTTTCAAAAGGAGTCTCTCAGTGAAGAAGAGGCGATTCGCCATATCGAAGCTATTTATAAAGGTCAAGTTTCAGAAGTAAAGAAACATGGAAATACATTTGAAATACAATTTACACGTGAGAATTTGAAATATACAGCCATGCTTGATGCTACAACACAGCAGGTTTCTGATCTAACGTTGCAAAAAGGGCAAAGTAAATTATTGTTAACAGAAAATCAAATAAGAAAAATGGTGAAAGAAAAATATGGTGAGGTAGAAAGCGTCATGCTCACGGAAACCATTTATACCGCACGTGTTGAAAAGGAACATAAGCAAAAAGATATCACAGTAGATGGCTATTCGGGTGAAGTGTTATCTGAAAAAGATGTAGAACCATTAAATCAGCCTGAAAACCCCCACATTATTACCGAACAGCAAGCCATTGATATAGCGCTGCAACAATTAACCGGGAAGGTGGATTCTGTAGATTTTGAAGATACGGCGGAGGGCGGTTATTATTTAGTTGAAATTGAAACAGAGCATGAAGAAGCCACGTTCCAAATTCATGCTGTATCTGGAAAGGTCCTTTCTGTTTCATGGGACGATTAAAGAGTTTTCTCATGAAATTCTAATGTTCCTCTTATAGTTCTATCATCTTTGCTTGGTAAGCTAAAAGCAGATAAAACAAAGGAGAGATGAACATGAAAAAAATAATTATGATTCCTGCATTAGTGGTGACTCTTGGTGTTGGAGCGGCGATTGGCTCTACAACTTTATTATCAGGAAGTGCACAAGAAAAAAAGGTCCTATCCATGCAAAAAATCGAAAAGAAGGCATTGGCAGTAGTAGAGGGGACAGTAGTAGATATTGAACTTGATCAAAATAACTACCGCTCTGTTTATGAGGTAGAGGTGCATACTGATACAGATGAGTATGATTTAAAATTCGATGCCTATACCGGAAAATTACTTAAGCAGAAGAAAGAGCGTCAAGATGACGACGATAATGAATGGGTTAACACTAATACTGCTACCAACCTTATAAGTAAAGAAAAGGCTATTGAAGCGGCTCTAACAAAAGCAAAGGGTACAGTAACAAAAATTAAATTAGATGATGGGATTTATGAAATCGAGTTAAAAGATGGCCAATATGAATATGAGGTTGATGTTGATCCGATTACAGGAGAAATTGTTAATTTTGAAAAAGATATGGAAGACTAATATTGGTTGTTGCCTTAAAAGTAGAGCATACTTTTAAGGTTTTTTTTGTTGTAAAATCCCTTTAAATTAGGTGTTTGCGAGGAAATTAATTTCTACCACGGATATTTACCATGAGTTCAAAATGTCTATGTATTTCACTTGTGAAAAAGAAAAATTTTCTTCTTTACTTTTTTAATTGACAGGCGTAATATGGCATCATTATTAAAGTTTCAAATTTCTAAATCGCTGAAGCAAACTAGACGCGGGGGACCCATTTTTGACGGAGTGCATAAGCAATTCTAGGGGTGAATCTCTTCTTTTGAAGGGTAGGGCTACTCAGGCCCGAATCCGACAGCTAACCTCGTAAGCGTTAAGAGCAGAAAAGTTGGAGCTTGGCAGACAGATGAGCGTCTACAAGTCTTATTTGGTGATGACTTGTAGGCGTTTTTTGATCTCATTTAGGAAGGCGAAACACAATCTAAGAAACTAGAAGGTGTTTATTGATGAAATCCTCATTTAAACGTTATGTAATCGGCAAACCATTAAGATCCGATGCGTTAGGGGAACAAAAGCTTAGTAAAACAAAGGCATTGGCCATATTATCGTCCGATGCTTTGTCTTCCGTAGCCTATGGACCAGAACAAATTTTAATTGTCCTGATGACTGTGGGAACATTAGCATTTTGGTATTCTTTACCGATTGCTGCAGGGGTTGTTGTCCTTTTGGTGGCACTGACTTTATCATATCGTCAGGTTATTTTCGCCTATCCACATGGAGGTGGCGCTTATATAGTATCTAGGGAAAATTTAGGTGTGAATGCGGGTCTTGTAGCAGGAGGCTCATTGCTCGTTGATTATATTTTAACGGTAGCGGTAAGTGTATCTGCAGGTACAGACGCAATTACATCGGCATTTCCAAGTCTGCATCCATACAATGTGCTAATCGCTATTATATTTGTGATTTTTTTAACGATCTTGAATTTACGTGGTGTAACAGAGTCCGCCTCTGTTTTGGCATATCCAGTCTATCTGTTTGTAGTCGTTATGTTAGTGTTAATTGGGTTGGGGCTCTATAATGTTGCAACAGGTCAGGTGCCAGCAGAGCTGCATCCAAAGATTGGTACTCCAGTAGCAGGGATTAATTTATTTATTTTATTAAAGGCATTTGCGTCAGGAAGCTCAGCCTTAACAGGTGTAGAGGCTATCTCGAATGCCATTCCTAATTTTAGAAATCCTGCCCCTAATAACGCTGCTAAAACATTGTTAGCGATGGGGGGAATCTTAGCGGTTTTATTTATCGGTATTGTTAGTTTAGCGTATTTTTACGGAATTGCGCCAACTTCGGAAGCGACAGTCGTTTCCCAACTGGCAGAAGCAAGTGTTGGTCGAAATATCTTTTATTATATAGTACAGGGTGCAACAGCGATGATTTTGGTACTTGCAGCAAATACGGGCTATTCTGCATTTCCTCTACTTGCTGTCAATTTATCAAAAGACGGTTTTATCCCGAGAATATTTCAAATGCGTGGGGATCGCCTTGGTTATTCGAACGGCATTATGATGCTAGGGCTAGCAGCCATTATCTTAATCATCTTATTTGATGGGACAACGGAACATTTGATTCCACTCTATGCTGTTGGGGTATTTATTCCGTTTACATTAGCGCAAACTGGTATGATGAGAAAATGGTGGCGTGAAAAACCTACTGGCTGGATGGCAAAATTTACGATCAATACAATGGGTGCAGCCATTTCATTCATCGTAGCGATGATGTTTTTTGTGACAAAAATGCCTCAAGTATGGCCAGTGTTTGTCTTTTTACCAATTATCATTTTCGTATTTCATCGAATCAAGCTTCATTATCAAGCCGTTGGAGAGCAGCTGAGATTGAGTAAAGAGGAACTGGCAACCATTGAGGGCAATGTTTTCATTGTACCAGTAGCTGGTATAACGAAGGTGGTTGAAAATTCTCTTCATTATGTGAAATCACTAAGGGTTGATAAAGTTATTGCCTTTTATGTGGCTTTCGATCCAGCAGATGCAAAAGCCTTCGAAGAAAAATGGCAGGCTTGGCAACCAGATATTCGATTAGTAACCTATTATTCAGCATATCGTAGCATCACACAGCCATTGATAAAATTTATTGATAAAGTGGACCATCAATGTGCGAAAACAGGTCATAAAGTAACGGTTGTTATCCCTCAATTTTTACCGAAAAAAGGCTGGCATCATATGCTTCACAACCAATCAAGCTTATTAATACGTACGACATTGTTATTTCACAGAAATGTCGTGATTATGACAGTACCTTTTCATTTATCAAAATAATGCTAGCATGGTAGAAAATTGTCTGTTATAATCAGTACGTTGATTGAAAACACGAACGTTTACAATTAAAAAGTCGCAGAATACCATTAAATTCCGAAAAATCAAACTTTTTTTAGTAGAAGTTATAGGCTTCTACCGAATATAGTGATGAATTGGGTATTCTGATAGATTCATACAATTTTACTCATATAATAGCGAGGATATGGCTTGCAAGTTTCTACCGATTTACCGTAAATAAATCGACTATGGGTAGCAATGCTTTTAGAGAACTTCTTACATGATGTTTTCTATTCCTTTCGACGTTTTAACGCTGAATGCTTTGCTCCACTCGTAGCTGAATGGGACCAAGGTGTTCAGCTTTTTTTATTAATATTTAAGAAAGAAGGATATGACAGAAATGAAGTTATTACACGACAAAATTATGCAAGAGGGTAAAGTTCTATCTTCTTCAGTATTAAAAGTAGATTCATTTTTAAACCATCAAATTGATCCATTGTTAATGAAAGAAATTGGCCACGAATTCGCAAACCGCTTTGCTGACCAAGTAATTACAAAGATTTTAACAATAGAATCTTCAGGTATTGCTCCTTCTGTCATGTTAGGACTAGAAATCGGTGCACCAGTAGTGTTCGCTCGTAAACGTAAATCATTAACACTTTCAGATAACCTTTATACGTCAAAAGTACATTCATTCACAAAAAATGAAACAAATGATATCTCAGTATCACGTAATTTTTTAAGTGAGGACGACAATATTTTAATTGTTGACGATTTCTTAGCAAATGGTGAAGCAGTAAAGGGCTTACTTGATATTGCGGCTCAAGCGGGTGCCCATGTTGTAGGAGTGGGCATTGTTATTGAAAAAGGCTTCCAAGATGGGGGCAAATTATTACGTGAGCAAGGTGTCCGCGTAGAATCATTAGCGATTGTAGATTCTCTTGAAGATGGCAAAGTGACATTTGCTACGGAGGCTCGCGCGTAATGAATACCTTTAAATCAACGACGCTAGCAATTCAACATTTACTTGCGATGTATGCTGGAGCCATCCTAGTGCCACTTATAATTGGAGGGGCAATTGGCTTTAATTCAACACAAATGACGTATTTAGTGGCGATTGATATTATGATGTGCGGGGTTGCAACACTTTTACAAGTTTACTCGGGTAAATTTATTGGTATTGGTTTACCTGTAGTACTTGGTTGTACATTTACAGCGGTAAGTCCAATTATTGCTATAGGTACAAACCCAGAGCAAGGTATCACAGATATTTATGGTTCCATTATTGCATCTGGTTTGATTGTCGTGATTATTGCCGGCTTCTTCGGGAAGCTAGTGAAATTTTTCCCACCAGTAGTAACAGGATCTGTCGTTTCTATTATCGGTATTTCTTTATTGCCAGTAGCTTTAAATAATATGGCAGGTGGACAAGGAGCAGAGGATTTTGCATCCGGCTCAAATATTGCATTAGCATTTATTACGCTAGTAATCATTTTAATCGTCTATCGTTTTTCTACAGGCTTTATCCGTGCTATTTCCATTCTAGTTGGGCTAGTAGCGGGTACCATCTTAGGGGCATTCATGGGCAAGGTTAATTTTCACCCAGTAGCAGAAGCGGATGTATTCCATATGGTACAACCATTCTACTTTGGAATGCCAACATTTGATGTAACAGCTATTATTACAATGACTCTTGTAGCTATGGTATCTCTAGTTGAATCATCTGGTGTTTATTTTGCACTAAGTGATATTTGTAATAAAAAACTAGATTCAAAAGATTTGGCTCGTGGCTATCGCTCAGAAGGTCTTGCATCTGTAATCGGTGGTATATTTAATGCCTTTCCGTACACAACATTCTCACAAAATGTAGGACTTACACGTATGTCAGGCGTAAAAGACCGCAAAGTCATTTACATCACGGGTGGTCTACTGGTAGCACTTGGCTTCCTACCCAAAATCGCAGCATTAACAACGATTATTCCAACGTCTGTATTAGGTGCGGCCATGCTTGCGATGTTCGGTATGGTCATTACACAAGGTATGGGTATGCTAGTACCTGTGATGAACGAATCTGCTGAAAATGCGATGATTGCTGCGATTGCAGTCAGTTTAGGTGTCGGTGTATCAGTCGTTCCTGGTATTTTTGATGCCCTACCAGATAAAGTGTCTATTTTAACTTCTAACGGTATCGTCTGTGGTTCAGTCACAGCGATTATCTTGAATATTTTATTCAATATGATTGGACCAAAGCATAAAAAAGACCCGATGCATGGGGAAGTATAAAGAGATCATTCAATAACATATATCAGAATACAAACACATAAAGAACGATGTCACCTACTTTTATCTATTATTTAGATGGGAGGAGGTGGCATTTTTTTATGCAAAAAAAGGCAGGAAATGTTCGAAGAAAAACATTAGGTACTAATAAGCAAATTTCTTGTTTATCGTGTGTCTGATCAAACTTGGGAAAAATACTTCTTTGACCAATTAAGAGGGGAATGGTTGAAAGGAGAAGAATAGAATAAATCATAAGAGTTGGAAATATATGGATAATCTACTACAACATTTCCGAAGTGTTGGCGTACATTACCTAAAAAAAAATGATAGTGTAATGATGCTAGAGATTTTAGAGGATAGACTTGATTTTACCGCTGAGATAGATGTGTTAATAAATGAGCTTTTAGATAACTTACAGAGTAATGGTTTAGAAAAAGTTAGGTTTGAATGTCCGAAAGTTCTTTTAGATAGCTTGAATTGTACAAGAACTAAAATGAAAATTGTTGATAAAAGAATGGCAACTTGGAGCAGTATTTATCAAAGGACGATTATGAAGGGGTAAAATCTCAATTAGATACTCTAAAAAATCATCCGAAGAAAGATGAACTTTTAGACCGTCTAGAAGCTATTAAGGATAAGATAGACAAATTGACTGCCGAAGAGGAAGCGGAAAAAGCTGTAGATAACGCTGAAAATACTCTTGAAGAAGATGATTATGACAAAGCTAAGGATTTAGTAAACAACCTTGAGGATGAAGTAAAGAAAGGTGAACTTCAAGATCGATTAGATATTGTCCTAGAAAAAATCGATGCTATCGAAGCAGTAGAAAACGCTGAAAAAACATTAACTTAAGAGGACAAAAATTCAGCTCAATCTAAGGTAGATAAACTTCAAGATGGTGAATTGAAGCAAGAACTTCAAACCCGCTTAGATGAGGTACAGAAGAAAATCGATAATTTATCTGCTGAAGAGAAAGCTGAAAAAACTGTAGAGAAAACTGAGTCTACGTTAGATGAGGGTGATTACAATACTGCAAAAGATTTTGTAAACTCCTTAGAAGAAGGTATAAAGAAAGACGAATTAAAAATCGTCTTGATAAAGTTAAAGACCTTATAGATTTAATTAGAGAGATTGATAAAACGTTAAAAGAAGCAGAGAATACTTTAAACACAGATAGTCTGAGTAACGTCCAAGACAAAATTAACGCTTTACCTGACAGTACAATAAAAATAACCTTACAGGCTCGTTTAGATAACCTACTTGAATACAGAGAAGCGGAAAACCTGGTATCTAAAGCGGAAGAAATGAAGGTGCAGTCCTACAAGGATAAAGCTCAGGAGTCAGTTGACCTATTAAAACCTTGGAAGTAAAGATTACTTGCAAGAGCGTTTAGATAAGCTTCAAAATGTGATTGACCAAAAAGAGGGCGACTTAATTGACAAGATATTAAATGACCCTGACAACGTAACTTCTCAGGAATTGGCTGACTACATAGATAATGATGTAGTAGATGAAAAGCTTAAAGATTATATAGACAACATCATTGAAGAAGCCGAACACGGTAATATAGAGAAAGGTGATGATGTACAAATTGTTCGCTTAATCACCTTCTTAGAGCGTTCAAAACGATCATGGCTGAGAAACACATCACTAAATATGAAGCAGAGTTTTTAAGGACAACAGTTTCTGCAAAATCTAAGTCCCCTAATCCGTCTGTACTAAGGTCCTTTCCAAATTATCTTAATGATGCTTTAGATTTGCCAACTCTTGCACAAGAACTTTCAGATCTTTTAAATAGGCCTTTAGAGGATGTATTGGCTGAACTAGAAGCATTATTAGGTTCAGATGAGGTTATTACTTTATCTTACTTAGTTAAGTATGTAACAGAAGATGGTGATGTTATTTTAGAGCAAACTAAAGAAGCACCAACTGGTACGATAACTGTCAATGCTCAAGCTCTTGAAGGATACGAGCTAGTGTCTGAAAGAACACAAACATTTGAATTAAAGGAAGATACAAAAGGCACAGTTATTACTTTTATAGTAAAACCTGTGAAAGACGTAACAGAGATAACGCAAGGAAGCTACACAATCGAATATGTAACACTTGAAAATGAAGTTGTCCATACAGAGACAATCGAAGAGGTTAAATTGGGTAATATCGATATTGTAGCTCAATCTCCTGAAGGTTATGAATTACTCGAAACGGAAGAACCTTCATAAACCATTGAACTATCAAAAGATATTCCGTTTGAATTACTACGTTTTGTAGTAAAACAAAAGGAAACATCTATAGAAACACCACCGACCGATGAGGGTAAAGAAAGTGTCAAAAAACCTGACACAGAAGAAACAACTACTGACGAAACAAATGTAGAATCAAGTGAAGTAGAAGAGACACCTTCAACTCCTGAAGAAATAATTGAAGAAACTTCTGTTGAAACAGTTACGGCGCCAACAATCGGAGAAGAGACGGCACTTGTACGTTCCTTCTTAGTTGCTTCATTAGATAATGCATACTTTACAGCAACTGTTCAAAATACAGGTGTAGGTCACAGTCAATATTTATATGATGTATCTCAATCAACGGTATTAGTTAGGGCATTCTTAGCAAATCCAACCGATGAGACAAGGTTAGAAGCTAAAAATTTCATCTTAGGGAACTTATACGCAGGCGAGTTTAAAACAACATTGTTGAAATTATTAGCATTACCAGGTGAGGAGATTCCTGGTTTTGATGAGGATATTACAATCATACATCCTTCTAAACCACCAGTAGATCCGAACCCACCGGTGGAACCGCCTGTAGTTATTCCAAAACCAGAGATTCCTACTGTTTTACCAAAAATACCAGGAGGTATTACCGTAGCAGAAACTGTTGATTACAATGAAGGTAAGTGGACAATTAAAAATCCTGCATCAGATATCATAGAACTTAAACAAAAAGATATTAAAATTAAAATTCCACTTGAAATCGATGCAAAACTTTGGGAAGTCGAATGGATATTAAAAGCCAATCAACATTATCAACTTCGCATTTGGGCTGATGGTAAGGAAATCACTGTATTTAAGAAGCCAATTGAAATCACAAAAACATCGAAAAAAGCGTATGTGTTCCGCTTTGAAAACGGCCAATATACAGCTATTCCATTTACTTTTGCAGTACCGAACCAAATTCAGTTTAAGGTGACTGAAACAGGGGAATTCCAATTCTCTACAAATCAAATTACATTTAAGGACATTGATGGAGTCTTTAGTCAACGTGCAATTGAGGAGTTAGCAGGCCGACATATTGTTAAGGGTACAGCTCCTGACTACTACAGCCCTTACGAGTCACTAACTAGAGCACAATTCAGTGCGATGTTAGTAAGAAGTTTAGGAATTGATACATCTAATGTTGTAAACGGAGTCTTTAAAGATGTAAAGTCTAAAGATTGGTTTTCTAAAGATGTATAAGCATTGAAAAAATACGTGAGGAATATTTGAAAAAAAGAAAAAACAATAAGATAAATAATATAAATGACAACATAGGAAGGCTATCACTTTAATTATGTCTAATTAGAAATAATATATTTAATTAATGTTAAATTTCGCTTAATTTATACTATATTTGCTTATTTTTGTAAAACAAATTATACTAATGTGTAAGATATTTACTTTAGAGTAATAAATATGGATAAAGAATGTGAGAACATGAGGATAAACTTGCTATATTATTTCCAAGTATAGCTAGTGTAGATACAATTATACTTCAGCTAATAATTTGCAAGAAAAAGTAAGATAAGACTTTTTCATTAGTAGCTAATTTATGATGTGGTTTATACACTAATATATTATTCAGATATAACTTAATTTCAATGCTTCACCAATAAATTAAGAGAATTAAGTTAAATTCCGGTAGAAAAGGATGGAACTAAGTATTGGCCAATCCATTTAAGGTTGATATGTTTGTTTTAATACAAGAAAAACATGTTATAAAATCCATCAACCCCCGTTTCTCCCATTGCTTCCACCAGGTTTCTAAAACTAAGGATTTACCATACTATCTCTCTGTAAAATCTCTGGCAAAAAATATTCCCACTTTAATACAGTTTCTCTTCTATACTATTACGTCTCTTTGGAGTTTTTAGTAGTATGACTATGCATTTGAGGTTAATTGAGATAATTGTACTAGATTTAATATGCTTACTTTACTATTATTATTTGTATAAAATGGGATTTACAGTTTTTATTGTTATAAGTAGGATCAGCATTCAATTATTAGAAAAGTATTCTCGTAATTTTATGGAGAAATGTTTGCACTCTAGATAGAGCAAAGTAAAGTGTGGAGAATCAACTAAAATTTTTCTTGAAACAACCCATAGTACTAATCATGCTAGGAGAATTCTTGTAATGAAGAAAAATATGATCGTTGAAAAAAGCCCCATTAGTAATATAGGGACGGAATTTTCTGAAATGATAATATATAACGAATATTAAGATTTTGACGACAATATTCCATAAAAAAAGCACTTAATAAATTGCAAAGTGTAAATAGTTCTAAAAATTTTATTCAGATTATTCTTTGAATTTCATAATGTTGATAAATACATCCATTGAATATGGTCTGTATGATGATATTCATAAAAATCTTTTTGAATACCTTGAGTGCTGATAGAAAATGGAGGAGGTAATAAATTGTTTTTAGCTGAAAGAATAAGGCAATTAAGAATACATAAAGGAATGAATCAATCAGAACTAGTCGATGGTATTTGTTCTATAGCTTATTTAAGTAGAATAGAAAATGGAAAAATAAAACCCTCAAAACAGTTCCTGGAAAAAATATCAAAAAAACTCGATATTGATTTACATTATCTTTCTGATTTGGATACATTTAATTTTGAGTCTACTATTCAAGACATTTCGAATAAATATAGACTAAATAATTCATTAACAGATAAAGAAGTATCCCTTTTAGAAATTTATTCATTAGAGATGCACTCAGTCCCAATTCTCTTGCAAATTTATGGGGTACTTATTCATTACTATATATTGAATCAAGATATTAAAAATGCAAATCGACATTATGAAAAATCACTAAATCTTTTACCTGATAGAGGGTTAGAATATTTTCCTGAGGATTCACTTTTCTACTTTATAGCTTGCGGTAACTATTTCTATAGTAAACAAAATTTTAATAAAGCAAATGATTATTACACAAATGCTGATAAATTGTTAAAGGAAGAAGATGGAATTCTAAGAGCAAACTTATACTATAGTTTAGGTTTGGCTAAGCAACGCCTCTTTAAAAGTCAACAAGTGAGTAGACAGTATTCATTAAAGGCATATGATTTATATGAAAATTTAAATTATACTTCTAACATGATTTCAGTACTAAATACTCTAGGAGTTCAATATTATTTGGACAATATGTTTGATGAGGCTAAAAAATGTTTAAAAAAAGCTGAGGAGCTTATTAATCTAAATGAGAACCAAACTTTAATGGGCATGATTAAATATAACTATGGTCGAATATATCAGGGAATGAAGGATTTTGATAGAGCTATAGCTTACTTTGAAGACAGCTTGAAGATTAATCAAAACAGTAAAAAAGAAAAGGTATATTCTTTAAGGGGTCTAATTGAAGTATATTCTGAACTGAAAAATTGGAATAAAGTAAACATATATTTAAATGAGGCTATTCAAATAGTGGAAGATCTGAATCATCTTACATATCTCTATGTTGATATTCGTGCTTTAGTTGCAGAGTTATATAAAATACGTGGGGATTGTTATAGTTATGAAAAGGAGATGCAACAAATAATTTCATACTCTCAAAAAAATGATCAATTATTACTGATAAAAAAACTCTCTATTGATTTAGCTAATCATTATTTTAGTGTAAATGCCTATAAAATGGCTGCAAAATACTATCAAACGGCATTGAAGTTTGAAAATTAATTATTGAATCTCTGCTACTACTTTTATTTTCTCCTTTTTTCTTTAAATTCTTCTCCTGCAAATGGTGAATTCTTTTATGATTATTTTTTGTAAGCAAACGTATAAGCATCAGATTTTTCTCTGATAATAGAAACATAATTTAACTTGTAGAATAAACCACCAGTTAGACTGGTGGTTCTTTTTTAATACCAATTTAATGTAGCCTCTTACTCTAGGTAATGTAATATGCTTCTTTATTCCGTTGTACAGTAACCTCTGATTTTAAACTACTTGTCATTAAGTAGTTTATAGAGAGGGCTTCACATTTTATTAGAACTACCAATACTATGATTGAGTATTTACTTTCGAATCACCTTTCTGCAACTGTTTATCCACGACTCTTGATTATCCTCTAGAGATTCTTTCATTCTTTATTTAGTTGTTCCAGATTTATTACTTTGTAAAATTTCACAGGTAAATTTATGAGTTAACCTTAAAATTATTAACATTATTTTACTCGTTTCAATATACAAAATGATTGAGTTATAGTTTTCTTACAAACACATCGCAAAAACTGAAGGGGGGAATAGAGATAAAACCTGTAAATCAACAAATGTCGTCAAAAACAGTTACGAATGCTTCGTTAACTCGAAATGGATATATTAAATTTCGAATTTTCAAAGAGACTGAGCCATTTAGCGAAATAAATTCCTTTGAAGAGGTAGATGTACCAATAATTCATATAAATACATTGGCCCAAATTATGTATGAAGCTCTAAAAGGCTATGATTATGAAAGCTTACCAATAATTCCTACTATTATTATTTTAAGTGGGAATACTGTATGGGGAATCAGTGACGAAGGTATATACTTGATTGATTTCTATAAAGAAATTTTATTTCCTATTAAGTATATTGAAGAAGATTGGAATGCTATAAAAAAAGAATCAAAGTCCACGCTAGCTATAGGCTATTTAGAAAGAAAAAATGTTATTAAAACACAAAAATTTAAAGAAGTTGTTGAGGAGATATCATTAAAGATGAGACAAGTCATAGAATTACATGGTGAACTTTCAGATATCATAACTGAAAAAAAAGTAGGATTGAATATATTGCCTATTTCCTCTATTCAATGGATAAGAAAAAAGAGATTTTAATAAAATTAATAAAATAAAATTTAGAAAATTTTATTTTTCTCTAGTCAATATATTATTAATATTTAAACCCAAGATCGAGGGCCACAGGATATAAAAATAGGAGGAACAAAAAATGGTTGAGAACAAAGAACAAGTAACATTAGAAGATTTAGAAATTCGCTTTTCTGAACTACGTGATGAAGAGTTAGCAGCACGTCCAACACAGCACGTAGGTCACTAAAATTCTAGCTAAAGGAGGAACAAAAAATGGTTGAGAACAAAGAACAAGTAACATTAGAAGATTTAGAAATTCGTTTTTCTGAGCTACGTGATGAAGAGTTAGCAGCACGCCCAACACAGCACGTAGGCCACTAAAATTCTAATTAAAGGAGGAACAAAGAATGGTTGAGAACAAAGAACAAGTAACATTAGAAGATTTAGAAATTCGCTTTTCTGAGCTACGTGATGAAGAGTTAGCAGCACGCCCAACACAACACGTAGGTCACTAATTTTTGGTACATAAGTATCTAAAATTATAAAAAACGTATATTCTGTGGTTTTCGATCTTGAGTTTAAACAATAAGAGGAGGAAATACTTTGAACTTTTATAGTGAATTAAGTAAATCAACTAATAATTTTTTTAGTCCATCATTGTATTCAAATTTATCTGATTTGGATTTAGCTGCTGTTTATGAAGCACCAATCAAAACACTTTTAGAAATGTCTAATTCAGTAGAAGATACAACCTATAAAAACAGCCTACGTATCTACGTCAATGGAGAGTCCAGAGAGGATTTAGAAGAGTATATAATTAAAAATCCACCTCAAAGTTTTTCTAGCCTTGAGGAATGGGGAAAAAAGATATTTGGAGAAGAAGCAGATTATTTAATTATATTAAACCGAGTAGAAAAGTGGCATGACCCTATAGTTAAGTGGTGTGGGGACTTATTCCATTCAGCAAATGGGAAGATTCATGAAGATTTATTACACCTGGAAGCCACATATTTTATTGGTAATACTACCTATACACCATTTGGAGTTCACATTGATGATATTTCTGATGCATTACATTTAAATCTGGGTCCAAATAAAAGGTATATGCATTTATGGACACCAGAGTTGTACAAAGAAAAGAGGGGATCATTGGAGCCTTTAATTAATCCTAATAATAGCTTTTTGGCTAGTTCAGATCGATTTGAGATTAATCCAAATAACTGGTTCTATCTACCAGCCAGTAGATTCTACCATGTTGGAGAAAATACAGATTTTAGTGTATCTCTAGCTATAGCTTTAATTAGATTTGATTCTGAAACAATTTTTAAAAGAGCTATAACAGAAGGTATAGTCAATAAGGAAGAAACTAATTCTTTAGATGTTAATCAACTAATAAATAATGTTTTGAAAGAAGTGGTTCAGAGTAGAGATGGGATAATTTCTTATGAAAAAATTAGTACTCTAAATAATCATATTGAAGAGGAAGTTATAAAATATACATTACGTATTCAAAGTAATTTAGGATTTCGAGTACCTACAAAAAGGACCTCCCTGGATTTAACTGATCAAGTAATATGGGAAAAAAGTTTAGTCTCTATTATGAAACCTTTCAAAATATTGACTCTTGTGAAAGAAGATAAAATACATATCTTTGCTCGGGGAAATATGATTAGTTTAAGTAAAAATTATTCAGTTTTAAGTTTTATTAAGATGTTGAATACAGAAAATAGCATTGAATTTCAACAGTTATTGGAAAAATATAGTCATAGTCTAAGTGAGGAGTCTCTTAATTACCTTATTCAAACATTATATAAATGTGGAATTTTAGAGGTGAAAAGTCTTGAGTATAAATAATGAGAATTTTGTTATTAATCCTAGTGTATTAGTTAAAGATAGTGATAAAGATGTATTTATTATTTTACCTCACGAGAAAAAAAAGATTCAAGCAAGTAAACATATAAATAAAGTATTAAAGACTATTGAAAAACCAATAGATTTATTATCTATGGAGAAACTAGGTATTAATGTTAGTGTTATTAAATTTCTATTAGATGAAACAATACTAATTCCCGAAAATGAAGTTAAATTACATAAAAATGGTCTTATAAGGCACCCTAGAAATACAATTGGTCAAAAGATAGACATTTTTAAAATTGAATCAAATGCTAACTTTCACGGGCAGTTTTGCTTCTTAGGTATCCCGGTTTCTTATGAAGTAAATGGGTTATATAGTCCACTACATGGTACTTCACAAATAAGAGCTAATATTCAACTTTTTGATAGTCTGGATTCTTTTTCAGAATTGCAGAGGAAAGAGGAATATATAATAGATTTAAATTATTCTAAAACATACATTGGTAGTGAAGTGTTGCCTTATGACTTAGGTGATATTAGCTATGATGCACGAATTGAGTCAATAAGTGATATTAATGAAAAAGTTGAATTTCTGGTGAAGAA
The DNA here is from genome assembly GCF_049315265.1 of Lysinibacillus sp. NPDC056220. Lineage (NCBI taxonomy): Bacteria > Bacillati > Bacillota > Bacilli > Caryophanales > Bacillaceae > Lysinibacillus > Lysinibacillus sp. NPDC056220. Next base: position 29,672 of record NZ_JBMOXD010000006.1, read on the forward strand.
AATGGCTGAACATAATCTAAAACCACTTGTTCTTGGAGGAGACCATACAATCACTTATCCAGTAGTTGCTACCCTTTTAGAAATCCATAATAATCTAACTATTATTCATTTTGATGCCCATACAGATCGTTATGAAAACCGTTTAAGAAATATACAGGGCCTAACTATAGGAAATGTCTTTAGTGAATTAATGAAAGAGAAAAATTTCCACCAACTAGTACAGGTTGGAATAAGGGAGTTTGAAAAAAGAGATCATATATTAGATCATCTTGATGATAGATTGAAAGTTCATTCTGCTAATAAGATTCACTCCCTAAACGATATAACATCTATTTTTTCTACATTAGATAAAAATAATCCTATTTATCTTTCGTTTGATGTAGATGTTCTAGATCCAGCTTATGCGCCAGAAGTAGCGTGGCCAGTCATCGGAGGTCTTTCGTATTATCAAACTTCTACATTGATTGATTACTTAAGTAGAAATTTTAACATTGTAGGAGCTGATTTTGTTGAAGTTTGTGCTGGAGAGAGAAAACCAAATTTAGCAGCCTTATCCTCCGCAAACCTGGCCACCTTACTTACACTTAATCAAAATAAAAAAGCAAAAGCGAGGTAACATTTCATGCTTATAACAAATGAAAAAAGTAACATAGAAATATTTGCTAAAGATTGGATGGAACAGCTTCTTAAACATACAAAAAATTTAAAAGATTATGCCTTAATACCCGATTTGTTAGTGCAGCCTGAAATTATAAATAGTGAGTTAAAGTACACTATAAGCCAGTTCAAAAAAAGCGATGATAAGCCTATATTAAGGGTTTTTACGGATAACGGGCAACGTTATGATTTATTAGAAAAGATTAAAAGTACAACATTTCTTCCAGAAGCAGATTTGGATTCTTGGATAAAAGAGACAATAGGATATGACGAATATTGTCTTACTATTAATGGTATTACTAAATGGAATAATCAATTACATACTATTTTAACTACAGAAATAGTTAATAAAGTTGTAGAGAGCGTAGGCGTTCCATTAGCGGGAGTTGATACTTATGCATTTATAGCTAAAGGAGGATATACACCATTTGGAATCCATGAGGATCCTGATCATTCTTTGATTTTTCATCTAGGCCCTGATGAAAAACACGTTTGGATTTGGAGAAATGCAGAGTATTTAAAGTTAACAGGTGGGAAAAATGATCGCCGTTTTGATTTTGAAAATCTTGTACCTCATGCGGAGCATCTTGTAATGAAACCAGGTGACTGTTTATTTATTCCTAAAGGCGATTTCCATGTATTTGAGAATGTCGGTTATTCTTCTTTTTTAGGATTTATATTATATCCTTCGAATTCATTAATAATAGGTAATGCTGGTATAAATATGTTAGTGGAAATAAATGGAAATGATTCTTTGTATTTTGTAAAAGAAGAGGAACTAAAGGATTGTATTTATCAACAAATGGACCGGATCACTCAATCACCTATCTCTGTGGAGGAAGGAATAAAGCAGGGGTCGTATTATTATCATTTATTACTCAGAAGCAATGGCTATGCCATACATAAGCCAATATTAAATAAGATTCTAAAGGATGAATATTATGACAAAACGTTAATCAGACCTCTTTGTTTCCCAATTCTATATGAAATTTATAATGGGAAAATAACGATATTTATTAGAGGTAGATTATTAGAGCTTAAACATCTACAGGGTGTAGTTGAAGCTATTGAAGTAGTAAATACTTATCAAGAAGTTACTTATTTAAAATTATTAGAGAATCTGAAAAATATAGTCCCACTAGAAGTTGCAGAGTTCTTATTAGATTGTATTATTCAATATAAGGGATTAACTGTTAAGGAGAATATATATGAATAGAACAGTAATCGATTGTGATTTATTTCAAGAAACAAATGACCTTAAAAATACAAGGTTATGGAGAAATTTTGTCAGTGAGAAAATTGATTGGTTGGAGATTTATAAAAATTTTATATTAAATTTACAGAATAGCGGTAAAATACCGACTGTTAATATTAATGTAAATAATTCTGTAAAGCCTTGGTTAAAAACAAAAATATTTGATCATAAAGTCAGTGACTATAATAACCTTGAGGACTGGTTTATTAAATGGCTGGACGATGATGATTTCTGTATATTATTTGACCGAATTACAGATTATAGTGAGGAAGTATTTAATCTTTTAGTATCAAAAATTATTTCAGGTCTAGGAGATAGGAATTTTAGTATTGGAGCAGATTCTTATGCTATTTTTGGAAATTACGGGTATACTCCATTTGGAATACATCCTGATTCTGAACCAATTTTCCTTATACATTGCGGACCGGGTAGCAAAGATTTATGGTACTGGGAAGAAAAACCTAATGAAGAATATATAGGTAGACATGATATCCTTGAGCTTAATGATGATTGGAAAGAGGATGCGGTTCATGTAGTGCTTGAACCAGGTGACATGATATTCATTCCTAGTCAAGTTTACCATCTACTTTACACTAAAGATTTTTCTATAACGCTTGGCACTGCTATATTTCCTGGAAATGCAAGTTCCTTAGTTCGTACAGGTATTTCTAATTTACCAATCTTGAACTCTACAAATAATGAGGTAACTGTTACATGGTCTAATGAAGAGACTATGAAAAGTGAATTTAATAAAATTTTAACTGAAGATTTTGGCTTTCAATATATGGATTTAGGAGAAGCAGTATATCAAGGACTATTAGACCAACAATATAAGTTGAGAAGTAATGGTGGGTTTATCGGAGCTCCTATTACAAATATGGAAAGCAAAATGGATTATAAAAATAATTGTTTTAAATTGAAGAAAAATACTGAAATTGCCTTTAGAAAGAAAAATGATGAATTAATACTTTATCTAAGAGGTAGAATTTGTAAAATTGGTTACAACTCTCTTATAGAGAACGTTCTAAACTTAATTAATACTAAACCTAAATTTTCCTTTAATAATCTTTTAGAAATAGTAGAAGATGAAAAAGTTGTTTCTAAACTTTTAGATTTATTTTACCAACATAAATGTATTGAGATTGCTTGTTGCTGCAAATTGGAAGGAAATCCTCAGCATGTCTAAGGAATTAACAATTAATGAAGGTAATTATTATCTTGTTAAACGTTTTTTACTTGAGAGTCAAAAATTAGATTGGTTAAAAGTAATAAATAAAATTGAATCAATCAATATAGGGAGAGATAAATGATTTTAAGTAAAAGTAGATATCTCTTTAAAGATAAAAACTTCTTTTTATTTTGGTTATCTCAGGTTATTTCCTCAATTGGAAATACTATGATACCAGTAACGATTACATTTGCTGTATTGGAAGTCACTGGGAGTGCTACCAAACTCGGTATGGTGCTAGGAGCACTTTGGATTTCTCGAGTTATATTTGTTATGTTTGGGGGAGTGCTAGCTGATCGTATTCCCCGAAAAAAGATTTTAATTATTGCAGATTTATTACAAGGAGTTAATCACGTAGTAGTAGGTATTCTATTTTTTGTAGGGTCTATAGAAATGTGGCATTTAACAGTCTCTGCCTTATTTTATGGAGCAGTAAGTGCTTTTCATTCTCCTGCATCTAGCGGAATATTACCTCAACTAATTGATAAGGAAAAATTTCAAAAAGCAAACTCCGTATTGAGTATAGCAAATAGTATCTTCGAAATAATTGGACCTGCATTAGCGGGTGTAATGGTAATTTTTTGGGGCTTTAGCACTATATTTTTTATTGATGCAATTACCTTTTTTATTAGTATGATATTAATGTGCCTTGTTATTGAACGATATAAAAGTGAACCTCGAACGGAAGAATCTTATTGGGCAGACTTGGTTGGAGGGATAAGGGTTGTAAGGAATTACTCCTGGATATGGTCTACGTTAATTATATTTTCTACATTAAACTTTGCAATTGCTTCATTTTACGTTTTAGGACCTATTATTATTTTAGAAAACTTTGGAGACCCTAAAGCTTGGGGACTAATTGTAATGGCTAGTTCAGTTGGAGGATTAATTGGTGGAGTCGTGTCACATAATATTAAGCTTAAAAATCCTTTAAGAGTAAGTTTTATTATTATGCCAATTTTCGTTTCATTAGAGATTCTTGTATTAATTGGTCCTATGTCTTCTTGGATAATAATGTTGGTAGTTATGTTCACTAGCGCTAGTATTGTTATTGGTGGTGTATTATGGGATACATTTGTTCAACATAACTTACCACAAAATCTCTTATCAAGAATTGGATCTTTAGATTCTTTTGTCTCTTTTGTATTTATGCCACTAGGTTTCGTTTTAGCCGGTCCACTTTCCAATTATTTAGGAATGACTTGGACACTACTTATAATCTCTTCTTTAGTAATAGTTTTAAGTTTTTTATTTTTATATCTTGGAGAGAGTTTTAAAATGAGAGCTGAGAATAAAAATGAATTAGCTTAAATACGCATTGTATCTATTTAGCATAGAAAATAATAATAAAGATGACATGGTAAATTATTAAGAAAAAGAGAATCCCACATGAAAGCAATCTTTGCTTTTCGGTGGGATTTTATATTAGAACATACATCCGATGAATGTTTTTATGGAAGTGTCTCTATACTGATGAATCGGTTGGAAATACAGTTAATAAATGTTAAATGAAAAACGAAATATTATCATCACGACAAACCTTCAATCCGGTCTGTCAGTGTAACCACATGCTATTGGGAATCAAACATTCGCAGAGTTGGTCATCCACTTGCTCACTGGCCATTCAACAAATCTGTTCATTTTCACAAGTGAAACGATTGATATCGCAATTCAAATATATGCAGTTAACAATTAGTATTGGCAAGTGGTAACTAAATTATTAACATCCATTCAATTGGTGAAGATATAAAGGTTTAAAAAATTTAAAGGAGCGTATATATGCAATCGATAAAAAAGGATTTAGTAATAGATAATTATCATGGTACACTGGTTGCTGATCCATATAGGTGGCTTGAAAACTTAGACTCGTTAGAGACTATTAAGTGGTGTTCTGAAAGGAAAATAGAATACAACAACTATTTTTTTAAAAAAATAACTCTAAATACAGATAGAGAACGTTTAACTGAATTATGGAATTGTCCAAAATACTTTGTTCCTAAAGTGGTTAAAAATGATATGTTTTACCTTAGAAATAATGGATTACAAAATCAACCGGTTTTATATAAAAAAATGGGAGAAGAAGAGATTACTATTTTAGATTTAAACTCTTTTTGTAAAGATGGAACCGTTGCTTTAATTGATTATTCAATCAGTAATGATGGACGTTATGTTGTATTTACGACATCAAAAAAAGGTAGTGACTGGCAAGAGATAAGGATAAGAGATATATCTACCTTAACAGATTTATCTGATAATCTTAAGTGGGTGAAATTTACTTCGATTGCTTGGTCACCTGATAGCAAAGGTTTTTATTATAGTAGGTTTCCGGAACAAGGAAGTGTAAAATCAGGCGATGAGAATAAATATAATAAAGTTTATTATCACGAAATCGGTAAAAGTCAATTTGAGGATACCTTAATCTTCGAAGATCCTAGAGATCCGGAATTGAGATATTTACCGATTATATCGGAAGATGAGAAATATCTTTGCTTACATGTTAAGAAAGGCACATCATCAAAAAATAAATTTTATTTAAAAAATTTACAATTTGATTCTGAATTTGTATTTTTATTGGACGATCTAGATGCGGAGTACTCATATATTACAAACGTTGATACGACTTTTTATTTTAAGAGTAACATTGATTCACCTAAAGGTTGCGTAATAGCTGTAGATATAAAAAAACCAGAAAGGAAAAATTGGGTTGTAATTCTTCCTGAACAAGAAAATGCGATAGATGGAATTATATACATAAACAATTTATTTGTTATTGCATTTTTGCAAAATGCCTTCCATAAATTAATTGCATTTTCACTAGAAGGGGTACTTGAGTACGAAATTAATCTTCCAAGTATTGGATCCCTAACCGGGTTAACTAGTAAATTGAAGGGTACTGAAATCTTTTTTGGTCTAACTTCCTACTTAACACCCGCATATATCTATAAATTTGATGTAATCAAAAGAAAGATGACGGTTCTTGCAGGATCAAATCTTCCTTACTCTGTAGATAATTATGTAACCAAACAAGTATTTTATCACTCAGGGGATGGTACGAGAATTCCAATGTTTATAACTCATAGAAAGGATATTAACTTAAATGGAGAGAATCCAGTAATTTTATATGGATATGGTGGTTTTAATATCAGTATTACACCCCAATTTAATCCTGCAATTTTGTTATGGTTAGAAAAAGGGGGAGTATACGTAGAGGCTAATATAAGGGGGGGAGCTGAATACGGAGAAGATTGGCATAAAGGAGGTATGTTAGAAAATAAACAAAATTCATTTAATGATTTTATTCATGCAGGAGAATGGTTAATAAAAAATAACTATACAAGCCCCGATAAACTATCTATTATGGGAGGTTCTAATGGTGGTTTACTAGTCGCAGCTTGTATGCTACAACGCCCAGAATTATTTAGAGCTGTAGTTTGCCAAGTACCTGTTTTAGATATGCTTCGCTATCATAAATTTGCTATCGGTCATTATTGGATACCTGAATATGGTTGTGCTGAAAACCCTAAGCATTTTCCATTTCTGTTTGCATATTCACCATTACACAATGTAAAGTACAACCAAAAATATCCATCTATTCTAATAGCAACTGCCGAGGAGGACGATAGAGTTGTACCAGCCCATGCAATGAAGTTTGCAGCCACGTTACTTGAAAAAGGAAAAGAGAATTCAAGGGTTCTCTTTAGAATGGAGCAGAAGGCTGGACATGGAATTGGAAAACCAACTTCTAAAGTGATTGACGAATGGATAGATTATTTTTTATTTTTAGAAACAGAACTTGGGATTTACAAATAATTAAAGATGTTGATAAACAATCTATTATAAAGTGTATTCAGGGGGATTTAAGCTCAAAACAGTACAAAGATTAATCCACAAGTACTAATTAAATTCAAATTGGTACTTGTGGAATTTTACAGATACATCACATCACGATTTTCCAATGCATTAATTTCTTTTATAAACCCTTAGCTTTTCATTTTCTTATTAACTTTTATACTTTTAGAAAGCTGTTTCCATTTTTGCTTTTCCACTAGCAAAGCGTCTTTATTCGATTTAACCTCTATGTAGGCGAGCTCCTTTTGTAATTTTAAATAACTTTTAAATCGTGCGTTCTCCAACTCGCCACATTCAATTGCCTGTTGGACTGCACAACCAGCTTCACCTTTATGCTGACAATCCCTGAAGTGACATTGAGCACTTAGTTCATTAATATCAGAGAAGCTTTCGTTTAAGCTATTTCCTTGGTCCCAAAGCTGTAACTCGCGCATACCTGGTGTATCAATTAAACAACCGCCGTTTGGCAACATTACTAACTCACGATGAGTTGTAGTATGGCGGCCCTTACCATCATCTTCACGAATATCAGATACACGCATTTGCTCTTTGCCACTCAATATATTGACTATTGTCGACTTTCCGGCACCAGATGAGCCTAGTAAGGCACCAGTTACCCCATTATTAAACAGCCCTTTTAGTTGATCGATACCTTCACCTGTTACCGCACTTACTGCTACTACATTGACTCCAATCGCAACCTTTTCCACTTCACGAACGTAGCGGGTAGTATTCTCACATAAGTCTGCCTTTGTAAGGACAACTACTGGCATCGCGCCTGAATCCCAAGCAGCCAACAAATAACGCTCGATTCGACGTACATTAAAATCTGCATTTAAACTCATTACTAAAAATACTAAATCTACATTTGCCGCGACAATTTGTTCTTCCATTTCCCGCCCGGCTACTTTCCTTGTAAACTTCGACTTACGATCAAATAAATGATGAATTATCCCACGCGACTCACCTTGCATTTGTTCAACTAAAACAAAATCTCCAACCGCTGGAAAACCTTCCCGTCCAGTGGAATGATACGCATAGCTACCTGATACGGTAGCTAATAGCTCGCCTACTTTTGTCATAACACGATAAGAGTGCTTATGTTCCAGTGTTACACGACCAATCAACCAATTTTCATTTTTTATTTGCATTTGTTGGTACTGATTTTCAAAAAAATCTGTAAAGCCTAATTTATTTAAATTCAATATTTAACCCCCTAACAATAAAGATCCATATTTAACTAAACGAAGTAATGAAGGTTATAATCTGTTTTTTTACAGAAACCATCTTTTCTTCCTATAATTAGGTTCATTATACCTTAAATATGGAATAAGTAGAAGTGCTTTGATATTCACATCTAGGTAATTGATTTCGGAAAATTTCAGACATAGAATCTATTCTGTTATTTCAATCTTTCCTAAAATTGTAGCATCTCTATTTCTGAAAATTTATTTGCTAGCAGAAAGAAAATATACTTTGAAGTCGATATTTGATTAAATTTTTCAAAATAGATTTTTACATTCGGTGTAAAATAAAGTTTAAATACCATTTTTTAATTAGACTTTATTCCAAAACAACATAAACAAGAAGAAAAATATTGTTAGTGCAAGCAAACATCTTGGTAAAATTATGATTTAACTTTTCATATGTATTCAAAGACGATAAGATTTTAAAAGTGTAAAGAAAACGGATTATTATACGTTATTAGGAACTTAAAAGTGATAGAAGTAAAGATTTTTTTTCAATAACGAGTGCAATTTAAAATAAAGCGCCGAATCAATGGTAACTATTTTATTTAGTAACGTAAGTTGTTTAGTTTAATAAGAAGATAAATCCCTTATATTTATAATATATATAAATGGGGAATACTTTTAAATGAGGTGTTTTATTGAATGAGATAAGAACTGAAACAGAAAGATTAGTTATTCGATTATTAGAAGAGGGAGATTATTCTTCTTGGCTTACCCAATATGAAAATCGCTTACCTTCTCAACATAAATACGACGAAGGTAATTTAGATATGAGCATCTGTACGAAAGAATGGTTTCATGATTTAGTTACTAAACACCATCAAATGGCTGAGGATGACAAGGTATATGTATTTGGAGTGTTTAGAAAAGTAGATAATACTCATATTGGCTTTATAGACTTTTCGACAATTATGAGGGAAGGATTTCAATGGGCCAGGTTCGGATATACAATTCATAACCAATTTTGGAGAAGAGGTTATGGTAAAGAGGCTGTAAAAGCAGCCATTGATCTAGCGTTTGAAAAATTAAATTATCATCGAATAGAAGCTCACATAAATCTTGAAAATATAGCATCTATAGAGCTAGCAGAAAGTGTTGGAATGGTTTATGAATGTACGAGAGAAGGATTCATATTTGAGGACAACCAATGGACTGACCAACTAGTTTACTTTATAAACGCAAAGTAAGTTTATTAAACATATTCGAAGTGAAATGCGAAAAAAGTTCCACTATATGGTATTTTAAACAACTTTATTAATTATTGAAAGATTAAAAAACATAAGATTTGTCGAAGTTAACCAATTTTAAAACCACCTATCAAATTTAACGATGGGCGGTTTTTGATTTCATAAGACAAAAATTAACCAACTTTATTATGCATTTTCAGATGTTGTTGATTTTTGTGCAAAAAAATATCAAATTATTAAATGACTGAAATCATATAAGTTGTTAAATACCTTAAACATCGCCTCAGCCACGGCGTTATCATAAGGGCATCCCTTCATGCTCAGGGATCGCTGGATTCCGAATGTTTCTAGGGCTTTTGAAATGAGTTTATTATCAAACTCTTTTCGTTCAAGTTACCTCTAATACTTACTAGTGCTTGATAAACCAGCTCTGCTGTCTTATTTGCACCAGCACTACGGCCAATGTTTTCATGATTGAAAAGGTCGACAAATAAGCATACATAATGCCATTTTGTTCCGACACGGACATATGTTAAATCACTCACGATGACAGCCATCGGCTCTTCTTGCTCAAATTGGCGCTGTAATTCATTATTTATCGGCGCTTCAATTACATGTTGAATGATGCACCTTATACTGTGCTACTGTATAGTTGATGCTAGTCCAAGACCTTTCATTAAACGACCAATTCGACGACGTGATACGTGTTTTGGCTCTGGTAATTTACTTAGTTCTTTCTTGATTTTACGCGTACCATAATTGTTACGGCTTTCCTTGAAAATACGAGCAATCTCTTTGGAAATCTCTTCATCTTCAGTTTTTAGCGCACGTTTGCCACAAACATCGGCATGATAGTAATACGTACTTTTCGGAATATCAAGGAACACATTGCTGATACTGAATATTTGTGAGCGTTATTTCGAATCACATCTATTTTCGTCCCATGATCAGCGCTGCTTGCTTTAAAATATCATTCTCCGTCAGTCTGGTTTTTAATCCAACGGTCTAAAGCTGAAGACGTTATATCGTATTCTCGGGCAATATCTGCACGGGATTTTCCATTTTCATAAAGTTTTACTAATTGCAATTAAAATTCAGATGTAAAAGTTCGACGTTGACGTGACATAGTAGCACGCTCCTTTAAGTTGGTATTCTAAGTGTACTAGCCCTTATTTTTTATGTCCAACTTAGTGTAGCCGATTCAATTCATAACTAATTGGTAGGAGGGAGATCTTTATGAAAGTAAAGGGATTGGGAGGAATCTTTTGGAGGTCTAAAAACCTAGAAGAAATTAAACAGTGGTATAGCAAAGTTCTAAACATGGAAATTGAAAGTTGGAATGGTACCATGATTACACCACAGCCAGGCAATGAAACAATTTTTTCCTTCTTCTCTGAGCATGACAGCTATTTTCCAACAGATCAGCAAGTGATGCTAAACTTTCAAGTGGAAAATCTAGAAGACAGTATCAAACATCTTGAAAAAATAGGTGTGCCCCTTGCAATGGACAAGACAATTCATGAGTTTGGAAAATTTATTTGGATTGAAGATCCAGAAGGAAGACGTATCGAGCTTTGGGAAAAATAAATCAAAGGAATTAATTTGAAAGTGACAGCAATATGTTAACTTCGTTTAAATAGTGGGGGAAATAGCTTGTGGTTCGCCTTTAAAGTCGTTTGAACATTTTAGTACACAGCTTGTTTTAGCCGTGGATGTTTAGAAATGAGTGGCGAGGGAATTTATAAATAAGGTATTTTTAATAGAATGTAACACTCTATTTCAACATACACTTATATATAACTACTCTTAGAAAGGTCTAGTATAAATGCAAAGTATCGTTTTGATTTTAATACTTCAATTAGTATATGTACCCTTTTTAACGTTACGTACAATATTTTTGGTGAAAAACATTACTTTCCTTGCTGCCATATTCGGTATGCTAGAGATGCTCGTGTATGTATTTGGCCTTTCGCTTGTTTTTAGTGGGAAACAAAGTATGTTAGCTATGGTCGTTTATGCAGTTGGTTTTGGTTTAGGTATTTTTTTAGGAGCCAAAATTGAACGAAAGCTGGCGATTGGTTATGTTTATACAACAATCAATACTCAAAATAAGAATGAAGAGCTTGTAAGGTTTCTCCGTAATGAGGGATTTGCTGTGACGATTTATGTTGGAGAGGGGCGAGATAGTAATCGCTATAAATATGAAATTTTAACAAAGAGAAATCGAGAGACGGAACTCTTTCAAATAGTAGAGCAATTTGAACCTAATGCATTTATAATTTCGTATGAGCCGAAGTCATTTAAAGGTGGTTTTTTACTAGCTCGTATGAAGGCTAAGCAAAAATAATTTTTAAAAGTAAAGACCTTAGCTATTGGCTAAGGTCCTTTTGATATTGCTGTTTAAATTGAGTATCAACCCAGTTTTTAAATAGGTCAAAATCGGAGGAGACTGTGTCTTTGTAGTTCATAGCCTGTAAAATTACTTGATCAACAAATACATGACGATCTTTCCCAATCGTTTTTAAAATCTCATCCTCACTATGATAGGTAAAAACATGGGAATAATCGATATCCGCTCGTGCATGTATTTTAGCGGCTATTTGTCCGATGATTGAAGTTGTTGCATAGTAATCCTCAACATTTTTATAGTTTTTAGGCTTTACTTTCTTTTTATAGGGAGAACGTTCTCGAATGTAAAATTCCTGCTCATTCATAGTGATATAGTCTAAATGAGGGTCCTCTAAATGGTGCATGGCTTTTTGTGTCCCCACTACTCGAGCTCCTTGATGCTCATAATGCTTCCAAAATTCTTGGTTGTAAGGAAGGAAATAGGCAGGGATCGCTGTACGTACCTCTTTCATTTCTAATACTAATTCGCCTACTCCCGATGCACCTTTTTTATTTTCTACTAAAATATAGTATCGTTTTAAGCCGATGGAAGCAGTACCTGAGCCATACTTGCAAGCAATATCTTTAATCTTGTAAGCAGGTAGTGCGCTCGTAATGGCATTATATTCATCGGCAGTAACGGGCTGAATTTCATCATTGCTAATAAATAGTCGTTGCCCGTCTTCATTGACATAGGATATATCCTGTAAAAATTGGGAGCTTTGACGTTTCTCTAGCTTTTTCAACAATTTCTTGGCGGGTCCCTTTGTGTTTTCTTTCGTAAATACGAGCGTTAGAGGATCATCCTGTTTACGCTGAAAACGTTTTAACTGATCCATATAGCTGTTGAGCAGGTGTTGAATAGCCGTTTCCTGAGCAGTCCTATGTACGCCTTGTTCCTCTAAATAGAGTGCGATACTAACACTCATCCGAATAATGTCATACAAATAAGAGCCAACATAACCTTCATCAAAATCATTGACATCAAAGACAATCGTACCATCTTCATTTTGAAAGGCACCGAAGTTATCCATGTGCATGTCTCCTTGAATCCAAGTTGGTTTGAGAGTAGGTGTATGGAAAATGGAAGAAATTTTTGTCATGTCAAAATAAAAGAGATAAGCACTTCCTCGGAAAAAGCGAAATGGACTTTCAAGCATTTTCTGATACTTCTCCAAACGCTGTGCTTCAGTTAACTTCATTCGTTGAGCATCAAACTCCTCAAAGATAGTATTTAATAGCTCCTTTCTTAAAAAAACTCTTGTATGTTTCACCTGTTCCAATAATGCATGCTCCATCTAAAAACCCCCTTTAGGTTACATGTATATACGAAAAATAAATGAATAGGTTTCGAAGAAATTTATCAAAAGTACTCGATAAAAATGGCTAAGGATCTAGGGTTATTTCGTAACATGTTCAATCACCTATTTTCATACTATAAGACATGCTCAGTTACGGAGGGGGGTCATATGTATTTTTTGATAAAAAGCCTTGTCATTATAGTAGGGAGTATTTCTTTGTCGTTAGGAATTAACTTATTCTTAACACCCTATGAAATATTAGATGGGGGAGTAGTAGGTTTAGCGCTGATTTTACATTATTTATATAAGCTAAAGATTGGTTTAATGATTATTATCATTAGTATCCCTATTTTTATTATTGCATGGTTTAAATATAGAGCTTATTTTTACAATAGTATTCATGGCTTAATTACCTCTTCATTGACTATAGACTTGTTAAAGCCAGTCAGAAATCTCATTCATATAGATGCTCTTTACAGTGCTATACTTGGGGGGATTCTGGTAGGCTTCGGAATCGGCTTAATGCTTCGTTTTCAGACAAGCACTGGAGGGACAGACCTCATTGCACAATTTATTAGTGATAAAACAAGTATTAATGTAGGGATATTAATATTTTTTATTGATTCTATCGTTATTGTTGTGGGCGGCTTCCTGTTATCCTCCACTACTTTTTTATTGTCTATTATTACGGTTCTAGTAGTAGGCATAACGACGAGCATCATTACGAGTCGTGCTTCATAACATTCGTTTACTCCTGAGCGTGTTGCATAAAAAAATAGCTCCAGTAAGAGACTGAAACTATTTGGGTGTCTGATTATCGAGTGTTTTCATCAGCTTCTTTTTAGGGTGTGCTGGTTTGATTTCTGCAATGAGTATGGCGAGTAAAATAAGAACAGCTCCTACAACCATACGGCTCGTTAAAATTTCGTGCAGGAAGATAACCGATAAGATCATGCCGAAAAAAGATTCCGTTGATAGTATAATAGCAGCCTTTGTAGCAGTAGTATATTGATTGGCCACATTTTGAAAGAGGTAAGCTATCGTTGTTGAAAAAATACCTAAGTAAATAATCGAATAGATGGCTTCTTTTTCTAGTGATGTAGGGATTTCTCCTTGGCTAATGACCACAAGAATACCTATAAAGGAAGCGGTAAGAAATTGAATGATAGTGAGTGCAATGGCATCTTCCTTTTGAACAAAAAGATTTGTATAAAATATATCAAAGGCAAAAGCAACGGCACAAGCTAACGAAAGGGCATCCCCCATATTCATCGTCAATGAACCTTGTAACGATAAAAAGCCAATTCCAACAATGGCCATAAAGGACCCAATGATTTCATACCCATCAATTCGACGCTTATAAACCGCATAGGCGATTAATGGGACAATAACGACATTAACAGCGGTTAAAAAGGCATTTTTTGATGGTGTGGTATATTGAAGTCCAACCGTTTGAAGAGCAAATGCTATATACAATATCGTACCTAATAAAGCACCTTTCCATATGACAGATCTAGACGCTTTTTTTAATCGGGAACCGAATAAAACAGTTAATATAATTGAAGCTAATAAAAATCTACCAGCCATAACTTGATAAGCGGTTAAATATTCTAAGGCAATGGCTGTTATAACAAACCCACTGCCCCAAACAATGGCTGTAACGAGTAGCATACCATCAGCTATGTAAGTTTTCATGAAATTCTTCCTCCTAACTTCCATTAGGATAGCATAAGAGAGAAGATATTAATTTGATTTTATTTCTAAATATTCAGGCGTTTTTTTGTACTTATTCCAAAGCGATTATTCATCACTCAATTTGCTATGTAATAAGTACAATTTAACGGCTGCAGCTAAACGCTCATAAAATACATAGTCATTCTCTACAGGTACTACTAGCTGACGGATTTTAGCCATACGATAGCGGATAGTATTGGGATGACAATAATGGGCAACAGCTACCTCTTTAATGTTTCCTTTTTTTGTAATGTAGGTTTTGGCTGTTTCTAATAAATCAGGATCTGCCTTATCATCGAGTAAAGGCGCTAAAAAGGAAGATACATAGTCCATCGCAAATGTAGGATCTTTACGATACAGCTCTATTAATAAACGATCTGATGCAAGGGACTTATAGTGGCAGCTTGATATCTTTTCAATTTCGGCAAAAACACTAGCAAAATAGGCTTCTTGTAAAGCAATTGAGATTCCTGTTTGTGTGTCGTACCAATTGCTATAACCAAAGGTGAATGCTTCAGCAGGGATAGTATTTAATGTTAGCCATTCATGTATAAACCTCTCAACCTGAAACTGCTGAGATGGGTGGGTAATAATCATAAAAAGACTTTGCTTATAGGAGCAAATTAAACCCGTTTTTAGTAAAGGCTCCATTGATAAAAAGTTTTGCCTCCAATCACTTCGAGATAAACCCTCTCCTCGAAGATTAGCTACAAATACATACTTGTCAAAGGGTCTCTCGATTTGCTGAAAAATCGACTTCAGCTCCTCCGGTGCAAGATCCTCCTCCATTAATCTTCGTACAATTGTTTCTAAAAAAAACGAGTAATCCTGTGTTTTAGCATAAGCCATCGTTTCTAAAATGATTTTTTCAAAAAACTCATCTCCACCAAATCTAAGGATTGGGAAATTTTGTTCTTCCGCATAAGTTATAACCTCTTCAGGCAAATCTTTATAAATAACAGGCTTATAGGCTAAGGCACTTGCTCCTAGCTCAATTAAGCTTTTGACGGCATTTAATAAATACTCCGGCTTTTGCTTGGCAAATAATAGACTGCTTAACACAACACTGTTAGGGGTGAATATGGTATCTCGCACATGATGTATATCTGGGGAGAATTCAAAGTCTAGTATTTCTACGTTGTGAACTGCTTTATGCAAACCGCTGTGACCAGCTACAACGATAAAATCTTTAGTAATGGGTAATTGTAAAAAATTCTCTACATTCATGAATGGATCATTGCCTTTCTTGTAGTAAGCTACTATCTTCTATTATAAAAGTACGCCACAATAAAAAACCATTAGTTTGATAAGATTATACATACAATAAAAAAATCTGCTCATCGTGAGCAGATTTTAAACATTATTGATAGATTAAATAGTAGCGAAAATATTAGGCTTTCTATTTTTTAATGGGTTCGTCTGTTCAATAGCATACCCAACATTTAAAATTCGTCCTTCTTTAAAGGCAGGACCAATAATTTGTAGACCTATTGGTAAATTTCCTTTAAAGCCGCAAGGAACTGAAAGGGCAGGTAAGCCTGTTAAGTTACTTGGTCCTGTAAAACGAATGATATTATCAATCAAATCTACTTTTTTGCCATTTAGCTCAGCGAAATCATCACCAATGGTATTTGCCACTACAGGTAGAGTAGGGGTAATAAGCACATCTACTTGATTAAAAATTTCGTTAAACTCCTGCTTAATTTGACGACGTACCTGCTGTGCCTGTAAATAATCAACGGCAGAAGGTAGTTCCCCTAGCTCAAATAATAACCGGATATCGTCTCCGAAATCTTGAGGTCTCTTTTGTAAATCAGAATGGTGTATAGCTGCTGCCTCAGAAAGGGATGTTACAAGTTCTGCCCATTCTGCATATTGTAAGGATGGAATTCGCACTACTTCCACTTTAGCACCTTGATCTACTAAACTTTGAATGCTCGCTCGAACAGCCTTTTCTATGTCAGCATCTACGTCTTTAAAGAAGTATTCTTCATTAATGCCGATGACTAAATCCTTACTATTACCTGAAAGTTGCTGCACGTAATTGTCAGTAGGTACATCTATGCAAGTAGGGTCTCGATGATCAAAACCAGAGATGACTTCCAGCAAGCCGGCTGCATCCTTTACCGTCTTTGTCATGGGGCCGATATGGTCTAAGCTCCAAGCGAGTGGGTAACAGCCATATTTACTTACACGACCATGCGTAGGCTTTAAGCCAACGATACCACAGGCAGAAGAAGGGATTCGAATCGAGCCTGCTGTATCTGTTCCTAGTGAGGCTACACTTGCACCTGCTGCAACAGCGGCACCGGAGCCACCACTAGAGCCACCAGGAATTTTATCCAAATCCCAGGGGTTGCGAACGGGCCCGTAATGAGGGTTATTATTAGTAATTCCCCAAGCATATTCATGCATGCTTAATTTTCCAGTGAAAATAACACCAGCATCACGAAGTTTCTCTACTACTGTTGCATCATAATTAGAAACGAAGTCCTTATGAATTTTGGAGGACATCGTTGTAATTTTATCTTTAAAATATAAGTTATCCTTTAAGGCCATCGGAATTCCGTGATACATTCCTTTATATTGCCCTTGGAGAATCTCTTGTTCTATTTTATTTGCTTGAGACAATGCTTCCTCTCGATAAAAGGCCATATAGGCATTAATCTTAGGCTGACTTTCCTCAGCAAAATCTAGAATAGCTTTCGTAAGTTCCACAGGAGATAAGGCCTTCGATTGTAGTAAAGGTGCCAGTTCTTCAACAGATTTTAAATGTAAATCAGTTGTCAATGTGATCACCTCCAGGAATATTGCGTACAGCGATATCCGCGTCATCAATCGCAATACCTTCTAGGTGGCTACGAAGGGACTGCATACCTTCCCAGCGTGTTTTTAATAGTTCAAGGTGTTCAGGTTTCGGTGTAATTCCTTTGTTCTCCAATAATTGTTGAATAGACAAGCTCATTAACAAGATCCTCCCTTGAATAGTTTTATTATCTAAATAGGTTTCCCCATAAAGACCAATATCGTCAATCACAAATAATTATAATAGGTAATATAATCCTATTATTACAATCATACACTAACGATAGTTTATATCAAATAAACAATTTGTAATAGAGTGAATATTGTGAAATAAGAACCATTTAATAGATGTGAACAAAATCTTACTACTCGGAAAAAGGTATCCTGAATTCTAGTGCTAGAGCCTGCTCTTTTTACATGCGATTAACAGTCTATTTACAATGGAAGCGTACAATGAACCATAATAACCAATTGAAGAGGTGCAAGCATGGAGTCAGCTGTGGAACAAACTAGAAAAACGAATAATGTTTTTTCTTTATTAAAATATTTATATGGGCAACATCAACAAAATACGTTATATATCAAACGTTTAAAAGCATTGAAGCAAATTATTCAACAAGGTTCTTTACATACATACTTTCAGCCTATTGTAGATTTACAGACAGCGCAAACAATTGGATTTGAAGCTTTAAATCGTCCAATACCCTCTGAATTGTTTACGAGTGTAGACCAGTTTTATGAATTTGTAGGACAAACAGATTGTGTATTTTTATTTGAGTGTTTTTGTAGAAATCTTTCTTTACAACGTTTCAAGGAACGTATGCACAATGATTTGGTAGATAAAAACCTTTTAGTATTTCTGAATATACACCCGAATGTATTATTAGATAAAAAATATCATAGTGGGGAAACGCTACAATTATTAAAGGAACTCGGCATTAAGCCACAACAAGTAGTTTTTGAATTAACGGAGCGTAGTGCTGTTATAGATTTTGTTGAGTTTGAACGTGTATTATCACATTATAGATCGCAGGGCTATCGTATTGCGGTAGATGATGTTGGCTCGGGTTACAATAGCTTAAAAACACTTATTTATTTAAAGCCAGAATTTATTAAACTAGATCGTTCATTAATTCAATGTATTGATCAGATTAGTGAGCAGCAGCAGCTTGTTACATTGCTAATGAAGTATGCCGAGCAGGCTAAAACTAAAATTATTGCTGAGGGAATAGAAAGACAGGAAGAGCTTGAGTATCTACATCGTATCGGTATTCACTATGCGCAAGGGTATGCGATAGGAAAGCCCGCAAAGGAAATGCATTTGGGGAAAATAAGGGTGGGTGACCATGAAGATTGGGGAAGTCATTGAAAAGGTTCCATGTATTGATGAATTTGTGAAAAATAAAGAAGTAGATGTGCTTTTTACGAGTAACCCATCATTACGGAGTGTGGTTGTAGTTCGTGATAAAAAACCTATTGGGCAGATTACACGTACGCATTTCTATCAAAAAATAGGCACTCAATATGGCTATCATTTATTTATGGGACGGCAAAATCAATTAATTATTAAAAAGAATCCTTTAATTGTAGATCGGAATATACCGATTACTGAGGTTAGTACTCAAGCGATGTCTAGACCCCCAGAGGATTTATATGATGATGTAATTGTCACTAAAAATGACCTATATGATGGAATGGTTAGTATAAGGGAGCTTCTGTTAAAGCTCGTTGACACTCAGGTGGCCATTGCTAGCTTTTTGAATCCACTAAGTAGTTTACCGGGTAATAAATTAATCAATGAAAAGCTTGAGGAAGCATTAAAACTTTCACAATATAGTTTAATATATTTCGATTTAGATCATTTTAAATCCTATAATGACACCTATGGCTTTAATAGTGGCGATAAAATCCTACTATATTTAACAGATATTCTTAAGAGACATATATGTGAGGTAGACGATTTTTTAGGGCATATTGGTGGCGATGACTTTGTAGCGATTTTGCCCCATTATGAGGCAGCCTCGATTTGCCAGAAAATTATTGATGAGTTTGATGCAAATATTTCGAGTTTTTATGAATTAGAGGATCTCGAATATGTGCAGGTAGCCAATAGAATTGGAAAACTGGAGCCATTAACATGTACTACCTTATCCGTTGCGGTTATTACGAATGAATTTCAATATTTTGACTCCGTAGAACAATTATCTAATACAGTGACGCGCGTGAAAAAACAGTGTAAAAAAATTACTGGAAGCTGTTATTTGATTAATAAACAAGAAACCTACTTCGTTCATTAAACGATGTAGGTTTTTGTTAATGTTTAGAGGGGTATTTAGTATTAAATTTGTAATCACAGGGATTGAACCCATTAAAGTGATAATGTTGTCACCAATTGAAGCATGGGAGACTAAAATATTTTAAAGAAGTTTCACTAAAATAATCGTTTTACGTTTCGAGGGCATAATAAATCATGACAAATCGTTTTTGTTGTATGAAATTATTAATCTTAATAAAACATACTTGAATTATAGGGATTATAGGTATATAATTCGATTACATTATTATAAAACACCTTAGGAGGCATTCCATTGTCGAATTTACAAATCATTCTTAACGTCGCAGTTTTGCTTGTGTTCGTTGGAATTTTATATGTCATGAATAAAAAACACGTGAAGTTTTCGAATCGTGTTTTTGCAGGTCTAGGTTTAGGGATTTTACTTGGTCTTGGACTTCATTTTATTTACGGTATTGATTCTGAAGTTTTAGCCAAAACAACATCTTGGTACAATATTATAGGTACTGGGTATGTTAAATTGTTACAAATGGTAGCCATGCCATTAGTATTTATATCGATTCTCATTGCCTTTACAAAAATGAAAATTGGCAAAAATTTTGGGAAAATGGCTGCTCTTATTTTAGCTATTTTAATTGGTACGACAGCTGTCTCGGCAGCAGTAGGTATTCTTTCTGCAACAGTATTTGATTTAGATGCAACACACATTTTACAAGGTGAAGCGGAGACAGCACGTGGCCAATACCTAGAGGAAAAAACGACTGGTTTAGCAGCACCAGATTTACCAACACAAATTGTTGAGTTATTCCCAGCCAATCCATTCCTTGATTTAACAGGAGCTCGTTCAACTTCAACAATTGCTGTCGTAATTTTCTCAGCATTCCTTGGCTTTGCTTATTTACGTGTAGCACGTAAAGATGAAGGGACAGCAGCAACAATTAAAAAAGGGCTAGATGCTATTTATGCCCTTGTTATGGGTGTTGTAACAATTATTTTACGTTTAACACCGTACGGAATTTTAGCTATTATGGCTCGTACTGTAGCAACATCTGATTTCGGTGCCATCTATAATTTAGGTAAGTTTGTAATTGCCTCTTATGCAGCTTTAATAATTGTATTCTTAGTACACTTATTAATCTTGACATTAAGCGGATTAAATCCAATTACGTATATGAAAAAGTCTGCGGAAACATTATTATTCGCCTTTACCTCACGTTCAAGTGCTGGTACTTTACCGATGAATATTAAAACGCAAACAGGTCGTCTAGGGGTATCTGAGGGTATCGCCAACTTCTCAGGTTCATTTGGTTTATCAATTGGTCAAAATGGCTGTGCTGGTGTATATCCTGCCATGCTAGCGATTATGATCGCACCTACAGTAGGCATTAATCCTCTTGATCCTGTGTTCATTATTACAGTTATTGCAGTAGTAGCAGTTAGCTCATTTGGTGTAGCAGGTGTTGGTGGTGGTGCAACCTTTGCAGCAATCCTTGTATTATCAGCCCTTGATTTACCGGTTGCCCTTGCAGGTGTATTAATCTCAGTTGAGCCTTTAATTGATATGGGACGTACAGCTTTAAATGTAAGTGGTTCAATGACAGCTGGTGTTACAACAGCACGTATTACGAAAGAATTGGATACAGAAATGTATAATAATAAAGAGTTAGGCGCGCAAGTATCAGACCTATAAAATCGAATAACCCCCTTTAAAGGTGAAACTTTAAAGGGGGTTATTTTATATGATTTTTACATAAAAATCTTTACCATTAATTATATCAATAATCTCAATATTAAAGTGTTTTTTATAATACTCAAAAATATTGTAGGCTAAACCGGAGTGTCCATTTAAATATGTTCCTTTTTTAATCTCTTTACGTGGGTTATGAAAATCAAAATATAAGCGGGAATCCCTACTCATGGTACTTAAAATGGCTAGAAATTCTTGTTCTTCAATATGAATGCCACGTGTATAGCTACACTCTCTGCGATACGTATCATGAGCAATATTTATAGGAGAAGCTTCAAAAATTACTTCGATTTGTTTCTTCAAATGATGACAGCTCCTTTCGAATGGTGGTAAAAAAGCTGGCTACAGACAACCTATTTCATAATACTAGTATATAATTGTCGGAAAATTATATCAATTATTTTCTACCAATCTTGTTGCTGTATTTCCTCCGCTATCATCTGTAAATCATAGGCATTGATTGTTAAAAGTGAATAGTCATGTGACTCCATAAATTTTTCTGCCAGACGTTTGATATATTTTGGAGAGCCTTCATTCTCTTCATCATAAATTAATAATAGTCCATCTGTATTTTGAATTATAAATTTATCCTTCTCAATAAATTGCCAAGGAGCTTCGTACGGTTTTTTTGTAATGCTTGTAACGAAATCTGCTCGGGCAATTATGGTTTGGTATTTTTCCTTTTTAGGGTCCTGCCAATTTTTCTCTTGTTCTAAAAAGGGTGTGATAACTGCATATTTTAAATGAGGATATTCTTTTTTTAGCGTCCATATAACTTCAGCACTCCAAGATTCTACACCTTGTTGGCCGCTTATAATAACCCATTCGAGCCCTTCATCAAGTAGAAGACGTAGACGGTTTTCCAATGCCTTTTTAATGATGCCAATCCCAGGATGTTTATCATTAAAAATACCAAGTTCATGTGGTTTATAGCCTGTAATCATGATACGCGTTAACAAGAAAATGCCCCCTAGCTGTATAGTTGTAGTAATAGTATACAGTAGGGGGCAAGGAAAACGAATGTGATATTATCGATTAAAATGCAATAGTGTTAAAATTACTGCTACAGCCGCACAAATACCTAAAAACCACCACGAGTCTGTAAAGTCTTCTTTAGAGTCACTATTCATATGAAATAATTCCTTTCTTCTATAAGTAGTTTGTAAGTGTCTTACTTCACCTGACCAGTCCACGACCAATTCGTCCATACACGTAAGACTGTTTCAAATGGGCCGCGTTTAAATTTCTTTAAATAGGCAAGGCTGAAGACACATTGTAGACTATAAACAACGATACCGAATAAGATACCACCAAAGATACCTAGCTTGCCGTATAATCCGAGACCATAACCGTAAAAAACAGTTGTACAAATAATAGTTTGTAGTAAATAATTGGTTAAAGATAATTTCCCTACGCTCTCAAATGCAGGGGCGAGAAGCTGCACAGGGCGTGTTTTATAGAGTAAAGCTGCAAGGCTGACATAGCCGAGTGCTAATAGCTGAGATCCACCCATTAGTAAGATAGAAGAAAAATTACTTTCTATAAAACTTATACTTTTACATGCGAGACCTATAGGAACTAGGAGTGCACCTAGCTTATACCACTTTACTTCCTCGTCCATTTTCACAAAGGCTTGCTTTTTAGCGAGTGCCATACCGAAGAGGAATAGGGGAGCATAAAACATGGGTGCAAAAATTAATATAATAAAGATGAAGGAAGGGTCCTCCATTCCAGGTACTTCTGCATTTGCTCGGAAATCAAAAATTTCTAAGTAGCTTCCATTAGCATAGACATCATTTGCTTGTTCAATGTAAGTATCTAATTCCTTTTGTTCCTTCTTAGTTGCCTCCATAGAACCGTATGTTAAAGCCGTCGTCAGGACAAACAGAATACCTGCCCATATAAATAAAGTTTTAGGTTTACGATTAATAAAGGGAATTAAAAATAAAGTCATACAGCCATAGGAAAAAAGAATATCGCCTTCCCATAATAAAATGGAATGTAGTAAACCGAGGGCAATTAAACCAGTAGCCCGACGTAAAACTGACCAGCGGCTTTTATTTTTTTTTCTTCGAATGGATTCAATTAATTTAATGAGCGAGAAGCCGAATAAAATAGTGAAGATGGGCATAAAGGAGCCTTCAATTACAATCTTTACAAAATATAAAGCTCCGTTATCTAAGGTAGAAAGATTTTTTAATTCATCTTTGCCATACATTCCAAACTGGAATATCAGCAAATTCGCCATTAAGATGCCAAATAAACTAAACCCACGCATTGTATCAATGAAAGTAACACGATTAGTTGTCATTGCGTTTTATCTCCTTAATTGGTTATCTTATACATAGAATAGTTGAGGAAGCTTATGGTGAAATAATGACTACCTTAAAGTAATCTTAAAAGTAGGTGAGGATATGCAGAAAGCATCCATATTAGTATTAGAGGATGAACGAGCGATTGCTGAAATGATTGATATCATTTTAAGAAAAGAAGGCATGACAAGCATTACATTATGTAACACGATAGAAGCAGCAAAATCCGAGATTTATGCTAAAACATTTGATTTTTACCTTTTAGATATTATGTTGCCGGATGGTAGTGGGTTAGAAGTGGCGAATCTTATTCGGGAAAAAAGCGATGCTCCTATTTTTTATTTAACAGCTAAAAGCAGTGACGCCGATAAACTTCGTGGTTTTATGAATGGTGCAGATGATTATATTACAAAACCATTTAATCCACTCGAGCTTGTTGCAAGGGTAAAGGTACAGTTAGCGCGTTATATGAAGAAAAAGCAAGTCACAGAAAATCATCTTTTTACATGTAGCCGTTTTACATTCGATATTGATGCAGCAGAAATCACTGTAGATGGGGTAAGGGAAATCATTAGTGGCCGTTTGTTTCATTTATTGAAATATTTATGTGATAATGCGGGGCAAGTATTATCTAAGGAACAAATTTACGAGCGTGTATGGGGAGATTGTTTGTTTGATGATAATACAGTAATGGTACATATACGAAAACTGCGAGAAAAAATTGAAAAGAATCCTGGTAAACCTACCTGCATTATAACGGTCAGAGGTATTGGCTATAAGCTTGTTGGGGATGTTTCCTCATGAAGCCAGCAGGGAAACTAACGCTTCGTTTTGTATCGTATTTCATTATATTTTATTTATTAATTATTTCGGGCTTTATTATGAGCTTGGTGTTTTTTGCGATCTTTATTAATGATCGTGTAGGAGACAATATTCATGTCATGAGCTCCTTTGAAATTGAGGACGATGCCGTCATAGAAAAGGGAGATTCCGTTAAAATTGCCGATTATTTAGTAGAGCGTGCTGAGGAAAATGCAGGTCAACTTTACTTATTTGATCAGTCGATGACCATTGTAGATTATACAGGGGAAAGCTGTGAACTATGTGGAAGGCCTGATAGTGAAATTTTTGCATTAAAGCAGCCAGGTATGCACACATGGGAACTTCCAAAATATTATTTGTTATTTCTACCTATTTCTCCTGTTCAGCCATTATTTGACGAGGCTCTTGATAATTGGTTAGCTACAGGGACGATTTCAGATGTCACAATTCAGCGTTTAAAAGAACATAAAGCTAGTGTTGAAATTTATGATACGGAATGGAACCGGACGGACATTGTAGGAAAACGTTATGAAGAGCTAAAGAAGCCCCAACTGGTTGAGGAGAAATATGACATATTCGAGCATGAGGAACTTAAGCAAAGTACAACCTTAGCGGATGAGTCCACATTTGTTGTCCGTATGCCTAACCCATCCTATAAACCATTTGAAGAGCCCTTCAATAAGGCGATGATATTGTTTGTTTCCGTTTTCTTTGGTGGGCATATTATTTTATTGCTGGGCGTTATTTTTTTATCTATTAGTATTTCACGACAATTTGTACGTCCACTTGTTTATGTCATATCGCGAATTGAGCGACTTACCCAATTCGATTACAGTGATATTAGTGATAAGAACA
This sequence comes from Lysinibacillus sp. NPDC056220, assembly GCF_049315265.1. Lineage (NCBI taxonomy): Bacteria > Bacillati > Bacillota > Bacilli > Caryophanales > Bacillaceae > Lysinibacillus > Lysinibacillus sp. NPDC056220. Next base: position 55,355 of record NZ_JBMOXD010000006.1, read on the forward strand.
TCCATCATAAGAAAAGTGGGAAATTGAAACGGAAATTTAAATTATTTCAGCCTGTAGAGGAGTCCTTAAACCATTTATCTGAGCGACTTGATTCAAATGAAAGGCAAATTAAGCAATCAGAGCAGTTACGTGAGGAGTGGATTACAGGTTTATCGCATGATTTAAAGACGCCTTTAAGCTCTATTTATGGCTATTCCACAATGCTTGCCTCGGAGGATTATGAGTGGACAAAGGATGAGATGCGTATTTTTGCACAAACTATGCAGGAAAAGGCAACATATATGGATGCCCTCATACAAGATTTAACGTATACGTATCAGTTAAAAAATAAGGCCATACAGCTTGATAAGGTATTACTGCCATTGACAACATGGTTAACACAATTTGCTGATGAACAGGTAAGCGTAAGGGTTTATGGTGATGTGATGCTGCAGGCAGATGAACTTTTGCTCAAGCGGATTATGGATAATTTAATAACCAATGCGAAAAAATATACACCTGTAGGCACGAAGGTAATGGTGGAGGCGCAACATACTGGTAAAGAAGTGATGCTAACAATTGCTGATCATGGTCCTGGCATTCCTCAGGAAGAGCTCGATAACCTATTCGAACGTTATTACCGTGGAACTAACACGACAGATGATACAACAGGAACAGGTTTAGGACTAGCCATTACAAAACAGCTTATTGACCTCCACAATGGCACCATAAGTGTACGTTCAGATCGTGACGGTACAGTATTTATTTTAAGATTTCAATGTCATTAAAAAAGAGGTATCAAATTTTGATACCTCTTTTATTATTGTCTATTTTTGTTGCAGCGCTCAGCCGGACGCTCAATTTTTACATAGCGCCATAGACTATTGGCGATATCGCGGGCTTCTGCGACATGTTCTGTTCCAACGAATGCTTTACGGAAAGGTGTAAGAAGTGACTCGATGATAAAAAGCTTTGGATTTTCGCGTTGAAGCTCCTCTAATAAAAATTCTGCATACTCCAAGCCTTCCACTGTTTCATTATTCGTTAATCCTTTGGCAAAGCCGCGTAATTGTTCGATGACCATATCTTTTGTAACGGTTTTATAATTAACTACATTTTGAATAGTATTGATCATTTCAACGCTAACGATAATTTCCTTCGATTCAAGCATAGTAGGTATAATAACGCTAATATTGCGCAATGCTACACGTACAATGGCTTCTCGATTGATATATTTATCATAATCAGCTATAAAAACTGCGCGCAATGTGAGGTTAATCATTCCAAGCGTTTGCACAGCACATTCATAGCTTATTGGGCTAATTTCTTCACCGAAGACTTGAACAAGACGATTAGCTAACCATTCTAATTCCTGTAGATGGTAGTTAATAATAATTTTTTTTAGTTCTTTATCTCTCGAATGAAAGATTGATTCAAAAATTTGAATTAAGTTATGTTCGCGATTGACGTACATGAGAACAGCAACTTGCTGTGTTAACACTTCTAAATCTGTAGGATCCTTTCCGTAAATAAGTTCATGTCTACGATTACTTGCTTCCTCACGTCCTTCATCTAAAATGGCGATTAAGCATTCGTTCTTCGAAGAGAAATGATTGTAAAATGTCCCTTTTGAAATTTTAGCATCATGGATGATGTCGTTAATCGATGTATCTAGAAATCCTTTTTCAATAAAAAGTGCACGCGCAGCTGTGATAATTTGTCTTTTTCTTTTGTTCATGACCTCACCTTTTTAAAAATATTATACTCTTATTCTACACCAAAAACGCTGATATATCAACGTTTATAAAAAATATAAACTTATTTGTTGAAAAAAGTAGACTACGAGTATAAAATAAGTTTTATCGAAAAACACACGAAAGAATTGAGGGATATAAATGAATAGTGAGCAGACAATGAAGAAGCCCCCTTATGGCATGATTGCTATATTATTTGTGGGTGCTTTTGTTGCTTTTCTTAATAACACATTGTTGAATGTGGCATTACCAACAATTATGAAAGATTTTGGGATCACATATTCAAAAGTACAATGGCTCGCAACAGGCTATATGCTAGTAAGTGGTATTTTAGTTCCTGCTTCAGCATTTTTTGTGACACGCTTTAAAAATAGACATTTATTTATTACAGCGATGTCTATCTTTACTATTGGTACAATTATGGCAGGCTTCGCTCCCAGCTTTGGCATGCTGTTAGCAGGTCGTATGGTGCAAGCAGCTGGAGCATCCAGTATGTCACCACTGTTAATGAATGTTATGCTAACTAGCTTCCCGAAAGAGAAGCGTGGGGCAGCAATGGGGATCTTCGGTTTAGTCATGATTATGGCACCAGCAATTGGACCGACATTATCAGGTTATATTGTGGAGCATCATGATTGGCGTATGCTTTTCCAAATGATTATTCCATTTGCGATTATTAGTTTATTATTTGGTGTTTGGAAATTAAGAAACGTGATGGAGACACGTGAAGTTCACTTAGATTTCCTATCAGTACTTTTATCAACAGTTGCATTCGGGGGTATTTTATACGGCTTCAGTACAGCAGGGGATAAAGGCTGGTCAAGCCCTTGGGTATATGGCACAATTTCAATTGGCTTTATCGCCTTAATTATTTTCATCATTAAACAATTAAAAATGGATCAACCATTATTGGAATTACGTATTTATAAATATCCAATGTTTGCATTAGGGTCTGTTATCTCTGTTATTGTTTCCATGGCAATGTTCTCAGGGATGATTTTAACACCGGCTTACGTACAATCTATTCGCGGTATTGAACCTTTTGAAGCTGGCTTAATGATGCTTCCAGGAGCGCTTGTAATGGGGATTATGTCACCAATTACTGGTAAGCTTTTCGATAAGTTTGGTCCACGTATATTGGCCATTATCGGATTAACGATTACTACAATCGCAACATTCGGTTTAACAAAATTAGAAATTGATTCAAGCTATACATTTATTGTATCGATGTATACAATTCGTATGTTCGGTATGTCGATGGTAATGATGCCTATTATGACAAACGGTTTAAACCAATTACCACAAATTATGAATCCACATGGTACAGCTATTAACAACACATTACAGCAAGTATCAGGAGCCATTGGTAGTGCGATTTTAGTTACATTCATGAATAATCGTACAAAAGCTAAAGCCGAAGAATTAATTGTCGAGGCGAAAGCAAATGCAGCACAAGCAGGTGCAGCACCTACACCAGAGCAAATGCAACAAATGCAAGATCAAATTATGCAAACTGCTTTATTAGATGGTATTACACACTCATTCTTAATTGCGGCTGGTATAACAGTGATTGCAGTCGTGCTTGCATTCTTCTTAAAACGCGTAAAGGTTGAAAGTGCAGCAGCTTCGATGGATTTGAAAAAAACAACTAAATAATGAAGAAACTCTCTATCAAGTATGCAATGACTTGGCGGGGAGTTTTTTTATATGAAAAAAAATTTTAAGATTGGTGTAATTTTTTATCATTTTATTTTATATGATAATACTAATTTACAGAAAATTTAGATAGTTAAAGCTGCGGGGTGTTCTATTTGGTAGATGCCTATATAAATGATTTAGTGCGAAAAAAGGAAATTCCAGGTGCAGTATTGATTGTTCAACAGCATCATAAAAGAATTTTGTCACGTAGTTATGGGGCTTTTACAGCTGAAGATGGCAGTAAACAATCCATTTTGAGCCATACAATTTTCGACTTAGCGTCATTAACAAAAGTAGTGGCAACGCTACCAGCTACTTTATTGCTCTTGAGTCGACAACAAATGACTGTGGACGATAAGGTTCAAACATATTTACCCAATTTTAAGTATGCCAATATGACAATTCAACATTTATTACAGCATAATTCAGGGCTACCAGCAGACTTAATGCCAGTGGTGCAAAGGCATCATCAACGCGACATAATGACAGAGATATTTTCCAGTAAAGTGGTGTTTCAGCCAGGTGAGCAAGTACTCTACAGTGATCTAGGTATGATTTTATTAGGGAAAGTGATTGAAAAAATATCGGGGGGGTCACTTAGTCAATTCGTTGAACAGGAGATATTGAAGCCTTGGGGGATGAATCGTACTCACTTTCAATTACAGAAGCATCAACGGGGACTAACGGCATCCACAGAGATGGTGGATGGAAAATTTGTTCAAGGAATTGTTCATGATGAAAAATCTCTGCTGTTGGAAGGTGTAGCTGGTAGTGCCGGTTTATTTTCATGTGCGGAAGATTTAGCGAAGTATGCAGAGATTTGGTTAGGACTTACACAACAACAAGTTCTTCCTTATGAGTGGCTAGAACTTGCCTATACGAAGACATTCAGAAATAGGGGACTTGGTTTTGAAGTATGGGATGGAGATTGCTTATCATCTTGTTTTGCTAGGACGTGGAATAAGGGGTCGTTTGGTCATACAGGCTTTACAGGCACAAGTATTTGGATGGACCCTGTTGAAAAGGCCTTTGTTATTTTCCTGACGAATGCAGTTCATTATGGAAGGAATACAAATATGAGAAGTATTCGGGAAAAGCTTCATACGTTGATTTATGAAAAATTTTTTATATGAAGGGTGGATTAGTTGATATGAAACAAAAGAGTAAATGGTTATGGCTGTTTCTATTATTATTCGTTGTAGCTTTAGTGGGGTGTACCTCAAAAGAGAAAACAACGGTTTCAACAACACCTGATAAGGAAGAAGGGGAGGAAATAGAAGAGATTTCTCTCACGATAGGAAGTTGGCGTACTGAAGATGTGGCGAAATATGAAAAAGTTATCGAATTATTTAATGAACAACATCCCGAAATACAGATTTCCTTTAATCCGACTAAAAATACAGAGTATAACACTGTTCTCAATACAGCACTACAGGCTGGAGAAGGCCCAGACATTTTCCACTTACGACCTTATGCAGCTGGATTAAAGCTTGCTGAAGCAGGATATGTCGAGAAAATAAATGGCTTAAATGGTTTACCTTCTTTTCCTGAAGAGGCACTACTAGCATCCCGTGATGAAGATGGAAATCAATATGGGGTACCAATTAATTTGAGCTCAACGCAATTTTTCTATAATAAAAAAATCTTCAAGGATCATAACCTCGAAATACCTACTACTTGGGAGGGGTTCATAGCATTAAATGATCAATTACTTGAAAAGGGTATTACACCAATAGCAATGGGCACGAAGGAAGGCTGGTTATTGTCATTACTGCATGGGATTGTAGGGCCGGCGATTTACGAAGGCAATGATTTCTACCAAGCAGTGCTTGCGGGAGAAAAAGATTTTACTGATGCTCAGTTTATAGAATCAATTCAAGTAATGAATGACTTAAAGAAGTATTTTCCTGCTAATTCAGAGGGGTTAGGAATGGATGATATTCGTACTTTGTTTGCATTAGAGGAGGCGGCTATGTTCCCGTTAGGTAGCTGGGAAATTCCTGTTGTATTAGAAATGAATCCTGATTTAGATTTAGGGTATTTTCCTATTCCCTCTAAAGGGGGTCAGAAAACAGTGACGACTTGGGTAGATGGCTCATTTGCTATTAATGCAAATTCGAAAAATAAAGAGGCTGCAAAGGTATTTTTAGAGTTTTTAACTACAAAGGAATTCGGTGAATTGTTTGTGAAGGAATTTTCCATGATCAGTGCCATACCTGGTATTACCTCTGACAATGCCCTATTAAATGAGATTAGTAAATCCACTGCAAATGAATCGACACCATACATGTGGGTGACTAATTTTACAGGAGGGGACCCAACAACAAAAAGTTTACTTGAAAGTGAACTACAAGGTATGTATTTAGGTCAAGTAACACCTAAAGAGGTCGCTGCCAAAGTACAAGAAAACGCTAAAACTTGGTACACGCCATTTCAAAAATAAATAATGTTCCTACAAGGAATCTTCCTTTCTCAGAATTTTAAAGGGGGCTGCTCATCATGAGGGAGTCTACAGCTTCACCGTTATCAAAAAGAAAATCATGGGCAAGGTGGTCTATCCACCTTTTCCCTATTCCTGCAATTATAATTTATGGAATGTTTGTGCTTTATCCAATTCTAGCAGCTTTATCCTATAGTTTTTTTGAATGGAAAGGAATGTCACGTGGGGATTTTGTTGGATTACGAAACTTCGTGAAGCTTTTCACGACAGAACCTTATGGCTCCATGTTTTGGAATGCATTCAAACATAATGGTATCTATTTTGTTGTGCAAATGGTTGTTATGAATGGGTTAGCTTTCTTTTTAGCGTTTATTATCTACCAAAAAATTAAAGGAGCTGAGTTTTTCAAGGCAGCCTTTTTTCTCCCGCGAGTGTTATCGGTAATTGTTGTAGGTTTTTTATGGAAGCTTATTTTAAACCCTAATTTTGGAACTTTAAATGTCCTTTTAGATAAATTAGGTTTAGAGACGTTGCAAAAGGCTTGGCTCGGTGATCCTGGAACAGCTTTAATTGCCATTATTTTAGTCAATTGTTGGTTTGGGCTAGGCTTTGGCGTTTTAATTTTTTTAGCTGGATTCCAAGGCATTCCCAATGAGTTGATTGAGGCTGCGAGACTAGACGGTGCAAAGGGCTTTACTTTATTACGTATGATTTATTTGCCCTTAATGGTGCCATCGATAATGATCATGGGCATTTTAACATTTATTCAATCCTTTGAGGCATTTGAACTTGTTTATGCCATGCAAGGCTCTATGGGGGAGCCCTATTATTCTACGGATACATTGGCCGTGTTTTTCTATCGCTTAGCCTTTGGTAGTTCATCTGCTTCCGGTGCTACAGCAATTGGTATAGGGTCTGCCCTAGCGACAGTGCTTTTTCTATTTATATTAATTTGTACAACGCTATTTTTACGCTTGGCCAATAAAAAAGACGTCCAAATGTAAGGGGGAGGTATATGAAGCAAGGAGCCATTTGGGTTCGACCATTCTATTATCTTGTTTTGTTTACAGTAGCGACAATTAGCTTATATCCTATTTTGTTAATGATTTTGTCCTCCTTTAAGAAAAGTGTGGACATTTACAAGGATCCATTGGGATTTCCATCTAGCTTTAGCCTTAATACTTATCGCACATTATTGTCTAAAATTCCCTTTACCACATATTTTATGAATAGCCTATTTGTCAGTATTGTATCTGTTGTACTGATTGTTGTTGTGTGTTCATTGGCATCCTTTTATATAGCTCGCTTTAAATTTTCGTGGAACCATGCCTTATTCTTTATATTCTTATTAGGCATGATGATCCCAATAAAATTGGGAATCGTCCCTCTTTTTATTTTAATGCGTGATTTAGGACTAATTAATTCTTTATGGTCTTTGATTTTAATGAATACAGCGACAGGTATACCTTTATCCATGCTCATACTAACAGGCTTTTTTAAAACGATACCTTCTGAATTGGAGGAGGCTGCCCGTATGGATGGTGCTGGGAACCTAAGGGTCCTTTGGTATGTTGTATTGCCATTAATGCGACCTGCACTAGGAACAGTCGTTATTATCAATTTTATTGCAGCATGGAATGACTTTTTCTTTCCGCTTATTTTTATTACAGAAAAGATGAAACGGACAATCCCTGTCGGAATGATGTCGTTATTTGGAGAGCATTCAGCTGACTGGGGCTCACTTTTTGCTGGACTGACATTAGCATCATTACCAATGATTCTATTATTCTTTATTGCTTCAAAGCAATTTATGGAGGGGCTGACGGCAGGTGCCATTAAATAAGTCATATATTATTGGTGTCGATGGCGGTGGAACGAAAACTCGTGCTGTAATTGGGACAAAAGATGGAAGTGTTCTCGCCGTTATGGATGGAGACGGCACGAATATAAAGTCTACTCCATCCTATGAGGTAAGACAACATATTCAACAGTTACTAGAATGTTTAGTGCAAAGGGTAGGTGCTACAAAAAGTGATATTTCAACGGTTTTCTTATGCGTAGCAGGAGGGGATCGTCAAGAGGATTTAATACGCTGGAAGGAGTGGATAGCTCATATTTTCCCCTTCCCGTTCTGTAAGGTTACTGTTACAAATGATGCAGTAGCGGCACTTACTAGTGGGACGTTTACGCAGGAGGGATTAGTAGTTATAGCCGGAACAGGCTCAATTGTTTATGTTGTTCAAGAAAATTTCATTAGTCGCATTGGAGGATGGGGGTATCTATTGGGTGATGAGGGGAGTGGCTACTATATTGGACAAGAAGCATTACGTACCATTACTCGTCAATATGACGCTTGTGGTTTGTATGAGGATGCCTTTTCTAAAGCTGTTTTAGAGCGTCTAGCACTAACAGATCCTACTGAAATTATTACGCTAATTTATGAGCATTCGCAGCCACGCATATGTATATCCTCTATTGCTAGGACGGTATTACTTTTAGCTACCCAAAATAATGAGACAGCGAAGAGGATTGCTGACCATGCAGTTACCCATTTAGTTCAACTTCTCCAAATGATGTTTAGAAAAGAACCACACGTAAAAAAATTTCCAATTGTTACATGTGGAGGCTTATTTGAAAACCATTACTTTGTTCAATGCTTTCAAGCAAAATTGCAACAAGCTACCATTTATAATCAAATCATTCAGCCTGAAGTACCACCTGCTATTGGTGCTTTTATAAACGGGCTCTTTAGTGAAGGAATTCCAATGACAGGGGCTCTACAACAAACAGTAAAGGGAACTTGGATGAGCGTTAAAAATTCGAATGGAGGGATTTGATTTCGATGGAGCGAATGACAAAACTGACGACTGAGGATTATCATCCAGACACAGCTAATTTAGATTTAATGTCCATTGCTGAAATTATAAGGCTCATGCATGAAGAGGATAAAAAAATTCCGCAGGCTATAGACAAGGTATTACCTGAAATAGAACAAGCTATTATGGCTGTTGTACATGCTTTAAAAAATGAGGGTAGATTGTTTTATGTAGGGGCAGGGACGAGTGGGAGAATCGGGCTGCTAGATGCCGTTGAATGTCCACCAACATTTAGTACTTCTCCTAAGCTAGTGCAAGCCATTTTAGCAGGTGGCTCAGAGGCCGTAATGATTGCCATAGAAGGGGCAGAAGATGATTTATCTTTAGGACGACAAGAGTTAGAGAAACAACGGCTAACTAATTTAGATATAGTTATTGGTATTGCGGCAAGTGGTAGAACACCTTTTGTCAAAGGAGCTTTAAATTATGCCCAGCATATAGGGGCAAAAACGATTAGCTTGGTCAGTAACGCTCGTTCCACCATTAGCGAAAATGTAGATATAGCCATTGAGGTTATTACTGGTCCAGAAATTCTGACTGGCTCCACTAGACTAAAGGCTGCAACAGCCCATAAACAAATTCTGAATATGATTACAACCTCCACCATGGTCAAACTAGGTAAAGTCTATAAAAATTTAATGGTGGATGTTCATGCTAGTAATTTTAAATTGCGTGAACGTGCCAAACAAATTGTTTGTGAAGTGACAGGAGTATCCTATATTCAAGCTGAGCAAGTTTTAGAGCAAACCAACTATCAAGTAAAACTGGCTATTGTCATGTTACTAACAAATACAGGGTTAGAAGAAGCAACCGCATTACTCGCCCAATCCGAAGGGCATGTGCGTAGAGCAGTAGAATTACGGAAGTTTTGAAGTAAGAGGTGAATGGAACTGCTCCATTCACTTTTTCATGAAGGCTACATACTAGAGGTGGGGATGGATGTATGGAAAAAATTAATGCCGGTTTAATTATGCTTTCAGAAATGCGAGAGAAGCTACCTCCTTCTGAAAAAAAGGTGGCAAGCTTTATTTTAGAACATCCCACACAGGCGATTAAAATGACCGCTGTAGAGTTGGGAGAGGCAAGCCAGACAAGCAGTGCTGCCGTTGTAAGATTATGTAAATCTTTGCATGTCAGCGGTGTTCAAGAATTAAAATTACGTATTGCTGGTGATTTACAGCGTAAGAACACCGTCGACAGAGATATTGAAGCAAATGAGCCGTTACAATCAATTGTAGAGAAGGTGACCTTGCAGAATAGTGAGATTCTGACACAAACGGCTAATTTAATTGATGAAGCTGAATTAGAGCGAGCTGTATCAGCTTTAGCAAAAGCAAGAAGAATTATTTTTTTTGGCGTAGGTGCTTCTGGAATTACGGCAATGGATGCAGATCAAAAATTTTTAAGAATTAATAGGCATAGTAAAGCATTCATGGATTTACATCTAGGAGCTACATCGGTTGTTAATGCACAGGAGGGGGATGTGGTAGTCGGGATATCCTTCTCTGGAGAAACACATGAAGTGGCCAAAATTCTTGAAATAGCAGGCGAAACTCCTGCTACTACAATAAGCCTAACACGTTACGGTAATTCATTAGTATCTAGTTTAGCTGACATTTGTTTATATGTATCACCGAATGTAGAAGCGACCTTTAGAAGCGGTGCCACTTCCTCTCGTCTTGCCCAGCTTCTCGTCATTGATATTTTATTTATGGGAGTAGTGACCAGTGCGTATAATCAGACAATTGATTATTTAGATGAGACACGAACAGTTATTCAAGGTTTGCATAAAAAGGTAACTAAAAGAAAAATAAAGTAAAACGAAGACGACTCCTTATCATCGTCTTCGTTTTTGTCGCTTTGTCACAAATAGAGTGTTGGTACAGATACAATCTACCTTTTATAGACGTTCTTGTGTTTCAGGGTCGTAGAAATAAAGTGAACTAGCAAAATCAAAGGCATATTTTTCGAGGGTATTGCCTGAAAAGGAGTTAAGCAATGGAAAGCGTTACTGTAATTTAGAATAGTTTAATAAAGTCAATCCTTTAATAGAGATCCTATAAGGCTCAGTTTAGAATAAATATATGACTAATGTTTCTAGTATTAATAAAAAAATAACACGGATATTAGCAAGTGGATTTGCTAATGACCGTGTTATTTATAAAGGTTAGACTTCTTTTTTGAATAGTTTTCCTGGCCAGAAGGCGTATTTGCCTAGAACCGTTGTGATTGCTGGAACAAGCAATGGTCGAACAATGAATGTATCCAGAAGTACACCGATTGCTGTGACAACACCAAATTGAACAAGTACTTGAATTGGTAATGTTGCTAGTACGGCGAAAGTACCTGCTAAAATAAGTCCAGCAGATGTTATGACACTTCCCGTTCGGACAACTCCTTCTTCTACAGCTGTTAAATGATCAGTTGTTTTACGTTTTTTCCAAATCTCTGAAATCATAAAGATATTATAATCTTCGCCGAGCGCTACTAAGAACACGAATGCATACAATGGGATAGCTCCCGAAATGGCTTCTGCCCCCATAATATGATGTAAAATCAACCAACCTGCGCCTAATGCTCCAAAGTAAGAGATAATCACGGTTGCCAATAAATAAACAGTGGCCGTAATGGAACGCAAATAAACAAATAATAATAATGCGATTAAAGCAATCATGGTTGGCATAATAACCGTTTCGTCACGCTTAGTTATTTGTTGGGTATCATACTGACTAGCAGTTTCTCCACCAATCCAAACATGCTTATCAGCATTTTTAAGCCCACTTTGCTCGAGTATTTCGATAACCTCTGCCTTTAACTCAGGAATATGAGCCAACGATTCCTTTGCATAGGGGTTAGCATTTAAAGATAGTTCATATAACTGAATCTCATTATTTTTTTTCCCTATTTGAACATCTGCCACACTATCAATATAAGGAATTGTTGAAAGCTGTTGCTGTAAATTAATTTCATTTCCCCCTGTATCAATCACTAATTGTACAGGTGCTAATTCTCCAGGAGAAAAATTCTCTTCTATTAAAGTGAAGCCTTCTCGTGACGGCATGTCTTTTGGGAAGGATGAGAGTAAATCAAACGTATATTGAATACGTGGAACGAATGCTGCTAATCCGCCAAGTAATATAACGGTTACCGTAATAACAATCCATGGCTTCTGCGTAACAAAATGTCCGATTTTATGACTAATCTTATGTGATGGCTTATGTTGTTTTTTTCCTTTGTTCAGTGCCATTTCTTCTGTACGTGGAACAAATGGGAAGAAAGCTACACGACCAATGATGACAAGAATTGCAGGAAGGACGACGAGAGCTGCAATTCCCATTACAAGTACACCAAAGCTGAATGGCACGGCAAAGCGTTGAAATGCGCCGTAATGAGCCAAACTAAGGGTAGCTAGACCAATGACAACTGTTAGGGCACTCATTAAAATAGCGCCACCTGATTCTTTCACAGCAAGTTTCATTGCGACAGTTTTATCTTCAACATGGAAGAGAATTTCTCGGTATTTAGATATTAGGAATAAACAATAATCAGTACCTGCACCAAAAAGTAATACCGTCATAATAGAGACTGCCTGTGAATCTTTATCAATCCATCCTTGATCCGCAAAGAAGCCTAATGTTGGGCTGATTACTCCATAGGCAAGACCTACAACAAGTAAAGGAATAATAGCCAGTAATGGCGAACGATATATAATTATAAGTAGTACTAAAACGAGTAATACTGTTGCAATCAATAGCTTTACATCTGCTTGGGAGAATAAACTAACAGCATCAGTAGCGATTCCAACTGGTCCTGAATAACGAACATGTAGCATATCATTCGAAAGTTTTTTATCTAATTGGACTTGGTTGCTCTCCATTATTTTGGTTAGTTTATCTAAACTATCCTGTAGGACATCTGTAGCAACCCCCTTTTCAAAAAATACAGGTGTAACGATGGTTGTGCCATTTTCTGAAGTAGCGGCTGATAGAGCCTGGGTTGGCATTTTATCAAATGGTGGAACCATCGTTTGATGAGCTAAGGGTTTAGCTTGAAGCTCACTGTATACACCTTGTATGGCTGAATAGTCTTGATTGGTTAGTCCACTGTCACGATACCAAACCAATAATAATGGTGTACCGGCATCATTAGGGAATTGATCGGCAATTATTGCCGCAGCCTGTTCAGACATTTCCGTGTCAGGTAGGTTTTTGCCTGACTCACTTTCAATACTATTGATTTGTGGCCAAGCAAACGACAATACAATTACTAATAACACCCAAAAGGCTAGTGCTAATAAGCGCCCCTTTTTACTTGCAACCATTGAGCCCCATTGCTCAAGTGGATGTTTTTTCATAAGAAAACCTCCATTCCTGTAAGTGATTTAATTATATATACTAGAAGGTTAATTAATCAATCTAGAAATACCGATATGTTATAATATGAGTAAAAAGATTGTTTTTTATAAAGGAGGTGAACTTGTTGAAACAGTCACCGCGTATGCTTGGAAGACCTCGCCATGATGAAAATGCGAAACCGACAAAAGATCTAGTCCTTGAGACGGCTACAAAACTTTTTATTAAAGAAGGCTACAAAAACATTTCGATGGATGATGTAGCGAAAGCTTGTAACGTAACAAAGGCGACTATCTATTACTACTACCCAACTAAAGGCGAATTGTATACATCGGCACTAATTGCTATGATGGATCGTATCAAGCTATCTATTCTACAAATTTTAGAGCAACAAAAACCATTTAAAGAACGTCTTGAACAGCTCGTTAAGGTTCATTTATCGGCAACTATTGATATTGATATGAATAATTTTATGCGGGAGGCCTCCATCAATTTATCGGAATCTCAGTTGAGACAAGTACAAGCATCCGAAAATGAAATGTACCACACCATTGAGCGGGCTATACAAATAGAAATGGACAAGGGCACGATTCGAAAAGGAAATGCCAAGTTTTTTGCTCATAACTTTATGGCACTGATGACGGTAGGGTATTTTAAAGATGGCGACGGGAAAACTTTGCTAGGTTCAATAGATGTAACGGCAAAAGAAGTAACAAATTTCTTTTGGCTATCTGTTCAAAATAAATAAAGCTTCCTAATTTTTATGAAAGGAGTTATCTCATTAGAATAGAGATAGCTCCTTTCATTGTTATAAAGGTCATTTGAATTTTAAAAAGAGTCTCTAAAAATGACAAAAAAGTGAATGACAGCTACAAAATTTGATGCATTAGAAAATTTATGATAGTAAGGCAGTTAATAGTTGATAAAATCAATGAATTTTGAAAAGATTGTCGAAATTGTGATTTAGCGCATTGAAATAATGTACAAACAGTCTTATAATGAAGGTTGTAATGTCACCAAGACAAGATAAGGATGGTATTATGATGCGCTTTTTGCGACTTAAAGTTAACATTGTAATAACAAGTCATACGAATCGCTATCCAGGCCTTGTGACTGGTGATTGTGTAGGATATACGCTGTAACGACTGTTAAGTTTTACCTTAATGGTCTTTTTTACATGTAAGCAATAAAAAATAGTACTAGTGATGGCAAAGGAGAGTTCAAAATGTCAGAAACGAATAACCAAGCACAGGCTGAACAAGTAACTGTGAGTAAAGAGCAATTAGATGTACTAGATCAATTACTAAAACCTGAAGTTCAAGAATCGCTTACAACTTTAGTTGAGCAATTACCAAAGTTAACTGAAATGATGACTTTATTAACGAAATCATACGAGTTTGCTCAAGCTGTAGCAACAGATGAAGTGCTTAAAAATGATACTGTGGGTGCAGTAACAGAAATCGCTGGACCTGTAGTAGGCTCTGCGAAAAACCTAGCAGCAACTGCAATTGAAGCGAAAGACCGAGCATCTGAAAGCCACGAAGTAATAGGTTTATTCGGTCTTGTGAAAATGCTAAAAGACCCTCAAGTTCAAAATGTATTCCGTTTTGTTAATGCTTTCTTACAAGTAAGCTCAGAACGCAAAGCTAAATAAGACTTAAGGTAAATTCAATTCGTAAGGACGGAGGATTAATTAATCATGTCAAAAGAAATCGTCATCTTAGGTGCAGGTTACGCTGGCGTTTTAACTGCATTAACAGCACGTAAGTATCTATCAGCTGATGAAGCTAAAATTACTGTAGTAAACCAATTCCCAACACACCAAATTATCACTGAACTTCACCGTTTAGCCGGTGGTACCATTGCAGAAGGTGCTGTTGCATTACCACTTAAAAAAATCTTTAAAGGTTTAGACATCGATCTACACATTGCAAAAGTAACGAAATTCAATGTAGATAATAAAAAAGTGGATTTAGATAATGGCTATACATTAACGTACGATACGCTTGTAGTATCTTTAGGAAGCCAAACTGGTTTCTTCGGTATCCCTGGATTAGAAGAAAACTCAATGGTTCTTAAATCAGTAAATGATGCCAATAAAATTAACAAACATATCGAAGATCGCATTAAAGCATATGCACAATCTAAAGATGAAGCAGATGCAACAATCGTTATCGGTGGTGGCGGTTTAACAGGTGTTGAGCTTGTTGGTGAAATCGTGGACAACTTCCCGAAAATCGCTGCAAAACACGGTGTTAACTTTGCTGATCTTAAAATTAAACTTGTTGAAGCTGGTCCAAAAATCTTACCAGTACTTCCGGATACACTTATTCAACGCGCGACTGAAAGCTTAACAAAACGCGGTGTGGAATTTATTACTGGTACACCTGTAACTGGTGTTGACGGTAATGTTATTTCTCTAAAAGACCGTGAACCAATTGTTGCAAACACACTTGTATGGACAGGTGGGGTAGCACCACTTCCAATAGTAGGTGAATCAGGACTTGCAGCTGACCGTGGTAAAGCAACAATTAATGAATTCCTACAATCTACATCACACGAAGATGTATTTGTTATTGGTGACGCATCTGTAGCATTACCAGCTGATGGTGGTCGTCCACTTTACGCGCCAACTGCGCAAGTTGCTTGGCAAATGGGTGAGCTTGCTGGTTATAATGTTTTTGCACAATATAAAAACCAAGAGATGAAATCATTCTCAGCAGTGAACTCTGGTACACTTGCAAGCCTAGGCCGTAAAGATGCGGTTGCTACAATTGGTGCAAGCAACACAGAACTTAAAGGTCTTCCTGCAACATTAATGAAAGAAGCTTCGAATATTCGTTATTTAACACATATTAAAGCTCTATTCGGTTTAGCTTACTAAAAATTTTGGTCCCACTTCTATTAGGAGGTGGGATTTTTTTATGGAAAGTCTACCTTTACGATATTTGTTTATTAATTACTTCAAAGAGAGTAAAATTAATACAAATCTAGTTATGGAGTGATGACATGTGTTAACGATATTTCAATCAAAAAGAGAAGATATAGAGCAATTTAAGGGGAAAATTGACGAGTTGAATGCAAAGCTAGATAAGAAGGATCATGAATTTCAAATTTTTCTCAATGAATTACATAAGGAATTAATTTCAACGATTGGACAGCACGATATAGTTAATCATCAACATGTCATTTTGGGTGAAATGGTTACAAATATTTTAAGCGAATTTAATCGTGTAGAAAACAGCACCATTGAATCCAATACCATATCTGGACATGCTCTAGAAAAAGGAAACTCTTTAATTCATTCATCAGATGAAATGGTTTCTTTATCGATTGAAAGTAAACAAGCTGTAAAGGAAGTTCAGCATGTCATTGATGAGCTTGGTGAGCAATCAAAAAAAACGACGAATAGTATGAACCATTTAAGTGAACGTTCAAAGCAAATAACTGATATCGTCAAAGTAATCAGTGAGATTTCTAATCAAACCAATTTACTTGCCTTAAATGCATCTATTGAAGCAGCGAGAGCTGGGGAGCATGGTAAGGGGTTTTCAGTCGTTGCAGAAGAAGTACGAAAGCTTGCTGAAAATACAAAGTCAAGCACAGAGGATATTGTGAATCTTACGAAAAAAATTGAGGATCAAATATCTGAGGCATATGAGGATAATAAAAATAATATGCAGCTGGTGACAGAAGGACTTCAAAAAAGTACAGATACGTCTGAGCAAATTAACGCATTACTCCAAATCATAATGAATGTCCAAGGTGAAGTGAAGGAATTACTTGATTATATAGATAGCCAAAAAATTTCGACTGAAGATGTCATGAGTAAATTTAAAACAACAACAGCTCTTTTTGATGAAACAAATAAAGTTTTAACTGACCATATTGATGAATCAGATATCGTCACAAAAAAATTACTAGAAGCTGTTGAAAAGGTGAAGGGTTTTCCTCATTCAATTTAACTATAGTTTTACTGGATACATAAAAAAGCACCGTTCTAAAAATAATTAGAGCGGTGCTTTTTCGATATTAAAGATTGGATTTGAATATTTCTTTTGTAGCCTTCTGAATGAGCTTTGGTAGCACGCCGAAGGAATAAGGCTTATAAACTCTCTCAGTCCATTTGTGGCCATCTTTTCCGTATACACCCATTGTAACAGAAGGGATATTCAGCGCCTTTATTTTTTCAAATGGTAGGGGATAGAGTGTATCCCATTTTGGGAAGTTATTGAGCAACTCTTGGAGTTCCTCTTGTGTAGCATGAATAGATAAGAAGCTTCCATCCGCTAAATAAGGGAAAAAGCGTTTAACCTGAAATACTTCGCCTGTTTCTTTCGCTACCTCATGAACGACCTGTGAAATGGCTTGCTTTAATAGCTGGTCTCTTGCCACACTTTCCTTTAAATAATTATGGGGAAGGAATGGTGGTGCAAAGTATAAGACAACTCGAGGCTTATGCTCAGGATCTGCCTTTTGCAGCGCATCAACGATTGCAAACGACTGTTGGCGTAATTCCTTACCTGCATTTTTTTTCAAGACATCAGCAATAATAAGCTCGGTTTCAATACCCTTTCCGTTTAAATAAACAATAAACTCATCATAAGTAACAACGTCTATATGCCAGGATAATGAACGCTTAGGTATGTTGGAACGCTCTATATATTTCTCATACTGAAGCTGTAAATATTGCTTTGCTTCGATACATGCCTGTTGTGCGACAGACTTAAGTTTCTTAACAACATGATCTGGAGACTCTTCATATAAAAAATAGTTAAAATAAATTCGGCTAGTAGACGCGGTTTGAACTGTATAGGATTCTTTGGTGTCTCGTTGATATAAGCATGTAGGTGGAAGGATGGTTTCACCTATAATTGCCTCCATTAATGCTAAATTATTATGAATACGCTCCGTAATTTTTGCTGCCACATAATTGGGGTCGATGCCACTTAATGTATCTCCCACATGTACTTCTCGCCCATAAATGTAGAAGGATGGCAGTAACTTTCCAGCAACACCCGTATAAATATAACGATGAGGGTCATCACCATATAAAGGAGTTGTAAAGTCAGTATTAATGGCCATTAGAAAATCTAGTTCCTGCTCCATTTTTAAACGATTAAGCTCATCTAATGCGTCAATGATGCCATTATGCTCGGCCTCTTCGCCACCATTTAAAATAAGTAATATATTTCCTTCTAGTTCATGAAGATGATTGGTGAAATATTGTACATTGGCAATATGGACAGCAGCTCCGCTTTTCATATCTACAGCTCCACGCCCAAACATCCAGTCGCCACTTTGAGCATCCTTCTGTACATCCGTATTTCCTTCATAGGTTTTAAAGAAATTCTCAAGCTTGGTAGGAGAAAAAGCAAACTCTTTTAAATGACCATAATCCTCTATGTCCACTGTATCCAAATGAGCGTGATAGATAATGGTCCTTTTTGTTTCATTAGGACTTTTTACGAAAGCAAAAAGATTTTTTCGGCCAATAGGGTCCTGTTTTACGTTTAAAGTCCAAAGAAATGCAGGGTTTTCTTGATAGTAAGGGAATTCCTTCATTTTCGCATAGATATACTCAATAATTTTCCCTTCTCCTTGAGTACCATTAATACTATTAATATTTACTAATTCATTTGTAAGCTTTTCAATTTGCTTTGCGATGGGTAACTGTCTTAGTTGTGAATACATGTATATGGCTCCTTTTTTGTTCGATTAGATATCATTCAAAATAGCAACTATACTTACTTCATTGTTTCGTTATGTGAAAATTAATCCGTATTGTGGAATATGATTCATCATATAAGAAAAAACCGTAAACGTCAATTTTCATTTTTATAAAATTCTGTTTCTTTTTATTAATTTATTCGGTTGCAACTCTATATAAATGAGTAAAAATTCGTTAAAATGAATAAAAGGAGGATGAGCAATGATTCAATCTATTGAAAGAGCAATGATGATTATTCATGTACTAGCGAAGAATCCTAAACGATTCTTTTCTGTTCAAGATATATATAATGAAACAGACTTACCTAGCAGTACAATTTATCGATTATTGTATACATTAGAAAACTTTGATTTAGTAGAAAGAAATGAGGAAAAAAAGGAATTTCGTTTAGGGTATACATGGTTACAGCTCGGCATGAAAATGTACCACCATACAAACATCCGAGAAAAAGCCCATCCGTTATTAGAAGAGCTTGCCGTTAATGTGCGGGAAACAGCGTATTTAAATATTCCAAAACTAAATAATTCTATTATTATTGATCGTGTGGATAGCCCCAAAAATGTCCGTATTATTGATATGATAGGTGAAAAAATCCCCTATCCAATTGGAGCAGCGAATAAAGTATTACTTGCATTCTCAGAGAAGGAAATGCAAGCTGGCTTTCTAAAAAATATAAGTGATCTTGAAAAAATAGAGTTAATGGAACAATTAAATGTCATCAAAGATAAGGGATACTCTATTAGCTATGGAGAAAAAACAAAGGGAACAGTATCAGTGGCAGCACCTGTTTTTGATTTGAATAAAGAACCAATTGCAGCAATTAGCGCAGAGTGCTTTGAGTATGATACAGATACTGAAAAATTAGAAAGTATTGCAAAGGAAGTCACACGAGCTGCTCACCTTCTTTCACAAGAGCTAGGTCATGTGTAAATAGGTCTTCTCCACGTAAGGAAAAGACCTATTTTTATTTACCTAGTTATGAGACTCAGAAGTACTTTGATAAAAAGTGGCTTTAGAAGGGCATATCGTTAAAATAAATAAAATGATAGCTACCGTTACCATGACAAATGAGGCACTTACTATAACAAATCGTATAGAAATAATTTCAGCAGTAACTCCAAATGAAGCTGTCAAAATTATGATGAAAAGGGCTTCAAAAAAACCATAAATACTCCCTATACGTCCCATGCTTTCAGCAGGGATATTATTTTGATAAAAAGTATAGAAATCTGTATTCGCAAAAGCTGTTGCGAATGATAAGAGGAAGCAACCTAAAGCTGCCATAAAAAAGGTATAGGAAGAAGTAAACAGTAAATAACCGAAGGCTGTCATTATAGACCCCATGCCGATTAACCAAGCAGTAGAGGTTTTTTCAACAATGGCTGAATTGGTTAGAGAACCAATTAGTACACCGACACCTGCAATACTGACCAAAACCCCATATTCTCCCTCCGATAAAGCAAGTACTTGAGTGGCAAACGCAGCCTCTAAAGAATCAGTCGCTGTCATCAATACAATGGTAGCACTAAATAAAAAATAGACTGCCATCACATAGGCATTTTTAAAGCTAAAATGGACGACCATTTTCCAATCATAGAGCAATATTTTATAAAATGTTGTTGCTTTTTCTGTACGATGAGCAAAGCCTAATTGTTCATGTCCTTCAACGTCCGGCATTTTTATAGTTATGCAGGCAGATAAAAATAAAGCAATAGCATTTAAGTATATAGCCATATTCGGTGTACCTAGTGTAAATAGAAAGCCTGCAATAGCTGGACCTGTTAGGAAGGCACCAGAATCAAGCAGACTACGTAATGAGTTAAAGCGTTTTCTTTGCTCTATCGGTATCAATTTAGTGATATAAGTCATAGAGGTAGGATGATACATAGAACTAGTAGCTGTAATGATAAAGACTAAAATATAAATCCATCCTAAGCTCAAAAAGCTAGGAAGTGCGACAATCAGTATGGACCGGCAAAGATTCAATAGGATCATCAGGTGTTTTTTATTAAAGCGGTCTATTAAACTACCAGACCAAAAATTAGTAAACAATGTGGAGAGAGCTCTGATAATATACAAGCCAGAAACAGCAAGTGCTGATTCTGTCAGATTGAGTACAGTAAGGTTCAAAGCAATAAAATAAATCCATTCACCGATACTAGAAATACCAATACTACTTAAAAGGATAATTGGATAACGCCACGATTTTAAAGATTTTTTCATATAAATTCCTCCTCTTGCAAAAGTGACCTTGCAAAATAAAAAAATCCCACCCCCAAGACAGTAGTCTTAGGGACGAGACGGAAGAATTTATGCTCACGTGGTGCCACCCTAGTTCACTATTATGTTGTTGCCATAATAGCCTTTTCAGTACGACATGAATGAATGTTTATACTGTAACTCTATAACGGGAGTTCCCGTCGCACCATCATTCTAATAGAAATCCAATGCGCTACTCTGAGGCTTGTTTCAATAATTCGTTCTTGCTCGTTTTCAGCAACCGGAGCTCTCTGGGAAGAACAGCCTTATTTACTCTTCTCTTCACTGTATTTTGGTTAGTGTAGCATATATAGATAATTTTGGTAAGTGCTACGGTGAAATAGATGGTCCATTTTTTTGAATGTAAGCTTTTAATTGGATGAAAAGCGACTCGCAAAACGGGATAGTATGAGTTAATTGGAAGTATCCTCAAGGGAATGATATAAGTTCATCAAAACAGCAAGATTGAGAGCTATTTTTCCTGTGAAAAATGCGGGTCTGCTGTGCCAATTGCCAAAAATGCGTGTTTATCTAATAGATTAGCCGTTGTATGGTCCAGTGACAATAGAGGTGATAACAGTGGGTATCCAGGTTTTTCGTAACTATAGCCCTGTACCAGATAACATAAAGCATATACGATTGCTGCCTTAATTAAAGAAATCATACGGTATTCCATTACAGTTCTCTTGCTTAGGTTTAATTTTCACAAAGGTATCTCCATTCTTTGGAAATTTAGTTTATAATTCGACTATAACAAGGAGGGAGAAAAAAATGAAGGCTATCGTAATAAATGAATTTGGTACGTCTGATGTATTAACATATGCCGAATATCCAAAGCCTACAATCTCTACAGGAGAAATCCTAATACGTACAATCTATACGAGTGTGAACTATGCAGATATTAAAAATCGGACAGGTAATAAGGCTAAAGGAAACTTTCCAATGATTCTTGGGTTAGATGTTGCTGGTATTGTAGAAGAGGTTTTTAATGATAACAGCAATTTTCAGAAGGGGGACCAGGTCATTGCATTTCCGATAAATGGTGCTTATGCAGAGTATGTCGTAGCAAAGGAACAGTTGGTCTTTAAAGTTCCGTATGATGTACCGCTAGAGAAGGTAGCAGCTGTGCCAACTGTATCGTTTTTATCGTATATCTTAACACATCAGATAGCACCAATTAGTCAGAATGATTCGGTGTTAATTCATGCTGCATCTGGTGGGGTAGGAACAATGCTTATTCAAATGGCCAAAAAGCTAGGCGCTAAACAAATTATTGGAACTGTAAGTACATTAGAGAAGGCACCGATAGCCTATCAGCTTGGGGCAGATCATGTTCTTACATATGACCAATTTAGTGAGCATGTACGAGACTTTACTGGAGGTATTGGCGTCGATATTATCTTTGATTCGATTGCGGGAGCTATTACGGAGGAAAGCTTAACTTGCTTAGCACCATATGGCACTCTTGTACAATTTGGCAATAGTGGAGGCAAGGCAGGAACTATTATGACATCAGATTTACATAGTAGCTGTCGTAATGTAAAAGGATTTAGTCTGGGTACGACTAGGGACTTAAGACCAGAAATGTTACAACAGGTCGCTCAACATATTTTTACTTTATTAAAAGGGGATAGTTTCCAAGTGCCCATTGCTAAAATATTTCCATTAGAGGATATGCAAAACGCTCATGAACTGATGGAAAGTCGTCAGCATCAGGGAAAAATAGTAATTAAAATGTAGAAACAAGGGAGGGTGACGCTCTTATAAGGAAGAGCGCCATCTCTCATCATCAACTTTCTAATTCATTCAATTTTTCATAAATTCGTCTTTTTCGATATAACATAATACCCGTTTCAGCAACATCTTGAATCATTCCTTTATTTGCGTATGCACCGAAGATCATACCAGCAATAGGTATCATTTGAAACAGTTTTTTCCAGCCCAGCTGGTCCCGATACGTATAAAATACCTCCTGCCAGCCTTGTAGCTGAGAAATCATATTGTCAGTAGCTTTATGAGTACTATTCATAGTGGAAAGCTCCTGTAAGATGGCTTCTTTCCCAACAATATCTGCACTTGTGAATTGCAGGCATTTCACAATAAAAATACGCTCCATTTTATCATTAGGGTCATAGCCATGAATAATAGCAATTTCTTGCAATGTCTTCAGCGCGGTTCCTAAAATAACGGGTATATCAATAGCCAAGGTAAATATTCCGCCAAACCCCGTAGAAGCACCTTGAACAGTCGCAAACTTTACACGCTCATTTTGCAATTTATCACTGAGAGTAATCATATCCTCTAATGGAATTTGACCAATATCTGAAATGCTCAAAATATGCTCTGTGGAAGAATGGTTACGGACTTTTTGAATCATGGCTTGTTCATTGATTAAATATTTTCCACCGGATTGTATGTAGTTCCCTAATTCATCGACTAATAATGCAATTTTATTTTGAATAAAAGTAGGCGTCATTTTATCTAACAACTTAAACGGTATTCTACCTAGTTTCTCCCAAAACCATAAATCCCTTTGATCCTTTTCCCAATCCTGAATTTCCTGCAAGTGCTG
The DNA here is from genome assembly GCF_049315265.1 of Lysinibacillus sp. NPDC056220. Classification (NCBI taxonomy): domain Bacteria; kingdom Bacillati; phylum Bacillota; class Bacilli; order Caryophanales; family Bacillaceae; genus Lysinibacillus; species Lysinibacillus sp. NPDC056220. The sequence goes on from NZ_JBMOXD010000006.1 coordinate 79,016, forward strand.
CTCTAATAGCTGACGGTTCTCCATTATTGTCTATCCCCTTATGTGTTCATTTACCTTTACATACGAAAAAAACATTATAAGGTTTCGCCTTGTCTCGAAACATCTGTATATTTTTTATGTCTAAAACAAAGTTTCGTGTATAGACTGACTCCGACCATCTAATAAAATGACAGGTTATTGCCAGACGGAAGCAAGGAGTGCAATACCTTCATCAATTTGCTGAAGTGTCAGTCCACCGTAGCCTAAAATGATTAAAGTATCCTCTGTACCATGCTGATAGGAAGTAGAACATGGATAGACAAGAATTCCAATCTTTTGAGCAAGTTGAATCGCATTTTTCTCAGAGAGTCTATTAGGTAACTTCATCACGATATGTAGCCCAGATTTTTCACCGATGATTTGAAATTCCTCCGAAAAATGAGTGGAGATAGCAGTTAGTAGAGCTTGTTGTTTTTTACGATAAACTGTCCGCATTTTCGCTAAATGTTTATCAAATTGACCTTGTGCAATGAAATCAGCTAAAACAAGTTGCTCTACTCTGGAGACAACTGATTTTTGATCATGGTTAAAGGCATTAAACGATGCAATTAATGACTTTGGTAAAATCATATAACTGATTCGCAAAGAAGGCAGCAACGTTTTAGAAAATGTTCCAAAATAAATAACTCGTTGAAGCTGATCCATTTTTGCTAAAGAGGGGATTGGCAGCCCTTTATAACGAAATTCAGAATCATAGTCATCTTCAATAATGTATGCCTCATTCAAATTTGCCCATTGCAACAAGGCGGCTCTTCTCTCTACGGTCATAATCATGCCCAAAGGAAATTGATGAGCTGGTGTTGTGTATAACATGTGAATTGTTTTTGAAGGAAGAGTTATACCGGCTTTATCCACAGGGATGGCCTCTGTAGACAAACCGCATTGTCGTAAAGTAGTATGTGCCCGTTTAAAACCCGGTTCTTCTACTCCGACCTTACTCTGGGGACCTAAAAAGAGACTAAGGGCTTGAAGTTGACTTTGTGTTCCACCATAAACAAACACTTGTGAGGCATCACAAACAACGCCACGTGAACGTTGTACATAGCGCGCAATCTCGGAGCGTAATAGGTCTTCACCTGCCCAGGGACTTATGGATAAATTATTCTTGTTTACATGTTTTTTCAGGAGCTTATGCCAAAGTGAATAGGGAAAAGCCTCGTTATCCACATGCCCGTTATGAAAATCATACTGAATGTCATTGGATATGATTGTCCTTAGAGGAACCTCATGCTGCTGTTCATCTTGTACCCAATCAAATTCAAAGGGAGCAATAAAATAACCCGACCGTTCTTTACTATAAACATAACCTTCTGCCAGTAATTGTTCATAAGCCTCCTTCACAGTATGTACACTTACATCGAGAGTTCGGGCAAGGGCTCGCTTAGAGGGCAATTGCTCATGACCTAATAGCCTTTTAGATAAAATAGACTGTCTAATTTCTTCGTATATCTGAATGTATTTGGCTGAATCTCCTGTCAATGAAATGGATAGCTCCACAAGATAACCTCCTTTGGTATGGTCTGGTTTTTAATAATTGGTACTTTCTATCATATCAAATTTACCGTTAAATAATTAAAAAAGGAGTGATACATCATGGAGTTTATGGCATTAGAAAATGAAATAGTTAAACTGAAGCCTTTAGAGTTAAATGATTTATCGGGGATATTAGAGGCGGCGAGTTATCCAGAAATTTGGTCACATATGTCCACAACGATCGAAAAAATGGTGGATGTGCATAACTTTGTGGAAAATGCTTTATTAATGAGGCGTAATAAAACAGAATTTCCTTTTGTTATTGTGGATAAAAAGACTGGAGAGATCATAGGGTCTACACGTTTTATGGATATAGATGATACACATCAGCGGGTTGAAATAGGAACAACATGGCTGACACCAGTCTACTGGCGTACTGCTATTAATACCAATTGTAAATACCTATTATTACAATACTGTTTTGAAACCCTTCATTTACAGCGAGTTCAAATCAAAACTGATCATGAAAATATTCAATCTCAGAAAGCTATAGAGCGTATAGGGGCGACAAAGGAAGGAATATTACGGAATCATATGATTCGGAAAGATGGGACCGCTCGCCATACAGTGATGTATAGTATTACGTTAGACGAGTGGCCGCAGGTGAAAATTCACTTAAATCAATTATTAGGCGAATCTATTTAATATTTGGGTTTTAATGGATTTTTATTGGCCGCTAAGACTGTTTTTTCTATTAAAAAGTGTCAAAAAATAAGGGGAAGGGTAGAGTACTTAAAAATTGAAAGAGGGTAATCTACTTGAAACCAAAATACACGCTAAGACAAATCTATGGTGAGAATGCAGTTTATACACCAAGAACGCCGTTTAGTGATAATCCATGGATGATGGACGATCCTCATAAACTGGATGCCCTAACCTCTAGAGAAGTAGCTATTGCTGATATTCCTGTATTAGTGCACCGAGCTACCCAAACTGAAAAAGCTCGGGAACTACATCGATTAACAGGTTTACCATGGGTCGAACAGCCTTTTAGTTATGACACACAGGAGGAGTATTTAGCCCATATTCGTTCTTGGTGTGAAGACGACAAAACGATTGTTTGTCAATATATACATGACTTGGAACATATGGACCGTCAATGCTATTGGATGGATGCCGAGAAATTTAATGAATTGAATTCAAAAGCATATATTGATCATTTAATCGATAGCAAATTTGTTCCGAGTCGTCTAAATGTTGAAACCTATAGGCTCTCAGATGCCATCAAAAATTGGCAACCGCCTGTGGTCCTTAAGCCGGGCGATGATTCCCCAACCTCTGGAGGATATGGAGTCATCATTTGCCATAATAAAGAGGAACTGACGGAAGGTCTGCGGCAATTCCGAATGACGGGAACGGAGAGCATAATTATTGAGGAGTTATTACAGACAAAGGACAATTATAGCTGTCAATTTGTCTACTCCGAGGAACTAGGTATTCAATATTTAGGAGCCTCACAACAAATTACCGATGAAAACGGTATTTATCACGGTAATATAATAGTAGATGAAGTTCCTGAAAAGGTAATTGAGGTAGGAAGACATATTATGGAACAAGGTGTTGCAGAAGGTTTTGTTGGTGTAGCAGGATTTGATTTAATTGTCACAGAGGCTGGTGATGTTCAGGCTATTGATTTGAATTTCCGCCAAAATGGCTCCACCTCTATGCTAATGTTTCATGATACTTTAGGTAAGCCTATCAATAAATTTGCCTCCTATGCAGCAAAAAGTCCAAAGGAAAATGACGTTTTCTTTCAAACCATTAAGAGGTTTGTTGAACATAAAATATTATTTCCGTTATCATTTTATGACGGGAATTATTTCGATGAACCTGTTCCCTCTAGATTTGTTGGAATATGGTATGCCGATGAACTTAGCGAGATTGAAAAACTTGAGCAAGAACTATTATAGTAAAAAGAATGGTCATTAATCGACCATTCTTTTTTTATAAATAATTGCAGCGAGAAACCAAGAAAGTAGGGACCAAACAATTATCGTCATCATAGGAATGATTACATCTGTCACTGAATATTTACCTTCTAATGCTTCGGCTAACAGTAATAATTGTGAGCTTGGTAACCATTCTGCAATCTTTAAGATTGGATAAGTAGAAGCAAAATTTAGGGCAATTGGGCCAAAAGAGAAAATAATGATAATCGGTAATACAATGATGGAACCTTCCATTATAGACTTAGAAAATAATCCACAAATCGTTCCAAGTGCAATATAAAATACAGTTGAAAGTATTAATGAAATAGCTAAAATGAGTAGGCTAGATGGGTTATATCCCACAATAAAAATAGACATAGCTACCACGATCATCGTTACGATAAAAACAAATAGGCTTTTACCAATAAAAATATCTGCTAGTGAAGCAGGGGAGAGCATCAGGCTTCGTAATGTGTTTTTCTCCTTCTCCTCTGCAATTAAACAGCATTGTATATAAGCTGTTACCATAGAAAACGTTATATTAATAGGTAAGAGATAAGCGTTGATAGAGGATGCACCAGATTGATTATACAAAAATGCCAAAATTATTGGTAAGAGTACCATCGAAGATACGGCATAGTTACGTGAAAATTCCTTATAATCTTTCATTAATATAGCTTGAATTCTTGTCATTGAAATATTCATACTAAATCACTCCCTGTTATTTGCATAAAAATATCGCCTAATGTTGGTTCATTTGTATGGATTCGAGTAACGTCATTGGCTTGCATCCATTGATACAGTTTCTCGGCATCTTGAGCCCCGTTTTGGATCACTTCTTGTGTACCATTTTTAAGCTCAACAGTCATGGAATCAGTGCCAAATTCCTGCTTCAAGTCGCTTGGAGTGCCAATTGCTCGAATTTTCCCTTTATGCAGGAAAGCAACTCGGTCACAGAGTATTTCGGCCTCGCTCATATCATGGGTTGTTAAAAATATCGTTGTCCCCATGTTATTCAGCTTTCGTAAACCATTATAGATATGTTCTGTATTTACAGGATCAAGTGCAGAAGTAGGCTCATCTAAAAATAATAATTCAGGCTTATGCATTATAGCTCTAGCCAGTGTAACACGCTGTATCATGCCCTTTGAAAGCTGACTTATCTTCTTTTTGCGATCAGCATATAAATTTACAAAATCAAGAGCTTCTTTGACGGCAGTGACTGACAGCTCATATAGCTTACTATAGAGTAATAAATTCTCTTCTATAGATAACCTCGTATACAAACCGCTATTATCTGTTAATATGCCAAAACGTTTACGATTTTGACTTTGCTTCATGTCAGCTGCAGGCTGTCCAAATAATAGAACATTTCCAGCAGTGTTTTCAGTTTGCGCAGTTAATATTTTAATAGTAGTTGTTTTTCCAGAGCCACTCGGACCAAGGAAACCAAATATTTCTCCTTTTTGTATAGTAAAGGAAACATCTTGTAGTGCGATTTCTTTATTAAAAGTTTTTTTCAAATGCTGTACATCAATTACTGCTTTCATGTGTAAGCCTCCTGTTTGTTGTTGATGTCTAAACTATAAACAACAAGTGAAAGGTACACAGCAATAATTAGATGAGAGGAGGAAAAATGACTACCAACAACACGATATGGAAGGTGACAGGAGTCGTTTATTTCCTGGGAAATCTACTATATTCCGAGTATTTTCTTTAAATCTGCTAGTTTATTTTTCGACAAAGGCACAACAGTTTTATCAGTGCTGTTGAGTGCAAGGCTATAGCTATTGCGCGTCCATGTAATGATTTCGCGAACCTTTTGTAGGTTAACAATGTATGAACGGTGGCTTCTGAAAAAGCCGAATGGTGTCAATTTTTGCTCTAGCTCATTCAGTGATAGTGTACATGGGTAGGATTCACCTGCAACATTAACAGAAACGACACCTTCAACACTTTCAATATAATCAATTTCGGGCGGGTTAAATAAAATAATCTTGTCATTTTTCTTTGTTGGAATTTTATCAATGCGAATCGGCGAATTTTCAAATGGGGGAGGTGTTTTGTCTAATTCTTCCTCTTTAACGTCTAGTGTATGTAAGCCAGCCCCATCTAATCTATGTATAGCAGTACTTGCAATCATTAAGTCTTCTAGATTATTAGAAAGTAAAATGATGCTTTTTTGTCTTTCTGTGAGTTTTTTTAGTATTTGTTGGACATTTTGCTTAGAAAAATCATCGATATTTTGAAAGGGTTCTTCTAATACAAGAAGCGATACTTCCTGAAGATAGGTACCCAATAACTTTAATCGTTGTTTTTCACTAGTAGAAAGCTTACTAATTCTCATGTTTTTTTGTTCAGTTAAGCTAAATAGCTTTAATAACTCCTCAGCCTCATTAGGTGTACGTTTGAATAGTTTCAAATTAAACCGTATATGCTCACGAACAGTAAGGCGTTCATAGAGAGCGCTTTCGCGAAAATATGTAAATGTATGATCTCGTTTCATAAACCATTGCATTAAAGTATGTATTTTAGAAACATCTGTGTAGATGCCTATAATCATGCCAGGTTGTAAGGCTATAGGAAAGCTTGGATAAATCACATTACCTCTTTCAATATATGGTTCAACCAAAATATCTATATTTTCTTCCATTGTTTTGTTCCTCCTAATGTTGTTCTACTCCTAAAAAGTTTAAGATATTTGTGTGTGCTTGAAAGTAGCTAGATGGACAAAAATGGGAATTATAAGTATCCATAAAACCATGCTGTCCGTGATATTGCTTTGCTTGAACATTTGATTTATGTTCGAGTACATTTTTTATTGCATTCACATCAAAGCTACTTTCACAGCTTGGTAGAATGACCAAGGTTGGACAAGATGGTTGGACGTCTAGGAATTGGCGTATACGTGAGCCATAAACACAAATAACTCGATGTAGGGGGAGCGTTGATAATCGCCAGGCTAATGTAGCACCTACACTATATCCAATTAGCACAACCTCTTCATATTTTTCACATGCCTCTAGTAGGTTTTTTGATAGCATCTCAAGAGGTGCGTCAAAGCCGACTGTATGGAAGAAAAAATCATAAGCTTGTTGTTCCTGTTTATATGAGAAGGATTTTCCTTCTGGATAAAGCGAAGCACAGCAAACGGAGGTATGTTCATCACGGTAGGCTTCGGCTTGTTCTTTTATAAATTGATTGATGCCATATATTTCATGTAAAATAAATATTTTTCTTTTCATGACGACCTCTTTTGGTTTTTTCCAATAGTGTATCAAAAACTAGCGTTTACGTATATTTTAGTAATTTATGGATTGAGGTTTATTTTAGCTAGAATAAAAAAAGCTGTTCGAACACTCGAACAGCATGAAGGATTATTTAAAGGTAAATAATTTGTAGAGTACCGATGTAGCATCAGCGCGTGATAAAGTGCTTTGTGGTTGAAACAATTGTTGTTTGTTACCTGTAAAAATTCCAGCTTGCTGCAAAATATAAATCGCTTCCTTTGCAGGAGGAGAAATAGCAGCATCATCCTTGAATAATTGTTGAGTATGATGGTTAGGCAAGTCTATTTCAGTTAATTTTATAAAATGATATAGAATTACAGCAGCATCCTCTCTTGTAATAGGCTTATGAGGATTAAACATTTCATTGGATGAATTGATTAGCTTCTTTTCATATGCCCAACCAATAGCATCCTCAAAATAATCGCCTGTTTTTACATCTGAAAAGGGAGCTTTGGATGTTGAATTAATTTTTTGTGCACGACTGAGGACAGTTATAAATTGTGCTCTAGTCATGGGAGCATTTGGATTAAATTGATCCTTAGCTACACCATTCAATAAATGTTTATTTGCTAGTTCCTCAATGGCTGTTTGTGCCCAATGACCTTGTATATCTAAAAATAAACTTTTATATGGACTACCAAATGTAAAAGCAGTAACGGTACCGCTAACCTCATGTGCAGCAAGTAAAGTTGGAAGCCCTGTAGTACTAGCTGAAGCAGGAATGAAAGCTAAACCTTCTGGTGATACATCTCCCTTAATATCTTCACCAAAATCTCTTTTATTTATATATTGAACAAATGATGGTGAATTAGGGTTTGTAATATCATACATCATGATGCCACCAACCCGTTCTATACCAATAAAGGCATACATGCGATCACCGATTTGTCCAATTTTCACATCCTCAGGCTCAGGGCCCTTTTTACCGCTGCGATTATCAAGCTTTGTATTATTATTGGAAGCATTGAAGTAGTCAGGTAATGAATGGGCAATAATCTTTTCAAAATCACTACCACTATCAAATACTTGAGTCATTGATTCTGCTTCATAGATAGAGAAAGATCGACCTCCAAAGCTATACATTTTTTCAGGTTGTAAGCCATCATAGTCTGAGGTATCAAAAAGCACAACTTCATTGCCTCTTAGTTCCATTTCAAGTTCGTTTACATAGCCTTTCCAATCACGTGAGTCACCCTCGTTTGCTGTCACTAAATAGGTTTTACCGTTCACTTCATAGGAAGAAATCCCATCAGGCATATAGATGCCGTAAAGATTTTCAGGAATGATTTCAATTTTTTTATCTTTCATGAAATCAAGCGCATTTTCTTTCTTACGATGATCCTTAAAACCTAGTGATTGCACATTTTTCCATTCACCTGATGTAAGATCTAGCGTAGCGATTGCATTTGCCTCCTGTAAGGTAACATAGGCTGTATTACCTTTTTTATTGACAGCAATATACTCAGGTTCGAAATCTACAGAAGGATTCGTCTTTTTCTTTAAAACGATACCTTTAGCAACAAGCTCCTCACGTTGAGAATCTAAAGCCTCGAAATTAATATCCTTTACCGTTGCTTTAGTAATGTCAGTTGGTAGCTCGATAATACTAACACTGCCTTCTGGATCAACGGCTTTCTCATAACCCTCACGAGGCTCTCCTTCATTTGCTACAAGTACCTTTTTCCCGTCAGGTGTAAAGGTGATCATATCGGGCTGTTTACCAGCTTCTACAATATGAAGAATATTACCGTTGTAATCTAAAAATACTGCTAATCCATTGTCATTATAGTCTTCAGCTTGAACAGCGGCAGCTATCAAATCGGAATCGGTGTTAATACTAATACTTGTCACATCTCCATAAGAGAAGTTTGGTTTGATTTCTTTTAAACCTTTTTCAAGATTGACCGTTTTCTCGACCTTTACGGCAGAGTAGGAAGAGCTTTTTGGTAAAGGGACGATTTCAATTTGCTTTGTTGTCCCATTGATTACATAGTATTTGTAATTGTCCGCATTGTAGGCAACAATTTCTGTGGCCCCTCCATCTTCATTTTTCACGCCAGAATCATAGCGAGAGGAGACATTTAAGTTAAGTTCAGGTGGTAACTCTTCTACCGCATAGGATTGATTTTCTCCTATTAAAAGAGTAGCCATAGCTAAGGAACAGCCTGCTGCTAGGGCAGCTAATTTTTTATACTTCATACATATTAAACCTCCATTAAATGTTAGTTTAAGAGTACATGCTCAATGTAAATACCGTATAAAGATTATTTAAAGAATAGTAAGAATTGACAACATAGCTTCCAAAATGGGAAGTTTTACTTGATAATGATTATCATTATCGTATAATAAGGGAGTAAGAAGTAGTAAGTATTTCTATAAGATGAAAATACAGTAGGGTTTTGTAGTTATGTTGTTACCACGGCCCAATTGTTGAGATAGGAAATAACATAAATGAAAGGTGTGCTACGATTTGTTTGAACAAGAAATGTATGATGTAACGATCATTGGTGGAGGACCGGCAGGATTATATTCTAGCTTTTATTGTGGCTTACGTGAAATGAAGACGAAGCTAATTGAATCACAGCCACAGCTCGGGGGTAAAATCCATGTTTACCCGGAGAAAATGATTTGGGACATTGGGGGCGTTACGCCAATTTCAGGTGGCCAACTAATTAAGCAGTTAGTGGAGCAGGCCTTAACATTTAATCCCTCTATTTACACAGATGAAAAGGTATTATCAATTGCCAAAAACGACGAGGGGATTTTCGTTATTACAGCTGAGTCTGGGAATATTCATTATTCAAAAACGGTCATAGTTGCTATTGGTGGGGGTATCCTTAATCCTCAAAAAATAGAAATTGAGGGAGCAGAACGGTTTGAGGTATCTAATTTAAACTACACCATCAAATCCTATGAAAAATTTAAAAACAAAGCGGTTATCATTTCAGGTGGTGGTAATACCGCTGTAGATTGGGCATTAGAGTTAATGGAAGTAGCGTCAAAGGTATATTTAACCTATCGAAAAGATCAATTGTCTGCACATGAGGCTCAAATTACGGAGCTAACGAATAGTGCCATTGAATGTCATTATAATTCAGAAATTACGAAATTAATTGCGGATGATCAAGAAGGAATGATTAAAGCGATTGCTTTAACGAATCATGAAACAGGTACTATAACGGAAATTCCTATCGATGAAGTTGTTATCAGTCATGGCTATGTACGCGATAAGGAACTATTAGATAATAGTCCATTAGCAATTGAACGTAAAAACGATTATTTCATTGCTGGTACTATAAATAGTGAATCCTCTATTCCGGGACTTTATGCGGCAGGAGATATTTTGCACCATGATGGCAAAATCCATTTAATTGCAGCAGCTTTTCATGATGCATTGCACGCAGTGAATAGTGCGAAAAAATATATTCAGCCCGATGCTTCTGATGGCGGTATTGTCTCTTCCCATAATGATATTTTTAAACAACGTAATCGCAAGCTATTACAGGAAAGCTTAAAATAATTAATCTTAGGAGCACTCGATGTATTTTAGGTGTTCCTTTCGTATTGTTTTAAGAGCATGATAAGGGAATGGAGATAGTAGGCATAGAAGAAATGTTAGAATTTTATTCAATGGCACCTTTAACATGTATGTCTGTCACTATTGACCATATTTCTTCTGAGACGGTTACTAACAGGACAGTGGAAAATGTCGCTAGACTAATCTTCCCAGTCAAAGGTATAGGTGACATAAAAATAGAAGGTACTAATTATCGCTTAAAAAAAGGAAGGATCCTCCATGTTGGTCCCGATTTTCCCATTCAAAACATGGCCGTAAGGGATACCAAATTAGAATATGTAGTGATTTACTTCCAACTATTTGATGGACATGTAAAATTTCCGCTTTATAATAGTCATTTTGTTATACAGGTAGGAGAGCACATGAAATGGATGAACATGGTGCAGCAATTAGTTGAAATGAGTCATAAGGGCAGTCATTTATCACTTATTCAATCCAAAGCTCTCTTTTTAAATATATGAGAGGAAATGATTGTATTGATGAAGTTGAAAGACTATCACATAGCATCCATCTTGACGTATATACAAGAAAACTTTACAAAGAATATTACTGTGAGCGATATAGCGAATGAATGTAATTGGGACCGTAGAAAATTGAGCTATGTATTTGAAAAAAGAATGGGTGTCAGTCCACATGTTTATTTAACCCATTTACGTATTCAAAAATCGAAAATGCTATTAAGGTCGCCTGATTTATCTATAAAGGAAATAGCTAAGCGAGTAGGTTACACAGATTATTTTTATTTTAGTCGTGTATTTAAAAAAGTGACAGGTTTATCACCGAGCATTTTCCGTAAACATATGAATTAACAAACACTCGATGAAATAATTACATTCATTGGGTGTTTTTTGTATAAAACGAACATAGCTTTCTCCTTTTTGGACAACATAAGAAGAAATACTGACATGGTGGGGTGATGATCATGAAAATAGAGAGGTCGTCAGAATGGGTAGAAGGTTTTATCAATCGCGTCAATGATCTTGAACAATGGCAGAGTTGGTCATTATATAAGATGAACTATGATATTGTAAAAATGAGATTAATCCCTGATTTCACAGGATTACAAGCTACAAAGTATTTACCTAATTTAAAACCTCTTGCACATCAGCTAGAAGCAGCTGAAACAGTCATTCAGCGCATGAATGGAAAAGCCATTTTAGCAGATGAAGTAGGTTTAGGTAAAACCATTGAAGCTGGTTTGATTTTAAAGGAGTATCTTTTAAGGGGTCTTGTAAAAAAAGCGTTAATATTAGCGCCGGCTTCTCTGATTAATCAATGGATTGAAGAGTTAAACTTAAAATTTCATATACCTGCTATCGCTTATAAAAAAAATTGTCCAATAGAGCGCTATGACGTCATAATCATGAGTATGGATACAGCGAAAAAAAGCCCTCATAGGGAACGTATTTATGAGCAGGATTACGATATGATTATTATTGATGAGGCCCATAAATTAAAAAATAATAAAACACAAATTTATGAGTTCGTCCAAGGATTAAAGAAAAAGTTTTGCTTATTATTAACTGCTACTCCTATACAAAATGATGTTTTCGAATTATATTATTTAATTTCCTTATTAAAACCAGGACATTTAGGAAGCTACGATACCTTCCAATCAGCCTTTTCAGCCAGTAAGCATCATCTAGAGCATGATGATTATTTGAAAGAATTGGTCAACCAGGTGATGGTGAGAAATCGAAGAGAAGATACAGGTATTGAATGGACCAATCGTTGCGTTCAAATTGTACCGATTACATTTACGGAAGAGGAAAGAGCCGTTTATGATCTCCTTGGCTCACTTGAAAACAAAGGATCTTTTGCGTTAATTACGTTGCAGAAGGAAATGTGCAGTAGCAAGGAAGCTACAGCATTAACAATAACAAATATGCTGAAGGAGCATGGACAATCACAAGAAATGGAAGACATTTTAGCCAAATTAATGGCCTTAGAAGTGAATTCTAAAGCAGAAAAAACAATTGAGATTATTGAACAGGCGAAGGATAAGGTTATTATTTTTACAGAGTATCGTGCAACTCAAATCTACTTACAATGGTATTTACATTCTAAAGGAATTTCGAGTGTGCTGTTTAACGGTAAATTTAATAAAAGTAAACGAGATTATATGAAGCATTTATTTAAAGAAAGAGCACAAGTACTCATTGCCACAGAGGCTGGTGGGGAGGGGATAAATCTCCAATTTTGTCATCATGTCATCAATTATGATTTACCATGGAATCCTATGAAGCTAGAGCAACGAATTGGTCGTGTCCATCGTTTGGGACAGGAGCATGATGTTCACATATATAATCTTGCTATTGAAGATACCATTGAAGAAAAAATCTTGGAATTACTTCATACCAAAATCGATGTGTTTGAAAAAGTGGTTGGTGATTTAGATGCCATTTTAACAAACTTAAAAAAATCAGTGTGAGGTAAGGAGGGAAACTATGTATCCGCAGCAAGTTCATGAGTATTTAAAGGGATTTTTCTCCGAAAATGACTGCCCTATTTTAGGGGAAGAGGAACATTCTTTGACCGTGCAGTTGACGGTAGATATTGATAAAAGAATTATGAATAGACCATTTTATTGGCAATATATAGAGGCCACTAATAGTGAGCCAAACCCTGCTCAGGTGACCTTTATTACAGATCAGACAGCTATGGCTGGTAACTTATTTGGTGAGGTTATTCATTATGGCTCACCACGGTTAAATCAGCTTTTTCATGCGACAGGAGAACTAGGTGCCTATGTTCAATTATTTGAAAAAGTTGATCATGGAATGGGGCAGGTTATCCTAACACCATGGCTAGGTGTTAACTTTAAAGTCTCCTATTGCTGTGATCGGACAAAAGAAATGATGTACTCATTTGGTATTAACTTGTTAACGGGTGTTATCAAGGAGGATTTTCATGAAACGATTTATGCCTCAGATTTTGACACCGAACCAGCAGAGAACGTTTTTCATGTGCAATATATTATTAAACCAGCACGTGCACTTGAAAGATTAAATGCAGCGGTGGATTCCATTATTGAAAAGGATGATCACTCGTGGGCCATTGAAGCGCAAAAAAGATGGCAACGTGATCAACGAGTATTGGATTATTTTTATGAGGATGTAGAGGATAAACCCGAATGTTATGAAATTGAAAGAAAAGCATTAGAGGAGCAATACGAATCTAAAATTAAAATTGACATTATTAATGGAGGATTATTCTACCTCTTTTAAAGGAGGAGCTGTCCCAATTAGACAGCTCCATTTTTTAATTGTCTTCCACCAGACTTTGTAGCTGAGCCAATTTATTGTCCCAAAACAAATGAAAGTATTGGAGCCAATCCTCAATTTCTTTTAAACGCTCACTATGCAACGTGTATATCTTTTCGCGGCCCTTTTTTTGAGCAGAAACAAGCTCTGCCTGTTCTAATATTTTTAAGTGCTTTACGACAGCTGTTCGACTAATTGCAAAATGCTCTGAAATATTAGAGATAGGTCTATCATTAGATGCAAGTAGCTTTAAAACATTTCTTCTTGTAGGATCTGCAATTGCTTGAAAAACATCATATTTCACTGCTTCTTGAATCATTAGGCTTCTGCAACTTCTTTTAATTTATGATGGATAATCATTGTCCAACCGCCATCCATTTTTGTGCGAATGGCCTCAGTAGCAGCGTTAGCTTTTGGAATAATATGTGAAGCTTCCTTCCAGCCACCATGTGTTAAAGTAAATTCTGTTTGTTCTCCGACTTCTTTTAGCTCAAAAGTAACGAACCAACCATCCTCATCCCAAGCAAATCTTAGAAAATGTGGCGCATCTACACGTTCAACTTTACAAGGTGAAGGACCAAACGGTGATTGAATCGTAAATTCATGTCCCTCAATAGGTTGAAAATTATTGGGCATAAACCAAGAAGCAATTTTTTCTGCAGTTGCTACAGTGTCCCACACCTTTTCTATAGGTGCATTAAGTGTAATTGTTTTAACAATATCGGGTAATTTTCCGCTCATGTGTAAATCTCCTTTATAGATAAAATGAAACCAATAGGTGTTATGAATATATAACACCTATTGGTTATATGTCAAGTCAAAATAAAAATTAGTATCTTTCTGTAAGGAAGTACATATGCTACAATTATTTTTATAATTTTCTGACAGAAAGTGAGGGAGAGAAATGGTGAACATCTCTGTTTTCTTAGTTATGTGCATTTTACTTATAATTTTACCTGGTCCAGATACAGCCATAGCGACAAAGAATACCTTGACTGTAAGTAGGAAAGGAGGCTTGCAGACTATTTTAGGGTCCTGTGGTGGTTTATTGATTCATACATGCGCAGCTGTCATTGGGCTATCCGCTATCATTGTGAAATCAGCTTATGTATTTGCCGCATTAAAGTATATTGGTGCAGTTTACTTATGTTATTTAGGTATTAAAACATTATGGACCTTACGGACAATTCGCGCACAATCAACCGAAGTGCAGAATGAAGCTAATATGGATCATAAATACTCGCATCAATCATGCTTTAAGCAAGGGTTCCTCACGAATGTCACGAATCCGAAGGTTGCTGTATTTTTCCTAACATTTCTTCCTCAATTTGTGGATGGAACGGGTGGAACATTTCTACCATTTTTAATCATGGGATTAATCTATACAGCTTTAACGATGCTTTGGTTTGTATTTTATGTCTATCTGTTAGATCGCATTAGTGCATTTATGAAAAGGCCAACTACTAAGGCAGTAATCGAAGGATTGACGGGTGCTGTATTAATTGGTTTCGGCATTAAATTAGCATTGGAAAAGGCCCACTAATAGTAAATACACCACTATATTTAGATGTGAAATCTAATGATACGTGGTGTATTTTTTGTTGAAGAGGTCTTTGGGGAATAAAGGAATATCCTCTCGACTACAGTTGTAGGTTCAGTGCACTTAATTTTTGTAGAAGGATTACTATAGATGAAGAAGAATTAATTACTATAAGAGAATTTTGCTAAGTCTTTCATCAAAAAGAATAAATGGGGAAGATGTTTATGGAATTACGAGATTTAAAAGCATTTATGTCAGTTGTCGAGCATGGTAGCTTTACGAAGGCTGCGAATGAATCCTTTGTATCTCAGCCATCATTAAGTAAAAGCATAAAAAAATTAGAAGATACATTACATGTAGAATTATTAAATAGATCTACTCGCAATGTCGAGCTAACAGATGCAGGGAGTATTGTCTTTAAACAGGGGCAAAAGATCATGCTTTCCGTTCAAGACTTGCACATTTTACTAGATGATTTATTAAATATAAAGACAGGTTCAATTAAGCTAGGGATTCCACCTTTAATTGGGACATTATTTTTTCCGAAAATAGCTAGAGAATTTCATCAGCAATATCCTGATGTGCATTTGGAGCTTGTTGAACGAGGCGCAAAAACAGTGGGTACGTTAGTAGAAAACGGTAATGTGGATATGGGTATTGTCGTATTACCGACGGATGAAAGAAAGTTTTCGGTGCAGCCATTTGTAGAAGATCAATTTTATGTATTTATAAATGAATTACACCCATTAGCTCAATTTAAAGAAATACAATTGCAAGACTTAAAAAATGAAACCTTTATTATCTTTGCTGAGGAGTTCGCTTTACATGATTATGTTATTAAGTCATGTGAAAGTGTTGGATTTTCACCACATGTAGGCTATAAAAGTTCACAGTGGGATTTGATAGTTGAATTGGTATCATCAAATTTAGGGATAACATTACTGCCATATTCTATCGCTGCTAAGCAAACAAATAAAAATGTCAAAATGATTCCTTTAGCTAATTTTGATATGCCCTGGCGTTTGGGTATTATCACCAAAAAAAATACATATCAATCGTATGCCTTAAAACAGTTACTGAACACGATGCGTAAGTAAGAGGTGGGGAGATTTATTCTATTTTGGAATAAGTGGTATTCTAATTAATTCCTTTACTTGTAAAATGTTAATGAGGTAGAATTTTCCTTAATAAACGAGCAATTTTAGGAGGTTTCGAGATGAAGGATGGGAAAGTATGGCGTTCATTTGAAGAAGCGGTTGCTGATATTAAGGATGGGGATATGTTAGCAGTAGGAGGCTTTGGTCTATGTGGTATACCAGAAAAGTCTATTGCGGCTTTAGTACAAAAGGGTACAAAGGATTTAACGGTAGTTAGTAATAACTGTGGTGTAGATGATTGGGGTTTAGGCTTACTATTAGCGAATAAGCAAATAAAAAAAATGGTTGCCTCTTATGTAGGCGAAAATAAAATTTTTGAACAACAATTTTTAAGTGGGGAGCTAGAGGTAGAGTTAACACCTCAAGGAACGCTTGCTGAGCGCCTACGTGCAGGAGGAGCGGGGATTCCAGGATTTTATACAGCTACTGGAGTTGGTACGCCAATTGCTGAAGGCAAAGAAGTAAAGGTTTTTGATGGGAAAGACTATATTTTAGAAGAAGGAATTGCTGCTGATTTTGCTCTAGTTAAAGCATGGAAGGCAGATAAGCTAGGAAATTTAGTGTACAGAAAAACATCACGTAACTTCAATCCGCTAGCTGCGATGGCAGGTAAAATTACCATTGCTGAGGTGGAAGAAATTGTAGAAGTTGGCGAGTTAGACCCTGATCATATTCATACACCAGGAGTTTTCGTTCAGCGTGTTTTATTGGGTGAAAATTATGAGAAGCGTATTGAGCGTCTGACAGTGAAAAAGGGGGAAGAGTGATGGCTGATACAAGACAAAGAATCGTAAATAGAGCAGTGAAAGAAATCCAAAATGGCATGAATGTAAATTTAGGTATTGGTATTCCAACTTTAGTTGCCAATGCTATTCCAGCCGATTATGAAGTGCTTTTACAATCAGAGAACGGATTACTTGGTATCGGTCCCTATCCAGTTAAAGATGACGTTGATCCCGATTTAATTAATGCTGGGAAAGAAACAGTAACAGCTATGCCGGGGGCTTCCTTTTTTGATAGTGCAGAATCATTTGCTATGATTCGTGGTGGCCATATTGACCTTGCTATTTTAGGTGGTATGGAAGTATCAGAGACTGGAGATCTGGCAAATTGGATGATTCCAGGGAAAATGGTCAAAGGAATGGGGGGCGCCATGGACCTGGTGGTAGGAGCAAAGAGAGTCATCGTCGTTATGGAGCATGTTAATAAAAATGGTGAATCCAAAATTAAAAAACAATGTGATCTCCCATTAACAGGTAAAGGTGTTGTCCACCGGTTAATTACAGACTTAGCTGTATTTGATTTTACTAAAGAAGGGATGCAGCTTATCGAATTAGCAGAGGGCGTTACTTTAGAGGAAGTAAAAGCAAAGACTGCGGCTTCGTTTCATATAGCGTTAGCACAATAATTCAGACTTAGGACTGTTTTCAACGTGATTGTACCATTCTATACTCGTTTAAAAAGGGAGAGTTTCTGATGGAACAACAATGGACGAATGAACTAGCAGTTGCACAGGTCAGAGTAGCAAGGCCAACTGATCAATTAAAAGAAATTGAACGGTTTTATTGTGAGGGCATTGGACTAAAAAAAATTGGTTCTTTTTCAGGTCATCGTGGCTATGATGGAATAATGATTGGTCTTCCAAATGTACACTATCACTTGGAATTTACAGAACATGTTGAAGGGAGCCCTTGTCCTGCTCCAAGTAAGGACAATCTTTTAGTACTCTATATTCCAAATCAAGAAACAATCCGTAGTATTGCTAAACGCTTATCACAAATGGGGTACCCTGAAGTAGAGCCTGAAAATCCATATTGGATGCAGAAGGGTATTACCATTGAGGATCCTGATGGCTGGCGCCTTGTATTAATGAATACAGAAGGCATTTAAGTAGAGGAAGAAATGCACGAGCTATAAAGGTAGCCTCGTGTGTTTTTTTGTTACAACAAATACCCTGTGTAGTATATAATTGCAAGGGAGGTATTCATATATGCAACGAATTAAAACTTTGGTTAGTTGGGGAGAAGTGTTAGAACAGTCTCACAAAAAGCCCTGTCTTGTCTTAAAATTTAGTCTGACATGTATAAGCAGTATTTCAGCTTTAAAAGAGTTCAAAGCCTTAGCGACAGAACTCCCTAAATATCTGGTCATTATCCAAAAGGAACGTGATGTTTCCAACGCTATAGAACGTGATTTACAGGTAAAACACGAATCACCTCAGTTATTAATTTTGCAGGATGGCAAAGGAATTTGGCAAGCAACCCACTATAAAATAAAACGACCTCTTTTAACAGAGGGGCTGAGAATGTATGTAAAATGAGCAAAAAGATACCCCTCCATACATGGAGGGGTATCTGTCCTTTTAATAAAATTAATCCTCTAAAGCTTCACTTTCATGATAATTTGTAGCAGTTGACTCGATATCAACTTGTAAATAATTGGCCCAATCTACTTTATGATAATCCTCTTCACTAAAATAAATATTCAATACTTCTGTCATGGTTTTATCTCCATCTGGTTGGGTAAGTGGAGCATACCAAGTAACAGCAGGTGTTTTTACATCTTTCAGCTTCGACAAATCAGCAAAAATTTTAGTGGAGTCCTTCAGCATTTGACTTTTCGATCCCTCTGTCACATCTGTATCCTGTATGGATATGGTGACAACACCTTTGGACTCTTCAACCGTAAACTTATTTTTAACAATTGCTCCGACAATATCTTCAACAGAAGTGTTTTGATCTACTGCTACCTCCTTTGGATTGTCACTCTTTCCGCAAGCTGTTATTAGAATTGAAGCAAATACCATTACATACATTAACTTTTTCAATATCATTACCTCCCTTGTTACTCCATATATGCGCAAAATGAAAGGGAATTATACAAAATATGAGAAGGTTGTATGTACTTTTTATAACTAGGATTTCAAAACATTACATGAGCACGTGCGTTTGAGGAATTTATTAGAAATAGGATATATCAAATTGGAGATATAGAAGGTGCTGTAAGGTATTTTTTATAAATAAAAAAGTACCTTAACCATATTGGCTAAGGTACTGTAAAGGTTGATATTCAACAATCAGTTGATAAAGGATTGATAAGATTTGGCTAGATAAGTTTGACGCTGGCACGCTGACAAATGGAGATTTAAAAGGATTAGAAATTATCATTTACAACGTAGTGCTTAACAGCACATGCCCGTTACCATAATTGGTATTGTTTTTTTTTGTATATCTGAAAGTCAATTTACTGTCAACAGATACTTAAGTACAAATTGTTAATTTATGATTACAAAGTGAATAAATACTACAATGTAATTAAGGTCAAACAATAGGTTTTATAAATGTTGATAATGTAACTTTAGTATCACTTTATTTTATAAGAACCGCCAAAATATGGCGTTCTTGATGGCGTTATGTGGCGCTTAATGTAAATTTAATGTAAATTCCACGCCGGAAAATGGCGTGAATCAACAATTGAAATGAAAAAGTTTCCAATGATAGGATGATAATAACTCGAGGGAAAGTGAAAATGTTATAACGTTTTTTTCAAAATGTAATAAATGGAGGACAAAAAAATGTCGAAATTAAATTTTTTTAAAGGTTTTGTAGCATTAATTTGTTTTGCACTAGCATTCAGTATAATTTCTCCAAGTTTGGCTTTTGCAAGTGAATCACAAGCAGTAGAATTAGAAGATTCTTTAAATCAAGAACCCAATATTATCGAAGTAGAAAATGAGTCACAAATTGATAATCAAGAAATAAATACAGATGTAAATACTTCTATAGATGACTTAAATGGTCCTAGGGCTGATTTCGAATCCGAAGTACAACCACATGCATTACCTGTCATTCCATTATTAGCCGGCCTTGTAATTAGGCAAGGAGTTTCATATATTGTAAAGACTTCTTCGAAACGAGTACTTAAATTAAGAAGCCATGCTTCTGATCAAGCGGTAGATCGCGGTATTACTGGAAAAATGATAGATGATGCTTTGACTAATGGTACTAAATATGTCGATGTATTAAGCGGAGAACGTGTTGCTTGGATTGACACAGGAGGCAACCAAGTTGCTGTATTACTTAAGAAAGATACTGATGTTATTGATACTGTTTATTTTGAAGATCATAAAAAGTTAAAGTGGTTCAAGAGTAATTGGAAATATGTAGGAGATTATGAGTGATAATACTTTTGTAAAATTTAACTCCTGACAATTTTCAGTTCAAAAGTTATGCTAACATTCCGTAGTATAGTAGAATATGGACCGATGGAATTAATATTAATTTAAAAGGTTAATAAAAAAGGAGAATTAATTATGGTTATATTAAAAGATTACTCAAATGATCCCAATTGTGAAGTTGAAATAATCTTAAAATTAGTAAATGATTCAAGTGTGAAATTCTCCATAAATTTCAGATCAGGTGATAATTTTCCTAGGTTGCATAAAGAAATTACATGTTTAAAGGATGACTTCATAAAATTATTAGATGATATAAAACATCTTGATAGTTCACACCTAAGTATGTTGGAGCCACACGATCCTGGATTATGTATCTATCATATTCCTCACTACGGTAAATATTATTATCCTCAATATGGTTTTTTACAAATACCTGACAATGAGAGGATAGAATCTGAGACTCGTTACAAATTAATTTTTGTATTAGACGCCAATGATAAGAATAATCTTGGTCCAAGAGAATGTGGTCCTGCATTTTGTATAATAGTAAAAAGGGAACAAATTAACGAGTTCGTTCAAAGTTTAAAATCAGAATTAAGTAGCTTTTAAGTTTATAAGAAATCACATGTTTTATTAAAGTAGAATTAAGCAAGCTGTATTCGGAAATAAAAATAAAGCCAGGCGCTCAATGTGAACTGCACCCCGTCAAGTAGACAGTGGTAATAATAAAAAATGTATTAAACGGCTTGTGTCCTGAATTCTAAAGGACTCAAGCCGTTTAATCGTCCCTGACACCGATAGTAATTATAAAAATGAATATAATCATCAATCGCTAGTTATAACCCTTCAATGAATCGTACTTATGTAAATGAGAAATAACAAAAGAGATAAGTTTTACTTGAAACTATATAAAATTTAAAACGTAATAAATATATGGTTAATATAACCAATTATTAGTATTACCACTTTTTTTTGAGGATAAGAAAAATGACAGTTAGTTATTGGACAGGGAAAAATCTTACATTACGAGCGATACAACCAGAAGATATCATTATATTTGATTTTCTAGATGATGAAATTCTTAGAAATATGGATTCGATTCATTTTCCTCGCTCAACTGATAAAATGACAGAATGGGTAGAAGAACAATTATCTGAAGATGATGACGAATTCCGTTTTGTTGCAGTAGATAGAAACAATAATATTGTTGGTATGATTGAAACTTTTGATTGTGATTTTAAAAATGGTATCTTTGATTATTATTTAGCTGTATTCGAGCCTTACAGAGGTAAAGGGTATGCAAAAGAGATGATTCTCATGGTTCTTCGATTCTTCTTTTCGGAGCGCGCTTATCAAAAAGTAAATACAACGGTTTACTCTTTCAATGAACCATCAATGTGTCTACATGAAAAATTAGGTTTCATGAAAGAGGGGCAACTTAGAAAAATCATTTTCACGAAAGGCGATTATTTCGATGGTATTTGTTATGGAATGACAAGAGAAGAATTTGAACAAAATCATGGATCTCTTATTAATCGATAAATATGCGATATAAATGGAATTAGCTGATTTTCCTAATAGAGAAGGTTAGCTTTTTTGTATAAAATAAATCTTCCACAAATGTTAGTAAGCCTGTTGATAAAAAGGGGAAGTTGAAAGGTCCATGAAAGATTGGGTATATTTTGCGGAGGTAAATAGTTGATTATGTTTATTTATTATTAATTGCAAATAAGTTTAACCCCTTGGCTATTTTGGAATGAAAAAAGTACCTTAACCATATTGGCTAAGGTACTGTAAAGGTAAATGTAATATAAAAAGCCGCGTATGCCGTAGTTATTATAGAAAGTTTTAAACCACCACTCCTCAAAGTGGGTGTTCGCAGAAGTTTTCCTGCTTATCCTCATGCACCGTAGTGTGAGGCCCGTCATTCCAACTCCAATAATAAAACTCCCTTTTACAGCTTAAAGGTTAAAACTTAATATTATACGAACAATGCAGCCTTTATGGATATAATAAAGCATGATCGACAAACATGCAAGTAAGATGATTGCTTGAAATAAGTCAATGGGCGGGTGTCCCAAATCATGCAATACGTAACGGCAAATGTATTTAGAAAGGTACTGGGCTTCATATTATTTTCACAAATACGAACAAAAAATACGAACAACCTTTGCTTATTATGGACGACTGTGTAAAGATAGGAGCATATAGAGGATTTATCTAGCAAAAAAGTAAAGGGAGGAAGCAGGAATGGCAGCTTATCCAAATTGTCCGAAATGTAATTCTGAATACACATATGAGGATGGAACAAATTATGTATGTCCAGAATGTGCGAATGAGTGGAGCATGGACGCAACGGAACCCGAATCAGATACACTTATTGTCAAAGATGCAAATGGTAATTTGTTAGCTGATGGTGATTCAGTTACGGTTATTAAGGACCTAAAGGTAAAGGGAAGTTCATCTACTTTAAAAATAGGGACAAAGGTAAAAAGTATTCGCCTTGTAGAAGGGGATCATAATATTGACTGTAAAATTGATGGCTTTGGCGCTATGAAGCTGAAGTCTGAATTTGTAAAAAAGGCATAGGGAAGTGTAAAGCGTCTAAACGTTAGTTTGAGTTTAGGCGCTTTTTTATTCTAAAAATTTTGCGTAATAAAATGGCAAAGGCCGCACCCACTAAGGCAAAAATCGTATGGAGGAGAGCGATATAACTTGCTCCCATCACAAGTGCCCCAAATTCTGTCAAAGAGTAGGCGGTAATATAGAGCTCATTCGTAAGGTTGTCGATAATCGCCCATACCAATACAGGTACAGAGCTAATGATAAAAACAATCCAAATGTTTTTATAAAAAAGGTAAGACAGACAACCGAAAATGGCATATGAAATGACAAAGCCCATTTGGTTTCCAAGTAACGATGAGTTAATAGCAAACATGAATGAAAGTACAATAAATATAATATGGAAAAAAGATAATGTTTTTTTCATGGGTATGTACTCTTTTTGAATTTGTACTGAGCTAAAGAGCTGCTGACAGTGCGGACATTTTGCCAAATGCTGCTCTACATATATTAATGTTGATGCTTGGAGCATTTGTTTCTTATATAACGGTAATAAATCTTCTATAATTGGGCATTCTTCTGACAAAACTCTCCCTCCATTCAATCACCTTTCATTATACGATTTTTTTAGAGGAAATAAAAAAAGCCTTCCTGAACTTTTCATTCGGAAAACTTGTACATGCACCTGACTATTTGGCTGTTAGTACTTCATTTGTTAATGCTTGTATATCAATATGAGTTTTTTCCTGTACGGCGTCTTTTAATATTTCAGTGCGGAAATATTGGACAGTTGCCTCAAGTGGAATGGCTAAAAGCTTCGATAAAGCATTTTGATACATATAGACGAATTCTTTGTCAGTATTGCCACGCTTTAATTCTGCAAAAGCTTCGTAAAATTGGTCCAGTTTATCTGCAAATTCAAGTAGACGCCCTTCTATCGTACTATCCTTGCCTTCTTTCATGCGCTCAAAGAAAATGCCTTGAAATTCTTCTGGAATCTCATTGCTAATAAACTTTTCCATCATTTTCTCTTCCACATGTGCTAGCATTTGTTTTAGCTCGGGACTAGCGTGTTTTACTGGAGTTTTAATGTCGCCAATAAAAACTTCAGCAAAGTCATGATTAATTGTTTTTTCATATAAAGATTTCCAATCAATCTTTGCTCCATTCATTTCTTCTAATGTCGCAAAAAACATCGCATATTGTGATACTTTCCAAGAATGTGCTGCCACGTTATGTTCTTCAAATTTGAATCGCCCAGGGCACCGAATAATTCGTTCTAAATCATTGAGGCTTGTAAAAAATTGATGAATTCCTATAAAAATCACTCCTTTTGTTCTTTAAGTGCATGTTACTATAAACGATACCCTCTTTGTGAGGTTTTCAAACAATTTAACAATGATTCAATTTGTGTTTACAAAGGATTCACAATTACTGAATAAGCAGACAGAGGTTGAATGCTATAATGTAGGGGACTGATGAAAGGGGGAGTATACATCATGTTTTCCATTTATACGCTTCTTCTTTATATACATATTTTAAGTGCTGTTCTTTCGATTGGGCCATTGTTCGTTGTACTAACGATTGTAAAAAAAATGCGTACAGCTTCAAGTGGTGAAATGCCACCATATATAGAATCTTTTAAAGGGGCTATTGCCATTGTCAAACATTCAGGACATGTACTTGTAGGATCGGGTATTTTACTAATGTGGCATGCGGGTTATCATTGGAGTACTTCGTGGATTGTTCTCACTTTCCTTGTGATGTTTGCATCTATTATCTTTTTAGCCAGAGCGTTTAAGCCAACATTACGTACTTTTAATACACAAGCTTATAATCAGCAACAATTTGTTGCACTATTACAGCGCAAGGCGTGGATGTACATTTTGCTACTGCTTATTATGTTATGGTTAATGGTGGCAAAGCCAATTATTTGGTAACAAGTCTTTTATTATTGAAAAATCGCACCCCCCAAGGAGTGCGATTTTTTTAGTTCACTAGACGTTTGAAATAGCTTTGTCGTATCCATAAATAACTGATGAGGAACAGCACAAAGAAACAACAAGAACTGGCAATGGAAACCTGTAAAAATGCTGTAGAGACCATTGTACGCATAGCTAATAAAGTAGTGAGTAATAGAGAAATTGCTATAGTGAACGGAACAAATATAAGAATGCCCAGTTCCTTTGCAATAACGGCGGCTAATTCTTTCTTAGACAGTCCCAGCTTACGAATGCCCATATATTTTTCTTTTTCCTGTAATAATGTTGTCTGTAAATAGAAGTAAAGTATACTCATGGCTGCACTTAAGAAAATTAAACTTAACATAGAGCCAATGAAGAACATAACGCTTTTTACAAACATTTCTGTATCATATAATTCGATTTTGGATGTAACGTAACGTTCACCAGGTAAGGATGGTATGTCCTCGGTAATGGTATTTGCCAATTCTGTATGTGCTGTCCAATTATCTAATTCATAGATATAGGTTTTATAAACAGGGTAGTCAATCGACTGATAAATAGAATCTGGCACAATGAAGTATGTTTCCTGAAACCCTGTAGATAGTAGGTTCTTTTCGTTCATTTCAGCTAGTTTGAATGATTTTATATAACGGTCACTAGCATTGTTGGTTATCGGAGCTATACCATGATTCCCAGCGACAGCAATAAATTCATTTTCATTCAGGCTAATTTCCTTTTGCTGTAGCAGGTTGTAATCAGATAATGACATATAGCCAAGGCGTCGATTCTCATCTGATTTAAATTCAATAAAATACTTGTTAGCTTTTACTGTTGCTAGCTTCTTTTCAAGATAGTCTAAATCTTCCTTTATTATGTTGTCATTAGCTTTTGGATCCGTAATATATTGAAAGCTATACGGATAATTTCCTTCACTATCTTTTTGAACATTGTAATATGAGCTAAACAAAATGCTTGTACATAAAAATACGCCACTTAACAAAATGGTAATTAGAAATAGCATATTTGCATGAGATTTCATTTTTGCATTTAAATTTGACGCTAAAAGCATATTTGTTTTGCGAAGATAAACAGGGGATTTCTCAAATATTTTCAAAAATAGACGTAAGCCTTGAGCAATGATTAAATAAATCGTACAAAGTATGCTAGCAAAAAATAATAAATAATAGAGAGCACCTAAAGACGTTACAATAGCATGCTCAATCTTTAGTAAATAAGCTAAAAGTGAGGTCATCATAATGCTAGCAGCTAATAAAATATAATGTGGTTGAATCGATTTTTCAATCACAGTATCACTTTTTAATAGCTGTATGGAGGCTTCTTTATTAATAAATTTAGTGACGACTTTAGAAATTATCATAAATAAGATTAAAAACAAACCTATCGTTAAACCAATTGCTTGTAGAGGAATATACATACTAAATGTTTCTGCTTTTAACACTACTTTAGCCGCCATTAAGAACAGGGGGGTCATGACAAGACCAAGAACGATTGCTGCTATAATCGCCATTATTCCAATGAATAGGTTTTCACGGAATATTAGCTTTCGTACTTGTTTCATGGAAGCCCCTGTAATCATGAAAATGCCAAGAGTCTTTGTCTTTTTGCGTAAAAATGCCATGATTGAATAAGTAATATAAATAAATGAAAATAAATAAACAAGCATACTGGCAAGCATTAATGAAATGCCAAGTGTTGAGTCGGGATCTAGGTCTTTTAAGCTGGGATGAAAGACAATTACAGAAAATAAAAAGAATATAATGATGGAAAACATACTGCTCAGAAAATAAGATACATATGTCCATTTATCTCGTATAATGTTTTGGATAACAATATGGTTAAAGGTCATGTTGACCCCCACCTAAGAAAGCAAGAGTGTCCATAATTTCTTGATAAAACTGCTTACGATTGTTGCCTCGATGTATTTCATTATATAATTTGCCATCCTTGATAAATATAATACGATTAGCAAAGCTTGCTACGTAAGGATCATGTGTGACCATAAGAATGGCAGTTTGTAGTTCTTGATTGATGGAGGTGAATAAATCCATCACATCGTTGACAGCCTTTGAATCCAAATTACCTGTAGGCTCATCTGCTAACAATAAGCTCGGTTTATGGATAACAGCACGAGCAATAGCTACTCGTTGCTTTTGCCCACCTGAAATTTCATAAATGCGTTTCGATAATAGCTCCTCAATTCCAAGAAATTGCGCTACATGCTTTAAACGGTGACGCATTTTGGCGCTAGGTAAGCTATCTAATGTCAGCGGTAATAAAATATTTTCCTTTACCGTTAAAGTATGAACAAGATTAAAATCCTGAAAAACAAAGCCTAATTCAGAACGTCTAAATTTTGCAAGTTCCTCATCATTTAAAACATAAGGATTTCTATTATTAATAACAATATCTCCAGCAGTGGGGCGATCAATGGTGGATACACTATTTAAAAATGTCGTTTTGCCACTTCCGGAGGGCCCCATGACGGCTACGAACTCCTGCTGTTGTAACTGGAAATCAATACCGTTTAATGCCTTGTAGGTAATCTCTCCGATATATTCTTTTTGCAAATTGGTCACTTGAAGAATGATGTTTCCCAACTTGGAACAACTCCTTTAAATTGATTTGATAGCTTTAGTATAAAAAAGGAGCGATCAATAACCCATTTCGCTTGATGACGGGAATATGACAAAGTTGTCATATTCATTTTATAAGACTGCTTGAGAAATTGATGGAAAACGTAGTGTGATCATGTGAGGATTGTAAGGTGAACGGATGGTTTAGTATAGTTAAAACCTTTTTCACTAAAAATAATCCTATGCCTGTTGCTTCTCCATTTGTTCGTCCCTTTTTACCTGTATAAAACAAATCAAAGACACGTGCAATTTCGCTAGTAGGGATTGTCTCACCACGGTTATCTATGTGCAAAGTGTCGTTGTCATAATCAATATGAATAGTGCTTTCTACTTCACTGTATTTGACAGCATTATTTAATACTTGATAAAGGACAACCTTTAACCATTTACGATCGGAGTAAATCATTTGATTTTCTGTAAGCGTTAATTTTGGGAAAACTTCTTTTGTAATAAAATAATCCTTCAAATCATTAATAACTTCTTTTACAAGCTCTTTTAAAACAATAGGCTCAATTTTTAAATCAGCTACTAAATTTGAACTTCGCTCATACGTTAATAGCTGATTGAGTGTAAATGCCAGCTTATCACACTCCTTGCTGATTGTTTGCCATTGCTGTAATTCGTTCGAAGTTTTGAAGGACGCTGATTGTGTAATTAATTGAATGACAGATAACGGTGTTTTCATTTGATGAGCAAAATGTGATAATACAAGGTGCTTTTCCTCTGCTTGCTCTATTAATTGTTGCTGTTGCGTTAAATATAGATATTGCATTTGTCTTAGTTTTTCACTATAGGCTTGTTCCATCGATGCTTGGGGCTCATACAGATGAAGGTCTTCCTTTGACAGATCAACTTTTTCTAAGTGTGTATATAGTCGTCTTCTTCGGTAATAACGGCCTACAAACCAAAGGATAAACAGAAAGCTAACGAGAAAAATAAAATAAAAATAATGCGATGTTAAATCATCTAATGCTTGAATCATCCAAGGTAAGAGAAGGAAGCTAATACAATAAAGAATAATAATACTCACATGATCTTTAAAAAACAGCTTCATTTTCTCTCCTCCACAAGTTGATAGCCTAGACCACGAATGGTTTTAATTTCAAGCTGTGAGTGGATAGCTTCCAATTTTCTTCGTAGTCGACCAATGTTTACAGATAAGGTGTTTTCCTCCACAAAGGTTTCATCATCCCAAATAGCACTTAATAGTTTTTGACGAGCTACAACATTTGGGTAGGCTTCGAATAATAGCTTACTAAGCTGCATTTCTTTTAATGTTAACAGGCTTTCATGGCTATTTGTTTGGAGACGGACAGTGTCTGGGTTTAATGTAGTATTGGCTATTGTAATGGTAGACGTATCGAAGGAAGCATACTCACCATATGTACGCCGAAGTAAACCATTAACCTTTGCCATAAAGACATCTAGCGAAAATGGCTTAGTAATAAAGTCATCAGCACCATTTTCGATACCGTATACTTGATCGATATCGTTGACTCTAGCAGAGACAATGATGATAGGACAAATGGAAAGCTGACGAATTTTACGTGACCAATAATATCCATCAAAGATGGGGAGATTTATATCCATAATGACTAAATGTGGTTGGATGTCATTAAATTCTTCTATGATGTGCTGAAATTGTTGCACTGCATGGCATTCAAACTGATATTTCGATAAATGTTCGACAATCAGTGAAGCTATATTGCTATCGTCCTCTACTATGTATATCTTGTACATTTTTATCGACCCTTCCCTCATTCTTTACTTTATAATGTACCCTGATTCCATAAATCTTATAGAAGAATTGTACCCTGGAACATAAAAAAAGAGCTACCACAAACTTACTTGAAGCTATTTAAGGTTAAACTCCTTGTTAGACCTTTAGAATTATAAAGAATACTTTAAGAATGAACAGAAAGAACTAATTAAGATGTATGTTTTCTTTGAATTCAAGCGCTTTTCTCATTAAAGTAAAAAATGCCCAGCTGTTAAGTTTTCTTTAAGAAGTATGGCGTATGATGATTAAATAGATATATTAAATAAAGTTTAAGTTAAAACATAGATAAGATTTAACGAAAAAATCATCTCAATGGGAGAAATGATCTATTGTGGGTAAATTCAAGTTAAAGTTATCATTTCTTATTGTTAGTATGACAATAATGGTTGTACTCGCGACGTCTAGTGTTAGTATTTGGAGTAGCTATCAAAGTTTTAATGAAATTTTGATGGAAAATCAACGTGTAATGCAAGATACATACGTAAAGGAATCTTCGGCAATGAAGGACGGCTATCTAGAGGGCTTGCTGAAGGAAGAGGCTACAAATGAAAAGGTTATTCCTTTTAGCCTGTTTTTAAAAAAGGTTATTGTCCCGATTATTTTAGTCATTGCTGTAGTATTAGTGCTCGCTATATGGCTAGTTTTAAAAATAGTACGCCCCCTAAATGAACTTTCAACGATGATAGAAGCTGGGGAAAACGGGCAGGAGAAGGAACAAATTGCTGATTGGTATTATGAAGCAAAGATACTGAAAAGAAGCGTACAAAATATGATGATTTGCGCAGAAAGTAAAATTACTGATTTAACGGAGCAATTAAATGTTGACTCATTAACAGGTATTCCGAATCGCAGAATAATGGATCAAACTCTCCATGAATTAATTATTAATAAAGTTCCGCATGCGGTAATACTAATTGATTTAGATGATTTTAAAAGTATAAACGATACGTATGGTCATACCGTAGGGGATGAAGTATTAAAAGCCTTTGCTCATCATATGCAGCTTAATATGGGGGAGCAAGGTATGTGCTTCAGATATGGTGGAGAAGAGTTTATGATTATTTTGCCTTCAAGGAGTATAGATGAAGCGGTAGAACTAGCAGAAAGCTTGCGGGTTAAACAAGCCTTACAGGAAACTGCGTGTGGTAGACCCGTTACGATGTCTGCCGGAATTACTGCCTTTACACCGAATGTACAGAGCCCAAATCAATTGATAGAAATTGCAGATCATGCTCTGTATAAAGCTAAACAATCAGGAAGAAACTGTTTATGCGTAGTAAGGAATATGAGACAAATGATTATTAAATCATGAGTAAAAGCATGCTAGCTTTCTACACTAGCATGCTCTTTTTCGTCACTCTTGTTCTGAAATGATTTGAAAAAGATTGGTTGTTTCCTGCATAGGCAAAGCATTCAAGACAATTGAGTATGTTGAAAAGAGTTATAAATCTTTATAGCCTCTGAACGGTTCCCAATATTAGAATAGTGCTTGATTAATCCCTGGACAGCTTGATCAGAATACGGATTTAACTCTAGAGCTATAAGTAACGTTCGTTCTAGATTTTTGACAACCTATATTTGTTCACAATAATGGGCGAGTTCTTTCAGGAATTGAGTAAATAATTTATTCATCAAATTAACTTTGCTAGCTATCCATGGATAGGCCATCGTTGCCATAAATTCCCCACGATAATTTTGAAGAAGTGCTTCAGCCCTTTTAATATCTAATTTTTCAATTTGTTCTTTTTTATTCAAAATAATCTCTAAATCAATAGCATCACATTCAATATTGTCTAGTGTTAAAATATAACTCCCGTTCGTATACGTTTACCTCTAAAAAGCCATATGCTGAAAGAGAGGAGCGAAGATATGAAAGAGTGATATGCTATTGAACCCTTGCTTTATTAAATTCAGTATAACCCTAAAATTATCAATAATAGTATCACGAGAAACAGGGGGATTAAGATGTGAAAACAGCAATGCAAACAATTCTTTCGTTTTAAATACGCCAATGAAGAGGTTTTCCCTCATAGGAAACAACAAATTCTCCGAAGCATTTTATTTTTAACAACGGTGCTGAATGACATAATGTTGGTAAGGACGTTATTTTTGGGTGAAGTAGTTCCTCAATTCTATAAATAGTCGTTGCTAAGCGAGATGTTGAAGCAGGCTTTAACAGGTAATCAATTGATGGTAGCTCGAAGGCTTGCACAGCATAGTCTCGATAAGCAGTAACAAAAACAATATAGATGCTATGATTCCACGATGTTAATAATTCCGCAATCTCTAATCCATTCATACTTGGCATTTCAATATCTAGAAATGCTACTTGAAAGTCTAAGTTCGGTCCCTCGATAAGGAGTTCTTTTACAGATGTAAAAGTTTCAATAACCTCAATCCTATCAAATTCTTGCAAGTGTTTATTCATACTGACAAGTGCTAAAGGCTCATCGTCCACCAATATCGCCGGAATCACAATAAAACAAGACCTTTCCATTCCAGTCTAGAGGTTATTAGATTGAGATAACTAACCTTGTACAGATGTGTAGAGACTGGCTGCTGAGATAAATTGTCCAGATTGAAGGGCAGCAGACTATTTAGATTCCTTGTATGTTACTTACGATTATTATCTTCTGGATTAATTTCCGATATTTATGTCATCTCTTTCTCTTCTATTGCCCTTAAATAGTAAATATCTAATATAAAAAATACTAGTCTAAACAATGATTATTTTCCATCTAATTGGACAATTTGCTAAAAAAATAATCGAAATTGTATAATTTTCCGTTTTTATAGTAATAATTCCTAATATCAGGCAGATAGCCCTGAGTTATTAATTTGCGAGCTTACTGTTGATTGCATACTAGATTATTTAACTCTAGCGTGCTAACGGCAGACTTGCAAAAAATAATAAAATATTGGAGGTATTACTAAACATGAAGAAGAAAGCTTTAGCTTTAGCAGTAACTTTGACCGTTGGTTTGAGCCTATATGCCAGTCCTTCCTCTGCGAAAGACAATTCCGGCAATATATTGTGGGCACTCCCTCAAATTTATAATTTAACTGTTGGAGAATTTCAACAATTTACAGAAATGGACTCGTTATGGTTTTATCCAGAGCAAGATTTAGTGAAGGATACATCAAATACAGAAAAAACATTGGAAGATGAATATGTCATAAAAGGTGGTGACACATTATTTTCAATCGCACGTAAAAACGATATAACAGTAGATGAACTAAAAGCATGGAATAACCTTGCTACAGATTTAATCTTTGCTGGTGAATCAATAGCTATAAAAGCTTCGGCTGCTAAACCGAAACCTAAAACATCCGAAGCAGTTACACCTAAGGCTGCTACAACAGCAAAAACAAAACCTGTGAGTGCTCCATCAAATGGTTCTGGAAGAACGTTAACAATGCGTGCTACTGCCTATACAGCATATTGTGAAGGTTGCTCAGGAATTACAGCGAATGGAACGGATATTCGATCCAATCCAAACTTAAAGGTAATTGCAGTTGATCCTCGTGTCATTCCACTTGGTTCAAAGGTATGGGTTGAAGGCTATGGTGAAGCGATTGCGGCTGACACGGGTGGAGCTATTAAGGGAAATAAAATTGATGTATTTATTCCTACCGAGGGACAGGCTCTTCAGTGGGGCGTCAAAACTGTAACCGTTAAGATTTTAGACTAAATAATGAAGGGATTTCTCATTAGAGAAGTCCCTTTTGTGCATGTAACAACCTCGGTAAAATTTATAAGAAGTGCATAACTATTGATTAACTTGGAAACCATCAGAAATAAGAGGAGGTATTTTTATGAAAAAAACAAGCTTAATTAGCCTTTCTTTATTAGTTTTAGTGGGTGGTTGTGGTTTCTTTGATAAGAAAGAAGAAAAAGTACAAGTAAATGCGTCATCCCCCTTAACAGCTACTGCAAAAGTAATTGGTGCAAATAACGAAAGCTATGGGAATGCGTATTTTCAGGAAGAAGATAATGGTGTTATGATGACACTGGCATTAACAGGACTACCCCCAGGTACACATGGAATTCATATTCATGAAGTAGGGAAGTGTGAGCCCCCTAAATTTGAATCGGCTGGTTCGCACTTTAATCCGACCAAGAAAGAGCATGGTAAGTTAAATCCCAATGGTTATCATTTAGGGGATTTACCAAATCTAGAGGTTGGTGACGATGGCAATGTCGATTTAAACTTCTTAGCAGAAGGGCTAACACTACAAAAAGATCAGCCAAATTCTTTGTTAGACAGTGATGGTAGTTCCATCGTTATTCATGAGTCAGCAGATGATTATAAAACAGATCCAGCAGGTAATTCAGGGGCAAGAATTGCTTGTGGTGTCATTCAATAGAAGAAATATGTAAAAAACTGTATCCACTATTGGATGCAGTTTTTTGATTTCATCATTCATATACAGTTTTAATACATAAGGGGAGAGTCTTGAACTTAGAAATTAAAGGTTTTTTATAGATAAAAATAGGTTAATTAAATAATAAACTGCTGATGAATATCAATGAAGTTTATAAAGGGGTGCATAAACATAAAATTCAGAATTTACTATAAACTAATTGACATAATAATACTAAATTTGATAATTTTAAGTAGATTGCCTTTACTATTATACAGAGGGGGAAAATACTATGAAAAAGACACAATTTAAATGGTTGCTATTATTAAGTGCGTTTGCACTAATGATTTTAGCTGCATGTGGGTCAGATGGGGGAAGTGGCTCTAAGGATACGAACGAGAACGCTTCGGAGTCATCTGAAAAGCCCAAATTTTTAAGCTTATTAACTGGTGGAACACAAGGTACTTACTATGCACTTGGCGGTACATTTGCTGATTTAATTACGACAGAAACGGATATCAAAACAACTGCTGAGGTGTCTCAGGCATCTGCTGCTAATATGACTGCTTTGCAAGAAGGTAAAGGCGAAATTGCATTTGTTCAAACGGATATTGCTTACTATGCTACGGAAGGAAAGTTAATGTTCGATGGAAAGAAAATTGATACAATTTCAGCTTTAGGTGCTCTTTATCCTGAAACAGTACAATTAGTTACTACAGAAGCAACAGGCATTAAGACTTATGCGGATTTAAAAGGGAAAAAAGTGTCTGTAGGGGCACCTGGTTCAGGTACTTATGCGAATGCCGAGCAATTACTGGAGATTCACGGCTTAACGATGGATGATATCAAAGCTCAAAATTTAGATTTTGGGGAGTCAACAGATGGTCTTCAATCAGGCCAAATTGATGCGGCATTTATTACTGCAGGTACGCCAACAGGTGCAGTTGAAGCGTTAAATGCTACAACGAAAGTAAATATTGTTGGTGTAGATGCAGGTAAAGCAGATGAATTAATTGCTAAATATCCTTATTATGCAAAGGATACAGTAAAAGCAGGGACTTATGGAATTGCAGAAGATACAGAAACAGTTTCAGTTCTTGCTATGTTAGCCGTGAAAAAGGAACTACCAGAGGATGTTGTCTATGCTATGACAAAAGCTATCTATGATAATACTGATAAAATCTCTCATGATAAAGGTAGATTTATCAAAGCTGAAACAGGTTTAGATGGAATTAGTATTGACATTCATCCAGGCGCTCAAAAGTACTTTGATGAGAAAAAATAGACAAAACGATTACTAAAATATGAAGGGGGCTCGGATTGCGTAAAGCTTCGAGTCTTTTTCCTACTATACGGTGAAGTATAGGCGAGTAGCTTTTAAAGTGGGGAGAAGGATGAAATGCAACAGGGGAAAGTTAGTATTACAGTAGTTTTAGTAATCTTCTGCTTAATTATTGTAGTTATTCTTCCATTTCAAAAGGTATTCAGCTTTACAGAAACGCGCATGGCAAATCCGAGAGTGCACTACATACCAATTACTGAAAGTGAAAAATTTCAAATTAGATATACCCACTCCATACATAATTCAGATGTATACGAATCCTATCAATATGTTAAGGGAAATCGTATTCAGATGATAGAGATGGAATATGAAGATTTAGCAATAGGTATGCCAGGCTATGCCGAGGAGGGCCAAACGTTTATAGAAAGGGACGGCAAATACGTTCTTCAATTTGATGACCATCGTGAAATTGACAATTTTACCATTTTAATTGGCGATTTGGGTTTAGACCTGGTATTCAACTACGAAGACGTGGAATATGATTTAAAAAAAGATTTACAAAGGGGAAAATCCTATTTATTTGAAATCAGGCACCTATCACTATACGAACAGTGGAAAGGAGTAAGAATGAAATGACAACACAGGAAAAAGCAAAGAAAGAAAGAGTAGAAGAATTCGAGCAAATTTCTGCTGAAGAGCAACAAGCTATATTAGAAAAATATGATATTGAATCCAACGTAAGAGCTGTAACAGGTATTATGAGGCATGTCATTTTCTATGGTCTTTTAGCATTCTCTTTGTTTCAACTTTATACAGCCATTTTCGGGCAATTCCCAGCACAAATTCAACGTACCATCCATTTAGGCTTTGGTTTGACACTTATTTTTCTACTATTTCCTGCTCGTAAAAAAGCACCAAAGTACAAAATTGCATGGTTTGATTATTTATTGGCTTTGCTTTCAGTGGGAGTAGGGTCGTACTGGTCTTTAAACTATACTGAGCTTGTGAATCGCAATGGCTCCATCACACAAATGGATTTTATTGTAGGTCTTATCGCTGTTGTATTAGTGCTTGAAGCCGCTCGTCGTGCCGTTGGGATACCAATTACGATTATTGCAGCTTGTTTCTTAATTTATGCTTACTATGGTCCATATTTTCCGGCATTTATGGCACATAGAGGACAGGATTTAGAGAGTATTGTAAACCTTATGTATTTTACAACAGATGGAATTTTTGGCACACCGATTAGTGTGTCAGCCACTTTTATATTTGTATTTTTACTCTTTGGAGCTTTTCTAGTAAAAACGGGGGTCGGTCAGTACTTTAATGATCTAGCCGTTTCATTGGCAGGTAAATTAATAGGAGGCCCAGCAAAAGTAGCAGTCTTTTCAAGTGCACTACAAGGTACTATTTCGGGAAGCTCTGTAGCCAATGTCGTAACATCAGGCTCCTATACGATTCCAATGATGAAAAAACTAGGCTATCGTAAAGAATTTGCAGGTGCAGTTGAAGCGGCAGCGTCAACGGGTGGTCAGCTAATGCCACCAATTATGGGGGCAGCGGCTTTCCTAATGGTAGAGTTTATTGGTCGTGGCATTACCTATTGGGATATAGCAAAAGCGGCAGCTATTCCAGCACTTCTATATTTTACAGGTATTTGGATTATGACGCACTTTGAAGCAAAACGAGTTGGTTTAAAAGGTCTTAGAGATGATCAAATGCCAAACCGAAAAGAAGTTTTTAAGAAAATTTATCTTCTATTACCGATTATTGCGATTATCGTGCTAATGTTGACGGGGACACCTGTTATGCATGCAGCGTTGTACGGAATCATTATTTCGATTGGGGTTGCAATGTTTAATAAGGAGACACGGCTTAAACCGATGGATGTGATAGATGCATTGGTGGAAGGCGCTCGTACTGCGTTAGGTGTAGTGGCAGCAACAGCTTGTGCAGGAATTATTGTAGGGGTTGTTGTCAAAACAGGGCTTGGTTTAAGTCTAGCCAATAGTTTAGTAGCTTTGGCTGGTGGTAGTATTATTTTGACATTAATTTTCGTGATGATTGCCTCCCTTATACTTGGTATGGGTGCACCAACTACCGCAAATTATGTGATTACATCCACAATTGCAGCTCCAGCCATTGTAGCATTATTATCACCTAACACACCGCAAGAGTTAGTGCCAGTAGTTGTATTACTATCGGCTCACTTCTTTGTGTTCTACTTTGGAATTATTGCAGATATTACACCACCTGTAGCTTTAGCCGCCTTTGCAGCCTCAGGGATTTCAGGTGGGGATCCTATTAAAACAGGAGTTAATTCAGCCAAGCTTGCTATTGCGGCATTTATTATACCGTATATGATTGTCTTTTCACCGTCTTTACTAATGATTGATACGACAGTACCACAGATAATATGGGTTGTATTTACTGCTATTACAGGAATGGTTGCCATCGGTTCGGGTGTTATTGGGTATTGGTACCGTAAACTGTATTGGTTTGAAAGAATAGTAGGGATAGCCACTGGTCTATTACTTATTTATCCAGAGAAATTCTCGGACTGGGTAGGTTTAGGCATCTTTGTTATCATGTTTGTAATTCAAGTATTATCAAATAAAAAAGGCAGTGATAATGATCATACGAATGGAAAAACAGGTGTGACAATATCGTAAATTTTTGATTTTATACAATATACATCTGCTCTATTAATAGCTGGCTAACAAATTTCTGTCAGCTATTAATGAGCAAATTTTTGATTTTATTGTAATTTGTTGGAAATTATAATGTGTTGATTGTTCTAAAATAGAGATTGGTTTTATATTTTTAATGCATAATGAGTATAATTTATTGCATTTTATCGAAATCCTATTGTATAATTCTTTTATCAGAAAATTCAATTAAATAAAAGAGGGGTGCTACAATGGGTAAATTGTTAAATTCAAAATTTGAGACATACCTAATGGATCAAGAATATGATCTAATGGAAGAGGAAGAAAAAAATGAGGAGCCATTAGCGATGGTGCAATATGAGGAATATCCTGAAGGGTTTTTTACAAGTTTATAATGAATACATGATGGGCTATGTTGAAAGAGATAACAACTTTTAACATAGCCTATTTATTTATGTCTTAGGCAGTTTTAAATAGCATATAAATTTATTAAGCTTTTTCATATTAATGGGTCTTACTGCGTATATACTTTTATAAAAAGGATTCATGTATAATGTAAAGCAAAAATGCGTATAGAGGTGTCGTTATGTCAAAAGCTATAACATTAGAAGAAACAATGTATCAATGGTTCGAGCATTTTCACAATTATCCAGAAGTGAGCTGGAAGGAGTTCGAGACAACAAAAAAATTAGCGTCAATATTAGAAGAATTAAATGTTTCTTATCGTCTGCTGGGGGATGTCCCGGGATTAATTGCAGAAATTGGAGCAGGTGAAGAAGTTGTTGCGGTGCGTGCTGATATTGATGCTTTGTGGCAAGAAGTGGATGGGGAATGGCAGGCGAATCATTCTTGTGGTCATGATGCTAATATGACCATGGTGCTTGGGGCATTATTACTACTTAAAGATCAACCATTGCAACATCGTGTCCGTTTTATTTTCCAGCCTGCCGAGGAATTAGGGAATGGTGCATGTGCTGCTTTTGATCGAGGAGCGGTTGATGGGGTATCACATTTATTTGGTGTACATTTAAGACCTATTGAAGAACTACCTCTCGGTAAAGTTTCACCAGCTATTCATCATGGTGCTGCCTATTTTCTAGAAGGGGCTATTCAGGGGATTGATGCACATGGGGCGAGACCACATCAAGGTAAAAATGCCATTGATGTCATTATGGCTGTCCAACAAATGTTAAACAGTATTCATCTATCGCCTTTTGAGCCACATTCTGCAAAGTTAACAAAAATTATTGCTGATGGAGGTAGTACAAATATCATTCCAGGAAATGCTAGTTTCTCGATGGACATTCGAGCACAGCATAATCACCAACTTGAATTACTTCGTAGCAAAATTGAGTCTGGTTTAAAAGCAATTCAGCAGCAGTTTGAAATAGATATGGATTGGAAGTGGGTTGATTTCACACCAGGTGCGGAAGTTTCAGCAATTGCTGCAAAAATGGCGAAAGAGGCAATTGTTGAAACATTGGGCGAACAATATTTAGCAGATGAAATAACGACCCCAGGTAGTGACGATTTCCATTTTTATACGGTAAAGAAGCCAGAATTAAAAGCGGCAATGATTGGCATTGGGGCAAACTTAACACCAGGATTACATCACCCTAAAATGACATTTGATCGTAGTGCCTTAATTGATGCTGCTAAAGTACTTGCTTGCGTATTAGAAAAAAAACCTGAATAAAAAAATATTTTTTTAGCTATGTGAAAAATGCAATGATTTTTTCATATAGCTTTTTTTGCATGGGAATTCCCTGAAATGCATGGATATTCAAGGGTTTTTCGAGGCTTCTTATTGCTACTTGAAAGCGTTTTATTGCCCTAAAACAAAGAGATTTGCTAGAGAGGCATAATTTTTTTGCGTTGACTTTTAATTTTTTGAATATTAAGCTAAAAAACGTAAAAAATTATTTGCGTCTTTGAAAAACCGAAAAGGGATTTGGTGCAAAAAAAGGGGATGGAAGAATGAAAAAGGATATTAATGCGGGCTGGGCACTACTAACTTTTGCAGTTATGATCATTACTATGTTGATTACAGTAGTTGTTTTAGAGCAAAGTCCTCACGTACCTCTTCTTGTTGGCACAACTGTAGCAGCAATTGTTGCCAAAATGCATGGATACAAATGGTCTGAAATTGAAGAAATGATGTATAAGGGGATACGTTTGGCATTACCTGCCATTGTCATTATTATTTTAGTAGGTTTGACAATTGGAGCATGGATTGGCGGCGGAGTCGTAGCAACGATGATTTTCTATGGCTTAAAATTAATATCTCCAGCGTGGTTTTTAGTAACGATTATGCTGTTATGTTCAATCGTGTCACTAGCTATTGGTAGTTCGTGGTCGACAATGGCGACAATCGGTGTCGCAGGCATGGGTATTGGTTTAAGTATGGGTATTCCAGCGGCTATGATCGCCGGGGCAGTTATTTCAGGTTCTTACTTTGGTGATAAAATGTCACCATTATCAGATACAACGAATCTGGCAGCTGGTTTAACAGGTACTAATTTATTTGAACATATTAAGCATATGCTTTATACAACGATTCCAGCGTTAATTATTTCACTGGTTGTTTTCGGATTTTTGGGTAGAAAATTTGCAGATGTTTCGATGAAATCGGAAGAAATCTTAACAACGTTAAAAGTAATGGATGAAAGCTTTGTTATCTCTCCTTTACTCTTACTTGTACCAGTGGGTGTTATTGTTTTAGTAGCTAAAAAAGTTCCAGCAATTCCAGCTTTAATTATTGGGATTGTATCCGGCTTCTTACTACAGATTTTTGTACAGGGTGGTTCAGCTGCAAGTGCTGTACAAGCATTACAAGCTGGATTTGAAATCTCGACAGGTAATCACATGGTAGATGAATTATTTAACCGTGGTGGTTTAGATTCTATGATGAATACGGTTTCAATGACCATTGTAGCGATGACATTCGGTGGGATTCTAGAGTATTCAGGCATGTTGAAAGCTCTGATGAATGTAATTGTGAAGTTTGCTAAATCTACAGGTAGTCTTATTGCTTCGACAATTGCAGCGTGTGTCACAACGAATGCAACGTGCTCAGAGCAATACATTTCAATTGTAGTCCCTTCACGTATGTTTGCAGGTGTCTATCAGCAACGAGGCCTACATTCTAAAAATCTATCTCGTGCTTTAGAAGATGGGGGAACATTAACATCTGTTTTCTTCCCATGGAATACTTGTGGTGTGTTTATTTTAGCGACATTGGGTGTAGGCGCTATGGAGTATGCACCATATGCTATTCTTAATTTCATGGTACCTATTATTTCCATTATTTATGGATACATTGGATTTGCTATTGTTAAATTAACACCAGAAGAAATAGCAGAAGCAGAGAAACGTAAAAAGGAACAAGAGATGGAAAACACTGATAATATGGTAATGGTTGATTAATCATAAGAATTCTCGTAGATGCTCAGCATTTACGAGAATTCCTTTTATATAGTTGGTTAATAGGTGGCGAAATTTAATTCATAAATGGTGCGAGGTCTACCTTGTTGATGTGTCATTTCTTCGCCAACGACCTTTGCATAACCTTGATCTACTAATTTTTTAATAATACGCTCAGTTGTACGTCTAGTAACCTGTAGATATTCTGAAAGATTCTGCGATGTAAATTGTGCAGATTGCCTTTCATGACTAAAATTGATGATTTTAGAGATATTTAATGGACTTAAGTTTGTCAGTTTGGCCATTTGTAATACATAAGGATCATCTGTTTTTAAAGATAATTTACCTTCTGATTTTGGAAAGGGACCCAATAGATTTTTATGTTCATCTAGTATATAAATTTCAAACGGTTTTGAAAATGTTAAGGCATGCTGGGCATTTTGGGTGGCTTCTAAAATAGAGTGTCCATACCCGAAGGCTAGTTTAAATGGTATTTCTATTTGTTTAATTAGCTCTTCTAAAGCTTCCTTTTCGAGTGCATTTTGTAAATGTCCAGCAGTTGTATAGAGCTCAAAGGTATGCGATGAAATTTGTTTATACGTTGAAAAGGTAGCCTTCGCAATTTGATTTAAAATAGCTGAATCGATGAAAGAATCAGTAGGAGTCTCAAAAAATCCAACTACGGCCTTAAATGATTCGGATTTTGTTAACAGCGATTTGGTTTTGGTTTCTTCGAGACATTGAATAATCGAATTCGTGGCATCTATCATGCGCATGGCAGGTATTTTCTGTGCTTGTAATGTATCAAAAACACTGTGGATACTTGTAATTACGAAATCTATAGTTTTGGTATTCCACAACGCAATGTGACGCTTTAATATATGTTCTGTTGGTTCTGTAATAGAAATATGTTGAATATGTGGCTTCGGACCCATATATTCAATTTCTGCTAGAACATTATCTACAAATGCTGGATTCATTACATCAATCGAAATTCTATTGATTGGTACAGCATGTTTAGCTACTAGTGATAATAGAGTTGTAGAGATAGTTGTTTCATCTTGTTTAATGTAATTCCAAGGTATTGGTAGTTCCGAGAGGAGAGATTGAGCATGTAAAAAGGGTAATGTTCCTCCGAATAAAAGAGCATCACAGGGTTTAATTTGCTTCATTAAAGCTGGCGCCTCAGAGGGGTGACTGTAAAGATAAAATTCTAATTGAATATTGTCTATATTTTGTGCGATACTAATAATACGCTTCATAAATGCTTGAGAACAAATAATCGCTATTTTCGTAGACATGGGCATCGTTCCTTTTCTATTTTTTTAAATATTTAGCGACATATTAGCGACATATATAACAACGAAGGAGACTGATTATTATGAAAATCCAACAAGTAGAAATTTATGCTATACATTTACCGCTAATTGATCCGTTTATCATTAGTTATGCTACATATGATACAATGCCTTCTATTATTTTAAAAGTAACAACTGATACTGGTATTGTGGGGTATGGAGAAGCGGTTCCTGATGAACATGTTACAGGTGAAACTTGGGAAAGCACATATGCTGTGCTTCAACATCATCTTGCACCTGCTATTATTGGTGAAGATCCGTTGGCCTTTGAAAAATTGCACGATAAAATGAATAAGGTTGTGAAAGATGTTCCGGCAGCAAAAGCAGCTATTGATATTGCTTGCTTTGATATAGCTGGAAAAGCATTGGGGGTTCCTGTGTATCAGCTTTTAGGTGGGCGTTATCATGAAAAATTCCCTATCACACATGTGTTAAGTATTGGAACGCCCGAGGCAATGGCTGAAGAGGCTGCTAAGCGTGTAGAAATGGGGTACCGTTCATTTAAAATGAAGGTAGGTACAGAGGTAACCCGTGATGTTGCTCGTATTAAAGCAGTAAGAAAGCAAGTGGGTGAAGATATCGCCATCCGAGTAGATGTCAACCAAGGGTGGGGAAATGCTGCAACTACTTTACAGGGTTTACGTGCGATGAAGGAATTAAATATTGATTGGTTAGAGCAACCTGTTGATAGTGAAGATATCGATGGAATGGTAGAGATTAAGTCGAAATCTGATGTACCTCTAATGATCGATGAGGGAATTCGTGGAGTACGTGAGATGCGTGAAATCATCGCCAAGCGTGCTGCAGATAAAGTAAATATAAAATTAATGAAATGCGGCGGCATCTATCCTGCCATGAAACTAGCAGTTATGGCAGAAATGGCAGGTATTGAATGTCAAGTTGGTTCCATGGTTGAATCCTCAGTTGGCTCTGCAGCAGGTTTCCATGTAGCATTTTCTAAGAAAATTATGACAAGTGTTGAATTGACAGGACCATTGAAGTTCTCGAAAGACGTGGGTAATCTTCGTTATGATGTTCCTTTTATCTGTTTAAATGAACAACCGGGACTGGGTATTGACGTAGATGAAGCTGTTATGAAGGAATTATGCAAATTTTCAACTGTTGTCACAGCCTAAGGAGGCGAAACATGGAAAAAATATATGAAGGTATGCTAGGGGAGACTCCATTCTTTGTCACAGAGTTAACAATTCAACATTTACAACAAATCGAGGACTTGCAGGTGGAGGTTTATGAAGCTTTAGCTGACAAGAGCATCTTGCAGCCTTTGAGCACCGAGGAATTCGAATATATTTTAAATGGTCAAGGTATGATGATAGGTGCTTACACAGGAGAGAAATTGATTGCCTTCCGTGCCCTATTAAATCCTCCTATTGATGAGGAGCATCTTGGGTATGATTGTGGAATTCCTGAAAACGAATTTAATCGAGTTTTATATCAGGAGATTTCCAATGTGTCACCAAAATACCGTGGCTATGGTCTACAAAAAACATTAGCAACAGTAGTGATGAGTAACATCGATGTGGAAAAATACGATTACGTTTGTTCAACGGTTAAGCCATTTAATATTCCAAGCTTAAAGGATAAGTTCTCTCAAGACCTCGTTATTAAAGGATTAAAAATTAAATATGTAGATAAACTACGCTATATATTCTATAAGGATTTACGTCAAGAGCTCCCTTTATTGACAGAACAACAAGTGATTAACATGGGAGATACAACGGCTCAACAGCAGCTTTTAAAGCAGGGCTTTATTGGTACGTCTATGTATGAGGAAAATAATGATTGGTTGGTAGTATACGAAAAATAACATAAAAAGCCTTATCTTTCACATGTATTGGTGGAAGGTAAGGCTTTTTCGTCGTGCTATTATTTCTTCATTGGACAAAATCCGCATGCCATTAATCCCGGTATATCTTTCGAAAAACAACAAGATTTACGGACAGGAACATTTACTAAATTTGTTGGACTTAGACCACCTGTATATTGTGCCCACCAAGATTTATTGGAGAAGTGCGCCCATGTTTTAGGGTCCTCCAATATCTCTATATCCTCCATAGCTTGATCAGCTAAGCCGGGATTTGAAAGTAAAATATG
This sequence comes from Lysinibacillus sp. NPDC056220, assembly GCF_049315265.1. Lineage (NCBI taxonomy): Bacteria > Bacillati > Bacillota > Bacilli > Caryophanales > Bacillaceae > Lysinibacillus > Lysinibacillus sp. NPDC056220. Next base: position 123,692 of record NZ_JBMOXD010000006.1, read on the forward strand.
ATAATGCCATAGTAAATAGCCAAAGAAATTTTCCCATATAGTAAGAGGGGAGATTGAAGTCACTTTTCGAAGTTGTTGTACAATCACATGACCGTCGTATAGGATTTTCTCAATGACCGTCTGACGTTCATCCTCTTCAACATAGCGCCAATCATTTGGATTAACAAACATAGCGACTGTAAAGCTGTTGAATTCCTTGGCAGCATCGAAGCGTAATTCAATTGGCTTGCCAGCCCACACCTCGTCATAAGCGGCGAGCATATAAAGCTGCATAGCAAAAAACATCCCATAGCGACGTGCGAAGTGAGAAATTGCGGCAGTCTCCGTAGCGGCGTCTGTGATACCCATCATGAGATTTAAAAAATCGGGATGGTAAAAGTCTTTATGTATATCAGCTAAAGTAAATAACGTTCGTTTTGGTTCTGTTGTATAAATACTATAGGAATTTAATTGTTGAACTTGATCCATCGTTAAAGCTGGCATGATGATCCCCTTTTCTTAAGAGCTTTCTTAATACAATTATAAAGTAATCATTTTTGCTTCACAAATGGAATGCCATATAGTAAAATACATTAAACATATAAGAAAGGTGGGTTTTAGAATGTCATTGCCTCATGCGATTCCAAGACCACTGGTACGACTTAATCAATGGACGATTCTATTAAGTGTGTTTGTCACATGGATAACAGGAGCCATATGGGTTTTAGCCATCCCATTGGTTGCGAATTTAATGGGAGTATTCTGTAACTATAATCCTATTATTCGTTTTGGGAGGTTGTTTCTTAAAAAAGCTCCATCTACCTATATACCAGAGGATGCGCAGCAACAAAAATTTAATGCCAGTATAGCTAGCTTTTGTTTATCTGGTGGCTTGTTAGGCTATCTATTAAATTGGCAGGTAGTAGGTCATATCTTTACGGCAATGGTAGCGATAGCTTCTTCCATTGCTATAGCTGGTTTCTGTATAGGCTGTTTTTTATATTTTCAACTGAAGCAATGGCAGTATCGCCGCTCGTTAAAAAAATCTTTTTAAAAAAATTATTAGATTATTGTTGACAATTTAATTGATAATGATTATCATTATCGTATAAAGATTATTCCTCCACTACAATACAGTGTAGAGAGGATGAACTTTAGCTACTTTTCTCCAGAAGTTTGCTAGTTCATGATTACGCTCCTAAAACCCCCCTCATTTTTTGGGAACGTGAAAATCTCAGACGACTCTTTCTATTATAGAATGGAGTCGTCTTTTTTTATCTTTTATTTTAATACAGCTACGGAGCTGTTAGGCAGAAGGCGTTTGTTGGACCGACCTTTTTTTTCCTAGAATCATTGTGTAATAACTGTGCAGTAGCATTCCGACAATAATGACGCCTAGACCTGCGAGAGCAATTGAGTTAGGGAATGGTATACCTAATAGTATTACTTCACCAATAATGACAAAAAGAATTTCTGTTGACTGTGTCGCTTCAACAGCAGCTAGTTTGCCCTGATGATCTCTCACACGATCTGTTGCAATGAAAAATAAAATAGTTGCAATGACGCCTGAACTAATACCAACAAGTAATGATTGGAATAACTGGCTTGTGGAGGGAAGGCCGACTGTGAACAGGGCATAAATAGCCATGATAATCCATGCTGGCATCGATGCGATTGTCATACCAAGAACGCGTTGGAAGGTATCAATACGCCCTCCACAGACGTGCATCATTTTTCGATTGCCGAGAGGATAAGCAAATGCAGCGACGATGACAGGTAAAATTCCAAGCATTAAACTTTTAAACGAAACTGATTGTGCCTGAGGTATTTGGATTAGTAAAATACCTACTAATATGACGCAAGAGATTAGAAGTGAAATGAAGGGTATTTTTTGACGTACTTTTCTCTCTGCAATAACGGTCATAAAGAGTGGAGCTAATAATACACCAGCAACAATGGTAAATTGCCAAGTGCCAGAAACCAGCCAGCCTGGACCAAATGCTGCTGCATAAGTTAACGGTGCATAGAATAAAACAAATCCTACAAAGCTCCAAAGAAGCCAAGCTGTAGGTTGTGCTTTTATTTCGCTAGATAATTGTGAAAAGCCTTTGCGATAAAACACAATGATAAGTAAAAAGGGTAGCATAAAAAAATACCGTAATGATGCACTCCATAGCCAGCTACCTCCTTGCATTTCCATGGCATGATTTAAAATAAATGTTACAGCAAAGAAAAGGGAAGCTACTATGCCTATAGCAATTTCTTTCATAATGATCACCTCGATTTGACTCATAATTCAAATTATTTATGTAATTAGAATATTCAGTAATTAATAGTGAGAAAATGACGAAGAAAGGATAGTACCTTCCTCCGTTATCTTTCAATTCTGTTTAAAAACTTCTTGGGCACAAGGTAAACTATTTTGCCCGTTGTTCAAATAGCTGAACGATTTCAATGATGACTTGTGTTGCCTTTTCCATTGTTTCAGCGGATACATATTCAAATTTACCATGCATATTTTCGCCACCGGCAAAAATATTTGGTGTTGGTAAGCCCATATAAGATAATTGTGATCCGTCAGTACCACCACGTATAGGTAAGGTAATTGGTGTAATATCTAATTTTTCCATTGCCTCACGAGCGATGTCCACGATTTCTTTTACAGGTTCTATTTTTTCACCCATATTATAGTATTGATCTTCAATAGTAATGCTTAAAGCATCCTCACCAAATTGAGCTTGAATTTTGGCTGCAGCAGCTTGCATTAACTGTTTCTTCTCTTCGAACTTTTGACGATCATGGTCACGAACGATATATGATAGCTCTGCATGCTCGATAGCCCCTTTAAAGCCCATTAAATGAATGAAACCTTCATAACCTTCAGTCTTTTCAGGAACCGCCTCTGTAGGCATTTCATTTTGGAAGGCAATAGCCATTGTAATCGCGTTGACCATTTTATTTTTTGCAGATCCAGGATGGACGCTTGTTCCTTTTGTTATCACTTTTACCCCAGCAGCATTGAAGCTTTCGTATTGTAGTTCACCTAATGGTCCGCCATCCATTGTATAGGCATAGTCTGCTCCAAATGCAGCCACATCAAATTTATGTGGGCCACGGCCGATTTCCTCATCAGGTGTAAACGCCACACGTAATTTACCATGCTTAATACTTGGGTTTTGGATAAGGTACTCCATAGCTGTTATAATTTCTGCAATACCAGCCTTATCATCTGCTCCTAACAATGTCGTACCATCTGTCGTAATAAGTGTTTGACCAATGTAATTTTGAAGCTCAGGGAAATCAGCTGGTGACATTACTAAGTTTTCGTTTAGCTGAATATCTCCACCATCATAATTATCTAAGCGCTGCGGATTTACATTTGTTCCTGTAAAATCCGTAGTTGTGTCCACGTGTGCTAAAAAACCGATAGTTGGAACGTCTATATCTGTATTTGCTTCTAGCGTCGCAAATAAATAGCCATTTTCATCTAATGTAATGTCTGTTAAGCCTATAGTAGCAAGTTCATCTTTCAAAACATGTAACAAATCAAATTGTTTTGGTGTAGAAGGTGTAGTTTCACTTGTGAAGTCTGATTGTGTATCAATTTTTGCATAACGTATTAACCGCTCAATTACTTGTTCTTTCATAAGTATGGCCCCCTAATGTGTATGTGTAATTATTGTAACACTTTACTTCGGATTTCGGAATATTGAAGAATACTTAAAGCTATTAGTAATTGGGCACTATAGTAAGTCAGCATAATTACTTCATGAGAAAGAGGTAGTGGCATTACAAATTTATTAATAGATAAATAGGAATCTGAGGCAATAAATAACAAAGCACCTATTGTTGCGAATTTAGAGCCAGTTTTAATTGCTGTCCATCCCATCGTTAAAATGACTGCGATATAGGCGATTACTGCGATAGCTAGAATCGTTTCACCAGTTTTGAAAACTGATCCTGCAATCCAAATGGCCATCCCTGCTCCGTAAAGTAATAAGATTATTTTGGCCCATCTGGGTATCGGTTGCTCGTTTGCAGATGAGAAGGCAAAAATATAAAAGATATGACCGATTAGAAAACTAGTTAGGCCAACTAAAAACCATTGCAGTGTATAGTCACCAACCATACAAAATACTAGACCTATGATAATCAGCAGTTGATATTTTTTTATATGTGCTCGTTTTTGAATAGCCGCTAAAATAATCATCAACAACATAGGGATGACTTTAAAGATTAGTTGTAAACTTTCTGGAATATGGGAAAAAAGAAAAATATAATACAACCCAAATAAAATAATGAATGCCATGAATAATTTCTTAACCAATATATTCAGCTCCTTTTCTATTGAAATTCTTTCTTTCTGATAGAATTCCTTTATTTAACTATGCAGCAAATGTTTTGTGAGGCGAAGGGACTCCTTCTGCGAGGTTGAAATAATCTGAACATAATGACGCCGACATGTATTTTAATATACCCTATGTATGAAACTTTTTTAGTATGTAACCGTAAATAAGAAGACAGAAAGCTTTAGGAGAGGATGAACCAAATGACTAAGCTACTACTAGCTTCTGCAGTCATTGCAATAATCGCGAGTGTGTTAGTAACACCGCTTATTACTAAGAAGCGAGAAGATGGAAAATCTAGAAAGGTGATTGGATACTTTTTTATTGGTGTCTTTGTGCTAGGGTTTTTAGCAACAGGACTCACTTTGTATGTAACAAAAATTGACGTCAATTGGCTTGTTTTCTGGCCAGTTATTATTTTATTAACGTTAATTGGTGCAATGCTAGCAAGTGGCATTGAACGAAAAATAAAAGGTGTTTTATTTTTAGCAAGCTTAGGTGTTGCAGTCTATGTTCTATCAGCACCATTATGGAACGCGAATGAGAAATTTAAGTCTTCAGAGATGAAGGAAGAAGTGGAGCTAAAGCCGTTTGATGAGACACAGACACCTGCAAGTGTTCCACCAAAATTTGCTCGTAATAAAATGAAAAAGGCATTCGGGCAAGTACCGAATACAAGCTATTATGAATTAGGTCGTTTACAAATTCAAAAAGTAAAAGGTGAATATGTTTATATCGCTCCAGTTGAATTTTCTGGATTCTTTAAATGGATGAATGGTGATACAACACCTGGTTACTTTATTATGAGTGCTACAGATTCAGCAGATAATCCTAAATTTGTAAAAGAGGAAATGAAATATGTTCCTTCAGCCTATTTAAATGCCAATTTAGAACGTCATATTCGTTTACAACATCCATTCCTTATATTCTACGGAGATGTACAACTTGAAGTAGATGATGAAGGGAAGCCTTATTACATTCGCTCATATGGTGAATTTATTTCGGGGCGTAATGGCTTTGATGTAAAAGGTATTGTCTTGGTCGACGCACTTACAGGGAAGTCGGAAGTGGTTAAGCTTGATGCTATACCTGAGTTTATTGATGGTGCAGTTTCACCAGAGACTGTAAGCTTACAGAACAGTTATTTCGGTAATTATGTTCATGGTTTTTGGAACAGTATGTTTGGTAAAAAAGATGTAAAAATTCCTTCGGACGAAGGGACAGAATCGAATGTCAGTCCTATTTTTGATGAAAAAGGCGATATGTATTACTTCACAGATTTTACAAGTCCTAAAGAGGGCGTAGATTCTATGTTAGGTTATTCCTTAACGAATGCAAGAACAGGGGAAGCAACCTATTACACAGGTAATCTAGATTCAAGCTATATGGACTCACAGGGGAATTTGCAAATTATCGAAAAGAAATTTATTGAGAAAAAATGGGCTGGTGAAATGCCAGTACTCTACAATTTTTATGGAGAAGCTAGCTGGCTGACGGCGGTGCTTGATTCAAATGGATTTTTACAAAATTATTTCATCGTGTCAGCAGCCAATCCGGAAATTTCTGTTTACGCTACTACTCCAAGAGAAGCGCTGAAGCTATATAAAACTGCTTTAAGTCGTGGAGGAAATACGGTAGATGGTAGTTCAAATGCAGAAGAGAAACAGGCTAGCGGAAAAGTTGTCCGAGTTTACAAGGAACGACTTGGTGATTTTACAACGATTTCTTTCTTATTAAGCAATGGTGAAAATTACTTAGTAAGTGCCGAAACAGAACCTTTAGCTATTTATTTACAAGAAGGTGACGAGGTTATTATCAAATATGGTGAAACAGGGGAGCAATTCCTGCCAGTCCGTTCTTTAATTATTAAAGGCTTACAATAAAAAAGTAAAAGACGATCTTGTTCGTATTTCAAGGTCGTCTTTTTTATGTTTCTTCGTTTTGAATATAGCTAAGCATTTTTTCTCGATGGTTTATAAAGAGTGTTTTTGCATGATCGTTTAATGTGAAAGTATCTTGTATGTATCCTTTTAGCAATTTTTCCTCGTATGCAAAAGACTGGTTGCCCTCAGTTTCTAAAATATAGGATAGTAGAAGAGCGTGTAATACTAACACCTCTAAATTTTGCGTATTAGTAATAAATTTTAAATTGAGGATAGAGGTATGGGCAACAAATTGATTGACATAATCTATCGCATATTTATAAACGGTTATATCTGTTTCACGTTCAAGTCGTTTTCGTAGTTGGGTGCAAGCAGCATTAAGCTCTTCAATTTTTAAAAATAAACCTCTTACACTTCTCTTATGTTGTTGTTCTAAGGTACGAGCAAGATGTTTATTGATATAGGACATTGCTTGTATAACTCCTTTCGTAAATACATAATCATTTATTAATATGAATGGAATTGTTGGAAAATGGAAGAGTCTTTTCGTTTAATTTAATATTGTACTTAATAGATATATCGAGACATAATGACTAGAGTTAATACAAAGAGGTAACGAAATTATGAAAAAAATGGGGTTATTATCATCAGATAGTAACCCCATTTCAGTGGAAGTGATTTATTTCCAGTTAAATCCTTTAGTAGCTAAAAACTCTTTTATATGTGGACGACGTTGTTCGATTAAAAAATCAGCCATTTGCTTTGTCCAATTATCGATTTTTCTGTTAGATGATCGACTATTATAATACGCTTCCATTGTCTCATTATACGCTGGTAAAAGTTCATCATACTTTTCTGAATTGTATTCATTTTCATGTAGTACAGCAGACACAGGCAACCGTGGCTTTACCTCATTACGGCGAACAGGTATGCCGATTGTTAGACCGAACAACGGGAAAACGTGGTCTGGTAGATTAAATAATTCACTTATTTCTGAAGGGTTATTACGGACTCCTCCAATATAGCAAATACCATATCCCATTGATTCTGCAGCAATAACAAAATTTTGCGCAAACAATGATACATCAGCAACTCCAACAAGGACATTTTCTGCTGAATCAGCCACGATGTCTACTCCCTCTAATTTACCAGCCATTTGTAGGCGCTTGAAATCAACGCAAAAAACAAATGCTCCACCAGAAGTATCATACTGACGGGGATTTCCAGAGAGTAATCCCAATTTTTCTTTTTTATCTGCATCTGTTACCCATATAACACTATATGCTTGTACAAAATGTGACGTTGCAGCCATTTGGGCTGTTGCGATTAATTCTTCAATAATTTCTTTTGAGATTGGATTTCCATCATAGATTCTTACTGAAGAATGGTTTCGTAATAATTCTTTAACCATTTGTCTACTCTCCTTTGTCACTTATATATTAAGAGCATAGCACGCTTTCTAATCAAAATCGATGAAGAGGGGCATATAACTATATTTAAATAGTTTGAAATGTAGAATTTATCTCGGAAAGTTAAATATTTCTTTTAATATAGATTAAATATTCTAAATAGTATAAAATTATATAATCGGCTGTTTATTTGGTTGTGCTACCAAAAATTAGAATATCCTTATGCTGAAGAGGAGTGGGGGTAGCTCTTTTGATTAAGGATAAAGCCTCCTGCAGATTTGTTTGAAGCAGAGGTAATTTTGATGACAGAGATAATGGAACCAAATACTAGTTGAACAAAAATAAAGTGGGATGGAGGAATAAGGAATGGAAGAAAAGTTAGCGAAAAAGCTTCGCCATGAGCAATTACAGGGCAAGGTTGTAACAGCAGAAGAAGCAGCATCTTGGATTAAGGATGGTATGGTATTAGGGATGAGCGGTTTCACTCGTGCTGGGGATGTAAAAGTCGTACCTCTTGCGCTTGTAGAGAAAGCAAAAAAAGAGAGCTTCCAGGTAGATATATATACAGGCGCATCTCTTGGCCCTGAGGTAGACCAATACCTAGCGGAAGCTGGCGTTATTCGCAAACGAGGACCTTTCCAGGCAGATGCTGGTATTCGTAATAAAATTAATAGTGGTGATATCACATTTGTGGATGCGCATTTATCTCATAATGCGGAGTTAGTTCGTCAAGGCATTATAGGACCTATTGATTTTGCAATTATTGAAGCGGCTGCTATTACAGAAGATGGCTTATTAATTCCTACAACTTCAGTTGGTAACTCTCCGATTTTTGTGCAAGAGGCAGATCAAATCATCATAGAATTAAACGTAGCACAGCTAGATGCATTAGAGGGCGTACATGATATTTTCGTTCCTGCACAACAAGGTAAACGTGACCCAATTCCTTTACAAAATGTGTCTGATCGTCTTGGTACAATGGGTATTCCATTAGACTTGAATAAAGTAAAAGGTATTGTAGTTTCTGACATTTTAGATGCCCCATCAACAATTGTTCCTGCTGACGAGGAAACAGATATTATGGCTAATCACCTGTTAAACTTCCTGCGTGAAGAGATTAAAGTGGGCCGTTTAACAACAAGCTTGCGTCCAATTCAATCTGGGGTTGGATCAGTGGCGAATGCGGTATTACTTGGATTTAAAGATTCTGAGTTTGAGAACTTAGAAGTATTCTCAGAAGTACTTCAGGATGCAGTATTTGAATTAATCGATGCAGGAAAAGTGAATTTTGCTTCTGCTACTTCCATTACCCTCTCTGAACAAGTAGGAAACCGTGTTTATGGGAACTTTGAAAAGTATGCGGATAAATTAGTATTGCGTCCGCAAGAAATTTCAAACCAGCCAGAAATCATTCGTCGACTCGGTTTGATTTCAGTGAATACAGCATTAGAAGTTGATATCTACGGAAATGTTAATTCTACGCATGTTTCTGGTACTAAAATGATGAATGGTATAGGGGGGTCTGGTGACTTTGCTCGCAATGCGCGTTTGGGAATTTTTGTCACTAAATCCTATGCAAAGGGTGGCAATATTTCGAGCATTGTCCCAATGGTATCGCATGTGGATCATACAGAGCATGATGTTGATGTTATCGTAACAGAGCAGGGAGTAGCTGATTTACGAGGGCTTGCTCCAAAGGAACGTGTGGGACTAATTATTGATCATTGTGCACACCCTGATTATCGTGAGCAGCTATGGCAATACTTTAACGACGCTAATGAGACAACTGGTGGACATCATACACCGCATGATCTTGAAAAAGCGCTGTCATGGCATGTCAATTACGCAAAAAGTGGAACAATGAAAGACCCAGCTTTATCAAAATAGAGTTCTAATACAAAAGGCCTTGAAGGACAGCTGCTCCCTCAAGGCCTTTTAGTTAATAAATCTATCTAAGACGATTAATGCTTTACAATAGGCCAATCCATTTCCAATAAGTTGCAGAGAACAGCAGAATTAGGAGGAAGCCGAGAATCGTTAATGGAATACCTGATTTCAGGAAATCCTTTGTTGTAAATGCTCCTGTACCGTAGGCAAGCATATTTTGTGGTGCGCTAATTGGCAATAGGAAACCAAAGCTAATAACAAATTGTTGGACGATAACAAAACCAACCTGATCTACATTAGCAGTTAATGTGGAAGCTAACACGATAAACACAGGTATAAGTGCAGAGGCTAGGCTTGTTGCACTGGCAAAACCTAAATGAATAAGAATATTAAATAATGTTACGATAGCAATGGTAGCAAGAATTGGCATTGTATCTAGACCGAGTGAACCAAAAACTTTATCTGATAACCATGATGCACCTTTTGTATTCAGTAAAATAGTTCCGAGCATAATACCAACTGCAAAGACAATGATTGTTCCCCAAGGAATATGAGGTTCAACTTCCTTCCACGAATAAACGCCGATTTTAGGCATTAGTAGAACAGCAATGGCGATAATTGTAACCGTTGTTGTATCAAATGGATGGAGCTTGCCTTCCGTAGCCCAGAAAAATAGTAAAATTAATGATGTAATGATCAATCGAATTTCAGGTGCTTTTAATGGTCCAAGCTCAGCAAGCTGTTTCTTGATGACTTCTTTACCACCATCAATATTGCTCGTCTCAGGCTTAATAAGCGTAATCATAATGAAAAATAAGGCTACTGACATAATAATCGAGAATGGGGCAGCATAAAGTAACCAAGCACCCCATGAAATATTTACATTAAATTGCTCTTGGATGAAATTTAAAGCAACCATATTTTGCGCTGCCGCAGTTTTAATACCGATATTCCAAATGGAAACGGCTTGTACAGAAGTAATAACAAGCAAAGCAGCAAGTCGACTATCACGCGGTAAACCAAATGCTGCGACCATTCCAAGAAGTATAGGGACTACTGCGCCAGCACGTGCAGTAGCTGAAGGAACAAAAAATGCAAGGGCAATGGAAACTAATATAGCACCGAAAACAATAGCTTTTGTTTTTGTTCCTACAAGTGAAAGAATCCAGAGAGCAAGTCGTTTATGCAAATTGGTAATTTGCATAGCTGCTGCTAGAAAAAGAGCAGCTGCTACTAGGGCGACAGCAGAATTACTAAAACCACTTAATGATAGTTTTAAGGCGCTAGCGGTACCTAGTTGTGCTGTGGGATCATCCATGGAGGGTGCAAGACCTAGTAAAACGGTGACGAGTGCAATAATCATTGCAGAGCTAACAGGATATGAAACGGCCTCAGTTACCCAAAGGATGACCGCGAAAGCTAAGATGGCTAAAGCGCGCTGCCCAGCTACAGGTAACTCACCGTTATTAGGTAAAAAAATAATAATAATTAATAAAGCAAAAGCCAACCCAATCCATAAAGGCTTTAGATTACGCTTCGTTGCTGCTTGTTTAGGTGAAGACATATTTTCTCATCCCTTCTACGTCTACGTAAAAATGACGGTTATTATCCTTAACATCGGTCAACAAAATGTTTTTTTAAGATAAGAATTCATCCATTTATTGTATAGAATGAAAGAAAGAAAAATATGTCAGTTTACAGCTTTAATAGTAATTAAAGAGAAAATTTGTGGTCATAAAAAATACAAATCTCTCTCGGGAAATACTATTTCTTTTTCTTGAAGGCAGAAGTAACTTTAGGCTCTGTTCCATTGGTTAAACGTTTAATATTTTCAAAGTGCAAAATAATAGCAATACCAAAAAGTAGAATGGCAATAATGGTTGGGCCTAATCCAGGAATCCATAAATAAGTAGCGGTACAAAAAACGAGGTAAAACTCTAATACACCAACAATTAAATAGTTCGTTGCGAAAGATAAAATAACAAATAGAATAAGTGCAAATAAACCAATCTTCCAATCAACCGCAAGTAAAATTCCAATGATGGAGGCAGTTCCTTTTCCACCGTTGAAGCCCATATAAAAAGGGAAATTATGCCCCAAAATAACCCCTGCAGCTATCAAGTAGGTGAGGAGCCATATTTGTTCTGCTGTTAAATGTGTTGCATCTGCTAAATAAAAATGTGCACCGACGATGGCTACGACGCCTTTTCCAATATCGATAAGAGCTACTAAAACGCCATATTTCCAGCCGAGTGAAAGCGTAGCATTAGAGGCACCAGCGTTGCCATGGCCAGCTTTTTTTAAATCAACCCCGGATAAAAATTGTGCCACTTTAGAGCCGTGAATACAGCCAATCAAATAGCCAACAACTAGAAAAAAGATCACGGCTTTTACCATAAAAATACTCCTTTCAAATTTTTTTCTAAAATAGTGTATGCGTTCATATTACGTAAAAGAGCAGACAGAAGTTTCGGAAAAAATAAAATTTAGATGTTGACAGAAAAAAACTCTATGCTTATACTTTGTAACAACGATGGAAATTGAATCTCATACTCTTATCAAGAGCGGCGGAGGGATAGGCCCTATGATGCCCGGCAACCAGTAGGTGATGAACTTACTAAGGTGCTAATTCCTACAGATTCTTACTTGGATCTGGCAGATAAGGGGAGGAAAACTTGCAACCGCAACCCTCTTCTTAGCTGAAGAGGGTTTTTGTTTTCTACAGAAAAATCCTCCTCATCTCCGGTACCATCGTAAAAAAAATAACCAAATGGAGGTACACAATGACAAATTTTAAACCAGAAACACTGCTGTTACATGGTGGTCAAGAGCCCGACCCTGTGACAGGTTCTAGAACAGTTCCTGTCTACCGTTCAACTGCTTTCGTTTTTAAAGACACTGCTCATGCGCAACGTCTTTTTGCCTTAGAGGAAGCTGGAAACATTTACACACGAATTACGAATCCGACAGTGGATGTTTTTGAAAAGCGTGTGGCTTTACTAGAAGGTGGAACAGCAGCAGTAGCACTTTCATCTGGTGCAGCAGCTATTGCATTTTCTATTTTAAATTTAGCTAGAGCAGGTGATGAAATTGTAGCTGCTAGTTCTTTATATGGTGGTACGTATAATTTATTCGCTAATACATTACCAAACTATGGTATTAAAACGATTTTTGTAGATGAAACAAACCCAGAAAATTTTAAGGCTGCCATTACCGATAAAACAAAAGCTGTCTTCGCTGAAATTTACGGTAACCCAAGCTTAAAGGTTTTAGATATTGAAGCAGTGGCTAAGATAGCACATGACCACAGCTTGCCATTAATTATTGATAGTACATTTGCTTCTCCTTATGGTTCCACACCTATTGATTATGGTGCAGATGTGGTAGTTCACTCAGCAACTAAATGGATAGGTGGTCATGGTACAACTTTAGGTGGTGTTGTTGTAGACGCTGGTAAGTTTGATTGGACTAGTGGTCGATTCCCAGGCTTTACAGAGCCGGACGCTTCTTACCATGGTTTACGCTATGGAATCGATACAGCCTCTGCAGCTTTTGCTACAAAGCTACGTGTACAGTTGTTACGTGATTTTGGCCCAACATTAAGTGCAGATGCAGCTTTCAATCTATTACAAGGTTTAGAGACGCTTCATTTGCGTATCCCTAAACATAATGAAAATGCTTTAGCTGTAGCTGAATATTTACGCAACCACCCATCTGTGGAGTATGTAAATTATAATGGCCTTGAAGATTTTCCAACACATGAGTTGGCGAAAAAATATTTAAAAAATGGCTTCGGTTCAGTGCTTACCTTTGGCATTAAAGGTGGACGTGAAGCAGGACGAAAGCTTATTGATCATGTAAAGCTGTTTTCACATGTGGCAAATGTAGGTGATGCTAAGTCGCTAATTATCCATCCAGCATCTACTACGCACCAACAATTATCAGCAGATGAACTAATTCAAGCTGGTGTAACCGAATCGCTCATTCGCCTATCAATCGGTTTAGAGGCAGTGGAGGACATCATTGCAGATTTAGAGCAGGCTATTACTCAGGCAACAGCAGTAGCTGAACAAACAATAGAAGCTTAATATAGAATAGAGCGGTGAATGTTGTAGCGTTTACGTATTTTCTCATTCGAATAGCCTCATTTGGTATATGTTAAACGTTGCTACATCCACCAATTATTGCACCCGTTCATTGTCAGAACCTTTCAAAAAATAATACCGAGTATTTTTATATGCATTATTGACTTTGTTAAAACCTTGTTATATACTTGGAAATAAGTTAAGTGTACGGAAAAACCTCTTGGAAAAGGTAACTGTTTTCATAAGTGCTCCCCCACTTTTGAATAGATAGGAGAGTAGTTACATAGCCAGTGGCTACTCTTCAAAAAACTAATGATAAAGGAGTGTTTAAAATGGGTAATGTCTATAGTGCGCAAAACATTGCATCTTATTTAATTTATGAACTAAATGAAGGCCATGTATTTGTCAACAACCAATCCATTCAACACATCCTTACATTAGTAGAACGTAAATGGCAACAAATTTTTGGTCATTCAGCGTATCAGGAACAGGTATGCACAGATGATAATGGCTTTATGGTTAAGGAAGTTTATGAGACGTATGAGAAGTATGGTGTGAGCCACATCCAGCTTCCAGCAACAGAATTTTATTTGAAATATGGTACATTTCAATTAGTGGAACGTACGTATGCAATACCAAATTTTACAGAAGAAGAAATTTGTATTGTTCAACAAGCTTTAAAACAATATCGTTATCAATTGCTTTCAAAAGCGAGCTAAAAAATCCCTCATATATTTAAGCTCATTCTCTGCTGCTACAGGGAATGAGCTTTTTTTATAGCGGTTTGATTATTTAGCTGGTTTATGGGTGTCTGAACATACATATATAATAGAAGAAAGACATCATAATTTGAATGCAAAGAGTCAATATTTGTTCAAATCTTATCGAAAAACTTAAAAAACGTATAGTAAAGGGAATGAAAACGATTTCCTTTGCACGTCTAGGGAAAACAAATGTCCTTCCTAGAAAGATTTTTCTTGTGTAAAGTATATATATACGTTACAATTTTCTTTAAGTTAAATTTCGAATTATTTGAATTTGTATTTGTTCTAACATGTACTGAATAACAAAATTTACCCCAAAAATAAGGGGTGGCTAAGGCCTGCGGTTGGTGTCAAACAATTTGACACAACCCCATGGAGAGATTGGCTTGATGAAACTGCGGAATGTAAGTTGGAGGGAATAATAAGAATGGCAACTATAAAGGCAGCGATTTTAGGATTTGGAACGGTAGGTCAAGGGATCTATCATATATTAAAGGAAAAGCGAGAAGATCTTAAAAATAAATTAGGTATTGAGTTGGAAGTAGCGAAGATTTTAGTAACAGATGCTAGTCGCGAACGCGTCCCAGGCACAGCACATTTAATGACTACAAGCATGGATGATGTTTTGGCTGAACCAGGTATGCAAGTAATATTCGAAGCAATTGTGAACGAAGAGCCTGCGTATAGCTATTTAAAGCGAGCAGTAGAGCATAAATGCCATGTTATTACTGCCAACAAAGTCATGTTTGCAAAGCGTGGATTAGAGTTACAAGAGCTTGCAAAAGCAAATGGTGTTTTTGTAGGTTTTGAGGCTACAACTGCTGGAGGAGTACCTGTTATTAAAACTATGAAAAATATATTACTTGTTAATGACGTAAGTCGTATACAAGGTGTTTTAAATGGTACGTGTAATTATATTTTAACCAAAATGCGAGCTGAGGGCTGGTCATTTGAAACAGCTTTAAAAGAAGCACAAAGTTTAGGTTATGCAGAGGCAGATCCGTATAATGATATTTCTGGTCAAGATGCCTTTAAAAAGTTAATGATTTTAAGTGCCTTGGCATTTGGAGAACAACCTGATTGGGCGGATGTAGAAGTGATTGGCATAGATAGTATATCAGCTTCGCAAGTTCATGAAGCATGTGAAAAGGGTCTACGTTACCGTCATGTAGCTGAGGTAGAAAAACTAGCTAGTGGGAAAATTGTAGCAAAGGTTGGTCCACAACTGGTTGATAAAGAACATCCACTTTATCCAGTCGATGATGTGTTCAATGCAGTTGCACTAGAAACTAATTATATTGGCACTTTAACCCTAGTAGGTCCTGGTGCTGGAATGTACCCAACAGCAAGTGTGATGGTAGAAGATTATGCTGAAATCATCGGGAAAAGGGCAGGGTTTGTTGTAACGATTTAATAATTACTGTTTTATAAAGTTAACCCGCCATTCAACAATATTCTATTGTTTGAATGGTGGGCTTTTTAATCCTCGTCTTTTACGTCAATATCCTCTGGTATGGGAGTAGATCTCCATATTTCGATTTCCTCTTTAATACGCTCCAATTGATTAAAATACGTACTAAATTGCCCACTATTTATGAGAATCATATTTCCATCGAAAACGGAACGGATGCGTCCCTCATAGACTAGGCGTAATATCTGTTCTTTAGACATACCTAGTTCAATAGCTGTTTCTTCAATTGTTTTGTACATACAATCGCTCCTTTAACTGTATTTATTATAACGTTCATTTAACCGAATGCATACTTGGTGAATGAAAATAGTAAAAATGTTAATTGTTTGATTTTGGATAAATATGTATGATAAGTATGGAAGAAGGAATAAGGCGGAGGGGTCTACATGTTAAATCCATTGTTTGTATTGTTAGCAGCTATTTTATGGGGAATGACAGGAACTGCCCAAACATTTTTAGATAATAATGTATCTCCGATTGCAGTCGCCACTATTCGTTCTGCCATTGGTGGTGGGCTCCTCTTAGCTATTACAATTATTTTCCGTAAAATTAATTTCCTAAATTGGTCATGGAAATGGACGATTTTAGCTGCGGCAAGTATTGCTCTTTTCCAAGGTCTTTTCTTTTCATCTATTCGTCTAACAGGTGTAGCGGTTGGAACTGTTGCAACCATTGGAAGTGCACCAGTATTTTCAGGCATTATTGAATGGTTGATATGGAAAAATCGACCGTCTGGTATTTGGGGCCTAGCTACATTGATGGCAATCATCGGCTGTTTTTTTATTATTTATTAATAATGGAGAAGAAACTGTACAAGCGAGTGGCTTTGCTTTAGCGCTTTGTGCAGGGTTATCTTTTGCGTTTTATACAAATATTAGCAAGAAATTAATGGCGCAGGAAGATGCGTTACCAGCAGTTGCTATGACATTTTCCCTTTGTACTTTATTTTTATTCCCTTTTTCACTCTCTAATGGGTTTACCTGGTTAGAAAATATGCAAAATCTATGGACGATATTATTTATGGGAATTATGTGTACAAGTGTAGCTTATTTATTGTTCTTGAACGGTTTGCAAAAAATAAATTCATCAACAGCTGTCACTCTATCGTTAGCTGAGCCATTGACAGCCGCAATTCTTGGCGTTTTTCTAGTTGGGGAACAATTAAGTGGATTGTCCTGGTTAGGTGTAGCAATGCTATTAGGCGGCATTGTTGTATTGACAATAGGTGGGAGGCAAAGCAGGCTTCATAATAAGCTGAAACCTTAAGAAATTCTTCATTTTTTTACTAGCTGGTTTTTAAGATTTGAAAGGTACACTTATATTTGAGAGCGAGGTGTCTATCATGACGAAACTAACAGTTCTTGTTACAGACGACGATCAAGATATTCGTGATGGTATAGAAATTTATTTGAAAAATGAAGGCTACAATGTTATTAAAGCTGCAGACGGCTTAGAAGCATTAGACAAGCTAGAAAATAATGAAGTACATTTAATCATTTTAGATATAATGATGCCCAATATGGATGGGATTACTGCGACATTTAAAATTAGAGCAGAGCGCAATATTCCTATTATTATGCTTAGTGCAAAGGCAGAGGATGGCGATAAAATTCATGGACTATCGGTAGGCGCGGATGATTATGTAACAAAGCCATTCCATCCATTAGAATTATTAGCGCGGGTGAAATCACAGCTTAGACGCTATGTACAACTAGGAACGTATAGTGAAGGTGCAACAAAAGTAGAAATTGACGGACTTATTCTTGATGAAGATGCTAAAGAGATCATTTTAGAAGGAGAACCAGTTCGACTAACACCAATAGAATATAAAATTACGGAATTATTAATGAAAAATGCAGGGCGTGTTTTTTCGATTCGTGAAATTTATGAACGAGTTTGGAATGAGGAAGCCTACAATGCTGAAAACATTGTAGCCGTACATATTCGAAAAATTCGTGAAAAAATTGAAGCGGACCCAAAAAACCCACGCTATCTAAAGGTGGTATGGGGCGTTGGCTATAAAATGGAAAAATAAAATAGAGAAGTATATGACTATTGCAGGGTTCATTGCAGGTGTTGTTGGACTTATTTATTTTGGCGTTTATGCTTATCAAATCGTCGATTCTCGCTCCTCAGAGGTTTTACAATTATTAGAAAGAATTTTTTAGAGGAGTGTTAGAGTCATGATGAAAAAATGGAAATCTCTACTAGTGTTAATGAGTCTCATTTGGACTATTTTCGGCATCTTTACTTTTTGGCATGTAGGTTATCAGTATATTGGTAAGTCCTATTTTGAATCAGAAAATTTCCAACATGAAATCGATAATTTTACTTCAGAACTTGGGCCGTTAGTAATAAATTTACCGAGGGCAGAAGACTTGAAAGGGAAAATAGAGATTACGCAGGCGGAAATTGAAGAGCATCGTAATTATTATGGTACATTAGGACAGCAAATCGATAATATTAAACAACAATACGAACAGCGAATTCAGGAAGCAATAGATGCCAATGCGGGAGAATTACAAATAAAGTTAGAAACTGAACGCGATAATAAAATTAAGGACATTACAGCCAATTTCGAAAACGATGAACATGTGCGAAAAAAGATTCTTGCTGGAGAAGAAGCACTTATCGATAAATATATAAAGGCAGCACAGGATGAAGCGAAAACCTTTAAAAAGTCTTATGATTACTGGTCTTATGAGTTGACGAATTCTGAAACAGGAGAAACATACCGTGCAGGGGATGTTTCAGAAAGTAGCGCCTACAAAATAAAGTATTCTGAGCGAAATCCTTTATATGTAGGGAACATTAGTAATAATGTAAGAGATATTTTTTACCGTACAGAAACTTATGTGAACGTCGATAATCTTTATGAAACAGCAGAGTATACAGGAGTCTTAACCATCTCTAAAAAAGCAGTTCAATCATTAGGGGTTATGCAGGATTATAATCGTTTTCATCGTAATCAATATACCTATTTCTTTATATGGCTCACTAGTATAATAACGGCAATTTTCGCTTGGAGAGGTCGTAAGGATGTACTGCAAACTGTCAGAGGTATGAAGGAAAAAGATATTTTAAATAAGATGAAATTCGATTTTCAAGTTGCCTTATTGTTAATCACTGGGTTTATGTATCTTATTTCTTCTCAAATTGTTTTCGAATCGATTGAATACACTTACGATTACAATTTTCAATATAATTATGTACGCTCTATCCTAGATTTCGCCTTTAAATTAGGTGTGTTAATTGTTATAGGAATTGCTTTCTTTATTCAATTAATTTGGCTTTATACAAGAATAGATACGATAAAAAAGTTAGAGCAAAATGTGAAATCCAGTTATTTATGGTCACTCGGGGATTCACTTACGGATTTATTTATTAATCGCTCTATAGCGTTGCACGCACTGTTCATGTTAGCGGCGGCCTTCTTTGGAGGAGGAAGCCTTGTCGCTTCTATGTTAAGGGGAGGAGCTTTCCCAGTCCTTGTTCTAGGCATATGTATGTTCGTAGGGTTTCCAACCTTGATTGTATTCTTATCAAGAATGGGTTATTTAAACCGTATTATGAAGGATACGAAAGATATGGCCAATGGGCGACTGAATCGTGACGTGAAGGTGAAAGGTAAGTCCCCGCTCGCTAGTCATGCGGAAAATCTTAATCATTTACGAGAAGGCGTTCGGACATCCATGCATGAGCAGGCTAAAAGTGAACGTTTAAAAACAGAGCTTATTACAAATGTGAGTCATGATTTACGAACACCGTTAACTTCCATTATTACTTATACAGATCTTTTGAAAAAATCTAATCTTTCAGAGGAAGAACGTCAACAATACATTCATATTCTTGATAAAAAATCTGAACGTTTAAAAGTATTGATTGAAGATCTTTTTGAAGTATCGAAAATGGCAAGTGGTAATATTGAGCTGCAACGAAGTCGTGTAGATTTGACACAACTCATTCAGCAGGCAGTAGGGGAGCATAAGGAAGATTTAATTCAGTCGCGTTTAGATTTACGAATGGCGATGCCGCATGAGCCTATTTATGCCTATGTAGATGGTCAAAAATGGTGGAGACTCATTGATAATTTAATTGTTAATGTATTGAAATATGCATTAGAGGGCACACGCGTCTATGTGACGTTAAAACGAACAGCAGATGGCGATGCTGAATTAACAGTGAAAAATGTAGCGAAGTATGAAATTAATGAAGATGCTGAGGAATTATTTGAGCGTTTTAAACGTGCAGATGCTTCACGTCATACAGAGGGGTCTGGACTTGGATTAGCCATTGCACAATCTATTGTTGATTTGCATGGAGCTCGAATGACAATTGATGTGGATGGCGATTTATTTAAAGTGACAGTTCGAATTTCAGCAGTATAGGGAGGAGATGGTGGCAGAGGATGGCCACCATCTTTTTTCCATTACACCATTACAGGCCTAAATTCTTGGCGATAATTACTTTCATGACTTCATTGGTGCCTGCATAAATGGGCATAACAGGGATGTCTCTATACCTTCGTGCAATCTTATATTCCTCCATATAACCATAGCCCCCATGAAGCTGCATACATTGTGTGGCTATCTCACGGGCATTTTCAGTTATCCAGTATTTCGCCATGGAAACTTTTGTTACTACATCTTTTCCTGCGAGATGCTCTTCAATCAACGTTTCCAAAAATGATTTACCGAGCTCCATTTTAGTTGCCATTTCGGCTATTTTAAATTGTGTATTTTGAAAATCTCCAATTGACTTACCAAATGCTTGGCGTGATTTTACATAGTCGAGTGTTAAGGCAAGCATATCCTCAATTGCTGTTTGTGCAGCAATCGCTACAGCTAAGCGCTCTTGTTGAAGTTTTTCCATCATATAAACAAAGCCCTTGCCTTCTTCACCAAGTAAGTTGTGTGCTGGCACTCGGCAATCTTCAAAGAATAGCTCAGCTGTATCTTGAGCATGCATGCCGACCTTTTCCAGCTTCCGCCCTTTTGTAAAGCCTGGTGTACCATCTTCAATGACAAGCAGACTTATACCTTGGTGTTTTTTTTCAGCGGACGGATTTGTTTTAACGGCGACAACCACTAAGTTGGTATGAATTCCGTTTGTAATAAAAGTCTTTTGGCCATTAACAATATAATGGTCACCATCGCGAATAGCAGTTGTTTGAATATTTGCTAGGTCTGAACCTGTACCTGGCTCAGTCATGGCGATTGCTGTAATATAGTGGCCTGAAATACATTTTGGCAGCCACCGAGATTTTTGCTCGTGTGTACCGTAGGACTCAATATAAGGTACAACAATATCATTATGCAGACCAATCCCAATAAGACTTGAACCTATACGCTCAAGCTCTTCTTGAATAATAACACCGAAACTAAAATCAAGTCCTAGTCCACCATATTGCTCTTCAACTTGGGGGCACAGATAGCCCATATCACCAAGCCTCCGCCAAAATGTAAGCGGAATGAGATGATCTTTTTCCCATTGTGCATAATGTGGTTCAGCTTCTTCTGCTAAAAACTTACGAAAGGTTTTACGAAATAACTCATGCTCTGTTGTTTCAAATTTATAACGTGTCATTTGAATTAGCACCCCTTTTTGCTCGTAAATACGTAAATTTCTTCTATCAACTATTATGTTACTGGAATATTTGTGAAAATAATAGTAGCACTTTATACTAAAATGACGAAATTGTCATTTATGTCCAGTGAAATGTCACGTTAAACAAGAGAATGATAGGAAATAATAAGCTATGCTTACCATGTGGCGGTTAAAGCAGTTAGTCCCTCTTTTTTTAGAAGATTATTCAAGTACTTCATGCAATATGACTGTTACTTATAAATGATATAATCAACTAAATATATAGGAAGGTAGAGGACGAAGATATGCCAAAAGTAATCGGTGGTATACTTTTAATTAGTATTTATAGTGCGTTGACTTTCTATTTGGGGTGGGGAGTAAAGCAGTGGCTAGTGGCTATGGGGTGGTTCCGTTACCCAATCATATTTTGGTTAGTATTGTACCTTATCGCTCTCAGTATAATTATCGGAAGATTGCATGAGTCCTTACGGTTCTTTTCAGTTTTTGGTAATTACTGGATGTTTGTTTTTGAATATGGCTTATTGCTATGCTTAGTAGCACAATTGATTTTTTGGCTAACACCCTTTAAAAATGTACAAATAATTGGTAGTATAGCAGTTGCTGTATTATTTATGCTAAGTATTATCGGCTCTTATTTAGCCTATTCTCCAGTCGTTCGTCATTTAGAAATAACAGTTGATAAGAAGGGTAGTGAACTGAAGTCATTGAGAGCTGTTGTGGCATCTGATTTCCATTTAGGTGTTTTATCACATAAAAAGCATTTACAAAGCTTTGTCAACTTATCGAATGAGGCGCAACCAGATATTGTGTTGCTAGCTGGAGATATTGTGGATGATGATCCAAAATGGTTTGTTCAAGGGGAAATGGCAGATGTCATGAAACAATTAACATCTACATATGGAACCTATGGTATATTGGGTAATCATGAATACTATGGTAAAAAAATTCCTGAGTTTATAAAAGAAATGGAAAATGCAAATGTAAAAATACTACTTGATGAAACAATTCGTATAGAGGATGCGTTTATATTAACAGGGCAAGAGGACAAGACGAATAAAAATAGAAAGTCACTAGAAGAATTAAAGTCTTCCGATAGCTTACCGTGGCTCGTAATGAATCATACGCCTGACGATTTGTTAACACCTTCTAAACTGGGGGTGGATTTACATATATCAGGTCATACGCATAAAGGTCAATTATGGCCAAATCAGTATATTACCGCTCGAGTATTTGAACTGGATTATGGTTATAAGTTGAAAGACCAAATGCATACACTTGTTTCATCAGGCTATGGCTTCTGGGGTCCGCCTATGCGAATTGGTAGTAGGTCAGAGCTTTGGATAGTGGATATGAAATTTCGTTAATGGCTAGGGCTGTGGATGACTTATAGGTGAAATAGCAGTAGTATATGAAAATAGAGTAATTTATAATAAGTGAGTATTTGATTAATAAAGGTAAGGTGACAAGGTGGAAATTATAGAGTTATTAAAAGCGTTGATTTTAGGCTTTGTTGAAGGTATGACGGAGTTTGCCCCGGTATCCTCAACTGGCCATATGATTATTGTTGACGATATGTGGTTAAAAACAGAGGAGTTTTTAGGGAAATATCCTGCCAACACATTTAAAATTGTCGTACAATTAGGCTCCATTCTAGCTGTTATCGTGGTGATGTGGAAGCGTATGTTAAGCTTAGTTGGATTATACAAAATTGATGGTCAGTCTCAGTCCATAAATAGACGTTTTAACCTATTGCATGTTATTGTCGGTATGCTACCAGCAGTTGTTTTAGGGTTTGCCTTTAAGGATTTTATTGACGATCATCTTTTTAAAGTAGAGCACGTTGTTTATGCACTAGTAGCAGGGGCAATTCTGATGATTGCAGCGGATAAATTGGCACCAAGAAAACCAAAAGTAGATTCTTTAGATAAGATTTCATATGGTTTAGCCTTTAAAGTTGGGCTAGTTCAATGTCTATCTTTGTGGCCAGGATTTTCTCGTTCAGGTGCGACCATTTCTGGTGGCGTATTATTCGGTATGAGTCACCGTGTTGCAGCCGATTTTACATTCATTATGGCGGTACCTATCATGGCGGGAGCTAGTTTAGTATCTGTTTTGAAAAACTGGGATACATTATCGATGGATTATTTTGGATTCTATGCTGTCGGTTTTATTAGTTCATTTATCTTTGCGTTATTATCAATCAAGTTTTTCTTAGCGCTTATTTCAAAAGTGAAATTAATGCCTTTCGCAATATATCGTTTAGTTTTAGCGGCAGTTCTTTGCGTAATTATTTTTATGTAAACAAAAAGTCACTCTTCTTTCACAAGAAGCAGTGGCTTTTTTGCCTTAATTTTATTGGTTTTTCAATCCATCTTTCACTTAAAGTGAATGAAAGTGGGTAAAAAGTATCTTTTTTGATGTAAATTGAGTATTGAATTTAATAAATACAGACAACATTTACCTGTATATTGTTCATTTAGTAGTTTTGAGATTATAATTGATACATAAACTATCTATCGATTTGTTATTTTTTAATAGCATATAGGATAATAGACTTAGTTCGGTATATGATTATAATATGAGGTGGAGAAAATGTTTCAAATTGTAAGTAGATCTAAGAAAAATACAATTGAAATAAGTAATGAAGCTAATATAGGTATTTTTATTAAAGATGCTGATCGTTTATTGCAATTGAATCTTGTGGAATTAAGTGTATATGATCTTCAATTAATTAATAGTTTGAAGCCATATGTTGAAAGAAACGTTGTGGAAGTTGTAGCAGCATTTTATCATGCTATTGAAAGTGTGCCAGCATTACGTGAAGTCATTCAAAGTCATAGCTCCAGTGAACGTCTACGTCAAACATTACGCCATCATATTATTGAAATGTTTGAGGGGAGAATCGATGAAGCCTTCCTTGAAAAACGTAGACGTGTGGCAAAAATGCATGTGAAGATCAACTTATATCCGAAGTGGTATTTAGCAGCCTTTCAAATTCTAGAAAAATCTCTACGTAAGATCATTTTTGAACTTCACTTATCTAAAGGTGAGGAAGAAAAACTATGTGATGCAATCAGTAAAATATGTAATTTTGAACAGCAAATTGTTTTAGAGGAATACGATAACTATGCAAATACATTGATTGAGGAACAACGCAATAATGTTCGCGAACATGTAAAGGATGTAATAGGGGGAATCTCTACTCACTTAGAGGTTCAATCACAAAATACATCTGATACAGTAACAGAGCTCGTTAATAGTGCCCAAAAGGTGAACGATTCATTGAAAGATAGCATTCATGAGGCAGAATCGATGCAAAAGGTTTCAAGTGAAGGCTATGCAAAGATTGTTTCAATCAATGAACAAACAGGGAAAATTCATCATAAGACGTATGAAATGGCAAGTATGGTTGAACAGCTAGACGAATCTTCTTCAAAGATTAATGCAGTAGTTGAAATGGTTAAAAGTATATCTGGTCAAACAAACTTATTGGCATTAAACTCGGCAATTGAAGCGGCACGTGCTGGAGAGCATGGCAATGGTTTTGCCGTTGTTGCCAATGAAGTACGTAAGCTTGCGGATCAAACGAAAAGTTCAGTTGAGCAAATTGCTGAATTAATTCAGATGTCTAATGGAATTACAGCACAGGTAGTTCAAGCTATACAGGACATACAGGAGCTCGTGAATAATAGTATTGAACGGAATGCCGAGTCCCTAAAAGCATTCGACGCAATATCAACCTCCGTGGAAGATTCCATAACCAATTTCCAAAACGTAGGAAAGCAAATATCAGATTTAGCAAATATTATAGAGACAATTGGTTCATCCTCTGAGGAATTAGAGAGAGTTGCCAATCGTTTGAATACGACCATCAGAGAATTTTAAATGAGATGTAGCTAAGCTATGCATACAGGTTATGCATAGTTTCTTTATGCATTCAAAGTGGATAAAATAATCGATTTCACGGATAAATAAAGTCTTCAGGTTGATGAAAAGGAAATTTATCGATTCTAATGGAAGGCTGCAAACTAGAAACCTCTAGAAAATGCTTCCCATAAGTGTTACGCTATATGCGAATTAGGGAAATGAGTAGTGAGGTGTTTGGAACATGAAAAAGAAATTATTTATTACACGTAAGTTTCCTACACATATTGTTGAGCCATTAAAAGAGTTTTATGAAGTTTCTCAGTGGGAAGAGGAGGAGATTGTCATCCCGCGTGATAAACTACTTGCTTCTGTCGCAGATTGTGAAGTACTGTGGGTAACAATTGCAGATCAAGTGGATGAGGAGTTACTTTCACATGCACCAAACCTAAAGCTAGTAACAAATTTAGCAGTTGGTTTTAACAATATTAATGTGAAGGCTTTACGACAAAGAGGTATTATGGCGACAAATACGCCTGGTGTCTTAACGAATACAACGGCAGATTTAGTATTTGGCTTACTGCTTGCAACTGCTCGTAGAATTCCAGAAAGTGAAAGATATTTACGCGAGGGAAAATGGAAAAGTTGGTACCCGATGCAACTCGTTGGTAAAGATGTATCAGGAGCGACAGTTGGAATAATTGGGATGGGTCGAATTGGTCAGGCTGTTGCTAGACGAGCAAAAGGTTTTGATATGAAAATTTTATATAATAATCGAAGACGTCGACATGAGGCGGAAGAAATGTACGGCTTTCGGTATGTATCATTGGAAGACCTCTTAAAACAATCTGATTTTGTTGTAATTATGACACCCTATAATAGTGATACAGAGGGTCTCATTGGAGCAAAAGAATTAGCTTTAATGAAAGAGGATGCTGTCTTAATAAATGCTTCACGGGGTGGAATTATTGATGAGGCGGCTCTATACGATGTCTTGAAAAGTGGCAAGTTATGGGCAGCAGGGCTAGATGTCTTTGAACAAGAGCCGGTTGCTATGGATCATCCTTTATTAACGCTCCCAAATGTTGTGGCACTTCCACATATCGGAAGTGCGTCCTTGGAAACAAGGACTGCTATGCTCATGTTAAATGTCAAAGCATTAGCTGCTTATGGACAGGGCAAGGCTATTTCAAATCGAATTGATTAAAAAATGGAGCATATCACTGATAGATATGCTCCTTCTTTTTATCTATTGAATAAATCGAATAAACCACCAATACCGCCTTCACCTTTTGACTGGCCACCACCGCCTTGTGAAATGGGTGCCGCTGCAAAGACGCGACTTGCTAAACGGCTGAATGGTAATGATTGTACCCAGACAGTTCCTGGCCCACGTAATGTAGCGAAGAAAATTCCTTCACCACCAAATAGTGCCGTTTTTACGCCGCCTACAAGTTCAATATCATAATCTACATTTGAAGTCATTGCAACTAAACATCCTGTATCTACACGTAAAACTTCCCCAGGTTGCAATGTTTTTTCATGAATGGCTCCTCCTGCATGTACAAAAGCCATACCATCGCCTTCAAGTTTTTGCATTATGAAACCTTCTCCACCGAAGAAGCCTACACCGATTTTTTTCTGGAATTCTACGCCCACAGAAACACCTTTAGCTGCTGCTAAGAAAGCATCTTTTTGACAAATAATTTTCCCGTTTAATTGACTTAAATCCATAGGAATAATCTTACCTGGGTACGGGGAAGCGAAATAAACATGCTTCTTACCTGAGCCAACATTTGTGAATGTCGTCATGAATAAGCTTTCTCCTGTTACTAAACGTTTACCAGCCCCTAATAATTTCCCCATAAGACCACTTTGTGAGCCGCCTTTTGAACCATCGCCAAAAATAGTTTCCATATGAATGGAATCATCCATCATCATTAAAGCGCCTGCTTCCGCCACAACTGTTTCTTGTGGATCAAGCTCAACTTGCACATATTGCATGTCGTCACCAAATAACTTGTAGTCAATTTCATGATTATTCATAAAGGGATTCCTCCAAAAGTAAATTTAATGATATTCTATACGATTATAAAACACTTTGGTTTCAATGAAAAATTAAATAATTTAGAAAAAAAGGGAATTAAATAGAAAATGTCGAATATAAGAAACTAGAATGTGTATTATTTATTTTCATTTAACTAAGGGTGTTATGAATATACTTAGCTTTAACCGTATCCTCTTTTTATTAGAGGGGAAGGCAGTTAAGTGAAAATAAAGCCTCTGGCAGTTGTCGCTGATAATCATAGTATGACAGGGTATATCACATCTTGAAAATTCGGAATATTGAAGTATTTTATTCTACTAATATTCATAGATTCTGTACCTGAGGAATGCAACTGGTTACAATAGCCGAGGCATCATAGAGTATTTCAGGGGGTGTATGTAGTGGAGATTAAAAACTATATTGGTGGTAAATGGAGCACACATTCACATTTACAAAGTATAGCAGTGACGAACCCTGCAAATGGTGAGCAACTTGCTACCATACCACTATCTACTTCTAATGAGGTAGATGAGGCTGTAGTAGCTGCAAAGCAAGCACAAAAGAGCTGGGCACTTGTGCCTGCGCCAAAACGTGCAGAATTTTTATATGCCATCGGTCAAAAAATGAAAGAAAAAAAGGAATATTTGGCGACCGTTTTAACAAAAGAGATGGGGAAGGTAATTGAAGAAGCAAGAGGAGAAGTGCAAGAAGGAATTGACATGGCCTACTATATGGCAGGTGAAGGTCGTAGGTTGTTTGGTGAAACGACACCTTCTGAACTGACTAATAAATTTGCGATGAGTGTAAGGGCGCCAATTGGGGTTGTAGCGCTTATCACACCATGGAACTTCCCTGTTGCAATCGCGACATGGAAATCATTCCCTGCTATTGTGGCTGGAAATACATTTATTTGGAAACCATCAAATGAGACGCCTATGATGGCTTATGAAATGGGTAAAATTTTTGAAGAAGTAGGTTTACCTGATGGTGTAGCAAATATTGTTTTTGGTACAGGGCCGACAGTAGGGACTGCACTTATTGAACACCCTGACGTTAAGGTCATTTCCTTTACTGGGTCAACGACAACAGGTAGTAAAGTAGCGGAGCTTGGCGGTAAGCATTTGAAAAAGATTTCTTTAGAGATGGGTGGAAAAAATGCTGTCATTGTTATGGATGACGCAGATCTTCAACTGGCTACAGAGGGCATACTCTGGAGTGCCTTTGGTACTGCTGGACAAAGATGTACAGCATGTAGTCGGGTGATTGTGCATAAAGATGTAAAAGAGCAGTTAGAAAAGCGTCTCTTAGATGAAATGCAAAAGCTCACAATTGGGGATGGGCTAGACGAGGGAGTTAAAATTGGGCCGGTGATTAATAAAGCAGCATTGGAAAAGATTAATCACTATGTACAAATAGGCAAGCAGGAAGGTGCCACGTTACTAGCTGGAGGCAGAATTTTAAATGAGCCACCATATGACAATGGGTTTTATTACGAGCCTACACTGTTTACGAACGTAAAGCCTGACATGATTATTGCTCAAGAAGAGATTTTTGGTCCTGTCGTTTCTCTAATTGAGGTAGCAAGCTTAGAGGAAGCAATTGAGGTAAATAATGGCGTGAAATTTGGCTTATCAAGCTCAATTTTCTCACAAAATGTTAATACTATTTTCCGCGCACAGCGTGATTTAGACACGGGTATTGTCTATATAAATGCAGGCACGACAGGTGCTGAAATCCATTTACCATTTGGCGGTACAAAGGGGACTGGAAATGGACACCGAGATTCAGGTGTTGCGGCCTTAGATGTATATACGGAGTGGAAGAGCATTTACGTAGACTACAGCGGTAAATTACAAAGAGCACAAATCGATACAGAGTAACAGATCAACGAAAGGGGATGTTCTTGATGAAAGTTGTTGTATTAGGTGCAGGTTTAATGGGTAAAGAGGTAGCTCGTGATTTAATAAAGAATGATAAAGTCGAACATGTATTTTTAGGTGATATCGATGTAAAAGTGGCACAGGATTTTGTGGATACTTTAAATACTGATAGAGTCGAAGTTGTAGAGCTTCATGCAGAGCAAGATGATTCGTTAATGAAGGTCATCTCTAAAGGTGATGTTGTGATTAATGCATTATTTTATTCCTTCAATGAGCGTGTTGCAAGAGCAGCCATTGAAGCGGGTGTACACTCTGTAGATTTAGGTGGCCATATAGGTGGTGTTACCGAAAATATATTAGATCTTCATGAGCAAGCAAAAGCAAAAGGGGTCACAATTATCCCTGACTTAGGTGTTGCTCCAGGTATGATCAATATTCTAGCAGGCTATGGTGCCTCTAAATTAGATGATGTTGAGTCTATTAAACTATTTGTGGGGGGCATTCCAACTGAACCAAAGCCTCCGCTCTATTATACACGTGTATTTTCTTTAGATGGTGTTTTTGATCATTATACTGAGCCTTCAAAAACGATTCAAAAGGGCAAATTACAAGAAGTCCCTTCCCTTTCAGGTGTTGAACCTATTTATTTTGATGATTTTGGTGTGCTTGAGGCATTTTATACATCTGGAGGCATCTCCACATTATATAAAACATTCCCAAATGTCCGCACATTGGAGTATAAAACAATTCGTTATAAGGGGCATGCTGAGAAGTTTAAGCTATTAGCAGATTTAGGCTTCCTTGATTCAGCGAATAAGGTAGAGGTTGATAACCAAGAGGTGCCTGTTCGTTCTGTAGTGCGTGAGGCTCTTAAAAAGAAACTGGAGCTGGGAACCAAACCAGATGCGGTTCTATTACGTGTCATTGTGGCAGGTGAAAAAGCGCAACAGCAAGTGACATATGAATATGAAATGGTTGTACGTAAGGATATGACCATCAATGAAACAGCGATGGCTCGTGCTACAGCTAATACTATTTCGGTTGTAGCTCAGATGATAGGTGCGGGTGTTATTAAAGAGCACGGTGTATTCCCACCTGAATCTGTAGTGCCTGGTGATACGTATATTGAAGAAATGGCCAAACGTGGTGTAGTAATAAAAGAGACGTCTCATAAGTCTGCTATGATTGTGAAATGGTAGGTGCTGAACATGAATTTTGACATGTCCACTGAGCATGAAATGCTACGAAAAACGGTAAGGCAGTTTGTTGATGAAGAAATTATACCCTATATAGCAAAGTGGGATGCCGAAGGTGGCTTTGATGCTAAAATTTGGTCGAGGCTTGCGGAGCTTGGGCTAATGGGGGTTTGTGTGCCAGAGCAGTATGGCGGAAGTGGAATGGATTATAACTCCCTTGCTATTGTGTGCGAGGAGCTGGAGCGGGGAGATACAGCATTCCGAACGGCGGTATCCGTTCACATTGGCCTAAATAGCATGACATTAATGCAATGGGGTACTGAAGACCAAAAGCAGCGCTATCTTGTTCCACAGGCAAAAGGAGTAAGAATCGGTGCATTTGGTCTTACTGAACCGGGTGCTGGATCTGATGTAGCAGCTATGTCGACTACAGCTGTCCGTGATGGGGACCATTATGTCATTAATGGACAAAAAACATGGATTTCTTTATGTGATATAGCGGATCACTTTATCGTTTTTGCTTATACAGATAAGTCGAAGAAACATCATGGTATTAGCGCATTCATTGTAGAACGTTCAATGGCAGGCTTTACATCAAAGGCCATTAAAGGGAAGTATGGGATTCGTGCTGGCAATACAGGTGAGCTTTTCTTTGAAGATTTACGTGTACCAGCAGAAAATCGACTCGGTGAAGAGGGAGAAGGCTTTAAAATAGCCATGTCTGCCCTAGACAATGGACGTTTCACCGTAGCTGCAGGAGCTGTAGGCTTAATCCAAGCGTGTTTAGAGGCAAGTGTTAAATATTGTCATGAACGAGAGACCTTCGGTAAGCCTATAGGAGAGCATCAGCTTGTTGGACAAATGCTAGCTAATATGGATGCCGGTTACCAGATGAGCCGTTTATTGGTCTATCGTGTGGGTGAATTGAAGAATAAAGGTGTTCGTAATACTAGAGAAACATCCTTAGCGAAATGGCAGGCGTGTGATTTTGCCAATAAGGCTGCTGATGATGCGGTACAAATTCATGGTGCATATGGCTATTCAGATGAATATCCAGTTGCGCGCTATTTGCGGAATTCGAAAGCACCTGTTATTTATGAAGGTACGCGAGAAATTCATACCATTATGCAAGCAGATTATGTATTAGGCAGACGCCAAGATAAGCAATTAGCCAAAATGCTACCAAAATGGCCGTTTGAAGAATAAACGAGGGGGAAATTATTCCCTTTCGTTTTTTTAGTGTAGGGTGTAATCCATCTTTAAAAAAATTTCAGAACAATGTAACTTTCCGTCTTTTTCCTAGTCTAATGGATAAACAAGTATATGAAGGAGAGGTAAAATAATGAAAAATAAATGGCTGGCATTCATTTTGATAGCTGTTATAGCGATTGTGCCTGGTATTTTCACATGGGCAGTAAATACAGAGGTAACTGCTAAGGCTGCTAGTGTGGGGATGGCTACCCAAAGTTGGCAAGCATCATTTTCTGTAAGCTTAAAGAAGAATAAACTTACTGACAATGTGTATGTAACGACAGAAAAAGGGAAAAAAGTCCCTGCAACGATTGCATTGTTAGAGGATCAAAAAACATTAGTTGTAAAGGGACTTGTACCAGGCAGTTATCAATTACATGTAAAAAAAGAAGCCTTTGCACAGGGAGGACTGAATGTAACTGCACAAGTTATTCCATTTACAATTATTGAGACGTTAACTGCCGTTCAATCAGAAAAAGAATTAGAACAATATTTCAATAACTTGCTAAAGGCCCCAAGAGGTGGAATTGCAGAAGAGGAGATGTCAAGTGCTAAAAGCGAAGACAAAGCAACAACCAGTAACGAGTCTACTACTAATAATCAAGTGGAAGGTGTAGAAGAGGGCGATATTGTTGTTGTAAAAGATGGCTTTATTTTTACTGCAAAAGACCAAAGCATTACAGTTGTTAACGCTAAAGACCCCCAGCATTTGAAACAGGCTGCAAATATTAAGCTGAAGGAGTCGCAATATATTTCAAAGCTTGCGCTATATGATAATTTATTAATAGCTATAGGGGACCAATATATTGAAAAAGCAGGCACAGGAATGGTCACAGCTTCATTTTATGATATTTCCAATCCAAACAACCCAAGACATATACGCGATGTGGGGCAAGAAGGATATTTACGGGATATCCGCATTACCAAGGACACACTCTATTTAATTGGTAATATGTATCCAAACTATTGGGTATTACAACAAGAGCAAAAAGTAGATCTAAAACCAAAAACATATGATAGTTTGACGGGAGAAGTGTTCAAAAGCTTACCTTTAGAAAAAATATCAATTTTGCCTAATACAATGGATGGTACCTATAGTTTAATAACAGCTGTTGATTTAAAAAATGGTGCTACAACAACGGCTAATACAAAAGGATACTTGGGCGGCAGTAGTGGACTTTATATGTCAGAGAATGCGCTATATTTAACGACGCCCATTTATGACGGGAATAACGCTATTCCATTAGAAAAACGCGCGATGGATATGATATGGATGCCAAGAGCAGCTGACACGCAAATTTTTAAATGGAATGTAGATGGAACAACATTGAATTTCACTGGTAGTACTGAAGTAAAGGGGACTGTATTAAATCAATATTCAATGGATGAGTATAAGGGCAATTTACGAATCTTTACGACAGAAGGAAATATATGGGATGAGAAAAGCACCTCCTATAACCACCTCTTTATTTTGGATGAACAGTTAAAAACACTAGGTACAGTGAAAGATATGGCACCTGGGGAGAAAATTTATTCTGCTCGATTTATGGGTAATAAGGCATATGTGGTGACATTTAAGGAAGTCGATCCATTGTTTGTCATTGATGTAGCAAATCCGAAAAAACCAGCAATCCTTGGAGAGTTAAAGATTCCAGGCTTTAGTAATTACTTGCATCCATTAGATGACACACATTTAATTGGTATTGGCTATGATACAGAGCAACGCTATGATTCGTTTACGAAGCGTAATTTTACGGTGACAACTAATATGAAAATGTCATTGTTTGACGTATCAGACTTCAAAAACCCGAAAGAACAATCTACCGTGAAAATTGGCGGAAAGGGTTCCTATTCTGAAGTTCAATATAATCCAAAAGCGCTATTCCGAAATAAGGAATACAACTACTTTGGCTTCCCAGTTGTCCAATACGAAGTGGGTAAAGGGGATAATATTCTTTATAAGGGTCAGGGTGCTCAAATTTATGAAATTACAGCAAATAAAGGAATTGTTCTAAAAGGAAATATTATGAGTGCTACAAACGGTGAGCCATATGAAAATTGGGAGCAGGTTGTACAAAGAGTTGTTTATATAGAGGACGCTCTTTATACAGTAGCGCGCAATGAAGTGAAAAGCTATCAGTTAAAAGACTTTAAACCTCTGGATACATTAATCCTTAAATAACAGAAAAAGTCCAATGAATTCAACTTGAATTCATTGGACTTTCTTTAAAATGCATATAGTTTTTTACTTTTGACGATAGGGCAAAATCTCAGAAACCGTTACAAATTCATAGCCTTGACCTTGTAAATAGGCAAGGACAGCATCAAGCCCATCTGCAGTAGATTGATGGATATCATGCATTAGTACTATTGCATTGTTGTGTAAATTATTTTTTACATTTGGCAATAATTGTTGTGCATTACGATGCTTCCAGTCTAATGTATCAATTGTCCAAAGCACGACGGGAACAGGAATCTCAGCGTCAATTGTGTCATTAGTCGCTCCATACGGCGGTCTGAAAACCGTGGCACCGTGATTAATGGCCTTCTCTATTTCAGCGGTAGTCGTATTATATTCTTTCATCACTTGTTCTTGCGTAAGCTTCGTTAGTACTGGGTGGTTCCATGAATGATTTCCTATTTCATGGCCACG
This sequence comes from Lysinibacillus sp. NPDC056220, assembly GCF_049315265.1. Lineage (NCBI taxonomy): Bacteria > Bacillati > Bacillota > Bacilli > Caryophanales > Bacillaceae > Lysinibacillus > Lysinibacillus sp. NPDC056220. Next base: position 158,014 of record NZ_JBMOXD010000006.1, read on the forward strand.
TGCAAGTACATCTCTTGCAATATCAGGATAATATTGTACACGACTACCAAGCATAAAGAAGGTTGCTTTTGCGTGATATTTATCGAGAATGTTTAATATTTGCTCCGTCACCTTTGGGTGTGGACCATCATCAAAAGTCAGCGCAATTCTTTTTTTATTTGGATCACCAGTCGGTGGTGGATTAGTTGGTTTTACATTTTCCATAGCAATTTGAAACTCAGAGGCTAACAATGGGTTAATGAGCGAGAGGGGTAGTTTCACTATTGGGGCACCTGCCGATCCGCTAGCAATCTCGTATTCATCGAAATAGAATTGTAACGCATCGTCTGCAATTGCAAAGCGAGTGAAATTAGACCATTTTGGCTCAGTTGCTTTTAATAGTTCATCTTTTAAAAGCTCATCCTTTATTTGAAGGTTCTTCTGTAAATCTTTTCGCACACTTGCGGCTAACGTAGATAAATTATTCTCGTCATTTTGTAATAATGTTTGAATAGTAATTTGCTCGCCAGTTTCATTATTAATGAAGAATGTTTTCGTTGTGACCTCATGGTTAGCTCCACCTACGTAAAGCATTTTTGTTAGCACAAATGAATAGTAATGCTCTCGATATGGAAATGTTTCAAGACTAATATTTAATTCACCCATAACTTCTTTATCTTTTTTCATAGAGGCTAGATAGTTTTCTTTTGAATCCGTTATGTATTGTAATACGGCATCATTAAAAACTTCGTTATCTGTTTGTGGGTAATGAATGGCAAAAGGTGTACGTTTATCATTAGAAACGTCTGTTACAATTCGTATCCCTGGAAACGCAGAACTTTCCGTTGATATATTACTATTAACCAATTCTGTGTTGCTTTCTTTTGAAGCACTAATTTTTTGAAACTTAAATTCATCCTTTGATAGGATAATAACAAGTATAATAGTTGTTAAAGCTACAATGAGGCCAAGTAATAAAAAATCTATTATTGGGCCGCGTTTTTTTCTGCGTTCCTGCATGGTGTTGGATACGCTCCCCTCATTTTTATTTTCTATACAATCAGACGTGCCAATCATGAAAAAAGTTATACAAATCTATAAACTTTTATTGTGAATTTATAGAAATTAACGCTAGCCATTTTTCCTTCTTGAAGTAGTATGATGAACGTGGTTATACTACTGTATTAGTGGATATAGAACCATTACCAAAATAGAACAACCGAAGATCAATATGTAAAATTAAATTTTAAAAAAAGCCAAATTTTTTGCTGAAATTTTCAGTTGTGTTTTTAATGGCAGTTCGATACTATTGGCAAGGAACCTTTTGAAGGAGGCAGATAGCTGTAATGGTCTTACAAGAAGCGGATAATGAACTTACGATTGACTGTTTGTTGCTTGCAGGGCGTATTATGATTGAAAGTGGTGCAGAAACATACCGTGTGGAGGATACGATGCTGAGGATGGCACATTCTCAAAATATGCCAAATGCTCAATGTTATGCCACACCGACTGGAATCATTTTTTCGTTAGGCAAGACACAGCCAACGAGAATTTCATCAATTTCCAGTAGGGTTACAGATTTACAAAAAATAGCCTTGGTAAATTCAGTATCTCGGAGACTCACATCTCACATGATAACATTAGAAGAAGCTTATGACGAGCTAAAGTCGATACAAAAAACAAATTATTTTTTACCAACCTATTTACAAGTTATTGCCGCCGCTTTTGCAAGTGGTTGTTTCCTTATTATGTTTAAGGGAGGGTGGTCCGATTTTCCTATCGCTTTTGTAGCAGGAGGGTTAGGCTTCCTAGTGCTTGTAATAATGAATCATTTAACTAAAGTTAAATTTTTCTCTGAATTTACAGCATCACTCGTTCTCGGCTTTGTTGCCTTCTTTGCGGTAAAGTATGGTTACGGGACCGAGCTAGATAAAATTATAATTAGTTCTGTTATGCCCCTCGTACCAGGAATTTTGATTACGAATGCAGTTCGTGATTTAATGGCAGGTCATTTTATGTCAGGGATGGCAAAAGGAGCAGAAGCCTTTTTAACTGCCTTTGCCATAGGGGCAGCTATTGCCGTCACCCTAGGATTTTAGGAGGCCACTAGCATGCACATAATGGACATTATCATACAATTAGTTGTTAGTTTTTTTGCTACGGCTGGAATTGCCATCATTTTTAATGTACCTAGGAAGACGCTACTTCATTGCGGTCTCGTTGGGGTAATTGGCTGGATTATTTATTATATTTTAACGGAGCAAGGAATGGATGTTGTTAAAGCCTCTTTCTTTGGTTCATTCGTCATTGCCATCGTGGCTCATCTATATGCGCGGCGCTTTAAAATACCGATGATTATTTTTATTGTTGGTGGAATTATTCCGTTAGTGCCAGGAGGCATGGCTTATAATGCCATGAGAAATGTTGTAGAGGATGATTATTTACAAGGCTTACAGTATGGTTTAAAGGCATTTTTAATAACAGGGGCTATTGTGATTGGGCTGGTCTTTGCAGAAGTAATTATTCAACTCATTTTCCGTTCGGTCCGTTCAAGTAAAGTGAAATTCCAAAAGGTCTATAAAAGGTAAAAATAATAGGAGGCTGCGTATATGCTATGATACGCAACCTCCTTTTTATAATATCATTTTTTTATAAGCAATGCTTCGATTTCATCCGGTGTTACAGGCTTACTAATATAGTAGCCTTGAATAGCATCACAACCATAAGTAATTAATAAATCAGCCTGTTCAGCTGTTTCTACACCTTCAGCTACAACTTTAAGTTCCATAGATTTACCAAGCTGTACCATACCGTTCATAAGCTTTTGGCTCTTTTCGGATTTTAGCAGAGAATTCGTAAATGTTTGATCGATTTTCACTGTATCTATTGGTAAAATTTGCATATACCTAAATGATCCATAGCCCGTACCGAAATCATCTAAAATGAAAGAAATGCCTTCGTTTTCTAGTTTGCGCATTTGCTGAGCAATAGATGTTGCAGCTTCTGCCTCTAAAGCAAATTTTTCAGTGATTTCAATTTGCAGAAGGTTGGCTGGACATCCTGTTTTAGCTATCATTTCAAGAATGGACTTAGCCATATTTTTATCACGGAACTCACGTACAGAAGAGTTGATGGATACTTTTAATTCATGGCCAGCTTTTTTCCAAATTAACGCCTGCTCACAAGCTCTCTCTAGCATAAAGGAACCGATATTATTAATTAGTCCTGTCTCTTCTGCGATAGGAATTAATTCATCTGGTGAAACCACACCAATCACTTCATCTTCCCAACGTACAAGTGCCTCAACAGCTGTAATTTTCCCAGAATAAACATCGATTTGTGGCTGGTAAAGAACCTTTAGATTTTTTTGATCGAGTGCTTGTAATAATCGTTTTTCAATTAATGCTTTACGATTTAAAGCTTTATGTGTCGCTGTTGATAGTGACACAATTTTATCTCCACCAGCTTCACGCACAGTAGAAATAGTAGCAATAGACGCTTTCATAAGCTGCGAAAATGTTGTTTGATCCTCTGGATATCTTGTGATACCACCACTAATAGAGATGGGTACTGCGATATTACCACTATAAATAGGGTGCTGTTGTAAGTATGATAAAAAGCCTTGAATAAACCATTCACTTAAAGGAGTGATAACCACAAAATCATTTTCATTGATACGAGCCATCGTGCTATCCTGGAAATACATCTTTATACGATTTGTAAATTCAATAATTAAGCTTTGATCGATTTGTTGGTCGTGCAGTTCTTTTAAAGTATAAAATTTATCAATACTTAAATAGACAAATGAAAAGTGTCTGTCATCCTCAATCATATTGCTAATGACCTTTTCAAGTCGGTGGGCATTCATGAGCCCAGTTTCTGTATCGATATAAGCTATTTTCTCAAGCTGGTGTTGGATAGTTTTTGATTTAGTAATATCCTTTTCAATTAAGAAAAATTGCTGTTCACCTGTTTCTAGATTAAAAGTTGGGATAGCCGTTAGTAATACCCAATAGGATTGCCCCGCTTTTGTGATTTTTTCAACTTCACCTTGCCATGTGTGACCATTGTTTAAATTACGCCAGATAGTATTTGTCACTTTTTCACTAGTATCATTATCTGGGAACAGCTGCCAAAAAGTTTTGCCGATAACACGCTTGGGTGTCCATTGACTTGTTTTTAGAAACTCATTATTACATTCTAAGATAAAACCATCATGATCGAGTGTTACAGTCATAAATGTAGCATCCAATCCTTGTTTAAGGTCTACAAATGTACTGCAATGAGAGACAGCATTAGTCATTAATTCTGGCGGCATAAAAACCATGAGAATCAAACGTTCTCCTTGTTCTGTATAAGGTTTAGCAAGTAGTGCTGTCGACATTTCTGTTTTTGAAGCGGTGTGAATTTGAATTTTCTCTATAAACGTGCTGTCCTCGTTTTGTAGGATAGCTTGAAAAGTTTCTACTGGAAGCTGACGTAGTAGATTTTCGTGTATAGATGGAGTAGTATTTCCTGTAATATCGTTAGTTGATAAACCAATCAGATGTTCAGCGCTCTTTCCCCAGATAGTGGCTTGTCCATCTTGATTTAGAATTATTGCAGGAAAAGGAAGTGAATTTAAATAATGTTCATCAATCGTAAATGATTTATGCATATGACTCATGAGTTTTCGATCTCCTTGGGTAATCAATATATACTAATATTATAGATAATTATATGGAATTAGTCATTATGAATATATTTGTAAATATTTGATAATGAAAAGAATTAGGACTTTTCTAGTGATATTCAAGAAAAGATTTGAAGAAAAATAACATTTTTTAGTACGTATATAGGAAGCAGGATTTGTATGCAACGTTTAAAAGGAATACTATTTATCGTCTCAGGTGCTATGTTATGGGGTGCGACTGGCCCCTTGATGGAGTGGTTACTAAACCATACATCATTGACAGTTTCCTTTATGTTAACAATCCGTTTATCGGTTGCAGGTATGATACTACTTACATATTTATTGTTAACTGGAAAAAACATTTTTGGTATTTGGCAGCACAAACTATGGGGTAGACAGCTCATTGTTTTTGGTATTGTAGGTATGCTAGGTGTTCAATTTGCATTTGTAGCAGCAATTCATGAAAGTAATGCTGTGCTAGCGACCTTGCTACAGTTTCTAGCGCCAATATTTGTTGTGGCATATGTCTCTCTTAGTTTAAAGAAATGGCCACCAAAATATCAAGTAATAGGAATTATTGGTACCCTTATGGGGTTATTTCTACTACTAACGAACGCTTCATTTAATAGTTTGCTTATTAGTCCAAAAGCATTGCTATGGGGTGTAGCAGTAGGCTTAACCTTTGCCTTTTACACATTATATCCTGCACGTTTAATGAGAGAGTGGAATGTCCTGTTAGTTGTTGGTTGGGGGATGCTAATAGGTGGTCTTACATTAGGCATTGTGAGCCGAGTATGGCTGTCCGACCAATGGACCGTTTTTACTAATTTTAAGACGCTTCTGTTGATGTTTGCTTTAATATTTTTTGGAACAGTCGCTTTCATATTGTTTTTAAGTAGTATGAAATATATAACAGCTGTGGAAACGAGTATCCTCTCTAGCATTGAACCATTGACGGCTATGATTATATCAGTTATTGTCTTCGGTACTTCTCTAGGATTTTGGCAATTAATAGGGGTATTCGTTATGCTTGTATGTGTAACATGGCTTTCAATCGCAGGTGAGAAAGCATAAATATACTATTGTGTAGGAATTTTTAACTAGCTATGAAATTTTATCTTAGGACAAGGGGGAAAGAATGTGAAAGAAGTTTTTTCCTATGTAAGACCTTATAAATGGACTGCTATCTTTGCTTTATGTTTAATGTTGTTAGAGTTATTTGTGGAGCTTGTACAGCCGCTTATTATGGCTAAAATCATTGATGATGGAATAAGGGCTCAAAATCACGAAATGATTGTGCAATGGGGTGCTGTTTTACTTGGACTTTCATTTGTTGCCTTTATGGCGGGTATCATTAATTCATACTTTTCATCTCATACTGCTCAAAGCTTTTCTTATGATCTACGAAATGCCATGTTTGATAAAATCCAATCCTTTACACTAGCAACCTATCAAAAATTTTCTACGGCATCCTTGATTACGAGATTAACCAATGATGTTACACAGGTACAAACGGTGCTGTTTATGAGCTTACGTATTATGCTTCGGGCACCCCTTGCTGTGCTAGGAAGTATAGTAATGGCTTTTATTGTGAATGCAAAATTAGCCTTGTTTTTAGTCATAGGTGCACCTATCATTTTAATTTTCCTTATTTTTATGGTCGCAAAGGGCGTGTCTTATTTTGGCAGAGTGCAGAAAAGAGTTGACCGTTTAAATAGGGTTTTACAGGAGAATTTACAAGCTATACGTTTAGTAAAGGCATACTTACGAGGGACATATGAGGCTTCACGCTTTGATGAGGTTGCATCTCGTTTGAAATTGGATACTGTAAAGGCTTTACGCATAATGGAATACATTATGCCAGTTCTTTTATTCATTATGAATATGAGTCTACTCGCCGTCTTATGGTTTGGTACAAAACAGGTTGCAGCTGGGACAACACCACTTGGAGATATTGTTGCGATTGTCAACTATGCGATGCGTATGACAGGCTCGTTTTCAATGTTCGCTTTTATTATAATCTTTTATGCGCGTGCAAAGGCGTCAGCTGAGCGTATGGCAGAAGTTCTTTCCACAGAAAATGAGGTGGAGGAAGTTTCATTTTCAGAAGAAATCAGTCAAGGTATACGCTACGGTGAGTTAACATTTGAACATGTTAGTTTTACTTATCCAGGAGGAGAGGTGCCAGTCCTATCAGATGTTAATTTCCAAGTTAATTCGGGTGAAAAATTAGCGATAATGGGGGCGACTGGTGCTGGTAAATCCACTTTGTTACAACTTATTCCTCGTTTTTATGAAGTAACTGAGGGAAGAATATTAGTAGAGGGACAGGATGTTCAACAGTGGGATTTACAAGAGTTACGTGAAGTTATAGGTTATGTCCCTCAGCAGTCTTTGTTATTTACAGGCAGTATTGCGGATAATGTGCGTTGGGGAGATACGCATGCTGAAATGGATGCTGTACTACAGGCTACAATGCAAGCTCAAATACATGCATCTGTTGAGGATTTTCCAAATGGTTATGACACTAAGGTTGGGCAAAAGGGGGTCAACTTATCTGGAGGGCAAAAACAAAGGCTATCCATTGCGAGAGCACTCTTGAGAAAAGGGCATATATTAATGCTCGATGATAGTACAAGTGCATTGGATGTCAAAACAGAACAGGCGCTTTGGGAGGCACTGAGCGAAGAACAGGCTACGATGCTGGTGGTCACGCAAAAAATTCGTACAGCTAAAGGTGCAGACCGTATTTTACTTATTGATGCTGGAAAAGTAGTTGCATATGGAACCCATGAAGAGCTTTTACAATCCTCAACGCTTTATAAAAAAATTGCAGTCTCTCAACAGGAGGTGGAGGAATAATGGGATTTTTCCAAAAACCTTTTGGCTATGAGCCGATCTTGACTAAAGATGATCTTCAGCAGGCTGTGAAGAAAAAGAAAGGGCCACGAGCAAGTGATTGGAAAAGTACATTGCTACGGTTATGGAAAATTGTTGATGAGCAACGAGCACTTCTAGTCGTAGTTCTTTTACTAGTCATGACGAGTTCAATTTTGGCTTTAGTTGGCCCATATGTGATTGGCCGAATGATTGATCACTATGTTATGCATGGAGAGCTAGCTGGCTTAGGCAAGGGTATTGTTTTATTAATGGGCATTTATATGCTGCTAGCCGTCTCCCTGTTCCTGCAAAATTATTGGATGATTGGTATTGCTCAGCAAACGATTTACAGGCTAAGAACAAGTGTATTTGGTCATTTTCAACGACTGCCGATTGCGTTCTTTGATCGACGTCAACATGGCGAATTAATGAGCCGAATGACGAATGATATCGAAGCGGTCAGTTCAACGCTAAATAGTTCTTTTATTCAGGTGTTTTCAAGTGTATTAACGCTTGGAGGAACCATTATTATTATGCTGAGCTTAAGTCCGTTGCTAACCATTTTAACCATGACCATTATTCCCTTTATGTTTTGGGCAATGCGGTGGATTACACGTAGAACGGCTCCCTTATTTAAGGAGCAGCAAGCAGCTATTGGGGCCTTGAACGGCATGATAGAAGAAACCATATCTGGACAGCGCATTGTGAAAGCTTTTTCCCAAGAGGAAAGAATGAAGATAGAGTTTCAGGAAAAAAGCTTGAGATTAAGAAGAACGGGATTTTGGGCACAGACATATTCTGGTTATATTCCAAAGGTCATGAATTTCTTAAATAATATGAGCTTTACTATTGTTGCGGGAATAGGGGGTGTACTTGCTTTATATGGGCATGTGTCAATAGGGGTTATCGTTATATTTACTGAATATGCTCGCCAATTTACACGTCCATTAAATGATTTAGCAAATCAATTTAACACAGTGTTATCAGCTATTGCTGGTGCTGAAAGAGTATTTGCGTTACTGGACGAACAACCAGAAGTAGAATCTACCTCAGCGAAAGATCACCAGTTATTGGGTCATGTAGCATTTAAGCAAGTGTATTTTAAATATGCACATGACCAGGAATCTTACACATTAAAAAATGTTGATTTTCAAGTGGAGCCTGGACAGACGGTAGCTCTTGTAGGAGCTACAGGAGCAGGGAAAACGACAATCCTTCAACTTATTGCCAGGTTCTACGAAGTGTCAAAGGGCGAAGTGTTATTTGATGGCATTAACGTTCAGGAAATTGATCGTCCATCCTTGCGTTCCCAAATGGCTTTTGTATTGCAGGACCCATTTTTATTTGAAGCAACTGTTCGTGAAAATATCCGATATGGCCAATTAAATGCAAGTGATGCTGATATTGAGGAAGCCGCTAAGCGTGCTAATGCACATGACTTTATTATGAAGCTCAAAGATGGATACGATACGATTCTTGCTGCAGATGGACGAGAAATTTCCCAAGGCCAAAAACAATTGCTATCAATTGCACGTGCACTTATTGCGGACCCTAAAATTTTATTGTTAGATGAAGCGACAAGCAGTATCGACACAGTAACAGAAATGGCGATTCAAGAGGCACTTGATACATTAATGCAAGGACGCACAAGCTTTGTTATTGCACACCGATTAAATACAGTGCATAATGCCGACATGGTTTTAGTCATGCATAAAGGTGAGCTAGTGGAAGCTGGGCCACAGCAAAAGCTGATTGAATCGGGTGGTTTATATGCGCAAATGCTGCATTCATCCTCTTATCATTTAGAAGAATAGCTAATAGCAACTATTAAAAGAGTAATTTCATTTGAAATTACTCTTTTTTAGTAGGATTAATAAATGTAATTAATTTGAATAAATAGTATAATTAATATAGAGAAGTAGGGAATAGTATATAGTTTGAAAGTAACTAGATGAAAAGAGTAATAATGATAGTAAGAGTTTGTTAGGTTATTATAAATCTAGTATTCATAGTAAATTTTAGTTGTTTTTGTGAACTTTTATAGTAAAAATCCTTTTATTATTAGATTGATTAAAGTAAAATTCTCATTAATAGAGGGTGATCATATATTTAGTTGCCAGCTTATTTTCATTCTTGCTACAATAGGGCAATAGTCTGATACAGGAACGGAGTAAACAATGAATATTTCAGTGATGACAGTGTCTTTCCCATTGGATGGAGAAACATTAAAGGAAGTAAAATTATTATGTGAAGAAGCGACAATTCATGATTATCGAGTATACGAAACTATTATGAATGTGCCAATGGCTAGCTCTTTTGAATCGAAGGGCTTTATGGTATTGGCGTATGAGGATGATCATGATTTGTTAGTTGGAGCTGCAAGTGCCATAGATTTAATTGGGGTCCATACGTATGAGTGGTCACTAGTGGTGACACCTGCATATCGCCAAAAGGGGATTGGGACTGCATTAGTTGAAGGGATACAAGTTGGGCTAAAAGAACGAGGGGCAGAGGGGCAGTTAGCTGTTGTTATTGACGGTTCCCCACATGGACACACATTTATTGAAAATAAAAATTATGTTTACAGCTTCTCAGAAGCGACCTTAGAAACAAAAGCGGAACCTGTAGCATTACAAAACGATATTAGTATTCTTCCCTATAATGGCGAACAGGCTGAGCTAATTGCTATTTATAGTAAAGCATTTGGAGATTTACCAGAAGAATCAACAGAGCTCATTGCCTTCAATACGTCCACTAATGGAAGAAAGCTATGGGTAGCTTACCGAGATGGTGAAGTTGTTGGAACGGTGACGACAGCTCAGGAAAATGAAATACAATGGGTGACAGCCCTTGCCGTCCACCCAAATTGTGAAGGACAAGGTATTGGGACGGCTTTACTATCCTTTACGAAGGATTATGCGAGTAAAACGGGCGCAACTTTTGTGATGTTAGATGTTGAAGTAGACAATAAAAAAGCAATATCTGTTTATGAAAAGGCTGGTTTTATGAAAGCCCAGCAAATTGATTATTATGTAAAGCAATAATAAAAAGGGCGAGGAGTGATAGGAACTCATCGCCCTTTTTAGCATAATTGCGTACTATCTTCATATAGTATTAATAAGCCTTATGAAAGGAGTCGTGATTATGCGCATGCCGGCATTGCCTAAAAAGAAGTCTCCTCCGAAGGAAGCACCAAGTTCGTGGTGGAAAGTGGTTAAGGCCTATCTATCGAAAGGAAAGTTCTATCGATTACCACCGAGAAATTAATGAGGTATGAAAAAAGTCGCCTTATAGCGACTTTTTAATTTTCTAATAAGAATGTATTTTTGGAGGGACCTATTAGGTAAAGCTCATGCATGGCCCGTGTGAGTGCTACATAGAGTAGCTTTCGGTCAATGGGCGTGTCGTAAAAGGGCGTATGAAACGCAGCTACAATAACGGCATCAAATTCAAGTCCTTTCGCTAAATGGCTTGGAACAACGAGTAACATTTCCTGATTAATGGAATCATTTTCAGTTAGGAGCTGTGCAGGTAATTGGTGAGCTGTTAAATCGTTTTGCATCATTATTGCTTCAACAGTCGTTTTGCATATTAAAGCAATGGACCGATGTCCATGTTGACGAATCGTGTCAAAAATTTCTTTAATTTTTAAGGCGTCGAACTGTTCCGCTTGAATAAAACTAGGCACATTGCCATGACGAACAACTGGCTCCACCAACGGAAGTTGTTCATCCATTTGCGCTAAAATTTCATTAGCGACTTCCATAATTTCAATGGTTGTACGATAGCTTTTTTGCAAAGTTCGAAAGCTTGCTCGTGGGAATAAACCTTGGACAGGCTCCCAAGCAGTTAATGAGCGATAGCTATGAATTCCTTGAGCTAAATCACCAACCATTGTAAACATATCAGTATCCAAACCTGTTTTTAAAGCAGCGAGCTGAAAAAGACTATAGTCTTGTACTTCATCGATAAAGACAACGCGCATCTTCCATTCATCTGGGATGCCTTTTAAGCGTGCCTGTAAATAATAAAGTGCAGCTAAATCTTCAAGTGCCCATTGTTCCTTGCGATGTGATTGTAAAAATTGCTGTTGTTCGAGATAATGCCATTCAGGTGCCAACTCCGCTAAAAGTTCAGCGTTGGTGAGCAGTGAACGATAGAGAGTTTTAATGTTGTGTTTCGAAAAGCGACGCATATATGCAGCTGCCGTTGATTTGGCTTCTTTTTCAATGGCAGGAATTCGCTCATCTCGTTCATCGATAAACTTTGTTACAACACGTCGCCGTTTTTCATCATCTCGAATTCCATTTAAGGCCTTGCCTAGTGCTTCATCATATTTTTTATGGAGTGTAGCTAAGACAGACTGCTTTTTCTGACGAACATGGCTAGCTAACACCTTTTTAATATGTGCTAGTCGTTTTTCGATTGGCATATAAGAAAATTCATATAAAAATAGCTTCTTAAGGTGAGAAGCCCGCATGATACAGTATCTTTCAATGTAAACATCTTCAAATTGCTCTGCAATATCTTGCTCTAGTTTTTGGATATAGCGTTCGATAACATCGCGATAATAAAGAGAGCCTTTCATTTCAGCTATCCAAGCAGTTGGCTGAGAATTTCCTCCTGCCACAAGCGATTCTAATTGTTCATTTGGATTTTGAAGTTTTAATTTTAGTTTAGTGGCGGATAGAACGTAATCGGTAAAAGTAGTTTGGCATATTTTATCGACGCCTAGTTCTGGTAAGACATCTCCAATATAATCAATAAATAACTTATTCGGTGCTAAAATCATGAGCTGCTCAGGATTAAAATGCTCACCCATTGTGTAGAGGAAATAGGATATTCGGTGTAGGGCAATGGTAGTTTTTCCACTGCCTGCTGCTCCCTGCACAATTATTGGTTGACGAAGATGTGCGCGAATAATTTCATTCTGCTCTTTTTGGATTGTCGAGACAATTTCGGTTAGACGAACATCAGCTTTACCAGCCAATGCTTCTTGTAACAGTTCATCGTTCGTAGTTAAATCAATATCACGTATATCGAGCAAATCGCCATTTTCAATTTTATATTGTCGCTTAGCAAATAGATGCCCTTTATGAATTTCTCCACGGACATCGTACTCCATATCACCAAGGCGGCCATCATAATAGACATTCGCTACTGGTGAGCGCCAATCGACAATAATCGGCTCATGTGTTTCACGATGAAATAACGAGGTTTTTCCAATGTAAAGAAGTTCTTCAGGGTCACCTGTCTTTTGAAAATGGATTCTGGCAAAATAAGGCTTCTTTTGAACGGCTTCTAGCCCTTCCTTTTGATTACGGGCCATTTCAAAGAATCGGGCATTGGTTAAGATGTTTAAATAACTCAAACTAGAATCTAAGTAATCAAGATCTGCCATCGACTTCCGAATATTTTCTTGAGCGGATTTTAAATCTCTTTGTGACTCATTTAAAATTTGTTGCATATAACTTTGGGTATACGCTAATCGCTCTACTTCTGTCTGAAAATCTGGATGTTTTACAGTCATTTTTTAGCACCTCCTAGGTACTTACAATTTCAAAGTAGATTATCATACTACTATATATAATATTTACCATCAAGTGAAAGCTTAAAAGCTGAATATGTTACTATTACGTTGGGGTTTTAAAGGAATATTACTAAAAGAGGAGGTTTAATATTTTGGATATTTTTGCACACAGAGGTGTTTCTGCAAGCTACCCGGAAAATACAATTGCTGCATTTCAAGCAGCATCTAAGCTTCCTATAGCAGGGATTGAGCTAGATGTTCATTTAACAGCAGATAAAGAGGTCGTTGTTATTCATGATGAAACCATTAACCGTACCTCCAATGGTTCAGGCTATGTAAAAGATTTTACGTTACAGCAATTACGTACATTTGATTTTGGCTCATGGTACTCATTGGATTATAGTGGAGAAGTGATTCCGACCTTAGGGGAGGTACTAGAACAATTTGTAGGTACCAATCATCGTATTAACATTGAGCTAAAAACAGATGTGTTTGCCTATGAAGGAATCGAGACATTAGTACTAAAGGAAGTAGCAGCCCAACAAATGACTGAGAGGGTTATTATCTCTTCTTTTAATCATGAATCGTTGCAAACAGTCGCTCAAATTGCACCATATATTGAAATTGCTGCATTGTTTGCAGAAGTTTTAGTGGATTTTTCGACTTACGTTGCGCTCATTCCTGCTAAAGGCATCCATGTTAGTTTGCCTACAGCGTATCGTAAATCAGTAAAACTAGCGCTCGCTGAAGGGGCATCTGTACGTGTTTATACAGTCAACGAGGAGCAGGATGCTCGATACTTACAGCAACTAGGAATACAAGCGATATTTACTGATGATCCAGAGAAAATATTAAAAGCCCTTACTTAAAACAATGTGAGGAGAGGCGCTCGAATTCCGTGGAATGTTTATGTAAGTATAGCCCACGGAACGCGGCGTCTTCTATAAGGTTCGTATTACCATTTTGCTTGGTGTTCCTCAATGCATCCAAGCATTTGTCGAATAACTAATGTTTCACCATTGTCGAGCAAAATGGAACCGTCATAATAACCAAATAATTGATGTACTTCTGATTTTACTAGCTTTGCATTTGTATAGGCTACACGTTCAAAAAACGGAGAGAAGGTTAGTGACACTTGATGAGAGAATTTGGTTTTAACTTTCCAGCGCTGCATGTAATCTTCTGAATCATAATCAAACAATAAATCCTCATGTATTTTTGTCATTTTACCATCAACAAAAACAGCATTTTCAGTCATACCTGTTCCATCTGTCCATTTGCCTCCTAAATTAAGTCCAATCCTTCTTCCACGGACCCGTTGAGAGGCCATTCCCCAATTCCATACCGCTTCACGCGGCCATACACCTCGACCGTAATCTAAGACAGCAAAATTTTCTTCTGCCGAAAAATTATAACGACGAGTACCAATTGTGACAACACCTGAAGTAGGGAGTGTATGATGCTTTCCTGTAAATTGAAATGTTTTACGATTCCAAGGGATGACAACATTTAAGGTTTCGTCTGTAGCGGGATGTTGAATGATAAGCTTTGCACGTAAAATATCTCCATCAAAATTTGGAATAGAAACGGATAGGTGCGTTTCATTTTGTACATATAGTATATCAATCATCATTTCGCTATTTTTAAACGATACAGATTCTAAAACCTGTGTAGGCATTTTTAATTTACCACCGAAGGGAATGGTAATCGTTTTTTCGAAATAGCGCTGCGTTTCATATTCAAGGAAATAGACGAAGCAGACTGCTGCATAATCTAGATGACTAATCGTAGCGGAAAATAAGATTTCATCACCGTAGACACACCAATAGTTCCATTTCTTTTTGCGCATGAGATGGCCGCTTAAATTGCTATTGATAAATGGTTTACGTGCAAATCCGATGGCTGCTGGATTTAAATTACCCTTTTTATCGCATAAAAGAGTAGGCTGTAAAATTTCTTTCTCAGCATGCTGCTTCACATTTAACATCCCTTCTGGTCCTAAAATAAAATCATACATTTCTTTTAATCTTATTGTAGCAAAAATGATCTTAAAAATGGAAAGGAACATACTGATTATACCTATTTTCGACAATAATATGAGTAAGGACCTAACTAATAGAAATACTTGAAGAGACATATGATGGCATAAGGAGGGGGTGTATGGCAAAGATGTATAATAGGCAAGCTGCTGTACAGTATGCCAATTTGTGGTGGAATAGACGTAATCCAGCTTTTCCTAACTTTGATGTAGACTGTACCAACTATATATCACAATGTTTATTAGCAGGTGGGGCACCAATGCGAGGGGCACCAAGTAGAGAGAAGGGCTGGTGGATTCAACAAGGAAATTGGAGCTTTAGCTGGTCTGTTGCACACTCTTTAAGGTGGTATTTAGAAGGCTCAACGATAGGGTTGAAGGGTACACGTGTTCAAACCGCTGAAGAGCTGGAGTTGGGTGATGTTATTTTTTATGATTTTCAAGGAAATGGGAGAATCGATCACTCTGTTATTGTTACTAGTATTCAAAACGGGATTCCCTATGTAAATGCCCATACTTCAGATAGTATTAATCGACCGTATTTTTATGAGGACTCCACAGCCTATACACCAAGCATGACTTACTTTTTCTATCATATAGAGGATAGCTTTGCTTAGGATGAGGTAGTTTTAAAGCATATCATTTTATGATAATGTGAGGGTAGAAGAGATAAACTTAAAAGGTTGTCTTGTTGTAGAAGGAGAATGGATATATGAGCGAACAATTTTTATCGGTTAGAGATGCAATTATTCAACGTCGTTCCATTAAAAAATTTAATGGTCAACCTGTAGATCGGGACGATTTATTGGCCATTATCGACGATGCAGTTTGGGCACCCAACCACGGTAACCGTGAGCCTTGGCGCTTAGTGGTAGCCTGTGGGAAGGAATTAGAAGACCTACAACATTTATTACGCGACCTGACGATTCCGAAATGGCAAGAGCTTCTAAGTGAAGACTTGGCAAAGCAGATGTTGAAATTTACGTTACCTGGTGGCTATGCCTTTGTTATCGTACCTGAGGATGCTCGTCAAAAAGAGCGTTTAGAGGATTATGGTGCAGCGAGTATCTTTATTCAAAATATGCAACTGTTAGCATGGGATAGAGGGATAGGCTCTTGCTGGAAAACACCAGGCTTTTTAGATAATCCAAAGTTCCGCGAAGCCTTAAAGGTACAGCCGGGTGAACGTGTTATTGCGATGCTACAAGTGGGTTATTTTGATGAAGTGCCAAAAGGAAAAGAACGGAAAAAATCAGCTGAAATTGTTACAGTTTTTGGCCAGTAATTGCATAAAGCACCAAAGAAAATCCCCTCACTGAAGTAGTTGAGGGGATTTGTTATGGAATCAAAAAAAATTATTTTTTTAATTCCGAAACTTCATATAAATAATCACTTAAAACGCGTAAACCTTTATCAAAGTTTTCTAAATGGAAATGCTCATTAGGAGCATGGAAGTTTTCACTAGATAAACCGAAGCCCATTAATACTACAGGGATTTCTAAAATTTCATCAAATGCAGCAACGATAGGGATAGATCCACCACCACGAGTGTAAGCAGTAGGCACATTATAAACTTTTTCATAAGAACGTCCAGCTGCTTGAATGAAAGGATGATCAAATGGTGTTAAGAATGCAGGGCCTTTATCAAATTCCGAAATGTTAATTTCTACTCCAGCGGGCTTATGCTTTTCAACGTGGGCTTTTAATAGGGCCACGATTTCATCAGGCTCTTGATTTGGGACGAGACGACATGTGATTTTAGCGCCTGCTTCAGCAGGTAATACCGTTTTGATGCCTTCTCCAGAGAAACCACCAAAGACCCCATTAACCTCTAATGTTGGACGAGCCCAAGTACGTTCTAGGTAGGTAAACCCTTGTTCACCAAATAGTTCTTTAACACCGACCTCTTGTTTAACTGACTCTTCATCAAAACCAAGCGCGCGATAAGCTTCACGTTCTTCTTCTGTTAAAGGTAATACATTGTCGTAGAAACCCTCCACCTGGATTGTGCCATGCTCATCACGGAAGGATGCTAATATTTCAGCTAATGCATGGATGGCATTTTGCACGCCTCCACCATAGAGACCTGAGTGTAAATCTCCTTTAGCTCCACGCACATCAATTTGAATACCTGCTAAACCACGTAAGCCATAGCATACTGCAGGTTTACCAGGACCATAAAGGCCAGTATCAGAAATTAAAATTAGATCCGACGCTAATTTTTCCTTATATTCTTCAACAAAGGAAGGTAAATGTGGACTACCAATTTCTTCTTCACCTTCATAAATAAATTTAACGTTCACGGGTAAAGTTCCTGTTGTTGCAAATAAAGCTTCAATCATTTTTAAGTGCATAAATACTTGCCCTTTATCATCACTGGCACCACGAGCGAATAATTTATTGTCGCGAATGGTAGGATTGAAAGGTTCGCTCTCCCATAAATTTAAAGGATCAACAGGTTGTACATCATAATGACCATAAAACAATATAGTGGGTTTGCCTTCCGCATGTAACCAATCAGCATAGACAACTGGATGACCTGCAGTTTGAGTAATAGAGATATTCTCAAGATTTAATTTTTCAAATGCATTAGCGAGCCATTGTGCTGCATGTTGGATATCTTCCTTATGCTCAGATAAAGAACTAATACTTGGAATTTGTAAAAACTCTTTCAATTCGTTTAAATGAGCCTCACGATGTTCAGCAAAATAAGCATCAATTTGCTGTAAATTTGTCATCTAGCATCCCTCTTTCTAATATATTTCGATAATAGAAATAGTATAGCATATCAAAACTAGAAAGTATTAGCATGGGTTCATAAATAAATAAGCTCTAATGGGGAAAACTGCAACATTTTTATAGCAAGGCTATTGGTTGTATTTCATTGTATTAAGCTATGAAATGGAAGGGTACGTGTAGGAAAAAATGAAAGACACTGTAGAAAATCCTTTGCAGTGTCTTTCAGTAGGTGTGTCTATAATGGAAGGTCAATTTTGCCGTCTAATTAAAGCGTGTCAGTATTAAACATTGTTCGATTTACTGCTACTAATGTTAGGAGTTGGTGGTGAATTGTAAACACGGGAATATGGTGGTATTGAATTCATAAGCCAAATGTTACTGCCTAGCACTGAATCGTGACCAATGGTCGTTTCGCCACCTAAAATGGTTGCACCCGCATAAATAACGACATTATCTTCAATATTCGGATGACGTTTAATCCCTTTAATTGGATTGCCATTTTCATCAAGAGGGAAGCTTAATGCCCCTAACGTGACACTTTGATATATTTTGACATTATTGCCGATGATACATGTCTCACCGATTACGACACCTGTGCCGTGATCGATAAAGAAGGATTCACCAATTGTCGCGCCTGGGTGAATATCGATTCCTGTTAAACTATGTGCATACTCAGACATAATACGTGGGACAATTGGTACGCCCACTTCATATAACTCATGTGCAATACGGTGAATATATACCGCAACAATCGAAGGATAACTTAATAAAATTTCTTCTGTGGAAAGGGCAGCAGGATCTCCGTTGTACGCTGCCTGAATATCCGTTTGCAAGGTTTTACGGATTTTTGGAAATTGCGAAATTAAATCCATCACAATGCGATCTGCATCCTCTTGACAAGTACAGTTTTCAAGATTGCTGTTGTATTCCAAATTGTAAATTAATACTTTTTCGATAATATCCCGTAAATCCAATGCCGTTTCACGTAGTTTATTACTACTTACTATATTAACGCGTCTAGTATCGATCGGTGGAGCAGTATGGATACCCGGAAACAGCACTTCATGAAAATTATCTAAGATTTTATAAATTTTATTGCGCCCAACAAAGCCAATTGAATTTTCAATATCCACATACTGTCGATTAATATCACATAATGAACTTGTGATTTCTGGAACTTTTTCATTTAACCAATCATTTAAACTCATTATAAAACACCCCTCAACCTCATAATAACTGATGTAATAAAAGTACAAAGCATTTCATCCAATAGCAACTCTTTTAGCTTTAAAATATATTAATATTTATATTATCGAAAAAATACCTGCATGTGGAGTGCCATTAAATAATCTTATATTGTTTTACCATAAAATACGACTGCTTTTAAAGCTTACTGCTTCAGGTTATGATCTAGACGGATTGGCTCTGGGAGATTTTTAATCAAATAAAAAGGGTCTGATTTCGGAACGATGCCGAATTCAGACCCTTAGTTTTTTATTAGTGAGCAGTATAGCCGCCATCAACAAGGAGTGTTGTACCATTAACAAAGCTTGCATCATCGCTTGCTAAGAATAAAACAGCTTTGGCAATCTCTTCTGGTTTACCAAGACGACCTTGTGGATGAAGGGAAGCTAAATATTCTTTCTTTTGAGCGTCTACTTCAGCCAATAGAGGTGTATCGATATAGCCAGGACATACAGCATTTACGCGAATACCTTGTTTTGCATAAGCTGTGCATAGGTTTTGTGTTAATAGTTTTACACCACCTTTTGCAGATGAATAGGCTGTTGGATTTGGTAAGGAAACAAAACTATGGATAGAGCCAGCATTAACTATGACCCCACCAGTTCCTTGCGCAAGGAACTGCTCAATGGCATATTTATCAGAAAGAAATACACCTGATAAATTTATATCAATTGTTCTTTTCCATTTTTCAAATGATAACTCGTGAGCGGGTGCATCGTCAGCTACACCTGCATTGGCATACATAATATCAAGTTTTCCATATTTAAGAACGGTTTCATTAATCATGTTTTTAATATCATCTTCGCTTGTTACATCCGTTTTTACGAAGAGCGTATCATAACCATCGTTATTCAATTGTTCGGAGATATTTTGTCCGCGTTCTGAAAAATCGGCAATGACTACTTGAGCACCTTCTTGGGCAAAGAGGCGAACTGTTGCTTCACCGATACCACTAGCGCCACCTGTGACGATTGCTACTTTATCTTTTAGTTTCATTTTAATGACCACCTTTATAATTATTTTGCAGTTGCTCCACCATCAATAACAAATTCGGCACCGGTTGAGAAAGAGGATTCATCAGAAGCTAAGAACAGTACTGTTTGAGCCACTTCTTTTACAGAACCTAAACGACCTAATGGGAATAAGTTTTTTCCTAATTCATCCTTAGAGCTTCCAGTTGTTGCAGATGCATAATCGGCCATTCCTGTATCGATATAGCCAGGGTGAATAGAGTTTACTCGGACACCAAATGGGGCATATTCCATTGCGGCATCTTTTGTCATAATGCGTACGGCACCTTTACTAGCGCCATATAAAACATGTCCAGCAGCACCTGTTAAGCCTGCAATGGAAGAAGCATTAATGACAGAGCCATTATTTTGTTTGGCCATAAGCGGCATGATATGCTTCATGCCAAGGAAAACACCAGTTACATTGATGGCCATTAAGCGATTCCAGTCTGAAAGTTCAATTTCTGCAAGTGGTTTAATTATATAAATGCCTGCATTGTTGAAAAGAATATCAATTTTTTTAAATGTATGAATCGTTATATCTGCAACTTTTTTCCAGTCGTCTTCATTGCTAACATCATGACGTACAAATAAGGCTTCGCCTCCAATTGCTTGGATGCAGCTAACTGTTTCGTTCCCAGATTGTTCATTTATATCAGTAATGACTATTTTTGCTCCTTCTTTCGCAAATAATAGTGCAGTTTCTTTCCCGATGCCTGTACCTCCGCCTGTAATAACGGCTACTTTATTTTCAAGTCTCATTTCAAGCACGCACCTTCCATTATTTCTGGTTATATGGTTACCTTAGGATTCAAATGTATTCGCTTTATTTTAGCGATAGCTTCATCTTACTCCTTTCAATTTGAAATACTATCCTATAAGATGCTGTATAATATAGTGATGGAGTACCCTTCATTTATAGGGGTATTTTTAGTAAGGAGGAGAGGAATTTCCTATGACGCACTTATTTCAATCCTTTGAACAAATGACACTTCAAGAATTTGTGTTATTTATCAAAATTCATAGTAAACAAATTGAAGAGAATACGAATATTTACCTCAATCTAGACCCTTCTATTGCTGAAGCAGATCGAGAAAGAGTGGCAATGCTACTGGATTCCTTTCTACATTTAATGACGCATTCAACTATCGAAGAGCTAAATGATGATTTTAGAAGTTTTTTTAAGACATGGCTTCAATCACAGCTATCTATTATTGATACGAGAAGCTTTCATCTATTCCAATTGATTTTAGAGAAATCATTGATTACTTTCATGATTCAGCAAAAAATTAGTCGAATGCATGCCATTCTAATGTATGTACTAACGATATTTACATTTTTAGTACAGCTTTACTTTAATGACGAAGAAGATCACAAAAATAGTCGTAGAACTACTCCTGAAAATGAGGAGTTGAGGCGACTACAATTATTGGATAAACTCGATAAATTGCTCATCAGTTCCTCTGGTTATCAGGATTTAGCCTATATTTTAAAGAAATGTGAAGAGTATTTTACTTATAAAAGATGTGTATTTTATGCCTATGTGCCTTGGTCCAATCAATTTTACGGGGTTATTGGTGCAGAGCTTCCAAAGGTTCAAAGCATGAAAGGGGAGCTAACCAGTGAAAATACCGTACTCGGCTCAAGAAAACCTATATATTTGAAAAACCCTAAAAATTATGTGAAGGAAGAACATATACAATTATTTAATTTATCGTCGATTATATTTATCCCGATTATTCAACAGGATCAATTATTTGGATGGCTAACATTTGACCAGCTAGGTGAAGAATTTGATTGTACGAAGAATGAATTATTGTTACTTGAAGAAGTAGGGAAGCGGTTGGGGTTATTTTTATCACGTAAGGGTGAAAAGGTTGAAAAGAGTACAGAACTTCACTTAACAGAAAGGGAGTCCATGATTTTGGGTCTGCTTGCAGAGGGATATGACAATAAAAAAATTGGGGGATTACTATTTTTAAGTGAGCATACAGTCAGAGATTATGTAAGTAGTTTAATGACAAAGCTCAAAGCGAAGAATCGAACACAGGTCGTTGCTTCGGCTTTTCGATTAGGACTATTAAGTTAGCCAAAGCGAAAAATAGGGGGTTTCCCACTAGATGAAATACATCTGCTTACTTTACAAGTCATTGTTAAAGTGGCAGATTTTTAATTTTCCAATAATTATTATTATGAATATAGTAATGAAAATAGAAGTTTAATGTTATAGAGCAGTGTTATACAGGCTGAGTAATATAGTAGTAAAACAATTTTTACGAATATTACAAGCAAAAGTGTTTAAGCTTACACGATTGTAATGAAATTGAAAGCCAATACGATAGAGTGTAATACATTATTTTGCGAGAATGTGTATAGAAGCAAGAACAAGAAGCGGAGGCATACACAATGAATGAAAAATTAGAAGGCGTATACGAGGAATACAATCGTTATATATATCACTTATGTTTAAAACTAACTCGCAATAATGTTGAGGCTGAAGATTTAATGCAAGAAGTTTGGGTAAAGGTTGTACGCTATGAAGACAGCGTAGCTGAAGTAGAGCATATTAAGGCTTGGCTTACAACCATTACAATGAATACATTCAGAGATCGCTATCGTAAAAAGGTTCGTCGTAGTAAATATATGATGAACCAACCTGAAACATTAGACGTACCGATATTAGATTTGGTTCCCAATAATGAAATTTCAACAGAAGAAAAGGTTGAAAAGGATATTGTCACAAAACTAGTACAAGATAAAATGGAGCAATTAGATGGCATCTATAGAAAGACTTTATGGTATTTCTACATAGATCAATATTCACTTGCAGAAATTTCTACAATTATGAAAGTTTCCATTGGTACTGTGAAATCACGTTTATTCCGTGCAAAGGCTCGATTAAAAGAAATGCTGATGTCAGATACAGCCATTGTGGAATCTGTGCTACCAGCGTAATGAAAGCTGATTGGTCGCACAACATACGTACTTAGACGGAAGTATTCAGTCGACTAATCTAAAAAAAGATGCATTCGCAAATAATTGCGATGCATCTTTTTATTTCTTTATTCTGGCCGATTGGAATCAACATCCAATAGACATTTTGAAAAAATAGTGCGTAATGTTTGCAGTTCTTCAGCCGTGAGCATTCCAAACATATTGTTGATAATTTCACTAACCTGTTGACGAGATTCTTTTAAGATGCTCTCGCCTTCAGAAGTTATGACGAGCTGTGACGCTCGTCGATCTGTAGCGTGCTGTGTTTTTTCAATAAAGCCAGCATTTATAAGCTTCGTTGTTAAAACGGTGACGCCACCTGTCGTTACCTTTAACCGCTCAGCAATAGCAGAAGGGCGTTTAGGGCCCTCCTGCGATAAGTAGTCTAAAATTAAAATATGGGATTTTGAAAAGCCGAGCGCATTATGATTATTCCACTCGTTCGCCCACTTACGCTCAATGGATGAAACAACTTCAAACAACGAGGTAATGGCTTTTTGTTTTTCTTGATCCATAGAAGGTCATCTCCAAAACTGTTTTAACTTTCTTGTGCCAATCTTGTCATCGCATTTAATTCGTAAGCACGTACTTTACGCGGGATAAAACGGCGGATGTCCATCTCATTGTAACCAACTTGAATACGTTTTTCATCTATTAAAATAGGGCTACGTAACATTCTTGGGTGTGCTTGAATAATAGCAAAAAGCTCCTGAATAGAAAGTTGGTCGATATCGATATTTAAATTTTTAAAATCATTCGAATTTGTTGCGATAATTTCATCTGTTCCATCTTCAGTCATGCTTAAAATTTCTTTAAATTCTGCAAGTGTAAGTGGATGAGAAGTGATACGTTTTTCTTTATATTCAATATTGTGATCTTTTAACCATTTAAGTGCTTTTCTGGATGAAGAACAGCTCGCTTGTGAGTAAATTGTAACTGTCATTCTTCATTCCTCGCTTTCTTTTTTAGATTATATTTTATAAATATCTTATCAGTAAGGTAAATTGTTTATATATATATATATCTTACTAGTAAGCTATATATAAATCAATAGCTATTTAAAAAAATATCTATAACACCATGATTTTTTTCAGGTATATTAACATATACGAAGATCATCCTAAAAAAGTTTCATTTTCACAGCTTACAATGATGTAAGTTTAGGGAAGTGAATAGGGACTACATGAAGCATAGGCTTGTCCAAGAGGAGAGAAATGACGAGCTAAAAAATATCAGTCCACTGATTATAGTATGTTTAAATGAGGAGAATTATACATGGAAACTTAAAAATATTTGTGGAATTTGGCAAATAGGAAAAGGGTAGTCTCAAATCATCTTTGAGACTACCCTTTTAGATTTAGCCTTGTTGTCCTGAAGTGAACCAATCTTGGACATTCCAGACCTTCGTAGCGAGACCATCATAGAAATCAGGTTCGTGACTTACGAGTACAATAGTGCCTTTAAATTCTTTCATCGCACGTTTTAATTCATTTTTTGCATCGACATCTAAATGGTTCGTCGGTTCGTCAAATAGAAGCCAGTTCGCCTCTTCCATCATTAATTTACATAAACGAACTTTCGCTTGCTCTCCACCCGATAATGAATTCAGTGGACGTGTAATGTGATCAGTCTTTAAGCCCGCTTTCGCTAAGGCAGCACGAACTTGCGCTTGCTCCATTGAAGGGAAGGCGTTCCACACATCATCAATGGGTGTAATTTTTTCCGCTTTTACCTCTTGTTCGAAATAAGATGGATAAAGATAATCTCCTCGAATCACTTTGCCATTTAAAGGATTAATTTTACCAAGCATTGTTTTTAATAATGTTGATTTACCTACACCATTCATGCCGACTAAAGCAATCTTCTCTCCTCGTTCAATAGCAAAAGTGAGTGGGGGAAGTAATGGTTTGTCCTTATCATAACCAATCACCAAATTTTCAGCCTCTACCACATAGCGACTTGACGAACGTGCTTCTTTAAAACCAAACTCAGGCTTTACAGCAGTTTCTGGGCGATCAATTCGCTCTAATCGGTCAAGCTGCTTGGCACGAGACTTAGCACGGCCAGTAGTAGAGTATCGCGCTTTATTTTTGGCAATAAAATCCTCTTGCTTCTTGATGAATTCTTGTTGTTTTTCATACGCGTCAATATGCTGACGCTTATTGATTTCAGCAAGCTCTAAGAATTTTTCGTAGGTTGCTGTATAACGAGTTAGCTTTGAAAATTCAAGTTGGAAGATGACATCCACCGTCTCGTTCATAAATTCTGTATCATGCGAAATTAATAGGAAGGCATATGGATAGTTCTTTAAATAGTTTTTTAGCCATGTAATATGTTCTTCATCAAGATAGTTTGTAGGCTCGTCTAATAATAGAACTTTTGGTTTTTCTAATAACAGCTTAGCTAGTAAAACCTTTGTACGTTGACCACCAGAAAGGGCAGCCACATCTCGCTCCAAGCCAATAGCATCGAGCCCAAGCCCGCGCGCAACTTCTTCAATTTTCATATCGAGTGAATAGAAGTCACCTGCATCTAACGCATCTTGAACTTCAGCCATTTGCTCTAATAGAACTTCTAATTCTTCAGGTGTAGCTTCAGCCATCTTACCTGTAATTTCATTGAGTTCCTCTTCTTTTTTATACAAGGGTAGAAAAGCGTCACGCAATACATCGCGCATCGTTCTACCAGCTGTGAGTACTGTATGTTGATCTAAATAACCATAATGTGTACCAGGGAGCCATTCCACTTTTCCCTCATCATGAATTGTTTGACCAGTGATAATGCCCATTAAAGTTGATTTACCTACACCATTTGCCCCAACGAGTCCAATATGGTCACCCTCTACTAAACGAAACGATACATCTTTAAAAAGTGTACGATCTCCGAATGAATGACCTAAATTTTCTACTGTTAAAATTGCCATATATGTTCCTCCAACTATCTTTCAAGTTTCCATTTTATAGTTCTGCTAGTTGCTTATTCAGCTCTGCAAGCTTCGACTCCATATTTGCAAGACGTTGCTCTGCCTGTGCTACTTGATCGTTGTGTCCTGTTGACTCAAGTTTTTCGATATCGCCTTGTAAATTGATATAGTCCATTTTTAATTCTTTAATTTGATATTCTAAATCATTTTTGGTTGGCATGATGGTTGCTCCTTTTTTAAGCGTATTTGTATAGCGAATGCGTGTAAAAAGCGATGGGGGTTTATTGATCCCCCACCGCATATCATTAAAATCAATCGGGAACTGAAAAAAAATGAACTTACCTAAGTCCCAACTTTTATAAGATGAGATGCTAAAGTGAAAATTTCTTATATATTGTATCATAATCATCTTTGAAGTAGCACTAAGTAGAAGCGATATTATGACGATCATAAGCAAAGTCTAAAAGTAGCTCTAAGAGTGTTTCATTATTACTAACGAGATTGAGCTGGCGTTGTTTTTTTACGGCACGTTCACTGCGTGCTTCATGTAAAAGAAACTCCATAACAGCATTTTGTATTTGTGATTGTTTCATTTTACGACCTAGCCCTAGATGAATAAAACCATTCTGTTCTCTTGGGAAAGCATGTAATAGCTCTGCCTCCGATTGTGCAAGCGTAATGCATGGCACACCATAAGAGGCAATTTTATAAGGCGTATAATTGGCATTGCAAATAATAACATCTGCTTTTGGTAAAAGTTTGAGAAGCGCGTTTTTATCACGAAGGATGGCTGTGTTGCGACGACTTAGTACCATCATTTGTAAGTCGTCTGTCGCATGGCGGTAGCTGTCGTCAATCATAACTGTAATTTGTAGTGGAATTTGGAGCTGTGTTAAGTGTCGCAGGGTACGATAGGTTAAATTATGCTCGTCCCCATCTTCAAAAGCTACAACGATATGGGGAGGATTTTCAGGTGTTTTGCTTTCAGGTCTATCGCTAAAGTTTTGATAGTCTTCGGGTAATGCAAAAACAAAGCTCCCCCCCATATAATGAGACGGTAAATAATCTTTTACCTCGTGATAGAGTGCTAGAAGTACACAGTCACAGGCTTGACCACCTTCACCAAAATCATCAAAGTGAAGAATCGTTTTGCAAAAAGGTCGTAAATCCTGTACTTGCCAAGCCTCAGAATTGCGGCCATCTCTGACGATTAAATCTGGCTGAATGCCTTTCATTTGCTTAGGAAGCTCATTAAAATGATCAAATAAAACAGGGGTTAGACCTTCATTAATTAAAATTTGAACCCCTTCATTTGAAGGCGTTTTTACAAATATAAAAACTTTCTCATTCGTCAGTAGTTTAGCTAATGTTGAAACCCGCTCAAAAGGATACAGCCCTTTATCAATACAGCTTTCAATAATGAAAACAATCGTTTTTTTCGGTACTATTGCTTGCGTTTCGTTTTGCAAATGTATCCCACCCTTTCCTCTGTCTCTTTAAATTATGGTGAAGTAAGAGCAAGTATGTGTAAAATTTAGGATTTGATAAATGATCTTTTTAAGTGAATCTTTCAAATAGCTATCTTTTAGATACGATAAATAGCTTTTAATCATCAAAAAATGTGGTCGATATATATAGTGAGTTTATTTCGATACATAACAAAGATGGTGGTTATGGAAGGAGGGAAGAGGCATGGGTATGCGTGCTGCAATTGTAATTGGAGCAACGGGATTAACTGGCTCCTCTCTTGTAGAGCAATTATGTGAAAATGATGAATATGTATCCGTGACAGTAATTACAAGAAGAAAACCAACTTTTACGCATCCTAAGCTAGAAGTGAAAATTCGTGATTTTGATAGGTTAGAGGAACAAGATATAGCATTTGCGCATGAACTATATTGCTGTTTAGGTACAACTATAAAAAAGGCAGGGTCTCGAAAGGTGTTCGAAAGGGTAGACTTTGAATATCCTTTAGCGATTGCTTCATTGGCAAAAAAGCGTGGAATTCCCCATTTTCTTGTTATCACTGCAATGGGTGCTAAGGAGAGTTCTCCTTTTTACTATAGCCGAGTTAAAGGAAAGCTAGAGCATGATTTAATGGAGTTGGGCTTACAGCAGCTTTCTATAATCCGTCCTTCACTCTTAGTAGGAGAACGGAATGAATTTCGTTTAGGGGAAAAGGCTGGAGAAAAGGTATTAAAAATAGCCAAGCCTTTTTTAATTGGACCACTAAAGAGATTTAGAGCCATTGAAGCCTCTCAAGTAGCAAAGGCAATGATGATTATTGCGCTACACGGCAAACAACAACCAGTGACCATTTATCCTTCCCATGTATTAGCAGCATTGGAATTTCCAGAAACGTCAGAAAAAGATGTTTCTAGGGAGACGCTATTTAATTGGGATAAAATTAAAAAAGCAGATTCGCTTCATGAAGAGGACAAGGTCAATCGCGATGTAGTGATTGATCGCGAGAAATATAATATCCCAGATGAGGTGGTTGATAAGGAAGTTCATTTCAGACCATATGATAAAGAGTAATTTTTCTTGCTTTCCGCCTAAAGACTGAATTTCTAGCTTTCCTCACTCCTGTTCTTTCCGAGCCACTTTTCATTTGATACAATATTATTGTAGAAGATGAATGTGGAGGCAAAGTGAAGATGAAAATTTTACTCGTTGATGGCACAATGTTTGGTCGAAAAACTGGTGCTATTTTAGAGCAAGTGGAACAATATATTAAAGAATTAGATGCTAGTTTCGTTTTAGAAATGATGCATTTTAGTGAATATAAACATCAAATTGTAGATGGCTCACCGTTAAATGAAGATATGAAAAAAATGATTCAACAATTTGAGGAAGCGGATGCTTATATTATTGCGACACCAATTTTCCAAGCATCTATCCCTGGCGTTTTGAAGAATGCATTTGACTTCTTACATCCTAAAACAATGCGCTATAAACCTGTATCTATAGTTGCAAATGGGGGCACATATCAACATCACCTTGTAGTAGAAAATCAATTAAAGCCTATTTTAGACTACTTCCGTGCTCTTGTGACACCAAACTATGTGTATACACATACATCCCATTTTGATGCAGATAATCATATTGTAGATGAAGATGTTCATAGCCGTTTACGTGAATTAGCGCGTGTATTTGTTCAATACTGTGAGATGAGCAAGAACTTGCCGAAGGAAACAATCGATCAACATTAATAGCACCCTTGCATGGTGGTAAGAAATCACTGTGCAGGGGATTTTTCTTTGTAAGTATTCTTTTAGTATGTGATAAAATAAAACTTTAGTGACACTGGAAGGAGGGCTGCTCATGCAGGACATCGCTTTACTAGAAAAACAACGCTGTTGTCTTATTTTGACTAATAAGGCAAAGGAAGCGGTAGAGGAATGCTCAGCAAACGAGCATGCCTTTTTTGCGTTACAAAAATCTTTTACTGTCTACATAGAAAAACGCAAAGCAAAAACAGTGGGTGAAATATTTTTATCTATCTATTTTAATGCTGAAGACAATGAAAAGTTAAGTGATATTGTTCCTGAGAAAACAGTGATTATGGACTGTGTGCTAAAGCTAGAAGGATTACTGGCGACAAATATTCGTTTTGTGCATATGCGAGGTCCGATTAACACAAATCGACGCATAGCAGCAGCACTGCAATTTGTTACAAAGCCTAACAACGGAGCAGGTGTTCCACTTGAGCTTCATACGAAGATCAGACAGCTACCGATAGCAGAAGAACGGACTGAATATGTAAAAAAACGTATTGCTAGCTGGGAAGGTTATTTAAAAATACAAGAGCGCGATGCAACTATTGACGATATTCATAGTGAATTTAAGCAGAGCTATTTCAATGAAGATTTCACACGCTTAACGCTCGTATGTCCTTACATAAAGAATAAGGAATGGAAGCAATTGGAGGGCTTGAGTGTAAGTATACGAGGAGTCCGCGGTGAAATAGGACAAGTATTAAAGGCTCATGCTGGAAAACAAATAGTTGAAATTGATTTAAAGCCCTTTACACAAGATTTGGCTCGTAAGGATCAGCTTAATCTTCGTTCGAAACAAGCGAGCTTCAGCAATTTTGCAACATTAAGTCAAATTAGAAGATTACGGAATGGCTTTACCAAGCTAGAAAAGGGTGAGGCTGTTAATCCTAATTTAGAGACGATCCTATTTGAAAAAAGACCATCTGTACGAGCATCGAAGCTTCGTGAAGATATTGAATTTCACAATCATTTAAATGAATATCAAAGACGAGCGGTTTTAGGTGCTCTATCTGTTGAAGATTTATATGTGATTCAAGGTCCACCTGGTACAGGGAAAACAACTGTCATTTCAGAGATTTGTCAGCAAAATGTGAAAGCTGGTTTAAAAACGCTTGTTGCATCTCAGTCAAATCTAGCAGTAGATAATGCTTTAGGACGGCTTCTTTCCAATCAAGAAATTAGGATTTTACGCTATGGTAGAACGGAAAGTATTGAGGAAGAGGGAAAAAAATTTATTGAAGAAAATGTGGCTCTACAGTGGCGTGAGCAAACATTGGCAGCAATTGAAGAGGCAATTTTGGTCTTTCCTGAACGTGAGCAGATGTTCAAGGACAATCTGACTAAAGCAAAAGCTGAGCTTGAAAAATTAGAGTTATGGCTTGAGGAACTGGCGCAAGAGATGACCGCTAAAGAGCAAGCTGCTATTGAAGAACCAATTCTTCAGCAGGAAATTCAAGCGTTAAAAAAAGACTTAAAAACTGCGAAAACAGAGCAACAGACATATGAAGCTCAAAAAGAGCATTATGAGAAGCAGCTCGCCCAAATAGAGCCGATTATACAGCAACTTGAACAGACACTTGCTGACCATCCTTCAATTAAAGATCTACAGCTTACCATTCAAGAGACTTCACAAAAAGTGGAGCAATTAGAAGCAGCTACTCAATATAAAGAATTGCTGGAGCAAAAACAGCAATTAGCTGTACAATTCCAGGATATTCAAGAAAAATATGAAATAGAAAATAATCGTCTCATCATCATGAAGGAAGCGCAAAAGTATGTGCATACATTGACTTCCTATGAACGTATCCAACGATATTTACAGCATTATCAAATTCGTCCTTCTCATGTTCTTTCGCAGCAAATAAATCGAATACAGCATCTAGAGGATGCAAAAGATTTAGAGGCATGGTCTACCATCAATAGCCGTCTTCAAAAGGCCATAGCCAAGCTAGAGGCGTTAGTGTCTGATGATGTGAAGGAGCAGGCGCAGGCAAAAAGTAGATTACAGCCTGTCCAATCATTTTCTTTACAAAATCTTACGGGTGTATTTGCTCAGTTAAACAAGGCATTTCAAGACGATCAAACACCTGACATTCATGAAATTGAAAGCTATTTGCTGGGACTCTATATGCGTCGTGATTTTGTATGGCAAAAAGGGATGGCACTTAAGCAGCAACAAGCGCATAAAGACGAAGAATACGAATCCTTTCGAAAAAATCTTGTTAGTTTACTGCATCAAGAGTGTGCAATTACAAGTTTTGATGTACAAAGCATACAACGGCAATTGCAGCCATTTATACAGCATACAGAGCGATTACAACAGCTAGAGGGTAACTTCCTAATAGAAGCAGTACCAGAGGAGTCCGTTGAATATTTAAAAATTCTTACGGGACAATTACGAGAATCTCTTCAGGAAGCCAATCAGCAACTAGAACAAGTTGAAAAGGCTAGAGTTCAATTAGTACCCAAACAAGCTTCCCTTCAAACTGTACAAACTAGCTTGCAGGAAGTAGATCTACTGCTATCACAAATGGAAGAGCGGTTAAAGGAGATCAATGTGGCTGGATTGAAAAAAGAAAAGCAACTAGCCATCTACACGAAGCTATTGCAGTCAACACCAGAACGCACAGCAGAAGAGGTTAGGGAGGCTATTCAAACTTCAAAGCAAGCTATTGAAGAATTACAGCGTCAGGAAAAACAACTACCACTTCGAAAAAAATTGCAAGAGCAATGGCGAGAAAAGCTACAAAATGCTACCGAATATGATTTAGATGAGATTAGAAAATTATATGTACGACATGCAAATGTTATTGGTACCACATGTGTAGCTTCGGCGAGTAAAGAGTTTATGGAAAATTACCCAACCTTTGATGTTGTCATTATTGATGAAGTTTCAAAGGCAACACCACCAGAATTATTATTACCAATGCTGAAGGGGAAAAAGGTTATTTTGGTAGGGGATCATCACCAGCTACCGCCCCTACTTGGTGACGATACATTGGAGGAAACATTGAAGGCGATGTTAGAAGAAAATCCAAATTTTGAAGGCGCACAGGAGTTAAAAAATTTACTTCGTGAATCATTATTTGAGCGCTTATTCAATAATCTGCCTCAAACTCATAAGCAAATGCTAGCTCTTCAATACCGCATGCATGAAAAAATTATGCAAAGTATTACGCCATTTTATGCGAAAGAAGAAAATGGCTTGCAATGTGGCTTGCCAGACTCGGATTCTGCGAGAGACCATGGTTTAGAGGGGCAATTTGTAAAACGTGATGACCATTTATTGTGGATTGATATTCCAACCGAGAAACCTTATTTAGAGGAGCAGGTAAAGGGTGGTACAAGTCGTTTTAATGAAGGTGAATTACAAACAATTCGTCGTATATTGCTAGACTTAAATGATGCCGTGCAGGCAGCAAAAGAAGCTGGGCGTATGCCACAGGATGCCTTGAAAAGCGTCGGGGTCATTAGCTTCTACGGTGAGCAGGTGAAGAAAATAAATCGTCTCCTCCAGCAGGAACTACAGTTACCACATTTACAATTCAGAACAGGGACAGTGGATAAGTTCCAAGGAATGGAGATGGACGTGATACTTGTCAGTATGGTACGTAATACGCCAAAGGGTGGAGATATTGGCTTTGCAAAAGATTACCGTCGCTTAAATGTTGCTCTATCCCGCGCTCGGGAGTTACTACTGCTTGTAGGAAGTTCAGAAATGTTTGCGAAACGTGCAAAACATCAAGATACAAGAGATATGTATACCAAGTTATTAAATACAGTAAAATCCTACGAGGGCTTGCGTAATCATGAAGGATTGGTGATTTAAAGTGTCAAAATTACAGCAACGATTAATGCGTGAGCTGCAACAAAATCGCAATATAAAAATTATCAATACTGCTGAGTGGTGTATTCCAATTCGTACAGTGGATGTAACTTACGAGCCGGTTCGCCGTTCCACGATGGATGTCTTAATGACAATGCTGCTACTAAGCATTCAAGAGGCTGATTTTGGAAGTGTGGAGGAATTGAGCGAATTATTGCTTGTAGATCCGTTATTTATCGAAGACCTGATTTCTTTAATGATTCGCGTAGGTCTTATGAAAAATGAGGAAGGCTTTTTTAAGCTAACAGAAAAAGGGCAGCAACAGCTTGAACAAGGTATCTTTGAAGAGGAGCTAGAAGTAGAAGCATCTACTCTTTACTTTAGTCCTTGCCATCAATCATTTCTGACTAGTGATGTAAATAACGATGAATACGATGAGTTACCAGAGCTTTATCGTTATGTGGATAAGGAAGCTGAACAACAGGAGCAATTTGATGAAACACTGATTATAGCTGCCTTACAAGAAGCGGATGAAGAAGAAACGGGCAACTCACAAAGAATTATTGCAAGAGTTGTTGAAGTAGAAGCCCAACAAATTAATGATAGTCCATGCTTAGAATTTATACTTTACGATAAGGAGCAGGATATCCTATTTGTTCGTGTGTGGAATATGTTATTAAATCAATGGGACCGCCATCTAGAACAACAACTTACCGATAAAGAACAATTGATGTGGCGTGAGCAATATTTATAGAATGAAAAACGAGCGTGTTCAGCGTTCGTTTTTTTATTTTACAATATCAGCCCGAAAGTAGGGGGATAACGAAAAATTGTTTCGAAAATGGGATGAACTAGCATAGTATATTACTACATGATAAGGAGGGGAAAGATGGTATCGATTAGTTTATGTATGATTGTTAAAAATGCACAATGTACGATTGAAAGATGCTTAGATTCGGTTCGGCAAATAGTGGATGAGATGAATATTATTGATACAGGCTCAACTGATCGTACAAAAGATATTGTCCAAAATTACACCTCTCGCATTTTTGATTTTCCATGGTGCGATCATTTTGCAAAAGCACGCAATTTTTCCTTTCAACAGGCAACAAAAGACTATATTCTATGGCTTGACGCAGACGATATTATGACAAAGGAAAACCAACATAAACTATTGCTACTAAAGCAATCATTGTACCCAACTGTTGATGCTGTCACTATGGATCATTACCTAGTATTAGATGATGATGGAATAGTGGAATGCAGTGAGCGAAAGTATCGTCTAGTAAAAAGAGCCAATCATTTTCAATGGCAGGGTGCTGTCCATGAATTTTTAAAGGTATCTGGCCAGCTCTTTCACAGTGATATCGCTGTTACACATTTACCGTTAACAAAGGATCTTCATCGCAATTTATGTATCTATGAAGGATTAATTCAAAAGGGACATACTTTTTCTGCAAGGGATTCATTTCATTATGCAAATGAATTAAAGCTGCATAAACGTTATCTAGAGGCCATTAATCAATACAATACATTTCTGGATAGCGAATTAGGCACTACAGATGATCGCATTGAAGCATGTTTGCATATAGGGGAATGCTTTCGGTTGTTACAGGATGATAATCACGCTCAACAAGCTATTTTACAATCTTTCTTGTATGACCGACCAAAGCCAGAAGCATGTTGCCGAATGGGCCAATTTTTTATGGAGCAATCAAAACATAAAGAGGCTATCTACTGGTACTCACAAGCTTTGCAACAAGCTTCGGTCGATTCAATGACTATTCAAAAACGAGCTTACTCAACATGGTTACCTCATTTACAACTAAGTCTGTTATATAGGGAGTTACGGCTATTCGAAAATGCCTATCAACATAACTTAGAGGCACGAAAATGGAAACCGAATCATTTGGAAATCAAAGAAAATGAAAAGTATTTACTCAGACGGCTAAAGATATAAGGCTACTAAGGGAATGGCACATCAATGAACAACACATAAATTAATTGACCAATTAACACAGATACACCAACAACAATGGTCATAAAAATCACATTACGAGGCCTAAAATTTTTTGCTTCCATTAAAAACCTCCTTTTATATATATATGGAATATTCAGTTAATTCAAGATATGTTGAGAGGATTTGAGTATGCATAATAAAAGAGCAAATTCACATTCAGTGTGAATTTGCTCTTTATAGTTATCAAACTTTAACCTTTTAGGATTTCAGCGAGTGCGTTGTTTACAGATTCCTCATTATTTTGTTGCTTTAAGTACTTTTGTACGGAACGTTTATCGACCTTGCCCCCACCTTCTTTTTTACGGCGAGCTTCAAAAGCAGATAACTTCTCACGATAGCCACATTTACATACAAGGATTTGACCATCTCCTTCGCCGCGAAGCTCTAATAATCGTTGTATAGCATCTAAGAGAGAATTCCTGTTAATTTACAGTTAATTTTCTGATTTGCTTAAAAGAAGTTTAAGTATAAAGCATGTGCTATATTAAACATTAGGAAGTACGAAAGGATGTTATATATGGCTAAAAGTTTAGTGTTAGCAGAAAAACCTTCAGTTGCACGTGATATAGCAAACGTGCTGAAGTGTCACAAAAAAGGGAATGGTTATATTGAAGGAGATAAATATATTGTTACATGGGCTTTAGGCCACTTAGTCACTTTAGCCGACCCAGAGAGCTATGATGAAAAATATAAAAAGTGGAACTTAGAAGATTTACCAATGCTACCAGAGCGTCTGAAATTAACAACAATTAAACAAACAAGTAAGCAATATAATGCAGTTAAATCTCAACTTACACGTAATGATGTGAATGAAATTATCATCGCAACAGATGCCGGACGTGAAGGGGAATTAGTGGCTCGTTGGATTATTGATCGTGCGAAAGTGAATAAACCAATCAAGCGTCTATGGATTTCATCTGTTACTGATAAGGCAATTAAAGATGGTTTTGCAAACTTAAAACCTGGAAAGAATTACGACAATCTATATCAAGCTGCTGTAGCTCGTAGTGAAGCAGACTGGTATTTGGGATTGAATTCAAGTAGAGCGCTATCTACTAAATTTAATGCTCAGCTAAATACAGGGCGAGTGCAGACTCCTGTAGTAGCAATGGTTGCTGCTCGTGAAGATGAAATCAAGAACTTCAAGGCACAAACGTTTTATGGAATTGAGGCACAAACAAAAGAATTAAAATTAACATGGCAAGATGCGAATGGTAATTCACGTAGCTTTAGTAAAGAAAAAGTGGATGCTATTGTTAATTCATTAGATAAACAAGATGCAAAAGTAATCGAGATTGAACGTAAGCCGAAAAAGTCTTTCTCTCCAGGGTTATATGATTTAACGGAGCTACAGCGTGATGCAAATAAAATATTTGGATACTCAGCCAAAGAAACATTAAATATCATGCAAAAACTATATGAGTCTCATAAAGTGCTTACTTATCCTCGTACTGATTCGCGATATTTATCTTCAGACATCGTTAGCACCCTTCCAGAACGATTAAAAGCATGCGGTATAGGAGAATATCGAACGTTAGCAAACAAAGTGCTTTCAAAACCAATTAAAGCGAATAAATCGTTTGTGGATGACAGCAAGGTATCTGATCACCATGCAATTATTCCTACAGAAGAATACGTGAACTTTGCAAACTTTACCGATAAAGAACGTAAAATTTATGATTTAGTTGTAAAACGTTTCTTAGCGGTGCTTTTCCCAGCTTATGAATATGAACAGTTAACCGTGCAAGGTCAAATTGGCAACGAAAAATTCATTGCTCGTGGGAAAACAGTAATTTCTGCCGGATGGAAAGAAGTTTACTCAAATCGCTTTGATGATGAGGAATCAAGCGAAGATGTGAAGGAGCAATTATTGCCTCGTCTCGAAAAAGGCCAAGTATTAAAAGTAAATTTAATTACTCAAACATCAGGGCAAACGAAGCCTCCAGCACGTTTTACTGAGGCTACACTTTTATCGGCAATGGAAAATCCTACAAAGTATATGAACACGCAAAATAAGCAGCTTGCTGATACGTTAAAATCGACAGGTGGATTAGGAACGGTGGCAACACGAGCCGATATTATTGATAAGTTATTCAATTCATTCCTAATTGAAAAGCGTGGTAAAGATATTCATATCACTTCTAAAGGTCGTCAGTTACTTGATTTAGTTCCTAATGAGTTAAAATCTCCTGAAACAACAGCCGAATGGGAGCAAAAGCTAGAATTAATCGCTAAAGGCAAACTGAAAAAAGAAACCTTCATTAATGAAATGAAGCAACATACAAAAGAAATTGTAGCTGATATTAAAAATAGCGATAAGAGATTTAAGCATGATAATATTTCAACAAAAACTTGCCCTGATTGCGGTAAGCCAATGCTTGAAGTGAACGGGAAAAAAGGTAAAATCCTTGTTTGCCAAGATCGTGAATGTGGTCACCGTAAGAATGTGTCGCGTGTGACGAATGCACGTTGTCCTCAGTGTAAGAAAAAGCTTGAATTACGTGGCGAAGGTGATGGTCAAATCTTCGTATGTAAGTGTGGCTATCGTGAGAAGTTATCTGCTTTTGAAGCTCGCCGTAAAAAAGAAGGTGGAGGTAAAGTGGATAAACGTAGTGTACAAAAGTACATGAAGCAGCAAGAGAAAGAAGCAGAGCCTTTGAATAATGCTTTTGCAGATTTATTAAAAGGTTTTAATGTAGATAAATAAATATTAATTTAAAAGAAACCAGAACGTTCAAAAAACGTGTCTGGTTTCGTTATATATTATTTAAGTCTGAGTTTGAAATTTCGATTCAATGATTTTAACGATTTTAAATAAGCTAAACGTACTTCTGATATTTTCCTAGTAGTTACACATTTATCATGCTCCCATCAAAATTTGAATTACTTCCATGGTTGCGCCAATGTTTCATAGATGTGTAGCGTAACTGTGTTTTTATTGATGGGGCTGCAAAAAAGGATGTCTTTCAGTAACAAAAGTTGCCGGTTCTCTATCTTGACGACTTTCAATGTATCTTTATAACCAAATATCACAGCGGACATTAAAGTACACCGCTCTTCCTTTTCATCTTTACCGCCTAACGAAATCGGAGCAGCGATTCGTAGTGTTAAACATTTGAAGGAAAGTGTTAGCAGATAAAATGTTATTATGTAATATTATAGAACCTGTCACTTCGACTACGAAAAAATATTAAAATAGTTATTGACTATTGTATTTTATTCTGATAGTATTAATTCTTGTCGCAGGACAATCAATAAAAATGAACCTTGAAAACTGAACAAGCAAAACGTAATCAATAATAAAGTTGAGTTGCTAGCCTTGCTAGTGAACGAAACAAAATTTTGGACATCAAAATGATGCCAGCAAAACAATTTGAGCTAATCAAATTTCTTTTATGGAGAGTTTGATCCTGGCTC
>NZ_JBMOXD010000007.1:0-150065 GCF_049315265.1 Lysinibacillus sp. NPDC056220
AAGAGAGCCTCTATGCTCGAAGAGTATGTTGGATACAGCAATGATTTACCAGATATTGAAAATGAAAGAGAAAGAAACATGACAAAAGCCATCGAGAATAAACTTCTCGATGACTTTTGTCTACAGTCTAACTTGATGTATGATCACATCAAGTTTCTTCTTTTTATTCTGCTAATGGTTCTTGGTCGGTTGGCTGTGCAGTTACTTCATTCACATCCAGCACCTCTGGCTGTTTCATAACTTTCCCTGTTTTACGTAAGACAAAATAAGCGCAGCCAAAATTACAATATTCATATAAATAATCTTGAAGCGTGCTTATTTTCGTATCAAAAGTTGACTTTTGATTTTTATCATCAAAAAAGCCCTTTAATCGTAATTGATTATAGCCCCAATCACCTACTATATAGTCGTATCTAGCTAATATATCGGAATACCTTTCCTGAAAAACTTCCTCCTGAAAGGCTTCGCGAAAATCTTCTAATAGTTCATATTCTAATCCTTCAACTATGATCAAAGTGACACCACCCTCTTGTTCATCCTTGACGTTTAGAGCTCTGCTTGTAACTGACGTTCTTTTGTTGCAGCATTTACTTGTTCGTCAGCATGATAACTACTACGTACAAGTGGGCCAGCTTCGCAATGTTTAAAGCCTTTTTCCATAGCAATTTTTCGCAGTTTCCCAAACTCTATCGGTGAATAATATTTTTTAACTGGTAAATGCTTTTTCGTAGGCTGTAAATATTGACCAATCGTCATGATATCCACATTATTTGCTCGTAAATCATCCATTACTTCTAAAATTTCTTCATGCGTTTCTCCTAAACCAATCATTAACGATGATTTCGTCGGAATTTCTGGTTGCATTTCTTTAGCTAGACGTAGGAACTCCAAAGAACGCTCGTATTTTGCACGAGCACGGACTCTTGGTGTTAAACGACGTACGGTTTCAATGTTATGGTTTAAAATGTCTGGCTTCGCATCCATTAGCATTTGAAGATTCTCCTTCATACCACCTAAATCAGATGGTAATACTTCAACAGATGTGAAAGGACTTTTGCGACGAATAGCACGTACTGTTTCTGCTAAAACTTCCGCTCCACCATCTTTTAAATCGTCACGCGCTACCATAGTAATGACAACGTGTTTTAGGTTCATAATAGCTACTGAATCTGCAACGCGTTCTGGCTCTGCCAAGTCTAACTCATTTGGTAAACCTGTTTTTACTGCACAGAATCGACAAGCACGTGTACAAACCGAACCAAGAATCATCATTGTAGCCGTACGTCTTTCTCCCCAGCATTCATGAATATTTGGACAGCGAGCCTCTTCACAAACAGTATGAAGATTTTTCTCACGCATAAGCTTTTTAAGACCTTTATATTCATCATTAGTGTTTAGTTTTATTTTTAGCCAGTCTGGTTTTCTTAAATGTTCTTCTTTACTTGTAGGT
Organism: Lysinibacillus sp. NPDC056220; assembly: GCF_049315265.1. Classification (NCBI taxonomy): domain Bacteria; kingdom Bacillati; phylum Bacillota; class Bacilli; order Caryophanales; family Bacillaceae; genus Lysinibacillus; species Lysinibacillus sp. NPDC056220. The sequence goes on from NZ_JBMOXD010000007.1 coordinate 1,451, forward strand.
TTACAAGATGTCATACGGATATCGCCCCTATCAAAAATATGCATTTTTTATATTAACTATCTTCACTGTTGTCAATGTAACATATTAAATGAACTCCAACAACTATCACAGTAAACATTTCTATTTAAAAGGCACAGGTATTTCAATGGAAGGTTGAGGCGCATCACTGCTATTGGTATAGATGTTCGGTACTGGACCTCTAGTTAACCCCATAGCAACAGGAATATCCTGTGCAACGGTTGAAGATTTACTTGCAAAAGGAACAATAATTTGGACATTTACCTCTAAATGAATGCCCACCTCAACATACGCACTATTAATCCCAAATTCCTGAATAGATGAGGTCACGTTACTGTGGACATTTCCTATCACATGGAATCGTATAGGGATTTTTGGTCCTAAATTTCCGAGCAAAGGAATATTCGCTGCTTGCCCGAGTGGTACAAAAAAGACAATACCATCCCCTTCCTGAATTCTGTTAATATCATATTCAACATTATCTAATTCAGGTAAATGTGATAGTTCTCCTTGTTCTGCCTGCTCTAAATACATTTTTACAAGCTCTAATGTCTCCGCTCGAACGCGATTAATAATTTCCGTATTAAACTTGGTTGTCATCATATCAGAACTACCTGGAGGAATATCTTCAATAATATCATTTACATCTAATACATTGGAGGTACGTGAATTAATGGCTTTACTTACTACATATGATGCAATTTTTGTAGTTTGTACTTCTGCATATTGCAAATAGGTGGGCATGAGCCGTTCATTTAAATAATAAATAAATAATATAAGACAAACAACCATACTAACAATTAAAATGGTTAAACGATTAAGACGTATTCCCCTTTTATGATAAGAGCGCAATTTCATCCTTTTTCGAGGGAAAAACAAAAAAATCTCCTCCTGTTCCATAACGTATGAACAGGAGGAGTATTTTATTCTACCTTTGCAGGAACCATGTAATCCGTCTCAACATTTTCAATTAGAATGCTAGGAAAGTCCACTAAATTGATTTCATATGTAGCTGCGAGCAATTGATTTTGCTCCTCAAAAATACGAATCCATGGTAATGCGGCATCCAACGGGTTTTGTCTAGATACTATGCCACGTCGACCATCTGATAATTTTAAGATAACTCCATTTGGATAATGAACGACTGCTCTTTTTAGGGCATTTACAATGCGAGCATCATATAGCGTACCAGAGCCTGCCTCTACAATAGCTAGTCCCTGTGAAGGAAGCATTTTTTCACGATATACTCGATTAGTCGTAACCGCGTCAAAAACATCAGCCACGCCAATAATCTTGGCAAATGGGTGAATTTCAAAATCAACTAGTCCTCGTGGATAGCCACTACCGTCAATACGCTCATGATGTTGAAACGCACAATGGGCCACAAGCAATGAAATAGAATGTAAATTGCGTAATAAATCAAAGCCATAGCGGGCATGCATTTTCATGGCTTCAAATTCTTCATTGGTTAAGCGACCTGGTTTCGTTAGGATATCTTTTGGTACCATTAGTTTACCTACATCATGTAGTAATGCACCTATCCCTACTAACCGTAAATCCTCAGCAGAGTAGCCGAGCTCTTTGGCGATGGCTATCGAGTAAAGTGTCACTTGAAAGGAGTGTTGATATAAATACTCATCAAATAAATAAGCATCTGTTAATATCGTTAAAATTTCATCATTTCCAGTAACAGCAGAAAGTAATTCATCTACAATCGAGACAATTGTCTTTGATTGTTGATCTAATATATAAGAGGCATTTACTGAATTTAAACCATCGATTGATTGAAATGAATCTTTAATTGTTGTAATGACTTTATTTCGCATTGCAGGTGGCACAGTTTCTTCTACTTCAATGCCCTCCGAAATATCATCGTCAATGTATAGGTAATGTGTATTTAACTGTTGAAGTCGCTGAATAATACGGTCATTAATGATAACATCCTTCTTTAAAAGCGGATGCCCCGCCTCATTCCAAATGGTTCTGCCTAATACCATTCCTTCTTTTAATACATCGATTGAAATTAATCGCATGATTTCTTCCCCAATCTATTCTTTAAGCTCACTCTATTACTTAAAGAAACTTTGACCATAATCTATCATAATGTTTCGTAAAAATTCTGGTAAAATATATTGCTTCTTTGCATATTTGAAACTTGGATAAAAATATCCAAAAGTAAACAAATCTAATGTAACAAGTTTATAGATGTGATTGTCATCTGCCAGATTACCATTAATTAACAACTGACGATTGTCGTTCATGGAAAAACCATATGTCAACATTTTTCCAAAGATCACACCTCTAAAGCCTAATCCTTTTAATTCAATATAAGGCCATTCCTCATTTTTGGATTGCATATAGATTTCCTTCATTTCCATAACAGATAATTCAATTGTACATAAATTAATAGGATGTGGAAAAATTCGATGCAAATCTAATGCTGTCACAGTTCCCTTTGGGAGACCGTCTAAAAAAATACCAGCATTAAACAAGGCACAATCAGCACCACTTTTTTCTAAAATAGCATGTGCAAATAAATCAGATAGCTGTGAGTAGTGGAACCATTCCTTATTATAAGATTTCTTTGTCGTAAATACTGGTGTATCCAATATTCTAATTCCTTCATCCTCTAGGGATTGTACAATTTGCTGTTCGTTTTGGATATTTGGCAAGTCCTTATTATGAATTAAAGCATCCTTTTTTTCAACAATTTTCCTCATTTTTTTATCATATTCGATAACAAGATGTCCTGTGTATTGACCAAATTTTCCTCCACCTGTCAATAAAACACCATTGACGAGTTTCCCTTCTGGCAAGACATGATGTGTATGTGATCCAAATATGACATCAATTTCTGGACATTCCTCTGCTAATAGCTCGTCTTCAGTAATCCCTAAATGGGATAGGCATAAAACAATATCAACCTCTTTACGTAGTTGATGAGCTAAACGAAGAAGTGTGCTTCGTGCTTCAACCATTTGCCAATTTAACGCCTGATAATACACTTCAAACATAGCCGTTGCTGCAATTATTCCTAGCTTCGTACCCTTTTCCGTTGTAAGCACAACATAGGGCTTCAGCCAGGCTGGATTTCTCCCCTGATACGCATCAATATTACCTACGACAACATCAAAATTCGCATCATCATATAAATGAAAAAGCTCATCATGGGACAATGTAATGCCCTCGTTATTCCCAATTGTCACTACATCGTATGCTGCCTCATTAAGTAATTGTACGTTCCCCTTACCAATCGTCGCTTCAGTATAAATATTAGAGCGATCTAAATGATCCCCCACATCAAACAAATAACTTGTTTCCCCTATTTTCGCTAGACTGCTGCGCTTCTCTTTCACATAGCTTTGCATTCGTGGCCAATACTTAAAATGACTATGCAAATCATTTGTGTGAAAAATATGGATTTTTTCAAGCATTAAAGCCACCTCATTTCATTCGCTAGTATAGCCGATTAAGCCAATATCCCTTCAACGATGGAACGAATTCCTAATAATAATAAAATAATCCGAAGAACCAGTACAAGCGTATCTGATTTAATTTTTTTATTTAAGGCTGCACCTAGCTTCGCTCCAATATATGCTCCTGGTATTACGGGAATTGTATAAAGCCATGGAACATGCCCTAAATATATATGGCTAGCCGTATTTACAACAGACGTTAAAAAAACTAAAAACATCGAAGTTGCTATTGCTACATGTGGTGGAAATAAGAACAAAATAATCATAGCCGGCACAATCATTGAGCCCCCACCTATACCAAACAGACCTGAGGCAAACCCTACCCCAAATGTAAATAAAATGGCAAACCAAATCGGATAGCCATAGACAAAGGTTTTCCCTTGTGCATCAGTAAACTCCTGTTGCAGGCCATTTTTCACAAACCATTCTACCGGCTTCAATTTGTCGCGGACAAGTAAAATAATGGATAAAATAATAAGCAAAATACCAAAGTATAAATTGAAGGATGGTAAATCTAATCCTTTATTAACCCATGCACCCAAAATGGAGCCTGGAATACTGCCGATAAAAAATATATAGCCAGTTTTATAATCCACCGTTTTCGATTTCATATAGCTTAATGTCGAGGCAAGTCCTGTAAAAATCATCATGACAACAGATAAACCAACAACTTTTTGTGGTGTTATATCTGGGATCATACCAAGGTTTAAACCGATATATAAAGTTGCTGGCACTAATACCACGCCACCACCAAGCCCAACTAATGAGCCAAGGAGACCTGAAAATAATGCAATAATTACTAATAAAATAAACGCCATTATAATTCCCCTTCAAACATGTTTAATTGTTTAGGCGCTAACCCAACATCTTTAATATTCAAAACACCCTGTAATTCCTTTGCGTTCTTCGCTGCATGATTACCTGAATTGTTATTAAATAATATAAAAAGTTCCTGCACCTCTGGCTCAAGCTTGAGAATTTGCTGCCCAAGCTGTTGCAATTCTTCTTTATTGTAGTCATATAAAAAGCGCACTTTGCGCCAGTTTTCTGCATTCCCTGTATTACGCCAGCCATGTATATTTCGCCCATGAATACGCACCAGCGCCTTATCGGCAGTTACTACAGGATAGAAGGGTACCGATCCTACGCCAGCCTGCGGCTCATCACAAATCGTATGAATAAATTGATGCTCTCTTAAAAAGTCCATTGTTTGTTGTACTACATTATCTGCATACCATGTTTGATTGCGAAATTCGATAGCCACTTGGAAATCCTTTAATTGTTGACGAATATACAATAAGTATTGAACATTTTTTGACTGACAATCAAACCATGGTGGAAACTGAGCTAAAATCATTCCTAATTTTCCAAAACGTTTAAATTCTTGGGCACATTCAATAAAAGCGTTAAACATATCATTCTTTGATTCAAAGGGAATATCTCCCCGTAAATGTCCAGTCATGCCTTGATAGGCCTTCACTACAAAACGAAAATTCTCCGGTGTATTCTCACACCATTTACGAACATTATCTTTGGATGGTATGGCATAAAAAGAAGTATCTACTTCCACCGCTAAAAAATGACCTGTATAGTCAAATAATTTATCCTTTGAAGAAGTCACTCCACTATAAAGTGAAGGGTGATCGCCCCATCCAGTTAATCCAACTACAATCATGTGACATCCTCCTTTATCTACAACATAATCATAGCATACAGTCTTCTCCTACAATTAAACATCATGTAAAAAAAATATAGCTTTTCACAAGAAAAAGCATGAGTCCTTATAGGATTGAACTCATGCCAAACAAGCTATTTATCAAGATTTTGTTGGATTGCCTCTAAAAAAGTAATACGACTAAACGCTGGGCCACCTTCCATTAGTGGGTCCACAACATTAACAAACACTTGCTCATTTTTAAAGGCATTTATATTTTGGATAATGGGATTCTGTTTAAAATCTTCTAACGCATTTGGAGCATCCGCATTTTCATCCGTTGAAAACTGGACAAATAAAAAATCTGGATTCATATCCGCTAGTTGCTCAACAGAAATCGCTTCTTGAGATGTTGCCTTAGCAATTTCAGCAGGAACTTCTAAACCAAGCTCACCATATAGAACAGGGTTTAAAAATACTTCTTTTGGATAGACATAAGCTTGTCCCCCACGAATTCGAATGGCTGCTACTTTTTTGTCTTCTAGTTTTTTTGTTAAGCTAGACTTTGCCGTTTCAATATCTGCCTTATATGTAGATAATATTTTTTCTGCCTCTGCTTGCTTGCCTGTTAATTCAGCTAATAAGTTTAAATTAGATTCCCAATTCGTAGAGATATGCGAAACTAAAATGGTTGGAGCAATTTTTTCTAATTTACTTTGTACTTCCTCTGGAAATTTCGTTGAGCCTAAAATCACATCTGGATCTAATTCTAATATTTTTTCAAAGTTTGGCTTAATCTTCTCCCCAATCGACTCTGCCTTATCTGTAACAGCAGCGTATAACTCAGGGAATTTACCACCAACCGCAATCGCTCCTACTGGATGGACATCAAGTACCACCATATCTTCCATGGCTTCCATCGCACCCGTCACAACAATTCTTTCGACCTTTTCTGGCACTTCATAGCTTTCTCCTAGATAATCTATTGTTCTTGTCAAATTTTCATTGGTAGTACTATCTTGTGTTTGTGCCACTTCCTCTTTCATCGACTCTGTGGACCTATCTTCCTCTGTTGTTTTCTTCTCTCCGCATGCAGCGAGGCTCAGCATAAATACCGCTATCATACTAATAAATAGAAACTTGTTTCTCACGTATTCATTCTCCCTTCTTTAATTGATATTGATTCTCATTATCATTTTAGTATGTCTCCTTATAAAAATCCACTATTATTTCAATATATTAAGGAAGTTGTTTTCTTTACAAAACAAAAACCCTTGCCACACACATCGTTGTGACAAGGGTTAATTGATAAATTACCCAATAGAACCTTCCATCTCGAATTTGATAAGACGGTTCATTTCTACTGCGTATTCCATTGGTAATTCTTTTGTAAATGGCTCAATGAAGCCCATTACAATCATTTCTGTCGCTTCTTCTTCAGAGATTCCGCGAGACATTAAATAGAATAATTGTTCTTCAGACACTTTTGAAACTTTAGCTTCATGCTCTAAAGAAACATTATCATTAAGGATTTCGTTGTATGGAATTGTATCAGATGTTGATTGGTTATCCATAATCAGCGTATCACATTCAATATTGGCACGAGCACCACTAGCTTTAGGACCGAAACGAACTTGTCCCATATATGTTACCTTACCACCTTGTTTAGCAATCGATTTAGAAACGATTGTAGAAGATGTGTTTGGTGCCATATGAATCATTTTCGCTCCAGCATGTTGATGTTGACCTTTACCTGCTAATGCGATAGATAGCGTCATACCACGAGCGCCTTCACCTTTTAGGATACATGCTGGGTATTTCATTGTTAATTTAGAACCGATGTTACCATCAATCCATTCCATTGTACCGTTTTCTTCAACAACTGTACGTTTCGTTACAAGATTGTATACGTTGTTTGCCCAGTTTTGAATCGTTGTATAACGGCAGTAGGCATCTTTACGAACAACAATTTCTACAACAGCTGAGTGTAAAGAGTTTGTTGTGTAAACAGGGGCTGTACAACCTTCAACATAGTGTACATGTGCGCCTTCATCCACAATAATTAGCGTACGTTCGAATTGACCCATGTTCTCAGAGTTAATGCGGAAGTAAGCTTGTAGAGGTGTTTCAACTTTAACGCCTGGTGGTACATAGATAAATGATCCACCTGACCATACAGCTGAGTTCAATGCCGCAAATTTATTATCTGTGTATGGGATTACTTTACCCCAATATTGTTTGAAAATATCTTCGTTTTCACGTAATGCTGAGTCTGTATCTTTAAACACAATACCAAGATCTTCAAGGTCTTGCTTCATGTTGTGATAAACTACCTCTGACTCATACTGCGCAGATACACCCGCAAGATATTTTTGTTCTGCTTCTGGAATACCTAATTTATCAAAAGTAGCTTTGATTTCATCAGGAACTTCATCCCATGATTTTTGTGTCGCTTCTGATGGTTTCACATAGTACGTAATTTCATCAAAATCTAAATCGCCAAGATCGCCACCCCATTGCGGCATTGGTTTTGTATAAAATGTTTCAAGTGCCTTTAAGCGGTACTCTAGCATCCACTCTGGCTCTTGTTTCATATTTGAAATTTCACGGACGATTTCTTCAGTCAAACCACGTTTTGAACGGAAAATTGATACGTCCTTGTCATGGAAACCGTATTTGTAATCGCCGATATCAGGCATTTTTTTAGCCATCGTTTCTCCTCCGTTCATTGAGCTATATTTTCGAGGTATTCAACCTTTGCCATGAGTGAAAGTATGTCACTTTCACCCAGCTGACAAGGCAGTATGCTTTATTTCACACCTTTTTCCATTGCTTTCCAAGCTAATGTTGCACATTTAATACGTGCAGGGAATTGAGAGACACCTTGCAGTGCTTCAACATCCTCAAGGTCATATTTATCGCTATACTCTTCACCCATCATCATTTTAGAAAAAATATCAGCAAGCTCTAAAGCTTCATCTACCTTTTTCCCTTTGATAAGTTGAGTCATCATGGATGCAGAGGACATAGAAATTGAACAGCCTTCACCTTCAAATTTGGCATCCTCTACAACACCGTCAGTCACTTTTAATGTTAAGTGTATACGGTCTCCACATGTCGGATTGTTCATATCAATCGTTACAGCTTCACCTTCTAAAGAACCCTTATTACGAGGATTTTTATAGTGATCCATAATGACTGAACGATATAGTTGATCTAAATTATTAAAAGACATCGCCAAAATACTCCTTCGCAGAACGTAACCCTGCAACAAGACGGTCAATATCCTCCTCTGTATTGTACAGATAGAAGCTTGCACGCGCTGTCGCTACTTGCTGAAGACATTTCATTAGTGGTTGCGCACAATGATGACCCGCACGAACAGCAATACCATTCATATCAAGCACCGTTGCCACATCATGTGGATGGACATCATCCAAATTAAATGTCACAAGTCCACAACGTTTCATTGGGTCACGTGGGCCGAAAATTTTCAAACCGTCAATTGTTTCAAGCTGATCCATTGCATAGCCAACAAGCTTATGTTCATGTTCTGCAATATTATCTAGCCCAATCTCAGTTAAGAAATCAATAGCAGCTCCTAATCCTATTGCACCTGCAATAATAGGCGTTCCACCTTCAAATTTCCACGGTAATTCCTTCCACGTTGAATCATATAACCCAACAAAATCGATCATTTCGCCACCAAATTCAATTGGCTCCATCTTTTCAAGGTGTTCCTTTTTACCATATAGTACACCTATTCCAGTAGGTCCGCACATTTTATGCCCAGAGAACCCTAAGAAATCTACATCCAATTCTTGCACATCAATTTTCATATGCGGAGCCGCTTGAGCTCCATCAACTACCATAACAGCACCATTAGCATGTGCAATTTGCGCAATTTCTTTAATTGGATTTATAGTTCCAAGCACGTTTGACGCCATTGACACCGAAACGATTTTCGTTTGAGGTGTAATCGTTGCACGTACTTTTTCTAGACTAATCGTTCCATCAGCTTCTAGCTCAATGTACTTCAATGTCGCCTTTTTTTCTTTGGCTAACTGTTGCCAAGGAATAATATTGGAATGATGCTCCATTTGAGTAATGACAATTTCATCACCCTCAGCAACATTTGCACGTCCATAACTGGCTGCTACTGTATTTAAAGAGGTCGTTGTTCCACGAGTAAAAATAATTTCTTGTGTTGATTGAGCATTAATAAACTTACGAACCTTTTCACGTGCACCTTCATATTTATCTGTAGCACGGTTCCCTAGAGTATGCACTCCACGGTGAACATTGGAATTATCAAATTCATAATAGGCTTTAATTGCCTCAATCACTTGAACAGGTTTTTGAGACGTTGCCGCACTATCAAGATAAACAAGTCTATGACCATTTACATCCTGATTTAAAATTGGGAAATAGCTTTTAATGTCTTTATTCATCATTAGCGAACTTTCCTTTCGATAACCTCCGTCAGTTGCTTTTGAACGCCCTCAATTGGTAATTGCGTAACAACTGGCGCAAGGAATCCATGGATAACAAGGCGCTCTGCTTCTGCTTTCGAGATACCACGGCTCATTAAATAGTAAAGCTGTAATGGATCTACTCGACCAACAGATGCTGCGTGTCCTGCTGTTACATCATCTTCATCAATTAATAAAATTGGATTTGCATCCCCACGAGCTTTTTCTGAAAGCATTAATACACGTGATTCTTGCTGTGCATCTGCTTTCGTCGCACCATGTTCGATATAGCCAATACCATTAAAGATAGATTGAGCTGCATCTTTCATAACACCATGCTTTAAGATATGCCCGTTTGAGTTTTTACCCCAGTGACGAACCTCCGTAGTGAAGTTAAGTTTTTGTTCTCCACGACCAACAACTACTGTTTTTGTATCTGCATGTGAACCGTCACCAATTAGATGAGTAATATTTTCTGAGATTGTATCTGAGTCATTCATTAAACCAAGAGCCCAATCTACTTTTGCGTCACGTGCTAAGCGTGCACGACGGTTTACATAAGTCGTAAAGCCTTTTGCAAGTACATCTACTGCTCCATATGTTACTTGCGCATTATCTTGGACAACTACTTCCGCAATAATATTTGCTTGGCCTTTTGCTTGTTCCACCGTTGAAACATATGTTTCCACGTATGTTACAGCAGAATTTGCTTCTGCCACTACTAATACATGGTTGTATAATGATGCTTCAGCATTATCGTTTAAGAAAACAACTTGAAGTGGTTGTTCAATGACTACATTTTTTGGTACGTAAACAAATACGCCACCATTAACTAGTGCTGTATGAAGCGCTGTTAACTTATGTTCATCCACTTTAACAGCTTCAGTCATAAAGTATTTTTGAACAAGCTCACCATGTTCACGAACTGCAGTAAAAATATCCGTAAAAACAACGCCTTTATCAACAAGCTCTTGTGATATTTTAATGTAAGCTGGTGTATTATTGCGCTGAATATAAAGATTCTCTTGCGCTTCAAGGTCAATTAACCCTTTTGCTTCTTCAGGTAAAGCATCCAACGATGGAAATGCCTCACTATGAACTGTAAATGCTGGGAAGTTCATGAAATCCCATTTTGTAATATTAGTTCTATCTGGTTTTGGCAAATCTAAACCAGTTACTTTGTCTAGTGCTGCCGCGCGAAGCTCTGTAAACCAAGTTGGTTCACCATTTGCTTCTGAGAACGAGCGCACGTCCTGTACTGTTACAGGCAAGTTAAGTTCCACTGTCATGCTAGTTCGTCCTCCCTCTTATGCTTCTTGTTCTTCTGTTTCTTCTTCAATACCTAATTCTTTTTTAATCCAGTCATAGCCTTCTGCTTCTAAACGTTGTGCCAGCTCTGCACCACCTGATTTCACAACACGTCCCTGCATCATTACGTGTACATGGTCTGGTGTAATATAGTTAAGTAGACGTTGATAGTGCGTGATCATTAAGCAGCCAAAGCCTTCACCGCGCATTGCGTTAATTCCTTTAGATACTACTTTAAGTGCATCAATATCAAGTCCAGAGTCAATTTCGTCTAAAATTGCGAACGTCGGTTTAATCATCATTAATTGAAGAATCTCATTACGTTTTTTCTCACCGCCAGAGAAACCTTCATTTAAATAACGCTGAGCCATATCTTCGTTCATTTCTAGGAATTCCATGTTTTTATCTAATTCACGGATAAATTTCATTAATGAAATTTCATCGCCCTCTTCACGGCGAGCATTGATAGCTGAGCGTAAGAAATCAGCATTTGTAACACCCGCAATTTCAGATGGGTATTGCATAGCTAGGAATAAACCAGCTTGAGCACGCTCGTCTACTTCCATCTCAAGTACATCTTCGCCATCTAGCTCAACAGTACCCGAAGTAACCTCATATTTAGGATGACCCATAATAGCAGAAGCTAGTGTTGATTTACCAGTTCCGTTTGGTCCCATGATTGCGTGAATTTCGTTTGTATTAATTGTAAGATTTACGCCTTTTAAAATCTCTTTTCCGTCGATAGCAACGTGAAGATCTTTAATAACTAAAGTTGACATGAAAATACCTCCATAGTGTTCAGTGAATGGGTCAACCATTCCTTAATTATCATCATTCTAATCTTAACTGAAAATCGTTCTCTATGCAAACCATTTCAATTACTTTCCTTCTCCTCAAATAAAATCTTGAAAAATAAAGGCTTTGTAAGCATTTTCAGATTATTACTATCTGGAATAGATATTGAGAATAGACTTTCTTCATTTTCAATGAAATATCTCTAATTGAGAATTGATTTCATCTAGCTACATAGTGTAAACCTCGTGAAAAGGGCTAATTGTAGAGGTTTTGTGACAAATTTGCAGTAACAACCATAACTATACTATAACCTATTTCATTAAAATGGAATCAATTAAAAATAAGATATTTTCATGGCAGTCTCTTTTACACACTAAAAAATTCTATTGTGCAAGATTACTGAATACTTAAACTTTTTTTGTATTTACAGTCACTTTTTATCTTCAATATTATATAATTGAGCTATAATCAATCTTATTTTTAGATTAATAGAGGTGAAATGTTAGTGGAGTTACGTCAATTACGCTATTTTGTGGAGGTTGCTGAACGCGAGCATATTTCAGAAGCTGCTGAGCATCTTCACGTCGCTCAATCAGCCATTAGTCGGCAAATCGCAAATCTTGAAGATGAGTTAGGCACTCCGTTATTTGAACGAGTGGGACGCAATGTGAAATTAACGCCGATTGGAAAGACCTTTCTTGAACATACCATTACGGCATTGAAGGCCATTGATTTTGCTGCCAAACAAGTAGAAGAGTATCTTGATCCTGCTAAGGGCTCTATTAAGATTGGCTTTCCAACAAGTTTAGCAAGCTATGTACTGCCAACCGTTATCTCAGCCTTTAAACGAGAGTATCCCAATTTGCAATTTCAGCTACGACAAGGATCTTATCGATTTTTAATTGATGCTGTCAAAAATCGAGAGTTAAACCTTGCCTTTTTAGGTCCGCTTCCTCCAAAAGATGAATCCATTGAGTCGACTATATTGTTTACGGAAAATATTGCCGCTCTTCTACCAGCTAATCATCCGTTAGCAAAAAGAGAGAGTATTCAGCTTGCTGAATTGAGAAATGATTTATTTGTGTTATTTCCAAATGGTTATATATTACATAAAGTGGCAATGGATGCTTGTCGTGCTGCAGGCTTTATGCCTAATATTATTTCAGAGGGTGAAGATTTGGATGCACTTAAAGGCTTAGTAGCAGCTGGAATAGGCGTTAGTCTGTTACCAGAAAGTTCACTTTACGATTCTGCTGCTCGCTTTACTGTAAAGGTGCCTATTGAATCACCCTCCATTCCAAGGACGGTTGGTATTATTTCTCCTGTAAATCGAGAAATCGCCCCATCAGAAGCCATTTTTTTAAATTTCGTCAAAGATTTCTTTTCACGTCTATCTCAATTTCAATAAAAAAATTGCCTTTACTGGCGATTTGGGACTATAGATAAACTCAAAAATTTTGAGTTTATCTATAGTCTTTTTTTACAATCAAATAAGGTAAAACCTGGATATGACGGCCAAGGCGAGCCGCTTCCCTCTCTACGTTCGCTCGACTTTCCCAAATTGAAGGGTTTTGGGTAACTAATTGGCAAATCGTTACGTTTATTGATTTCATTCTTTGTCAACATCATTTCTGTTTTGTTTCTCCAAAAATCGAACAAGAGAATGACAAAAAGCCATCGAGCGTGAACTTCTCGATGACTTTTGTTGAACGTGTCTATATTACCGATTTTTTAGGGAGACAAACGCTCACCAGTTTCTTGCTCATTAATCCACTGTAATGTTTTGACACCTAATCCACCAGCACGCCACAACACTACATCATGATAGCTTTTCCTTTGGACATATTTGACCCATTTTTCAAGTGTTTCCTGATCAGCATACCAAATCTCATGACTCATATTGCTAGTATCTGTATACGTAAAATAAACAGCACCACTTGCTTTATCTCGTTGTTTCTTTGCGTTTGTTTCAGCTAATACTTTCTCCGCCTCAAGTTCCGTTAATGCAACCGTATTACCTTGAGCTACCCAATCGAAACCACCTGTAGCAAAGGCGATAGCTAATTTTTGGTTGGATTTTTTGATATTTTTTATTAAATCATTAAGAAACGAAAATGTAGCTTTCGCACCTGGACCACTATGATAGCCATGTACATTATAAGCCATTACGGTATAGCTAGGCCCATTCGGTAACTTCACATCAAATGGAAAGCTCGGCTCTAGCACTACATGCAGTGTAACATTCTTTTTCGCAAGTTCTCGGTATAGCTCCTTTAAAAATTGAACATATTTTGAAAGGTCTTCTTTAGCTATCTTTTCATAATCAATTTCAATGCCATCTGGTTGGTATTGTTCAACTACCTGCAATATATTATTGATATGCTTTTTTCTTGCTGAAGAATCCTGTACTAACCTATGCAAAAGTGTACTATCCTTTTGAACAGAAGAGGCATTATCTGTCACATAATCATTTATAAGCGTTAGAATTACATGATGTGATTCATTGAATTGCTGCTGTGTCTGTCGCAACATATCGACTGCATTATCCGTTAATAGCAATTCATCTTTATGATTAAAATAGGCACCGAAAACGCGCATATCTTGTAATCCTTGTTGGGAGTTTTGGACATCTTCTAAGGCTGATTGATTTTGCCATTCAGGTAACCACATCGATAAACGCAACTTCGCTTTATCCTTTAATTCTTCCTTTGCTATAGCAGGTGGTTCTTTACTATTACTACAAGCAGTGATAAACAACAGGGCTATACAGATAAATAATATAAAATTTTTCACTTGTTTCAAATTTCACCCCAAATTAGAAGGTTTCAATAAAGAAATCTACAACATGATTAAACAATGTTGTGCTTTTATGCTTAACCTTCTCGAAATTCGTATATTGGTTTGTAAAAATAGTTTGATCTTTCCTATCTGTAATTAAAATATCTTCAATTATTGTATCGTATATATCATCTGCATACTGTTCATGAGATGTATCTTTATGGCTAAACAATGCTCCAAATCCTATTTGAGAGCCATGGAGGCCAGGGTTTATTTGAATAGTTTCAGATAATACATGATCTACATCTACTTTTATTTTATCCTTATTTACTGTAATGTTAAATACTCTATTTTTAGTTAAGTTTCTTGGGTATTCTTCTTCAACAATCCGCGATCCCTTTTGGGTGTCCTGATACGTATAGACGGTCGCCTTATTAAACGCATACTCCTCTTCATTCCACTTAATCTCATTCAATGGGAAACGAGCCTTTTCCACAATATCTGAAGCAGGTAATTTTTCACTCACTACAAGCTCATTGTCTACCAAGGCAATACGTAAATAGCTATTTGTTTTCTCATCATAATTTACATACAACGCTTGTTCACCAACAACATTCCCTTTAAATGTAAAGTTCACGTTATATTGCTGTGGCATCATCTCCTTTAAGAGAATCCTACCTTCACTAGAAGGAGCCGATGTTAATGTAACTTCATTATTATCAAATTCTGCTGCCCCATTAATGGTTTGCCATTTTTGGGCTAATTGAGGATCTCCTATTTTAAATTCGATATTTTGATTACTTGCCTGTTTGATTTTCATCATGACATGATTGGTTGACCAATAAGGGGAAACTTGTAATCGATTCAAGTTATATAGATCACTATCTTTATCATTATAGGCACTCAATTCTAAATTAAAGTGCATACGAAACTTGTCTTTAATTTCCTTGTCATTCACACTCTGCACCAGAGGGTCCATATTATTATACAATGAATTAGCATGCATAATGGCATAGGCTTTAGGAACTTCCCCAAACTCTTGCTGATAAATTTCCTGCATAAGCTTGTAATCCTTCTTAATTCGAGCTTCCATCTCTTGTCGAGTTTCACTTGGGATCATATATTGATTACGAATAAAATCCATTAAATAGTGGTTATAGTATTCGATTGTTGTTTTATTCGGTATATTATTTTCGTCAATCATCCCTAAGGACTGCCCTTTATCATTAAAAATATTAATGTAGGTTAGTCGATACCCGTTAGAGCCTAATTCCCAATAGCCGCTTTTCTCCATCAACTTCAAATCTTTTGGCTTTAAAAATTTATGGTCGCGGGTATCCATTTTATTGGCATACGTAAACATCGTAGCCTTATAATTTAATTTTTCCATAACGTTTTGTGCGAAAATACTAGAATCGGTACGGCCATCCTCAAATGATAAAAACAAGGCTTTTTCTGGTAGTGGTTTATTCTTTTGATAAAAATCCAATATATCCTTTTGTGTAATCGTTTGATAGCCTTGTTTTTCAAGCAATGTAAGCTGTTCTTCTAAATTTTTCTTTGACACGTATTTAGAGGAGTCATTTCTACTTACACCAAAATAGGACAGTGCAATAAATCCGTCTTTATTGTTTAACGGGACCGCCTCAGCAAATCGCTTGTCTGTCAGAAAGACGGTTTTAATTAACACGACTGCTAAAAAGATAACAACTACTAATTGTATAATCGAGCGTATAATTTTCCTTCGATTTTTTTTAGCTGGCTGTAAAATTACATTTTTTTCTTTCATTCCTTCTCACCCATTTTTCTAATTTTCAACATTGAAAATCGGGATTTTCGTAATTTTTGCTTTTCCATTTTCTTTTCTTTTGCCAAAACGTCTTGTGGTGTTTCCCTTGTTCCCCATGTTGATTTCCAGAATGTTACCCATGCAACTGGCATTTGCCAGAGCAAAATAAATTCATAATAAAGAACGAAGATAAACCCGAATAACCATAATTTACTTTTCCTAAAGAATAGATGAGCCAAACTCATGAGCATGGCCATTAAAAGTAAGCCTAATAAAAAGGTAGTCGGAAAAACACCATACATGATTGGCACATAGATTAAGTTGTAGACGACGACAATTGGTGCCGCAATTGGGACAATTAAGCCTATTATGAAGAAAAGGAACATGAAGGGTTCTTTTTTCCACATAAATAGAAAGGCTCGTAAAGATTCTCTTAGCCAAGAACGTTTCCATCTCATTTGCTGAGATAAAAAAACTTTAGTGTCAGAGGGAACAATCGTCGAACAAATGGCATTATCCTGATAACCTGTTCGATGTGTTTTCAAAATATAGTTTGTCATACTACGATCATCACCAAATGTAGCAGGCTGCCCAAGAAATTTTTGATTGAGCCAGGCTGTTTCATTTTTTAAAATAAGTTCTTTTCGATAACAAGCTAATGGTCCTGATAAGCAAGTCACCGTATCAAACCAAGATTCAGCAGCCTTCATAATACGAAAGGCAATATAATAACGAACTGTCTGTAATTTTGTCAGAGCATTTGTAAATTTATTTTCTACCTCTGTTCGTCCAGCTACACCACCCATTTTAGGGTCTTGGAAAGGCTGGACTAGATTGCGGATTGCATGTGGCTCCAAAAAACTATCGGAATCCACAAAAACCACTAAGTCATGCTTTGCTTGATGAACACCGGCTACCAGCGCTTCACGTTTTCCACCATTTTGAGGAAGCTTAGAAAACTTTAAGCGATCGGTTGTTTTAAAACGCCCACCCTCAAAATGAATAAGATCTATCATTTCCTTAGCTTTTTCCTCCGTCCTATCCGTAGAGCAATCATCCACGACAATGACTTCTAACTTATCTACAGGATAGTACTGATTAATACAGCTTGAAATCGTGCGATGTATCCATTCTTCCTCGTTAAACACAGGGATAATTATGGATACACCGGGCTCATAGTTTGGATTGATGGGTACATTTTTATAAAAAATACCAAATAGGTATCTACTTAATAGAAACGTTGCCGCTATAATACTATAAAGGTATAAAAATTTATTGAATCTAAAATAAATAACACTTTCTGCTCTCATCAGCATGACAATAAGTGAGACAACCAATAAGAATAAACTCGCCATAAAAACAGAAATGCCCCAACGTTTTTTTACCATATATTTATTTAAAGGTTGGAGAAATTCGCAAGCAAAGTAATATAGCGTTTGACCATCCACCTCTTTGGTAAAATGCCGGATCACCTTTGCCTTCAACTTCACTTTTGCCTCATATCCTTCAGGCATTGCCCCACCTGGGATCGTAAAATTCATTTCTAAAATTTCATCAATTAATAATTGCTGAGGCTGTTGAGAATAAACAAGAATTCCCGTTACGGAAATATCTTCAGCATAGTATTTGTCTGAACTCATTTTATGTCTTGCTCTTCTAACCTGAACCTCAAAATGAGTTTCATAGCGTAAGCTAAGCTGTTGAAGACGATAAATTTCATTGACATCTGTCGGATCAATTTCTTCTTTCTGATAAGATGCACCTCGACGATTGACAAGGTTTCGGACATTTTCGGGATCAGGAATATTTGATAGAATCCGACGATCTGAGCGCGGTACTGTTAAAACCTCTTTTTTCGTTTTTATCATTTATTCACATCCCCATTTGCATCTTCTTCAATCCAATTTGACATTTTACTAAAGCTATAACCATCTTGTTGCAACTTTTCAATAATTAATGGAAGTGCTTCAACTGTTTTCGTACCGTCTAAGATGTGCATGACAATAACCTTTCCTGGTGCTGCTCTAGATATGACCCGATCATAAATGTCCTGAGCACTGTAATCTAAATTCCAGTCAAAGGAAGCAATATCATACATGGCAATGGTTTTAATTCCGGCAGCGGTAATCACTTTAGCAGTACGCTCATCCATAATTCCTTGTGCTGGTCTAAAATAAAGTAATGGTGGCTCCTGTAACGCATAAGTAAGAGCATTATGGGCCTTCACTAAATCATCTTGTATTTCCTCTGGCGTCATTTTAGTTACATCTAAATGGTAATAAGAGTGACTTGCCACTTCATGACCTTCCTCTAGTATTAACTTGGCTAATTGTGGATTTTTCTCCACCCCACTACCGATTAAAAAAAATGTACTTTTAATATTATATTTTTTTAATACATCTAAAACAGCTTTCACCTGCTGTTCATGTGCCCAATCATCAAAGGTAATGGCGATTTCTTTTTTAGAGGTCTCTTTTCGATAATACAAATGTGGTTCAACATTTTCATAATTCAAATTAGGTTTGACGGCATCATAACCTGCTATTTCTTCTAAAGACTTTGTTAAATATCGCTCATCTATCACATCACTTAAAGTCGTAATGGTGTAATCATGTTTTTCTGCTAATTGTGCTAGTAAAGGAATGGCATCTATAATAGCAGGATTAATATAAGTGTTGAGATGAATAATAGAACCTCTATCAATATATTTGTCAATATAATCAATCAAATCTTGGGCACTTTGCATTTTTCGATCAAGTGGATTAATGGATAAACCTATCACTGCCTTCATATCCAGTGCAGCAGCTGCTAAGCGCATATTATCTGTAATATCACCTGAACGACTTCGAACAAATTTCGGCTTATATCCTAAATGTTCTTCAAATATTTGATTCGTTAAATAAATCTCCTCATAGGTTTGGTCATAGTTTAAAGCTGTGACATCTGGAAATGACAATGTACCGTTTTGTACATCATGGCCTCTTTTTAGAATGTCTCGAACAAGCTCTGGTTCCTGTGCCACACGTAGCCCCTCTAAGAAAAAGGTGGCTTTCATATTAGATTCATCTAATTTCGCCAATAGTAGCTCCATTGTTTGATTATCCGCAAAGCCATTAAACGTTAGAGCTACTTTTGGCTTAATAATATCGACATGACTGATTGAATCACTCATCGTACCATCAGATTCCTTAATCTCTATAGAAGAATCAATTGGTTGAATCGTTTTTTGTGGAGTGGATTGACATCCTGCTAAGAACATCAGGATTAGAAGCCCACATATTTTTAGCTGTTTCATGTCCCACGAACTCTCCTTATAGTCTGTAATAATTTTTATTCTTAAATAAAAAATGGGTATTACGAGTATCAAAAATTAATGAGGCTTCCTGATCAATTAATGAATAATCAATGTTGGAATGATTGGTTAAAATCAACACAGCATCTGCATCTTTAACACTTTTCTCTGTTAAAGGAACTGTGTTTAAAAGAGTTTGTTCTACCGGGAACGTTTGTATATAAGGGTCGATAATCTGTAATGAGCTCTGACTATCAAGTAATTGCTGAATGACTCGTAGTGCAGGAGATTCGCGTGAGTCGTTTATATCTGGCTTATAAGTGACACCAATAATAACAATTTTTGCGTGGCACAGCTCAATATTTTGAATACGTAAGTACTGTTCCAGCCTCTCCACAACAAAATTAGGCATCGAATCATTTATTTTATCTGCTGCTTCAATTAAAGTTGCTGAGATACCATGCTGTTGACCCGCCCATAATAAATATTTGGGATCGACAGGGATACAATGCCCCCCTACTCCTGGGCCAGGCTTGAATGGCATAAAGCCATAAGGCTTTGTTGAGGCAGCATCTATGACTTCCCAAACATCAATGTTCATTTTATAGCACATTTGACTGAGCTCATTGACAAGGGCGATATTGATTTGGCGAAATGTATTTTCCAGCAATTTCTCCATTTCGGCAACTTTGGGACTTGTTACCGTAAATACACTAGTATGAATGACTGTTTCATAAAAACCCTTTGAAACTTCCAAACAATTAGAAGTAACACCGCCAACAACTTTGGGTGTATTGGAAACTGAAAAATTACTATTACCAGGGTCCACTCGCTCTGGTGAATAAGCTAAGAATAAATCTTGACCCACAGCAAAGCCATGCTTTTGCAAAATAGGCTGAACAATTTCCTCTGTTGTCCCAGGATAGGTCGTACTTTCAAGAATAACTAATGCATTTGCTTTAATATAACGCCCGATGTCATGTGCTGCCTCTTCTATATAGGAAATATCAGGAGTACCATCCACTGTTGTAGGAGTCGGTACACAAATAATGACGACATCTACAGAAGCAAGTTTGGAAAAATCAAAGGTTGCTTCAAAATGTTGATCTTTTAATATTTGCTGTATATTTTCTTTCGGGATATCAGCTATATAGCTCTCACCGTTTTGCAACATGGCGATTTTTTCTTGATTTTTATCAAAGCCTAAAACATGAAAACCTTTCTGGACAATTTCAATGGCAAATGGTAGGCCTACATAGCCGAGACCAATTACCCCAATTGTCGCTTTTTTTAATTGAATTTTATTTAATAAAGCTGAGCTCATCGATTTCGTGTTTATCGTCATAACAATAACTCCTTTGGCTAAACTTACATGTAATTTTTATCGCCATTTTTCCGTTATCTATTCATCCTCAATATTTAGTCATATCGAGTATTTTGCAACGTAATAGGTTATTTCTTTTCCTCATCGCCATTCTGTACAAACCCCTTTCTTCTCCACATACTTTAGTATGATTTTTTTAGTCAAAATAGATTAATAAAATCCAAATTTCACAAAAAAACTTTTCTAACAATTATATAGTACTACTCGTAACTAAACAATTTCTAAATAATTTCTTTACTCACGAAAAAACACCTACTTTTTTTCACATACACAACAAAATAATTCATTAATTATTAAGATATTTAACAAATATATTCAGAGTCACTTATTAAGCGTAAACGAAAAAGATGCTAGGCAACACTGAAGAATGTTAATAAATAGGAATTAACATTTTTCCTTTTCAGGAAGTTGCTAAAAATCCCTCACAGCATTGGCTTTCACCGATACTGGAGGGATTAGACAAACATGTAGAACAGGGGATTATAGGAGCTTTTAAATACTTGATATAGCTATTTTTATTTCCACGGAAATCGACATCCTATCGATAATCACTATTAAAAGCAGGTAAGCAACCTCAAAAGAAAAGAGTACGTAAGTAACTCAATACTTACGTACCCTTTTTTGTAGATTATTGAACAGGTACTACTGCACCTTTCCATTCTTCTAAGATAAAGTCTTGGATTTCTTTAGAAGTTAATACTTCTAATAATGTTTTAATTTCAGGTCTTGATTCATCTCCAGCACGTACTGCGATGATGTTAACGTATGGTGACTCTTTGTCTTCAAGAGAAATAGCATCTTCAATAGGGTTTAAGCCATTATCAATAGCAAAGTTAGAGTTGATAAGTACTGCGTCCCCTTCATTGTTTTCGTACATTTGTACAAGCATTTCTGGTGCTGTATTCGCATCAAATTTAAAGTTTTTAGGATTCTCTTCTATATCCTTAATTTCTGCTGCTGTTTTATCAATACCATCTTTTAATTTAATTAAGCCCTTAGCTTCTAATAATGACAGCATACGACCGTGGTCTGATACCGAGTTAGAAAGTAAGATTGTTGCGCCTTCTGGAAGGTCTTCTAAAGACTTATACTTTTTAGAGTAAATACCAATTGGCTCAATATGAACACCACCAGCATTGACGAAATCATAGCCATTGTCTTTAATTTGCAACTCTAAATACGGAATATGTTGGAAGTAATTTGCATCCAACTCTTTTGATTCTAAATCTTGGTTTGGTAGCACATAGTCTGTATATGTTTCTACTTTAAGGTCAATACCTTTCTCAGCTAAAATCGGTTTTGCTTTATCTAAAATTACTGCATGTGGTGTATTAGAAGCTCCCACTGTTAAAGTAACGTTTTCTTTACTATCTGTTTTATCACCAGATGCTGCATTTGAATCCTCTTTTTTATCAGTACCGCAAGCTGCTAATGCTAGTACAAGTATTGATAAAAATAATCCTGTTAATAACTTTTTCATGTATGACACTCCCTTTATTTTAATGAAAATATGTTAGCGGTAAGAACCGGAATAACCTCAGTTTTATTAACGTTTATCAATTTTTTCTGTAATGAAATCACCTATCCATTGGATGATAAAGACTACTACTAAGATCAAAATAGTTGCCATTAATGTCACATCTTGGCGATTTCTTTGGAAACCGTCTAGGAAGGCTAAGTTCCCGAGACCCCCTGCACCGATTATCCCTGCCATTGCTGTATAACCGACAAGTGCTACAGCCGTAACAGTAATACCCGAAATGAGTGCTGGTAATGATTCAGGGATCAGTACTTTCCAAATAATTGTGGCTGTTTTAGCCCCCATTGAACGAGCTGCTTCAATAACACCCTTATCAATTTCTCGTAGCGCAATTAATACCATACGCGCATAGAACGGAGCCGCACCGATAATTAAAGCAGGTAAAGCAGCATTGGCTCCACGGATTGTACCAAGTAAAAACTTAGTAAATGGAATTAATAAAATAATTAACACGATAAATGGAATAGAACGGAATATATTAACGAGTGACCCTGTTAAAAAACTAACAATTTTATTAGCCCATAACTGATTCGGACTAGTTAAAAACAGAACAATCCCAATGGCTAACCCTAGAATAAATGTAATAACTGTTGAAATGGCCGTCATATATAATGTTTCATATGTAGCCTGCCACATGCTATCCCAGTCTACATTCGGAAAGAGATTAGTTAGCATCTGCAATCACCTCCGTTTGCACTTCCACTGTATTTAAATAGCTTAAGGCTTCAGTCACGTTTGCTTTCGACCCATCAATTTGCACAATGAGAGTACCATATGCACCATTTTTGGTTTGCGAAATATTCCCATGTACAATGCTTACTTCCACATCGAATTGCTTTACTAGATGTGAAATAACTGGCTGTTCTGTTTTTTCACCAACAAAAATCAATTTGACAAGTTGTCCAGTTGGATAATTTGCTTTGATTTGTTCTACTGTATCCTGTGTTTCCTTTGTATTGGTAATTTGCGCTACAAATTTCTTAGTAATGGCAGCCTGAGGAGCCTGGAAAACTTGCAATACTTCTCCACGCTCTACAATTTCGCCTGCCTCCATCACTGCTACACGATGACAAATCTTGCGGATGACATGCATTTCATGAGTAATGAGGACAATCGTTAACCCTAAACGTTCATTAATATCCACCAGTAAATCAAGAATGGCATCTGTTGTCTCAGGGTCTAGAGCAGATGTAGCCTCATCACATAGTAAAACCTCTGGATTATTGGCTAATGCTCGCGCAATCCCTACACGTTGCTTTTGTCCACCAGAGAGCTGTGATGGATATGCTTGATCACGACCTTCTAGGCCAACAAGTGCTATCAATTCCTTCACCCGTGCCTCACGTTGAGCTTTTGATACACCTGCGATTTCTAATGGGAAGGCAATGTTTTCTGCAACTGTTCGTGACCAAAGTAGGTTGAAATGTTGAAAAATCATACTAACCTTTTGTCTAGCTGCTCTAAGCTTTTGACCTTTAATCGATGAAAAAGCCTGATTGTTCACTGTTACTGTTCCTGTTGTTGGTTTCTCTAAGCCATTAAGTAAACGAATCATCGTACTTTTACCAGCGCCACTATAGCCGATAATGCCAAAAATTTCACCCTTATTAATAGTCAGGTTAACATCTTTGACTGCCGTTAATTCGCCATTTGCTGTTTTGTATTTCTTCGTTATATTTTGAAGCTGTATCATAGCGAATACTCCTTTTCTTATATAAAAAAACCCCTCCACTTATAGACAAGTAGAAGGGGTCACGTATTATACGTTGAACCGTTCTCTCATCTTTCAAAGAAAAATCTTTGGGTGATTTGGCACCTTTTCACTATGTGATGGTTGCCGGGCTTCATAGGGCACTTCCCTCCGCCGCTCTTCATAAGAGTTCGATATATTTAATGTTTTAGTAATATATTTGTTACTTTACCACGCTAATAAAGTTCAGTCAATTGATTTTTTTAACAATTCGTACAAAAAAGGTACGGATTGAAAAGCATAAATCTTTTCTGTCACTTTGCCACCGTCACAAACAAGTAAGCACGGAACGCTTTCAATTTGATGCTCAAAAGCAATTTGCTCCAAAAAATTAATATTTGCTTTCCCTAGCTTTAGGTGAGGTAATAGTTGTTCTACAATTGACATCATTTTCGATGCCACTGCACAAGTACCGCACATCGGTGTATATAAATAAAACGCAGCTTTTTCTCCGGACTGTAATGCCGTTTCCCACTGCTCTTTCGACCATTCTTCCATTTAGTTCACGCAACCTTACAAAATATATTCATTATGGATTGAGAAATGCGCACGAAGTAAAATCATGGCTAACACTTTTCTAGGTGTCGTTTCTACTTCCTTATATGTTGGCATTGTCCGTAAATGCTCCGCTTCAGGATAATGTCTGTCCATTAATGCACGTAGCTTATCGCCTGAAGTATCGGCATCAAAAAAGGTAAATAGCTCATAGCCCTCATAGGGATCGATTAGCTCTTCTAATTGATGCACACCAATTGTTCCATTCGTACATAGTATTGTAACATTCTCGTTTAAAATTGGCTCAATTTGTAGCTTATCTGAGCGTCCTTCTACTATCAAGCATTTCCCATCGAACATTACGCCACCTCCATTTAGACATTCCCACTTATACGTTATTATATAATAAAAAACGCCGGTAGTTTCCGACGTTTTTTGATTATGGCTTGTCTTATTCTGCTGTCATCTCTTCGTATTGTTCTGCTGTCATAAGTTTATCAACTTCTGATGCATCAGCAGGCTCTACGACGATCATCCATGCTTTTTCATATGGTGATTCATTAACGAATTCTGGGCTATCTTCTAAATCTGCATTAACTTCAACTACAGTACCTGAGATTGGTGCATATAATTCAGAAACAGTTTTTACTGATTCTACGCTACCGAATGGATCATCCGTTTTGATTTCATCGCCAACTTGTGGAAGCTCAACGAAAACGATATCTCCTAATTCAGATTGTGCGAAGTGCGTAATACCAATACGTACTTTTCCATCTTCTACTTTAACCCATTCATGCTCTTCAGAGTAACGTAAGTCTTTCGGTGTGCTCATGCAAAAAACCCCTCCATAATTATGTAATATATTCACTTTCAGTGTGCCATACTTCTCCTATAAAAACAAGAATAAAAACGGCTATATCCAAGCTTGCTCAAAATCGGATTCTTTAAACCCTAAAGTTACTTTTTTTCCATCTGTTACGAGTGGACGTTTTATTAACATCCCATCCGAAGCAAGTAGCTCAAGCTGTT
Source organism: Lysinibacillus sp. NPDC056220 (assembly GCF_049315265.1). Classification (NCBI taxonomy): domain Bacteria; kingdom Bacillati; phylum Bacillota; class Bacilli; order Caryophanales; family Bacillaceae; genus Lysinibacillus; species Lysinibacillus sp. NPDC056220. The sequence goes on from NZ_JBMOXD010000007.1 coordinate 27,231, forward strand.
CTTCCTCAGTCATATCAGCTAGCTTGTCCTTCAAACCAAGGTCACGATATTTCATGCCTGAAGTATTAAAAAACTTCTTCAAAGGAAGACCACTGACTTGCCATAAAGCTGTTATTTCATCCTTTGTTGGCGGCTGCTCTACGATATGTACCTCTTCATAGGAAACGTCATGATCATTTAACCACTTTTGCGCTTTTTTACATGTTGTACATTTGGGATAATGGAAAAATTGAATCGTCATTAAAATGCTCCTTTGCTGTCTTTTTCTGTAGTATACCATCATAATCATCGAGAATGGTGGAACTTCGCTCATTTCCGTAAGTCTATCCATCCATTTTGTATTTTTATCCGTTACTTTGACAAATAATTTATTTGGCACAATAAAAAACTAGCTACCCACTTACGGATAGCTAGCATTTTCCTACGATTAAACGATATATTTTTCTGCTTCAATTAATTTCACAGATGCTTCACGTTTCTTCGTAATGAGGTTGTATGGATTATTACGTGTTAATTTACGTAATGCAGATAATGTCATACGTGCTGCATCACCATCTGCGGAAGCCAGAATTGTATCTTTTGCTTCTTTTTCGATTTCTGCAAATGCTTCTTGGCAGAAAATTTGAGTGTATAGCAATTTTTGATGTGCTTTTTCAACGCCATCACGAGCAATCGCTTTTTCTGTGCGTAATACAGCTGATTCCATTGCAAATAATTGATTAGCGATATTAGCAATATTCACTAATACTTCTTGCTCTTGATCAAGCTTCGCACCAAAGCGTTGTGCGGCTAAGCCTGCAGCTAATACAGCAATCTTCTTGGCATTTTTCACTAAGTATTTTTCCTGAGCTAGTGGTTCAGTGCCGATATCCTCTGGCATTAGCATTAGAAGCTCTTGCTGTAAATTTTGCGCAACCTGTAATAGTGGCAGCTCACCTTTTAGTGCCTTTTTCATAAATGTACCTGGTACAATCATGCGATTAATTTCATTTGTACCTTCAAAAATTCGATTAATACGAGAATCACGGTATATACGCTCTACCTCATATTCAGCCATGAAGCCATAACCGCCGTGTAATTGTACAGCTTCATCTGCAATATAATCTAATGTTTCTGATCCAAATACTTTAGCAATGGAGCATTCAATCGCATATTCAGCGATAGCACCTGCAATCACTTTTCCTTCCTTTTGCTCCTCTGGGCTTAGCTGGCTTAAACGGTCTTCAAATAAACCCACAGTACGATAGTTTAATGACTCTGATGCATACAAATGAGAAGCCATTGTTGATAATTTTTCTTTTGTTAGGTTGAAGTCAGATAGCTTTGTTTTAAATTGCTGACGTTGGTTTGTATATTGTACCGCTAGCTCAAATGCGCGTTTTGATCCACCAATTGTTCCAACCCCTAGTTTATAGCGACCGATATTTAATATATTGAAGGCAATGACATGCCCACGACCAATTTCACCTAATAAATTTTCTACTGGCACTTCTGCATCTTCTAACACAAGTGTACGGGTAGATGAAGACTTAATCCCCATTTTCTTCTCCTCAGGACCGACTGAAACACCATTGAATGTACGTTCCACAATAAAGGCAGAGAACTTATCACCATCAATTTTAGCATAAACAACAAATACATCTGCAAAGCCCGCATTTGTAATCCATTGCTTTTCACCATTTAAAATATAATGTGTGCCTGCATCGTTTAGTTTCGCAGTTGTTTTTGCCCCTAAAGCATCCGAGCCTGAACCTGGCTCTGTTAAAGCATAAGCAGCAATTAATTCACCCGAGGCAAGCTTAGGTAAATATTTTTTCTTCTGATTCTCGTCACCGAATAGCACGATTGGTAATGAGCCAATCCCTACATGTGCACCATGAGTAATGGAGAAACCACCTGCTACAGACATTTTTTCTGCAATTAATGCTGAAGAAACTTTATCTAAGCCTAGTCCTTCGTATTCTTCTGGCACATCTGCTCCAAGCAAGCCTAATTCACCAGCACTTTTAAGGAGACGTACTGAGTGCTCGAATTCATGATGCTCTAAATTTTCAACTACAGGTAAAACTTCATTTGCTACATATTCTTCTGTTGTTTTGGCAATCATTTTATGCTCGTCAGTGAAATCTTCAGGTGTAAACACACGATCTAATTCCACATCTTCAATTAGAAATCCGCCGCCTTTAATGAAATCCGTTGTTTTTTCAGTCATATAAAATCCTCCCAATTTATCTATTTTGATAATTTAATCCCCTATTGAATGCTGCCTCTTCAAAATCTGTAGTATTTGCTCAGAGGCTTGATTTTTATTCAGCCTACTCTCCTACCTTTTAGAGAAGGTTTCTGACGCTTTCATTTTGGTCCAAAAACCTTTTGCTGAGTGAAGACAAATATATATATAGAAAAGCTTGAAATATACTTGCTCGGAGGCAACCGGAAACAGTACACCTCAAGCTGATCTAGTGAAAAATTATAGAATTTCAAATACTCCAGCGGCTCCCATGCCGCCACCAATACACATAGTTACCACGCCATATTTCTTACCTTGACGCTTTAATTCATGAATAAGTTTTAGTGTTAAAATAGCACCCGTTGCACCAAGTGGATGTCCTAATGCGATAGCTCCACCATTTACATTGACCTTATCTTGGTCGATGCCTAAATGACGGACCACCTGTAAGGATTGCGATGCAAATGCTTCATTGATTTCCCATAGATCAATCGCATCTATTGATAAACCTGCGATTTCTAACGCTTTTGGTACCGCCACAATGGGACCAATCCCCATTACTTCAGGTGGTACACCACCCACTGCAAAACCTAGGAATTTTGCCATTGGTGTTAAACCTTGCTTGACTGCCTCTTCACGCTCCATTACCAATACAGCTGCTGCACCATCAGATGTTTGAGAAGCGTTCCCTGCTGTCACACTCCCTTTCACATGGAAAGCTGGACGAAGCTTCGCTAAACCTTCAACCGATGTACCTGAACGGACACCCTCATCCATGCTGAAAGTGAATTTTTTCACCTGTGGCTTATTGTTCTCATCAACATAATGTTGTTCCACTTCTATAGGTACAATCTCATCATTAAATTTACCTTCTTTAATTGCCTTTTCAGCAAGTGCATGTGAGCGAACAGCAAAAGCATCTTGATCTTCGCGACTTACATTGTATTGACGAGCTACTTCCTCAGCTGTATGCCCCATTCCCATATAATATTGTGGAGCTGTTTCAGCTAACGTTGGATTTAAGCGGGGCGTGTTCCCCACCATTGGTACCATACTCATTGATTCAACACCACCAGCGAGGATGGCCTTTGAGTGCCCGAGCATGATTCGCTCAGCTGCATAGGCAATCGCCTGTAGACCCGAAGAACAAAATCTATTAATGGTTAGTGCAGGAGTTGTATCTGGTAGTCCCGCAAGTGCACCGATGCTACGAGCTACATTCATCCCCTGTTCTGCTTCTGGCATAGCACAGCCTAAAATTAAATCATCTATCGGTCCCTCATAGCCTGCTCTTTTTAATGTTTCTTTGACAACGGCAGCACCAAAGTCATCTGGTCTTACTGTTGCTAAAGAACCTTTTTTTGCTTTTCCAATTGGAGTTCGTGCTCCTGCTACAATAACGGCTTCACGCATCGTATAATCCCCCTTTGTTTCATGTGCAAGTTTTGTCTATTTCGTCCATTAGTTACGAAGTGGTTTCCCCTTTAACAGCATATGTTGCATTCTTTGCTGTGAAAGTGGATCAGCAACAAGGCTAAGGAATGCCTCACGCTCTAAGTTTAATAGATACTGTTCATCTACTAATGTGCCATATGGAACCTTACCACCCGCAATCACATAAGCTAGCTTTTTAGCAATTTTCAAATCATGCTTACTGATAAAGCCTGACTCATACATACCTTGCGCACCAATGAGTAATGTACCGTAGCCTGATGCACCCACCACAGGAACTTTTGTTGGGACAGGTGGTTGATAGCCTGCTTCATAAAGTGCTAAAGCCGCTTGTTTCGCGTCATATAATTGATGGTCTGGGTTAACAGAAATTCCATCTGCGAAGTTTAAGAAGTTATTTTCACGTGCTTCCTCACCAGATGTTGAAACTTTCGCCATGGCAATTGTTTCAAATACTTTATTTGCAATATGTTGATAGTCTATTTCTACACCATTTGGTAGACCCTTTAGGAATTTTTGATAAAGCGCTTTATTCCCTCCGCCACCTGGAATTAATCCAACGCCTACTTCTACTAAGCCCATATATGTTTCCATCGTTGCCTGGATATGTGCAGCAGGTAAGCAAACCTCTGCACCACCACCTAATGTCATCGCAAACGGAGCCGCCACAACCGGCTTACGTGAATATTTAATTTTTTGCATCGCATCTTGGAAAGCCTTAATGACAAAGTCTAGTTCAAAGATATTATCATCCTGTGCTTCGACTAAAATCATTCCTAGATTTGCACCAACACAGAAGTTTTTCCCCTGGTTTCCTATCACTAAGCCCTTATAATTAGCTTCTACCTCATCGATGGCAAAGTTTATCATTTGAATAATATCCAAGCCTATAGCATTCGACTGTGAATGGAACTCTAATAATGCAATTCCATCACCTAAGTCTATTAAACTAGCACCTGTATTGGATTTAATCACGCCATGTTTTTTCTTATATCGTTTTAAATCGATTTCCTTTTCATTGACAGGCACTTTAACATACTCCGACCCATTATAGTAAGCCAAGTCACCATCTATATCGGAATAGAAAGTTTCAAACCCATTGGCTATCATCTCTTTTACAAAGGCAGGTACTTCTCGACCTTCTGTTTCCATTTTTGCGACAGCTTCTTTCACGCCAATAGCATCCCAAATTTCAAATGGTCCTTGTTGCCAGCCGAATCCCCATTTCATCGCATTATCAATAGCCACAATATCATCTGCAATTTCACCGTATAGCTGAGCAGAATAAATTAATGTTGGAGCAAATATCCCCCATAGTAATTCACCTGTACGATCCTTTGCATATGTTAAAGCCTTCACTTTATTAGCTAATCCACGAGTTTGTTTCGCCATTTCAATGGAAGGTGTCTTTAATTTTTTCACAGGACTATACGCCAAAGTCATTGGGTCAATTTCATGAATCTCTTTTCCTTGCTTTATGAAGAAGCCCTGGCCTGATTTTGCCCCGAGCCAACCGTTCGTGACCATTTTTTGCAAAAACTCTGGTACAGCAAATACTTGCTGCTCCTCACCTGTTGTTTGATCGTAGACATTTTTAGCTACATGAATAAATGTATCTAAACCAACAACATCTAGCGTTCGGAAAGTTGCCGATTTAGGACGACCAATAAGTGGACCTGTCACGGAATCCACTTCCCCAACTGAGTAACCACCTTTTAACATTTCTTGTAACGTGATGAGTAACCCATAAGTGCCGATGCGGTTAGCAATAAAATTAGGTGTATCCTTTGCTAGCACAACGCCCTTTCCAAGCACATCTTCACCAAATGTTTTCATAAAGCTCACTACTTCAGGTGCAGTTGTATCAGCTGGAATCACCTCTAATAATTTTAAATAGCGAGGCGGGTTGAAAAAGTGTGTGCCAAGAAAATGCTTTTTAAAATCCTCTGAACGTCCTTCTGCCATTGCATTAATACTAATCCCGGATGTGTTTGAACTAATAATTGTTCCAGGTGTACGAATAACATCGATTTTTTCATATAAACTTTGTTTTATAGGTAAGTTTTCTACAACAACTTCAATAATCCAATCTACATCTTTTAGTTTCCCTAAATCATCCTCAAAGTTGCCGACCGTTAGTAGTGATAAATTTTTCTTAGAAGTAAGTGGTGCTGGCTTTTGCTTTAACAACTTTTGCAAAGCTCCATTAACAAGACGATTTCTTACAGCTGGATGCTCTAAGGAAAGACCTTTTGCCTCTTCCTCATGTGTTAGTTCCTTCGGTGCAATATCTAATAGTAATGTTGGTATACCGATATTAGCTAAATGTGCTGCAATTCCAGAGCCCATCACCCCAGAACCTAGAACAGCAGCTTTTTTAATGTTATAAGTCACAAGCAATTCCCCCTTATTCTTCCATTGAATGAATAGCCATTCATTTTTTGGTCAAAAAAATATCAAGTGTACCTTAGTGGATTTTTGTCCCTCTGCTGAATGACTATTTACTCAATTCAACCAAGGAGCCCTAAGGTTTATCTCCGTTTCAAAAGATTGCTAATGAATGAAGATAAAACTACTTTTCTATTTTTAGTGTAGATTATTTTGTCTAATTTAGCAATCTTTTTTCAAGAATTATTTTCGCAATATACATCTTTTTTTGTTGTTTACGAGCTAAAAGGAGACAATAAGTAGCTATCACCACAGTCAAACAGAAAACTTTCAGGTTACGGGAAAAATGTGTAGAATGGTAAGCAAGGAGAGTGAATACTTAATGAAAACAATTACTACTGCAGAACAATTTAATGAATTAATCAATGGCGACCAAAAAGTACTAGTGAAATTTTACGCTGGCTGGTGCCCAGATTGTACACGTATGAACATGTTCATCGACCCAATCATTGAAGAGTATAACCAATTTGATTGGTATGAACTAAACCGTGACGAGCTTCCAGAAATCGCAGACAAATATGATGTAATGGGCATCCCAAGTTTATTAATTTTCCAAAACGGTGAAAAGCTTGCTCACTTACACAGTGCCAATGCAAAAACACCTCAACAAGTAACGGAATTTTTATCTGCTCAACAATAACAATAATGAGAGCTGCATTTCTTCATGAAATGCAGCTCTTTTTGAAAGGAGATACCATTATGCGCCAACAATTGGGACTACTCGGAAAATCACAATATGATGCATCGATTGCGCCAAACTATCGTAATTCTGCTTGTGGTCCTACTACAGTACACGTTATTTTAAATTATTTGAATGGGTCAGCTCCTTCAATTAATGAACTCTATAAACAGCTTGGTAGTACAAAAATTGGTTTATTCAAATGGCGATTGATTCGCAAATTACGCCAATTATATCCATCGTGGGATGTTCGTACTTGTTCATTAAAAGAAGCTTTGCAGGAAATTGATGCAGGGCGTCCAGTTGCTATGCGTTTTGATCGTTATTTTAGTTTTCGTTGGCGAGATCAAACCTCTACTTTCGCCTATCATTGGGTACCGCTAATTGGCTATGATATTAAAAATAATCAGCTATGGTTAATTTTCCATGACAATGGAACATCAAATCGTGATAGCATCATTCGTCAGGTACTCTATCAAAACAATGAAAAAGTATTATCCTTTGTAAAAATGGTTCCTCACTAGAGCAACTATCGAATAGCCCTCTATTTGTTCTCTATTCTTTTCCCACCAATAAAAAAAGCAGAGCATAATACTATACTCTGCGATAACTGATTAAATAAGGGAATACAAAGAACGGGCATGCTTGGCAATAAGCGTGTAGCCACTCTCTTCCATCTCTTTAAATATTTGTGGCTCATAATTTGGTAATACGAGGCTAGAAAGGTCTGCTTCAATAGGGACATCCGTTTGAATCGTTGCAAGCTCATGCGATAATTTCAGCATATCTATTTGGTCTTGAATTTTTGTTCGTTGACCTGGCTTTAATTCACCGAGCGACGCTAGCACACTATCAATCGAGCCATATGTTTGGATTAATGTGAGTGCTTGCTTAGGACCAATACCTTTAACGCCTGGATAACCATCACTCGTATCTCCCATAAAGGCTTTCACCTGTGCAAACTGCGCTGGTTCAATACTATACTCCTCTTTAAAACGCCCATGCGTATAAATATCATATTCTGTGTAGCCCTTTTTCATAAAAGCAATCTCTGTAGATGGTCTTAAAAGTTGAAGTAAATCTTTATCCCCACTAATTACGGTAATATCTGCGTCGTCCTGCCATTTGGCAATCATAGAACCAATTAAATCATCAGCCTCCATGCCCTTCACGCCAAAATTTTGCCAGCCCATTTGGAGAGATAGGTTTTTTGCCATATCAAATTGAGGCAACATTTCCTCAGGTGGCGCTGGGCGATTTGCTTTATAACCATCAAATAGCTCATTGCGGAAGGTATGTGCCCCCATATCCCAGCAAACTGCCATATGTGTTGGCTTCATTAAAGATTGTGCAGTTAGTACATGTCGTACAAAGCCTTGTGCTCCGTTCGTTGGAGTGCCATCCGCCAAGCGAATAAAGTGGCCCATGGCAGCCGAGGCGAAAAATGAACGGAATAACAATGCCATACCGTCAACAATCAGTAGTTTTGGTTTTGTTGTCATCATAAATTTCCTCTCTATAACCGTGCAAAGTTTATATAAATTTTTGATACCTATGAAATATTATAGCAAACTTTTAACAATCGGCATTGTCAATACACGGCAATATGCTTATAACGTCACTTTTCCTTTATTTGAGATGCGATTGCGATGATCAAGCTGAATACCTGTTAGCCATTGTAAAAATGCTGTCACACCAATCTTAACGGTTTCTGGACGTAGCGTTCCTTCCTTAGGGTCTGCATAAACAAAATCAATATGGCGAACCCCTTCATTTTCACCTATAAGTTTGAGGATATCAAATAATTCATAGGCTGTTAGACCGCCTGGTGTGGCAGCTGGAACATCTCGTGCAAACATAATATCAAGTGCATCTAAATCCACTGAAACATAAATTCGATCAACCTCATACATAAGCTGACGTAACATTTCATGTATGGTGAGCTGAATACCGTCACGTCGCATTTGCTTTAATGTAATCATATGAATGCCCTGTTCTCTAGCATAATGAATCATTTCAGGTGAATTAAAAAAACCGTGCAATCCGACATTATATATATGTCTCCCTTCCACAATGCCTGAGGCAATCAATTGATGGATAGGAGAATCTTGAGCCAAGCCAATTTCCTCTTGGTTTCTTGCATCTAAATGTGTATCAATTTGAATGATACCAATACGATCCTGCGGAAAGGCATTCTTTATTCCTTTTAGTGAACAGGCGGTAATGGCATGGTCTCCCCCAATCAAGCAAGTAAAGCTTTTTTGAAAAGCTATACTCAAATTCTCTGCTGCAGCCTCGATGGCAGATTCAGAAAGCATTCTATCTTGTTCATGAATCGCCACATCGCCAATATCAACGACTGATAATGCGCGTAAATTTATTTGCTCGTCTAAGTTATATGATTGGAAGCTTGGCCATACTTTACGAAACGCAGTTGGATATTGCGCTTTTCCAGATGCTTCTTCTGCATATGATAAAAGAGCCCCATACACGACAATATCCACATCATTTGGGTTTGGATTTGTTTGCTGCTTTATCCACTGATGCATGGCCGATCCATTCTCTTGCTTCCATCGGCATTCCGGTTCTATAAACATATACATCTACCACCTTTATATCTTTTCTATTCAAGTTAAATGAACCTACATTTTTTCACATGTCCCTCAAATGTCCTACCCAATTCCTACTCTTTCTATATAGTACCATTCGTACATTCATCTTCGTCATTTTTTTCTTTTTTCCTCTTTTCTTTTTAAATTTGAAACACAAAAAAGCAAACTAAAAATCAGTTTGCTTCAAATTTCATATGAGTTGGCGCAGTGTTCAATGAGGTTTTTAGTTTGTTACTTTTGTTGTTTGGAAATATTTTCACAAAGTTCAGCTACCTCATACATGGAATAGCTTTCAAAATTGTATTGACTGCGTAATTCTTGAAAATAACGTAATAGCTCTTCTAGCATCGCTAAATTTTTAGCTGTATTCTTCCCAAAATTATGGGGATGCCACCATAAATGATAAAAAGCTTGGGCCTTTGCAGCTTCGAGCATACTTTCCTTTATCCGTTTTACCTTTGAGCCCTCGAATACGTGCAATGGACGAAAGTAGGGTCTTAAAAAGGCACTTGAACGAATATTAATCAGTTGCTCGTCCCGCATTTCCTCCAATGTTGCCATATGATGACCAGTAAGATTAATATAGCTATCAAGCCATTTTTTCGCTCCCAAAAATCTGCCTTTTTTCGTAAACTTTTGAGCATCATACAATGGATGATTTTCTGTTCCTCTGTAACAAACATAGCCCGCTTCTACACATGCTTTAAAATAGTCTTTATTCACTTGATTTCTCGGAAAAACCATGGACTTCATGGGCGAAATATAACCCTCGATTATGGTCTTTGTCGCGTCTAAGTCTGCACAAAAGGCAGCTTCTGTTTGACCTTTTTCCAAGCAGTAATAATGGGAAAAGGTATGGCTACCAATTTCCTGATGTGGTGTACGTTTAATCTCCTCTATCAAAGATTTACCAAAATGTAAGAGGTCCTCTTGTTCGTTTTCGCCTACTTTAGCTAGCTGGCTATGTGCTGCATAGCGCATATTGTCATACTTAACAGGGATACCTCGTAAATAATGAGCCATTTCAGCCTTTGATTCTGCAAACAATAGTCCGACTGTCGCCCAAGTTGCATGAATGTCATATTGCTCAAATAACGCAAGTATACTGGGCAAGGCTTTCCGTACACCATATAGGTTTTTATTGTATTGTCCATATCGAAATACATCATGGACGCCCCAATTCAGCTCAAAATCTAATGAAATAACGAGACCCCCACCATTCATGTTGCTACTTCCTCCATTTTTGCACGCCTAGTAATAGTGCACGTATTTTTGATTGGGTAATGTAGCCTGAGTAAACATTGACAACTTGTCCACCAAAGCTTAGTTTGAAGGCACGTACATTTCGATTATCGGTTAATTCACCCATATCATATAAAACAAAACCTTGCTCCTTAAAATGAAGAAGATTATGCCAGATTAAAAAACGATTTGCATAGCGGTAAGGTCTCTTTAAATGTGTCGATATGGCTGACGCCGCACAGGTAGCTTCATAATAAGACATCGCTTTATTCTCATGTACAATATCCAATCGATAGCACAGTGTCTGTCCACAAATACTTTGGATTTCAGATAATAATAATGCTCCCTGTTTGTTGAGAAGCATGATCGTTTCCATTTGTGATTTACCAATACCCTCAAGCTTTTTTCTTTTAGCAAAATGATTATAAAATTGCTGAAAAGCTCGTAAGTTTTCGACGGACGGTTCTTTATATAAAATAACTTGGTAATATTCTTTATGTGCCCGTCGCAATATTTTACGATTCCCTTCAGAAAGTGCTAAATACAATGAAAGTTCATGCCCTTGGAGATCAATATGAATCGCTTCACTTTTAACAAGCTTTCGACTTGGTACAAGTGAATTTGTATAGCCTATTACTTTCATGGATTTTCGAACATTGGCTGGCTTTTCTAAAAAATAAAAATGTTGCATCGCAATATTCCACCGCTTACTTTTAATGGACAGAATGAACATCGCCCCCACTCTCCGTATTTTTTTGTACATGTTGTCGCTCAAAACGAGCAACTTTATAATGTTTCATTCGAATAATAGGTTTATAGCCTAGCTGTCCTAAGCGCTTCCGTTTTCTCCATTGCCAAAAGCTTGCCGTTACCCACAATGTTTGTCGCGGTTTGACTTTTCTGAAATAGGCCGTTATAATTTCGATCTGCTTGAACATATCATAGGCTAAAAAATACGTTTGCTTCGGTAATGCTTCTATTATTTGCAGCGAATCTACACGCCAATTTGTCGCGTGTAATGCAAATGCTGGCTTATTTGTCTCCGCAAAGGAATCCTTATAAACCGTGTACCCTTTATAATAGAGAGCAATGACTTCTTCCTGATCAAGCTGCATCGCTTCCTGAATAGTCATTTCCTCAAATAAGTTGCCCACAGGTTGCTGTGGTGACACATCCTCTGTTGGAGATAATTCAAAGAGCTCCACGTGCTTCAAACGAATAAACCTATCTACGAATTGTTGTCCATATTCTAGCCAATCTCTGAGCTTTCCATACTTTACTAAATAGCGAAAACGGCCAAGTGTATTGCGTTTCCAGTCTACAATTCGTTGATTACTTTTTACATATTCCTTGAACCGTTCCTTTAGCAGCATTAAACCTGTCACTAGCTTTGCACGCTTTGTCCCACTGCTGGCAAGCATCCGCCTAGTAAAATCGATATTCGTACGCCAATCAAATTTGTAAGGCTCATAGCCAATGCTCATATCAAATAGCCGATAATTAGCAGCAAAAGTTCGCTGAATAGATTCCTGATTGACTATACGCCCGGGACCAAATACATTAAATGTCGGTTCATGGGCAAGCGCGTAGGTTACATAGCGTCCACGACAAAAAAGTCCATATGTGAAAGCAATCCACTGATTTTCAAAGACAAGTGCATCAACCTCTACTTGTAATGCCTCTCCATTAAGCATGGTTAAGCGCTCAAAAAAGTCTCTTTTCTTCCCTTTTGTAAAGTCACTCGTATCCAGTTTTTTTGCCCATCGTCGATCAAACAATCGAAACATTTGCCAGAGCTCGTCCTGTGCGGGAACTCTCCTTGTTACTGTACCTAGCTTCCGTAGCTTTCTTTCCCGCCGATCGACCCCATGCAGTTTCCGGCGTTGCTGGAAATGTTGTAGAAAATCTACCTCAGAAAAAGCGAGATAGGGAGTGACCACACGGAAAATATTTGCTCGTAACTGTCTTTCCACGAAATATTGTTCAATGACTTTAGTAGACACTTTACTTTCTAATAAGCCATGCAGTGAAAAAATTACGTGCCGATGCTTTCTAATAAGTTCATCGAACACAAAGGTTGTAGTGTTCATTAACCACTCTTTTTTGACAACAACCCCTGTATAATTGGCAATACCTTCACCCGCAAAGGAATACACCCTAATTCCCCATCGACTAGTCACCGTAAAGGGGAAAAAGGCTAGGATGACTCCTTCATGTTCAATAGCGAAAAGCTCTACTCGTTCTTTTCGCCCAACTATTTGCCACCAATTATAAAACCAAGCAAATTCAATAAAAGGATTATCATTGTCCTCTTCCTCTAAAATGCCATCCCAGATTTCCTTGTACCACATGAGCTCATCATCTGTTCTTATGCGTATTAATTGCAAGTTAATCTCCTTTCTTTACGAGTTCTGAAACAGCTTGTTGATAGACCATTAACGTTTTTTGATACATAGGGGTAAACGTAAAATACTGTAAATAGCGTCGTTCACTCGCATTGCCCATTTTTTGGCTTAAGGTAGCATCCAATAATAAATGACGAAGCCTCTGCTTCAATAATTCTTTATCCTCTCGCTCTACTAAAAAACCATTGCCATGATCCACAACTAACTCTTTAACACCACCCACATTTGTTGCAACAATAGGGAGGCCTATACGCATGGCTTCAATAATAGAGATTGGCAGCCCCTCCCAATCTGACAACAAAACAAATACATGACTTTTCTCCAAATAGGTGTGTACATCTAATTGATCACCTAAAAATATTATGCGATCTGTTAAATTATGCTGTGCAACAAACTCTTCTAGGGCAGGTCGTAGAGAACCATCTCCAACTAATTGAAGTTGCCACGGAACATCCGTCAGTTCTGCTAAAGCCTCCAGCAATAGATCTTGTCTTTTTGGCACTTCAAAACGAGCAACCATCACAATGACTGGCTGCTCCGTATAAGTCTTTTCTGTTGAAGGATTACTGTCTATTGGAGCAATACCATTATGAATAGTAAGCAGTTTATGAGCTGGAGCAACTTTTTTCATGAGTGCTAGCTCCCGATCATAATCAGATACCGTTATAATTTTTGTGGAGAATCGCTGAACCGATTTTTCCATTCGATAGTAAAGCATCTGTTTCCTTTGAGGAACACCTTCTGTAAAGCTCCAACTATGTGCAGTAAAAACTGTTGGGATGTGCAGTAAACTACCCACTATACGACCTATCACACCAGCCTTAGATGAATGTGTGGCTACCACATCAGGGTGTAAACGTTTGATAACGGCTCTTAATTGCCAAAATGTGCGGAAATCCTTTGCTAGATGAATTGCACGTTGCATAGCGGGAATACGGATAACCGTAATTTTTTCCTCTTGTAAGCGCCAAAGGGATGGCTGGTAGGAGCCAGTCACGACAGTTACTTCATGCCCATCTTGCTTGAGTTGGATGGCTAATGCCTCCACATGCTTTTGTGCTCCACCGATTTTATCCATTCGTGTAATAAGCTGAACAATTTTCAGTATGGCCACTCCCCGTAATTTAATAGGCACCCGTTCTTGCTAGGACTACATAAAGGGTTTTCAAAACAATTTGGACATCCATCCAAAAGGAGTAATGATCAACATATTCAATGTCATATGAAATTTTTTGTCCATGGGAAATATTAGAACGGCCGTTAATCTGGGCAAGACCTGTTAAACCTGGTTTTACCTCTAGTCTTCTGGCCTGTAAATTGTTATAGGCATTTGTAATGGTCGGAACCTCCGGACGAGGCCCCACAATACTCATTTCTCCTTTTAATACATTTAACAGCTGTGGAATTTCATCAATACTTAGCTTTCGAAGGATAGCCCCTACTTTGGTAATCCGTGTATCCTGCTCTACTTTAAAAAAGTAGTCATCTGGGATACCATTCGTACATATAGCTGGCATATTGATTGGAACTGCCTGTATACACATTGTGCGTAGCTTCCAAATAACAAAGCGGTGATGATCCAGGCCAGTTCGTATTTGTTTAAAAAAAATGGGGCGACCTGTTGTGAAGAGTAAAATGAGGAATACAGCTAGCATTAGAGGGATTGTCATAAAAAGTAATAATAATGCCCCGGTAATATCAAATATTCTTTTGCCATACTGACCATAGAATGTGAGATTCTTAGTTGTCGAAACGTGCACTTCACCATCCTTTGCATTTTTTTACTACTTAACACTATATATTCATTTTGAACATTTATAGAACTATTTTAAGAAAAGTGAGTCTAGATGAAAAAAAGAGTTATACCAGCGGCACATGCTGAATAACTCGATTTTTCTTATTATATGCGCGCTCCTAAAATTTGGGCATCACATTCGATTTCCACATTACCCTTTAATGCTTTGCTAATCATACATGTTTGTTCCGCTTTTTGTGCGAAGCGAGTAATTTTTGTTTCAAGATGCTCTGTTAAATTTAAGATAACTATTTTAGGCTTATGAATAATTTTTTCATAGGTAAACACACCATTTACTACACTGACATACCCTTCAGACTGCAGAGATAAATCATGTACAGCCACCTCGGATCTTTCAAGAAGAGTCGCTAATGTAATTAAATAACAAGTCGCTGAAGCCCCTAATAACATTTCATCCGGATTTGTACCAATGCCAGGTCCATCCATCTCCTGAGGAATAGAAATTTGCGTTTTCAGATTGCTAGCGTTGATAGTTCCAGTACCATTTCTTCCATCCGACCAAGTTAAGTCCATTGTAAATTTATGCTGAACCATTTTAAATCCTCCTTTACGTACGTATGACAGAAAAATGCTCGTTCTCCCGAGAAGACGAGCATTCAACGCCAATTATGATAAGAGATACGTAACGCCACCATTTTATGATACTGCTGTCTCTAACTCTACCACATTTTAACGGTATGCTCGAAATAAGCGTTAAGTTCTAAAATAGGAATATTTTACTTTACTACATAAAAACTAACTATTATTTTACAAAAAACAATGTGATAAATTTTATGGTAGAATAGAATAAATAATTCATTAGGAGATTTTAAAATGATTTTAACAAAGCAAGAAGCAATACAGGCACTTAAAAAGAACAAGTTTATCGGTTTTACTATTACAACAGGTAATATTATTATGAAAAAGATGAATAAAACCGATTATAATATTTTTGTTTTTGAGGAAGGAAAAGAGAAGCCATTACGTTATGTTGGTTCTATTATGAATGTTATGGCAACGATGAGTGACAAAGCATCCAATAAGGATTTTGTCATTGTAGAACAGCTTCCAACTCAAAATAACGTTGCTGAAACGCAAACATCTGAAAACGAAGCAACGTTAGAAGAGAAAGCTGTAGCAGCAGAAGTAGCAGAAGTAGCAGTCGTTGATGAAACCGAAGAAAGCCGTGCTATAGCAGGCTATGAAGACCTATATAAAATGACAGTAAGTGGTCGCATTATTACTGTACGTGAAAATCGTCCATTAGCTCGTTGTAATGACGAATATGGCTTCCATATTGCACGACTTACAAAGGACGGAAAGGCTTCCAGTCATAATGTCTTTGAACTTTGGAAACAAACATTCCCTGAGGTAGAGCAAACTCAATTCAAAGGTGCCTTAAAAGCAAAATACGGGACAGGTTGTAAGCTAATCGATAAACCTGGTATCCATTTTTAATCTAATTCTCTACTAAACAGTAAACCCTCAGTTGAAAACACTGAGGGTTTACTGTTTAGCATGAAATTCTTTTCGCCATTTGAACAACCTAACTAAGGTAATTTGGCTCACTTTATGAAAACCCGCCTGCTTCAGCTTTCGTCGTCTTCGCCCCTCATACCACGGAGCGATTGTACAGACGGATCGCCCTTCACGCTGCACTTCTACAACAATTTCCTTTAGTAGCTGGGTGTCGTATTCTCTGATGAAAGACATATTGGCAGATAGCTCGTACGTATAGCCGCTCACTTCTTCGTACGCTATATGATCGTGCCTCCTATAAACAATTTGATCTCCATCACCAAAAAAACGATTTCCCTTATAAAAATGCGCGATATAAGCAGGCCGCTCATTCAGTGTCATAATATCCTTCATATGTAGCTCTTCAAAGGGCATATATCCTTGATCGTATTTTTGCTCCGCGATATAGATGTCTATCCTATGAATAGCTACGATTCGTTGAAGGACCCCTTTCATTAATCGTAACCATTCTCTTGTTCGAGCATGCTTTAAAAAATACAACAATTCCCCTAACCTGTCCCGCTTCAATTTCACAAGCTGGTGATTGTTTGTTAATTTTCCTTTTACCCGATCTCGTAATACCATCCATGATCGAATAAAGCCCTCAGTAGTGCCTTTGGTACTCATAATAAATTTTCGTGTAAAATCAATATCGGTATACCATTGAAACTTATAGGGCTCATAGCCACTACCAAAATCATAATAACGAAAGCCTGAATCATGTGCTTTGAGCATGTTTTCCTTTTCTATTAAACTGCCAGGGCCAAACCTATTGAAATCAGGCTCATGGCCCATAGCCTGACAAAAATTACGATCTCTACAGCATAAATCAATAGTAAAGCTAATCCAATGCCCTTCAAATTGCAAACTGTCAACCTCGACTCTAAAGGCTTCATTAGAGACATCAGCCAAGCGTTCATAAAACAATCGAGTCTGTGCTTCGGTAAATCGACTTTTGTCCAGCTTCTTGCGCCATCTTCGCGTAAAAAGCGTAAACATTTTATGAAAATGATTGACGCCAACGTCCTGAAAGTCAAGGTGTCCAAATAATTTTAATTTCTTCTCATAACGCTTAATGCTTTTAAATGTCTTGCGATGCTTTTTTAAAAAGTCATCAACTGTCATTGATTGAAAATCTATAAATGACGTTACAGTTCGAAATATAGAATAAGGCATCTGGTATTCTATCGCATATTTCTCAAGTTGTTGAGAAGTATCTTTACTTTCAATGAGCCCCTGAAACACGAGCAAATAACGCTTATATTTTTGCGTGAACACCTTCAATATATAATGAATGGCCCGCTCCATCCATTGCTTCTCTGCTATCACTTCCATATAAGTCGCATACCCTTGTCCTAAAAAACCAAAGTAATGAATTTTACCAAAACCGACAGTATGAACTAACGGAAAAAATGCCACAGCGGTCCCTTGATGCTCGACTATAAATATTTCTACATTGTCATGTATACCAAGCGTTGCCCACCATGTCGTAACCCATTCGTATTCAATAAAAGGATTATTATTTTTTTCTTGTTCGAGTATACCTGACCAAGTACTTCGATAGGGCTCTAACATGTCCATTGAAGTGATTATTTTATAGTCTAGCACCGCACTGAATCGCTCCCTTTTCGTTATCCTCACCACATATTTAGTAGCCACTATATTCCTAGCAAGAAAGTATTAGAACAGTCCACCAACGTGAAACCCTCCCTATTCAAATGAATAGGAAGGGTTTCGCACACACTATACCTTTATAAGTGGTTCCTCTATTTTAGTGACGGCATTAGCCATATGTGTAGTTGCTATATAGCTAAGTGTCATACCAGGTCCAATCGTTGCACCTGGTCCTGGATAGGTTTCCCCCATAATAGACGCTGAGCAATTACCTGATGCATACAATCCTTCTATTGGTTGGCCATCCTTTTTCACAACACGAGCAAATTCATCCACTACTACTCCACCCTTTGTACCAATATCTCCAGGATAGAGACGCAAAGCATAAAATGGAGCTTTCTTTAACTCTGCTAAATTAGGGTTAGGTAATGTCGGGTCCCCGTAGTAATTATCATAAGCACTATCGCCTCGATTAAAGTCATCATCATGACCATTGTGTGCAAAGATGTTAAAACGATTGACCGTCTCGACTAAGTTTTCTTTCGGCACATCCATTTGCCTCGCAAGATCCTCAATCGTTTCGGCACTTTTCACGATTCCATGGTCATACCAGCTTTTCGGAAACGCTTGTCCAGGAAACAGTCCTGTAAAAATATAACGGCTTTTAGCAGCTGTATCAATAAGTATCCAGGAAGGTACAGCCTGCTTCGTCTCCTCTTGATGTTTGTACATTGTATCTACAAACTCATGATAAGGTGCTGCTTCATTGACATAGCGTTGTCCTGCACTATCTACAACCACCATATTAGGTACACCCCTATCAGCCACAAGGAAGAATGGCTGTCCTTGTGGATCAATAACAGAAGGTGCTCCCCATACCTTATCCATTAAATCGAGAGTAGCTCCAATTGTCACACTAGGTTCAATGATATCCCCTGTTTGCCCCACAGGTGAAGATGTCCAAGCAGCATTAGTAGGAGCTGGTAAATACTTTTCCCTCAATGCCTGATGATGTGAAAAGCCACCCGACGACAAGACAACACCTCTTTTTGCCTCTATCCGCTGCTCTTGTCCATCACGTTCAATTATCACGCCAACTACTCTTTCATTATCCATTATGAAATTTTTAAAAGCCGTTGATAACCAAAGCTCTCCATTTGCTTCGGCAAGTGATAATCGTAGACGAGCCACTAATGCTTCACCTAGCGCTACTGGCTCGCTCTTTGTCACCTTAGATTTCACTAAACGTATTCCTAATCTCAATGCTGTTGTTTTCCCTTTGAACGTTCGCGTAATCATATTGACCTTATGAAACTCGTAACTATTCATCGTAAAGCCTTTGGTCGATAGAGTTGCTCGACGCATATGATCAGCTAGTGAGCCCATTTTTGTTAAATCGAAAATAAGTGGTTCAATGGAGCGTCCCTGCGACAAACCACCCAATTTTTCAGGATAATAATCGGAATAGCCTTTGGCATATTGGAAGCGCATATGGTTCGTTTTATTGTATAAAAAACGCAACATTTCTGGCCCTTTCGTGATATAAGCTTCCTTTAACGCTTCGGGTACACGATCACCTATTGTGGCATCTAAATATTGGCGTGCAAGTTCATGTGTATCTGGGACACCTTCACCTTTAATAACATGATTATTGGGAATCCATAAGGCACCACCAGAAATTGCAGAAGCACCACCATAACGATCTGTTTTTTCAATGACTAATGATTTCAATCCTTGTAATTTTGCTGATAAACCTGCTGTCAATCCCGCTGCTCCAGACCCTACTACAACTACATCAAAACTTGCATCCCACTTCATTCAACCATTCCTCCCCTATGAGCTAAATCGATGAATATAATCTCCCTCTTAAAGAAGTATAGAATTAAACTAATTTTCAGTCAATTTAATAGGTTCGCCATTTTCCTACATAAAGCTGACATCCCATTTCAAGAAAGTTTGCTACAAGCATATTCAACTTTACTTAGCATATATTTGAAAAAACGACTTTAAGTTTATGATGAGGCGGGGGATTTTACAGGTGAGTGCAATGATACTTGGTGGATTTCTATTTTTCAGTGTGAGCTTTGGTGGCGCAATTGCCTGGATTTTCTCTAAGCTATTTCAACATACAACACAAGGGCTGTCATTATTATGTGGTGGTTTTCTAGTAGGCCTACTCGTTCTAGATATCATTCCTTCTTCCTTTCAAATCTATCAATCATTTGGAATTATACTCGGTATTTTTATTGGCTATTTCATTTTTCAACTGTTAGATACTTTATTCCATGCTTCTCATGCGCAAAATCCCTCTGTCTCCCTACTAACCCTTGCCATGATTATTCATACCATACCCATTAGTCTTACTGTTGGCAATTTACTTGGTAATGCAGCACTAAGTATTTCTCTCACAGCCTCCATTATTCTTCACCATGTTCCTGAAGGTTTTGCCCTATCAACCGCACTCATTTCTCAGGGCGAGAGGCTATGGAGACTTTTTATTTATTTCTTTATCTTCTCTGTCTTTTTCAGTATTTTCATCTGGTTTGGGCAATATTGGGCATTACCCGAAAAGGCACAGGGTATCTTAATGGGCATATCTATAGGGTTGATTGCCACAGCCAGCATCTCTGAATTCATTTTGCATCAACTAAGGTATGTCTCGTTCAGATCATTTTTTATGTATCTCATTTTAGGCTATCTCCTAAGCTATATCTTCCATACACTGGTCGAATAGACTATGAAATTAAAGTAAAACCGTTTATTCCTTTATTCCTACTTGCTTTGCCATGAGCTGCGAGAAAAAATGACAAAGGCCATCGAGAGTGAGCTTTTCGACGACCTTTGCCATGAATTCAAGTAATCCACAATCATAAGGTGGATTGCTTTTTATTGTTATTCCTCGTCACTTAATTCCATTAGTGTGAGTGTAAGAATTTTTGAAACCTCTGCACGAGTAAGATTTCCTTTCGGATTAAACTTACCATTCGTACCATTTAAAATCCCTAATTGCTGCAATAAACCAATAGACTCTACTGTTTCCTTGCGCATTTGATTTTTATCTGTAAATGTATTGGTCTTGCTTACTTTAGAAAGATCCACTTCCATAGCTTCTAAATATCTCGCTGTCACGTATGCCATTTCCTCACGTGTAACAGGTTTTTTGGGCTCGAACTTACTACCATCGAAAATATCAATTAAGCCATACTCTTCTAAAATGGCTACTTCCTTCGCACCCCAAAAGCCATTAAGGTCCGTATAAGTAGCTGGTCCTTCATAATCTTCATTTACATCTAAACCTGATGCTCTGAAAATAATAGCTGCCAGTTCTCCACGAGTAACTTGTCCATTTGGATTAAATGTTGTGGCAGATGAGCCATTTATAATATCTGCTTGATAGAGCAATTGAATATAGCTCTCTGCCCAATGTCCAATTGCATCCTTGAAGTACCCACCTGGTTTTAACTCCACATCTGCACGAGCAAATACTACTAACATACTATTTAAATCTGCCGCACTTATAGCTTCCCATTTATTTGCCGTAAAGATTTCACTCTTAAAGCCATTTCCAGTTTGCGTAATTCGAATTTGAATAGCTTTACCGAATAATTTCTTAATTTCTTCATAGTTTTCCGTAAAATCTTTTTCGCCTTCCGGATAAAGATTTGTACCATCTTTATAGGATTGAAGAATCGCCTCTAGTGAAATTTTCACGGTTATATTTGTATTCGTTGTAACGATTGTAACCTCATTATTTTCATAGCCTACCTTAGATAGTAGTAATATTTTATAGATATCTTGATAGGACATGGCTTGTAATTGATCAGCAGCTGCTACTGTTTGCTTTTGATGAATCAAATTTGCAACATCTACCGCTTCCTGTGCATACGCTTGTCCACCCAATCCTCCTGTAAAACATACAATGCTTAGTGCTCCGGCTAACATTATTTTCTTCATTACTATTTCCTCCTTTGATCTATAAATTCAGTGTACTAAATCAATAGTTTGTATTTCTATAAAAATATGTAAATTCTACAATAATTATATAAAAGACCTATTTTCGTCCTATTATAATAGGACTATCTCTATTTTCACTCACAGCAAAGACCATTGAAGAAATAAGATAAGTTTTTATGTTATGTATGCATAGGCTAGTCATTTACAAAACATCATTCCCTTTATATATGCTACTAATGTAATAAATATGAAAAATTAGGTATAAAGTAACTAGTCCTACATTGAATCACCATTGACATACAATAGTGAAGATTAACCTTCAGGAGGGTGCTAAATGGTTATTACCCCTGGTATTTCAGATTTACCTTATAGAATTCAAGTAGATGGAACAAAGCTGTTCACCTTGACTGCAGAGGAAATAACATGGGAGCTAGTAAATGGGATATTCATTCAGGTATGGGGCTACAATGGTTCTACACCCGGTCCGACCATCCGCGTTTTTCCAGGGGATCGTGTTTGTATTCGTGTAATTAATCGGTTGCCCGAAAAAACAAGTGTACATTGGCATGGCTTAATGGTGCCAAATGCTATGGATGGTGTACCACCTATTGAACCATCCCCTTTTATTGAACCGGGGCATTATTTTGATTATCACTTTACGATAAAAAATCCACCAGGGACGTATATGTATCACTCTCATGTAAATGTAGCTGTGCAAGATAATGCTGGCCTATTAGGAGGGTTTATTGTTGAAGATCCAAGCAAACAGAACCTTTCACAGCACAAAGATTATTTATGTTTATTACAGGAATGGGCAGTTGATCAATTACCCTGGGGGGCTCTTACGAAGGGCACGTATCCTTTAAATTTTAAGAAGCCAGAATTTAATTTTTTTACGATGAACGGCAAGTGCTATCCCTTCACCAAATCCTTATCTGTAAATTTTGGTGATACAGTAAAAATTCGTTTTGGCAATATCCAAATGCATCACCATCCCATCCATTTGCATGGCCATCAATTTCATGTTGTTGGCGCAGATGGTTTTCCAATTGCTCGTCATACCCAAATCGCAAAAAACACTATTCTTGTGGCATCTGGTGAAACGTGGGATATAGAATTTCTGGCCAATAACCCAGGCATTTGGCCTCTCCATTGTCATATGCCTCACCACGTTACCAATAACGGCGCTCCTGATGTTGGCGGGATGTTTACCACAGTGGATTATTGTTAAGACATGGACAGCTTAGTTGCTGTTCTTTTTTATTTCTACAGTTATGTTTAGTCGATATTGGGTACATACTTGTAAAGGAGCAAGACCATAAACTTTATATCATTATAATAATAGAGGCTATCATTTGATTTTATATTGCCTAAAGAAGTAGTATGGAATAGTATCGAAGGATTTTTTACATATCCACACTATTATATTAATGTAACAATTTTAAAGGAGGAATTTCGATGAATTATCAAAATATTACGGTCGCAGGTAGCGGTGTCTTAGGAAGTCAAATTGCTTATCAATCTGCTTTTAAAGGTTTTCAAGTAACCATTTACGATATTAACGACGAGGCGTTGAAAAATGCACAGGATCGTATTACAAAATTGAAACCACTTTATCAACAAGACTTAGGAGCTACACAAGAAGAAGTAGATGCTGCCTATGCTCGACTAACATTTAAAAGCGACTTAGCACAAGCTGTTGCTGATGCTGATCTTGTAATTGAAGCAATCCCTGAAGTTGTCCAAATTAAAACAGAATTTTATACGAACCTTGGCAAAGTAGCACCTGCCAAAACAATTTTTGCGACTAACTCATCTACTTTATTACCTAGCCAATTTGCAGAAGCAACAGGCCGTCCTGAGAAATTTTTAGCTCTACATTTTGCCAATACTATTTGGAAAAACAACACAGCTGAAATTATGAAACACCCAGGCACAGATATGAAAGTATTCGATGAGGTTGTTGCATTTGCACGTGCAATCGGCATGGTTCCACTACCATTATATAAGGAGCAACCTGGCTATATTTTAAACTCATTGCTCGTACCATTTTTAGATGCCGCCGAATCTTTATTAGTAAAAGAAGTGGCAGACCCGGAAACAATTGATAAAACATGGATGATTGGTACAGGCGCGCCTCTTGGTCCATTCGCCATCTTAGACATCGTTGGTATCAACACTGCCTATAACATTGTTGAAGCAAAAGCAACGGCTACTGGTGATGAAAACATGAAAAAGCTTGCCAACCTACTGAAAACAGAGTACATCGAAAAAGGTAAGCTCGGTCGTGCAACAGGTGAGGGCTTCTATACCTATCCAAACCCAAGCTTTGCTAAACCAGATTTCTTAAAAGGTTAATGAAAAGAGAGCAATTGTCCACAAACAAGGATAATTGCTCTTTTTTTGGCTTAGGTGAAGAAATCCCAAAAGCTAGGGGTATTGATAAATTCCTTTGTCGCAAGTTTTTCAATAATTTTTAATTTAATCTCCTGCTCCAAATCTTCTCTTTCCTGATAGCTTGTCTGATGGAGACATTGTTTAATTTTAGGTGAAAAATTCTCGATGAATTGAAGTGACTCCTCGTGATAGCTATTTTCCCTTTCCATCTCTTACCCCTCCTCTTTACGAAGCTTTTGTTGTAGTTTTTTTAATGCCTTTCGATGAAGATTCGATATATTTTGGGGTGTTGTTTGTAATGTTTCAGCAACAGCTTTTATCGAATAATCATGAGCATAAATCATTTCTAAAATTTGAAGCTGCTTATCCGTTAAGCTTTTCAAAGATTGAAATAATTCTTCATTTTCAACAGCGTCTAATAACCCTTCTTGAATGATTTCGTCCTTTCTCACCCTCCCAGTCTCAAATAGACCATCGTCTACAATTAATAAGAAACGGTCGTGTAATCTTCTCCTTTTTTTATCAAAATCCAAGCTATAGAAATAAATTAAATTACTGACATATTTTATTTTTTGAACATTTATATAGTGTAATTGAAATGTTTCATCAACCAATTTCATATTACAATCAGTTGGATATAAAATTGCTTTTTCAACCAAATAAAGGTTTTTAGCATTAGCCAAAAAGCTTTTGATAATTGGATTTTTTATCTGTTCCATATTCCTGCCAAAAAAATTCTCGATTTTATAGTTCTCGTTTTTCATCATCATCACTCCTATCTATCCGCCTTCTTGCTAAATAAAGTGACTATCATCTATCTATTATAAACCAAAATAAGAACAAATGTTCTTAAAAATCAAATTAATATTGTTTTTATTTAACTTAAAACCACTTTTACATATGTAAGACACAACATTGGTGAAGGAGGAAGATGTCATGCTAACACCCGAAAATATTCAAATGTGGATGAACTTAATTGGTAATTCAGGATTTCCAATGGCCATCACCATCTATCTCTTTATGCGATTTGAAAAGAAAATGGAAAATTTAGAAGCTGTCATCATAAGAAGTTTAAATAAACATGAGGAATAGTAAAAAAAATACGGCAGCATCCTGTTAATGAATGCTGCCGTGTGATTTCGCTCTGTCTATGCATACAATATATGTAAAAATAAATATTTCTGAGATGGGAGGGGATTATGATTACTCACAATACAATGGTATCAGCCGATATAGCCATAACCATTTTTTTCATGCTAGGCATCACTTATAATTACTTTTATGATTCATTCCCCATTCAAATTGAATACTTGGGCAATCTTGTATTTTGGCTGATACTCCCATTATCAATCATTATTGTTGCGCTAAGCTTATGGTTACTGAAAAAGAAAGTAAGTATGGTTAGCACTTTATTAGCTCTTTTTATTGCGGTTATTACTTTATTCATTGTATTGTTTTTTTGAATTTTGCATAAATGCCTTTGAAGTTTGGATTTACTTCAAAGGCTTTACATATAAAACCATATAATCTTCATCAAAGCATTGCTGGTCTATTTTTAAAGCTCTCTTCTCTGTCCCGAACATTAGAAAGCCTAATGATGTGTACAGTCCTTTTGCCGATTCATTAGAAGATACTACGGTTAAGTTAATCTGCTCTACATCGGCTAATTGCTTTCCTTGCTTGATTATTTCCTGCATCAAACGTTTACCTAAGCCATGCCCTCGCTTTTTGGGAGACACATAAACAGCAAAAATACTTGCCTTATGCTTTAGCTTCATTTTGCTTTCCTGCACTAATGTGGCAACCCCACACAACTCATTCTGATCAAATGCTCCGAAGGTAAAAGAACCTTGCGCTTCCAGTCTACTTGCAAACAACTCAAGCGCCATATCTTTTTCCTCTTCAAAGCTTGAACCAAATGCCTCAGGATTTGTTTGTAATCCCTCTAATCTTAATGTTCGATAGGATGTAGCATCTTGTGCTGTTAATAACCTAATTTCCATATGTCTTCCCCTCCCATTTCTATTGATCGCTAACAACGTTTTTAAAACGTTAAAAACTTTTTTCTAAAGTAACATCCGTAAAAATTGTTCAAAATGAACGCCTGCCTCGCGCGGTACTTGCTCCTTGGAAGTCGCTTCAATAGCAGCTGCTAAAAACGTCTCTGCTAGCTTCATGGATTCCACTAAATCCTGCCCACGCATCATGCCGCCCATAATAACAGACGCAAATAGATCACCCGTGCCTGAGTAGCTTTCACCATTATAGTCACGAATACTATGGAAAGACCGCTCCGCATCGACAAACATATTGCCCACATAACGCTTGCCCGCAGCTGTTGGTGGATTCAAGCCAGTTATAATGATTTTTGCACCAGTGGCCTGTTGGAGCTGCTGACCCGCTTCTTCTAGGACCTGAATATAATCTATTTCATGCTGATAGCTTTGCATCCTCTCAAACGACAAACC
Source organism: Lysinibacillus sp. NPDC056220 (assembly GCF_049315265.1). Lineage (NCBI taxonomy): Bacteria > Bacillati > Bacillota > Bacilli > Caryophanales > Bacillaceae > Lysinibacillus > Lysinibacillus sp. NPDC056220. The sequence continues at coordinate 54,045 of NZ_JBMOXD010000007.1, forward strand.
TGTGAGCAAGCAACATTCCGTCACATTTGGCGTAATAATGTCGGCACACTTTACTAGCTCCTTCATTCGCTCCAGTAAGTCGCCCGTAAACATTTTATATACCTCACCGTGATCCCCCATTACAGGATCAACTAGCAAGGTTGTATCTGTTGAGTGAAACACGCCTAAAAAACGAAAAATATTATCGATTTGCTCTTTCCCTGTAACAAAGCCCGTATGAATGCCATCAAAGCTCGCCCCAAGTTTGCTCCACTCATCCATAAAGTAGTCCATCCTTGAGGTTAAATCCTCACAATAAAAGCTCGAGTATCCTGTTTGCGCCGTTAAAATCGCAGTTGGCAATGGCACCGCCTGCATACCCATCACAGATAATACAGGCATTGCAGCCGTTAACGAGCACTTCCCAAAGGATGACATATCCTGAATTACAGCCACTTTTTTCATCATACATTCCACCTAACTCATCCTGTTTATACTCACCTCATCGTATCACAATTCGTAAAATGCGAAAATATCCATCAACTGACCTCTAACTTTTTTATAAAATTGACACTTTTACAACAGTCAGTCCTTTGCTAAAGTAAAAATCATCAAAATATTCATCATAGTGAGGAAGATAAAGATGCAAAATATACAAAGATCATCCTATACAAGACCACGTACGAAAACATTTGATTTAGTCATTACAGCCATTTTAGCGGCACTTGTTTTCGTTGCAACCATGTTTATTAATCTAAAATTACCTTTTGGTCAAGGTGGGCTGATTCACTTAGGGACATCCATGCTGTTTATCTCAGCCATTTTATTTGGTCCAAAAAAGGGAGCACTTGCAGGAGCCATCGGAATGGGCTTGTTCGATATCGTAGGGGGCTGGTTAATTTGGGCACCCACTACTATTATTTCACGCGCATTACAAGGCTTTATCGTTGGTAAAATTGCTTGGTCAAAAGGATATAAAGGCGACCATATTGGTTTAAACATTTTAGGGGCTGTTGTATCCATGCCCGTAATGATTGCCGTCTATTATATCGGGCAAGCGATTATGTTCAATAGCTGGATTGCACCGTTAGCATCCATTCCTGGTGATGTTATTCAAAACATGGTTGGCCTAATTATCGCTATTCCAGTATGTGTCGTTCTGAAAAAAACCCCCTATTTCAAAAGGAATTTTTAATATAAACACGCCATCCTGCTCATTTATTTTGCAGCTCGAATGGCGTTTTTTTCTTTCCTCGTATATAGAAAACGGCTAATTTTCAGGATAACGTGAAATTAGCCTCGATCATTTTCATACTATATGGTGGAGGTGGTAAAAATGCCAAGAGTAAAATACCGTGATGCAGACGTTGCATTAATGGCAAGGATGATGCGAGCAGAGGCTGAAGGTGAAGGACAGCAAGGTATGTTATACGTAGGCAATGTGATTGTCAATCGCGCTGTTGCATCTTGCTTAGACTTTAACGATGTTAGAACTATCGAGCAAGTGATTTATCAAGTGCAAGGAGGAAATTATTCATTTGAAGCCGTTCAAAAAGGCAATATGTTTTACCAACGTGCCAGAGAAACGGAAAAAAGATTAGCCAAACAGAACTTAGACTTCTGGCGTCAGCACCCAGCCAAATACGCCCTTTGGTACTTCAATCCGTATGCCCCATGTCCCCCAACATGGTACGGCCAACCGTTTACAGGGCAATTTAAAAATCATTGCTTCTATGAACCAGCACCAGATACTTGTGAAAGTGTTTATATGGGGTAAGTCGTTGAAAGAGGAATACCTTATTTTACAGGTATTCCTTTCATCTATTTGACATTTTTTTGCCTGCTCTCATACGCTGTTCCTTCAATAATAGTACTCCCATCAAGCCAATGGCGGAGAATAAAACTGGGGTGAAAAACCCATAGTAGTACCCATCCCCTAAATAACCTGAAGTGGATTGAAAATAATCCAACACATAGCCAAAAATAATCGGTAGTAATGCAGCGCTTAAAAAGCCTCCCGTATTCGCAAAGCCAGAAACGATACCAGATTCACTGATAGGAAAAGTTTGGCGAACCGCCGCGAACGTTAAGGCACTTGCTCCATATCCAAAGCCGATGATGAAGAATAGTATAATAAGTAAATAAAGGGACGGATGCCCCTTCCGTAAGAGAAAGGATAACCAACTCAATAAAACAGCCAATTGAACACCTATATAAGGCTTCTTAATCGTTTCTAGCCGGCCAGCTAGCCAGCTTGTTAGAGGAGCCCCGATAAGTGCTCCAAAAAGACCAATCATAATTAGCTGACTGGCCTCTGAACGTGTCATCTCATACATATGGATTCCGTAGGGAACAGCCCACGAACTGATAAAGCCAACATATCCCCCAACAACCCCAAAATGGCAAAAAAATAAAGCCCAAGCTTGTCGATTTAAAAATATTTTCCGTAATAAAACAGACGTTTTCTCACGTTGTAGCACTTCAGCTTCCACTATCGATTTTACTGAAAAGATACGTTTCGCATTTTTAACAAGTACAAAATAAAGAAGAACACCACATAAACATAATAAGAGTCCCGTTGAAAAAAATGAAATTCTCCAACCCAATAAAAGAATCAAAGTAGCAAAAGGAACCGTCGCCAATAAGAACCCTAGACTACCTGTCATACCTGCAAAGCCAATTAAACGAACAAATTCCTTCTTCTGAAACCATTGTGCCAAAATAAGCACCATATTCACCCAAATGGTCGCGTCTCCTATACCAGTAAGTATTCTAGAAAAAAATAGGATGAATTCATGTGTACCTAGACTATACAGAATCGTGCCTAGCCCTGTAAGGATAGCACCCATTATAAGAAACAAGTTCGGTCCAAACCGATCAGCTAAAACCCCCATCGGAATTTGTAAACTCGTATACACAAAAATTGGATACTCGTCAATAGCCCAATGGTCGATGCCATCACCCCAAAATCGCTCATCAATTGGTCTGTAATTAACCCGGGAGCAGTTCGTTGACTGGCCATTAACAAATACGTAAACAATACCGCAACAAACACAACCCATCTATATCTGTGATGTTGTTTGTCCAATAATCACTACTCCTATTAGTTTTTACCTTATGTATATGAATTGGTGGTTGGGGGGAGACCTTTTTTTGCCAGTGTCACATTTAATATTTCAAACCTATTTCAAAAATTTCAAATAACCAATTGCACCCAGCTGCAAGCTAAATGTTGGAAATATATGGACCATATTTAATTTCTAGAAAATTGAACTTAAAAACACATAAAGACCTAGGTCCTAATGGATGAGGAAAAATCATATAAACTGGATGGTCTAAAAAATGTTAAACCCTTTAATATATAACACGTAGGTTGCTTAACATCCTTACAGACCTTTTTAGTAGGGAAACATCGCTTTCCAGCTAAACATGTCCTATCGCCTATTTTTCAGAATCATAGTTTGAAGCCGGAGATGATATATTTATGGACTATGCAAAATTAATAGACCACACATTACTTTCACCTAATACGACCGAAAAAGAAATCATTCAATTATGCCAAGAAGCCATACAATACGGGTTCGCATCTGTATGCGTGAATCCTACATGGGTGAGCTTATCTGCTGATCTATTACGTGAGTCGGATGTGAATATATGCACAGTAATAGGATTTCCTTTAGGTGCAAACACAACTGAAACGAAAGTATTCGAGACTTTAAATGCCATTGGTAACGGAGCCACCGAAATAGATGTAGTGATGAATATAGCAGAATTAAAAAATAACAAAAACAACATGCTAGTGGAAAAAGAAATTTCAATGATTGTCAACGCTGTACAAGGAAAAGCGCTAGTAAAAGTGATTATAGAAGCATGTCTCTTAACAGATGAAGAAAAAATTCGTGCATGCCAAATAGCCGTAAAAGCTGGCGCCGATTTTCTTAAAACCTCCACAGGTTTTTCACTGCATGGAGCAACTGCTAAAGACGTTGCGATAATGAGACAAGCAGTCGGACCAAATGTTGGGGTAAAAGCTTCAGGCGGAGTAAGTACCATGGAAGATATAAAATTTATGATAGATGCAGGTGCCTCAAGAATAGGCACTAGCTCTGCTGTAAAAATACTTCGTTAAAAGTGAAAAAAACCGTCCAAATGGGCGGTTTTAAATCACTTAGCCATATGCATAAAGGGAAATTTAAATGAGCGTTTATTTGTAGAACCCATGAGGCTTTTACGCTTAATTGATGACTCACCTAGTTGACTCGACTAGGTTACAGATTAGCTCACTACCTTACCACTTTCATAAATTCTCTTAAGCTATCCACAATTTCTTTTGCTTGTGCACGATACAAATAATGATCCCCGTCAAATGTCACGACCTGACCATACACTGAATTTTTTATTTGCCTTTGATGCTCTGGTACCCATCTATCAGTGACTGGATGATTCGCTTGGATAAAGAAAATAACAGGAAGATCTTTTGGAAATGATAAATTTTCAGCTGCTTTAAAATTTTCATACATAATTTCAGCTTCATTTAACTGAGTGGAATTATACAGGTTTTTATGCTGTAGCATTCTTAATTGTTCTTTTGTTTTTTCATCATATGATAGCTCGGCGTATGGGTCATCACCCAGCTTCACCTGCAATCTTGCTAAACCCGATTGTTTAAGGAATTTTATAGTGGTAATGATGGAAGCACCAATCTTTTTCTCGCTAATCGTCGGTACACTACTATCGAGCCCCACAAATCCACTCACTTCATTAGGATATTTATTCACATAATCCAGTCCATAAAGGCCCGAAATCGAATGACCCATTAGAATATACCGCTCAATATGAAGCTGCTGTAAAGCTTCATGTACTTCACTAACAATATTTTCTGAACTCCGCTCCTTCTCAGTTAAATCACTCAATCCATAACCAAATGGCTCAACGACAACAACCTTGTAAAATGGAGACAATTCATCTACCAATGGTTGAAAATCAAGTCCCGGTGCTGCCGTTCCATAACCAGGTAAAAGTACGACAATTTCCTCGCCCTCTCCCTGAATGAAAACATTCATATTTTTTCCGTCTACTCTTACAGACTGACCATACCTTTCTATTTTCCCCTGCTCCATTTTGCTGCAAATTGTATTGACTAAGAAAACAATCAATAAAAAAAGTAATATAGCTATAACTAAACCCGCTAGTATTTTACCTATAATGGTTATCTTTTTTTTCATTCTCTTTGCACGACGATATAAAACAGCCAGTGAAAGCCTTTTACTATTTTGATCTCGTGCCACTCCTCCCTTTCGTTATCAACTTCGCATCTTCAATCCCGGCCACTTTCGCAAGCCGTTAAGAATACCCTATACAATGAAGATGTCCCCCTCATGACAACCATATGAACAGAGTATGAACAAATAAAAAAATGCTAGGGCGGTTCACGTAATGTCAAAATCTATTAACAAAGAATGGATACCTGATGACGAGTTTTTGTCAAGAATCAAAAACGCTATTATCAAATTGAAAAAACATAGGGAGATATTCATCTTCCTATGTTTTCATTCATATTATTGATCTGTTTGTTCTTGCTTCTTTTTCAAATACTCCGCACGTATTTTCTCAAGTTGCTGCTTTTTATCAAATTTGGCAGGCTTGTGTTTTTCATGATACTTTGCCACAGCAACCTTACCTTTAGTATCTAATTGATATTTCCCCATGTTGGTTCACCTACTTTTCCTGTCTTACAAATATTCTATTCAACAAATATAATATACCTTAATTTGCTGATGTATACATTATAGGCATAGCCAACCGAGTTAACCAAAAGGACTTTTTTGATGTTAAATGAAATGTTGTAACTATTTTTTAATATTGATACCTTTGTATCCAACAAATAAGATTAAAAACCAAATTGGTGCGACATATAGGGCAACACGCATGTCCGGAATAAACGCCATTAACACAATAACCATTAATAAGAAGGCAATGGCAATATACGTAGATAGAGGATAAAGCGGAATTTTAAATTTTAGTTCAGCTACTTCTTCTTTCGTTTTTGCCCTTCTAAATTTCAATTGTGCAAATAAAATAATCATCCAGCTTGTAATGACTGCAACAGTCGCAACAGCAGAAATATAGATGAACACTTTTTCAGGTACTACATAGTTTAAGACAACTGCCATTAATAACACCGCTGAAGAAAATAAAATCCCTCTACGCGGACTACCGTTTTTGCTTACCGTTTTAAAATATTTTGGACCATTTTTTTGTACCGATAAGTTGTGAAGCATGCGTCCTGAGCCATATAAACCACTATTAAATGCAGACATTGCTGCTGTAATGACAACAAAGTTAATAATGTGAGCTGCAGCAGGGATGCCGACGTAATCGAAAATTTGAACGAACGGGCTACCTTCTGAACCAACTTCGTTCCAAGGATAAATAACCATCATAACGCCCAATGCACCAATGTAGAAAATTAAAATACGCCAAACGATGTTGTTAATAGCAGAAGGAATGGACTTGCTAGGATTTTTTGCTTCTCCTGCAGAAATACCAACTAATTCAACCCCACCGAATGAGAACATAACTAATACAAGTGACATTAAAATACCATGGAAACCGTTTGGCATGAAGCCACCGTGTGCCCATAAATTTTCGAAGCCAATTGCTTCACCGTGGTTACCAACACCGAAGAAAATAATGGCTAATCCAAGAACGATCATCCCGATAATCGCAACAACTTTAATCATTGCAAACCAGAATTCAAATTCTCCGTAGGCTTTTACATTTGCTAAGTTTACAAGCGTCATCATAACAAGTACTACAAGAGCAGTTACCCATTGTGGAATATCAGGAAACCAATAGTTAATGTATACACCGACTACTGTTAATTCTGCCATACCAACGACAATCCACATAAACCAATACGTCCAGCCAGATAAGAACCCCGCAAAGCGTCCTAAATATTTATTCGCGTACGTACTGAACGAGCCTGATACAGGTTCCGCTACTGCCATTTCACCTAATGCACGCATAATGGTGAAAATAACTAATCCTCCAATTAAATAAGCTAGTAAAATAGATGGTCCAGCCATTTGAATGGTTGAACTAGAGCCATAAAATAAACCGACCCCAATGGACCCGCCAAGTGCAATTAATTGCATGTGACGAGTACTTAATCCGCGCTTTAGCTGTGAATCTTGATGATTGTCATTCATAATGTCTAACTCCTAATACGTATAGATTTTCAAATACTTTGCTCAAAAAAGGAATAAAAAAAAAACGCCCTTTTGGATTAACCAAAAGGACGATTCAACTCGTGTTACCACCTTTAATTTATAAGCAATTCACATTACTTACCTTAAGAAGTACGGTCATTTGACGATACTCTCGCACATGATTACGGATGCTTACCGGTGTAGCCTACTCAGAATGATCCTTTCGGTACACAGCTCCAAGATGAATTCTCAATCGTTTTACATGCACCTCTCATCAACCGGTAACTTTCTGTTCGTAAAAATAACTGATACTATTTCTTTTCATAGCCTTTGTTCTATACAAATATTTTTGAATTGTTTTTCATTTTACAGAAAAAAAATATTTTGTCAATACCATTTTCTTCATAACCCGCTTAACTTATATATGACATTTTACTAAATACATACAACTCACCAAATTTTATTCAGTAATTTAGCCCTTTTATAAAGAAAGACGTTTTACTTGTTATATTATTTGATTCAAATATTGCCAAATTTTAATGATAGTCTTTAACCAGTTTTTAACTTTCCTTCAGCATACTGGCCAATAATAGAATTAAATTCATCCTTTTAATCATAAGAATTTGCTTCTAGTTTATGATAGAACCTTTAGCCTACTATAAAAATAATTTCCATACTATTGAATTATGTAGATTACTGTCGAAATATACCTATATATAGTTGCGGGAGGAAGCGAATGATGAAGAAAAATTTACGGTTACGAAGCATCTCTGGGAAGTTAATGCTACTAATCACAATTATTATACTTGTAACAGTTGTGATTATCGGCTCAACAAGCTATTGGGTTGCCAAAGATCAGCTCTTAGAATCAGGTCAAAGAGAACTCCAAAGCATTGTCAAAGGGGCCTATACTTCAATAGAATTGATTAATGAAGAAGTGGAAAGTGGCAAAATAACATTAGAAGAAGGAAAAGAACAAGCCAGAATTATTCTAAATGGACCCGTCAATGAAATGGGAGAGTACGATTATCAAAAATCCAATTTTACTTACAAAGAAAATGGATATATATTAGCTTTTGACGAGGATTTAGTGTTACAACTCCATCCTTCTAAAATAGGGGGAGCTCCTGCCGATGACCTGAACAGAAGTAATCGCGAAAAAATCATTGCAGGCGGCAAGTCCAAAAATGAATCAGATCGCTTTGTCATTTATTCTGATAAACAGCCAGATGGTTCTTTTAAAGATAAAACAGCCTATACAGAATATTTTGAGCCTTGGGGCTGGACTATTGGAATTGCTGTCTTTCAAGATGAATTTTATGAAGGATTAAACATTTTACAATATATTATCTTTGGTGCAACAGTCGTACTTATTACTTTAAGCTCACTGGTATTTTATTTAGGTATTCGGAAGAAATTAAACACGTTAAAAGAAGTAGCTGAAGCCGCAACGAAAATTTCTGATGGTCATATAATGGTTACCCATCTACCTGAATCAAATGACGAAATTGGACAACTTGCGACCGCTTTCAATAAAATGTCACAGCAATTATGCACGCTCGTCGAAAAGACTAAAAATACAAGTGAACATTTATTGGATTCAGCAACTAACTTATCTGCCGTTTCAGAAGAAACATCTGCTAGTAGTGACGAAGTTGGTAGAGCCATTACTGAAATTGCTACTGGTACACAGGAACAAGCCCACGATTTGGATACCATAAACCAAACAGTAGAGCTATTATCCAATTCTATAGAAACCACAGAAAAACAAAGTAAAGTTATGTACGACATTACAAAACATGCAGAAAAAATATCATCCGAGGGAATTGAAATAGTACAACAATTACAACAGTCCAATACTATTTCACTAGCAGCCTCACAAGAAGTCAGTGATGAAATTAAAAAATTACATGATCAAATAAATCAAATCACACAGGTGATGGAAACCATTGAAACAATCGCAGAACAAACCAATTTACTAGCTTTAAATGCAAGTATTGAAGCTGCAAGAGCAGGTGAGTATGGTAGAGGATTCTCAGTGGTTGCCGATGAAATAAGAAAACTAGCAGAACAATCGAAAATGGCCACCCACCAAGTACAAGGCGTAGTTTCATCCATTGTTTCAGAAACTACTAAAACAGTTGAAACTGTAGAAGGAACAATGGAAACTGCTAAAAAGTTAAATGATGATGTAGCCCTAACACAAAGCAAATTCAATCAGATGTCTGATTCTGTTAAACAAATTGTAGAATCCATATTAGCCGTTAATAAAGAAATGGACGTGATGACATCCTATAATAAGTTGATGAGTGAAGGAATCGAAAGTGCGTCCAGCGTATCAGAGCAGACGGCCGCTTCAGTACAGGAAATTGCGTCTTCCATTGACGAGCACATTAAAGCAATTACAGATGTAGCTCATGCTGCTGAAAAACTAACGGAACTAAATCGTGAATTAAATACTTTAATGGAGCGATATACTATATAAAAGCTAGCAAACATTTTCGTTATTGCCCTTGATGATTAACATTGATTTTCTAAAAAAAGAGAGAAAGACCTTAACGTCTTTCCCTCTAGGGCATGAGGATATTTAAAGTGAGTTGAAATACCATATATGAATAGCTCACAAATAGGATAGTTAATACATTTTTTTAGCAAAGAAAAAGATTTAAGTAGGAGCGAAATTGGATAATATCTGGCTTTGTTAACAGTAAATGCGCTTCATCAACGAATATGATATCGGCCTTTTTTTCTCTTTTTAACACGTATTAATTGAGAAGTAGGCTTTGCAAAGTTTTTTCCTTTTAAATGTTTCACCTGTTTAGCTATATTTTTATACGTTTTAAATATTTCCTCATGGTTCATAGCTAAATAATTTTTTGTACGATATAAATTTGAAGATCTTCTTATACTCTTTCTTGAACTTACTTGCTTAATATTTTTACGTCCCTTTAAATGAGCTTTCATCCGATTTTTATAAAATAAACAGTTTCACCAATATAAGCTTCTTTATTGCTACTATGATAGCTACCATTTCTTTACTCCTTATCACTTTGTCAACTTTGAAAAACTAATAATTTCGTTATAGCTTTTATCATTTATTCCTGCTTTTGGCATCCACCAATATAGAACCTTAGTTTCCGTATTGGTATTGCACCGGACTGCTTTTTTAATTTTGCCTTAATCCGTTTAGTGTGATAGTAATTTATATATTTTTCTAATTCTATTTTAAAATGCTCTATACTTTCAAATTCCCTCATGTAAAGGAATTCAGATTTCATAATTCCAAAGAAATTCTCCATGACAGATTTGTCGTAACAGTTTCCTTTACGAGACATACTTTGAACAACCCCTCTTGATTCTAAGGCGTGACGATATTGATTCATTTGATAATGCCAGCCTTGATCGGAATGCATGAGTAACTGGTGGTGCTCAGGTAAACGTTCGAGTGCTTTGTCCAACATGTCTGAAACAAGTGAATAGGTTGGTCTAGAGCCAATTGTATACGTGATAATTTCTCCGTTAAATAAATCTAAAACTGGCGATAAATAAAGTTTCTCACCGAATAATTTAAATTCCGTAATATCTGTTACCCATTTTTCATTTGGGGCATCTGCTTTAAAATTGCGGTCTAAAATATTTGGCGCAATTTTGCCAACGTTTCCGGTAATACGTATGAATCGACCAGATCCAGAGAAATAAAGGCGATTTATGAAGAACATGAAGGGCGTTATGGTTATCGCCGTATTCGTGATGAGCTAGCGAATCGTGGGCAAAAAGTGAATCATAAAAAGTGCAACGTATCATGAAAGAACTGGGTTTAATTTGTGTTGTACGTATGGAAAAATATAAATCCTATAAGTACGTACTTCGTGGAATGCCAGCGAGTTTTACAAGTGCTTTCACCGAATATTTATGCCTTAACTCAAAGAATACTTGTGCTTTGTCCTGTTTGGTGATTTTTCCTTGTTTTGAACTAAGGCATTCAACTTTTTTAAATACTCGTTTTCCATTTCCAGTTGTTTAATACGTGCTTCAAGTGCTCCGGTAGAGCCTTTAACTGGTGCTTGTTTCGATTGTTTATTGAATTCTTTTTTCATGAATGGACGCCCCTTTTTCTTTGATTGAAGGGCATCTAATCCTTGAGTTTCATATTGCTTTCTCCAAGCACTAATTGTTGAAGGGGCAGGGATCTTAAAAATCGCTGCCGTTTCGTTTAAGGACATACCATTTTCAATCATAAAAGTTAGTACATCCATTTTAAACTCTAGTGTGTAATTTGTATACGGCTGAATAAAAGCTTCAACTCCATTGTATTCATATTGCTTAACCCATTTAAGGATTGCTTTATTATCAGTCCCCATAGATTTAGCTATATCATAGGAGCTTTCCGTTCCACTTAAGTAGCGCTCGATAGCTTGTAATTTATCTTCGGCAGTATATTTGACCATAAAAAAACTGCACCTCCAATTGTTAGTTGTGTCTAACAATTGGGGAGCAGTTTAGTTAACTACGGTTTTAACTACGATTAAAATATTATTTTATAATTTATTGTAATTAAACAAAAATTTCTAAACCTATACTCAATTTTTAATTTATGTAAAACTTGTTTCAATAATTACTTTCCTCATTACCTAAAAAGACTATTAAGCAAGATATGATTAATTCTACGATATCTCAATCTGTTTCAACTATTTCATCCAATTGAATCATTTCTATCTGATAAATCTGCCTGGTTTAGTTTAAGGCATTCAATTAGTTTTAAATTATGTTTTTCTCCCCCATTATAAATGAACTTCTTTTTTAAGAATTCATCTATATCCCTAATATTTGCAGATTCAATTATAGATTCCAAAGCTTTAGTTGCTTTTCTCTTATATTTCCTTTTTAAAATATCAATAACTAAGTTTGCAATAGTAATACTTAAAATATACGGCAATAGTAAAACATAACCCAAGTTAATTACGTTATTTTTGGAAAATTTCTCAACATAATTTAAAAATTTTTGTTCTTCCTCTTCTATACTTGTATATTCAGAAATATCTATACTCTGAATAACTGTAGATATTTTTTCCCCAGATACATTAGCATAAAAGAAAATACATACACTAATCAATATTATAACTAAATTAGCAATTTTCAATGATTCGCCCAAATCCTCTAATTGATACGGTGGGGTATAGAATATAAATATTAAAAGTAACACAATAGACCCTATAATAAAGAGTATGATTTGTAGAATATATTCCTCTACAATAAAACCTAATAATATTATATCTTCAGTGTTTAAAATACTAAACAAATTTTGTAGATCAGTGTATTTATTTCCATTTAGAAAGCCAGTAATTATTATCAGCACAGTTGTAAGAGTCACTAAAAATACAAACAAGCCATAAAATGTAGTTAATAGTATCGTAATAACCTTTAAAATTTTATTATTTTTAGATATAGATATACTCGCTATTGGTAAAAATACTAATACACAAAACCCCACAAAACTAATAGCACTATTTCCAAACTTAGTTAAAATTTGCGCATTTACATCTAATGCAATAATTATGAACAATACAATTGCAAATATATCACCTATTTGTTCTCCTCTTTGTAGAGAATCGTTTTTATAATTTTTTTCATTTAAATAAAAAAAATCTAACTTATTCAACTTTAATCTTCTATTTAGAACTCTAGTAAAAAACAATAGGCAAATCAAAATTATAGTACCATTAAACATCACCATATTCATTTTAGTAAAAACCATAATAATTAATAAGAAAAAGAACAATACATAAAACAAAATAAAAGCTCTAACACTTAGTATAAATTTCCAATTAATCATAATTTCCCCCTAGCCTAAATGTTAAAAATGTCTACTATTATTTTTACATTCCTCGCAGTGCCGTCTAATCAATACTTTTGTGAATTAAATATCAATGATACTTGTTTTCAAGTACAGTCTCAAATATTTTTATCACTTGTCGAATATAAGGGTCGTTTGCGTCAAAATAATAGTTAATTGACTTTGATAGTACTCTTAAATTTGCAGTAGACTTATTGAACATAGACGATGGTAAGATTCCTACCTTTAGCTAAGCAAAAATCTTCAAAACGTTTATAGTCCCCAGCATACGTTTTTAACTTTTTTTCAATTTGCTTTTGAATAGCAGCTTCTACATTTTTATCTGTCTGTATCTCAAGATTTAACAGCTCACCCATTGTTTCAAAACACCTATTTTGGATTTTTAAGGTAATTAAATTCTATCATTCTCAAGTTATGAAAAGCAATCTTTTCGTAATTTGAATCTATCAAAAAGTCCACTCGACAATTTATCAAGTGGACAATTTTGTTGTCTGACTATATTAATAGAAACAACAATTATAACTTTTCTTTAAGAATTGATTTTAATAATTCAATAGCTGGTTCATCTCTTGGACCATCTGTACCTAATTCACCTTTGAAAGCTTTTGAAAGAATAGATTGTTTAACCGATTCTACTTCTTTATTTGTCGGAATCAATTTAAAAATTAAATTTTTTATCTATTAACGCTTCTAATTTGAAGATAATTTGTTCTTGTTCTTCAAGCGAAGGAATTGGCATAACCAGGTTTCTGCTTTGAGTAATATAAATATTACTTTGACCTACTACACCTCTAGTTGCCTCAATTACCTCTGCTAAGCTTGATTCATATTCATTGCCTCATATCACTCTGGAATAATTGCAAACTTCTTCAATGGAGGACCTACAATATTCATAATTACATCATTTGGCTGTAAACGAGATTTCTTTTATTTCCCTTGATGAACCTCTTTAGGAATATATTGTGGCTGATATTTAAAATCAATTTCGTTATTTACAATATTATAAACTTTTAAAAATAGAATTTCTCCCTCATCACTTAAATCCTTACTTGGTGTTGAACCACAAGTAATATTATGACAAAAAGTGCTTGTTTTTAAATATAGCCAACCATTACTGTCAACTTTAATCTCTTCCTGAAATAAGCTGTCTAACTCACTAAGTTCTTTCTTACTTTCTACCACTTTATATCTTTCTTCTCGAATTTTCATTAATCTTTGTTGTGAGCTATCAAAAGAATTATTATTTCTAAAATCGACTGTTAATTCTTCTGTAAAAACTAATTTCAATATAGCTTCACGTCGAATCTTAAATGTCTCTTTGGCTTCATCTATTTTAGCAAATAAAATTGAAATTTTATTTACTATTTTCTTTTGTTCATTTATAGGTGCTAAAGGAAAAGCATATTGCATTACTTCTTTGGGTCTCGCACGTGTTAAGAGCCACCTACACCACTGACATTAGAACATAACTTACTTCTAAATTCTGGTGACTTAAAATAATATGCTAGGAATTCTGAAGAAATACTTTGATTTTTGATAATTATCCATTCTGTCGATGCTATGATTCTAGAGTTAATATATTTTCCTACAACCCATACTCGATTTATTTTAGGGTTGATTTTACTAATTAATACATCTCCTGTTTCAACGATTTGCTTATTAGATTTTATTTCCCACCCATTAACGACTTCTGGTGAACCACTCTCAAAGCTTGACACACTATATAAAATAAATTTTTCATCTGGAAAATTACTAGGTTCTATATTAGGGTTTATCGCTTCATTAACACTATTTAATACAGTCCAAACCCTCTCATGCGGAATCTCATTTGGCTGGTCATCCTCTGGTACTAATGCTTCTTCCAATAAGTCATCCAACGTCTTTTTCTTCTTACTCACGATCCTTCACCTCAATCGCTTTCAGGTCAGTTACAACTTCACCTAACAATTCCATTGCTTGTTGCAACTTGTTAATTGCTTCTTCTGCTGATTCAATCGGGTCTGGTAAATTGTCATAGGCTGATAATGATTCATCTGCAATTAAGCCAATATCTAAGATATCACCTTTAGCTGCAATCGCTTCACGCGTAAATAGATTCCATCGTTCATCTTGTACTTTTGTGCTGTCTTCTGAATCGTATGCTTCGACAAATCCATTGAAATATTTCTCTGTTAAAGGTGTACGAACTCCGAATGACGGCATATTTGTACGTAAATCATATATCCAAACATCTTTTGTATTATCTGGCTGTTAAACTAGATTGTGACATACTGTGAGAGTAATTCAAATACCTAATTATATAAAAAGAAGGACGAAAATATGGTTAGCGTATATATACAGAGACAACAAAAATGTCCATTCAATAAAAATTCTTAGAGCATATCCAGATAGAAGGGTATGCTTTTTCTGATGCATAAACATAGGACTGTTCATCAATGCGATGCGACGGTGCAATTTATTATATAGTAAGCAAAAATACTTTATGGAAAGCGAATTAATAGGGAGAAATCAATCATTTGGCTTTCTATACTAAAAAGAGCTTAATTTCTTTGTAAATAAAAGCACGTTTAACATTAGGGTGTTATCGCTAAATGTAGGGGGGAGGGTTAAAACCACACAAAATTTGCTATTCAACATAAGCAAGTCCAGCCCGAAACACACACCACGACTAAATTTTCGATACGATAGGCTTCTATGAAATATTTGTTCGTCTATTCTAATAATTTCCATTGTAGTACAATTAGATCAAATACTTAGATGGAACTTGCTTAATACGGCTTTTATTGATTTCAAACGAATTAACTTAGTACGTTGGCTTACATCTAATGCACCCAAGTAATTATAAATACTGTCAATGTTAATCTGCTCTACAAACTCAATACCGTTTATTTGTACAAACTGCTTAAATATATACTCATAACTCTCAATCGTGCGTGGTCTATTCCCCGCTACCTTCATTTGATTAAACACTGTAGCAAGTGCTTCTTCTATCGGTTTACCTGTTAGCTTCTGTTGTTGCATTTCTTCTGTTTGAATCATCTCTACCGCTTCACTAGAAACTGCAAAAATGCCATGCTTACGTTTCCTATTAGACATAGAAAAAACCTCCTAAAATGTATTTAGAAGGTCTTTGAGTCAGTTCAAATATGTCAATTTTTCATAAGAATAAGAAAAGGGATATTGCACAAGAGTTCAACTCCCATTCAATATCCCTAATCTCGAAAAACGTTGATATGACTACGTTTGTAGCCACTTTATGTATGGAGACGGCGGGGCTTCTGGGAGCACAACCACCGTTTGTTGTAATAGCAGTGCATATAATAGCTTTTATGTCTCTACCTAAAAGATTAACTACGAATTTAACTACGATTCATTAAAGGCCATTTTTTTAGACATCCTCTTGATGAGGTACATATTTCCATGTAGCTAATGTTGTCATCGTACCACTTTCATCGACATAGGTTATACGTTGTGCACCTTTTTCTAAAAACAGCTCATCTTTTGAATTACCTAAAATATATCCTAAGTAGGAATTTATCGGTTCTTTGACAGAATAATTTTTATCTGTTAGCTTCTCTACTAATTCTACTAAGGTAAAATATTCTTCTTGCTTTTCTTCTCCAGGCTGTGAAATCGTTTGAATTGCTTCTTTTATTTGATCCATATCTATATTATATTCACTCTTCAACTTAAGTAAATTAGATACTACAATGGTATTTCTCTCCTGTTGTATAGTGCCACGGTAAGCTTCACTTTCTTCTTCTGATACTTCATAGCTTTGAAGTTCAGCAATAGCACTATTTAATACACTTTCTAATTCTCCGCTTAACTCTATAACTTTATCAAGTTGCTTTTTCTCAAACAGCTTATTATGTGCAATTAAATTCCTAATTTCAGCTAGTTCTTCCCACTTATTCTTAAAATTCCCATCGAAAATTCCATCAAAGAATTTTTCTTTATTAGACATTACGGATCTCTTTAAATTATTAAACTCTTCAAGACTCGAACATTCTTTTAAGCGATTTAGGACCTCATTCTTATTTTTAAATGCGGAGAAATTATCATAAATAAATGATAGTAAATCCTTGAAATCAATATGATAAATATCTTGATTAATCAGATTTCCAAAAGCTGCTTTTTCACTCCGCTTTCCTGATTTTTCCTTTTCGGAATCATTTACATTCAACTCCCACCACTCATCACCAACTTTTAAAATCATAAAGTTCATGATATATTGTCGGAGTAAATTTTCCACCTTATTTATATATGGATACCCCTGTTCACAGAGCTTAAGAGAAATTTCATCTTTTATCACATATCGTTTAGTAGCACATTGCTTCATCAGGTTAAAATATGTTCCTCGAAAAGATTCAACAGCATCAAAACTTCCTTCTAATGTTAACTTAACAACATTGTTACCAAAAGTATCATTATTAATATTTACAGTTTGCTTTAACTCTTGATCTAAATATTTAAAACTCAAACATTTCCCATTCAAACTCAACTCTTGAATATCACCATGAGATAATACCAGATGATGAATCTGTTTTTCTTTAATATTTTTGTATAGTGATGTTAGTGATGCTAAAATCATTTCTAAAGAATATATACTCATATTTTCAAACAACCTCTTTTCATCAATACGTCGTTTTTTATTTTTACAACATAACTTTTTATGCGTTGGATTCTAAACTCTAAATTCAAAATCACATATCACTTTAATATTTTAACATTAAATCCAGAATCAAGAATGCGATTTTTATTATACCCTCTCAAAACAGGATGGTATTTCATATATTCATAATAGGCTTCTTGACCTTGCTTTCCTTTTTGATGTAAGTCATGTCTCATGCTACGAACATCTTTTAATAGTACAGTGAGAACTTTTTTAATATCCTCTCTTTCAGTACTTGTAACTACTCTAATGCCATTTAAAGTCCATTGCTTATTACTAATCGGATAATATAATCTATTGGGCATTTCATAAAATTCAATATCCTTCAAGATAAAAGCATCTGGATGTGAAAAAATTCGCACCTCAAAATATTCGTCATTCATTGTGTCAATCCAAGCTATGCTCAAACGTTGAATTTGTATGTCGTCAATTAAAATGCCGTTCTTCCCTTTTAACGCATCACAAATAAGCTTTGCATAATTATCTAAATCACCTGAATCAGGTGTCTCATATCTTCTTTGCTCATTTAGATACAAATTGATTTCCACTCTTACTTCGTCGTAAAAATAATAATGCAGTTTTTTGAAATACTCCTGAACAGTTGCTTTAAAATGCTGGCTATTTTTGTTCCCATAAGGTATTGGTTGAATATAAAACTTTTGATGATATTGACCTAAGAACGGGTTGAAACCTTTTTCATGCTGCTTTTGTTCGTATTCATATGGCATTAATTCATCTTTCAAATAAGATCCCCCTTTGTGTAGAATTGAAGTAATCACCTAATTACCCCTCTTTATTTTACTAAATAAATTCCAAAAATTTTATATTTAAATAGTAAGAAGACAGATTTCAATTTATTGATTCACTTCCCCATAAACCTCATTCATCATATCTTCCATAATGTATGACTTAAACTCGTCGTTCTCTAAAATCTTCATAAAGAACTCCTGATTGCTGCTCATACGGTCGATAACGAAATCCATGAATGTTTTTTCGAAAGCAAATTTGAAATTTTCTTTTGTATTGTTTAATGCTTTTTGGCGGATGTCTTCACTGTTCAACATATCTTCCTTCACTTGCTCACGTGATAAGTAGTCTGTTTCTGTGAAGTTCGTACCAAAGCGGTCATTTAACTTATCAAGTACGCTGGATAATCGCACCTTTTCATCTTCAGCTGCACCACCAGCACCATGTTTTTGCGGATCAAGTTCGTGACCACCTGTTTTCTCAAGCTCGATGCTGCCTTCAAATACTTTTTGATTGCGGTAGTATTCAAGTGCGACATCATCAGCTAAATAAACGTCTTTATCCTCTTTCCCACGTGGTAACTTACGCAACAAGTACGTTAAATAAATATATTGCTTGTGTAAGCCTAAGTCGATGAACGTTACGACTTGTAGTACAAAGCTATACGTACGTGTGAATTTTGTTGCGGCCTGTTTAAAAGCAATTTGCTCTTCTTCTGACAGTTTTTTATAGCGTTCGACACCTTTATCAAGAATCGCATTTAACTCTGTTTGCGCCTTCGTAGACTTTTTCACACCACCTGTTACTTCAAGCTCATTGACCTTTTGTACTTCCTCTTCTGTAAACACCTGATATGGCTCAATTTCAGCTTGCATATCATATAAGATGTTTGGGTCTGTAACTTCAGATAAACTTGTTGATTCATAGTACGGCTGGAAGGAATTTTTGATGTCTTCTGGGTCGTTGATGAAATCGAGTACGAATGTATCTTCTTTACCAGGACACGTACGGTTTAAACGAGATAATGTTTGTACCGCTTTAATGCCACTTAATGGTTTGTCTACATACATTGTGTGTAGCAACGGCTCATCAAAGCCTGTTTGATATTTCTCAGCTACAAGTAACACTTTGTATTCATCTGAATGGAACTTTTCAGGTAGCTCCTTATCTGAGAATTTGTTCATGTCTGGCTCTGTATAGTTGATTTCACCGTCTTTCACGGTACCAGATAAAGCAACAACCGTTTTTAAATCATCATAACCCATTTCATTAATGTATTTATCAAAGGCAATTTTATAACGCACTGCATGTAAACGGCTCGCTGTTACAACCATTGCTTTTGCACGACCACCAATTTTACGTTTTACAAAATTGCGATAATGCTCAATAATGATTTCTGTTTTTTGTGCAATGCTATGTGGGTGCAGTGACACATATTGTGCGAGCTTTTTCGTTGCTTGCTTTTGTGATACTTCTGGATCATCATCTACTGTCTTCGCAATTTTCCAGAACGTTTTATACGTCGTGTAGTTTTCAAGCACATCTAAAATAAAGCCTTCTTCAATCGCTTGGCGCATCGTGTACTGATGGAATGCTACTGGTTTGCCGTCTACACCAACTGTACCGAACTTCTCTAATGTTTTAGGCTTCGGTGTCGCCGTAAATGCAAAAAACGATACGTTATCTTGCTTACCACTCTTCATGATTGCTTCTACGATTTTCTCGTCCACATCATCTAAATTTTCTTCTGCAATTCGGTCTTCCTCGTAAGCTGCTTCTAACGTCTTATCCGATAAAACATTCGTTAATGCAGTAGAAGCTTTACCACCTTGAGATGAGTGCGCTTCGTCAATAATAACAGCATATTTTTTACGCTCTAAGCCCGCTACTTTTTCTAAAATGAACGGGAACTTTTGAAGCGTTGTAATGATAATGCGTGTTTCATTATTAATCGCACGTGCTAATTGATCTGAATCTTTATCAATTGGCTCGACCATCCCTGCCTTATGCTCCAACTGATACACCGCATCTTGTAACTGCTTATCTAAAACTCGACGGTCGGTAATCACGATAACACTACTAAAAATCGATTCATTGTCCTCGTTATGTAGTTTTGCTAAACGGTGAGCAAGCCATGAAATCGAGTTCGTTTTACCCGATCCGGCAGAGTGCTGAATTGAATAGTTATGACCGACTTGTTTTTGTTTTACATCTGCTTCTAATTTACGAACTACATCAAGCTGGTGGAAACGAGGGAAGATTAGCATTTGACGCTCACCAATCGTTTCTCCATTTGAATCTTTAATAGCGTCTTTCTTAATAAAGATGAAACGGTATAAAATATCGAGTAAGCTATCTGGTACTAAAATCTCGTCCCATAAATAATGCGTACGATAATTGCTGCCATATGCTAAAGGATTACCCTTTCCACCATTGTCACCTTTATTAAATGGTAGGAAGTATGTTTTCCCTTTATCTAGCTTTGTCGCCATAAATACTTCATCTGGGTCCACTGCAAAGTAAACCGCTACACGCTCATTAAATTTAAACAGTTGCTCACGTGGATCACGGTCAAACTTTAGCTGCTTCATCGCATGCTCCACTGTTTGATTCGTTAATGGATTTTTCAGCTCCATCACAACAAGCGGTAAGCCGTTCAGAAACAGCACCATATCTAAACTATTGTTATGCTTGTCACTGTAATACACTTGGCGAGCCACATTAAAACGATTTTTCGCATACTGCTCATTTAACGTCTTATTCATATCCGTAGGTGGCTTATTATACGCAAGCTGTAACGTCACACCACGGTCTTTAATACCTTTACGTAAACATTCAACTAAGCCTTGTTTATGCAACTGATCTTTAATACGCTTTAACACTTCTTCTTTATAAGAAGGACCATACGATTTCTCTAACGTACGCATACGTTTTTCCTGCGTAGCTTCTAAAAATGCAAATAGCTCCTCAACGTCAATGGCATGCTGCTTAAAAGTAGCACTCGCATCACCTTCAAGCACACGTTTTTTATAACCATTCGCAATTAATGCAGCTTCAATATTTGTTTCAAAACCTTTTTCTGAAGTATCCACTGCCATCACAACTCACCTCACTTAATCAAGTTCAATCTCACGTACATCAATTTTTCCTGTTACCGCTTCGTAAATTAGGGATTGGCGGTATTCTTTAAGTTTTTCTATTTGTATTAAAGTATTCACTTTAATTTTTTCAATTTCGGTAGATCTATCTTTTAAGTAATCCGTAATTTGTTGAATTTCTTCGAAGCTAGGTAGAGGGATTTTAATATTTTCAATATCAGCAGTAGAAATATTTGGCTGTTGACCTGTTCTATCGATTAAGCTCTCAAACTCTTCAACAAAAGAATGATTTAGCAACAAATAATATAACCAATTTGAAGGAATAAGCTTATTATTTCTAAAATAAGCGTTCCTTTGATTTAATAATATTTCCTCATCTGTATCAACTATAGCAGCTTTAATCCCTGTTGATATTATCGGACGAGTTAACGCTATTACTAAATCGCCTCTCTTTAATTGATATTGTTTAAATCTTTCTAACCAATCATTTGCAACATAAGAAATATCAGACCAATCTAAATTCATGGTTTGAATATTATTTATTTTCATAACTTTAGTGCCATCACTTATAAAAGCGTTACTTGGAAAAGCGTATCCACTTACAAACTTACCTAGATGTTTTAATTTCTTAACTTCCCAATGCTCAGGGATCTCACCAATCCACTGAACACCTGAATCTTTCATTTTCACATTCGGATTCAAACCTTTTGTAACAGCTTCTGTGATGATTGATTGGCGCTGATTATTTAATAAAAGAATTAGTTTTTCTTTCATATCAATTAAATTATCAATCCTAGCTAATTTAACTTCTAAAAACTTAGCTATTTTAATTTGCTCGTTTAATGATGGATATGGAAGTTCCATATCTGAAAAATCTTTATAAGCGATTGGCTTACCGTCTCGTAGACTTTGTGTTGTTGATGCAATAGCATCAATGAAACTTTGCGTATAGAATAAAAACTTATAATATTTAGGGACTAAATCATTTCCGCAAGAAAATACAGTATAAGCAGGACTAACAATTCCTTTATTAGTAGACATTTCAAAACCACTTTGGAAGCTTCTTAAGTGAATAACAAAATCTTCAGGTACAACTAATTTAAAGTTTTCTAAATCTTTAAATGCCATCACCGTTTTATTTTCTAATTCATCCCTCGGTATAACACCTTTACCTTTTGATACAGATAAAAGAGTCTCTTCTGGATAGCCTTTTATAGATTTCTCTTGGAAACCCCATTTAGCTCTCTTTAGTTCCCAATGCAATGGTATTTCTCCTAACCATTCATACCTAGAATCTATATAATCTAAATATCTATTGTTCTTCACACTAACACCTTCTTCAGCTGCTCAGCAATTTCCATTTCTAACACACGAATCTCGTCCATAATTTCTGATGAACTGCGTAATGCTGTGTATTTGTAGAACTGACGAGTGAATGGTATTTCGTAGCCAATTTTCGTTTTCGTTTCATCAATCCATGCATCTGGTACGTGTGGTAAAACTTCACGTGCAAAGTAGTCATGGATACTTTCTTTTAACGGAACATTTTCTGTATCACGTAAATCTGTATCTGGTTCGATGTCTGTTTTATTTTTCATGCATACATCAGCTGTTTCATCTTTTTCAGAAAGACCCGCTAAAATTGCTTTTAATACTGGTGCACCAATTGTAATACCCGCTTGTTTTAACGTATCTTTTACTAATTTCGTGAACTCATCACGATTTCTATATACTTTGTCGCTTTGTAACGTGCGTAACACATATAAAATTTGCGTTTGCAGCTTTTTACCCTCTTCAATTTCAAAATGACCCGCATCACCTTTTTTCTTCGATGTCGCTAAGTTTGCAAATCCTTTTTCACCTACGACACGTGTAAGACGCTCTTCATTTACTTGGAAGTTTAAACGTAATGGACGTTCAACCGTAATTTTTGCGTAACCGAAGTCTTCGTTATCGAAAATCTTCACGTACTCATTTGGCTGTGCATCGCCATATAAGCGTACGATTTCGTTAATCTGCTCCTCTGTAATTTCGTTACGTTTATTTCCCATGCCTCTTTTCATTTTTTGAGAGAAACTTACCGCATTGACTAAACGCACTTTTCCTTTATAAAGAGGGGCTTTATTGTTTGTTAAAATCCAAATGTATGTTGCAATACCTGTGTTATAGAATAAATCGTTTGGTAGTGCCACAATACCTTCTACTAGGTCGTTCTCAAGCACATATTTACGAATTTCGCTTTCACCCGAACCTGCATCGCCTGTAAATAATGGTGAACCGTTCATAATGATAGCTAAACGAGAGCCTTGAGGATTTTCTTCTGTGACTGGCTTCATTTTTGACAGTAAGTGCATTAAGAATAATAGTTGTCCATCACTCGTACGAGGTGTACCGGGACCGAAACGACCATCAAAGCCTTGTTTCTCATGCTCTTCTTTAATCGGCTTCTCATATGATTTCCAGTCCACTCCGTATGGCGGATTTGAAATTAAGTAGTCGAATTTATCACGTGGGAATTGGTCATTTGATAATGTATTCCCTAAACGAATATTTTTCGCATCTTCACCTTTAATCAATAAATCTGCTTTACAAATCGCATATGATTCAGGGTTAATTTCTTGTCCGAAAAACTCTAAATGTGCTGTTGGATTAATTGTTGATAAATACTCTTCTGCAACAGATCCCATACCACCCGTACCAGCTGCACAGTCATATAATGTTTGTGTTAAACCTGGTTTCGTTAAGATGTTCGCATCGTCATGAAGGAATAATAAATGCGTCATTAAACGAATTACTTCTCGTGGTGTGTAGTGATCCCCTGCTTCTGCATTCTCATTGAAACGACGAATTAACTCTTCAAATACATAACCCATCTCAATGTTTGATACGACTTCTGGATGAAGATCTATTTCACTAAAACGTTTAATCGTTAAGTATAATAAGTTGTTTTGATCTAGCTTATCGATTTGGCGGTCAAAGTCGAAGTGATCCATAATATCACGAGCTACTTTTGAGAAACCATTAATATAATCACGTAAGTTATCTGCAATGTTATCTGAATCTGTTAACAGCTTGGTGAAATCATATTTACTTGTATTGTGGAAGTTTTGCTTCGATACACGATTTAAAATCGGCTCACGTGCTTCCTCAGACATACTAGCGAACTTTTCTGCTGACGCTAATACTTCTTCTTTTGTACTTTCTAATACACAGTCAAAACGGCGTAAAACTGCTAATGGTAAAACAATCTTACCGTAATCTTCTGGCTTATATGGTCCACGCAAAATCTCTGCGATTGACCAAATGAAGCTTACTTTATCTTGGAAGTTAATCATCTTATATACCTCATTCAAAAATTTATTCGAATTCTACGTGCGATGGAGGATAATGGAGCTTTCGTGAGATACGTTCCCTATAGCAAGCTCAAATCACTTCATATCAACTTCGTAAAATTTCGTATCACTATTTAAAATTATAACTGTTAGAACAACAAAAAGTAACATCAGCAACTAACATATTTAATCAAGAGTACAGGCCTTACTCATACTTCATTAATAGTAATTTATTTCGGACATTTTTATTTAGACGGAAGAGTGTGATCCCTTATATAGCAAGGGTTAAACAATTATATACTTAAATCAATTTATAACAAGGATGATAATTTAGATGACAAAACTACAAGTAACACTTACGCATACACCTACTATTACAACAGCAGTAGAACGATATGTATCACAAGAATCATATAGTAGAAATGGCGGGCGTAAGAAGAAGGATACTACCTTATATAGTACAGAAGATTGCGAGCAAACTGAAGATGTTAAACGCTGCTCTATCGCCAATAGCAAGCGCATGTTTAAAGGCATCATACATGCTAACTTTCAAAATAACTTTTGTATGCTGACGTTAACGTTTAAACGTACATGTGAGTTTGATACGAAAGACTTCGATGCATGCCGTGATAATTTCAACTCATTTTGGAAGAGCTTAAAGCGTTGTAAAAAGCTTGCTAACGTAGATTTACGTTATGTAGGGGCAATTGAGTTTCAGGATAACGGAAATGTTCACTTTCATATTCTGTGCCGCATCCCAAAAGAGTATAAAGGCTTACTGAAGTCAAAGTGGAAGTATGGTGGCTTACATTATCAGAACGAACAAGGCTCTGCTGAAGACGCACCAAAGATTGCTTCCTACTTAACAAAAGGCATTTATGATGAACGCCTGCCTATGGGCAAAAAACGTTTCCTTGGAGGGCGTGGGCTAGAACGACCTGTTGTCTTGAAATTTAGAAGTCGTAAAATTATCGACTTTCTACTACAACGCAACGGTAAGATTCTAACAAGTTATGAGAGCGACAAATACGCCTTTACATTCACCTCACTGTTAACTGATGCCACGATCGATGAATTAGAGCGATTTGCTGAAACTGAAGACGAAGATGTAGACCTATCTATGCTCGCAAAATTACAAAGCATTCAATTTACCTACGAACATGAAGGAGTTATTTAACATGCACACACTACGAACAAAATTAGTACACTGCGGAGTTATTACATATGTATACAACTATGAAAGCTCTAAAAATATTACAGCCTTTTCATTCGAGGATGAAGCCGTACAATTGCAAAGATCCCTTGCAACAAATTTCATTGATGATTATGCAGTAATGGGATTCACCTTATCAATTAACACCGATGACGTACCTTTTTTGCAAACACGACTAGAAAATTTCTTGTCGCATATCGCAAAAAGAGGCTTGAAATACATCGCTGTATTAGACCTTGCTAAGAAACATCCTTGCGTACATTTAATCACTAATAAGACGGCTAAGCTGGATGATGAACAATTATCTTCTATTTGGGGGAATAAAGTAATCAGAGATTATATCTCTTACGACGAATTATTAATGCGCTATGCAACAGCTGTACGGAAAAGCCAGATGCTTACATCTCAATATATTTTCACATCTGATAAGCTGAAAAAGCCTCGCATCTTACATAACGATTCAGCTGATGATTTCTTTTATGAGCGTGAAATCATGGATGTAGGTACATGTGATGTATATGAAATTTCCGATTCACAACATGGCATAATTACCGTGAGTGAATATATGGGCATTCCTCGTTAACCCACCTTGTATAAATTCAATTTAAATTAAGCAATTGTAAGTAATACTATATCTACTCACACAGTATCACTTACAATTACTTTTATTCAGATGAGAGAGCTTGTTTCGCTGTCTGAGCGAGTTCGCTTTCATTACCACCGCCACCTATACTGATAAAGATAAGTTCTATACGAGAGAACAACTGCTTGAGTTCTTAGATTGCGCAGAAAAGCATCCTAATTATAAAATCTACACTTTCTTTCGCTTATTAGCGTATTCTGGTATGCGAAAAGGAGAAGCACTTGCTTTAACGTGGGAGGATATTGATTTTAAAAATAGGGAAATCGACATCAATAAAGCACTCGGTCAAGGGAAAGAACAAAAACTGTATCTTAAGTCACCTAAAACTGGTACGAAGCGTAGAATTAAAATGGATAAAGCTACAATGGTGATTTTAAAAGAATGGAAGAAAAAGCAGCAGCAAGCGTATTTAATGCTAGGCTATAACACACTTGCGAAAGAACAACTTGTTTTTAGTAATAATCGTAATAGCTTTATTCAACCAGCTAAAACAAATGACTGGATAAAGTCCATCATACGCAATACTGAATTACCCTATATGTCTACACATGGATTTAGACATACACATTGTACCTTATCATTTGAAGCTAAAGCACCGCTAGAATCTGTCCAAGATCGTTTAGGACATTCAGATGTAAAAACAACAATGAATATATATACGCATGTTACTGAGAGTGCGAAAGAGGACACTATTCAGAGATTCGAAAATTATTTAGATAAATAGCATTTAATAAAACACTTTAAATATGTTAACTCATATTTAAGGTGTTTTTACATTTTTATATATTTTACCAATTATATATGTGTTGAATTATTTTTGAGATATATTTATTAGGGAATAAGAATGAAGGGTTGTCCATAATGAGCGTTATATATAAATATAATGGGAATAAAATCGAACTTAGTGAGGAAAAAGGAATTAAACCCGGTTGGCAATTAATAATCAATGGGGTTAAGCAAGATAGTATTATTTTTAATAGCGCATTTATCGGAAATACATTAAAAGGGAAAATTGATTCAGATAATGTTACCGTTACAATTAATAATAAAATAATCTTTTATACTTCAGAGCTATTTATAAATGGGCGTTCAATTGAAAAGAGAAAGTTCCTTTGGTAGAAAATTAACTACGTTTTTAACTACGTTTCAACTAAATTTTATCTGCAACTGAATTAGCGTAGATGAGAATCGATGAAAAAAGAAAAGACCAAAACCTATTCATATCAAGGGTTTTGGCCTTTTACTTTCTTCGATATTATTTCGATATAATCCTATGTATGGAGACGGCGGGAGTCGAACCCGCGTCCAAAGACTCCAATACTTCAGCTTCTACGCGTGTAGTTTGCCTATTTACGATTCGCGTAACATTATGCCGACAAACAGGCGTCCTGTACGCTAACCTGGAAATCTCTTGACGATGACTCAGGTGGCACCATCGACCGTATCCCACTAAAGTTGGGCCCCACGTTCTCTACATGGGCGATAGAGAGGCAGAGCGCTTACGAGCTTACGCTGCGAAAGCTAAGTTTTGTTGTTTGCCAGTTATTATATAACTGTCGTTGATGACGGAGCCGAGCCCTCCGACGCGCGACTAAAGCTTGAACCATCCCTGTCGAATCCGTAACGTCCCCTTGATATATGAATCGAAGCGGTTGAGCCTCGTTCAAACAAAGAGCTAGAATTGCTTCTAGTACGGTGGGAGCTTAAAAGTACGCTTCCATGAAATCTGGCAATCAGTAATTCATATTATAAAACATAATGAGCGATAGTTCAAGTGTCCCGCTTTAGTAGGAAACATAAGGCTTGGACTTAGAGGCTATCCGTGACATTTTAACTTTTATCCGCAACTTTCTCGATTCTATCCGTCACTTTCTCGATTCTATCCATCACTTCCCTCTCCTATCCACTACTTTTTAATTTCTATCCGTCACTTTTCCTGTCCTACCCGCCACACTGTAACTTCTATCCTTCACTTTCCCTGTTCTATCCCCCACCTTTAACTTCTATCCGCCACTTTCTCTACTTTATCCACCCCATTCTTACTTTTATCCATCACTTTCGCGATCCTATCTGTCTCACCCGCACACCTCGCCCTCTAGCACCCTCCTAGCCAAAGTAAAAAGCTCACCAACAACTAGGTGAGCTTTCTCCTAATCTCTTAATATTGATTTTTGGATTTGAAGGTACGTTCCATTTCGCGTTTGGCTTCTTTTTTGCGCATGTCGTTACGTTTATCGTAGTCTTTTTTCCCTTTGCCGACACCGATTAAGAGCTTGGCATAGCCGTCCTTGATGTACATTTTCAATGGCACTATCGTGTAGCCGTCACGTTTGACGGCACCGACTAGCTCGCCGATTTGCTTTTTATGAAGAAGCAATTTGCGGGCGCGCAGTGGGTCGTGATTGAAACGGTTTCCTTGATCGAAGGGGCTGACATGCATATTGCTAATCCATGCTTCGCCATTTGTAATTCGAACGTAAGAATCTTTTAGTTGGGCCTTTCCTGCACGGATGGATTTGATTTCTGTGCCGGTTAGTACCATGCCTGCTTCGATTGTGTCTTCAATAAAGTAATCATGTCCAGCTTTTTTGTTTTGTGCTAATACTTTTCCTGAACCTTTTGCCATTTTGATTCACCCTCTACTTAAAGGTTGAGCTTGAGCGAAAGCATCCTTTCCTAGGACACTTTCGCGCATGCTTATTTACGTTTTGATTTTTTCTTTTTGTTTTTCTTTGCAATGCCTTCATAGAATTTTTGCTTTTGTTTCACGCGTTTTTTAGGACCTGGGCTGCTGGAGTCATCTTTGCGACGTCCACGTGGGTCGCGATCACCTTCACGGCGTTCTCCGCGTTTTGTACTACGACTTCCGCTTTCCTCCTCATGGCGACTGCTTCTACGGCTGCCACCACGCCCTCCTTTTTCGTCATCGCTACGTGTGCTTCTGCTACTGCGTCCACCTTTGTTGTCATTATAATTTTTACGTGCGTGGATAACCGTTGGCGCTGCTTTGCGTGTTCGTCCATATGAAGTTACCATTCCAACGATTTCAAAGTCAATGGATGACTCCTCAATAATGACATTGGCCACACGGACTGTTACTTCATCACCAATACGGAATTGACGATTTGTACGTTCACCGATCATAATCATTTGACGATCATCAAAACGGTAGTAATCATCTGTCATATTGCTAATATGGACAAGTCCTTCAATCGTGTTTGGCAACTCCACGAAAATACCGAAGTTGGTAATGGATGACACGATTCCTTCGAATTCTTCGCCAATTTTATCTGACATATATTGTGCCTTTTTCAAAGCATCTGTATCACGTTCTGCATCAACCGCACGGCGTTCACGCTCTGATGTGTGGTCGGCAATTTCATCCATTGCCATTCCCCACTGAGCGACCGTTTCTCGTGAAGTATCCTTATTAATTAAATACGTACGAATTAAACGGTGTACGATTAAGTCCGGATAACGGCGAATTGGTGATGTGAAGTGTGTATAGAAATCCGTTGATAGACCAAAGTGACCTAGACTTTCCGGATAATATTTTGCCTGTTGCATCGAGCGTAGCAGCATCGTTGAAATAACAGGCTCCTCTGGCATACCTTCAATCGCCTTTAAGACATCCTGTAA
This sequence comes from Lysinibacillus sp. NPDC056220, assembly GCF_049315265.1. Classification (NCBI taxonomy): domain Bacteria; kingdom Bacillati; phylum Bacillota; class Bacilli; order Caryophanales; family Bacillaceae; genus Lysinibacillus; species Lysinibacillus sp. NPDC056220. The sequence continues at coordinate 84,436 of NZ_JBMOXD010000007.1, forward strand.
TGCTTTAGGATGCACCGTATTCCCTGTACCTTTAATTAAAATCCCGAAGTTCGTAACAAACTCAAAGAAGCGTTGAAGCTTTTCTGGCTTTGGATCTTCGTGAATACGGTATAGGAATGGTACATTCATCCAGTGGAAGTGCTCCGCTACTGTTTCATTGGCAGCTAGCATGAAATCCTCAATTAATTTTTCTGCTACTGTACGCTCACGAAGCTCAATATCAACTGGCCAACCTTCCTCATTTACAATCACTTTGGATTCTTTAAAGTCAAAGTCAATGGCCCCTCGCGATTCGCGTTTACGACGTAATATGCCAGACAGCTCTGCCATATTTTTAAACATCGGTACAAGTGGCTCGTAGCGTTTCATTAACGCTTCATCTTGCTCTTCTAGAATTTTGTAGACATCCTTATACGTCATACGTTCAGTTGTTTTAATAACACTTTGGAAAATTTCATGTGCAATAACATTTCCATTCGCGTCAATAATCATTTCACAGGATAGTGTTAAACGATCAACCTGCGGATTTAATGAACAAATGCCGTTTGATAGACGATGCGGGATCATCGGGATAACACGGTCTGTTAAATAAACACTTGTCGCACGGTCATAGGCTTCAAGATCAATGACAGAGCCTTGCGTTACATAATAACTAACGTCTGCAATATGTACGCCAAGCTTATAAGTACCATCTACATTTTTTGTTACGGTTACTGCGTCATCCAAGTCCTTAGCGTCAGCCCCATCAATTGTCACAATCGTTTCATGACGTAAATCACGACGACCTACTAAATCAGCCTCTGTAATGTCATCTGGCACTCGTTGTGCAGCAGCAATGACCTCGTCTGGGAATTCGGGTGGAATATCGTGCTTATATAAGATCGATAAAATATCCACACCTGGATCATTTTTATGTCCTAAAATTTTTGTAATATAACCTGTAGCAGATTTTAAATCTTCTGGCCAAGTTGCTACTTCGACCACAACCTTGTGTCCATCAACCGCGCCTAATGTATCACCTTTTGCGATAAAGATATCCATTGGTAGCTTCTTATCGTCAAGGACAACAAAGCCAAAGCCACGGTTAGCTTGGAATGTGCCAACAAAGCTTGTTTGACCACGTTCAACGACCTTTGTTACGGTCCCTTCACGGCGGTCACCAAATGATTCTTTTAACACACGAATAAGAACGATATCGCCATTTATAGCCCCATTAATTTCATGTGGTGGAATGAATACATCATCCATGCCTTCCATATCAGGCGCTACAAAACCGAAGCCCTTCGCGTGACCGATAAATTTACCTCTTAGTAAATTCATACGTTCTGGTAGGCCATAACGATTGGAACGAGAACGAACAACTAAGCCTTGTCCTTCCATACGGACTAATGTTTTGACAAGCTCCTTAAATTCTTCCGCATCCTCAAAGCCGAATTCATCCTCGATTTCGCCGACAGTTAATGGCTCGTAATCATCTTGGCCGAAAAAAACAAGTAACCGACCTTGTAGTGTATCTTTTTGGTCTTTCATACATATTCCCTCCTTCATGAGAAAATCCTATTTATAATTTTATTGTGCCCAATTTAGGCTTTCTAAAAAGCGATAAATGTCTTCATGTAATTGATCTTTTTCTTGATCTAATGTAATAACATGTTTTGAGTTTTCATACCACTTAATATGCTTATCAAGTGACTCAGTTTGATTATATATAATGTTGGCAGATTCTGTCTCTATTACCTCATCATTTGTAGCTTGAACAACAAAAATTGGGGCATAAATCATGTCAATTTCTTGACGAGTACGCACAATAAATTCACGTAGCTCTTGAAGAGATGGCATGCCTTTTTCAGCAATGAGTGCTACTTCGGTTTCGATTTGTTCCTCCTGTTTACCTTGGAACTTTTTATAGTCTTTAGCATATTTCAAAACACCGTCAAACATGACGTCAGTAGTACGCATAGTCATAGGTGCACACATTGTAACAATTCCTTTAACAGGGTTATTTAAGGCAACGTTTAATGCCATTACACCGCCTAATGAAAGGCCAGCAACAGCAATTTCTTCATAGCCAGCATCCTGTAACTGTTTGTAGGCGGCCACGACATCTTGCCACCAGTCTGCTGGACCTGTTGTGATTAGTTCTTCAGGTTCCACACCGTGACCTTTATAGTGAGGTGCTAAAGTAGTATACCCTTTTTTCTCTAAAAATCTACCAAGCATTCGTACGTCTGCCGAGCTACCTGTAAAGCCATGTAGTAATAAAACGGCACGAGGTCCTGCTTGAAAGAAAAATGGCTGCGATAATGATTTGTTCATGGTAAGCACTCCTTCATCCTAAAACACTCATATATACTATACCCATTATAGCCCTCTCCATTATGCCTCGAGAATAACATTGGCTATAAGTTTACATATCAATTTTTACTCCATCGATAAAATTTCCCATTCGGTTATGATAAAAGAAAACGCCCAACCAATGTGGTTAGGCGATATATCTTCAACTATTAGATTTTTGTAATAGCGATTGCTAAAATAAAGAATAGTATAGCTAACACAATTGTTGCACGGTGAAGGATTAAATCCATACCACGCGCTTTTTGCTTTCCAAATAGTTGCTCAGCTCCACCCGAGATGGCACCTGATAAGCCTGCACTTTTACTAGATTGAAGTAATACCACAACGATCAACGCTAATGATACGATAACTAATGAAACTAATACTACTGTATGCATTCACTGCACCTCCCGAACTTTGAAACATCACAACAGACTATATTATAACAAAAAAAGGGTGCCATGACAAACTTAGCTTTCTGTTTAGTAGGAATTTTTCCTCTTCACGTATTTCTATTTGTCGAATTATACGACTATTTGTGGATAACACCCCCTCTAATTTTAGATTATAATGGAAAAAATGATATTTTATTGGAGGATTTAACGATTGAACAAAAAAATAGTACTGTTGCTTTTATTATGCTGCACCATTCCCTTTCTTACAGCATGCTCAAAGGCAATCGACATCCTATTACAAGAAGAAGAGGATGTCACAATGACAACTTTAGAAGAAACAAGTGAAACAAATGAAACAAGTGCAGAAGTAAAGATGCCAGAAAGCAAAGCATTATCTGATTCATTTTCACCTACCGATTTATTTTCGACCACTTTATTTAAGGATGATCCAGCATTACTACAATTTGCGAAAAAAGTGGAGAAGCAGGTTGCTCAATTTGAAGAGCACTTTGAGATTTCTTATACTGGGAAGCTTGATTTTGAGGATTTTGAAGTACAGTTGAATGACTTAAATAACCTGATTACCTTTGTTGACCCTTATACTGCTGGGTATTTTTTATATTATGAATGGGTAGCTTGGGAAACCGATAATGGCTATTCAGTTGAATTATCCATTCAATATTTAACCGATGCCAAGAAGGAACAAAAGGTAGACCAATATGTAGAGACGTTTGCCAATCAATATATTACCAAAGATATGACAGACTTTGATCGCGCTAAAGTCATTAATGATTATGTTGTACAGTTAGCCACTTATACGGAAAAGGGCTCTACTGAGGGTCAATCGGTTTTCGAATTAATTAATGAAAAAACTGCTGTGTGTCAGGCTTATGCTTTACTAACATACCGCCTATTAACAGCATCTGATCTCGATGCGAAGTATGTTTATGGCTATAGTGAGGATCAGTTACATGCCTGGAATCTAGTCAATGTTGATGGCAATTGGTATCATCTCGATACAACCTGGAATGACGTTGCTCCTACTGAGCCTTTTACAATTTCCTACGAATACTTTTTGGTCAATGATGAAAAACTAAGCCAAGATCATTTATGGGCTAATGAAAACTATTTTGCTGCTACTAGTAATGACTATGATTTTATGCATGATATGTGGTATGCCAACACAGTAGATCATGTGATCTATTATAACAGCATGAGTGATAGTACCGTTTATTCTTACGACTTAACGACAAATGAAAATAAGCAGATTACAGACACTGCCTGCTATTATTTAGTGACTGACCAACAATCTATTTATTGTAGTGACTATGATAATGCTGGCTATTTAACAAAAATAAATGTCCATGACGGGTCCGAGGAAGTATTATTCGAAGACGAGGTACTGAACTTAAACATCCAGGATGGTATTTTGTATTACGAAACGCTTGACGGCTCCAAGCATCAACAAAATTTGTAAGTCTAAGTTGAATCTGTGCGACTGCCTCACAGATTCTCCCCCTCACCTTCAGTTGGCTAATACACCGCTATCTCTTCACATTTACAGTATTACCATATTTTATTAACAAGTTTTTAACAGTAGCTTTACACCCTTCCTTTACACTTACAGTTGATCATTCACCTAAAGGAGGAAATTCATGAAATACGCAAAAAAATGGGCTTCATTGTTTTTAGCAAGTGCAGTGACTTTATCCGCAGTCAGTATTCCACAGCAAGATGTACAAGCAGCTCCAGTAAAGAAACCGACAAATGTCATCATGCTGGTGATGGATGGGAGCAGTAATAATGCTGTAACACTTTCCCGTTGGTATAAAGGTGAGAGCTTAGCAATGGATGAAATTTTATCGGGTGCGATGCGCACATATTCTGCTGAATCAGCCATAACAGACTCTGCCCCTGCCGCTACTGCGTTAGCTACGGGCAATAAATCGAATGATAAATATATAGGTGTACTCCCTTCTGAGATTAATTCACCTGGATTAGCGCAAATAGATAAAAAGGATGCGTTTAGACCCGTAGCTAATGTATTAGAAGGTGCTAAACAACAGGGAAAAGCTACTGGCTTGATTTCTACCTCTGAAATTCAACATGCCACGCCTGCTGGTTTCTCTGCACATGCTAATAATAGGAGCCAATATGGAGATATTGCCGAACAACAGGTTTACCAAAATATTGACGTTGTCCTAGGTGGAGGCTTAGAATCGCTGACACCTGGTACCTCTAAAAATGCCCGCAAGGACGGCGAGGATTTATTGAAGGTATTAAAAGATCATCAATATGATTTAGTGCATACTCGTGATGAGTTATTGAATAGTCCCTCATCAAAAATTTGGGGCAGCTTTGCACCAAGTGCCCTGGCATATGATTTAGATCGTGCCAAAACTAGAAAATCTGAGCCTACACTTGCTGAAATGACGAATAAAGCAATCAACACGCTTAAAAAGGATAAGGACGGCTTCTTCCTTTTTGTTGAAGGTAGTAAGGTAGACTGGGCTGCACATGCCAATGACACAATCGGTATTATTAGTGATATATTGTCGTTTGATGATGCGGTAAAAGAAGCCGTTGATTTTGCGAAGGAAGATGGTAATACATTAGTTATTGCTGTCACAGACCATGGGAATAGCGGAATTACAATGGGGAACGCCAATACGACTAGTACCTATTCAAGCATTCCTGTTTCAGCTTATATTGATCCGCTGAAAAAGGCTTCCATGACCGTTGAAGGGGCTTTAAGCCAACTAAAAGAAGACCGCTCCAACTTAGTGGAGGTAGCTGCTCTGTATGGATTAGATCCATTGACAAAGGACGAGCTTTCAACTTTAAAATCTGCTAAAGATGTAGGCAGTGAAATGGTAAAAATGCTAGCAAACCGTGCAAACATTGGTTATACAACAGGCGGTCATACGGGTGAAGATGTATTTCTTTACTCATTTGGTCCTTCTAAATTAACTGGACTTGTTGAAAATACAGATGTAGCTCATACAATGGCGCAGTTTATGGGCTTCGATCTGAAGTCATTAACAGATGATTTGTATGTGCCAGCTACAAAAGCATTCACAAAGAAAGGTTTTACAACTAAAATAGATCTATCCGATAAAGAAAACCCAACCTTCATTGCTCAAAAGGCGGATGTGACAGTGAAAATTCCTGTCAATAAAAACACCATGATTTATGAACAAGCTTCAAAGAATACAACAAAAACACATACATTCAATACTATAAATGTCTACAATGGCTCTGAATTTTATGTTTCTAAAAAAGTTATTAATGCAGTGAAATAAAGACAAGGGTACGAACATAAGTTGAGATTATTCCCTTATGTTCGTGCCCTTTTTACATAAAAATAGCCATCCAATCGTTTGTAACTTATGTACATTCCCCCAAAACCTTAAATTTACCTTAAATTAATCTTATGATTTACTGAATTCACCTTAATCCAGCAACATTTTTCTCCACATTCCGTCAAATCAGTGTTAAAAACATAAGGTAAGGATTTTTAACTAGTAAATTAGTATTTTTTGAAAGTTTAATCCTATACTTTTTTTCAATGGAGGTGGACAAATGCAATCCATCAAAAATAATGAGTATCTACGCTTTATTGGATTCACGTTATTTTATTTAATCGTTTTGGTACTATTGTTTCTTATACATGGCTTTCATGATATGAACGCTGGACCATTTATATATACGGAATTTTAAATAAAGGAGTTTTACTGATGTTAAGTATTTTAGCAGCTATTGAACGTGTGGCCATCCAACAGCCACAAAAAACTGCTTATCAAACCCATAATGCTTCCTTAACATATGGTGAGCTTTGGCATTTTTCGGATTGTATAGCCGATTATATCATGACCCATCATTTGCAGAGACAGCAACCAATTGTCGTTTATGGACATATGTCCCCTTTACAGATTGTTGCCTTTTTGGGTGCTGTAAAAGCAGGCCATCCATACGTACCAGTTGACTCGTCTACACCCTCTGAAAGATTACAGTTAATTTTAGAGGCATCGAAGGCTGGTTTACTATTCACGACAGAGCCATTACAGATGCTCACAAACATACCTGTAGTTGCAGTGAGCGACGTGTTAGACTCACCCTCCCTCCCAAACAGTCCAGCAACAAGAGACTGGGTGCAGCAGGAGGACATTCATTATATTATTTACACTTCTGGCTCAACTGGGCAGCCAAAAGGTGTCCAAATAACTGCCAATAATCTAGCCCATTTTGTTACTTGGATGCAGGAGCATTTTCCCTTACAGAAATCAGGTGTATTTTTAAATCAAGCACCCTATTCCTTTGACTTATCCGTAATGGATTTGTACCCAGCTCTTGTAGGAGGACACACGCTTTACGCAATTACACAACAAGAAATCGCCAACCCGCGAGCATTATTTGACTCATTAGCTTTGTCCAATACGCGTGTTTGGACGTCTACCCCTTCCTTTGCCAAAATGTGCTTAATGAACAAGGAATGGGAGCAACAGCTCATGCCTGCATTAGATACCTTTTTATTCTGTGGTGAAGTTTTACCAATAGCCGTCATTAAAGAGCTTATGCAACGGTTTCCACAGGCTACTATCTATAATTTATATGGGCCTACAGAAACGACTGTCGCTGTATCCTATGTAAAGGTAACCAAAGCATTATTAGAACAATTTGAGCAATTACCGATTGCACCCATTTCTGAGCCGAACGTGTCTTTATTAGATGATGGAGAAATTGTCATTTCGGGGTCAACGGTTAGTGCAGGTTATTTAGGAGCACCCGAGCTAACAGCTAAAGCCTTTCCGACTGTAGATGGTCATCGCATCTATCAAACTGGAGATATGGGCTATGAGCAGGATGGTTATTTGTTCTTTTTAGGTCGCAAGGATTTCCAAGTAAAACTACATGGTTATCGTTTAGAAATCGAGGAGATTGAGAAACAAATTAGTAACCTACCACCTGTTTCAAGCTGCGTAGTGGTTCCTGTTTATAAGGATAAGGAAATTGTTTCTCTTAATGCTCATATCGTTTTGCGTGAACCATTAGCAGATTCTGCTTTCAAAATGACTAAGCAATTGAAGGCTCTATTATCGGAATATTTACCAGCCTATATGATTCCTAGAACTTTTAAATATATGGACGCTTTACCGCTAAACGCAAATGGTAAAGTTGATCGTAAAGGATTGGCGGTTATGGAAACAGTATGACGCCTTATGGAAATATAGCATTCTTTCTCATTATTGGACTATTATTGCTACCTACCATCCTATTAGGTTTACGTGGTAAGTCTGCGAAGCATTATAATTTATTTGTTTCGTTGATTGTTTTAGCCCTTATCTTCGGACACTCATTGAACGGATCAATTTCGTTAATTTTGTTTACAGTCTTTCAAATAATCCTGATTACAGCCTATCAACGCTATAGGCTACGACAAAATAATGGACCCGTTTTTGTCATGGCCGTGCTCCTGTCGATTTTGCCGCTTGTACTAGTGAAGGTTTTGCCTATCCTTGGACTGCATCATTTATTCGGCTTTCTAGGTGTGTCCTACATTACGTTTAAAGCTGTGCAAATGATTTTAGAAACACGCGATGGCTTAATGAAGGAAAAAATCTCTATCGCAGAATTGGCCTATTTTTTACTGTTCTTTCCTACAGTTTCATCCGGTCCTATCGATCGTTGGCGCCGTTTTACAAAGGATTTTCATTCGGTTCCCACTTCGGAAGACTATCAAAAGCTGTTATTAAGTGGCATTAACTATATCTTTGTAGGCTTTTTATATAAATTTATTTTGGCATACTTAATCTACAACTACACACTTATATATTTGCCAAATCATACGTATAACTATTTGACACCTTTCCAGGGACAACTGGCGTATATGTATATGTATAGCTTTTACTTATTCTTTGATTTTGCAGGCTATAGTGCATTTGCAGTGGGTGTGAGCCGAATAATGGGCATTCAAACACCTATTAACTTTAACCGTCCATTTGCCAGTCGCAATATTAAAGACTTTTGGAATCGTTGGCATATGAGTCTTTCCTTCTGGTTTAGAGATTATGTCTATATGCGCTTTGTACTTTGGATGACGAAGAAAAAATGGTTGAAAAATAAATTCACCATTTCATATATAGGATTCTTTTTACTGTTCTTTTTAATGGGCATTTGGCATGGTCTTGAATGGCATTTTGTCGTTTATGGTCTCTATCATGCTTTATTAATTATTAGCTTTGATAAATTCGAACGCTGGAATAAAAAGCATAAGCTTTGGCCCAAAAATAAATGGACCCATGCCATCGGTGTATTTATCACTTTCAATGCCGTATGTTTTGGCTTCTATATTTTTTCAGGAAAATTATTTTAACCAAAGGCTTTCTACAAATAAAGCCTGTTCAATAAAGGAGAATTATTAATGGATAAACAACAAGTTTTAGAAATGCTAGTGGAGTTATGTGAAGATGAAATTATTGTAGAAAACCCAGATATCGATCTATTCGAGGAAGGTCTTCTCGATTCTTTTGGTACGATTAATTTATTAGTGGAAATTGAGAATCGCTTTAATATTTCTGTACCTATCACTGATTTTAATCGAGAAGAATGGAATACGCCGAATCGTATTGCAGGGAAATTAGCTGAAAGACAATGATAAAAAAAGGCTTTCTATCACTATTTATTGCCTTTGCCCTGTTTACTGGCTTTGTCTTTTTTCCAAACTCATGGATTAAAGCCTGGATATCAGAAGATGATGTGGAGCAAGCCAAAACAAACATGTCCCCACTCGTCTTTCAAGGTACGTATTTACAGGAGCGAATGTTACAGGAACCTACTTCCATGCCTTTATACGGTTCCTCTGAATTAAATCGGTTTGACCCGTTTCATCCTTATAATTATGCGCGAGCAACAGACGCTCCGTATTCGACATTTATGATTGGTCGTGGGGGGATGCAGTCCATTACGCATTTCTTAAATTTTGCTGCGCAAGAGAAAAATTTAGCGGGCAAAAAATTAGTCTTTATTATTTCACCGCAATGGTTTACGGAAAAAGGCATGGGTGAATTCCATTTTTCACCGAATTACTCTATGTTACATGCCTATGACTTAGCGTTTAATGATGACATGGATGCTGATCTTCGTAAACAGGCTATGGAACGCTTGTTAGAATTTGATACCGTTGAGCGAGATCGTCTCTTAAAAACGATGTATCAATATCAAATGTCTAATGGCAAAAAACATCCAGTTACTGGACGTATGGCTATGGTAGCCGGTCGCTTTCATAAGGAATTACTAGAGAAAAAGGACCTCTACTATTCGCTATTTCCTCGGAAGGGGCATCCTTTAAAAAATAATGATAAGCTTGTTACAGACCAAAGCTTTGAACAGCAAATACAGCATGCTGAAGCCTATGGGGAGAAACGAGTCTCCAATGAATATATGATTGAAAATCGAGCTTTTAAACGACTGGTGAACGCTAATTTTTCAAAGTTTAAGGACATGAGAAAGCATGAAGATTATACGGAGTCTCCTGAGTATAAGGATTTTCAGTTAGTTATGGATGTGTTAAAGGATGCTGGTGCTAAGCCATTATTTATCTCTATTCCCGTTAACGGTTATTGGTATGATTATAATGGCTATCCTAAGGAACGACGCCAACAATATTATGAGAAGATGGCACAACTATTAAAGGATGCCGATGTCGACTATGTTGATTTTACAGACCATGAGTATGATCCTTATTTTATTATGGATACGATTCATATTGGCTGGAAGGGCTGGGTTTATTTAGACCAGCATATGGATAAATATTGGGCACAGCAATAATCTATAGTAGCTAATGGAAAGTCAGTCTGAAGTGTTCATTCACTACAGACTGACCTTTTTTGTTTCATTTGCTTTTTTCACCATTTAATGAGAAAAGTCTAAGTTCTTCAGAGTCATTGGAAAATTGGATGACTCTTTCAAACTGTAAGCCTATTCTTTCGAGTAATTTAGCTGACGCATAATTTTCTTGGGTAGTAATAGCCACAATTCGATTAAACCCTAGTGTAACTAAACCATAGGCTAATACGGCAGACGCTGCTTCATAGGCGTATCCTCTTCCCCAATAATCAGGGAGAAACGCGAAACCAATATCTACATCTTCTAACGTTTCTCTTTTGACAAAACCGCATATCCCAATCGGGGTTTGATCTTCTTTTATTTCAACTACATATAAGCAGAATCCAAATTGCTTATACATACGTATTGCCCCATTTTCTATATAACTAGCTGCCTCCTCTATGGTCTTCACACCGCGGTCACCAATAAATTGTATCCACGAGGGATCATTCACTAGCTCAAGAATAAATAGCGCATCTTCCGTTGTTTGTAAGCGCAGGATAAGTCGTTCGGTCTCAAGAATTTTCATATAGAAAACCTCCTCTGATTATTTTTTTATCTTAAGATTGGAGGATTTTAGTCATTACTTTTATGATAACAAATCTAAAATGGCGTATACATAAAAAATGGTGCTCATTATTGGGCGCTATTTATCATATAGGTCATAGGTTAAATTGTTTTCAATATAAGCTTGCTCTTCAGCAGGAGTCAACAAACGAATGGCTTTCCCTGAATTTCCTGACTCGTCACCTCCTTGCATCTCCCAAATTGCGTTATGATCTTCTACAGCATGAGAAAAATCACCTTTTGACCATCTTTCCAATATTTTAATGTAAAGCTCTCTAAATTTATAATTGCTTTCTTTGGAAATTTCCAACAATCGGTCAACTTTAGCCTGTGTTATTTGCGTATGACCCCATTTTGTTTTAGCTTCAACCTTTTGGTGAGACATGCTATGGATAGCCTCGTTCATTTTGTGCTCTATTAAGTTGTCAGGATAAAGTAATTCTTCTTTTGTAACTCTTTTATCATCAAGCGTTACTCCAGCATTTTCAACAATTGCTTTTTCTTTTACTGGCGTAGGTTTCTCCATTGGTTCCGTGAATTTGAAGTAACCAAAAATCCCTCCAAAAATGACCAATACTGCAATAATGACAATAGCCGATTTGGTTTTTCTCTGCATCTTATTAAACCTCACTTATTATTATAATTGGTTTATTTTATGTAATTAGTTTAATAATAACAAAATATTGAAATAGCGTTCAATGGATACTATTTAACGTCCGCTATTCTATGTTGTCAAAATCGACCACGTCCATCATTTGTTTTGTCGTATTTTTCCGAAAAACTTGGAAAAACTCAAGGACTCCCTTACTAGAGAAATTTCCATATACTCAATTTTATGACTAAACATAACCTCAAAGTTGGCAGGTACTCTTGTTGTCTCTTGCATCTAATCCACTTCTAAATTCATGACTTCCGCGGTTAACTATGTGTTAAAATCGTATACTTCTATTAATGTGACATATTCTTCTGCCACCAAATACGTGGAAAACGACCTCAACAATTGAATTATAGTGTTAATGGTTTTTACCAAGTGATATATTTTTTAGAAATGTCTTCACCTCCTGAAACTCGTTCAAATATGTTGTTCTGATTGCTTCATTTTAAAGCTGTAATTCAAATGTAAATTCTTTTAGTAAATCTTTGTTAAGCAACTAAAAAAACCTCCAATCTATAAGTGTTTATCACACTTATAAATCAGAGGTTGTAGCCATACAGTTGTTTCACCTAAATGTACAAAGTTCAAAATGTATAAAAAGGCTGTGTATAACTTAAAACAAATGCTTATTTTAAGTTATAGAATGATTTTAAACCAAGATATTCAGCAGTTGAACCAAGCTGATCTTCGATGCGAAGAAGTTGGTTGTATTTAGCTACGCGGTCTGTACGAGATGGAGCACCCGTTTTAATTTGACCTGCATTTGTTGCTACAGCGATATCAGCAATTGTTGCATCCTCTGATTCACCAGAGCGGTGGGAGATAACTGCTGTGTAGCCTGCACGTTTCGCCATTTCGATCGCTTCAAATGTTTCTGTTAATGTACCGATTTGGTTCACTTTGATAAGGATTGAATTTCCTACACCTTGCTCAATGCCTGCAGCTAATTTTTTTGTATTTGTAACAAATAGGTCATCCCCTACTAATTGAACACGACTACCAATACGTTCAGTTAATAGCTTGTGTCCAGCCCAGTCATTTTCATCTAAGCCGTCTTCAATTGAAATGATTGGGTATTTGTTTGTTAACTCTTCGTACCAATCAACCATCTCTTCTGAAGTTTTGACAACACCTTCACCATCTAAGTGATATTTACCATCTTCTTTATTGAAAAGCTCTGATGAAGCTACATCCATTGCAAGCTTCACTTCTTCACCTGGTTTGTAGCCTGCTTTTTCAATAGCTTCTAAAATAACTGTAATCGCTTCTTCATTAGAACCAAGGTTTGGTGCGAAACCACCTTCGTCACCTACTGCTGTGTTATAGCCTTTATCTTTAAGGACTGCCTTTAAGTTGTGGAAAATTTCAGCACCAATACGTAGTGCATGGCGGAAAGATTCTGCACCAACAGGCATAACCATGAATTCTTGAATATCAACATTGTTATCTGCGTGTGCTCCACCATTTAAAATGTTCATCATTGGTACTGGTAATTGTTTAGAATTAAATCCACCAAGATATTGATAAAGAGGTACATCTAAATAATCTGCCGCAGCATGGGCAACTGCCATGGATACACCTAGAATTGCATTAGCACCTAGCTTACCTTTATTTTCTGTGCCATCTAGCTCTATTAAAGCTTTGTCAATAACAACTTGGTCAAGAACTGAATAGTTACCTTCTAATTCTTGCGCAATAATTGTGTTAACATTTTCAACTGCTTTTAATACACCTTTGCCTAGGTAACGAGATTTGTCACCATCGCGTAATTCTACAGCTTCGTATTCACCTGTTGATGCACCTGATGGTACGATTGAGCGTCCGAAAGCGCCTGACTCTGTAAATACTTCAACCTCTACTGTTGGGTTCCCACGTGAATCTAAAACTTCGCGAGCATAAACTTGTGTAATAAATGGCATAATTAATTCTCCTCTTTTTCAATTAATGATTGACCTGTCATTTCAGTAGGTTGTGACACCTGTAATAATTCTAACATGGTTGGTGCCAAATCGGCTAAAATACCACCATTTCGTAAAACAACATTTGGTTTTGTCACAATCACTGGAACAGGATTTGTTGTATGAGCTGTCATAGGCTGCCCTGCTAGTGTTACCACTTCATCAGAGTTACCATGGTCAGCTGTAATAATAGCTGCTCCACCTTTTGCAAGGAGTGCATCTACTACTTTCCCTAAGCATTCATCTACTGCTTCAATGGCTTTAATTGTTGGTTCAAGCATTCCACTATGACCTACCATATCAGGGTTGGCAAAGTTAAGAATAATACCATCAAATTTTTCAGCCTCAATTTCTGCAAGTAAGGCTTCTGTCACCTCATAAGCAGACATTTCAGGTTTTAAATCGTATGTGGCAACCTTTGGAGATGCGATTAGAATACGTTCTTCACCTAAGAATTTTTCCTCACGTCCACCACTCATAAAGAAAGTGACATGTGGGTATTTTTCGGTTTCGGCAATGCGGAGTTGTGTTTTACCATTCATCGCTAACACTTCACCGATCGTATTTTTCAAGTTGTCATTTTCATAAGCAATCTGTGCATTGACTTCATCACTATAATGAGTAAAGGACACAAATTTTAAGTTTTTTGGATGCTTGACAGATATGGCAAAACCATCAAAGTCTTCATTTGTGAATACTTTTGATAATTGGATAGCTCGGTCAGGACGGAAGTTAAAGAAAATGACCGCATCGTTATCACCAATCGTTGCCACCGGCTCTCCATGCTCTTGAATGCTGAATGGAATGACAAATTCATCTGTCACTTCACGCTCATAGGATGCTGCTACACCGCTTTTTGCACTTTCGGCTGTTTGACCTACGCCATCTACCAGTACATTATACGTAAGAGCGACACGATCCCATCGCTTATCACGGTCCATTGCATAGTAACGACCATGAATAGATGCGAATTGACCTATTCCAATTTCAGACATTTGTTTTTCTGTTTCTTCAATATAGTCTAAAGCTGTTGTAGGTCCAACATCTCGACCATCTAAGAAGCCATGAACGAAAACGTCAGTTACATTTTGCTGCTTTGCAAGCTTTAATAGAGCAAACATGTGCTCATAATGACTATGAACACCACCATCTGATAACAGCCCCATAATATGCAGTTTAGAATTATGAGCTTTCACATGTGCCACCGCATCTAAAAATGCTTGATTTGTAAAGAAGTCACCTTCACGTATCGATTTATTTAAGCGTGTTAAGCTTTGATAAACAATACGACCAGCACCAATGTTTAAGTGACCCACCTCGGAATTACCCATTTGTCCTTCTGGTAGCCCAACGGCTTCTCCAGATGCTGTTAATGTAGCGTGTGGGAATTGGCTCCAATATCGATCAAAATTTGGCTTTTTAGCCTGTGCTACTGCATTTCCGAATGTTTCATCACGAAATGCAAAGCCATCTAAAATAATTAAAGCTACTGGCTTTTTAGGCATTTGCTGCCGCCTCCAATAATGTTAAATAAGATTCTGGTTGTAAGCTTGCTCCACCAACTAAGGCTCCATCTATATGCTCTTTTGATAAAAGCTCATGAACGTTGTCTGGTTTAACGCTGCCACCGTATTGGATGCGAACTGCATTGGCCGTTGCAGCATCAAATAATTCCTCAACGACCGAACGAATCGCTCCGCAAACTTGATTGGCATCATCTGCTGTAGCCGTTTTACCTGTACCGATTGCCCAAATTGGTTCATAGGCAATGACCATATGCTCTACTTGCTGCGCTTCAAATCCAGCAAGTGCGGCTTTTATTTGGCCCGCAACCTTTTGCTCTGTCGTTCCCGCTTCTCGTTCCTCTAGCGTTTCACCACAGCAAATAATCGGTACAATATTATGTGCAAGTGCTGCTGCTACTTTTTTATTAATAGCCTCATCAGTTTCATTGTAATATTCGCGACGTTCTGAGTGACCTAATATAACATAATCCACATCCACACTTGCTAGCTGTGCAGGACTAATTTCACCAGTAAAGGCACCTTCATTCTCATAGTGCATCGTTTGAGCACCAATAGCTAGCTCTGATTCACTAGCAACTTGCACCAGTGTAGGCAGGTAAAGTGCTGGTGCACAAATTACGGCGTCTACTTTCTCATTAGAAGGAAGTTTATCCTGTACGGCATCTACAAATTGTATAGCTTCTTCAAATGTTTTAAACATTTTCCAGTTACCTGCAATAATTGGTTTACGCATCGTCTTGCCTCCGATTTTTTATTTGGCTTATTTATCGTTTAGTGCAACAATCCCTGGAAGCTCTTTACCTTCCATTAGCTCTAGTGATGCACCGCCACCTGTAGAAATGTGATCCATTTTATCAGCTACTTTAAACTTTTCAACTGCCGCTGCAGAGTCACCGCCACCGATTACTGTATAACCGGATGTAGTTGCCATAGCATCAGCCACTGTTTTAGTCCCATTCGCAAATTTATCCATTTCAAAAACACCCATCGGTCCGTTCCAAATGATTAATTTAGAATTGTTAATGACCTCTGCATAGTGAGCAGCTGTTTTAGGCCCAATATCTAGCCCCATCCAATCAGCTGGTATAGCGTCTACATCCACAACCTTTGTTTCCGCATCTTGTGAAAATTCATTAGCCACTACCGCATCAATTGGCATATGTAATTGCACGCCTTTTGCTTTCGCCTTTTCAATAAATGATTTTGCTAGCTCGATTTTATCTTCTTCTAATAAAGATTTCCCAATATCGTAGCCTTGTGCCTTAATGAACGTGAATGATAATCCCCCACCAATAATTAAGTGGTCTACTTTTTCTAATAAACTTTCAATCACACCGATTTTATCTTTAACTTTGGCTCCACCGATAATTGCTGTAAACGGATGTTCAGGATTCGACAGCGCTTTACCTAGTACATCTAATTCCGTTTGCATGAGGAAACCTGATACCGCAGGAATATGCTTGGCGATTCCTTCTGTAGAAGCATGAGCACGGTGAGCTGCACCGAAAGCATCATTGACATAGATGTCAGCTAGCTGTGCAAACTGCTGCGCTAACGCTGGATCATTTTTTTCTTCACCCGCATGGAAACGAACGTTTTCAAGTAGTAAAATGTCTCCATCTTGCATGTTCGCAACAGCTTTTTCAACTGCTTGTCCAATGGATTCATCTAGCTTCGTCACCGGTTTGCTCATTAATTCCGCTAAGCGAATGCCAACTGCTGTTAGGCGCATGTCCTCTTTTACTTCACCTTTTGGACGGCCTAAATGAGAAGCTAAAATGACTTTTGCACCTTGCTCTACTAAATATTCAACTGTTGGAATAGCTGCTCGAATACGTGTTTCATCTGTAATAACACCATCCGCCATTGGAACATTAAAATCAACACGTACAAAAACGCGTTTACCCTTTACATCAATATCTTTCATTGTCTTCTTATTTAACATGAAGAAACCCCCTTCAAAGTTGTTTTAGTCTTACACCCTTGTGTTTTACCCATCTTGGCTCCACACCATGCTTCCTAAATTGAAAAGTCATTTTGGTACTTTTTCGGGGTCACTATCTAGTGTGATTATAATTCTCCAACTTTGGATAATGAACCCTAATACTTGTTTTTATAGTAGCAAAAGTTACCTTCTATGTCTTGCAATCACCATGTATCAATTACGCCTCAGTGTCATAGCGTCTAGATTTATTCGAGCTTACTGTTAAGCTCCTTTTCAAAATCTGTATATCCGCTGGGGTTTTCATCTTGATTCGGTCAGTGGTTGGATACGCACTGAATGAAAGAGAGCCATTTGTGTATTCAGCTCATCACCCTCACCTATTGAGGTGGGCGTTTCCTGCTGAATTTAGCAAAAAAGGAGTAAGGGTTATCCCTTACTCCCAATACCCTTGTATATTATATCTATTCGATATTATAAAGGCTATACTTTTTGTACATAAAAAGCAGTATTATGTCACACTTTTTACTCAAAATGTCGAAATATGATACTTATTTATTGTTTAACCCTTGTTCAGCAATGTATAAAGCTAAGTCCATTAAGCGAGTAGAGTAACCAATTTCGTTATCGTACCAAGCTAGAACCTTCACCATTTTGTTTTCTAATACCATTGTTGAAAGACCATCAACAGTAGAAGAATGGTGGTTACCGTTATAATCAATAGAGACTAATGGTAGTTCATTGTAGTCTAAAATGCCTTTTAATTCATTTTCAGAAGCTTCTTTTAATACCGCATTAATGGCTTCTTTCGTTACATCTGCTTTTAATTCTACAACTAAGTCAACACATGATACGTTAGGTGTTGGTACTCGCATAGAGAAGCCATCTAATTTACCTTTTAATTGTGGTAATACTTTAGAAACGGCTACCGCTGCTCCAGTTGTTGTTGGAATCATAGATACTGCTCCTGCACGTGCACGACGTGGGTCAGAGTGTGGGAAGTCTAAGATTCGTTGATCGTTTGTATAAGAGTGAATGGTTGTCATCATCCCGCGTTCAATACCAAATTTCTCATCCAGTACTTTCGCAACAGGCGCAAGACAGTTTGTTGTACATGAAGCATTTGAAATAACATCATCAGTTGCTGGGTTATAGTCTGTATGGTTGACACCCATAACAAATGTAGGCATTGCTCCTTTTGCTGGTGCAGAAAGAATTGCTTTTTTAGCTCCTGCTTCAATATGCTTACCCACTTCCTCCAATGAACGGAAATGACCAGTACATTCAAGAACTACGTCTACTCCTAATTCACCCCATGGTAATTGTGAAGGATCTTTTTCAGCATATACTTTTATACGTTGTCCATTCACAACGAAAGAATCTTCATCTGCATTGACTTCAGCATCATAGATACCGTGGACTGAATCATATTTCAATAAGTGTGCAAGCTGACCTGCGTCTGTTAAGTCGTTTACAGCCACTACTTCAAATTCACTTTGCTTCATTGCCTCACGAAATACTAAACGTCCAATACGTCCAAATCCATTAATCGCTAATTTTAATGCCATTGTTAATTCCTCCAATAATGTGTAATGTTTGTCTCTTTTTGAAATAGAGACATTGAATTGCTTTTATGCTCATTCAAAAAGTGCTTCAACACTTTTTGAGATAGAGTGACATAGTAATGCTCACACCCATCATTCAAAATGGCTGTTGTCAGAAGGTAAACTAGCAGCAATTGCTTTTGCAGCTGCTTCATCTGTAATAAAAATAGTTTGCTTTGGCGCTACTTTAAAATAAGAAAGCATCGCATTGACCTTTTGTTTTCCAGCTGCCACGGCAATAACTTGCTGGCTATTTTTAACCTGTTCAAGCTGAATGCCAATCGTGCGGATACGATGTACGATTTCACCTTCGGCATTAAAGTAATAGCCAAATGCCTCACTTACCGCACCCTTCTCCTCAAGAATTCGCAAATCCTCGGAGGATGAATTACGTCGAATCGCCATTTCCTCTGCCGATCCAATGCCATGGATTACACAATCTGCTCGATCATAAAACGCCATCATCTCAGTTACCATAGGTTCAGTTAACATAGCTTTGTATGCTTGCTCACTTAAATGCTCAGGCAAAAATAATGTACGATATTGTTCCTCCATCTGCATGGCAAATGTTGCAACAAGCGTATTGGCTTGCATTTGCATTTCATGACCAATTCCTCCACGTGCAGCAACAAAGGTAATATCTTTTTGTCCATCTAACGGATGTAAAAATTGAGCTAGGGAGGCAACTGATTTTCCACCAGTAACCGCTACAACTTGTTCATCAAAAGCAGTAGACATAAATTGCAATGCAGCTTCCTTGCCAAGCAAGGTTAGGACTGTATTGTCTTCACTATAATCACCTGGGACAACAACAACATGTTGTATGCCAAAATGTTTTTCAAGTAATTTCGCAAGCTGGGTTAGACCAGACCATTCATAAACGATGGCTCTTAGTTTTTCAATGACTTCTTCGCCATCATCTGTACATACCATACCCGACTTTTGCGAATCTAATAACCCTTGTTCACGTAAAATGTCAGTTTCTTTGCGTATTTCTCTTTCTGTCATTTTCAATGAATCTGCGAGTGTTCGACGCCCGATAGGTTGCATGAGTTGAACGGCTTGCAAAATACGATATCTAGATTGCAGAAGCGGATACATTTCAGGAAGTAGCCTTTGTTGCGCCTCTGGAATAGTGAACATATTTATCTACTCCCTTGTTAATAGATGTGGGATATTTTCAGTCCCACTATATTATTTTGTGTCCCACTTATGATTTTATTATAATACGCATAGTTGGAAAGTGCAAGTAATTGTATAGTTTTGGATTTAAAAAAGCCCCGCAGCTTTGTAAAAAGCTACGAGACTTTGGTTTGCTTATTTTGTGAAAGATAAAATTGCGTTTTTCTTGAATCCTTCTAAAGCTTTTGTTGCCTCATTTTTATTTGTAAATTCAAAAATACGAACGTCTTTTTTTTCAAATACTGTAATAACCCACATTGTAAAATCTCCCTTCACATCGCTTTTGTAATATAACAACCACTAAAAATTGTGATACTTTTCATTATCTGTTTTATAACAATGTCTTACTTGATACCTATTCTACTCCGATTTTTATAAAAGAAAAGACTAATGTGAAGGTCTTCACAAACTGTTCAAATTCAAACCGCTTTCATTGAACAATTTGTGAATTGTATGAATGACAACTAATAATAAAGCAATTTTCGCCGTTACTATCTTTTTAAAGGCATGCAATTTAACTACCCAGATGCTCCATTAATGTGGCATAGTCCAGATTACCATATTGAATGACGGTCCCATCTTTTTCTACTACAGGTATCATGAACATATATTTTTCGTGTATGTGATCATCCTCTTCAATATTTACTATTTCAATATCGAACGCTACATCTTCTTGTACAAGCTTTAAAGTATGTAGGCCCTCTACACATAATGGACAATTAGCTCGACTAAAAAATTGAACAATCATGGATGTCACCTCCTGTCTCTATTATAAACGAAGATTTTTGCTTTCGTTTTCTTCATGGTTGAGCTTTAACGCTGAAACTGGCAACGGCATTGATAGCCACAACGATTGTAAATCATATCATGGATTCATTCAAAACTTTATTATAAAAATTAAAGGCATTGAGTGCGAATAACAATCACATCAATGCCTTTTTGCTATTATGTTATTTTAAATGATGATCAAGGAACTTCACCATGGCATTATAAAATTCGATTCTATTTTCTTCGTTCGCGAAGCCATGGCCCTCATTATCCTTAAGCATATACTCTACATCTACACCTCTAGCACGTAAAGCTTCTACGATTTGGTCGGATTCTGCTTTGTTGACACGTGGATCATTTGCACCTTGTGCAACAAATAAAGGTGTTTTAATTTTATCAACATGGAATACCGGAGAAACTGCTGTTAGTAATTCTTTATCTTTCTCTGGATGACCTACTCGCTCATAAAACAAGTCCCGCATCGTTTCCCAGTACGGTGGAATTGTGTCTAAGAGTGTGAAAATGTTAGATACACCTACATAATCAACTGCTGCTGCATATAAATCTGGTGTAAACGTAATACCAGCTAACGTAGCATAACCACCAAAGGAAGCACCGTAAATACCAATACGTTTAGAATCAGCGATACCTTGATCAATTGCCCATTGAACGCCATCCGTTATATCATCTTGAATTTTCAAGCCCCATTGCTTATTACCGGCTTGAAGGAATTCCTTCCCATAGCCAGTGGAGGAACGGAAGTTTACTTGTAACACTGCATAGCCACGATTTGCTAATAGCTGTACTTCTGGATTGAAGCCCCACATATCACGCGCCCATGGTCCACCATGCGGGTTTACGATTAGAGGAAGATTTTCGGCCTTTTTATTTTTCGGCAAAGTTAAATAGCCGTTTATCGTTAATCCATCACGGCTCTTATAAGAAATAGGGTGCATTTCTGCAAGATCTGCAGATTTTAACCAAGGGCTCAATGTCGCTAATTCTTTTAATTCATCTGTTGTCGAATCGTAATAATAATATTTCCCATAGATTGTGTCACTCGAAACACTCACAATAAATTTTGTCATCTCTTTATTGTAATCATTTATACCCAATTCGCTTTCATGAACACCAAGCTTGTTTTGAATTTTACGGAATAACTTTTCAAAGTCCTTATCAAAGAATTGATAATGGATTTTATCCGTAGCATACGCACCAAACAATAATTTATCTTTTTCAGCATTATATAATACACCTGAAACATCAACTTCATCATTGGACATTATTACTTCTTCTTTACCTTGTAGGTCATACTTCACTACTTCTACTTTATCTCGACCTTTATTGGATGTTGCATAAATAAACTTATTGTCCTTCGAGAAGGCTAGTGGCATTACTTCATCCCCAGCCCCCATTTTAATAAATGGTCTGAATTCATCCTTTTCTGAATCTCTATATAGGATAGCACCTTTCACTCCATCAGTAGCTACAGCTACACGTACATTGCCGTTACGATCTGCTAACCAGTTCGTAATATTGCCAGGATTTTTGGCAACGTGAGTTGTTTTACCCGTCTTTACATTTAGCTTGTACACATCAAAAACGGTTGCATCCTCTTTGTTCATCATGATCAGAATTTCGTCTTTTACACCCTGTAGGCTATCCAATATCCCTACTGTCACATTAGGGTATGGCGTTAAATCTTTTTCCACAGAACCGTTAAATGTTGTAGAGTAAATATGGAAGTTCTCATCTCCACCTTTATCTTTCAAATAAAGTAAAGAATCGTCCTTCCAAAAAAACCCTGCAATATTCCGATCTTTTGAGCTTGATACACGAACTGGCTCACTATTATCATTCATTTTTTTCACAAATACATTCGAGCGATTCTCCCATGCAGAGGCAAATGTAATGTAGTTCCCATCAGGAGAAAGTTCGTAGCCAAAGTTCCCTGGGTTTTTCACAAAATCCTCCACGGAAATTTCTTTTACTCCTTTATTACTGGAACCATTTTTTATCTTTTTAACATTGTTAAGAAGTTTACTAGCCTCTTGTTTCGAAATAAAATCTGTGCTTGATGATATTCCCTTAAAGAAACCAAGCTTATTCGCTTTCTTTAAATACTCCGCTAGTGTCTTTTCTTTTCCTTCTTTATTGGCAGCTCTAACTAAAATCCGAGCTGCTTGATCACGTTTAATAGTGGCGCTTAAGTCTGTAATCTCTCCAGCCTTTACCCATTGATCCTTGATTTGTTGTCGCATTGAATCGGAGCCATGCTGGAATGTTAAAGCTGTTACTGCTAAATCTAGAAATTCCTGCGCTGAAAGTTGTTGCTCTTGTGCTAATACGATATTTGTTTCATTGGCAGCACGTACTTCTTGCAATGTTGCAGGAATAACCGTAGCAGTTGTTAAAATAATTGCTAATGATGCAGTTAAAAATCTTTTTTTCAAAATGATTCCTCCCTATATCAGTTTACGTTATATCGATAGTCGATATATTATGAATTATACCATTTTATGTATTTTTGTCAATATTTTCATATTTAAAGCGAACTAAACCATTAGCCCGCTGTTGTGACGTATATTAAAATTTTCGGCTTGCCCCGCCTCCTGCTGAAGAACCGCCACCAAACCCTCCAAAACTGCCACCACCTGAGCGTCTCCCACCAAAGCTGCCAGGGTAACCACCATAGCCTCTCCCACGTGGTCCACCTCCACCTTTCGAAAAGAATGAGGAAAAAATGATGACCGCTATAATGATGACAATCATGAGCCAAATGGGTATTTCTTCATCTGCATTTGCGCCAGCTGGTAATTCACCATTCCAGTTATACTCTTCTGCTACAGCACGAAATACCTCAGCATATGTAGCTAGAAAGGCTTGATCATTATCACCTTCACTTGCGAGAGGGTAAAAAGCATTATCTAAAATACGCCCTAATTTACCGTCTGGTAATGCTCCCTCCAAGCCTTGACCAACAGCTATTACCACATCATTTTGTCCTTTACCCTGTCCAAATGTAGCGAGAATCAGGGCACCATTATTTTTCTCTTTGTCCCCAATGCCCCAAGAGCGTATCAGCTTTGTCGCATACATCTTCGCCTCCTGCCCATGAAGGCTATCAACGGTTACAACCATAATTTCAGCACCCGTTCCTTTATCCAACTGCTCTGAATAATGGTTTAATTTCTGTTTTACATCTAAAGATAAGACATTAGCAAAATCATGAATATACGTATTTTTCATTGGCGACGGCATTGCCGCTTCCGTTATATCCCTGCAAAAAAGAAGCACAGAACAAATGATAATCAGCTGTAGTATACAACGTTTCATCACTGTGTACCCGATTGACTAAAATCAATAGCTGGCGCTTGTTCGGCACCCGCAGTAGCTTTAAAGTATTCTTTTTGTTCAAAACCAAACATCCCTGCCATTAAATTTCCAGGAAATCGTTTAACATGTTTATTAAATTGTTGTACTTCATTATTGTAATCCTCACGTGCTACTGCCAAGCGATTCTCTGTGCCTGCAAGCTCATCCATTAACTGCCGAAAATTTGCATCTGCTTTTAAGTTAGGATAGTTCTCCACAACTACCAGTAAACGACTTAGTGCACCAGTTAAGGTATCATTCGCAACAGCTTGCTGCGCAGGAGAATTAGCATTGCCCATTTGAGCTCGTGCGTTGGTAATATCGGCAATGACCTGCTGCTCGTGATTCGTATACCCTTTCACAGATTCAACCAAATTGGGAATTAAATCATAGCGGCGTTGGAGTTGGTTTTCAACCTGTGCCCATTTGGAGTCTACATTTTCCTCAGCTGCGACTAAACTGTTATATTTTGGAATCAGCACTAAGGCAAACACAATAAGCATGAGGACAATCATCCCAATTGGTCCAAACCATTTCTTCATGTTCAAAAACCTCCTTGGCTTGCATTTCCTTTTGTTAGTGTTAGTCTACATTTTTGTCTTTGCATTTATACCGTATGAAATTCATTTGGCTTGACATACTAAATACTGCAACAAAAATTAATTGAGGAGGCGTTTATTTTGTCACAATCGTTTTACAATGAATCATCCAATCAAACAAATTTAAATCAACAACATAGCCTAAATCATGGTGGCCACGAAATGATGGACATGCATGAAGCAATTGGTGAAATTATAGCAGGTATGAACCAAGCTATCATTTTACGTCCACAAGTAAAGGATCAAGAACTACTCAGCATTTTGGATCGTCAATATAATTTTTCATTGGGCATGTATAATACAATTGTTGAGTCCTTTAAAACAGGTCATGATCCATCTGTTCCTACGGGGCGTTACCAAATGGAAACAGGAAATGATTTTAAATACGGTTTAACTCCAGGGCAACCAAAAAAACCGATGCAAAATGCTAATGAAATTAATGATGAAGCCATTTCAGGTTTCTTACTAGGCGCTCAGAAGGGTGTAGCAAAGTGTATGACGGCTGCCGCAACAGAAACGACAAACCCTGTAGTTCGCCGTGTTGTTGCTGATAGTATTCCCAACTGCATTGAAATGGCCTACGAATTATCTATTTACCAAAATAAACATGGCTACTATCAAGTGCCTCAATACTCACAACAGGATATGCAAACGATGCTTAATGCATTCGATACAACCTCTAATCCCCTTCATTAAAAATCAAAAGGCAGTCTATAGTGAGAAATTCTCACCACGGACTGCCTTTACTAATTATAGTACTTTTCCTAAAAATGCTTTAGTACGCTCACTTTGTGGATTTCCGAATAGTTCCTCTGGCAACCCCTCTTCTACTATATAGCCACCATCCATAAAGACTACACGATCACCCACTTCACGAGCAAAACCCATTTCATGTGTGACTACAACCATCGTCATTCCTTCAGCAGCTAGATTTTTCATAACATCTAATACCTCTTTTACCATTTCAGGATCAAGTGCTGAAGTAGGCTCATCAAATAAAATGGCCTTTGGTTTCATCGCTAACGCACGTGCAATGGCTACACGTTGTTGTTGTCCACCTGATAGCTGTTCAGGATAATTATAGGCTTTACTGTCGAGACCTACCTTATTTAACAGCTCATGGCCAAGCGCTTCAGCTTCAGAACGACTCATTTTACGAATTTGCATTGGCGCCATCGTGACATTATCGATAACGTTCATATGAGGGAATAGGTTAAATTGTTGAAATACCATTCCAACCTCAGCTCGAATCGCATTAATGTTCGTTTTAGGATCATTGATCTTCACATCTTCAATATAAATGGCACCATCTGTTACTTCTTCTAGCATATTAATGCAACGTAAAAAAGTACTTTTTCCTGAACCAGAAGGTCCAATGACACAAACAACCTGTTTTTCTTGGATTTCATAATCGATCCCTTTTAATACCTCTAGCTTACCAAAATACTTGTGTAGGTTTTCAATTTTTATCATCTTGCTTCCCGCCCTTCTGCCTTACGAGGGACATAACTATTGCTAAATCGTTTCTCAATAAATGCAACAATCTTCGTTACACCATAAGTTAATATTAAATATAGTAATGCAGCAACCATGTACGGTTCCCAGAAACGGAAGCTTGCACCTGCTACAACTTTACTAGCATATAGAATATCAGGTGCAGCAATGACTGTTACTAGAGAGGAATCCTTTAATAGTGCTATGAATTCATTCCCTAATGGCGGGATCATTCGTCTAAATGCCTGCGGTAAAATAACCTTACGCATCGCCTGGTTATGTGTAAGACCTAGAGAACGAGCGGCCTCCATTTGCCCCTTTGCAATACTTTGAATACCTGCACGAAAAATTTCAGCATTGTAAGCAGCACAGTTTAAAATAAGCGCGGTAATCCCTGAGACCATATATCCTAAAGAATGACCAAAAATGGTTGGAATAACAGCTAAGTGTATTAATAAAATTTGAACAAGCATTGGTGTTCCACGGAATAAATCAATATATAATTTTGATGGCCAGTATATCCATTTTTTACTTGATAATTTCCCTAGTCCTAAAAATAGGCCTAAAAGAATACCGCCAAAATAACCGCTAAGTGTCAAAATAAGTGTTACGCCAATACCTCGTATAAACATATCTCGGTAGTTCCAGACAATGTCCCAGCGTAGGTCAAAGATGTCCATCCGAAAACCCCATTTCCCCTTTAAAGTTACATCCATTAAATGAGTCGCTAGCATACTGCTTTGCGAGTGGCATTACCAGTTTGTTATTCGAAATCAGTACCTGTAATTTCT
Source organism: Lysinibacillus sp. NPDC056220 (assembly GCF_049315265.1). Taxonomy (NCBI): domain Bacteria; kingdom Bacillati; phylum Bacillota; class Bacilli; order Caryophanales; family Bacillaceae; genus Lysinibacillus; species Lysinibacillus sp. NPDC056220. The sequence continues at coordinate 111,510 of NZ_JBMOXD010000007.1, forward strand.
TTTAATTTGCCGTTTTCTTTAATCTTTTTCAAACCTTCATTTAATTTATCTAATAGCTCTTTATTCCCCTTTTGAACCATAAAGCCATAGTATTCTTTTTCGAATGCATCATCTTGAATAACTTTAATTTTTTGATCTGGATGCGCTTTAATATATTCGTATACTACTGCATTGTCTCCAATAGCTGCGTCAACATTACCATTTAACATCTCTTGAATTGCGATTGGCTGACTTTCAAAAGCCATGATATTTGTACTTGCTTCACCCTGTAGCTTTTTAGCTGCCATATGACCAGTAGCATTAATTTGTACGGACACCTTTTTATCTTTTAATTCATCTAATGATTTAATCTTTGAATCTTCTTTCACAACAATTAATAATTGAGACTCATAGTATGGCTCAGTAAAATCAAATGATTCTTTGCGCTCATCTGTAATGGTAATCCCTGAAGCACCAATATGTGTTTCACCATTTTTAATTGTTTGGAAAACGGGTTCCCAACCAATATTATTCCACTCTACTTCGAAATCCATTTCATCAGCAATTGCTTTTAAAATATCGACATCAATCCCCACAATTTTCCCTTTATCGTCAACAGATTCAAACGGTGCAAAAGTCGCTTCTGTACCTACTTTATAAACTTTCTTGCCATCTCCACCTTCTGAAGGTGTACTACCCGAAGAGGCAGTATCCTTTGTCCCACATCCTGCAAGTGCTAAAGTTAGCGCTGCTAGTATCATAAGTAACATCCAAGCTGTTTTTTTCATTGCATTTCCCCCTATTTCGATAATTTTCCATTCTGCGTATTATTTTTCGCAATTCGGAAATATTAGACTATTAGGTCAATTATATTAATATTATAGTATTTGTACAACAACTTTTCGCATAAAACTAAATATTTTTTCATATTCATTAATAAAGAAATCATTTAAATAGAAAAAAAATGCATTAATAACAAGAATATGAACCTAAAATTAATATATATACAATTGAAAAAATGCTAAATTTCGATAAATTTAAACAAAAAAAAAAGAATCCCCTCAGAAAGGATTCTTTTTTTCGGCTATTACTAGCCTTCACGGTCAGTATGTTCACTAAAAAATAATTTGGAGTTGTTGCTTTTTTGAAGGTTTGAAAGGCATAAATAGGGGAATAATGCCAACTAGGACAGTATTCCCATTACTTTTCCTCTCTATCTCCACTAAGCAGGCTGCTAAACTACTTATTAGGAGATTGAGCTATTACAGTATATCTATATTCAGTAAAATGGCGCCCTCGGAGGGAATCGAACCCCCAGTGCAAGAACCGGAATCTTACGTGTTATCCATTACACCACGAGGGCAAAAAAAACAAAAAAAAAGTACTCACCCTAGGCTTACGAAAAGCATGATGTAGATAATCCTCATTTTGGAGCATACCTGCAAAATAGTGTTCTGTACTTTCAATCTTATAACCTTACCTATTATACAAACGTATCACATATATTTCAACCATATAATACAAAAAGAATTTATTTTTTTTTATTTAATTAATTTCACTTTAGCAGGGTTAATATTTGACCTTCCCTGACTATAATGTGTATGATAAGGTTACAGCTGAAATAACAATGAGATTTCAGCAAAGGTAATCGAATTTAGTTTTTTGAAGGAGGATTTAACATGAATTTAATTCCTACAGTTATTGAACAAACAAGCCGTGGTGAACGTGCATATGACATTTACTCACGTCTACTTAAAGACCGCATTATCCTTTTAGGAAGTGCTATTGACGACAATGTGGCTAATTCAATTGTCGCACAATTACTTTTCCTACAAGCAGAAGATCCAGACAAAGACATTTCTCTTTACATTAATTCACCAGGTGGATCAATTACGGCTGGTATGGCCATTTATGACACAATGCAAATTATTAAGCCAAAAGTTCAAACGATTTGTATCGGTATGGCTGCATCAATGGGTGCATTCCTACTTGCTGCGGGTGAACCTGGTAAACGCTTTGCATTACCAAATGCCGAAGTAATGATTCACCAACCACTAGGTGGGGCACAAGGCCAGGCGACAGAAATTGAAATTGCTGCTAAACGTATTTTATTCTTACGTGAAAAATTAAACGGCATTTTATCTGAACGTACTGGTCAACCACTTGAAGTTATTGCAAGAGACACAGATCGTGATAACTTCATGACAGCTGAACGTGCAAAAGAGTATGGTTTAATTGATCACATTATGCACCGTAGTACTGATAATAAATAGTAATAAAAAACCTCACAGAATTTCCTCTGTGAGGCTTTTTTACTTGTTAGTTAATCTTCATTTTCAATAATTGTTGCTAATGCTGTAACCGCTTGCTCAGCATCATTGCCTTCACTACTTAAAGTTACCTCCGTACCTTTAGCAACTGCTAAGCTCATGACACCCATTATCGACTTGGCATTAACTTTTTTTTCATCTTTTTCTAGAAAGATATCCGCACTGAAACGATTTGCTTCCTGCACAAATAGTGCCGCTTGTCTTGCTTGTAGTCCTAATTTTAATTTAACCTGGACTCTTCTCTCGATCATTCTCAAAACTCCCCTTCACTACCGTTCATCTATTAGTTTTATCTTACCTTACTTACTAGCAAAAGAACAATAAGCGATTACGCATGACATTCATACCTGAAAAGTATGAAAACTTAACCACCTATTTTTTCACCGCGTCTTAATGCATCTGCTATTTCATCGATTTTTCTTAAACGATGGTTGACACCTGATTTGCTGACAGTGCCACTGGATACCATTTCGCCAAGCTCTTTTAACGTAACATCTTGATACTCTACTCGTAATCGTGCAATTTCACGAAGCTTTTCGGGTAGTTGATCAAGACCAATTGAATTTTCAATAAATCGAATATTCTCTACCTGTCGTAATGCTGCTCCAATTGTTTTATTTAGATTGGCCGTTTCACAGTTCACAATACGATTGACACTATTGCGCATGTCTCGTAATATCCGAACATCCTCAAATTTCATCATTGCCTGATGGGCACCCACAATATTGAGAAAATCAGAAATTTTTTCTGCTTCCTTTAAATAAGTAACAAAGCCTTTTTTGCGTTCGATTGTTTTGGCATTGAGTTCAAATTCATTCATTAAATCCATCAATGCCTCGCCATGTTCTTTATATAAAGAATAAATTTCTAAATGGTAGGCGGATGTTTCTGGGTTATTGACAGAGCCTCCTGCTAAAAATGCGCCTCTTAAATAGGCTCTTTTTTGGCCATTTTTTTTAATGAGCTTTCTTGAGATCGTATGATTAAATTGAAAGTCGTCTGAGATGATTTCTAAATCAATTAACAGCTCGCGTGCTCCTTCTCTTACACGGCAAATATATACGTTATTTTTTTTCAATCGCATTTTCTTACGAACTAGCAATTCTACATTGTATGGATACAACTTTTTCATAATCGTATATAGTCTTCTGGCAATTGCAGCGTTTTCAGTTTGCACGTCCAAGCTTAGTTGTTTATTCGCAAAGGATAATGAACCATTCATACGAATTAGGGCAGAAACTTCTGCTTTCATACAATGATTGTCCGCTTCTATTTGGGTTAATTCCTTTTTCGTTTCTGAAGCAAAAGACATATCACGCCCCCCTTTCAATCATAATTTCTATGTATATGTTCATCTTACCATATACAACAAACACTTTATGTTTCTATTATCCGGTTGGTTCTCTTAGCGGTCATAAATACCGGCATAATCCACCAACCACTCTGCAACATTCGTAGCATTATGTCGAACCGTTCCATCTGGACGAATTGTAGCAATATCGCGCCTTATAACCTCTAATCCCATACTTTCAAGCTTTGCCACATCAAATGTCACTGGCTCTGCTCTTTCCTCTTTATATAATTCTTTTACAGGATTTGGTAGTTCTTCGTCATTCACTAAAATCGAATCAATAAAGGAAGCGCCAACATGCTTATGTATGGCAGATACATGGTCACCTGCTGTATAAGAAATGGTTTCACCTTTTTGTGTCATTAAATTACATACATACATTTTCCTTCCTTTTGCTTTTACAACAGATTCCCCAATCTCTTTGACAAGTAGATTTGGAATGATACTTGTGTATAAGCTTCCAGGACCAATTAATATATAGTCTGCACGCTGAATTGCTCGAATAGCTTCTGGTAACGGTTGCACGTTTTCGGGTACTAAAAAAACGCGATCAATGCGTTTTGTCGCTGTTGGGATTTTGGATTCACCTTCAATGATTGAACCATCCTCTAAGACAGCATGTAAGTTGATTTTTTTATTGGCTGCTGGTATTACACGGCCATGTACTTTTAAAACCTTTCCCATCTCACTTATAGCATGGTTAAAATCACCTGTAATATCAGTAAGTGCTGTTAACATTAAGTTCCCTAAGGAATGGCCACGTAAATCCTCTGATGCAGAAAAACGGTATTGAAACATTTGCTCCACTAGCGGTTCAATATCTGATAATGCCGCAATGACATTACGAACATCACCTGGTGGCGGGATATCATAATCATCTCGTAAACGTCCTGAAGAGCCGCCATCATCCGCTACCGTCACAATAGCAGTAATATCAAATGGATGGTGCTTGAGCCCACGAAGTAATGTAGATAGTCCTGTTCCACCACCAATTACCACAAGCTTTGTTTGCTTTTTCCCCATTCACTCATTCCTTTCTACGATTAATATCACGATGCGTAATAACCGTATTCTCTTTGCTGGCTAAATAAGCCCCAAAAAACTCCGCTAAAGTTACTGAACGATGCTGACCACCTGTACAGCCAAAAGCGATGACAAGTTGTGATTTACCTTCTTGGCGATAAAGAGGAATCATAAAGTCGAACAAATCTGTTAGTTTTTGTATAAGTATTTGCGTATCTTCCAAGGCTAAAACATAGGAGGAAACTTCTGTTTGAAGACCCGTCTTCGGACGTAGTTCTTCCACATAATAAGGATTTTTAAGGAAGCGAACATCAAACACTAGGTCTGCATCTATTGGCATACCATGCTTGAAGCCAAAAGACATGATGTTGACGGTAAAAATAGTATCTGCCTCACTGGCAAATTCTTTGACTATCTTTTCTCGCAATTGCTTAGGCTTCATGTTGGATGTGTTATAAACAAAATTAGCACGACCCTTTACTTCCGATAAAAGCGCTCGCTCTTGCTTAATACCATCTAAAGGTAAGCCGCTTACTGCCAATGGATGGGCCCTCCTTGTTTCTTTATAGCGTCTTACTAATGTGGCATCATCCGCATCTAAAAATAAAATACGTGCTACAATGTCGCCTTCTTTTAGTATATGGTCTAACGCCCCAATAAGCGCATCAAAAAAGTTGCCTCCCCGCATATCCATCACTGCCGCAATACGTGTACTATTTTTTCCAGAATCTCTTAACAGAGTTAAAAAAGTTGTAAGTAACGCAGGTGGTAAATTATCAATACAGTAATACCCTAAATCTTCAAAGCTTTGAATAGCTACGGTCTTCCCAGCTCCAGACATTCCTGTAATAATAACCAATTCATGTGTTCTTTGTTGGCCTTCAACCACCACTGTCATGCAACTCCTTTATTGTTCTTTTGATATTTGTATTTTCTGATGAAGTAATTCAAAATTCGTTGTATAGTCAAACGTGCCATACTGAATACCAGATTGCGAAACAGCAAATTGTAAATTAGTGCGATCTCCTTCAGCCATTGGCAAATGTGCTAAATCCTCTACTGGGTGCCATGCAAGTTTACCTTCTCTAGTTTCTACAAACGGTACACCTTCTACATCCCTAGCAACGAATGTATAAAGCATCCATTCATCTACGACTTCATTATTTTCTTTAATGACCATCGTATAAACACCCTTTAGGTGTACATGTAAAGGTATAACATTTGTCTCTTCTTGAAATTCACGAATAGCAGCCTCAAAGATGGACTCACCGCTTTCCATTTTTCCACCTGGAGCAACGTACCAACCTCGTCTTGGTTTCTGAAGTAATAATACTTTACCGTCTTTTACGGCAATTAAATTTGCAATTCTTTGCATCGGCACACCTCTAATCACTTTTGCATTCTACTCTCCATTATAGCAAGACACTGCAGGATTTGTCCTCATTTACAACTCTCATACCTAGACATTTAACAATTTAGTTTTAACTAAGAAATTAATGAAAAAAAGCGCATGCTCTTTTCATACTCTATACAAATAAAAAAGTAGGTTGTTCCCACCTAATTGAGGCGGAAACAACCTACTAAACAAAATAAAAGGGGGATTGCTAATTACAATTTAAATCATACACCTTTTATATGTCATTCAAGTTACAACAATATTAAAACCACATTAAAATTGTATTTTTTTCCTTAAAATAGCCATGTTATGCATTAATTTTCTCTAATAGTTCTTCTACATAATGCTGTACAGCTTGTGCAGCAATACTGCCATCACCAGTCGCTGTAACAATTTGACGAAGTGATTTTTCACGTACATCTCCCGCTGCAAAGATACCTGGAATTGTCGTTTCCATATTATCATTTGTCAGGATATAACCAGCATCATTTAAAATACCTAAAGATTCGAATGGCTTTGTTAAAGGTAGCATACCGATATACACAAACACACCATCTGTTGTAAACTCTGACTCAGTTCCATCCACAGTTGATTGCAATGTAACACTGCCCACTTTACCATTTGCTTCATTAATTTCTTTTACTGTAGCATTCCAAATGAAATCAATTTTGTCATTGGCAAAGGCACGATCTTGGAGGATTTTTTGTGCACGTAATTTATCACGACGGTGGACAATTGTTACTTTATCAGCAAAGCGTGTTAAATATACGCCCTCTTCTACAGCTGAATCTCCGCCGCCAACAACTACCAGATTTTTTTGTTTAAAGAACGCACCATCACAAACTGCACAGTAGCTGACACCACGGCCGCCAAGTTCTTTTTCACCAGGCACACCCATTTTTTTATACTCTGCACCAGTTGTAATAATAATGGCACGTGTTTTATATTCTTTTGTACCTGATTTAATTGTTTTAAATTCTTCCCCATCGATGATTTCTGTGACATCACCATAGGCATATTCTGCACCAAATTTTTTAGCATGGTCAAACATTTTGGTAGACAGCTCAGGCCCTAAAATAGTATCGAAACCAGGATAGTTTTCTACTTCTTCAGTGTTGGCCATTTGTCCACCTGGGATTCCTCGTTCAATCATAAGCGTTGACAAATTAGCACGTGATGTATAAACAGCAGCAGTCATCCCAGCAGGGCCTGCACCAATAATGACTACATCATAAATTTTTTCTTCCGACATAAATACTTCCCCCTAAACAGAATACTTTTTATCTTCATTCAACAAATAGTAGTGAAAGTGTAACGTCACCTACATATGATCCCAACTTACAATAGAGGGGATGAAGATAAACCATTGGCAACTAGCAAGGAATAACAATCGAACGCAATGTTGCCAGGGCAAATTAATGATAACGTTAGTATGTTCATCGTATGTGAAAGTATAAAGTTATTCAACTATGTTGCTCACACACTAATTATGACTGCTTGGTAAAAAAGCTAAAATTTCATCAATATACTTCGATAAAGTGGCAACAGATACTCCATATTGTTGAGCTATTTCTTTTTTTGTTACTTTGAGCATTTGAGAGGATCTAAATAGATAATCATTTGCTCCTGCAATTGCAACAGGATTTGTAAAACGGTAATTTTGAATTAAAGCTTGTTCACACAGGACAAACCACATTTGAAACATAGGTACAATCAATGTTGATAATTTGCCGTACTGCATTAATAAAATTTCTGGCACATTTACAGCACGTAGAAAGCTTGCCTCTACTTTATTTTTCTTATCAAATTCATGTCCAAGTGCATATGCTAAAAATAATTTCTCAAAAGCACCGAATTGCTCAATATTAACCCATTTAGGATGGGCGATTATTTCTTGCTTATGAGCCGTAGCTTTTAATAAAAACAGACCAAAGATGCGCTCACTTAAATAGCTACTTTCTAATTTTTCAACGATGAAATTCCGATCATGTTCCAACGCGTCTAGCGCAAATTCGTTATCATGTTGGCGCCAAGGCTCAAAGCCTTCTTTATCTGGATCTACCTCTAGCAGTTGACCCCAAGCACTTTTGGAAACCTCCTCATGCCCTGAAAAATAAGCGGCATGAGATAACCAAAAGTAAAAGCCCGCGTCGCCTACATAGCCTCTTTTTTGCATACTGCGCAACCATTTATAAGCTAATTCATATTGCCCTATTAAAGCTAATGTAGCACCTAGTTTATAACGATGCTCCCATGTATATGGCTGAATTTTAACAAGCACATTTAATAGCTCTTGCAAATCCTCTTCATTCTTTTCGTAATACGCAATCACTGTTAAGTTACAAAGTGCATGTAAGTTTCCCTTATTTTCACGTAATACGGTATGTAAGAGAGCCTTCGCCTGTTCCTCTTCTCCCACATAAAAATAAGCAAGTGCAAGATTATTATACGCCGACCAAAAGGCTGGGCGATCTTCAATTAAATCTTCTAAAATAGTAATAGCTTCAGGAAAGTCGCCTTTTTCCATATGACGGCGAGCCTGTTCCTGACGATATAAATCTTCACCAGATCCTTCAAGCTCCTCAAACTCATCTTGCTCAAATGCAACAAATTCTAAAATTTCTGCTGCTTCATCTGCATAAGCACCTTCAGGCTCTAACTGCAAATACTCCTCAGCAAAGCGTTTTGCATCCTGCATGATTCCTACACAACCTGATACTTCCGCCATGTAAAAAATAATTTCTGGATTATCGGGATCAATTTGATAGGCACGACGAAGCAAATCATACGCTTCTTCAAAACGTTGACCTTCTAACTCTATAATAGCAAGCTGCAAGATTATCATAGGATCATCAGGGCTAAGATCAACTGCACGCTGCAAATATTTATAGGCTTTATTCATTTGTCCACTGTTCATAGCTTGAATTGATTTTTTATAATAATAGTCGCCTGTTGGAATGAACGACACTATATTTGATTGGTTCTTATTTTGACGTTTCTTTTCCAATACATTTCCTCCGAAACAAGAAATAAGGAACGTATTAAACGTTCCTTTACACAGTAAACCCTATTATACCACACAATTTATAATATGCTGTTATTTCTCCTCGTGACGTTTTTTCAACACATCTAGGACATCATATATACTTACTTTTTGTTCTTGTAGTAATACTAGAAGGTGATAAATTAAATCAGCTGCCTCCCACTTTACTTCTTCGGCATCGCGATTTTTTGCCCCAATAACCACCTCTGTTGCTTCCTCACCTACTTTTTTACAGATTTTATCGATGCCCTTCTCAAATAAATATGTAGTATAAGCTCCCACAGGCATTTCCTGTTCTCGCTTTTCAATTACACGGACAAGTTTTGCAATTATTTCTACAGAACCTACCTCAGTATTTTGCTGTACAACCTCCGTAAAGCAAGAAGCTGTACCGTTATGACAAGCTGGACCTTCTGGTAATACTTCCACAACTATTGCATCATAATCGCAGTCTGTTTTAATTGCTACAACCTTTTGCGTATGACCACTTGTGGCACCTTTATGCCAAAGCTCCTGACGTGAACGAGAATAAAACCAAGTTTCACCTGATTCCATTGTTTTAACGAATGACTCTTTATTCATATAAGCCACCGTTAATACTTCTTTCGTATTGGCATCCTGTACTACTGCCGTTACAAGACCTTTCTCATCAAATCGAATTCGCTCTATCATCTCACTGCCACTCCTTTTGCACGTAAGTATTCTTTCACTTGGGCTACGCTTGTTTCTTTATAATGGAAGATAGAAGCTGCAAGTGCTGCATCTGCATCAACTTCTTCGGCTAATACTTCGTAAAAATGTTCGGCATAACCTGCCCCACCACTTGCAATAACTGGGACTGACACAGCCTCTCGTACCGCTTTTGTTAATCCCAAATCAAAGCCAGATTTTTCTCCATCTTGATTCATACTAGTTAATAAAATCTCACCAGCTCCTAAACGCACCGCTTCCTTTGCCCAGTCTATAGCTGACCAAGTAGTTTTATTGCGCCCACCATGTGTATAAACCATCCATGTACCGTCCTCTTCACTATAGCGAGCATCGATTGCTACCACGATGCATTGGGCACCAAAGAAATCAGAGCCTTCTTGAATAAGGGAAGGGCGCTCTAAAGCAGAAGTATTGACAGAAACTTTATCCGCACCAGCGCGTAAAATACGCTTCATATCATCCAACGTTCGAATACCACCACCAACTGTAAACGGAATCGCTAGAGTAGCTGCTGTTTGTTGGACAACCTCTATCATTGTTTCGCGGCCTTCATGTGAAGCAGATATATCTAAAAATACAAGCTCATCCGCGCCTTGTTCATCATAAAATTTTGCTAGCTCCACTGGGTCACCAGCATCACGAATGGATACAAATTGTATCCCTTTTACAACGCGTCCCTCCTTGACATCGAGGCAAGGAATAATTCGTTTCGTTAGCATGATTTCACTCCTTTCAGCCATTGCTCTAATAAATATACGCCCAGCTCACCTGATTTTTCAGGGTGAAATTGCATACCTGTCACAGAACCTTTCGCTACAATACCTGGAACTTGTATACCACAATAGTCTGCATAAGCAACAAGTTCAGACTTCTCAATATTAGTGGCATAAAATGAATGAACGAAATAGACATGCTTTGCAGGAGCACTATTTTCTAACCAAGCAGGACGATTCGCCATAACTAATTCGTTCCAGCCCATATGTGGCACCCGATATGCTCGCCCCTCATTTGTGCCACTAAATCGCTTAATATGCCCTTTAAAGAAACTTAAGCCATTTGTTGGTGTGACCTCATCACTTTTTTCAAATAATAATTGCATCCCTAAACAAATGCCTAAAAGAGGGCGATGCTGGCTTTGGGCATTTTTTAGATAACAATCTAATTTTGTCTCTGCTAAACGCTTTCTAGCATCTGGGAATGCACCAACTCCTGGTAATATGAGTGCATCTGTAGTATCTAGCAATTGTTGATTGGCTGTCACTATGACCTCACAGCCAAGTCGATTCAAAGCTTGTACCACACTAAATAAATTTCCCATACCATAATCAACCACACCTATTTTCACGTTAACAGCCCCTTAGTCGATGGTACTCCTTTAACACGTGGATCAATTTCTACGGCAGCATCAATCGCCCTAGCTAATGCTTTAAAAATTGCCTCAATAATATGGTGCGTATTATGCCCATAGGGTACAATCACATGTACATTCATTCGTGCCTCTAAGGCAAATTTCCACAAAAATTCATGCACTAATTCTGTATCAAAAGTTCCCACCTTTTCTTTTAAAGGGGGCACACGGTATTCTAAATGGGGGCGATTCGAGCAATCAACCACCACCTGCGCAAGTGCATCATCCATAGGTACAAATGCCGTTCCATAGCGTTTAATGCCCTTTTTATCACCAAGTGCTTCTCGAATAGCTTGCCCTAACACAATGCCTAGATCCTCCGATGTATGATGATCATCAATATAGGTATCCCCATTCGCTTGGATGGTCCCATTAAAAAGACCATGCTTGATAAATAAATCCAGCATATGATCCATAAAACCTACGCCCGTTTTAATATCTGCCTTCCCTTCACCATCTAAATCGATGGCTACCGAAATTTGCGTTTCATTGGTTGTTCGCTCTACTTGTGCATATCGTTTCTTTTCCGTCATTGTACTATTCCTTCTTCCATCCGCGAGATTCCACTGCACGTGCATGGCCCTCTAAACCTTCCATACGTGCGAGACGGGCAATTTTTGGTGCATTGACTTGCCAAGTTTTTTCACTGTAATAAACAACACTTGATTTTTTCACAAAATCATCTACGTTTAAGCCACTAGCAAAACGTGCTGTGCTATTAGTTGGTAACACATGATTGGTCCCCGCAAAATAGTCACCAACAGGCTCTGAACTAAAACGACCAATAAAAATACCACCTGCATGCCTTATTTGTTCAGCGATCGCCTCAGCATTATTTGTCATAATTTCTAAATGCTCCGGTGCTAATGAATTAATCGCTTCCACTGCATCTGATACCGTTTCAGCTATATAAATGACCCCAAAATTTTCGATTGAAGCACGCGCTACTTCTTGACGTGGTAAAATCTCCAATTGCTTTTCAACTTCTTCAGCTACCTTTTTGGCCAATTCCTCTGAGGTCGTGACGAGAACAGCACAAGCTAATCGGTCATGTTCTGCTTGAGATAACAGATCTGCAGCAATTTCGTCTGGAAATGCAGTGTCATCAGCTAGTACTGCAATTTCGCTAGGTCCCGCAATCATATCAATGGCAACTTCCCCAAATACCTCCCGTTTAGCAAGGGCTACAAAAATATTTCCTGGGCCTGTAATTTTATCGACTGGTGCGATGGTCTCTGTGCCATAAGCAAGAGCAGCAATTGCTTGTGCCCCACCTATTTTATAAATTTCTTCGATTCCTAAAAGCTGAGCCGCCACTAGGACACCTGCTGGCATTTTTCCATCAAGGCCTGCTGGAGAAGCAATCACAATACGCTTCACACCTGCTACCTGTGCTGGAATCACATTCATTAGCACCGATGAGGGATAGGCAGCTGTACCGCCAGGAACATATAATCCTACTGCATCTAGAGCTGTTACTCGTTGACCTAGCCAAGAACCGTCACCTAGCTCTAAGCGATAACCCTGTCGTGACTGTTGTTCATGATAAAGTCGAATATTTTGAGCTGCTTCCACCAAATCCTGATAGAGTTGTTGGTCAAGAGCATTTACAGCTTCTTGTATTTCCTCCTTCGTGACACGCAGGCTTGTAGGCATATACCCGTCCCAACGTTCTGTATAGGCACGTAACGCTACGTCTCCCTGTGTCCTCACATCTGTTAACACCTGTCTTACAACTTTTAACTGTTCCTCATTTCCACCTTCAAGTGGTCTTTTTAAGGAAATACCCTTTGCTAGTTTAGTTATTTTCATTGAATTAAACCCCTTCAGTTACTCATATGTAGCTAGATATGATTACTTTTTTGTTCATTCACACATTTCTTTAATCGTCTAACAAGGTCAATAATGCGCTCACCCTTCATACGATAGCTAACCGGATTAGCAATTAACCGAGACGACACAGTCGAAATAAATTCATATTCAACTAAGCCGTTCTCTTTTAATGTACGTCCTGTAGAAACAATATCGACAATTCGGTCAGCTAAACCAATCATAGGTGCTAATTCAATAGATCCATTAAGCTCAATGATTTCGACTTGCTCCCCGATACCTTTATAGTATTTCATCGCAATATTCGGATATTTCGTCGCAATTCTAGGAGCAATTTCATTCATATCTGTATTTGGTAAACCAGCTGACGCGATATAGCAATTACTAATATTCAAATCCAGTAATTCATGTACCTCTCTCTGTTGCTCTAACAAAACATCCTTGCCAGCAATACCGATATCCGCTACGCCATGCTCAACGTAGACAGGCACATCCATTGGTTTAGATAAAATAAAGCGAATTTTCTCTTCTGGTATTTCAATCATTAATTTACGCGACATTTCGACCTCTTCTGGTAAATGAAAACCTGCCTTCAATAACATCTGATAGGCCTCTTCAAAGATTCGCCCCTTTGGCATTGCAATTGTTAATTCATTCACTACCAATTTCCTCCTGTCCAACTACAACTACTTCCGTAAAGTGAGCTAAAAAGGCTTCTTCATCGACTAGGCTACTACGCAACTGTAAAGTAGCTAATTTCCCTGCTGCCCGCAATGTGTTTACCTTTATTAAAGCTGCCTCAAATTGTTCTTCATCAAAAAGCACAACAGTTGCTTCTTGTTGCATCTCTGATTGCCCATGTAATGTTTCCAATAAACGATCGACACGAATGCTAAATCCCGTCGCACCAGCCTTTGATCCAAACACCTCTAACAATCCATCGTAACGGCCACCATTTCCTAATGGAAAACCACTACCTAAGGCAAATACTTCAAAAAGCATACCTGTGTAGTAACTCATATGACTTGAGAGTGTAAAATCAAACGTAACATAAGCAGCTAAGTCGGCCATTTCCAATAATTGAGCAAGCTGTTGCATATATACTAATGCATCATTTTTACGAACATATTTTTCAATATCGCGGATATCCTTCACATCCATTGCTTCTTCAATAAACTGGAGGAGGGCATCTGCTTTAGCTTTAGGTAAATTAAATGAATCTACCGCTTCTTCAAATCCAACATAATTTCGGTGGACAAGTAATGTTCTAAGGGTAGTTTGCTGTTCAATACTCTCTGTGTAATCTTGTAAAATGCAGTTTAGTATGCCTGCATGTCCAATCGTTACTTTAAACGCTTCTAGTTTTAAGTGCTTTAAAAGCTCCATTGCTGTCACAATCACTTCTGCATCAGCAAATACAGATTGGTCCCCTATTAATTCAATACCCATTTGATCGAATTCTGCTGGTCTCCCCCCTTCTGCTTCTTGTGCACGAAAAACACTTGCGAAGTAAGCTAAACGTTGAGGAATCATTTCTTTCAATAATTTCGAGGTGGCCACCCGAGCAATCGGGGTTGTCATATCTGGTCGGAGCACTAATGTATTTCCCTGACTATCTACAAGTTTAAATAAATGGGTATCAGCGATCGCAGAAGCTTTTCCAACTGTATCAAAATATTCAACAGCAGGTGTTTTAATAAACTCATATCCCCTTTTAGTTAAAAAATCTCTACCTGTTTGTCTTACCGCTTCAACTTTTTCAAAGATTTGTGGAAAGGTATCACGCATTCCAAGTGGCTTTTCAAACATTTTTATTGACGACATATGAACACTTCCTCACATTCACTTTAATTCACTAGAGTATTAGAGAATTAGATTATGAAAGAATTTTAACTTATTTCTGTTAAACAGTCAACGTATTCCCTCTAATTATCTAAATCTTTAAATTACTTTATGAAGAAGGTTGCAACTACCTGAAAATCTAAAATTAAAAGATTTGACGAGTAAATACCAACAAATAAAAGCTACTCCCAATTTTGGGAGTAGCTTTAGCTTTTTAGATATATGAATTTGATTATTTTTTAGGTGTACACCATTGCACAACTTCATGACGCTTACGCTCTGCCATTTGTTCTGCTGTATAAATAATTTGCATCGGATTTCCTCCTGCTAGACAGCCAGCCGGCACATCCTTATGTACAAGAGTTGCGGCAGAAACAATGGCACCATCTCCAATTGTCACACCTGGTAAAATTGTAGAATTCGCACCAATCATTACTTCATGGCCAATACGGACATCCCCTAAACGATATTCCTCTATTAAATATTCATGGGCTAAGATGGTCGTATTAAAGCCAATTACTGTATTATCTCCAATAAAAATACGCTCAGGATACATAGTATCTGGCATAACCATTAACGCTAGTGAAGTTTTTTCACCTATGGTCATTTTTAAAAATGTTCGATAAAGCCAGTTTTTCACACGTAAAAATGGTGTGAAGCGTCCAATTTGAATGACAATGAAACACTTCATCACCTTCCAAAAGGACACCGTGTCGTAGATTTTCCACAGTGAATTTGCTCCTTCGACACGGTAACGTTCTGTTTTACGCGCCATCTAACTTACCCCTCTTTCACAATATCCAATAAATCCGTCATATGATGCAATATATACTCTGGTTGGAACTGCTGTAAGTATGCCTCGCCTTTAATTGCCCAAGCGACACCAGCTGCTCTGACTCCTGCACGATGTCCTGCTTCAATATCATGCGAGTTATCTCCAATCATAATTGCATCATCTTTGTTGATCCCTAAACGTTCCAATGCAAGTAAAACTGGTTCTGGATCTGGCTTCACATTATGCACATCATCTGTTCCAATACGCACATCAAATAGGTGTGTAGCCCCAAGAATAGATAGCCCACGATCAATCGTATCATTCCGTTTTGTCGAAACAATCGCCAAACGAATCCCTTGTGCTTTTAATTGCTCTAATGTTGAGACAACGTCTGGGTATTGACTAACAAGTTCATCATGATGCTCTATATTCCAAGCTCGATATTTGGCTATCAAAGCTTCCTCTTCACCTGGTGCAATGTCATTAAATGTCTGCTTAAGTGAGGGACCAATGAATTTCAAGCAATCTTTTGGCGAAAATTGCCCGGGAAATCTCTCATTTAAAACATGCATAAATGTTTGAATGATTAATTCATTTGTATTCAGTAAAGTTCCATCAAAATCAAATAGTAGTGCCTTTACAGCCATATGTTACATCTCCTTATTTATTATCTAAGTATTTCATGGCTGGTTTAACCTTTATTCTACGATAAATAATGGCTCCAAGACCTACTACAATACCTATAATAGATACAATTTGAGCTGAGCGTAAATCACCGACTAGGTAAAGACTATCTGTACGCATTCCTTCAATGTAGAAACGACCAATGGAATACCAAATTAAATAACTGAAGAAAATTTCCCCACGATTTAAATTTACTTTTCGTAATATCAGTAAAATAATCAGCCCTATTAGATTCCAGACGGATTCATATAAAAATGTAGGATGTACATAAGTACCTAATTCTTCAATATACATTTGATTGATAATCCAATCTGGTAACATTAAATTTTCTAAAAATTCCTTTGAAACAGGCCCACCATAAGCCTCTTGGTTCATAAAGTTACCCCAGCGACCTATAATTTGTCCAATTAAAATACTAGGTGCTGCAATATCTGCTACTCGTAAGAAGCTTACATTTTTAATACGAGTAAATATGTAAGCCGTCACAAATGCTCCAATTAACGCACCGTGTATGGCAATACCACCATTCCATATCTCAATGATTTTACCTGGATTTTCACTATAGTAATCCCATCTCATTGACACATAATAAATGCGCGCACAAATGATGGATATCGGAACAGCCCACAATAATAAGTCTGCAAGAAAATCTTCAGGCAATCCTCGCTTTACGGCCTCTCGTTGGCCTACTACATACGCTAAAATAATACCCGATACGATGAGCAATCCATACCAACGAACTGGAATTGGCCCCAAATGAAAGGCAATCGGGTTAATTTGTAAAAGTAATAAATCCATCTTTTGCTCCTCTCCAATTATCTGTTACCAAAGATCGGTAAACTTTTAATCATCTAATACATCGTTCGACGAAATAACTTCATCTAAACGTCTTGAAAATTCTTCTGCCGCATTTACACCCATTTTCTTTAATCGATAATTCATCGCTGCTACTTCGATAATTACAGATACATTTCGTCCTGGTCTTACCGGAATTGTTAATTTCGTCAATTCTGTATCAATGATCTTCATCTTTTCTTCTTCTAAGCCTAATCGATCATATACTTTTTGTGGGTCCCAAATTTCTAGCTCAATAATGAGTGTAATACGTTTATATGGGCGGACTGCACTTGCACCAAATAGTGTCATAATATCAATAATGCCGATGCCTCGTATTTCCAATAGATGCTCTAAAAGAGGAGGTGGACTACCAATTAATAAATTTTCTGATTCTTGTCTAATCTCGACACAATCGTCAGCTACTAAACGGTGACCTTTTTTGACAAGCTCAAGTGCTGTTTCACTTTTACCCACGCCACTTTTACCAATAATTAGTATGCCGATGCCATACACATCCACAAGTACACCATGTGCAGCTGTCATTGGTGCTAATCGGCCCTCTAAATAGTTGGTCAATCTACTTGAAAATTTGGTTGTTGTCATATGTGTTTTAAAAACAGGAACATGCTTTTCGTTGGAAGCTTGAATCAGCTCCTCAGGTACTTCTAAATCCCGAGAAATTATAATTGCAGGTGTATCTTGGGAACAAAGTAAGCGCATCCGTTCAAGCTTAACATCTGTTGGTAACATTTCAAAAAAGGATAGCTCCGTTTTGCCAAGCAATTGTACCCGATTGGCTGGATAATGCGTAAAATACCCGGCCATTTCAAGTCCTGGCCTTGAAATGTCACTTGTCACAATCGTTCTGCCGATTCCTTCCTCGCCTGCTAATAACTCTAACTTAAATTTCTCCATAACATCTCTCGTTAATACTACAACCAATGAAAAAGCCTCCAATCAATGGATAAAGTTCTCCTTATTTTAGCATGTCTATGTATAAAAGAAATGTATTTACTCTTAATGAAAAAAACTAGCGGCTCTCCAGTCCGCTAGTTTTTGAATTATTATTTTTTAGTAGCTAACCATTTAGCAACTGCTTCAGCATCTGCGCCTTTTACAATTCCTCCAGGCATGCCACCTTTACCATTATTAATAATATCTAAAATTTCCGATTCCGATAAACGAGAACCTACATCGTTTAATGCTGGTCCATTGGCACCTTGTAGCTCGCCACCATGACATGTAACACATGATTTCATTGCGATAGCTTCTCCATCTGGAGCAGTGGCACCTTCATTGTTAGTTGCCTCTTTATTTCCGCCTCCACAAGCTGCTAAGAAAATTGCTGAACCGAACACTAATGTTAACATTGCCTTTTTCATTAGTACCCCTCCTCATAATCGATAATTACCTTACGCCGCCATTATACCAAAATTATGCACGTTTGAAACCTTCTCCTAATACCTCATAGGCATCCGAAACAATGACAAACGCTGATGGGTCAACGCTTTTAATGAGTTGTTTCAGCTTTGTGAATTCTGTCTGATAAACAACAACCATAAGAACTGGTCGCGCTTCTCCTGTATAGCCCCCAAATGCTTGTAACTTAGTGACACCCCGATTAATTTCAGCATAAATGGCTTCACGTACTTCATCTTGTTTCAACGTAATAATATAGACCATTTTTGATTGGCTAAAACCTAGCTGAATAATATCAATCGTTTTGGTTGTTACATAAAGTCCAATCAGGGCATACAAACCTTTCTCTAAATCAAAAACAACTGCTGCACTAATCGCTATGATTCCATCTATTAACAGTACACTTGTACCAAGCGTTAATCCTGTATACTTCGTAATGATTTGCGCTAGTAAATCAGTGCCACCAGTAGAAGCATTCCCTTTAAAGACTAGTCCTATTCCTAAACCAACTACAATTCCCCCAAAAAGAGCTCCAAGCAAAGGATTATCCGTCCAAGGCTCCCAACTATTTGTTAGCAAGACAATAAACGGTAAAGTAATCGTCCCAATAAATGATTTTATGCCAAATTTTTTGCCGAGTAATAAAACACCAGCAATAAATAGTGGAATATTAAAGGCATATTGCACAATACCTGGATTCCAGCCAAATAAACCATGCAAAATTGTACTAATTCCACTTACCCCTCCGGAAGCAACCTGATTTGGTAATAAAAAGACATTAAAACCAATAGCAATCACTGCCGCTCCTACAATAACATACACATAGTCCACAATGTTTTCCCTAACATCATGTTTCATTTCCCCACGCCCACTTCAACTATCAGAATTTTTTAAAGACGAAATGATTATAGCAAATACTTTACACATTGAGAACTTCATCTTGATGAAGGGATTAGCTATTGTGGAGGATAAAAAATAAGCTATCTTAAACGGACGTAAGATAGCTTATTGTAGGAGTAATAGGTATTTATTTAAAATGATTTTTCTGCCCATTCCATTGCCTCATAATATAGATGATCCATATCGTTGAGCTGGATATTTAATTGAGCACTTAGTTCCTCTAATCGTGCCCAATCTAATTTTCCTAGAGCGATACTGAATTCTAGAAATGGCGTCATATCTGTTTCATGCCCTAAGATTGTATTGGTAATATCCTCTGAAAATGGTAGCTGATGCAATATGACACTCATGGGTCTTTGCAGTAATGTATCAATAAGTGAGAACATACCTACTAGAAAATATTCCGAAAAATTCTTTTTATAGGATAGCTTGGCTAACTTCTCACAAACTTTTGCTCGAAACAAGGACATACACATTACTTCTTTAAAAAGGTCTGAGTCCGCATCAATATCAATTTCTCGCATCGCTAATAGATAAATCCATTTACGTAAATTGGATATTCCTAATAACACAATCGCTTGTTTTATAGAGCGTACTTTAGATTTTGAACGCTTAGAAGAATTATTAATCATTTGTAATAATTTATACGTCAAAGAAATATCTCGTTCGATATTTTCTGCTAATAATTGAATATTTGGTTCTTCTTCTTTTAACAACGAGATAATATGAATATATTGTATCGTATTAGCAGGGATATCTGTTGCTTTTATGATTTGAGGCTGTTCAAAGAAATAGCCTTGAAATAATACGTACCCAGAAGATTTAGCCACTTCAAATTGATGACGAGTCTCTACTTTTTCTGCAAGCAATTGAATATGTGGGTAATTTCCCTTAACTTTATTTTCAATTTCCATTCTTTTGACCATTGATGTTGCTAGAAAATCAACCTTTATAAAATCAACTTGTTCAAATAATTCATCATAGATGTCAACCTGTTCATCCATAATAAAATCATCTAATGCAATTTGAAATCCATAATTTTTTAGCTCCACCACACGTTTCACTAATTGAGATGTCAGTGGAACATCCTCTAAAATTTCAATGACAACTTGTGAAGGATTTAAAAATTCATGAATGGAGCTCATTAATAAGTTATCAGTAAAGTTAACAAAACCCGGCTTACCTTTCGTTACTTCTTCAAAACCAATTGAAAGAAATGAGTTCACCAGTACATCAATAGTTGCTGCATCTGAATCAACCATTGGAAAGGCATTAACGTTTTTTCCACGATATAACAATTCATACGCAACGACCTGTTCGTGAAGATTAAAAATAGGTTGCCTGCCAATAAATACTTCCATTTCGTTGCCCCCATTTCTCCACATTCTAGTTATTAATAGTATAACATTTTTTACGACCTGATGCTTATACTTCAATATAATTTATCATCACCATTGAAGATTTTCTATATCTTTTTTCTACCTAAAAAAAGACAGTCCCAGTGATGTTGTATCACGTTAGGACTGTCCAAACTATTTGCCAACCTTGGCTTTTATCGCACCTATTACCGCAGGAACGACAGAGATAAAAATAATCAATATAAGCACAACTGAGAAGTTATCTTTAATAATAGGGATATTACCGAAGAAATAACCTAGTAATGTACAGCTGAATACCCATAAAATAGCACCTAAAATATTATAAAGTAAGAAGTAGCTATAATTCATTTTACTTGCTCCCGCTACGAATGGGATAAATGTACGAATAAATGGCATAAAACGAGCTATAACAATTGTTTTTCCACCATGTGTATTGAAGAATTTTTCAGCTGCTTCCATACGTTCTTTTTTAACAACTCTTCCGAGAAGACTCTTTGGAGGAATCGACGTCCCAACTTTATGACCAATATGGTAATTCATTGTATCACCTAAAATGGCCGCTGCTAAAAATACTGGTATTAATATCCACATATCAAAGGCTCCCATTGCAGCAGCCAATGTACCACTAGCGAAAAGCAATGAATCGCCCGGTAAGAATGGGAAAATAACGACGCCTGTTTCTACAAAAACAATGGCAAATAAAATAAGATAACTCCAATTGCCAAAATCACGAATGATTTCTTCTAAATGCACATCTATATGCACAATAAAGCTTATTAACTCTTTAATGAGTTCTATCATGTTTTTGTATGCTCTCTTTCAATAGTATTTTTACCTAAAAGCTTTGACGTAGCCTTACATCAAAGGGTTCCAGTTTTGTACATCTTTTTACATTACTTCCTCACTATATGACAAGCTATTGAAAAGTATGTAGAAGATTTCACAAGTTTGATTTTATCACTTACAGATAACTACTCTCAACTCATTTTACTATTATACGAATAATGTACACAAAAAAAGAGCTACCATTTTTTAATAGTAGCTTTTTTCGTTTTAAACTTTTTCTTTTAAGGAGCGGCGAAGTATTTTTCCAGTCGTATTTTTAGGTAATTCATCCATAATTTCAATTACCTTTGGTACCTTATATTTCACCATATGCTTACCACAATATGATAGAAGATCTTCTGTCGTAGTGGCGGCAACCTCTTTTAAAACAACATATGCATGAACTGCCTCTCCTAAATTAGGATCAGGGAATCCTACTACTGCTGCCTCTACAATATTATTATGGGCAAACAATACTTCCTCGACCTCTCTAGGATAGACATTAAACCCTCCTACAATGATCATATCCTTTTTACGATCGACAATGTAAAAATAGCCTTCGTCATCCACTTTCGCTAAATCTCCTGTATAGAGCCAACCATCACGTATCGCCATAGCTGTTTCCTCTGGCATTTTATAATACCCCTTCATCACGTTAGGTCCGCGTACGATTAACTCCCCAACCTCGCCAACAGGTACTTCCTGACCGTTCACATCGACCACTCTATTTTCCACATTGCTAATCGATGTCCCGATAGACCCAGCTTTACGGTCACGATCCAGAGGATTAAAGCATGTAACAGGTGAAGCCTCTGATAAGCCGTATCCTTCTGATACACGCACATTAAATTTCTGCTCGAAATTATGTAATAGTGCAACAGGTAAAGAAGCTCCTCCTGAAATAGCCAAACGAATTGTCGAGAAATCTTCCGGGTTGCCTTCAGGTAATTGGTATAAGAAATTATACATAGTTGGTACCCCAGCAAAGACTGTTGCTTTTTGCTCTCGTGCTAAAGCAAAAATTTCTGTAGGACTAAATTTAGGTGCTAGTAGCACTGTTGCTCCACTTAATAATGGTGCGTTTACGACAACTGTTAAAGCAAAGACATGAAATACAGGCAATGTGGCAATGACACGGTCTTTTTCTTGAATGTCTAAATAATGGGCAACATCTCGAGCATTTGAATACACATTCTCATGCGTGAGCATAGCCCCTTTTGGAGTGCCGGTAGTGCCCGAAGTATATAAAATAATAGCATTGTCATCATCTGCCACTTCAACAGGCTGTAAAGATTGAGAAGTATTCTTGACGATTTGTGTAAATAAATGTGTTTTTTCTTGCGCTTTTAGTGATAAAGCTGCCACTTTTTCCGCTATATCTGCCGTTGTTTCACATACTACAAATGCTTTTACTTGTGGAAATGCTTGTACACCTTTTTCTACCAATGGCAGTAAAAGATCTAGCGCAATGACCGCTTTTACATCACCATTATGCAAAATATAGGAAATTTCATCTGGTGTATAGATTGGGTTAACAGGGATTGCCGTTGCCCCTATACGCATGGTTGCATACAATGCAATTAAATAATGTGGTGTATTGCCGAGTAAAAACGCCACATGATCCCCTTTTTCAATACCTAAATCTTGTAACCCCTTTGCAAAACGACCAACTGTTTGCTCGAACTCTCCGTATGTCGTATCTTTCCCCATAAAATGATACGCAACTTTATCCGGCTGTTCTGTTGCCTGTTGGCGAACACGTGAAACTAAATTCAATTACACCATCCCCTTATCGTATAAAATGAATCGTTATTCAGTAATATTATATAAGAAATATATCTAAAAAACAATGAGTCTTTTTATTTCATGTCATAAATTACGTTAATTAATTCATTTTTTTCTCTTTTAAACCATTACATCACGAACGAATATGAGAAATGTACCGCCAACGAATTAAATAAAAATACACTACTTGTATTAATACAAAAAAGCCAAAAGCAAAGAATACTTCTTTTACAATAGAAATATTCGCGATATCTTTTAGTATGCCCTGAACCATTAGAAAAGCAAAGGCACTGTGCATCATAGCAACGCCCCACGGTAAGAAAAACTGAGGAAATAAATGACGGTTAACAAGCTTCTTTAACTCTATATCCGTTAAACCCATGCGCTTTAACACATCGAATTTACGCTTTTCTCTTTCTAATGACGTATGCAATTTAAAATAAATAAAGCTACCTGCGGCCAGTAAGAAAACGGTAGCTACTAAAACACCCACTAATGTAAATAATGAGTAGGTAGCTAGTATATAAGAATAATTTAAACCAGCATTTTCAAAGTAAAAAGGACTAAATTTATCCTTTTTAAGAAAATATAAATTGGATTCTAAATAATCTATGTCCTTACCGACTTCTTTTGTTTCCATCCATTGTGGAATAACAAATGTAAATAAATGATAGCTTGGTTGAATAAGGTTTTTCTCAGAAATAGGATGAATAAGCTTTGCAAAATCTTCATCGCTAATAACGATCGAATTAACGCTTACAATTGAACCAGGAAACACAATCTTTGGATAGACACTATCAATCGTAATAGGTATTGAATTCTCTTCAAGCACTGTATGCACAACTCTATTTTTTAATTTTTTTAGAGAATCCTCTGAATAAGGAATAAATACCGCTTCACCAGAGCCAAGATCTAGTAGTGGATAACTATAGGAAGATAGCAAGACATTCATATCAGACTCACGAAAAACCTCTACTTCATTTTGCGTAAAAGAAGATGTTTGCTTAATCACAACAAAGCGGGACAGCTGATAGGATAAACCCTTCTCTTCTAACTGCAGGCGCAATGAATTAATATGCTCCCGCTCATAAGGATTATCAATGTCGCCCTTATAAACTAGACCCAATGGATTTAAACGATCGTATTGGGTTGTGTAGGAAGACATTGTTGCTAATACACCTACAGATAAAAATGCGAGGGTGGACACCATAGTAACGACAAAAAACATCTTCACATTATCCATCATAATATGAGTTTGCTCAGCAAGTGAGAGCAGACGATAACGTTGCCAATGAAATTTACGTTTGCCACGTGCTAAGTCTAAAAAACACGGCACAGAGTCACTGAAAAAATAATAAGTACCAAATGTTGCTGAAAATGGTATTAATAGCGTTAGCCCAATCAAAGAAGTATGCCCCACAACAAACGCTAGAATATAAGTCCCTAAAATTAAAGCAATACCATAAACAGCCCGAATTTTGGAATAGGTTGTTAAACTATTTAAATAATCGCTACCTTTAATAAGATCACGTAATTTCCTCTCTCGTGTAAAATATACACTAATAAAAGAAATCACCACAAAAGCACTTGTGAAAACACCTATTGTCAGTAGAAATGGCTGCCACGAAACATACAATGGTAATTCATCCAAATGCAAAATCTCCCGCACAATCATGAAAAAGAATTTTGAAAATGAAAAACCAAAAACAATTCCCACAATGATGGAGCCCGCTCCAATAATCATTGTCTCAAGAAAGACAAGTTTATTCATCTGACGCTTTTCCATTCCTAGATGCAATAAAATCGCAAATTCATGTGATCTAGCCTCTAAAAAAGCACTCATAGAGTAATATAAAAAGAACAAAGTAAAAAGTACGAGTACAATTTCAGCACCCACCATGCCAATAAGGGACACTTCTCCTAATATCCCACGTTCAATATCGGGATGAAACATTAGCATGGAATAGATAAAAAATACAGCCACAGAAAAAAAGCTCGCCATGAAAAAGGCACCATATATCCGGCTGTTCCGTACGACATTACGGTAAGCGAATTGTCGAAAGGTCACCTACTTGCCCTCCTCCTAGTAAGCTCAAAACATTTAATATACGTTGAAAAAACATTTGACGACGGTCATCTCGATAAATTTCATTGAAAAATTCGCCATCCTTTATAAAGAGCACTCGATCACAGTAACTTGCTGCGATTGGATCATGTGTTACCATCACAATCGTCGTGCGTTTATCCTTATTTACTTTCGTTAAAAGTTCAAGTACATCCCGTGAAGAATTGGAATCTAAATTACCTGTTGGTTCATCTGCTAAAATGAGACTCGGATTATGAATAAGTGCTCGACCAATGGCTGTTCTCTGTGCTTGTCCACCTGAAATTTCATTTGGGCGCTTGTGCAAGAAGGGTGTCAAATCTAACTTTTCGACAATATTAGCCAAACGTTCCTCCATGACCTCTAATGGTTGCTGGTCCAATGTTAACGGCAACACAATATTCTCCTCAACTGTTAGCATATGCAGGAGATTGAAGTCCTGAAAGACAAAGCCAAGCTGCCTTCTTCTAAAATAGGCTAGCTCCGTTGCATTAAGCGTATGTGGATTCATGCCATCTAAAATTATTTCACCACTCGTTGGTTCATCAATAGTAGAAATAATATTCAATAATGTTGTTTTGCCACTCCCGGAAGGGCCCATAACTGCTAAAAATTCGCCTTCTTCCACCTCAAAGCTCAATTGATTTAATGCACGATGTGTGACCTTGCCTTCATAAACTTTTGTCACATCTTTAATTTGTAATATAGGCATGCTAAATTCACCTTATTTCTTCATTAATTCTAATGATTGCGGTAAAAGCCACTGTAATACAACCTCAAAGCCGATTTGAAAATGGGGCTCTGTTAATCCTAAAACGGACTCTTCCGCTACCAAACTAAAACAATGCTCTCCTATAATGACATCCCAGGCATCCATTTCTCCCTCTAGAATTTCACCATATACAGTGTAATGTCCACTATACATAATCTGTTGACCATCGACAGGAAACGCCTGTAATAATGTTGGTTGTTGTAAGTTTAACCCAAGGATATTTGAAAAATGCAGTAGTTCTTCATTTAGCACTTCATTTGCCATGACGAAATTTTGATAAGATACTTGATCACCCTCTTGCAAATGGGTCATATACAGTGCCTTTGTTTTTTCCTTATTTATATTTAATAACCAGCCTTCAATGCTTACTTCTGTCATCCTAGCTCCCCCTAATTTGTAAATGTCACTGTAACAATCGTCCCTTTTCCTACCTCTGATGAAATAGCCAAATCATGTCCAAGCTTTTCGCAAATTTCCTTCGCTAAATAAAGGCCCATCCCAGTAGATTCCCCTGTTTTTCGCCCATTTTCACCAGTGAAAAACGCCTTCGTAACACGTGAAAGGTCGGAAGCTGGAATACCAATTCCCTCGTCGCAAATGGCTAGCTGCACATAATCGTCCTTTTTAATGGCAGAAATGACTATTTTTTTATTGGCTTCAAAAGTGTATTTCACAGCATTGGTTACAAACTGACCGAGAATAAAGCGAAGCCATTTTGAATCACTCGCCACGATAAGATCATCTTCAATATGAATTTCAGGGAATACTCTTTTCGTAATAAATAAACGTTTATTCTCATTAACAGTTGCAGTCACTATTGTCTTTAATGCAACCTGTTCTACTTGCATATCATCTTCAAAGTTTTCTAAACGTGCATTTACAAGCACCATGTCTAAGCCTCTACGTAAACGGTCAATTTCCTCCTGCACATTTTTCTTATCAAGAGGACGGTCATCCTGTAAAAGTAACTCAATGACAGAAATGGGTGTTTTCATCTGATGCACCCACTGATTCATAAATTGATCATGACGCTTTTGACTTGCGTATAATGAATGCAGCTCATGTTGATAAAGTCGATACAACTCATGCATATATTTCTCTGCTTGCATTGCTTCTGGCGTTTTGGCGTTTTTTTGTAGCACATCCTCCATAGCTGTTGGAAGCTGAGATATTTTCAACAAATAACGTTGTCGCATTAAATAGCGAACTAGTAAAAATGAACATAGCAGCACAAGACTAATACAGAAGGAATATATAGCTGTATCGATATTCCTAAACCCGTCTAGTCCATATAAGACCATGATGAAGCCAACTAATAAGAGCTGAAAGACAATAAATGATGCGTAATCTCGTAAAAATAATTTCCAGCCCACTATAGCTCACCCGCACTCAATATGAATCGGTAACCTGCTCCACGCACAGTTTCAATGGTTGATGAAATATGATAATCCGCTAATTTTTTACGGACACGAGTCATATTAACATTCAATGTATTTTCATCGACAAATGCCTGATCATCCCAGAGTTCCTCTAAAAGTTGCTCACGTGTTACTACTTTCGGGGCATTCCCCATAAGCAGTTCCAAAATAATACACTCTTTTTTCTGTAGAGGAATTTCTAATTCATTTTTATGCAGCTCCATCCTCTCTAAATGAAGAATTAGCTGCCCTTGCTTAATTGTCCGCTCCTCTTGCCTTGTAGCATACTCACCATATGTACGACGCAAATGACTACGAATTTTAGCCAAGACAATTTCATAATTAAAGGGCTTTGTAATAAAATCATCGCCCCCATTTTCAAGTGCAAAAATTTGGTCCATTTCACCTGAGCGGGCAGAAATAAAAATAATCGGACACGTTGTATGTTGACGTAATTGACGGCACCAATAGTAGCCGTCATATGAAGGTAAATTTATATCGAGCAGCACCATATGTGGATTAAATGCTGTGAATTCTTCTATAAGATGATCAAACTCTTGAATCGTTTCAACTTCGTATTGATATTTTCTAAGCGTTTCCGCTAGTAATGATGCAATCTTTACATCATCTTCAACTATGAATATTCGATGCTTTTCCATATCAACACTCCTTTCTAACTATATTGTATCAAAAAAAGGTTCGACGACATAATTGTCAGCGAACCTTTAGGCTAAATCATTACACGAAATCGAATTTTTCTTAATAAATTAATTGTAAAAAGTCCTCAGTTGAAATTCCACCAAAATATGTAGGAATATCAATATCCACTAATGCATTAGCAATAGCTGTTCTATCGTGGTTTGTCCCAACTAAACGTTGTTCTATATCAGTCATATCACCTACACCAAAGAAATCTCCAAAAATATGTGCCTCTTCGATGACACCATGATTAACTTCAAGGCGAATATCAATGCCACCTGTTGGGAAACGGTGCGTCTTTTGAATATTAAAGCGTGGTGATTTACCATAATTCCATTCCCATGTTTGATAACGTTCTGCAGAAAGCTTATGAATGTTTACCCAATCTTCATCCGTCAGTTCATAATAACGAATGTTTGTTTCTCCACCGAAAATAGATTTTAAAATTTCAAGACGGAATTCTTCTATTGTCATCTTCTCTTTTAAAAACTCCGAAATGTTTGCTACTCGGGAACGAATAGATTTAATTCCTTTAGATTCAATTTTATCCTTTTTGACTTTTAAGGCGGACACAACAGCGTCTATTTCCGTATTAAACATCAACGTACCATGACTGAACATACGGCCTCGTGTCGAAAATTGAGCATTTCCAGAAACTTTACGCCCCTCTGCAAGAATATCATTACGTCCTGAAAGCTCTGCATTGACCCCCATTTTTGCCAAAGCATCTACTACGGGCTGCGTGAATTTTTTATAATTCATAAAGCTATCGCCATCATCGTTTGTAATAAAACTGAAATTAAGATTTCCTAAATCATGGTATACTGCTCCACCACCTGACAAACGACGGACAACAATAATGCCATTATCCTCTACGTAATCCGTATTAATCTCTTCAATGGTATTTTGATTTTTACCAATAATGATGGATGGCTGGTTAATATAAAAAAGTAGCACTGGCTCCTTTTCCACATCCATCGTTTTAAGCAAATACTCCTCAATAGCAAGGTTAACACGCGGATCATGGATCCCTTTATTATCAACGAAAATCATAGTTTACGTTTCCTCCTTCACAAAATATCCATATTTATTTTAACGTAAATTAGGCATTTTGTGTTGACGAAAAGCATCTGTTATAATACACTAGGAAATATCAAAACAGTAATAGTACAGATGAACTTAAAGGAGGAGTCCACAATGTTAGAAAACGTAGTTGAATTTTTCAAGAATTTACCTGCTAAGCAATGTACAGAGTGCGGTGAAAAAATTGAAGAACAAAGTGAATGCTACAGCAACACTTGTGAAAAATGTAACCACCTGTAAGCATTTGCCTATTCTGTAATTGTCATTTACGTGCCCCACACGTAGCAATCATGACACTCTTCATCATATTTTGATGAACCTTTAATTAAATCTCTTACACTTACAAAACAACAGCTGATACGCTCATATCAGCTGTTGTTTTTTTGTGGTAATTACACAAGAAAGCACCCACCTTAGATGGTGAGTGCTTCAAATACTTTAATTTTCTTCAGCTATTTTTGAGTAACGTTTGTTATGCAACAGCATGAAATAACCGAATGTGATAGCTAAGAATGCTACTAAGAAGCCGGCTAAAACTCCATAGTTTTGCATTAAGAATGATGTATCCCCAGTAGAAATACTTGATTTAAATGCTTGAACCGTATAAGTCATCGGTAATAGTTTGTTAAATACTTGTAATGGTGATGGAATTAATTCAAGTGGGAAAGTACCTGCACTTGTTGTTAATTGTAAAATTAATACCACAATGGCCATGAAACGACCTGGATCACCAAAGATAGAAACAAGCATTTGGATTAAAGCTAAAAATACATAGCTTGTTAATAATGCTGTTACGATAAAGTAGCCCATGTTATTGACTTCAAGTCCTAGACCCCATTTAACAATAACTACTGTTAGTACCGTTTGTACTAAACCTACGACTGCTAAAACAGTCACTTTACTTGTGAACCAAGATGCTCCATTTTTTGGACGGATAGCAGGTTCAACAAGTGGGAATACAATTGAAATTAATAATGCACCTACGAATAAACCTAGAGAGATAAAGTATGGTGCAAAACCTGTACCATAGTTAGGAACATGGTTGACTGACTCTTTTTCAACTTCAACTGGACTACCTACCATATCATAAGTGTCTTGATTAGCTTTTACTTCATTCGCTTTTTCGCTAGCCTCACCTAATTTACCTGATAATGTAGATGTACCGTCAGCAAGCTCAGTAGAACCATCTGCAAGTGTTGCTGAACCTTGTGCTAGTTCACCTGATTTTGAAGCAAGCGTAGATGTACCTTGATTTAATGTCGTTGTACCATTTGCTAATTCATTTAAACCAGATGCCAATGTTTTAGAACCTGTTACAGCTGTAGTTACACCCGCATTTAGCTCACCTAATTTTGCAGCTAATGTTGCATTACCTGCTTGTAGACCTTTAGCACCTTCTACTAAAGCATTACTTTTTGCTGTTAGAGCATTTGCACCCGCTAGCACCTCTGCTTGCCCTGCTGCTATTTGACCTGCACCTGAGCTTACTTGATTAGCACCAGCTTGTAATTTTTCTGTACCTGCAGATAATGTCGTTAAACCGTTATGCACACTAGCACTTCCTGCTTGTAGCTCCGCTAATGTTTGCTTTAATGCCGCTGCTTGTTCCTCTGGCATTGAAGTCATCATTGTTTGTAACTGGTTGGATAAGGCTGTAATGCCTGCTTCCACCTTTGCAGAACCAGCAGTTAATTGGTTAGCTGCACCATTTAATGCACCTGCATTTTCTGCAATAGATGCTGCCCCTGCACTAATTTGTTGCTGTTTATCGTTTAAAGTGTTTAAACCAGCCCCAACTTTTGCAACACCTTGTGTATATTGTGATATTCCTTGTTCAAGGCTAGTTGCACCATTAGCTGCCTGCTGTGCACCTTGTTGTAATTGTACAGTTCCATCTTGAAGTTTAACTAAACCACTAGATAAATCATTCGCACCTTTTGCAGCATCTCCAGCACCTTTTGTAAGTTTATCTGTACCATTAGACAGTTCAACTGTACTTGATGCTAGTTGTTCAAGATAACCTTTTAAATCTTTTGCACCATTTGCAACCTTTTGTGCACCTTCATCAAGCTTATTAGAGCCATCAGCTGCCTCTGTAAAGCCATCTCCAAGTGTTGCAATAGAATCAAATAATTTTTCTGCGTATGTTGCTGAAACTTGTGAATTTACTTCTGCACGGACACGATCCATTGCAGTCTCACCAATTTGTGCACCAAGGAAGTTAAGTCCTTCGTTTGGAATGTAGTTCATAACCAATTTTGATGGTTTGTCATCTAATAATGTTGTAGCATGTTCAGAGAAATTTGTTGGGATTTCTAGAATCATATAATAATCACGGCTATTTAAGCCTTTTTCTGCTTCTTCCTTTGAGACCTCTATAAAGTTAAACTGCTCACTATCTATTAACTTATCAACTAAGGTGTCCCCTAAGTCTAATTTAACGTCATCCATCTCAGCACCAGTATCTTCATTAACAACAGCTACTGGAAGATTAGGAAGTCCTGCATAAGGATCCCAAAACGCCCATAAAAACATACCTGCATACATTACTGGAATAAATAATACAGCAATGATTGAGACAAGCATTTTTCTTGTTTTAAAGATCTTCAGCCACTCAGCTTTAATCATATAATATCCTCACTCCTAAACTATTTGACCGAAAACGTCATTTGGTCATTTTCATTCAAAAAAATATAAACCCTTCAACCTTTGCAAAATAACACTTGATTCGACACTTTATGGAGTAACGAAATCGAATCAAGTTAGAATTAAACCTCGAAAGATTGTCTCTTTGAAAAGATTAAGAATCTTCTCTTCAGGGATCGCATCACCGTGTAACTCATGCCAATCGACAACAAATGCAAGATAGGCTTTTAACAGTAAGTAACTAACCAGCTCTGCATCACAATCTCTAATTTCACCTTTATTAATACGTCGCTGAATTAATTCTGCAACATACGATAAAATTTCTGTCTCGATGCGTAGGAGCACCTGTTTAACAGCTGGTGTACGTAGTTCTTTTTCTTCCTCTATCAACTTCGCAAATAAAAGATGTTTTTCACGGAACTGTAGCATTTTCATTAAAGCATTATGTGCATTATCCATAAAGCTTGCTGATGCATCCAACACTGCATCTGCTTCACCCTTCATCTCTCGAACAAGTGACATAGCGATTTCCTGAAATAAAATCTCTTTATTTGCAAAGAATGTATAAATCGTACCTTTACCAACATTAGCTATCTTTGCCACTTGCTCCATTGTTGTCGCTTTGTAGCCAAACAATGTAAAAGATTTTGCAGCTGCTTCAAGAATTTCCTGCCTACGATCCATTAGTAACACCCTTTCTTGTTAGGTTATGTACATCTAAAGTACACATTCATAAAAATGACCAGAAAACCATTTCGGTCATCTGGTCATTATCATATTCCTATTTTAAAAAAATTGCAAGTCTTTAATGATGATTTTTTTCATCTTTTTTTTCTTCGTTCTGATCAGTATCGTCAGATGTGCCATTACCATGGTTCATCATATTATTATCCATACTGTTATTGCTCTTTTCATCTTCAGGTAAAACTTGTGTCATATCAGGGCTTCCCGCAATAATTTGTTGCTTCGGCATATTATGAACACCATTTGCTGTTGTATGGGCATACATATAATAGACCCCATCATGATCAAATGTAGTTGTCGCTTTATATACGCCATCTTTCTCTAATTTCCCATCAACCATTTGACCTTCATCACGTTTCCCTGATTCCCACACTTCAAACTCTACTACTGCGTCATCGACATTTTTACCACCCTGCTCAACATGGGCTGCAAGCTCAATTGTTTCATGAAGTGCTACTTCTTTGGGTGTTAAAATTTCAACTTCTGGTATTTGTGGCACTTCTGGCTCTGGTAAAGTCTCCTCCTTGTTTTCTCCACAGCCTACCAACAAGGCAGGAACCGCAATTAGTGCAAATAACCATTTTTTCATTTTTTAATCCTCCATTAATGGCAATGTAATCTTAACGATTGTGCCTTTTTCAATAATACTTTTTATTTCTAATCTTCCCTGTAGCTGTTTTAATAGTTGCTCTACAATGGATAAACCTAATCCACTTCCACCATCTGCTCGGCTCCGTGCCTTATTAACACGGTAGAATCGCTCTGTTACGTGTGATATATCCTCTTGTGGGATTCCGATTCCATAATCTTTGATGGTAATTTGGGCACTGCCATTCTTTTCAATAGCAACCATTTCAACCTTCGAATTTTCATACGAGTAATTAATAGCATTTTCAATAATATTTATAAAAATTTGTTTAAGCTTTACCTCATCTGCCTGAATAATGAGGGCATCGTCCACATCTAAATGTAAGGTTATGTTCTTTTTATCAGCTTGATGTGTTAAGATTTTTTGAACCTCTCGTAAAGTCTCTCCCAGAGGAATTGGATATACTACAATCTCTGTTTGTTCATTTTCAGTTCTGGCAAGTTGAAGTAATTCGTTCGTCAATCTTTCCATACGATTTGCCTCACGAACAATTAGCTGAATCGTTTCCTCTTTTTGATTTTCTGTTATGATGCCGTTTTGCATTGCTTCACTATAGCCTTTTACATAGCTAATTGGAGTTCGTAGCTCATGAGAAACAGTGGCTAAAAATGTTTTTTGTGCTTCATCCTCCTGCTGGATTGCTTCTGCCATTTTATTAAAAGTGCTTGATAATTTACCAATTTCATCTCGTGAATTTACAGGTACCCGTGTCTCATAATTCCCGAAGGACATCTGTTCCACAGCACGTTGCAAATCGTTTAATGGTCGCATAATATGTCGAATCCCTTTATAAATTAAATAGCTTACAACCATTAAAAATATAAAGGCACTAATAAATAACAGAATCACCCCGCTATTAGCTAATTCACTAATTTTGGCTAGAGGGAAATAAATGTAGATAATTCCTTCTAATCTATTTTGATCGACAAGAGGCAAGACTACAGAAATTAGCTGTCGATCAAAACGAGGCTCATAGCCGATTTTTTGCACATAACTACCAGAAAGTAATTTTTGTCTTTCTTCAGGACCAATTAATGTTTCATAATCTATATCAAATGGAACACAGGCACTTAGTTCACGTGGATTCCTTACTGCAAATATATTTAAATTTGAATAATCGTTAAAACGTTCAATATCAGCAATAAATTCATCCGTTACCTTTCCATTGTTATACATAGTCTGTAGCTTTAGGCCAACCTCAACCATTGTATCTTCCGTATCCTGTACATATAAACGTTGGTACAAAAAATTTGTGAGGACATACATAAAAACAACAGTAATAATTAGAAATGCGAAAATTAACAACCAAATACGAGTGGCTATCTTTTTCATTCGCCAGGATCAAAGCGGTAGCCGACTCCCCAGACCGTTTGAATATGTGCAGCCGCTTCCTTTCCAAGCTTTATGCGTAAGGTTTTTATATGAGTGTCGACAGTTCGAGTCCCACCTACATAATCAATATCCCAAATGCGTTCTAATAATTGCTCTCGTGTATAAGCATTTCCTGGATTTTTCATAAATAAATGGAGTAGTTCAAATTCTTTTAAAGTAAGGGGGATACTTTTTCCATGTACTGATACTTTACGTGCAATTTCATCTATTTTAATGGGACCAAATACAACATACTTTTGCTGTAGCTCAGCAATATTTGCACCACTTCTTCTTAATACTGCGTAGATTCTAGCAGCTAGTTCATCATGTGTAAATGGTTTAACAATATAATCATCTCCACCAAGTGTAAGACCCTTCACTTTGTCCTCATTAGCATCACGAGCTGTAAGGAATATTATCGGGACATTTGACATTGCGCGTATACTTTGACAAACAACAAAGCCATCCTCGTGTGGCATCATTACATCAAGCAGCACTAAATCAATTTTCTCACGTACAATTATATCGTATGCCTCAGTCCCACTCGCAGCAGTATATGTTTCAATATCAGAGTTATTAAGCATCATTTCGATTAGGTTCCGCATATCTTGCTCATCATCAACTATTAATACAGTTGTCATCATTTTTCCTCCCTTACTAACAGCTGAAAAGCACCTTTCCCCACATCAACTGTTTTTTCTGTCTGGCCATCTTTTATAAAGTGCAATTTGTGATCGTCGTAGCCAGCGACCACAATATAGTCTTTAAATTGATTGACCACAAAAGGGTTTGCTCCTACTTCCTGCTGCCATTTTATATGACCATCAAAGTCAGCGACATATAACTCATTATGACCATGACTGACAACAAGTACAGCATCCTTTGTCTTTTTTAACCCTACTGGCATTAATGGCATGTTTATTTCACCATGTAATTGACCACTGTTCAAATCGTATTTTTTAACCGAACTATTTGGCTTACTCCCTTCTCCATGACCACCTATCCAGAGTTCGTCTATCTCGTCTATAATGGCTATCCCATGTGAGGATTTTTGGATCGGCCACTCCTGTTCAATCTGTAAATCTTTCATATTGAGAACAGATAATTTTGTATCTTTAAAATTTATTACATACAGCTTATCCTTATACGATGCCATTGACATAGGATAATTACCTATTCGTTGTGAGGCCAACATGTTTCCTTCATGATCAAAGCTTGTCACTGTATTAGTTTTACTATTCGTTATAAAAAATTGCTTGATATTGTTATCATAATACACATT
This sequence comes from Lysinibacillus sp. NPDC056220, assembly GCF_049315265.1. Classification (NCBI taxonomy): domain Bacteria; kingdom Bacillati; phylum Bacillota; class Bacilli; order Caryophanales; family Bacillaceae; genus Lysinibacillus; species Lysinibacillus sp. NPDC056220. The sequence goes on from NZ_JBMOXD010000007.1 coordinate 147,795, forward strand.
TGTTGTACCTACCTCTACCTTTTGGGAATAGAGCTTTTCTCCAGTTGATAATGTATAGACATCAATGGTATTTAATTGGTGTCCGTATAAGAGGACTTGATCATCCCCCAGTAATGTTGCTCCTGAGTAAGCTTTATCAAATAACCATTTTGCTAATACATGACCATTTTCATCAATAAAGTCCAAGGATGGCTCTTGAATATTTAATGAAGCTATAAAATTCCGATCACGCTCAATCGATTCATACGATTTTTCAGTACAACCAGCTAACCAAATTATTTGTAGTAAAGAAAAAATGAAGAATGCCCATTTTTTCAACGTTATCACCTCTGCCCCTTTACTATACTTCACAATTGTGAAATCCGGGTGAAACTTGAAAGGTAAATTTATGACAAACCATAAAAAGACATTTCACAATTTAAACGAAGTATTTCAGTTGTATTCATCCAGCCAATATTTCCTTCTATACATATACTACTAGGATAATCGTAAGGAGGAATAAAATGTGGTTTCCATCAGCTTATGTATGATTGTGAAAAATGAAGAGGAAGTCATTGGAAGATGTCTTGAATCTGTTAAAGGGTTAGTAGATGAAATCAATATTGTGGATACAGGATCAACAGATCGTACAAAACAAATTGTTGCTCAATTTACTGATAGAATTTTTGATTTCGAATGGATCCATCATTTTGCCGCTGCCAGAAACTATTCCTTTCAGCAAGCAACGATGGATTACATTCTTTGGTTAGATGCAGACGATGTATTTTTAGAAGAAGATCAAGAAAAATTTAAGGCGCTAAAGAATTCTCTTTCCGCTACTATTGATGCCGTTTCAATGAATTACAATCTTAGTTTTGATAGTGAGGGAAATGTAGATGCTTTAATAAGAAGAAACAGACTCGTAAAGAAAGATAAAAATTTCCAATGGATTGGTGCTGTCCACGAATATTTAGAAGTGGGTGGAACACTGTTGGATAGCGATATAGCCGTAAGTCACTTGCCACTAACGCATGACCATTCACGTAATATAACGATTTATAAAACATTAGTGGAATCTGGTAAAACATTATCACCAAGAGATACCTTTTATTTTGCCAATGAATTACTAGATCACGGTCAATTTGAAGAAGCCATTTACTATTACGAATTATTTTTAACCTCAAAACTAGGCTGGGTGGAGGATAATATTCGTGCTTGCTTTAAATTAGCGGATTGCTATTCAAATTTAAATGACCCGGAAAACAATTTTAGTTCTATATTAAGAAGCTTTGAATACGATGTCCCCCGCCCTGAAGCATGCTGTCGCCTAGGTTATTATTTCATGGAGCAATATAAGAATTATCAAGCTATTTTCTGGTACGAACAAGCACTTATCATTAAACAAAATCCTAACGCTCCTTTTCAAAATAAAAGCTTCTCAACTTGGCTTCCTCACTTACAGCTTTGTGTTCTATTTGACCGACTTCAAGAATACGAACTCGCAAACGCACACAATGAATTAGCTGGCTCCTTTATCCCTAACGACGCAAAAGTTTTACACAATAAAAAGTATTTTCAGCAAATCTTAAAGTCTAATCAGACGGATTCCTAGAAGTTCTAATTGCTAGTTTAAACAGGACAAAAAATTACGTATTAGTATTTAGTAGAACATTAAAAATCCTTAAACAATGTAACAAACTTCTATTTACTATTATTTAATAGTTATGTGTCTACCTCTTCTATCAATTCTCAGAATACGATATTTGAGAGGGGAGGTGAGACTTTGCATTTTGGAAATTATTTAAAACAAGTATGTAGTAAATGTAATTCTTTTCCTTGCTGTTGTAGAACTGGACCTATTCCAAGTTGTCCAGTTTGGCCTGTAAAACCTACCGGACCTACTGGGGGCATTACTGGGGCAACGGGAAGTACTGGGGCTACTGGAACTACCGGGGCTACTGGCGTTACTGGTGCTACTGGTGCTACTGGGGTTACTGGCGTTACTGGTGCTACTGGCGCTACTGGCGCTACTGGCGCTACTGGGGTTACTGGCGTTACTGGTGCTACTGGTGCTACTGGGGTTACTGGCTCTACCGGGGCTACTGGAACTACCGGGGCTACTGGGGCTACTGGTGCTACTGGTGCTACTGGTGCTACTGGCGCTACTGGCGCTACTGGGGTTACTGGCGTTACTGGTGCTACTGGCGCTACTGGCGCTACTGGGGTTACTGGCGTTACTGGTGCTACTGGTGCTACTGGGGTTACTGGCTCTACCGGGGCTACTGGAACTAC
>NZ_JBMOXD010000008.1:0-130585 GCF_049315265.1 Lysinibacillus sp. NPDC056220
TCACACCCGTTCCCATACCGAACACGGAAGTTAAGCTCTTTAGCGCCGATGGTAGTTGGGGGCTTCCCCCTGTGAGAGTAGGACGTCGCTAGGCACTTAAAAAGTCATGGATATATTCCATGGCTTTTTTTATTTTATAAAATAAAAAGTAGTGGTATAATTCACTAAATGTTAAATTTATACTGATGTAAAGATAATTAAAATAGACAGCACTTCCTACTTATCTTGAATGGAATGATGGAGGAATGAAAATGAAGCGTAATATGTTTTCGACTCTTTCGATTCTGTGCCTACTCCTAACATTCTTAATGTTTGGATATGATTCTACAAAATGGTATGGGAGTTTTTTTAAATTCCTCTCTGACCTGAGTATATTTACGCCATTTATACTAGGAGGAATAGGTATGGTTAGTACCTTTTTAGGTATTAAAGAATATCGTTTCATTCTTGTTGTCCTTCATTCATTCTTGTTGCTACTAATATTAGGCATCTATATAAAAGCTTTATATGGATTTTACTGAACTTGCAAGTAAAACTGCGGATATATATCTGCAGTTTTTTATATTTAACAAACAATTAATTAGTTCTTACACACTTCCTAAGGCAACTCAAGGTATAATGAAGTAACAAGTGCTAGGAAATAAATTATGTTATTGAAAGGGAGAAAAAGTTGGGAAAGAAGCAAATTTGGTATGAAGTACAAGAAAACGAATCCATTGAAGAATGTTTAGAAAGAATGCGAAACGATGGGTACATGGCAATTGGACGAAAAGAAGAGCCACTTTTTCATTTAGTCGATGGTGAACCAACATTATTACGTCAAAAAATTCAATTTAAAGCTATACTTACTCAAGATATGGAATGATTTTGACTAAAATCCGAACGTTTTTTTTAGGTTATAAAAAAATGTTCGCATTTTTGCATTGACGATAATACGATCCCTTGTTAAAATATGATAAGGAAAAACAAATAAATCCCACATATATGCTAGAGGATTGGCTCTAGTGTCTCTACCCGGCACCGTAAATGCTGGACTATGCGGGAAAGCACTTTTGGCTTTTATGAGAAGATCCATGTACAAAATTGTATATGGACAAATTCTTGCCCTTATAAGTCCTCAAGTAAGCTGCTTTCACGCGTAAAGGTAGAGAGTAGTTTATTTGGGGATTTTCTTTGTAAAAAGGTAAAAATTGCAGAGCTATTTTATATAGAGGCTTGCACAATAATTGATCATTTTTCTATCGTTTAAAAGGAGCGACAATTTATGAATCCGAAAATCGGTGTCATTATGGGTAGTTCAAGTGACTGGGAAACAATGAAACATGCATGTGATATTTTAGACGAATTACAAGTACCGTACGAAAAGAAGGTTGTATCTGCACATCGAACACCAGATTTAATGTTTGAATATGCGGAAGCAGCACGCAAACGGGGAATACAAGTAATTATAGCTGGGGCAGGCGGAGCTGCACATTTACCTGGAATGGTAGCAGCTAAAACAACTTTACCTGTCATCGGTGTACCAGTTCAATCACGTGCACTGAATGGGCTTGATTCACTGCTATCCATCGTTCAAATGCCTGGTGGTGTGCCTGTAGCAACTGTAGCTATTGGGAAAGCGGGAGCAACAAACGCAGGTTTACTAGCAGCTCAGATTTTGTCAACGACAGATGCAGAACTTGCTGACAAGTTAGATGCTCGACGTGAAGCTACAAAGCAGCAAGTTTTAGAAAGCACAGGTGACTTAGTGTGACAAAAATTATTTATCCTGGACAAACGATAGGTATTATAGGCGGGGGGCAGCTTGGTCGAATGATGGCTCTTGCTGCAAAGGAGTCTGGTTTTAAAATTGCTGTACTGGAACCGGCAATGGACTCACCTTGTGGGCAGGTGGCAGATGTTCGTATTGTAGCTCCCTATGATGATGAAGCTGCTTTAGAAGAACTTGCAGAAGTCAGTGATGTCATCACATATGAATTCGAAAATATTGATTATGAAGGCTTAAAGCGTTTATCACAAATGGCTTATGTTCCTCAGGGAGCTGAATTGGTACGCATTACACAAAACCGCATAACCGAAAAGGACGCGATTGTGAGAGCTGGTTGCCCAGTAGCACCATATATTGTTGCAAAAACTTATGAAGAATTAGTAGCCAATATTGATTCGATTGGTTATCCTTGTATAGTCAAAACAGCAAGAGGTGGTTATGATGGCAAGGGACAGCAGCTGTTAACATCAACTGAAGATCTTCCGTTAGCGAAAGAACTCTTTATGCATTCTCCATGTATTGCTGAAGGATTCGTACCCTTCGTAAAAGAGGTATCAGTCATTGTTCAAAGAAATGGTAGTGGTGAATCGTATTGCCAGCCAGTTGGAGAGAACATTCATGTTCATCATATTCTGCACGAAACAATTGTGCCTGCTCGCATAACAGAAAGCACAGCCCAGGCTGCCGAACGAGAAGCTTTAAAAATTGCAGATTACTTACATTTAGTAGGAACGTTAGCGGTAGAAATGTTTGTGCTAGAAGATGGTGGCATTGTGATTAATGAATTAGCACCAAGACCTCATAATTCAGGGCACTATTCAATAGAAGCGTGTAATGTTTCACAATTCCATCAGCATATACGAGCTGTTTGTGGTTGGCCATTACGTAAGCCAGAGCTTTGGGCACCATCCATTATGATCAATGTATTAGGGCAGCATGTCGTGCCATTGAGTAACTCCATTGCTAAATATCCTGAATGGTCTATCCATCTTTATGGGAAAGCTGAGGCTAAGGTTAACCGTAAGATGGGCCATGTAACGATTATGACAAAAAACTTAGAAGAAACATTACAACAAATCGAGAGTTCTGGCATTTGGTCAGAATAGAAGGAGATACGCAATGATTGAACGTTACACAAGACCCGAAATGGGCGCAATTTGGACAGAACAAAATAAATATCAAGCTTGGCTAGAGGTAGAAATCCTAGCTTGTGAGGCGTGGGCTGAAATCGGCGATATTCCAAAAGAGGATGTTGCTAAAATTCGTGAGAATGCTTCATTCGATGTGAACCGTATTTTAGAAATTGAACAAGAGACTCGTCATGACGTAGTAGCCTTTACACGTGCCGTTTCAGAAACCCTTGGTGAAGAGCGTAAATGGGTACATTATGGTTTAACTTCTACAGACGTAGTAGACACAGCACTTTCTTATTTAATCAAACAAGCAAATGATATTTTACGTAAAGATATCGTGAATTTCATTGATATTATTGCTGTTAAGGCAAAAGAACATAAACATACAGTGATGATGGGCCGTACTCATGGTGTTCATGCAGAGCCAACAACTTTTGGTTTAAAGCTGGGTTTATGGTATGAGGAAATGAAGCGTAACTTGGAACGTTTTGAAGCAGCAGCTAAAGTAATTGAAACTGGAAAAATGTCTGGCGCCGTTGGAACATATGCCAATATTGATCCTCGTGTTGAGCAATATGTTTGTGATCAACTAGGTCTAGCTGCATCACCGATTTCAACACAAACCTTACAGCGTGATCGTCATGCACAATATTTAGGTGCATTAGCTTTAATCGCTACTTCCATTGAAAAATTCGCAACAGAAATTCGTGGTTTACAGAAATCTGAGACACGCGAAGTGGAAGAAGCTTTTGCTAAAGGTCAAAAAGGATCTTCAGCAATGCCACATAAACGTAATCCAATCGGCTCTGAAAACATGGTTGGGATGTCTCGTTTAATGCGCGGATACATGGTGACTGCTTATGAAAATGTCGCTTTATGGCATGAACGTGATATTTCTCATTCTTCTGCAGAGCGTGTTATTTTACCGGATGCAACGATTACTCTTAACTATATGTTAAATCGCTTCGGTAATATTGTGAAAAACTTAACAGTATTCCCTGAAAACATGAAACGTAATATGACTCGTACATTCGGTCTTATTTACTCTCAGCGCATTTTGTTAGCATTAATTGATAAAGGATTAGTACGTGAGGAAGCTTATGATACTGTACAGCCTTTAGCTATGCAGGCATGGGACGAGCAGGTACAGTTCCGCACATTAGTGGATGCAAGTGAAAAAATCACATCTTATTTAACAAAAGAAGAGCTGGACGAGTGCTTTGATTATAACTACCACTTACAGCATGTTGATATGATTTTTGAACGTCTAGGACTTAACTAATATTTATTTCGCCAATACAAAATAAATGTTAGAGCCACCAGTAAATGCTTCAGAATTGAATCGTGGAGAACACGGTTCGATTCTGATCATTCATAAAAGCGTATCTCATAATATCAGGGGGAAAAACGAATGACTAAAGGTCAACTTTTGTATGAAGGTAAAGCAAAAAAATTGTATACAACTGAGGAGCCGAATGTGCTGCTTGTGGAGTACAAGGATAGTGCGACTGCATTCAATGGTGAAAAGAAAGAAGAAATAGAAGGTAAGGGCATTTTAAATAATCGCATTACTTCATTAATTTTCGAAAAATTACAAGGAAACGGAATTGCGTCACATTTCGTAAAACAATTATCTGATACGCAACAACTTGTAAGAAAAGTAGATATTATTCCGATTGAAGTAGTCGTTCGTAATATAGTTGCAGGAAGTTTAGCAAAGCGTATTGGTCTTGAAGAGGGGACACCTTTAAAACGACCAATCGTCGAGTTTTACTATAAGGACGATGAGTTAGGTGATCCATTCATCACGACAGAGCATATAGATGTTCTTGAGCTTGCAACGTCTGCTGAAGTATCGGCTATTTACGATAAGGCACTAGCTATTAACAAAGTTCTACAGCCAATCTTTGCTGATGTCAATGTGACGCTAATTGATTTTAAATTAGAGTTTGGCCGTGATGCTGATGGTCATGTTTTATTGGCAGATGAAATTTCACCAGATACATGTCGACTTTGGGATGCAACAACGAAGCAAAAGTTAGACAAAGATGTTTTTCGTAGAGACCTTGGTAATTTAACTGAAGTTTATACTATTATACTTTCTAGACTCGGAGGCAAATAACAATGAAAAAAGTAAAAATCTATGTAACATTACGTGAGAGCATTCTTGATCCACAAGGCTCTGCAGTACAGGGTTCTTTAGCTAAAATGGGCTACGGTGAAGTAGAGGATTTACGTATCGGTAAATATCTTGAACTATCAATTAATGATACAGAGCGTGACATTGATACTCTAGTAAAAGAAATGTGTGAAAAGGTTTTAACGAATGTTGTCATTGAGGACTACCGTTATGAAGTCGAGGAGGCTAACTAATCATGAAATTCGCAGTACTCGTATTCCCTGGGTCAAACTGTGATATCGATATGTATCATGCGATTAAAGACGAGCTAGGTGAAGAAGTAGAATATGTATGGCATACAGCAACAGATCTAAGTGGCTTTGATGGTGTATTAGTACCTGGAGGATTTTCATATGGAGATTATCTTCGTTGTGGTGCAATGGCTAATCAATCTAACATTATGGCAGAAGTTAAGAAAGTAGCAGACGCAGGTAAGCCTGTACTAGGTGTATGTAATGGATTCCAAATCCTAACAGAGGCGGGATTATTGCCAGGTGCTTTATTACGCAATACAAACTTGAAATTTATGTGCCGTACAGTGCAGCTAAAAGTGGAGAACAACAATACATTATTCACAAACCAATACGAGCAAGGTCAAATTATTCATATCCCAATCGCACATGGTGAAGGGAATTACTACTGTGATGAGGAGACATTACAATCATTAAAAGATAATAATCAAATCGTATTCACATACTCAGGTGACAATCCAAACGGTTCTTTGGAAGATATCGCAGGGATTATAAACGAGCGCGGCAATGTATTAGGGATGATGCCCCACCCAGAACGAGCTGTTGATGCACTGGTGGGTGGCGCAGACGGTTTAGCAGTATTTAAATCAATTGTGAAGCAGTGGAGGGAAAATCATGTCAACAACTAAGTTTGAGCCAACAGCACAGCAAATTAAAGATGAAAAGCTATACGCTGGAATGGGGATGTCAGACGAAGAATTTGCATTGGTAGAAGGTATTTTAGAACGCCTACCTAATTGGACAGAGACAGGTCTTTTCTCAGTAATGTGGTCTGAACACTGCTCATACAAAAATTCAAAACCGGTATTACGTAAATTCCCTACAAAGGGGCCACAAGTTTTACAAGGACCTGGGGAAGGTGCAGGTATTGTTGATATCGGTGACGAACAAGCCGTAGTGTTTAAAATGGAATCTCATAACCACCCATCTGCAATTGAGCCATACCAAGGGGCTGCAACTGGTGTTGGCGGTATTATACGTGATGTTTTCTCTATGGGGGCACGTCCTATCGCAATGCTGAACTCATTACGCTTTGGTGAATTAAAATCAGCGCGCGGTAAATTTCTATTTGAAGAAGTCGTAGCTGGAATCGCTGGATATGGTAACTGTATCGGTATTCCTACAGTAGGTGGCGAGATTCAATTCGATCCTTGCTATGAAGGCAATCCACTTGTTAATGCGATGTGTGTAGGCTTAATTGATCATAAAGATATTCAACGAGGTATTGCAGCAGGTGTTGGAAATACAGTGATGTACGTGGGTGCGAAAACAGGGCGAGATGGAATTCATGGTGCGACATTTGCTTCTGAAGAATTAACGGAGGAATCAGAAAATCAACGTCCAGCGGTACAAGTAGGGGACCCATTCATGGAGAAGCTTTTACTTGAAGCCTGTTTAGAAGTTGTGAAATCGGATGCTCTAGTTGGTATTCAAGATATGGGCGCAGCTGGTCTTACTTCTTCTTCAGCAGAAATGGCTTCAAAAGCTGGCTCTGGTGTAGAAATGAATTTAGATTTAGTACCTCAACGTGAGACAGGTATGACAGCATACGAAATGATGCTATCTGAATCTCAAGAGCGTATGCTGCTAGTCGTGAAAAAGGGTCGCGAGGATGAAATTAAGGCTATTTTTGATAAATATGATTTAGATGCGGTAGCAATTGGTCGTGTAACAGATGATAAAATGCTTCGCCTTTTACACAATGGACAAATAGTGGCAGAAGTACCTGCGGATGCGTTAGCCGAGGATGCTCCAGTTTACCATAAGCCATCTGCTGAACCTGCTTACTATGCTCAGTTCCAAGCAATTGAAAATACAGAGCCAGTTGTAACAGATTATAAAGAAACGTTAAATGCTTTATTAAAAGCACCGACAATTGCTTCAAAAGAATGGGTTTACGATCAGTACGATTATCAGGTTCGTACGTCAACTGTTGTTAAACCAGGTTCAGATGCTGCAGTTATTCGTGTACGTGGTACAAATAAAGGTTTAGCAATGACAACAGACTGCAACTCTCGCTATATTTATTTAGATCCAGAAGTCGGTGGCGCTATTGCAGTGGCTGAAGCAGCTCGTAATATTGTTGCTACTGGTGGTACACCACTTGCAATTACAGACTGCTTAAATTTTGGTAATCCAGAGAAGCCAGAAATCTTCTGGCAAATTGAAAAATCTGCTGATGGTATTTCGGCAGCATGTACAGCATTGAATGCACCAGTAATTGGCGGTAACGTATCGCTTTATAATGAGCGCTCTGGTGAAGCCGTTTATCCAACACCGACAATTGGTATGGTAGGTCTAATCGAAGACTTAGCGCATGTTACAACACAGGAAGTAAAGGGCGCAGGAGATATCGTATTTGTCATTGGTGAAACAACGACTGAGTTCGGTGGTTCAGAGCTTCAAAAATTATTAAATAATGGCGTTATTTCTGGGAAAGCACCAGCTATCGATTTAGAGATAGAAGCAGCACGTCAGCAGGCTTTATTAAAGGCTATAAAAGCTGGTATTGTGCAGTCTGCGCATGATGTGGCTGAGGGTGGTCTTGCAGTGGCTATTGCAGAAAAAACTTTCAGTGCAAATGGTCTTGGTGTTGAGGTTACATTAACAGGTTCTGCTACAACTGCGTTATTCAGTGAAAGTCAATCACGATTTGTTGTTACTGTTAAAGAAGAACATGCAGCTACATTTGTCGAAATCATCAAAGATGCTCATAAAATTGGCGTCGTAACAAACGATGCACTTGTTAAAATCAACGGGGACAAAGGTGTGCTTGTAGAAGGTACAGTGGAGGAATTCCGTTCTAATTGGAAAGGAGCAATCCCATGCTTGCTGAACTCAGAGGCTTAAATGAAGAATGTGGGGTGTTTGGTATTTGGGGTAACCCAAATCCAGCACACCTTAGTTATTACGGGCTTCATGCTCTTCAACACCGTGGTCAAGAAGGCGCAGGTATCGTCGTTTCCGATGGTCAGCACCTTCGCGCGGTAAAAGGCGAAGGACTAGTTAATGATGTTTTCAACGAAGATAAATTAAAGGCAGTGAACGGCAAAGCAGCCATTGCCCATGTTCGTTATACAACTGCTGGTGGTGGCGGTATTGAAAATGTACAGCCATTACTATTTCATTCCTCAACTGGTAGCCTTTCTATTGCCCATAACGGTAACTTAGTCAATGCGACACATCTTAAACAGTATTTAGAGCGACAAGGTAGTATTTTCCACTCTAGCTCTGATACAGAAGTGCTGGCGCATCTTATTAAGAAAAGTTCGCATTCACCATTTCGGGCTAAAGTGAAAAATGCCCTTTCTTTATTAAAGGGTGCGTATTCTTGCTTAATTATGACAAAGGATGAAATGCTTGTTGCACGTGATCCACATGGTTTACGCCCGCTCTCTCTTGGTAAGCTAGGAGAAGGCTGGGTAGTAGCTTCTGAAACTTGTGCATTTGATTTAATAGGAGCGGAGTTCGTTCGTTCTGTAGAACCAGGTGAATTATTAATTATTAACGATGAGGGTGTAAAGTCAGACCGCTTTGCTGAGATGGAAAAGCGTTCTATGTGTGCGATGGAATATGTGTATCTAGCACGTCCTGATTCGGATATTGATGGTATTAATGTCCATATGGCACGTAAACGTATGGGGAAACAGCTTGCTCGTGAATGCGCGCATATTGAGGCTGATGTTGTAACGGGGGTACCGGATTCTAGTATTTCAGCTGCTATCGGTTTTGCAGAAGAAAGTGGTATTCCTTATGAACTTGGTCTGATTAAAAACCGTTATGTAGGGCGTACTTTTATTCAACCGACACAGGAATTACGAGAACGTGGTGTGAAAATGAAGCTTTCACCAGTTGTTCAAGTTGTCAAAGGTAAACGCGTAGTGATGGTAGACGATTCTATTGTACGTGGAACAACTTCACGTCGAATTGTCAAAATGTTAAAAGACGCTGGTGCAGCAGAGGTTCACGTGGTCATTTCGTCACCACCTATGACAAACCCTTGTTATTATGGCATCGATACGTCAACACATGAAGAACTTATTGCTTCCAGTCATAATGTGGATGAAATTCGTGAAGTAATTGGTGCAGATTCTCTGACATTCCTTTCTGTTGAAGGTATGGTTGAGACCATTGCACGTCCATATGAAGATGAAAACCGTGGACTATGCCTTGCATGCTTTACAGGTAAATATCCAACAGAGATTTTCCCGGATACCATCTTACCACATGAAAAAGAACTTTTACGTTAAAAAAACATCGCAGTGAATTAGTGTCTACTAGAAGGTTGAAAAATGAATTCTAGGATACTGGTAGGCGATTTAGATGATAAGGAGGAACTCTGCGTGTCAAAGGCATATGAACAAGCAGGAGTAAATATTGAAGCGGGCTATGAAGCTGTAAAACGAATGAAATCTCATGTTGAACGGACAAACCGTCTAGGTGTCATGGGAACGTTTGGTGGCTTTGGTGGTATGTTTGACTTGTCAGAACTAAATCTAAAAGAACCTGTTCTTATTTCAGGAACTGATGGTGTTGGGACAAAGCTAAAGCTAGCCTTTATGGTAGACAAGCACGATACAATTGGTGTGGATTGTGTAGCAATGTGCGTGAATGATATCGTTGCACAAGGAGCGGAGCCGCTATACTTTTTAGATTACGTAGCACTTGGAAAAGCAGAACCTGCAAAAATTGAGCAAATTGTTAAAGGTGTTGCGGATGGCTGTGTGCAATCAGGTGCAGCTCTAATTGGTGGCGAAACAGCAGAAATGCCAGGTCTATATGAAGAGGATGAATATGATTTAGCTGGCTTTGCAGTGGGGGCTTGTGAAAAGTCTGCCATTGTGACAGGAGAAAGAATTGTCGAGGGCGATGTACTTATTGGTATTGCTTCAAGTGGTGTGCATTCAAACGGTTATTCTTTAGTGCGTAAAATTGTCTTTGCAGATCGTCAATATGCGGTGGATGCCATTGTAGAAAATTATGAGGATTTAGGACCAATCGGCGAGGCGCTATTAGTGCCAACAAAGCTTTATGCTAAGCCTGTATTAGCGGCTTTAAAAGCAGCAGATGTACACGGCTGTGCCCACGTTACTGGTGGAGGTTTCTATGAAAATTTACCACGTATGATGCCTGAAGGATTAGCTACAGAAATTGACTTAGGTTCATGGCCAGTATTACGTATCTTTGAATTCCTAAAGGATAAAGGTCAGTTAGAAGATAAGGATTTATATAATGTGTTTAATATGGGGATAGGTTTTGTCATAGCTGCTCCAGCAGCAGAAGCCGATAAAGTGATGGCAGCAGTAGAAGCAAATGGTGAAAAGGCTTATACAATCGGTCGTGTTATTAAAGGCAATGGAGTAGTGTTTAATGGAACACATGATGGGAGTTTAGTGTAATGACTGCACCAACAAAAATTGCCGTGTTCGCATCAGGGAGCGGTAGTAATTTTCAAGCCATTCAAGAGGCTATTGAACGAAAGGAACTGCATGCAAAGATTGAGCTAGTAGTGACAGATAAGCCTGGTGCATATGTAGTGACACGTGCTGAACACTTGGGGATTCCTGTATTAGCCTTGAACCCAAAAGATTTTGCCTCGAAAGCAGCTTACGAGAAAGTAATTGTCGATGCACTACATGAGTGCGATGTGAAATGGATTGTGCTTGCGGGATATATGCGTTTAATCAGTGATGTATTATTGGCGGCCTTTCCGCAGCGAATTGTTAATATTCATCCTTCCTTATTGCCAGCCTTTCCTGGGAAGGATGCTATCGGACAAGCATTGAATCATGGGGTGAAAATAACGGGCGTAACGGTACATTTTGTTGATGAAGGAATGGATACTGGCCCAATTATCGCACAGGCTGCTGTATCTGTCATTGAAGGAAATCGGGAGGCAACAGAAGCTGCTATTCATAAGCAAGAGCATTTATTATATACAAAGGCTTTACAGCAATTATTACAATAACTGAAGGAGGAGTTAGGTCGAGAACCTTACTCAACACCTAACTCTATAAATCTATGACAGCAAGTTAGTTCGTGCAAGCACGATAAAAATTAGGAGGATATTGTTGTGACAAAACGTGCATTAATCAGTGTTTCCAATAAAGATGGTATTTTAGAATTTGCAAAGGAATTAGTAGCATTAGGTTATGAAATTTTATCAACAGGCGGTACTAAAAAAATGCTACAGGACAATGCAGTAGCTGTAACGGCAGTAGATGAAGTAACGAAGTTTCCTGAAATTTTAGATGGCCGTGTTAAAACTTTAAATCCAATGATTCACGGTGGTTTATTAGGGAAATTTGATGATGACTCTCATCAGGCACAAATGAATGAGCATGGAATTGAGCCAATAGAAATTGTTTGTGTCAATCTTTATCCATTCGTTGAAACAATTTCAAAGCCTAATGTAACATGGGATGATGCGATTGAGAACATAGATATCGGTGGTCCTACAATGTTACGATCTGCTGCAAAAAACCATCAATATGTAACAGTCATCGTAGACAGCAATGACTATGCAACAGTGTTAGAGGAACTAAAAGCTGGTGGTGCCACAACAATTGAGACACGTCGTAAATTGGCTGCAAAGGTTTTCCGTCACACAGCCGCCTATGATTCGTATATCTCGAATTATTTGACAGAAGAAGAGTTCCCAGAGAGCCTAACAATGACGTATGAATTAAAGCAGAACTTACGCTATGGTGAAAATCCTCACCAAAAAGCGGCATTTTACCAAAAACGTCTAGGGTCTGATTTCTCATTAGCTTATGCCACACAATTACATGGTAAAGAGTTATCCTATAACAACATTCAAGATGGGAATGCAGCTTTGCAAATCGTGAAAGAGTTTGAAATGCCAGCTGCAGTTGCTGTAAAGCATATGAATCCTTGTGGAGTTGGAACAGGTGTCACATTAGAGGAAGCATTTGATAAAGCGTATGAGGCAGATCCAACATCTATTTTTGGTGGAATTATCGCTCTTAATATGGAAGTGGATGCAGCAACTGCTGAGAAGCTAAGCCATATTTTCCTAGAAATTATTATTGCTCCTGCTTTTTCACAAGAGGCACTCGATATTTTAACGAAAAAGAAAAATATTCGCTTATTAACAATTCCATTCGAGCAAGCTAAGCAAGATCAATTTAATGTAGTATCTGTAGAGGGCGGTCTGCTTGTACAGGAACCAGATCGCTATGGTTTTGCCAATGCAGATATAAAGGTAGTAACAGATCGTGAACCAACAAAACAGGAATGGGAAGCATTGCAACTGGGTTGGTCTGTTGTGAAGCATGTTAAATCAAACGCGATCGTTGTAACGGATTCTCAAATGACACTTGGAGTAGGCGCTGGTCAAATGAACCGCGTTGGCGCTGCTAAAATTGCCTTTGAGCAGGCTGGTGAAAAAGCAAAGGGTGCTGCATTGGCATCAGATGCATTTTTCCCAATGAGTGATACTGTTGAGGCTGCAGCGGCAGCAGGTATTACAGCTATTATTCAACCAGGTGGATCTATTAAAGATCAAGATTCAATCGATAAAGCAAATGAATATGGTATTACGATGATATTTACAGGCGTACGCCATTTTAAACACTAATTAATATTGACATAAAACAGACCGAGATGTGGGTTCATCTCGGTCTTACTCACAAAGAGGAGGATTCTCTAAAATGAATGTATTAGTAATCGGAAGTGGCGGTCGTGAGCATGCAATCGCTAGACAATTTAACATTTCTCCATCCGTTAACCAAGTATTTGTAGCACCAGGAAATGACGGGATGCGAGGCGAGGTAGAAGTAGTTAGTATTGACACAATGGATTTTGCAGGACTTGCCCAATTTGCTAAGGAAAATGATATTACTTTAACATTTGTCGGCCCAGAACAACCACTTGCTGAAGGGATTGTCGATTTCTTCACAGCTCGTGGATTACAAATTTTTGGTCCGACAAAGATGGCTGCTCAATTAGAAAGTAGTAAGTCGTATGCAAAAGATGTGATGAGTAAATACAATATACCAACAGCCGCCCATAAAACATTTACTGATGCAGAACAAGCTATTGCCTATATTAAAGAACAGGGCGCACCCATTGTTATTAAAGCGGATGGTTTAGCAGCTGGTAAGGGCGTTGTTGTGGCGATGACAGAGCAAGAAGCCATTGAAGCTGTGCAAGATATGATTGGCAATCAACGCTTTGGTGAATCATCTTCTCGCGTTGTCATCGAAGAATTTTTAGACGGGGAAGAGTTCTCCTTTATGTCCTTTGTGCATAAAGGACAAATATATCCCATGGTGATTGCACAGGACCATAAACGTGCCTATGACGGTGATAGAGGACCTAATACAGGTGGGATGGGTGCTTACTCACCAGTACCACAAATCTCACAAGAAGTTGTAGATATCGCTTACCAAACGATTGTTAAGCCAACTGTCAAAGGGATGGAGGCGGATGGCGCTTCCTTTACAGGTATTTTATATGCAGGCTTAATTTTAACGAAGAAGGGTCCTAAGGTTATTGAGTTTAATGCACGCTTTGGTGATCCAGAAACACAAGTAGTTTTACCTCGAATGGCTTCTGACTTTGGTGCATTTATGGTGGCATTAATGAACGAGCAACCCTTTGATTTGCAATGGTCTGAAGATGCTATGCTGGGCGTTGTCATTGCAGCTGAAGGATATCCTGGCGATGTTGAAAAAGGTAAAACATTACCCAATTTAGCGGAGATATCCAAGTCATATGCTGTATTCCATGCAGGTACAAAATTAGTAGATGGCCAATTTGTTGGGAATGGTGGTCGTGTTCTGTTAGTTGGGGCTAAAGCGCCTACTTTACAGGAAGCACAGGAAAAAGTATATGCTGGCATGACTAAAGAAACATGGGATCACTTTTTCTTCCGCAAAGATATTGGATGGCGTACGTTCAAAAAATAATCATTATTTTTACTAAAATTTAAAATATTTTTAATCCTCTTTTGAAACCTCTTAAAGTTTCAAACGTAAGAGGTAAGAGCCGTCTCCAAATTAGATTGGGACGGCTCCTTTGACTAAGAAGGGTTTTGAGCAGTATTCGATGTCGAATTGCTCCTTGTTGAGGAATTTTGAGTTGAAGTGCTGGTATCAGATTGCGTTGAAGCGGTAGCTTGTGAACCTGAGGAATTGCCAGCTATTGCAGAAGAGAAATCCTTCATGAGTTTATCGATTTGCTCAGAGGACATAGAATTTTGCCCGCTGAACATACTTTGCATAGAGGTGTTCATGGCATTTTGCATATTGGTGCTCATGAGAGCCTTGGCAGGGCAATATTTAAAGATTCCTTCTGCCATTTTCATGGCTCCTAATGCAATCATTAATCGACCTTTTGTACAATTAGGATTTCTTGAAACTTTAGCGATACCGAATGCTGTCAAACTTGTACCCATGGCAAAACGACAAAATGCATTTTTTTCGCTTAAATTTGCTTGCTGCATCATATTACTTCCTCCTTTAGTCATTGTGGAAAAAATTAAGCGAGGTGCACTTTGCTTTATGAAAGTGCTGTGTTACGATTGAAACAAGATGATTGCATAAAGCATAAATTTTATGAAAGTATGCGATTATGCAATAGTAGTATGTGATTCAAGGTTGATTTTACACAATGAAAAATTACGTAATTTAGGAAGGAGCGAATAGCATGGATCCAGTATGGAAAATAACAAAAATACGTCAGCAATTAGCTGTAATTGATGGAAAAAAGGCGCCTGATATTGTGCTGAAAAATGCAAGGTACTTGCATAGTATGATGAAACAGTGGATTGTAGGAAACATTTGGATTTTAGGGGACCGCATTGTCTATGCTGGTGACAGGATGCCTCCTTTAATAGAAGGAACACAAGTAGTGGATTGTACAGGGAAAACAGTTGTACCAGGCTATATTGAGCCACATGTACATCCTTTCCAGCTTTATCACCCACAATCCTTTGCAGATTTTTGTGGTCAGCTAGGGACAACAACTTTTATTTCTGATAATTTAAGTTTTGTTTTAAATTTAGAAAATAAGAAAGCGTTTTCAATTTTAGATCATTTAAAAAAGTTGCCGTTTTCTTTTTATTGGTGGACTCGCTTTGATTCGCAAACTGAGTTGGAGCAGGAGGAAGAAGTTTTCTCTAACACGTCTATATTAGAATGGTTAGAGCGAAGTGATGTTTTGCTTGGGGGAGAGTTGACAGGCTGGCCTAAGCTATTACATGGGGACGATCAAATGCTTTATCGCATGCAAATGGCAAAGGGACTAGGTAAAAAAATCGAAGGTCATTTTCCAGGAGCCTCTGAGAGAACTTTAGCTCGTATGAAACTTCTTGGTGCGGATGGTGATCATGAGGCGATGACGGTGGAAGAAGTGGAACGTCGTATAATGCAAGGTTATGCTGTTACATTACGTCATTCTTCTATTCGACCAGATTTACCGCACCTATTAAAAGGAATCGTAGAAAAAGAGCTTCCTATTTTTGATCATTTAATGATGACAACAGATGGTTCACCACCTTCGTTCCATGAGGATGGGGTGATGGATAAGTGTATACAAGCAGCCCTAGATGCAGGAGTTTCTCCAATCGATGCCTACCAAATGGCTTCGTATAATGTAGCGCGCTATTATAATATGTCCAATTTACATGGTTTTATCGCGACAGGTCGCTTTGCCTCACTTAATATTTTACAAGATGAATATCATCCTGTACCTGAAAGTGTCCTATCAAAAGGCGTTTGGCTAAAACGTGATGGAGATCGTGTGCATAGGCTGGCAGCCATTGATTATTCTGCTATCCCCGCATTTCATTTAGATTTTTCATTAGACGCACAAGATTTCCAGTTTTCTATGCCTTTTGGAATTCAGCTTGTTAATGATGTCATTACAAAACCGTATAATTCATTAATTACTAGAGAAGGGCAACTAGCGGATCACGATGAGTGCTATTTAATGCTAATAAACAGGCAAGGTCACTGGCATGTTAATACAATGATTAAAGGGTTTGCAACAGGTGTTCAAGGCTTTGCATCGTCCTACTCAAACACAGGCGATATTTTATTAATCGGAAAAAATAAAGAAGATATGATCAAAGCCTTCGAAGAAATGAAGGCCATGAATGGTGGTATCGTCCTTGTAGAAAAAGGGGAAGTCATAGCAGATATACCATTATCAATTGGTGGACTTTTATATGATGGGGATGTATTGACACTAGCAGAGAAAGAAAAGGCTTTAAAGCAAGCTTTAGCAGAGCGTGGGTATCATTTAGGAGATGCTATTTACACGCTATTATTTTTACAGTCCACTCATTTACCCTATATTCGTATAACACCGAAAGGGATTTTCGATGTAATGAAGAATAAGTTATTATTGCCTGCTGTTATGCGCTAATATATGAAAGTGTAAACAGGTACTTTCATATGGAAATGTTCAAAGGAGAGTAATGCTTGTGTTCAAAACGAAGAAATTATGGATGACTATGGCATTTAGCGCTTTAGTGATCGGAGGATGCTCAAAGGATACACCCAAGGTTAAAGAAGATGATGAGAGGGTAACACAGGAAGAAAAAGTAGTTGAGGAGCAAATACAGAAACCAGCATTTGTTGCGCCACTTACAGGAGAGGCAGTGCAAGAGGAAATTACTCAACGGCCTATTGTCGTGACGATTAATAATCATCCAGCTGCACGTCCGCAATCAGGATTAGCTGCAGCGGATATCATTTATGAGATGCTTGCGGAAGGCAATGTGACTCGCTTTTTAGCAGTTTATCAAAGTGAGCTACCTGAAAATATAGGGCCGGTTCGTAGTGCACGCTCTTATTTTATCGATATAGCAAAAGGATTCAATGCCTTTTATGTAGCTCATGGTTATAGTCCAGAGGCGAAAACAATGCTCGATAATCGTGTAGTCGACAATATCAACGGAATGGCTTATGATGGTATACTTTTTAAACGTTCAAGCGAACGAGTTGCACCACATAATTCATATATTACATCGGAAAAGATCAGAAAAGGTGCTGAAATGGTAGGCGCTTCAATGAATTACAGTGAAAAAGTACTTCAGGCTTTTTATGAACCCGATGAACGTGGTAAAATAGGCATTGAAACAAGTCAAGTTGATATTTACTACGGGAATAATGAAGATTTCCACAATTCGTATGTGTATGATCATCAAAGTAATTATTATGAACGACAATCGGCTGGCGTGGACACAAAAGATATGTTAACCGGCGAAGCATTATCATTGGCAAATGTTCTATTTTTTGAAATGGATCACCAAATAGTCGATGATATTGGTCGCCAAACAATTGATTTAACTTCTGGTGGAAATGCGTACGTATTTCAAAATGGCTATTTGAGGGAAGTCAAATGGGCTAATGTGAATGGAATACCAACGGCTGTTGAGCAATCAGGGGAGCCTGTAAAGCTAGTACCTGGAAAGTCGTGGGTCCATTTTGTACCATCCTCACCAGGGTTACAAGCAATGGTGAAAACGCAGCCTTAAAGGGAGGAAAATTGCATGCAAATCGAAAAAATTCGAGGGCATCAAACAGATCAGTTATTTAAAGCAGTGTTAGAGCTGAAAGACATCGAAGAATGCTATAAGTTTTTTGATGATTTATGTACGATTAGTGAAATTCAATCGTTGGCACAACGCTTTGAGGTTGCACATTTATTACGTTTAAAGAAAACCTATGAATCCATTAAAAAGGAAACAGGTGCAAGTACAGCAACGATTTCACGTGTTCGACGTTGCTTCGATTATGGAAACGATACATATGATGAAATGCTAGGTCGTTTGTATCCTGATGAGAAACCATTTCAAGCACCAAAAGAATAGTTGAAAAAGAGACTGGGTAGATGTTCTACCCAGTCTTTTTCATTTTTTTGTGGTCCATCATAAGCTATACTTGTAAACGAATAGATAGAAAACGATAGGTGGTAAAATAAATGGATTATTTAGAATGGAGACATGTGTTCAAGTTAGATCCTGCAAAGGACATATCAGATGAAGACTTAGAAAAAATTTGTGAATCTGGAACTGACGTTATTTTAGTCGGTGGCACAGACAATGTGACATTGGATGGGGTATTAGATTTACTTGTTCGTGTTAGGCGGTTCGAAGTCCCGATAGCTTTGGAAATTTCAACGATTGATGCGATTACACCAGGCTATGACTATTACTTTATTCCGACGGTCTTAAATAGTGATGATCCAAAATGGATTAAAAATTTGCATCATGCAGCTATTAAAGAATTTGGAGATATTATGGTGTGGGATGAATTAGTAGCAGAAGGTTATTGTATTTTAAATCCGGATTGTAAAGTGGCACATGTAACAGGTGCTACAACAGATTTATCGATAGACGATATCGTAGCCTATGCACGTATGGCAGAAAATTTCTTTAAACTTCCGGTGTTTTATTTAGAGTACAGTGGAATTTACGGAAATCCAGAAGTAGTAAGTGCTGTGAAAAATGAATTGAAGCACACTAAGCTCTTTTATGGTGGAGGCATTACATCAGCCAAGCAGGCAGAGGAAATGGCACAGTATGCAGACACGGTTGTAGTTGGAAATATTATTTATGAAGATTTAAAAGCTGCACTTGCGACTGTTAAGGCTGTTAAAAATACGTTATAATTTTAGAACGAATGTTTGTAAGGCGGTGCGAAATGGAACAGTTAACAAAAAATTTACTAGCAGGAATGAATCCTGAACAAGAAAGAGCGGTCAAAACCACTGAGGGACCACTACTGATTATGGCTGGTGCTGGGTCAGGAAAAACACGAGTATTAACACATCGTATTGCTTACTTAATTATAGAAAAGGAAGTATACCCATCCAAAGTTTTAGCCATTACGTTTACTAATAAAGCTGCTCGTGAAATGCGAGAGCGTATCGACGGTATTCTTGGCAATGGGACAGGCGATAGTATGTGGGTATCTACTTTCCACTCCATGTGTGTAAGAATTTTACGTCGCAATATCGATCAACTAGGCATATCTCGTAATTTCTCCATCCTAGATTCTACGGATCAACTTTCAGTGATTAAAAATGTAATGAAGGATGAGAATATCGATCCAAAGCGTTTTGAGCCAAGAGCAATTTTAAATGCTATTAGTGCAGCTAAAAATGAGTGTATTACAGCAGATGATTACGCCGGTCATATGAATGATAAAAATCCTTATGAACAAACCGTTGCACGTGTTTATAAAGGCTATGAAAAAAGATTACGTCGTAACCAATCCCTCGATTTTGATGATTTAATTATGACAACCATTACGTTGTTCAAACGCGTACCAGAGGTGTTGGAATACTATCAAAATAAATTTCAATATATTCATGTAGATGAATATCAGGATACCAATAAATCCCAATACTTACTTGTGCAATTATTAGCTAAAAAATTTAAAAATATTTGTGTTGTAGGGGATTCTGATCAATCAATTTATCGCTGGCGTGGTGCAGATATCGGTAATATCCTTTCCTTTGAAAAGGATTATCCGAATGCTAAGGTGATTATGCTTGAGCAAAATTATCGTTCAACTAAACGCATCCTCCAAGCAGCAAATGACGTCATTCAAAATAATACAACACGTTACCCAAAAGAACTGCGTACAGAAAATGCAGAGGGAGAAAAAATTGCGTTATACAAAGCTTATAATGAGCAGGAAGAAGCACAATTTGTTGTACAAACCATCCAACAGTTGATGGAAAAGGAAAACCGTACATTTGATGATTTTGCCATTTTATATCGTACGAATGCTCAGTCACGTGTGATGGAGGAAGTACTTGTTAAATCCAATATGGTGTATCAAATTGTTGGCGGGACAAAGTTCTATGATCGAAAAGAAATAAAAGACTTACTTGCTTATTTGCGCCTTATTGCTAATAATGACGATGATTTATCACTTGCACGTATTATTAATGAACCCAAACGTAGTATAGGCGCCACTTCTTTTGAGAAAATGGCCCGTTATGCTATTGAGCAGGATCGTTCCATTTTTGATGCTATGAATGATCTTATTTTCATGGGTCTATCTGGGAAAGCGGCAAACTCAGCAGAGCAATTTTATGCAATGATTAAAGGTTTTACTGAAATGCAAGAATATTTATCGGTCACTGAAATTGTTGAGCAAGTCATTGATAAATCTGGGTACCGTACAATGCTCCAAAATGAAAAGACGATTGAAGCTGAAAGTCGTTTAGAGAATATTGAAGAGTTCTTATCTGTCACAAAAGCATTTGAGGAGCGCAGTGATGATAAAAGTTTAATAGCATTTTTAACAGATTTAGCATTAATTGCTGATATCGATGCACTTGATAAAGAGGATGCTTCCAAGGGAAATATTATTTTAATGACGATGCATGCTGCTAAGGGCTTAGAGTTTCCTATTGTTTTTATTATCGGTATGGAGGAAAATATCTTCCCGCATTCGCGCTCCCTTGATGATCAAGATGAAATGGAAGAAGAACGTCGCCTTATGTATGTTGGTGTGACGCGCGCAGAGGAACGTCTATATTTAACATGTGCACAAAGCCGAACAATTTTTGGCCGTTCGAGCTTTAATAATGCTTCACGATTTTTAGGTGAGATTTCCGAAGATATTACCGAATCCATCTCCAAAGCTGGTGCTAAAACGAATGTACCGTTTGCTACTAGCAATCGTTCAAGTAATTATCAAAAACGTACACTTGGGTCCGTTCAACAAACTCAGCCTGCCACAGCGCGCTTACAATCGACAGGCGGAGATCAGTACGGCTGGAAGGCTGGAGACAAAGCCGTCCATAAAAAGTGGGGCACAGGTATGGTTGTAAGTGTAAAAGGCGAAGGTGATAGTACAGAGCTTGATATCGCTTTTCCACAACCAATTGGTATTAAGCGATTACTGGCACAATTTGCACCGATTGAAAAAGCGTAAGCGGAGGAACGTAAATGAACGAAATAGAACAGCGAATAGCGGAGTTAAATAAATTATTACATGAATATGGTTATGCCTATTATGTACTAGATAAACCAGTCGTTGCTGACAGTGTTTATGATCAATTATTGCATGAATTGATTGCGTTAGAAGAGGCCAATCCATCACTTATTTTTCCCGATTCACCCACGCAACGTGTTGGCGGAACTGTCGTAGAGGGCTTTAAAAAGGTGACACATGATTACCCAATGCTAAGTCTATCAAACGCTTTTAACGAAGCAGATTTACAAGAATTTGATCGTAAGGTTCGACAGGCTATTGGTGATCATTTCTCCTATGTATGTGAGCTGAAAATAGATGGTCTTGCCATTTCGTTAAAATATGAAAATGGCGTGTTTGTCCAGGGTGCAACAAGAGGAGATGGTGTTGTAGGGGAAGAAATTACAGCCAATTTAAAGACCATTCATGCTATTCCTCTGCGTTTAAAAGAACCAATTACAATCGAAGTACGCGGTGAGGCGTACATGCCAAAAAAATCATTTGAAAAATTAAATGCGCAACGTGCTGACAATGGTGAAGAACTATTTGCTAACCCACGTAATGCTGCTGCAGGCTCTTTACGACAGTTAGACCCTAAAATTGCTGCAAGTCGCCAGCTATCAACTTTCATCTATGCCATTGGAGGAGATGGTGAAATCTATGGCATCGATGGACATGCAGAAATGCTTGATTATTTAGAGGATCTAGGTTTCCCTTCCAATAAGGAGCGTCAGCGTTGCTCTACAATTGAAGAGGTTATGGCCTTTATTGAGCATTGGACAGAAAATCGTCCACATCTAGCCTATGAAATAGATGGAATCGTTATAAAAGTCGACCGCTATGCTCAACAAGATGAGCTAGGCTATACGGCAAAAAGTCCACGCTGGGCCATTGCTTATAAATTCCCTGCAGAGGAAGTTGTCACGACATTACTAGATATTGATTTAACAGTAGGGCGTACAGGGGTTGTCACGCCAACAGCTATTTTAACGCCTGTTCAAGTAGCGGGGACGACGGTGCAGCGTGCTTCCTTACACAATGAAGATCTTATACGAGATAAAGATATACGTCTTGGGGATACGGTCATTATTCGAAAGGCCGGTGATATTATTCCACAAGTTGTTGGTGTGCTCATCGAGCAGCGTCCTGAAAACTCTGTACCGTTTGAGATGCCTAAAAATTGTCCGGTTTGTGATAGTGAATTGATTCGTATTGAGGGTGAGGTTGCTTTGCGCTGTGTAAATCCTGCATGCTTTGCTCAAATTGCAGAAAGCATTAAATATTTTGTGTCTCGTAATGCTATGAATATTGATGGCCTTGGAGATAAAGTGGTTGAGCAGTTATTGCGTGCGGATTTAATACATGATGTATCTGATTTATATCATTTAACCATTGAGCAATTGGTTGAGCTAGAACGGATGGGCGAAAAATCTGCAACCAATTTAGTCAATGCGATTCAAGCCTCGAAGGAAAATTCGATGGAACGTTTATTAATTGGTCTAGGAATTCGTCACGTTGGTGAAAAGGCTGCAAAAATTGTATCAGAGCAATTTGGCTCAATGGAAGCTGTCATGGCAGCAACAGAGGAACAACTTGTGGCTATCTATGAGATTGGCGATAAAATGGCATCGTCATTAGTGGAATACTTCTCCAATGATGACGCACGTGCAGTCATTGAACGTCTTGCTGAAGTGGGCGTGAATATGACTTTTAAAGGAAAAAAAGTAGAAGTAGTGGTAGGCGATAATCCTTTTGCAGGAAAAACAATTGTTTTAACTGGTAAACTTGAGCAATTGACACGTAACGAAGCAAAGGCGAAAATAGAAGAGTTAGGTGGGACTGTCACAGGTAGTGTCAGTAAAAAAACGGATCTTGTTATCGCAGGCGAGGATGCAGGCTCTAAGCTAGCAAAGGCTGAGCAATTAGGTATTGAAGTTTGGAATGAAGACAACTTAATTGAACAACTTAACCTTATCTAATAAATATACTGAAGATATAACCTCATAAAAGACATGCGTTTTGCTAAATGGTTATATCTCAGTGATTCGTCGAACCAAATTGATTATGAGTAAAGGAGCACTAAATATAATGAAGTCTTTTCGACTCATTCCAGCACTTGTAGCAGCTGCAATGTTAGTCGGCTGTGTACCTTCTAATGAAGGGGGAACAGAGCTTACGCAGGAAACACAACAAAATGAAAAAACTGAAACAACCATTATCCCCAGTATACAAATTGACGATTCTTATTATAAGACACTTATTCCTTATAAAGAGAGTGCCAGTAGAGGCCTAGTTGTATCAAATATTTTTACGAAGTATGATATGAAGGAAGTGGAAGCAGGTTTAATGCGTCTTTCGCACAATGAGTTTGACACTGAAAACTATTACTTCCAAGAGGGTCAATATTTAGCTGAAAGTACGGTGAGCTCTTGGCTTGCTCGAAGCTCTCAGACAGAAGACGGATTAAATCCACCAACAACAGATACAATGACACCCGAAGAGCGAGCAACAAAGGCACCTATTTATTTATCTCATATTGTTGAGCAAAATTACTTAACAAAAACAAAAGATAATAAAGTGAAATTAGGTGGAATTTCAATAGGTCTTGCGCTTAATTCTATTTATTATTATCAAAAAGAACAGTATGGCGAATATTACGAGAAACCAATATCAGAGTCTGAGCTTGTTGAGCAAGGGAAAAAAATGGCCGCTGAGATTGTTTCACGTTTACGTACGCGCGATGAGCTAAAGGATATTCCAATTGTTGTTGGCCTGTTTAAGCAACAACCTCGGAATCAGATTATTCCTGGAGCCTATTTTAGCTATGGTGTAGCAAAAGCTGGACAGAACAACATTGCTGATTGGGAAGGAATAGATGAAAACTATGTATTATTCCCAACAGATGATTCGCAGGATGTATACCGAGACGTGAGTAAAAACTTCAAAATCTTTAAGCAAGACGTTGATAAATATTTCTCAAATTATACGAGTGTTATTGGTACAGGTTTCTATCGCAATAAAGAAATCCAAAAACTGACGATCGAAATTCCTATCCAATTTTTCGGCAAAGCAGAAATCATTGGATTCACACAATATTTGACAGGTATATTAATCAATCGATTTAATAATATTCATGTTGAGGTGAGTATTACTTCTGTCAATGGTCCCGAGGCATTAATCAATAAAAAGGCCAATGACACGGACCCTTATGTACATGTCTATGAATAATATAGTCAGCCTTTGTGCTGACTATATTTTTATGTAGAAAGAGAGACTTAAAGGAAAACAACTGGTATAGATTCACAACACTTCGTTATAGTAGTGAAAGTTTCTATATTTTTGGTGAAAGTTGTGATTTTTAATATGAAAAATGTTATGATTATTGGCATGGTTAACTTTATCCAACCCTATTGTTATCAATAAAAACAATAAATGGAGCAAGTATTCGGAGGTGTAAAAAATGGCTAAATTAACAAAAGAAGAAGTAAAGCACGTGGCAAATTTAGCACGTCTTGCAATTACTGAAGAGGAAGCTGAGAAGTTTGCTGAACAGCTTGGTAAAATTACTGACTTTGCAGAGCAATTAAACGAACTAGATACAGCGAATGTTGAACCTACAACGCATGTTTTACCATTAGTTAATGTAATGCGTGAAGATGTTGCAGTAAAAGGTCTAGACCGTGAAGTAATGATGTTAAATGTAAGAGAACAAGAAGATGGTCAAGTAAAAGTACCAGCTATCATGTAATACTAAAACATAGGAGGATTCCTCATGACGTTATTTGAACGTTCAGCTAAGGAGTTACAAGCGGAAATTAAAGCAGGTAACTTATCAATCGCTGACTTAACGAAAGAAGCATACGAGCGCATTGCAAAGCTTGATGGCGATGTACAAGCATTCCTTGCTTCAAACGAAGAAAAAGCAACTGCACAAGCTGCTGAAATGGATAAGGTACCATTTGAAGAGCGTGGACCGCTATTTGGTCTTCCAATCGGTGTGAAGGACAATATTGTAACAGAAGGCTTAGAAACAACATGTGCCTCTAAAATTTTGGAAGGCTTTATGCCAATTTACGATGCAACTGTTGTCAACAAGCTACGTGAAGCCGGTATGATTACAGTCGGTAAACTAAACATGGACGAGTTTGCAATGGGTTCATCGAATGAAAACTCATACTACAAAACAACAAAAAATCCATGGAATTTAAATCATGTGCCAGGTGGATCTTCAGGTGCATCTGCAGCTTCAGTAGCAGCAGGGGAAGTGCCATTTTCACTTGGTTCAGATACAGGTGGTTCAATCCGTCAACCAGCAGCATACTGTGGTGTTGTAGGGATGAAACCTACATATGGTCGTGTGTCTCGTTTTGGTCTAGTGGCATTCGCCTCTTCTTTAGATCAAATTGGACCCATTACACGCAATGTTGAAGATAACGCGTTATTACTTGAGGCTATTGCAGGCTTAGATCCAAATGATTCTACTTCTGCTGACGTAGAGGTGCCAAACTATGCTGCTGCTCTTACTGGAGATGTAAAAGGCTTGCGTATCGCTGTACCAAAGGAATTCCTCGGTGAAGGTGTAGGAGAAGCAGCACGTCAATCAGTGCTTGCAGCATTAGAGGTATTAAAAGGTTTAGGTGCGACTGTAGAAGAAGTATCTCTTCCTCATTCTAAATATGCGCTTGCTGCGTATTATATCCTTTCTTCATCTGAAGCGTCTTCTAACTTATCTCGTTTCGATGGGATTCGTTACGGTTTCCGTGCAGAAAACGTGACAAATTTAATGGATCTATATAAAGAAACACGTGCGCAAGGTTTTGGAGATGAAGTAAAACGCCGTATCATGCTTGGGACTTATTCATTAAGCGCAGGTACGTATGATGCGTATTACAAAAAAGCACAACAAGCACGTACACTGATCAAAGCAGACTATGACAAAGTATTTGAAGACTTTGATGTTATCATTGGACCTACATCACCAACACCAGCTTTCAAAATTGGTGAAAATGTTGATGATCCGATGACCATGTATGCAAACGATATTTTAACAATTCCGATGAACTTAGCGGGTGTACCTGCTATTTCCATTCCATGTGGTTTTGACAACGGACTACCACTAGGTTTACAAATTATAGGTAAATACTTTGATGAAGCAACTATTTACCGTGTAGCTCATGCTTTTGAACAAGCAACGGAGTTCCATAAACAAGTTCCTCAAATGTGGGAGGGAAAATAACATGAACTTTGAAACAGTCATTGGTTTAGAAGTACACGTTGAGTTAAAAACAAACTCAAAAATCTTCTCACCAGCACCTGCTCACTTTGGTGCTGAACCAAATACAAACACAACAGTAATCGATCTAGGTTATCCTGGTGTCCTACCAGTTCTGAATAAAAATGTGGTAGATTTCGCTATGCGTGCAGCTCTTGCATTAAATATGGAAATCGAACAAGAAACGAAATTTGACCGTAAAAACTACTTCTACCCTGATAATCCAAAAGCTTATCAAATTTCACAATTTGATAAACCAATCGGCAAAAATGGCTGGATTGACATCGAAGTAGACGGATACACAAAACGTATCGGTATTACTCGTCTTCATATGGAAGAAGATGCAGGTAAACTTTCACATGCGGGTGATCACTCACTAGTGGACTTTAACCGTCAAGGTACGCCGCTTGTTGAAATCGTTTCTGAGCCAGATATTCGTACGCCAAATGAAGCTTATGCTTACTTAGAAAAATTAAAATCAATTATCCAATATACAGATGTTTCTGATTGTAAAATGGAAGAAGGTTCACTTCGTTGTGATGCCAATATTTCTATTCGTCCTTATGGTCAAGAAGAGTTTGGTACAAAAACAGAGCTTAAAAACCTGAACTCTTTCAACTATGTTCGTCGTGGTTTAGAGCATGAGGAATTACGTCAAGCAGATGTATTATTATCAGGTGGCGTTATTGAGCAAGAAACTCGTCGTTTCGATGAAAAAACGGGTAAAACGATTTTAATGCGTGTGAAAGAAGGAACAGATGATTACCGTTACTTCCCAGAGCCAGATTTAGTTCGTCTTTCTATTGATGACGCTTGGCTAGAGCGCGTAAAATCAGAAATTCCTGAGCTTCCAGATGCTCGTAAAAAGCGTTATGTTGAAGAGCTAGGATTAACACCATATGATGCAGGAGTTCTTGTTATTTCTAAAGAAATTTCAGACTTCTTCGAGTCGATGATCGTCAACGGTGCAGATGCGAAACTTTCTGCTAACTGGTTGATGGGTGATGTTTCTGCTTATTTAAACGCAGAACAAAAAGACTTAAAGGATACTGCATTAACACCTGAAAACCTTGCTGAAATGGTGAAATTAATCACTGACGGTACTATTTCTTCTAAAATCGGTAAAAAAGTGTTTGCTGAATTAGTTGAAAATGGCGGTTCTGCACAAGAAATTGTAAAAGCAAAAGGCTTAGTTCAAATTTCTGATGAAGGTGCTTTACTTGCCATTGTTACAGAAGTTTTAGACAATAATGCACAGTCTATTGAAGATTTCAAAAATGGTAAGGATCGTGCTATTGGTTTCTTAGTTGGCCAAATTATGAAAGCTACTAAAGGTCAAGCTAACCCACCAATGGTCAATAAATTATTGCAACAAGAAATTGCCAAACGATAATTACTCGTTGTAACATAGTAGCCGAGAGAGCTTAATTGCTTTCTCGGCTATTATTTTTCATAAATGTTACAATATTGAAATTTATAATACTTAATAGTTGTTTAAAAGGAGTATTCATAGCAAAATATAGATTAGATAATTATAAGGGGGACGAGAACTAATGAAATCAGAACAACAATATTTTAATGAAGCTATTTCAATTCAACAATATATGGACAATATGACGACTCTTAAAGAAGAGAGTTTCCGCATTTATGACAGTTATGTAGTGCCAACAAACGATGGCTTTATTGAATTATTAAAAGACAAAAAACCTAAAATTTTAACGATTACGGAAGATTGGTGCGGAGATGCAATGTTAAACAATCCCATTGTTCGTCGTGTTGCTGAAGCAGCTGAATTGGACATGCGAACAGTTTTCCGTGATGCGGACACAGATTTAATTGATCGTTATCTAACAAATGGTGGTCGTGCTATTCCTATTTACTTGCTATTAGATAGTACTGGTGAGGTGATTGGAAAGTGGGGTCCACGTGCACCTGAATTACAAGAGCTTGTTGTAACGAAGCGTACAAGCTTACCAGATAAAGAAGATCCCACATTTGAAGAAGCTCAAAAAGCTCTTTATGCGGAAATTCGCGAGGAAAATATAACGAACCCAACATATTGGACGTATGTTTATGACGACTTTAAAAAACAGGTGTCAAACGCGTTACAAAAATAACAAACGTAATGCAACATTTTAGCGAGTAAATCGTTGAATGAAATAGAATCTTATGAAGCAGGAAGGTATGTTATGAAACGAGCAAGAATCATTTATAATCCTACATCTGGACGCGAAGCGTTTAAGAAACATCTACCAGAGGTGTTGGAAAAATTAGAAGTAGCAGGCTATGAAACATCCTGTCACGCAACAACCGGTGAAGGCGATGCAACACTTGCAGCAAAAGATGCAGTCGACCGTGGCTTTGATATAATCATCGCAGTTGGTGGAGATGGCACTTTAAATGAAGTTGTTTCAGGTGTAAGTCCATTTGAAAACCGTCCAAAAGTTGGTCTAATTCCAATGGGCACTACAAATGATTTTGCCCGTGCTGTGCATATCCCACGAAATATTGATGAGGCGGTAGACATTATTATACAGGGCGATACATTGCCAGTGGATGTCGGTCTATTAAATGGCGAACGCTACTTCATCAATATTGCTGCTGGCGGACGCATTACGGAGCTAACATATGAAGTACCAAGTAAAATGAAAACAATGCTTGGGCAGTTAGCCTATTATTTAAAAGCAGTAGAGATGATTCCATCCATCAAAGCTTCCCATATGCGCATAGAATACGATGGAGAAGTGTTTGACGGTGATGCCATGATGTTCTTATGTGGTTTAACCAACTCTGTAGGCGGCTTTGAAAAACTTGCACCAGATGCAAGTATTAATGATGGATACTTTACATTATTAGTGTTAAAGAAAGTAAGTCTACCTGAGTTTATTCAATTGGCGGCTATGGCATTAAGAGGCGAACATTTAAATGATGATCGGGTCATTTACAAAAAAGCGAGTGTTGTCAAAGTCACGACTGAAAACGAAGTCCATCTTAATCTAGATGGAGAATATGGTGGAGACGCTCCAGCTACCTTTGAAAATTTAAAGCGTCATATCGAAATTTTTGTCCCTCTTGCAGATATTCGCGAGGAAGACCGTATTTAAAATAGGAAATGCTCATCTTTGTTTTAGCGAGGGTGAGCTTTTTTGTGTATAGGAAACGAAGTTAAAAACTCCTTGATAGGCAACTAAAATTTCGTATGAAACGATTAAAAAGGTAATAGACTAAATCAAATAACCAGCAGCGAAAAATTCAATATGTAGTAAGTCCAACCTTTAGAATTAGGGATTGTGAATGAAATAAGAAAAATGTTTGGCAAATGTGCGTATATTACTTGAACAAAATTTGAAACCTTAATAATAGGCTGAAATTCCGGTCCATTATAAAGGTTTTTTTCGTTGTAATAGTGGAAAATGGGGTATGGATAAGGGAAAGGAAGTGTTGCTTTTGTATAAGTCACAGGAGAAGAAGCTTATTTGGCTAAGCTTTGGTGTTGCAATCATTATGCTACTTTCCATTCTTGGAAGAATATTTGGAAGCTAGGGGGCAATGAGATGATAAACGAATCAGCAGTCTATTGGAGTCGCGCATTAACGGAGTTAACATTATCGTTCCATATTATTTACGCAACGATAGGTGTCGGTGTCCCGTTAATGATCATGATTGCTCAATGGACTGGGTATAAAAAGAATGATGAGCATTATATTTTAATGGCAAGACGTTGGGCACGTGGTTTCGTCATAACGGTTGCAGTGGGTGTTGTGACTGGTACCGCAATTGGCTTACAATTATCATTATTATGGCCCAACTTTATGCAACTAGCTGGTCAAACCATTGCTTTACCGCTTTTTTTGGAAACGTTTGCATTTTTCTTTGAAGCTATATTTTTGGGTATTTATTTATATACTTGGGACCGCTTCGATAGTCAGAAAAAGCATATGCTATTGTTAATTCCAGTTGCAGTAGGCGCATCGATGTCAGCTGTATTTATTACAATCGTGAATGCTTTTATGAATGCTCCGAGAGGCTTCGATATTGTCGACGGGGAACTTGTTAATATTCAACCCTTCTTAGCGATGTTTAACCCTGCTATGCCGACAAAGGTGGCGCATGTACTGGTAACAGCATATATGACATCTGCTTTTGTATTAGCAGCTATTGCAGGATACCGAATGCTGAAAGGATCGAAACATGTATACCATAAAAAATCATTATTATTGCTGATGAAAATTGGTTTAATTTTCTCTATTGCAGCAGCTGTGATTGGAGATTTCTCGGGAAAATACTTAGCGGAATATCAACCAGAAAAATTAGCCGCAGCAGAATGGCATTTTGAAACAGAAGGTAAGGCTTCTCTTGTCTTATTTGGCGTACTAGATGGAGAAGAAGTGAAATATGCTATTAAAATTCCGTATGCTTTGAGCGTTCTTGCACATTTTAATCCTAATGAAGAGGTAATTGGATTAGATCAATTCGAGGAAGAGGATTTACCACCTCTCTATATTCATTATCTCTTTGATATCATGGTTTCTATAGGTATGTTTATGGTGCTAGTTTCATTACTGTATGTTGTAGGGAAAGCACGGGGCTGGCAGTTTATACATTCACGGTGGTATCGATGGATCATTGTGGCGGGTGGCCCACTCTCTATCATTGCCATTGAAGCAGGCTGGTGGCTTGCAGAGGTTGGACGTCAACCATGGATTCTTTATGGTTTGATGCGAACACCAGAAGGAGCCACAACGAGTGATCATGTGGATTTAATGCTGTTGTTGTTTGCAGGTGTATATGCAGTATTAGCGGTAGGAAGTATTGTCGTCTTGGTGCGAATGTTTAAAAAGAATCCAATTGAGCGTGAGATTGAAGATCGCCACTCTGAAAAAGGTGGTGACATCCTATGACATTAGAGATTCTAGGTATTTCAGTATTGTGGATATTCCTATTTGGCTATGTCATTGTCGCATCGATTGATTTTGGTGCTGGTTTCTTTAACGCTTATAGCTTACTGATAGGGAAGAATCATATTTTAACGAATATTATTAAACGGTATTTATCGCCTGTTTGGGAAGTAACCAATGTCTTTTTGGTATTCTTCTTTGTAGGGATTGTAGGATTTTTCCCGCAAACTGCTTTTTACTACGGAACTATTTTACTGATACCAGTCAGCATTTCTCTTGTCCTATTGGCTATTCGGGGTTCCTATTATGCCTTTGAATCGTATGGTACGAGAGGACATATTGGTTACACGCTGACATATGGTGTCGCAGGTTTATTAATTCCCGCATCTTTGTCTGTTGTCTTTGCTATTGCTGGTGGAGGTTATGTGGACCTCGTTAATGGGCAGCCTGTTTTAAACTACTGGACTTTATATACGAGTCCATTTGCTTGGAGCATTGTGGTCCTGAGTATTGCCGCTGTACTTTACATTTCGGCAGTATTCTTAACTTGGTATGCACATAAAGCGAATGACAAGGAAGCTACGAAGCTAATGAGAAAATATGCACTTTTATGGGCAGCTCCTTTGATGGTTAGCGCGTTAGGCATCATGTATGAGATGAAGTCCATTAACCCTGAAAGTTATGGGCACATGGTGAATCTATGGTGGATGTTTGCGATATCAGCCATATTATTTATGATTACAGTGCTCCTCATTGCGCTGCGTAAAAAATACGGGCTTGCAGTTGCGCTTCTTATTGCTCAATTTGCTGTAGCATTCTTCGCTTATGGTATTGCGCAATATCCGTATTTGCTGTATCCATATTTAACAATTTATGATGGCTTCACAAGTACACAAATGGCAATTGCTTTAATTATTGCCTTTATTTTAGGACTTTGTCTCCTGCTCCCTTCACTTTATTTATTGATGAAATTATTCTTGTTCAATAAAAACTATGTGACTGGAAAAGAAGACAATCACGCATAGGAGGAAATGAGTGTATGCAAAGTTTTTTAATTTTTTATGCGCCTTTTATTGTCGTCATTCTTGGAATCTTGTGTGCATTTTGGTGGGCACCAAGGGATTATCATATAACAAAAGAGCAAGGAAAGAGTCGCGAATAGCGGCTCTTTTTTCAAGTTAGTTAGGAGAACGACATAACAGGTAAGTCTTGTTCTTTTTTCATTCGCCAACACATGCTACAATAAGGAGATTGAAATGGAGGATGTACGAATGTCAGCACCCGTGAAAAAGAATGAACGACTTTCAGTTTATATAGAAGACTTAACACATGATGGCAATGGTGTTGCTAAGGTAGATGGCTATCCATTATTTATACAAGGCGCACTTCCGAACGAAACAGCCGAAATCCATGTGATGAAAACCTTAAAAAATTATGGCTTTGCAAAAGTTGTAGATATTATTAAGCCATCACCCGATCGAGTAGAAGCTCCATGCGATTACTTTAAGCAATGCGGAGGCTGTCAATTACAGCATTTATCGTATGAGGGGCAGCTCAAATGGAAAGAAAATATGGTACGCAATGTGATGCAACGCATTGGCAAAATAGATGCACCTGTTCTGCCTGTAAAAGGAATGAAAGAGCCTTGGCATTATCGGAATAAAGCGCAAATTCCTTTCTCTGAAAATGAAGCAGGACAAGCTATTGCTGGTTTTTATAAAACGAAGACGCATAGCATTGTGGATATGGAGCGTTGCTTGATTCAAACGGGAGAAGCAGATGCAATTTTAGCAGGCTTGAAAAAAGAATTAGTGGCGATAGGCATGCGCCCCTACAATGAACTTTCCCACGAAGGAATGTTGCGCCATGTTGTCATTCGTAAAGCACGGGCAACAGGTGAGGTCATGGTTGTTCTCGTGACGAAAAAGAAAAAATTTCCACAAAAAGAAGCGGCCATTGCAGTAATTCAAAAGCTTGTTCCGAACGTCACTTCAATTATGCAAAATGTTAATCATGAGAAAACGAATGTGATTTTTGGTGACGACACATTGAACCTTTGGGGCAAGGACGTTATTATTGACACAATTGGCGACGTACGCTTTGAAATTTCTGCTCGCTCCTTCTATCAAGTCAACCCAGAGCAAACTGAGGTCCTTTATAAACAAGCACTTGATTATGCTAACTTACAAGGAGATGAACGAGTGATTGATGCCTATTGTGGAATCGGAACGATCTCCTTGTTCCTGGCACAAAAGGCAAGGGCAGTTATGGGCGTAGAAATTGTCCCACAAGCGATTGAAGATGCCAAACGCAATGCTGTACTCAATGGTTTTACAAATACCTATTTTGAGGCAGGACCAGCTGAGGAAGTTATACCTAGATGGTATAAGGAAGGAAAGGAAGCAGACGTACTGGTGGTAGATCCACCACGTAAAGGCTGTGATGAGGCACTTTTAACTACTATTTTAGAGCAGCGTCCAAAACGAGTGGTCTATGTCTCCTGTAATCCAGCTACACTAGCACGCGATCTTCGTATTTTGGAGAATGGCGGCTATCAAACACAAGAAATTCAGCCAGTAGACATGTTCCCGCATTCCACACATTGTGAAGCGGTTGCGTGGTTAGAGTTGGTATAATAGAAAAGCAGTTGATATAGAAAAAATCTATACCATCTGCTTTTTATAATTTTTCATCCACTTGTTTTTAAATCAGAATTAGAGTTATACAGTTAGTGAGAGGATTTGGAATGAGCATGATAGATAATTTTTGGCGTGATTTGCCACGTCCATTTTTTGTACTGGCACCGATGGAGGATGTAACAGATGTTGTTTTTCGTCAAGTAGTCAGCGAAGCCGGAAGACCGGATGTATTTTTCACAGAGTTTACAAATTCAGATAGCTACTGTCATCCAGAGGGGCAGAAAAGTGTGCGTGGCCGTTTGATTTTTACAGAAGACGAGCAGCCGATGGTGGCACATATTTGGGGGGATAACCCTGAGTATTTTCGTCAAATGAGTAGAGGCATGGCAGAGCTAGGCTTTAAAGGTATTGATATTAATATGGGCTGTCCTGTGCCAAATGTGGCATCGAGGGGAAAAGGGAGTGGCCTTATTTTACGTCCTGATGTGGCGGCAGAATTGATTCAAGCTGCCAAAGCGGGTGGACTGCCTGTTAGTGTGAAAACACGACTTGGCTATAAGGATGTAGAGGAATGGGAGGAATGGTTAACGCATATTTTCAAACAAGATATTGCGAACCTATCGATTCATTTGCGCACAAGAAAGGAAATGAGCCAAGTTGATGCACATTGGGAGCTCATTCCTGAAATCAAAAAATTACGCGATCGTATCGCACCTAATACGCTATTAACGATCAATGGAGACATCCCTGATCGACAAACCGGGCTAGAGCTCGCCGAAAAATATGGGATTGATGGCGTAATGATTGGACGAGGTATTTTTAAAAATCCCTTTGCTTTTGAAAAAGAACCGAAGGAGCATAGCAGTAAAGAGTATCTTGACCTTTTAAGACTGCAGCTCGATCTTCAAGATCAATATGCGGAAGTACTCCCACGCTCCATCACAGGACTTCATCGATTTTTCAAAATATATGTCAAAGGATTCCGAGGTGCCGGTGAATTAAGAAGCCAATTGATGAACACGAAATCAACAGATGAAGTGCGTGCATTGCTTGATCGCTTTGAAGCAAATCATGTTGAATAACCTTTATTAGGGTGAGGTAAGCAGTATTCTGTCACTAAACAGAAACTTGCCTTTTTGGAATGTGCATATTACAATAAAAAGTAAGTTAATAGCAGGTTTGAGTAACTGAGAGACCATTGAAAACATATGTGCCTAGCGTACATATGCTTTTGATGGTCTTTTTTTATCGTTAAAATGATGAAGGAGGAAATCAAGTATGAGCACAGCTTCTGCGTTACAAAGACAACAAACAATAGAGGAACTTCAAGGCAGGGAGTACGATTTATTAGTAATTGGTGGCGGTATTACAGGGTGTGGTATTGCACTGGATGCTATTGCTCGCGGTCTGTCTGTAGCATTAGTGGAAATGCAGGATTTTGCAGCAGGGACTTCTAGCCGTTCGACAAAATTAGTACATGGCGGTTTACGTTATTTAAAGCAATTTGAAATAAAAGAGGTAGCAGAGTTAGGGAAGGAACGTGCCATTGTTTATGAAAATGGTCCACATGTGACAACACCTGTTTGGATGTTATTACCTTTTCATAAGGGAGGGACATTTGGAAAATACTCTACAAATCTCGGCTTGCGTGTCTATGATTTTTTAGCAGGAGTTAAACGAGCAGAGCGCCGTTATATGTTAAGTACAGGTCAAACCATTGAGAAGGAGCCATTAGTGAAAACTGAGGGATTACTTGGCGGTGGAATGTATGTAGAGTATCGTACGGATGATGCTCGTTTAACCATTGAAGTAGCAAAGGCAGCCATTGAAAGAGGGGCAACATTATTGAATTATATAAAAGCCGAAAACTTTTTATATAATGAACAGCAAAAAATAAGTGGCATTATTGCAAAGGATTTAGTAACAAATCATACCATCCATATTCGTGCAAAGGCTGTCGTTAATGCTGCTGGTCCATGGGTGGACGATGTGCGCACAATTGAAGGGAAGCAAGCAGGGAAGCATTTAATTTTATCGAAAGGTGTGCATATTGTTTTTGATGAATCCAAATTCCCATTAAAGCAAGCTGTTTATTTTGATACACCTGATGGCCGCATGGTATTTGCCATCCCTCGACAAGGAAAAACCTATGTAGGTACAACAGATACATTTTATGAGGGCGATGCTCGCAATATGGATATTTATCAAGAAGATCGCAATTATATAATGAAGGCGATTCATTATATGTTCCCAAATGTGAAGGTGGAAGATGCGGATATTGAATCAAGCTGGGCAGGTGTTCGTCCATTAATTCATGAGGACGGAAAAAATCCATCTGAAATTTCTCGTAAGGATGAAGTGTGGATTTCACCATCGGGCCTTGTAACAATTGCAGGTGGGAAATTAACAGGTTATCGTAAAATGGCCGAAACAGTTTTAAATACGATTGCACAAGAGCTAGATCAACAATTTGGCATTAAATCTTCACCGTGTACCACAAAAAATATTCCGATTTCTGGTGGCCATATGGGCGGCTCAAATAAATTTTATGCCTTCTTATATGACCATACAAGATTAGGTAAGAAAATAGGTTTATCGGAGGAGGAGGCGAAATTCTTATCGCAGCATTATGGTAGCAACGTAGAGATTGTTTTTAATTATGTAAAGGAAGGGCATTCCATCTTACCATCATGGCTATATGCACAATTAATGTATGGGATTCATCATGAAATGGTCGTTCATCCAAATGATTTTTTGGTTCGCCGGACAGGATATATGTTCTTTCAAATGGCCACTGTTCAACAGTATGAAGAGGCTATTTTAGATGAAATGGCTAAGCAACTCAACTGGACAACACAGCAACGGACACAATATGAAGAAGATGTAAAGAAAGAAATAAAACGAGCGACAACTGCGCTATAATGAGGTAGTTATTCTCAACATAATATAAGGGTGAGCATTCACACTGTATTATAAGGGAAGGAGAGAATGGAATGCATTTTGATAATCAACAGGTGATTCCTGCTGCGCGTACCGTCAAGCAGTTTGACGAGATAATAGCAAGTCCATTCGATTATATTGTGCTATTGGAGGTGCACATTAGCTTATTGATGTCTTTAAAGCGTGAGGCATATCGACATGGAAAAAAATTAATTATTCATGCGGATTTAATTCATGGTTTAAAAACAGATAATTTTGCAGCAGACTTTTTATGTAATGATATTCGTCCAGCTGGCATTATTTCAACTCGTTCCAATATGCTAATGAAAGCCAAAGCTCGTGGAATTATGGCTATTCAACGTGTGTTTTTGATTGATACGATTGCTCTTGAGAAAAGTTATTCGATGATTGAAACAGCGCAGCCTGATTATATTGAGCTATTACCAGGCATTATTCCATCGATGATTCAGGAAATCTATGAGCGTACACAAATCCCTGTTATTACAGGTGGCTTAGTGCGTACAGTGGACAATATTGAAGAAGCATTAGCTGGTGGTGCTATCGCCGTTACAACATCCAATAGACAATTATGGGAAAATTTCAAAAAATAGTTGACTCTGTATGTTTTTTTCTCTAAAATGGACATAAGTTCATACGCACGTGGTTAGGAAAAGGAACCCACATTTGTTCAACTACATGTAGTAATGTAGTTTGATTGGATGTGGGTTCCTTTTTGTTTTCTATGGGCTATTATCACAAAGGGGGATTAAACTATGTCTACGTTTACAGCTGAGCTGGTCGGCACAATGATTCTTATTTTATTTGGTGGCGGCGTAGTAGCAGGTGCCGTGTTAAACAAATCAAAGGGCTTTGGTGGTGGATGGATTGTTATTACCTTTGCATGGGGGCTTGGGGTTGCAATGGCAGCTTATGCAGTAGGTGGAATCAGTGGTGCTCACCTAAATCCGGCACTAACCATTGCCCTTGCCACGATTGGAAATTTTCCTTGGGCAGATGTGCCATCCTATATTGCCGCACAAATGATTGGTGCATTTTTAGGGGCTACGCTTGTTTACTTTATGTATTTACCACATTGGCAGGCAACAGCAGATGCTGATGTTAAATTAGCACCATTTTCTACAATGCCAGCTATTAAGCATCCTTTATCAAATCTATTATCAGAAATGATAGGAACATTTATTTTAGTTTTAGGGATTTTAGCGTTAGGTACAAATACTATTACAGATGGTTTAAATCCATTTTTAGTTGGTTTGTTAATTATTGTAATTGGGATGGCTTTAGGGGGCCCTACCGGCTATGCAATAAATCCAGCACGTGATTTAGGTCCGCGTATTGCGCATTTTATTTTACCGATTGCAGGCAAAGGTGATTCTGGTTGGAGTTATGCTTGGATACCAGTTGTAGGTCCCATTATTGGTGGTACATTTGGTGCATTGTTTTTCCAACAAATATTCGAAGGGAAAAATAGTTTAGCATTTTGGATTGTTGCAGTGATTGTGATTGCTATTTTCATAGGAGCACAATTAACGGTTAAAAATGTTCAAGTAGAAGACTAATTTATTTGGAGGGATTTCTATGTCAGAAAAAAAATATATTTTAGCGTTAGACCAAGGAACTACAAGCTCCAGGGCTATTCTTTTTGATGAAACGGGTAAAATCGTACACACAGCACAACAAGAATTCCAACAACATTTTCCACAAGCAGGCTGGGTAGAGCATCATGCAGAGGAAATTTGGTCATCTATTCTATCTTGTATTGCAACAGTGTTATCAGAAAAAGGTGTGAGTTCAAGTCAAATTGCAGGGATTGGGATTACCAATCAACGTGAAACAACAGTAGTTTGGGATAAACATACTGGCAAGCCTGTTTATAACGCAATTGTTTGGCAATCACGTCAAACGAATGATATTTGTGAGCGATTAAAGGAAAGCGGTTACAATGATTTATTCCGAGAAAAAACAGGTCTATTAATAGATGCTTACTTCTCTGGTACAAAAGTGAAGTGGATTTTAGATCATGTTGAGGGTGCTCGTGAAAAAGCGGAGGCCGGAGAATTGCTATTCGGTACAATTGATACTTGGCTAATTTGGAAGCTATCCGGTGGAAAAGTACATGTAACAGATTATTCAAATGCCTCTCGTACATTGATGTATAATATCCATGATTTAAAGTGGGATGAAGAACTATTAGAAATTTTAACTGTTCCAGCCTCAATGCTACCAGAAGTACGTCCTTCTTCTGAAGTTTACGGGTATACAGAGGAGGCATTATTCTTTGGCTCTGCTGTCCCAATTGCGGGTGCTGCAGGTGACCAACAAGCAGCACTATTTGGTCAGGCATGCTTTGAGGAAGGTATGGTCAAGAACACATATGGCACAGGTTGCTTTATGTTAATGAACACTGGAGAAAAGGCTGTGAAGTCAAATAATGGCCTATTGACTACATTAGCTTGGGGCTTAGATGGCAAAGTAACGTATGCTTTAGAGGGCAGTATTTTTGTAGCAGGTTCTGCGATTCAATGGTTACGTGATGGCTTGCGTATGTTCCGCAGTGCAAGTGAATCAGAGCAATATGCAACACGTGTAGAGTCAACAGATGGTGTGTATGTTGTCCCAGCATTTGTTGGCTTAGGAACACCATATTGGGATTCTGATGTGCGAGGAGCTATCTTTGGCTTAACACGAGGAACAGCGAAGGAGCATTTTGTACGTGCGACATTAGAATCATTAGCTTATCAAACAAAGGATGTATTAGCGGCAATGGAGGCTGATGCGAATATTCCATTAGCAAAATTACGTGTAGATGGCGGAGCTGTGGCCAATGATTTCTTAATGCAATTCCAAGCAGATTTATTGGATGTTCCTGTTGATCGCCCCATTATTAATGAAACAACAGCTTTAGGTGCAGCGTATTTAGCTGGCTTAGCAGTTGACTATTGGCATTCGACAGAGGAAATCAGCAAGTATTGGAATTTAGATCGTCAATTTACACCAAATATGAGTAATGACCATCGTGATAAAATTTATGGAGGATGGAAAAAGGCAGTTGCTGCAGCACAAGTATTTAAGTAAGTGAATCGTTTGAGAGACTGGGACATAACTATTCAATTAATGAGAAATCTGAATTCGAGGCATTCAAATTTGGATTTCTCTATTTTTATGTTGTCTCCAGATAGCTAGCTCTTAGCTAATGTCCAATGAGCCCTCAATTTTTCGATTATTTGAGCGAGGCCTTCCACTGTTCATTCCTTTTTATTTTATTCGGGCATGATTTCTTCTCAAACAGCTCACCGTATAGCTGGTTTGACTTTTCAATCAGTCTGTATGGCCATTTGCATTAGCTATTGGTGCTCTCAAGCTACAGATGCTGGTGCTGGGGTTCTTGTTTTTATGCATGGCTTTTTATTTATACAAAGCCCTACCATTAGTCATACTTGTGATATGTATCATATTTTTATTTGAGAAAGGTGAAGTAAACGTCTAATTCTTTATAGAGTTGAGCATTTTTGTTTGTTAGGAATAGAGGATTTAGAGAGATGTCAGAGAATTGTATATAAGTACCATTATATGTAATGACGTGCTTATAGGAGTTGTATGAAGATGGTTGTGACAATGAGACCGT
This sequence comes from Lysinibacillus sp. NPDC056220, assembly GCF_049315265.1. Taxonomy (NCBI): domain Bacteria; kingdom Bacillati; phylum Bacillota; class Bacilli; order Caryophanales; family Bacillaceae; genus Lysinibacillus; species Lysinibacillus sp. NPDC056220. The sequence continues at coordinate 40,689 of NZ_JBMOXD010000008.1, forward strand.
TAAAAATTAAGTATAAAAAGTTAGCTAATCCTTTTCAGGAGTTTATGCAGATCAGTCCTAACAATAATGCCCTTACGAAGGAAGTAGTCTTTCTACGATATATTGGTATACCTGATTCTGTAGATCTTTATAAAGAAGATATTTTAAAAATGGATGAGTATTTCACAAAGCAAAGCGTATTTTATTTACGACTACATAGGCTTGAGGTCATCAATAATAAGAAAGATGCAGATAGACTGTCGGAGCTTTGGGGAGAATGGCAGGCTGCTGCTGATAGTATACAGTTACTGTATGAGACATCTTTATGCGGTAAATTAGCGAATAATCAACTCGAATGGACAAAAAAGCTTAGCTTTAAAAATATTCTCCATCTTTTTAAAGAACAACAGCCGCATGCGAATGACACTTTACTAAAAAACTTTGCAGTTAAATTTTTATATTGGATGGATTATTATTTACCACAAATTTTTTCTAAGGAAAATCAAGCATCCCCTAAAATTGTTTTTATAGGTGACATTACGCAGCATGAATCATTATTTTTATATTTCTTATCGACACTTGGCTGCGATATATGCTATATGAATCCTAAAGGGGATATCACTAATTTGTATCCTATCATAGCAGCCGCATCTAATTTGCAGAGTTGTTCGGATTACTATGAAAAAGAATTCATAATTCCTGAAATGCTCTCAATGAAAAGCATACCACCACAACAACCGACGATTCTCCCAACCCCTAGTTCTAGAATGGTTACAAGAGAAGAGTGTAGTTATGAACAGTTAGCTTCTTTAGCCACATCAGTTGTCATGATTAAAACCTTTGGAGTAGATCACAAAGTGATATGTTTTGGTTCTGGTGTTGTTCTTCATCAAGAGGGTTATATTTTAACGAACCTGCATGTTGTAAGTGGTGGGGAATATTATTCTGTGCTATATGAAAATGATTCAAACGAATATACTACGCATCAATTTGTGAAATATCATGATATACATGATTTGGCTATTTTGAAAGTGGACAGAACAAGCCAACCTTTACCTGTTAAAATGGATGGTCATTTAGTCAGAGGACAAAAGATTGTAGCGATTGGCAGTCCTCTAGGTTTATTTAATTCGATCTCTGATGGAATTGTTGCTGGATTTAGGGATATACGAAAAATGTCTATGGTTCAATTTACAGCTGCTATTTCAAACGGAAGTTCCGGTGGTGCTTTATTGGATATGCAAGGGAGGTTGGTCGGTTTAATTACAGCTGGATTTGATGATGGTCAGAATCTTAATTTGGCTGTACCAGCTCATGTTATCTATCAATTTGCTCAAAACTTTATTGAGTTACCTAGTTAGTTTCCACTATTCAACCATTGCTTTTTTATGCATAATCTTATAGAATGTAGAACGGTATAAATGAACGAAATAAATTACCTTTAATACGGTCCAGAGAGGCTGAAAAGGGCTACATGATATTCTTAGGCTTATAATATCTTTAATTTAGCATGCCCTTTTGTCTTCTCTGACTAAAGGGCTTTTATTTTTGTTCAAATACACCTCTTTTAAAGGAAGTCCTGTGAGGCTTCAAAAGAGAATGGACAAGACAGCTATAATCCATTCACCTGAACTCTAAAAGAGAAAGACAATAAACATCTGGAGGTTAGAAAGAATGGATTATCGTAAAAAAACCGTGGTCGCTTCAGTGGCCGGGTTAACGCTAGAAGGAATGGACATTATGTTTATTTCTTTTGCGATGACAATGATTATTGCAGAATTTAACATCGATCTTGCAACAGGTGGATTGATTTCATCCATCACAAATATAGGCATGCTCTTAGGTGGGATTATTTTCGGTGTGCTCGCAGATAAGTATGGTCGAGTAAAAGTGTTCACATATACGATCATTTTGTTTGCAATCGGTACAGCCCTGACAGGAGTAGCAACCAGTATTGAACAAGTTTATGTATATAGATTTATCGCTGGACTAGGTGCCGGTGGAGAATACGGTATTGGAATGGCGCTTGTTGCTGAGGCTTGGCCAAAAAATAAACAAGGAAGAGCATCTTCCTATGTGAGTGTAGGTGCACAGTATGGGGTAATATTAGCAGCTTTATTAAGCGCCGTTATTTTACCGACATTAGGATGGAGAGCACTATTCTTTATTGGTGTATTGCCAGTGATCTTTGCCTTTATTGTACGAAAAAATCTTCATGAATCACCAGAATGGCTGGCATCGCAAAAAAATGAAAGCAACATGCAAAAAAAGGGGAAATTGGCACAGCTATTTGTAACACCTCGTGTCACTATGACAACCCTTTCCCTAATATTAATGGCTACTGTTCAAATTGCAGGCTATAATGGTCTGATGATCTGGCTACCATCAATGCTCCAAAAATCGCAAGGCTTATCTGTTTCAAGCTCTGCATTGTGGACAATTAGTACGGCAGTCGGTATGATTATTGGCATGCTCACTTTCGGAAGATTTATGGATCGTTTTGGTGCGAAACGTGCATTTGGTATCTTTTTATTGGCTTCTGCATGTGCAGTCTTTCTCTACTCCTTTGCGACAGGAGCTGTGGCTATATTAATGGGCGGTGCCATTGTAGGATTTTTCTCTAATGGTATGTTTGCTGGCTACGGTGCATTAATTAGTAGCTTCTATCCTGTGCAAATTCGTAGTACAGCAACAAATACAATTTTTAACTTTGGCCGAGCAATAGGAGGATTTTCACCAATCTTTGTCGGCTATATTTTACAAAGTTATGATATGACAGTCGTCATGATTTACTTAGCAGCACTATATGGCATTTCCTTTATGGTCATGCTAACGCTTAAAGGCTCAACTGAAGCCTTGCAAACAGCTTAATTCTATTAATTACAAAAGAACGAATTCCACTTCTTCAAAAGGAGGAGAGGGATTCGTTCTTTTTTATTAGTTTTTAATTATAATAAACCCTTTGAACGCTTCTCAGCGATTTCTACGAGGCGTTTTGTAATTTCTCCTCCAACTGAACCATTAGCGCGAGAAGATGCTTCTGGCCCAAGCTGAACGCCAAACTCTTGTGCAATTTCATATTTCATTTGATTCACAGCTTCTTGTACACCAGGTACTAGAAGTTTATTTGAGCTACGATTATTATTAGCCATTATTCTCACCTCCTTGCATTTAGAATGGTTGCCTACAAACTTTTCATACATTTAAAAAGAAGGAAACGCACACGCTAATTGCTAACAGCAACAACTTGTGGAAATCAAGCTAAAATGAGCAAACTGTCTGTTATAATAAAGCCTGGCTCTTTGCTAAAGAAGGTTGATTAAAAGGAGGAATTTATTAATGACGAATAATGATATTCTAATTCGTTTACGCTATGCGTTAGATATAAAAAATGTAGATATGGTGGAAATATTTAAGCTTGGTGGCATGGATTATACGAAGGAAGAAATATTAAACATGCTTCTAAAGGTTAATGATGAGGAAGATGCACCAGAACAATACATCAAATGTAATAACAAAATGTTAGAAGCCTTTTTGAATGGATTGATTACATTTAAACGTGGTCCTCAAAAGACTAAAGAAGGACAGCCAGAAGGTCCATTACCTGTCTCGGGGAAAGAAAGCCCAAATAATATGCTATTAAAAAAAGTGAAAATTGCCTTAGCTTTAACAACTGAGGACATGCTTGAAATATTATATGATGGTGGGATAAAAGTTACTAAAGGTGAATTAGGTGCGATTTTAAGAAACCCAAGTCATCGTAATTATAAAGAATGTGGCGATTCATTTGTTCGTAATTTTTTAAGAGGTTTAACATATAAATATAGAGAATAATGCGCTAATGTAGCGAGAATAAATCATAAAGTACCATTTTTTTCTTTTAAATGAGTTGACATTTTGTGACGAAATTGTGTACAATTTAGTTATCACAAAATGTTCACAAAAAAGATGAAAAATGTTCACAAATAAAGGGGTGCTTGTATGATTTATTTTGACATCTTATTAGTAGCTATTGCATGTGTTACAATGCCTTTTATTGTTGCAGTTATGTTAGATATTTTTTATGCAGAACGAAAAAAAGTTCGTTTTTCTTTACGACGTACTTCATTATGGTATATGGCTATGTTTGCTCTATCATTTATACCATCTGTATTACTGATGACACAAAACGTATAAATTATTCAAACACTTAGGGGTAAGTGGAAAAATATGCAGCTACAATATGTATTCATGTTGTAGCTGTTTTTATTTTGCTCTATAAATGAATAACTAGTAATGAAGTAGTATAAGATTATACATTTTAAAATTGGTAGCATTGACTACTTTTTCCCATTGTGTTAATTTTGGGAGGGAAAAGATAGGCAAATTTACTAAAAAGTAAAGATGCAAAGCTACAGGTCTAAGGGAATATTTACTTAGATAGCTAGGTTGCAAAAGAGTGCTAGTTGTTCCGTTAAATTCTAGTTTAAGTTCTTTTATGCCTATTTCTTTCGGAATAGGCTTTTTATTTGCAAAAACGTATAAGGAGGAAGAAAGTCATGAAGTTATGGAAAAACATCTCATTAAAAAACAAACTTTTACTGACGGTTTCCATTGTTGTGTTATTGCTTATAGCCGTCATTACTACACAAAGTATTAAAGAATTAAACAATCGTATGACAGTTGATTTGGAACAAGAATTAACAAGTGTTGGTTTGTTAACAGCTATGAATTTAGATAGTGATGAAGTGAAAGATTTATTGTCTGAAAAAGGAGAAACAAACGCGAAATTTACGAAGGTACAAAAGCAACTCGATTTGATTCAAGAACAACAAGGTATTATGAGTTGGAGTTATATTTGGGATGTGCAGGATGAAGGTGGGGTCAATCCGATTGGCTATACATCTAATTTGAATGAGGTCTATGAAGCAGGTGAAATTTTTACCGATTTAGCGAATGAGCATGTAGAAACAGCAAAATTAGCTATTCAAAATAATAGTACAGAAGTAACAGATATATTCGAGGATCCCTTTGGTTCCTGGAGAACTGTTTTCAGCCCCATTCACGATGATAAGGGACAATTGATAGCGCTCTTAGGAATTGATTACTCTGCGGACTATATCAATACCATTATTAAAGCAAGTGTTATTAAGCAAATCGTCATTGCAATTATAGGAATTTTAATTTTATTAGTTTTAGTTTACATAATTATAGATCGTTTATTAAAGCCACTTCAGAAAGTGGTAAATGTAGCAAACCAAGTAGCAAATGGAGAGCTAATAAATGTGGATTTAGATATTACTAAAGATGAAATCGGCAATTTATCAGCATCTATTCAAACAATGGTTGCCAATTTACAACATATTATTTTAAACATCAGAAATACTTCGAATCACGTTTCTTCAGCAGCGACTCAATTAACTGTCAATGCTGGTGAGACCTATAACAGCTCTACCAATATTGCGAATGATGTAAAGCAAATTACTCAAAATGCAGAAGCTTCTATGACAATGACCGAGGAAACGGCAGCTGCTATGGAGGAGACTGCAACTGGTATCCAACAAATTGCTGACTCGGCTAATACAGCAGCGGAATCTTCTATTTCAGCATCACAAGCGTCTGAACGAGGCAATCAAGTTGTGCATCAGGTTATTGCACAAATGGAATTAATTAATGAATCAGTCGAGCAAATTGGCACAACAATTAACGGCTTACATGTCAATACTAAAAAAATTAGTGACATTGTTAGCTTAATTACAGCTATTGCGGACCAAACAAATCTTTTAGCACTGAACGCAGCCATTGAAGCAGCACGAGCAGGTGAACATGGTAAGGGCTTCGCTGTTGTCGCTGATGAGGTAAGACGATTGGCTGAGCAATCCTCGCAGTCAGCAACTGAAATTTATAATTTAATTAGTTCGATTCAGGCAGATTCCAATGCATCTCTTACTGTTATGGAAAAAGGAAAAGAGGATGTAAAAGTAGGGATGACATTTACTAATGAGGTGGGAGAAATCTTTAAGGAAATTCTTACTTCCTCAGAAGAAGTAGCAAATCAAATACGTGAAATTTCTGCAGCGTCTCAGCAAATATCTGCCTCCTCGGAGGAAGTGGCTGCATCCGTTAATAACATTAAACAATCTGCAGAATTATCGGCTGATTTCTCTTCTAATGTTTCCAAATCTACACAAGAGCAGTTAACGACAATGCAAGAAGTGAAAGATGCATCCTCAGCGCTTGGACAAACAGCAGAAGAGCTTCAAGCGCTTGTGACAAAATTTAAATTGGAGAATGATCAAGATGAACATTGATTTTACAGGGAAAAATGTTTTAATAACAGGCTCTAGTAAAGGGATCGGCAAAGCCATTGCATTAGGCTTTGCTCAGCATGGGGCTAATATAGTAATCAATTATATTGGAGATAAGCCTGAAGCTGAGGCAGTGCGAATGGAGGCTGAAAAGTTTGGTATTAAAGCTTTGACGTTTCATGCAGATGTTTCTAAATCTGAGGAAGTGCAAGACATGTATCAATATATGGATAAGCATTTAGGCAAAATTGATATTCTTGTGAATAATGCTGGGTTTGCACAGGCATCCAGCATCACCGATTTAACAGATGAGCAATGGGACAGAATGATTAAGGTTCATTTATATGGATGCTTCTATAATTGCCGTGAAGCTGCTAAAAGAATGAAAGAACGAGACACAGGGAAAATCATTAATATTTCTTCTGATATTGGGAGCTTAGGATGTGAAGAATTTACACATTATTCCGCCGCCAAAGGTGCTATAAATGCCTTTACAAAAGCATTAGCTAGAGAATTAGCACCAACAATTCTTGTTAATGCAGTAGCGCCAAGTGGTACGTTTACAGACATTTTAAATGAGTTTGGGGACAACTATGTTGAGGAAGAATCTGCAAAATACCCATTAAAACGTTTAGCGCAGCCAGAGGAAATTGCCAAAAGTGTATTATTTTTAGCCTCTCAGCATGCTGATTTCTATACAGGTCAAATATTAACACCTAATGGTGGCGTTGTAATGAATGGATAATGGAAACTAAGGAGTACGAGCATGTTAAATATAATCATCTTTAGCTTATACTTAGTATTTATTTATTATATTGGCTATAAAGGGTACAAGCGTGTCAATACCGCAGAGGATTTAATTGTTGCTGGTTGGAGTATGCCTCTTTCTGTGGTCACTGGAAGTTTAGTCGCGGCTTTATTAGCTGCTCCATTCTTTTTTGCAGCAGTAGGATCAGGCTATACGAGCGGAGGCTTTGAAGGTTCAGCAACAATGGGTGGCTTAGGTACTTGTATGATACTTGGCGCACTCATTTGGACAAAGCCACTACGTCGTTTAAAGGGCTGGACATTAGCAGATTACTATGGCTTACGCTATGGTAGTAAAAAGTTAGGAGCCTATACAGGTGTCGTAATGGCCATTGCCTTTGGTGTGTTTAATGCGGCGGCATTAACAGTCGGTGGTACATATATTATTCAGCAACTATTACAAATTGACTTCATTCCTGCAGCACTTCTATTTGTATCATTAACAGCTATCTATTCAGTTATAGGTGGTTTATGGGCAGTCGCTTATACAGAAATCGTACAAGGTGCGCTTGCCATAGCAGGGATTTTAGGAATTACTATCTTTATTTTATTTTATTATCCTGATGTGACTTTTAACCCTGAGTGGTGGAATATTCATACATTGTTTGACAAGGCAGGAGCCGAGTTTTGGACGCTATATCTTGTCTTAGCACTTGGGGACATTCCAGCAGTTGATCTTGGTCAAAGGGTCGCAGCGGCGAAAAGTCCAAAAGTAGCTCAGCGCAGTATGATCATTGCGGGGACTATAGTTATTGCGATCAGCTGGATTCCAGGAATGTTGGGTGAAGCTTTCAAATCTATTTACCCTAATAGTACTAACCCAGAAACATTGATGCTTACCTTTGCACAAGGTTATTTCCCTCCGCTTTTGGCAGCTATTTTTTTAACGGCCATGGCAGCTATGGGGATGTCAACGGTAGCCGCATGCTATGTAGCGACTTCGGGAATTGTCACAAAGAACATTTATTTAGATTTTATTAATCGAAATCCTGATCCTAAAAAGCTTCTAAGATTCTCACGCTCTGTCATACTTTCAAGTGCATTGCTAGGGTTAGTGTTAGCGATAAGCTTTCAAAAGGTTATTGATTTAGCGTATTTAGCTTGGGATGTCATTTTTGTAACGATATTCTGGCCAATCGTTTTAGGACCATTTTGGAAACGTGTGAGTACACCTGCTGTTTGGGCAAGTATATCAGTTGGCTTAATCTATTACATTGTTACTTCATTGACATTTGTCCCTAGTTTAACCATCCAATCAGAAGGATTTCTTGGTCTATTAAATGAATTGTGGCAGGCACCAGTATTTTCAGGTGTTGTAATAACAGGAATTACGATTGTAGTAGTAAGCCTACTAGTGCCACCATCACAGCATGTCCTTGAGATGCACAAAATAGAAAAAGATAAAACACTAGATGACGTAGGCAGTAAAGAAGAATTAGTCGGTCGTTAATAGAGAACATGAGATCATTGAACTTTTACTGATCTCATGTTTTTTTATGTGAGAGAAATAAGTATGAAAAGATAGATTCATGAATAGATTGCTAGTATATTCAACTATTTCTCTAGCGGATTATCTTCATAAAGGTGGGATATGAATGAACATTATTTTCTTCATTTTATTAGGGATCATCTATTTTTTTCTAGCAAATGCAATTGAAGTAGCCATTATTAAGCAGCTATTTTTTTTAATCGGGCTAACGTTAGTGAGTATAGGCATTATTCGGTATATAAAAGAGCGTTATATCGAATCACAAAATTATGCAGAAATGAAGGAAGCTAGTGAAGAGGAGATGAAGGCGATTCCTCATACGCAATGCCTATTATCACAGGATGCTTTAAAGGGGTTATTGTTAAATGAACATACAAATATGCTCATCTTCGCTCAAAGGGAAGAGTTAGAGGAAGAACTTAAAATTATAGAAATTCCGTTTAGTAAAATTTATGAAGTAGCTATGATGGAGGATGAAATGTTTGTCCTCAGAACTAAAAATTACTTAATGAGTGGCTCGTTGTTAGGGGAGGAGGAGAATGTAGCAGAAGAAGAAGAGGAAGTTGAAGAGGATGATACCGTTTCACAACTATCATTAAAGTTTGTAGTCGATCATTTATCAGAGCCTATTTTAGAATATATGTTTATGGATCAGGGTGAACATCCTATTGCGAGAGATGAGGAAGAATACGAAGAAGCCATGGAATTATGTGAGAAATGGTTTCAAAAGATAAGTGTCATTATAAAACGTCATGAGCTGGAAAGAGTGCCAATTAGACATTGGCAATAAAGAAAAGATAAAAAACTATCCCAAATCCGAAAAATTGAGATAGCTTTTAACATCGTTTTTAAATTTTAAACTGTTTTAATTGGCCATTTAATTCCTCGGCTAATCCAGCGAGCAGATTAGCACTTCGAGCTATTTCATCCATAGTAGCGGCTGTTTCCTCCACAGTCGCTGTCGTTTGTTCAACCCCTGCTGCAGATTCCTGTGAAATGGAAGCCATTTCATCAATAGAAGCATTGATCGTTTCGGAACCATCCGCAAGTTGATTTAAATTATTAGAGATAGTCGTAATATTATCTATCATATCCTCTACAGCACTAGATATTTGTTCAAATGTTTCACTTGTTTGATCAAGCTGTGCTGTCCCTCTTTTGACTTCCTCATAGCCTGTCTGTAAGGCAGTAGTGACAGTACCTGTCTCACCTTGAATCCGATTGACGATTGTTGAAATATCAGTAACTGAGAATTGCACTTGTTCGGCAAGTTTGCGTACCTCATCTGCGACAACAGCGAAGCCCTTACCATGTTCACCTGCTCTCGCCGCTTCAATAGCTGCATTTAAAGCTAGTAAATTAGTTTGGTTTGAAATATCGTCTATTACAGAAACTAATTTTGAGATTTCAGCAGACTGATCATTCAAATTTTCAACCTTTTTCACGGAATCTAACATGATTTCATTAATAGCGGCCATTTGTTGTGTAGATTGAATCATTAAATTTTTGCCACTAATCGTTAAATCTTGAACTTGGCTAGAATGATCTTTTAGCTCGGTACCTTCCTGTGTTGTTTCTTGAATACTACGTTTGAACGCTGTCATTGTTTCTGCTAAATCACCCGTTGTAGAGGCTTGCGTTTCTGTGCCTGAAGCAAGCTCCTGCATAGTCACTGTAATTTGTTCAGTACCAGCCTGTACTTCATTGGAAGATTGCGCTAGCTCCTCGCTACTTGCTGCAACAGTTTCAGAAACTGTATAGATGGATTGAATGGTTTGCTTTAATTGATCATTCATATCGTTTGCTGCAGACATTAACGTTCCAATTTCATCGCGCGTTTTTACAGTTAATGGGTCAAGCTGTAAATTACCATCTGCTAGTTCCTTCATACGATTTGCCACTACCTTAATGGGCTTCGAAATCGTACTAGCTGTAACAATAGCAATTAAAATACCAATAATTGTTAGGATAGAGCTGACAATAATACCAATCGTACGATTGGTAGAGCTCGTTGTTACAACATCATTACCAACAGCTGTAATAGCTTCTTCACGGTCATTAGCGAGCTGTTCATAGCCATTACGTACGCTTGACACGAGATTTTGTGTATCCATTAAATTTTCTAAGGCTAGTTCCTTATTGCCCTGTTGATAGACATCGAATACCTCTGTCTTCACAATTTGGCTCCAATCACGTGCAAGTTCTACAGTTTTAGTGCGTTCCTCGGATGTATCATATTTGTCCAGAAGCGCGTTATTATCCTCAGCTATTTGACGATACTCATTAAACGTTTCCTTATATTTTTCATCACCAGTTAACACATAGTTTAAGGCTGCTGACAATCGGACACTCATAGAGAGTGCTAAATTGTTACTTGCATTGAGTACTACTAAATCTTCCTTTACTAAAGCCTTTGCTTGTTTCTCCATAGCTGTATTGGAAGTGTAAGTGTAAGCTGTAAAGCTAACGACTAAAACTAACAAAAGTATAAATGCACTTAAAATTTTTGCTTTAAGTGTTTTAAACTGAAAAATGCCTTTCATTTCCCCATCCCTTTACCTAACTCCATATAGAGTATTTTGATCAATAACAACTTTTATTTTATAACTATTTTGATAGATTAATAAGCCATTTGGTAAAAATAATTAAAAATAGTTTTTTAGTTCAACAGTATAATTATTTTTCTTTTACGAGTAGTAAAATATGTACAGCGGCCAGAGATATGAAAAAAATATTTATGTGAAATTTCCTAATGGCAAAGAAAAAACACCTGAAGCAAAATGCCTCAAGTGTCTTGAATCATATATTTATTGTTTTTTACTCTTTGCCTGTCGCTCCCACTGAAGTAAGGAAGGATAAGGATCAAATGCCCATTCAGTTCTACCATTAAATTTGTATATGCCATAATGAAGATGGGGTGGGAATTTTCCAGATGTACCTTCTTTTCCGTAGCCAGAGCTTCCAACATAGCCGAGCACCGTGCCGGGCTCCACAATTGTACCTACTTCAATGTCCTTATGATAGCTGCCGAGGTGGGCATAATAGTGATAGGAGTTATGATTATCACGAATACCAATACGCCAGCCGCCAAATTGGTTCCAGCCTTTGACCTCAACAACCCCATAGGAGGTAGATAATACAGGTGTTCCATAATTGGCAAAAATATCGGTTCCCTCATGGATACGACGTCCGCCCCAGCCTCTATTGGCGCCCCATGTTCCTTTATAGCTGTAAGTAGAGCTGATATTAAGTGGGAAGGTATGTGCATCAAGCTCGATGGTTTTATAATGTCTGTATAAAGTGGAAATGGTAAAAATTTGATTGACCGCTTCTTCGCTGCCGTAGTACTCCCATAAGGCTAATTTAAAATCCTCATCAGTTGTTCCATATTTGGCTAAGTAACTTGCCATTGAGAAGATGACATCCTCATCGTCCTTAGGGCTAGCAATTCCATCGTTATTTCCGTCTAAGCCCATTCCTCCAAAATAGCTAATTGTTTCGGGTTTGCTGTCTTCCTTTATAGGATTTAATGCACCAGACCAATATTCATCAGAAAATTGAATGGACAAATAGCCATCTCGCTTAGGGATATCTTTTCGAACGGATTGTAGATTTCTCTCATATTGATCTATAGCAGCCAAAAAGTGCCAAGGGATGAGCAATTCATCAAATTGTACATAATAAGACATACGCTGCTGCACAATTTCTTCTTCCGTTGCCTCCTCCTTTGCAAATGAGTCGGCTGGGCAGAGTGTAATTCCTAAAAGTATGAATGTTAAAAGAAATATAAAATGACGATGCAATGATGGACCTCCTTTCTAAAGATTAGAATAACCGAAATTTTTATCTTCATTCCAGAAAGCTTTTTCCTTACGATTTAGGCCATGTTTTCACGGTTTTTTTTGCCATAAAAAAAACCATAATAAGAAGAAACTTCACTAAAGAAAAAGTAATCGGTATCATCATGTCATTTACTTCATACTATGTTATAAATCAAGCCCTGAATGGAGGGAAGGCTATTAACATTTTAGATAAAGTGAAAAGCTATCGCGAAGAAGAAAATAGGCTGAAGTGGGAAGGCACATTTGCAGATTATTTAAACATCGTTAGGGAAAGACCTGAAGTTGCACAAACAGCCCATTCACGCGTCTACAATATGATAAAAAGTGCTGGTGTAGAGGAACGCGATGGGCAAAAAATGTACAAATTTTTCGGACATGAAATTTTTGGGCTTGAAACAGCAATTGAAAGGCTGGTGGAGGAATATTTCCATCCAGCAGCACGCAGGTTAGATGTTAGAAAGCGTATTTTATTATTAATGGGACCAGTTAGTGGTGGTAAATCAACAATTGTTACTTTATTGAAACGCGGGTTAGAGCAATATTCTCGAACAGATGAGGGTGCGGTCTACGCAATTAAGGGATGTCCAATGCATGAGGACCCATTGCACTTAATTCCACATCATTTACGTAATGATTTCTTTGAGGAGTATGGCATAAGAATTGAAGGAAGTTTATCGCCTTTAAATACGATGCGTCTTGAAAAGGAATACGATGGACGTATTGAAAACGTGATGATTGAACGAATTTCTTTTTCAGAAGATAAACGCGTAGGAATAGGAACATTTACACCTTCTGATCCGAAATCGCAGGATATTGCCGATTTAACGGGAAGTATTGATTTCTCCACAATCGGTGAATTTGGTTCTGAATCCGATCCCCGTGCCTATCGCTTTGATGGGGAGCTCAATAAAGCCAATCGAGGAATGATGGAGTTCCAAGAGATGCTGAAGTTGGATGAAAAATTCTTGTGGAATTTATTATCTTTAACGCAAGAGGGAAATTTCAAAGCAGGAAGATTTGCATTAATTAGTGCGGATGAGTTAATTGTAGCTCATACAAACGAAACCGAATATCGATCCTTTATTTCTAATAAAAAGAATGAGGCATTACATTCCCGTATTATTGTTATGCCGATTCCGTATAACCTAAAGGTGAGTCAGGAAGAGCATATTTATGAAAAAATGATTAAAGAGAGTGATATGTCCCATGTTCATATTGCGCCGCATGCTTTAAAGGCCGCAGCAATCTTTTCGGTTCTTACGAGATTGGAGGTTCCGAAAAAACAAGGTGTGGATCTGATTAAGAAAATGCGCTTGTACGACGGAGAAAATGTGGAGGGATTTAATTCCGTTGACTTAGAGGAACTGAAAAAGGAGTTTCCTAATGAAGGCATGAACGGTATTGATCCGCGCTATATTATTAATCGTATTTCATCAGCAATTATCCGCAAAGAGGTGCCATCTATTAATGCATTAGATGTTTTACGAGCTTTGAAGGATGGATTGGATCAGCATGCTTCCATTTCTCAGGAGGATCGTGAGAAATACATGAACTACATTGCGGTTGCCCGCAAAGAGTACGATGAAATTGCAAAGAATGAAGTACAGAAGGCTTTTGTATACTCCTATGAAGAATCAGCGAAAACATTGATGAACAATTACCTCGATAATGTAGAGGCGTTTTGTAATAAAAATAAATTATTTGATCCGCTCACTGGGGAAGAAATGAACCCAGACGAAAAATTAATGCGTTCGATTGAGGAGCAAATTGGCATTTCGGAAAATGCTAAAAAGGCATTTCGTGAGGAGATTCTCATTCGTATTTCTGCCTATGCACGAAAAGGCAAACGTTTTGACTATAATTCTCACGAAAGATTACGAGAGGCCATTCAAAAAAAATTATTTGCCGATTTGAAAGATGTAGTGAAAATTACAACTTCATCAAAAATGCCGGATGAATCGCAGCTCAAGAAAATTAATGAGGTAGTCGCGAGACTTGTGGATGAGCATGGTTATAATACAACATCTGCAAACGAGTTGCTGCAATATGTAGGAAGCCTGTTGAATCGATAAATAACTTTTATTGTTCCAAGTCAGATAGGAGTGTCCCAATTCAGGGCACTCCTTTTACTATCAAAATGAGGGATTTTTACGCAATGCACTATGGAATTTATAAAAAACGTGCAAGAAAGTGTTTCTCAAGCATAGTATAGAAAAAGCGAATTTGAGATAGATGGGTGAGGATAAAAATGACTGAACATGAAAATAAAGGATTTGTTATCTCTCAGGAAAATTGGTCCCTCCATCGTAAAGGACATCAGGACCAACAACGACATATGGAAAAAGTGAAAGATGCCATTAAGAACAATTTACCTGATTTAGTTAGTGAAGAAAGTATTGTCATGTCTAATGGTCGAGAGGTTATTAAAATACCTATACGCTCACTGGATGAATTTAAAATTCGATATAACTATGATAATTCTAAGCATGTAGGGCAAGGGCAAGGAGATAGTAATATTGGCGATGTAGTGGCACGAGATGGTAGTAAGGCCAATCAAGCTCAAGGAAAAGGAAAAGAGGCAGGTGACAAGCCTGGCCAAGATTATTATGAAGCGGAAGTCAGTATTGAAGAAATTCAAAATGTCTTATTCCGCGAGTTGGAGCTACCTAATTTGCAGCAGAAGGAAAAGGCAGAAATCGTCACTGAAAAAATAGATTTCAATGATATTCGCAAAAAAGGGCTAATGGGCAATGTGGATAAAAAGCGCACCATTTTAAATGCATTAAAACGCAATGCAATGCAAGGAAAAGCTGAAATTACACCTATTCATAATGATGATTTACGTTTCAAAACTTGGGATGAAGTGGTAAAACCAGAATCAAAAGCGGTAGTGCTTGCCATGATGGATACGAGTGGCTCGATGGGAGCATTTGAAAAGTATTGTGCTCGCAGTTTCTTCTTTTGGATGACAAAGTTTTTACGTTCCAAATATGGAACGGTTGAAATTGAATTCATTGCCCATCATACAGAAGCAAAGGTAGTGACAGAAGAGGAGTTTTTCACAAAGGGAGAAAGTGGAGGAACTATTTGTTCTTCGGCTTACAAAAAAGCACTGGAATTGATTGAGGAAAAATACTCTCCATCCCGTTACAATATTTATCCTGTTCATTTTTCAGATGGTGAAAATATTTCAATGGATAATGAAAAGTGCTTGAAGCTAGTGGCAGAATTGATGAACGTATCCAGTATGTTTGGATATGGAGAAGTCAATCAGCATAATCGTTTCTCAACACTTATGTATACCTATAAAAAAATTGATGATCCGAAATTTAGACATCATATTTTGAGAAAAAAAGGCGATGTCTATGATGCTTTAAAGAGCTTTTTTAAGAAAAATGAGGAGTAATATGGAAGTTTGATTAGTATCAACGTTCAAGGGAGGGGGCGTAAAATGGACACAAAAGAGCTTCATCGAGCAATAGATGAAATTACCGAAATTGCCTCAGGCTTTGGCTTAGATTTTTATCCGATGCGCTATGAAATTTGTCCAGCGGATATTATTTATACATTTGGCGCTTATGGAATGCCTACTCGTTTTTCCCATTGGAGCTTTGGAAAGCAATTTCATAAAATGAAGCTTCAATATGATTTAGGGCTTAGTCAAATTTATGAGCTCGTTATTAATTCTAATCCATGCTATGCATTTTTACTTGATACGAATACGTTAACACAAAATAAATTGATTATCGCCCATGTTTTAGCACACTGCGATTTCTTTAAAAATAATGTACGCTTTTCCAACACAAGAAGAGATATGGTAGAGAGCATGACAGCTACGGCTGAACGAATTGCCGGCTATGAAAGAGAATATGGTAAGGATGAGGTGGAACAGTTTTTGGATGCCGTTTTAGCGATTCAGGAACATATTGATCCATCTATATTGAGACCAAAGCTATCTTGGAGTGAGGAAGATGAGCTAGAGGAAGAAAAAGCCCCGATAAAATCACCGTACGATGATTTATGGAGCTTAGAGGAAAAAGATAAAGTGTATAAACCAATCAGACGGAGATTAAAGCAGTTCCCACCAAAACCCGAAAAAGATCTTTTATTATTTTTAGAAGAACATAGTCGAGAGCTGGAAGATTGGCAACGAGATATATTAACAATGATGCGTGAAGAAATGCTCTATTTTTGGCCGCAGTTAGAAACGAAAATAATGAATGAGGGCTGGGCATCTTTTTGGCATCAACGAATTATGCGGGAGTTGAATCTAACAACTCCAGAAACCATTGAATATGCCAAGTTAAATGCTGGAGTTGTGCAACCCTCTAAAACGTCGATTAATCCATATTACCTTGGCATTAAAATTTTTGAGGATATTGAAAATCGTTATAACAATCCGACTGAGGAGATGAAGCGGTTAGGTGTACAGCCGAACACGGGACGGGAAAAAATATTTGAAGTAAGAGAGGTTGAGTCAGATATTTCCTTTATCCGTAATTATTTATCAAAAGACTTAGCGAAACGTGAGGATTTATATTTATTTCAAAAGAAAGGTAATGAGTATCGGATTACCGACAAAGATTATGAGATGGTTCGAGATCAGCTTGTTTCCATGCGAGTAAATGGTGGATTCCCTTATATTTTAGTTAAAAACGGAGATTATTTACGGAACGGAGAACTCTATTTAATGCATGGCTATGAAGGAATGGAGCTAGATCCGCACTATTTAGAAAATGTTTTACCCTATATATATCAGCTGTGGGGCCGTCCTGTGCATTTAGAGACCTATGTGGATGGTAAACCGATGTTATATTCCTATGATGGTACTAAAAACTATAAACGTAATGTTTAATAAAAAACTTCTATCTGTTGAGTGTGACAATGAACAGATAGAAGTTTTTAATTCTATTCCTCTGTTTCTTCTGTTAAATCATTGTCCTCTTCATGGCTTTCACTATGATTAGAGGAGGAATGAATATCGCTATCAATGACTAAGCTATCCCTTACCTTAATACCTTGCTGTCCACCAGCTTCGTCGTTATTATTACCCGCTATACCGCTACGGCCATTACCATCTGCGAACTGAGAATTTACATTCCGTGTGTGACTGCCATCACTAGCATTTTGACCACCTTGATTGGCATTGGTCCCCACATCCTCATTGATTTGACCTCCGCCTTCAGCGCGTTGCTCAAAATGGAAGTCTGTATTTCCTATATTGAAAGTAAAATTGAATGTAATATGGTTTCTAGCATGTTTTTCAGTAGAATTGTTTTCAGGTTCCTCAGGGTCATTAAATTTTCTAGAATTGAAACTTTGCATCGTTTGACCTCCTTTCATCTATTAATACTAATACTAATAAGATATTACAGTTTTTAAAGTCCGTTTGTACGTGTAGCCATATCAACTAGAGAGAAGCACATGAATTTTGCTATCTATCCTATAAATTTGTTAAAATGAATGGGATTTGAATATCTAGGGAACTGGAACGGTGAAGGAAAGTTGAAAACATTTAAAAAGGTTTATATAGAAATAACGAGTGTTTGTAATTTAGCATGTAGTTTTTGTCCACCTACTGCACGAGCAAAGGGACTCATAAAAGTAGAGCAATTTAATAAAATATTAGACGAAATCCGACCCCACACAAAATATATTTATTTGCATGTAAAGGGAGAGCCTCTTTTACATCCACGAATAGATCAATTGTTGGATGCGGCTCATGCGAAAGGGTTTAAGGTTAATATTACAACGAATGGTACGCTAATTAAGAAAAACCGTGAAAAAATATTAGGAAAACCAGCATTACGTCAAATAAACTTTTCTCTACATAGCTTTGATGGGCATGAGGGTTCTGAAAACAGAGAAAAATATTTAGGCGATATTTTAGATTTTGTACGGGAGTCTAGAGAATACAAAACGATTATTTCCTACCGTTTATGGAATTTGCAAAAAGACCATGTTTCAGATGTTGCAGCACGTCGCAACCGTGAAACATTAGAAATACTAGAAAATGAGTATAATCTTGACTTTCGCATCGAAGAAAAAGTAGAGCCTGGTAAGGGTGTGAAAATTGGCCCCAATATTTATTTGAATCAGGATCATGAATTTAGATGGCCAAGCTTACTGGAGCCAGAAGATGAAGGTAAAGGCTTTTGTCACGCACTTCGGAGTCAGGCTGCAATTCTTGTAGATGGTACCGTGGTACCTTGCTGTTTAGATGGCGAAGGGGTCATTAATTTAGGTAATGTTCATGAAAAATCCTTCGCAGAAATAGTGGATGGGGAACGTGCAACTAATATAATCGATGGCTTTTCAAGAAGAGAGGCTGTTGAAGAGCTTTGTAGAAAATGTGGCTATCGTCAAAAGTTTGGTATGTAATTATGTATATGAAAAGAAACAGCTCCAATGTCATTGACCATTGGGGCTGTTTTTCTTTGACTGTGAATCAATCGTATCTAAAAAATCCTTTGTAATCCGAACGACATATTTAACCTCATCTAAATTGCGTTCTCTTAATAATGATCGATGAATGTCTAGCATAAGGTTCTTTTCCTCAATATCAGTAACGCCAGATAATTTTTGAAAATTAAAAAGCTCCTCAGGAGGGATGTCTAGTGCCTTCATAAGTGTTTCTAATGTACTCAAGGTTATATTAGATTGTCCGTGTTCAATATTGGAAACTCTCCCTTTACTGAACCCCAATTTCCCTGTTCTTTCGGCCACTTCTTCCTGGCTTAGCCCCTTAGATAATCTAATAATACGGAGTTGTTCACCTACTAGCTTTAAAAAATCTGACATATGATTCACCTCTATGTTAAAAGCTAGTGAAAAATAGTGGAATTGACTATACTATTATAGTGGTATAATAGAGAAAATGTTACATTAAAATGGTACAATTTTAGAGTATCAACTTTCCTTAACCAAATGGCCTAATGGAAGCTATAAGGATTATATTGAAAGTGAACTTTATAGGGCGGTTTACAAAGTAGGATGTAGGATTGGAGGATGAAAGCAGGGTGAAATATTTGTTAGAAGAGATAGCAAAAATAAAAATTGGGAAGGTGGTCACGAGTAAAAAACGTTTTGCTATGGATGGTATTCCTTATATAACAGAAGAAGCGCTAAGGAAATTATCGTTGGAAGATAATACTAGTCTTTTACCAAAGGTTGATAGTACTTTGAAAGAACCATTTTCTTTTTCACTGGTGCCCGCTCAAAGTATCCTTCTAAATAAAATGAATTTAAAGGAAGCGTATATATATCAATGTAAAACAGATGTATGTATTAGCCATGATATCATGGCAATCATACCGAAAGAATCGATACTAATCGGTGACTATTTATTTCATTTTATGAAATGGTATCAGAACAATAAAGAGAGATGTAATGTCTATAGTTTAATGATTGATTTACCTTCTATAGCCATTCAGCATAATGTCGTTCAATTAATAAATGCTGTTGAACAATTATTAAAAAATAAGGGTTCACTAGTCACTGCGGTGAATGAACTACCCAAATATTTTGATAATATTTCTAGACAAGTAAAACAGCATTCCGACAGCTTACACGAAGGATTTGAGCAATTGAATGATCAATATATCGCTATGCTAGACCATATTTTTAATGGTGATTTTTTGAATGATTTTCAAGAGTATCATGTTTTTCAGAGTATATGTAGCGAATAATATAAAGCAGTCGGTGCGTAATGGATTTGAAAGTCCATGCACCGACTGCTTAAATTTCAATAATAATGGGTAAAATCATAGGTTTCCGTTTTGTTTGTGTAAATAAATATTGACCTACAGCTTTTTTTATTTCTCGTCTTAAGACATGTATTTGCCTACTTTCTTGCTGCAATTCCATGATGATTTCTTTGGTCAGGACATTCACTTTATTTAATAGCTCCTCAAAATCTTTTGCATACACAAAGCCACGAGAAATAGTATCAGGCTCTGAAATGATAGCACCGTCTGCTTTGCTAAGGGTTAAGACAATAACCAACATCCCATCCTCAGAAAGCTGCTTGCGATCACGCAGGACAATGCCTTCTACTTCACCTATGCCGATTCCATCCACATACGTATCCCCTGATGGGACTTTGCGTGTTTGTCGCGCCACCGCATTTTCAATATCAACAACATCTCCATTTTTCATAATAAACGTATGGCCCTTTTGAACACCAACAGCCTCAGCTAATAAACGGTGCTGATGCAACATACGGAATTCGCCATGAATAGGAATAAAAAATTGTGGTTTCATAAACGTCAGCATAAGCTTTAAGTCTTCCTGATAGCCATGTCCTGAAACATGCATTCCCGTATGACTGGAAGAACCATATATGACTTTTGCGCCAAGCTGAAATAAATGATCCACGATGCGAGAAACTCCTTTTTCATTGCCTGGAATAGGAGACGCTGCAAGAATAACCATATCATCAGGTAAAACCTTTACTTCCCGATGATTACCATTTGCTAAACGAGCGAGTGCTGCTAACGGTTCTCCTTGACTACCTGTGCATAGTACTACAACCTCTTCAGGGGGAAGGTATTTGACTTCACGCGCATCTATTAACAGATCATCTGGAACAAATAAATACCCTCGTTCAATAGCGACATCTACAACATTTACCATGCTACGACCTAATAAAGCTAGCTTTCGATTAGCGGCAATGGTTGCATGCACAATTTGTTGAATACGATTAACATTTGAGGCAAAGGTTGAGATGATAATTTTACGCTCCGCATGGAAAAAGGCCTCCTCAATATGATGCCCAACAAGTTGCTCTGAGGGGGTTAAGCCTGGCCGTTCGGCATTTGTACTTTCTGATATTAGAACGAGCACTCCTTTTGATCCGATTTCCGCCATTTTATGAATGTCTGCGAATTGGTTATTCACAGGTGTTAAGTCGAATTTGAAATCGCCAGTATGCACTACATTTCCTTCAGGAGTGGCAAGGACGATTCCTAAGCAATCGGGTATGCTATGGTTAGTTCTAAAGAAGCTTACATCAATTTCTCCTAAATGAAGTGCTGAATCAGCATGAATTTCAATTAAATCAGTCTCTCTGAGCAGCTTATGTTCTTTTAGCTTCAATTCGATCAGCCCTAAAGTAAAGCGAGTAGCATAAACAGGAACGTTTAATTTTTTTAATAGATATGGAATACCACCAATGTGATCTTCATGTCCATGCGTCACAATTAAAGCCTTAACTTTTTCTTTATTTTCAAGCAAGTAGGTAATATCAGGGATTATCAAATCAATACCGAGCAAGGTCTCATCTGGAAATTTCGCTCCGCAATCAATAAGAATCATATCATCTGCATATTGAACTACATACATATTCTTGCCAATTTCATTAATGCCACCTAAGGCAAAAATTGATAATAACTGTTTCTTTGTGGACAAAATACTCCCTCCTAAAGTTGTAACTCCATCTAATAATTACTTTAGCCATTGGTAGTATAGCTATTAGTGTTTCATCCTATACAACAAGGATTATGATGAATCCAAGACTACTATTTGTATTTCATGATGAATAGAATGGAGGAGACATAAACTGGGTGCGTTAGTGTCAAGCTTCTTCCAAAGTTCAGAAAAATAAAGGAGGTTTAACTTTGTCTGATTTTGTGCAACATGCAATTTTCGAGCATAGGTTTTGGTTAGAAATCATGCAAAATCATGCGCAATTTATTCATGATGCATTATATCCCTCTGAACAGGATGACATTCAAAGGGCAAATAGTTTTATCCAGCAATTCTCTCGGCTCCTCACCTATGTGTCCTCTATTGATGCTACCAATGCCGTCGCTTTCACGATAACTGTCGATGACAATGTCGAGCAGTTTAAACAATTTAAACTCCATCTACTGAGACATCAATTGTCAGGAGATATTGGTATTCATTTAACACCAACATTTGTCAATCATATGGTGAATGAGCTTGAGGAATATCAAAATGTACTTAGTTATTTGAGAAAAGGCGAAGTGCCACCCATATTTCATGAGCTTCATCACCATTTAATTTGGTTATTGGATGCCTCAGGACATGCAGGTATTATTCAGGATAATTTAGATGGGGTCGAAAAAAGATTGAAGCAAAAGAGTCATGAGTTTGCCAAACACTTTGAACAATTTTATTTAAAAGCAGTAGAATTAACAGGTTATTTACGAACTAATATGCATTCCTTTCCTGCTTTAAGCCGATTTAATAAAGATGTTGAGCTGGAAATGACATTATTCAAAACATTTTTAAAGGAGTTAGAAGAGATGGAATTGAGTGCAGAGGTTTTAGGTACATTTACTGCACCTATGGCGGATCATATGTGGCGTGAAGAGCAATACTATTTAATGAAGCTTGTACAGTCAAGAGGGGAAGGATAAATGAATCGAGAGGCTATCCCAATAGATAGCCTTATTTATTATGGATGAATCACTACTTCAGTCCCTATTGGAACAATTCTGGCCAGTTCTTCAACATCTGGATTTTGCATTCGGATACATCCATGAGAAACAGCATGCCCAATGGAGCTAGGATCATTCGTGCCATGAATGCCATAGTGTTCCTTTGATAAACTCATCCACATAGTTCCAAATGGGCCGCCTGGATTTGGGTCTTTGTTAATAATAATAAAGCTGCCGACAGGTGTTTCGTGGAGCATACGTCCAACTGCTATTGGATATTGTTTTTGTAGGATACTATTTCTATAGAGACGTAGCCAACGATTTTCTGTAGAAATCTCAATACGGTAGGGGATCGTTTCGGGGTCGGGAAAGCCAGGTATTATTATTGGTTGACCAACGTAAAGAGTACCTGATTGAATGCCTGGATTGGCAGCAATAATGGAAGCCACTGGAGTACGATAATCACGGGAAATTTGAATTAACGTTTCCCCAGGTTTAACGGTATGAATCAACGTCAATCCCTCCTTTAATACAGGTGATGATTATACTATATGCTACAAATGAATGATGTTATGGATTGTTCAGGTCTTTGGATAGAATAAGCAGTAACATCGTATGGTTAAGGAGCATATAGCATGAAGGAATTTAAAATTACTTATTTTTTTGATGAAATACATTATGTCAGAAGATTTATCTTTATCGAGTCGCAGCAAGAAGCAGAGAAACTGGTAAAGAGTGAACGAGATCAATATATCTCCTTTACAGATAGCAGAGGTATTTATCATGAATTGCATACTAGGCATGTACGAGTCATTCAAATTTCTGAATACCATCGTATCGATAAAAGTGCTAAAAGGAATGACACATAATCTGTTCATCATTACACACATTAAAGAAGAAAGGAGTGTGGCATGATGGACAAAGAACAAATACCACATGAAAAGAAAATATTTATGAATTTAAATAGTAAAGACAAACCTGACATGGTTGAATCTGATACAATCAGTCTTTTCGATTTGCATGAGGATATGCAAACCGTGGATGCTATTCCTGTGGAGGAGCTTAATAAGAGAGTAGAAAGAGAAGGCGATGAATTGATTGAATTACAGCCGGATGAATTGTAGGGGGAGCGAGCAATGAATAGAGAAAATGGAGATGCCCAATTCTCAGTTTCGGGTACGAATATTGATGAAGTGAAGCAAAAAAATGCCGAATCAGGATTATCCTACAATGAGGTAAAAGCATTATTGGCTAAACAGGGAGGACATGGGACGGCTGTCTTTAGTGACACAAATGTTGATGAAGTAAAACAAGAAATACACAAGTATCAATAAGTGACTGAGGAGGAGTGAGGTGTTGAGTGCTCTTCCTTTTTTCCTTTACAATGATGAGATAAGAAAGGGAGGTCTTAGACTATGTTGGAAAATAGATGCCCACGTTGTGGGAGAGAAAATCATTGTGGAGTCGCCAAAGGTGAAAAAGAATGTTGGTGTATGACAGAGAATTTTCCAGAGCAATTGTTAAGTACTACAAAGACGAATACATGTATTTGTCAAGCATGCTTAAATACATATAAAGAAGAGTCAGTATAACTTATAACTATTTGATGTTGCAGTAAAAATTGCACAATTGGTACAATTGTCTATCGCACAACAACCTAGGGGGCATACATTACTCTGAAAGGAGTGTGTCTAATGGCTAGACCAATTGAACTTAGTAATGTCACACAGATATATTTAGAGGAATATCAACGCATCCTCAAAAAGATGATGCAGGGCATGACCTATGTAACCATTACTTGTAGTATTTCAGAAAACTTTATAAAGCAAATCATCCCTTATCAAATAGCAGCAATTCAAATGTCAGAAAATGTTTTACGCTTCACAACAAATATTCCTGTACAAAATCTTGCATTAGAAATCATCCGAACACATACAGAAATGCTTGAAAGTATTGAAGCGCTACAAAATAGATGTTGTGTTGTGCAAAATTCAGAGTATGAATTATACGAGTATATGTGTGCTTATAAAGAAATTACGGAAGCTATGTTTAATGCAATGTGTGCACCACCAGTTTCCAATAGCATTAACATCAACTATTTAAGGGAAATGATTGTCCATCATCAGGGAGGAATACGACTAGCGCAAAATGTGCTGAGATTTTGTATTTGCCAAGAATTAATCCCGATTCTGAAGTGCATGATTCAAACGCTTTGTGAGCAACTAGAGGCTATGGAAAAGTTACTGGATAGTTTACAAAATTGCGATTGCGAGTGCTAGTACTAACTAAAGGTTTATATAGGAAAAAGGCGCTAAGATCAATCATGGTTTTAGCGCTTTTTCTGCATGAGAATAGTTTATCAAAGAACAATGAGGAAATGTCGATAAAGGCTCGCCTAAAGATTCACGTCTTGGTGAGTGGTATTATGGCACTGGCAAAAAGCTATTAGGTCAGGAACGTGTCTATATAGAATTAGAACAGCCATTCATTCATGTACATGAAATTGCTAAAAAAGCCGTGTGGGAATATTACACAGGTCGTAAAAATGAGGCGGAAAAATACTTGCAGGAAATTTCAGAGAAATTCTTTGTAGTCATTGAAAAGCTAAAAGCGTTAAAGGAAATTCTCTTGGACGGAAAAAAGCAATATATTCATTAAAAACGGGGAGCAAGCAAAGAGAAGATTAGCTTGCTCTTTTTATGTTTAGGACACGGTTCCTTTATCAACACTAGGAACACACATAAAGGTTACGGTCCGCTTTTCACTATCATACAGACACCATTCACGGTGATCTACAACGGAGCCAACATTTACACCGTATTGTTTATCTTGTAATACAATTGGTTGTCCATAGCGAATGCGAATGGGTAGTTTTTTCTGCTGATGATAAAGACCTGATTCATGGCTATGGCCAAAGAAGAACAATGGCTTTTGAAAGGATGGGAATGTTGGCTGCCAGCTTACACTCCATTTAAATTGATGTCCATGCATTAGGGTGGCTCCATCAATTTCCATTATTTCAGGTAATGCTCTAAAGCGCTCAATACCAGTTACCTGTGTAATACGCTCTTCTTGATTGCCCCGTATAGAGGGGAAGGTTAACAGCTCTTCAAACTTACTTTCAACGATTGCTGCTCTTTGTAAAGATAACCCAGACATCGTTTGGGCTTTTTTCTTACTAATAGTGCATTCATATAAATCACCTAATCCAATGATTTTTGCTTCCTTTGCTGTCTGCTGAATATGAGTGAGAACAGCCTTCGTATCTTCTATATTAGAATGTAAATCTCCTAAAAGTGCATAAAGCATGCAAACCCGGCCTTTCCTATAAAATCGTATAAATATCATACACCTAATAGAAATTGCTAGAAAAGTAAAACGTCTAAGAATATTTCGTTAGTTTACCAACATATTTTGGGTGTATGGAAAAATTGCCAGGAAATTAAATGCTTGCTAAAATAAAATCATAATTTTCTGAAATTTAAATCCTTTAGTAGTTTGCCATTAATGATGACTCTATCCCGCAGTAGAAAATGAATTTTGGAGGGCTTATAATGACGATGTACATGACGGATATTCTTGAAAAGTATGCTGTGCAACAGCCTAGTAAAATTGCGACCTTATATAATGGGAATAAGTTAAGTTATCGTGAGTTTTACAAACATGTCGAACGATTTGCAGCTTATTTACAAGAGCAAAATTATAAAAAAGAGGATGTTATTGCACTATATACACTCAACACAGATTTATTTTTAATTGCATATTTAGGTGTGCAATTAGCTGGCTACGTTGCTATGCCCATTAACACTAAATTAGCAGCTCCGGAGGTTGAGTTTATTTTTAATCATTCCCAAGCAAAGGGACTCATTTATGATGAAAGATTAGCTGAAACCTTAGAAAATGTATCCTATTCATTCCAACATATTATTGGATTTCAAGATATGAATCACATCCTTACTAATACTAATTTAGTAAGGGCTGTAGTACCGTTGGAGGCACATGATACTGCTGTTGTTATGTACACTTCAGGTACAACTGGTAAACCAAAAGGCGTGATGCTAACTCATCAAAATATTGTGGCTACAGCAGATATTTGGTCATCTTCCATGAACATGCTTAACACGGACAAGATGTTTATTTGTACACCATTATTTCACTGTGCGGGACTTCATGTTTTTGCCATGCCCATGTTTTATCAAGGCGGGACTGTCTTGATAGAAGAAGCTTTTTCACCCACTAAAACATTAGAGCAGATTGCAGTAACAGAGGCAACCATCTTCTTTGGTGTTCCATCTATGTATACGATCATTTTAAATACGCCCGGATTTAAGGAACATAGCTTTAACCATTTGCGTTTATTATGTTACGGGGCTGCCCCAATGCCTTATGAGCTTGTTAAACAAGTAAAAGAGGCGTTTTCAAATGTTAAAGTTCAAAATTTATATGGTCAAACGGAGAACACACCTGCAGCCACCTCTTTATTAGATACGGATGCTTTAACGAAAATAGGCTCTGTTGGGAAGCCATTAGAACAGACAGAGGTCCGAGTAGTTGATAGTGAAGGAAAGCTAGTTCCCGCTGGTGAGGTGGGCGAGATATGTGTAAGGGGACCCCAGGTGATGAAGGGCTATTTACGTAATCCCGAAGAAACAGCTAGAACGATTATAGATGGATGGCTTTATTCAGGTGATTTAGGACGTTTTGATGAGGAAGGCTATTTATATATAGTTGATAGGAAAAAAGATATGATTATCCGAGGCGGTGAAAATATTTATCCAATCGAGGTGGAGGAAGTGCTGTATCAATTGCCAGAAATTTTAGAAGCAGCAGTGGTTGGATTACCACATGAAGTGTATGGAGAAGTGCCTAAAGCCTTTGTCGTATTTAAAGAAGGTAAATGTCTCGATGAGGAAATCATTTTATCCTATTGTCAATCACGGCTTGCTAAATATAAAGTACCATATGAAATAGAATGTTTAACTGAACTGCCGCGCAATGCTTCTGGTAAAGTTTTAAAGCATACATTACGACCAAAAGTAAGAACGATTTGAGAAAAAAGTTTTAGTATTTACAGTTAATTTTATTCGAAGCTTCGTTTTCGATGCAAAAAAAGTTCTCAGAAACAAGATAAAATAGGAACCTCTTTCAAAGTATCGTATAATAGAGTCTACGACAAATTAAAAGAGAGAAGGGTAACCCTTCGATTTAGAATAGGAGCGGAATTTGTCTTGTGGACGGGGTATAAACGCCTATTACTTATTGGCATGTTGATTATTATGTTACTTTCTAGCTGTCAGCCATTTTCACAGCAAGATGCAGAAAATAAAAATCAATTAACAGTATTAACAGTAGAATTTAATAGTGGAGCACCAATTGCTAATCTTTATATTACGGTCACAGATGTTCAGAATGGTAATGTTGTAGAAGAAGCTATTGGTTCAGAAGAGGGAGAAGCGATATTTTCGAAGCTAAAAGAGGGGCGAGAGTATGCTATTGCGGCAACGACTCTTGAAAATAGTGCAACAAATGATGGCTATACAACCATCGAGAATTTTACCTATGATACTACAAAACCTTACTTTAGATTGCAGACCCACTTTACAAGAGACGAGCAAGAGCTAGATGTTCCCGTGGTGATGCAAAATCCTGAGCTTCCACATGGCTGTGAAATAACTTCACTCACAGCCGTATTAAATTACTATGGAATGAATGTGTCAAAGCTTGAAATGGCTGATAACTATTTACCAAAGGAAGAAATACGTACAATAGGCAATCAACGATTTGGACCAAATCCAAATGAGGCTTTTGCAGGTAATCCTCGTGATAAAGCTCGAGGTATGTATGTATTTGCTGCTCCGATTGTCAAGGCGGCGGAGGCAGCTATTGCAGAGAAACAGGCTGATTTACGTGTAACAGATATGAGAAATGCCTCACAGGCTGATATTTTACAGCTTGTTCGTGAGGGAGTTCCTGTCGTGACATGGGTGACGCTGGATTTATCCAAGCCTAAAAAAAATGCAAATAGAGGCTGGATTTATAAAGGAGCGACTACTTCCCAGGATGCTTTTATGAATTTACACGCTGTTGTGCTAACTGGGCATTTAGGCGATAAGGTCGTGGTAATGGACCCGTTAAAGGGCTATGTAACTTATAATGTGGATCAGTTCTTTAAAAGCTATCATGAATTAGGTGAACAGGCAGTAGCTGTACATAAATAAACTAGCCATTAGGAAGTATGTTACACTAATAAAAAAGTAAAAAGTGAGTTGAGTAGAATGGCCATTGAGCACGCTTTTTTACCGGTTTTATTAGGCGATGAAATGAATGCTTATGGCATGGCCAGAGCATTTTACGAAGCCTATGGTGTGAAGCCACTTGCATTGAATCACACGAATATGGAAAAAATTCAACAAAGTGATTTATTAACCTTCCGTGAAGTACCGAGACTTCATATAGAAGAACGATTTGTGACGGCACTAAAGGCAATAGCGCAGGAATTCACAGAAAAAAAATTACTGCTATTAGCCTGTGATGAATTTTATGTCAAAAAAATTGTAGAACATAAAGATGAATTAATAGAGGATTTTTTAGTTCCTTATGTGAATACTACCCTTGCACATCAGCTGCTGACTCGTGAAAGTATGTATGAACTGTGTGCACAATTTGGCTTTCAATACCCTGCTATGCATGTATGTACAGTTAATGATTATGAAGATTACGAAATGTCATTGGATTACCCAATTGTTATTAAACCAATGAATATGACAAAGTATGCCACATGTATTTTTCCTGGAAAGAAAAAAGTATATATTGCACATGATAAAGAAGAAAAGGATAGTATATTTCATGCTATTTATAAGGAATCAGCCTATCGGGATGATCTCATGATTCAACAATATATCCCTGGAGAAGACGCGAATATGCGTGTTGTCAATGCTTATGTAGGACAAGATGGGAAGACGAAGCTTCTTGCTGTAGGAAATCCAATACTAGAAGAGCATTCACCAGAGGGCATTGGTCGTTATGTAGCTATTATGACAGCCTATAACCCTGCTTTAATGGAAAATGTGAAGTTGTTTCTAGAAGCTATTCAATTCCAGGGATTTGCTACATTTGATATGAAATATGATGAGCGTGATGGACACTATAAATTGTTAAGTATCGAATTACATAATGAGCTTTCCAATTATTATGTGACTGCTAGTGGCTATAACCTTATGCAATATGTAGCGGACGATTATGTTCGTGGAAGTAAACAGCCACTTACATACGTGCAAAATAAACATCTTTGGACAATTGTACCCAATGGTGTCCTTTTCAAATATGTACAAAATGAACAACTGATTATTGAAGCGAAAAGTCTCATTCGACAAGGAATGGCAACGGATTCTATTTTTAATTATAAGGATATGAATGCTAAACGCTGGTTGAATGTTACTGTCGATAATTTAAATTTTTACCGTAAATATAAGAAATATTTTAATAACAAAGGTCTGTCTAACTCATGAAAAAACAAACTTTAGGTATAATAGGTGGAGTTGGTCCACTAGCAACCATGTTTATTGGTGAAATGATTGTAAGACGTACAAAGGCGCAAAAAGATCAGGAGCATTTACATACCATTATTGATAATGATACAAATATTCCTGACCGTACGGCTTTTATTTTAGATAATACGAAAGAAAACCCTGTGCCTGTTATAATGGAGGATGCAAAAAAGTTAGCTTCTGTAGGAGCTGATATGATTGCTATTCCGTGTAATACCGCTCATACTTTTTATGACGAGATTCAGGCAGGCTCTCCGATTCCCGTTTTGCATATGATTCGTGAAACAGCAAAGCGAGCATCCGAATTGGGAGCAGAGCGTGTTGGAATTTTAGCGACAACAGGTACATTGACTTCACGGATGTATCAAGAGGCGTTGGAAGAATATGGTATTACACCTGTGGTACCAGATAATGAGATGAGGGCGCATGTGATGACCATCATTTACGATTTTGTCAAAGCTGGTAAAGATGTCACACAGGATGATTGGCAACCAATTGAAGATGCCATGCTTGCCCTAAACTGTGACCGTATCGTGTTGGGTTGTACGGAGTTATCTATAGTTAATCGAGATTTAAAATTAAGTAATGTATATATCGATTCATTAATCGTTTTAGCGGAGTGTGCTATTTTAGCATGTGGTTATGAGCTAATCGATTAGGAATGTATAGAAAAAATCTGCTTGCTTTACATGGGTAGGCTGCAAGTCTTCAAAGAGTTGTGGACGGGCTTTCATTTCCATGTGTGGAGTTAGGCAGATTTTTTATGGATGAAAGATTCATTTGGTGAAACGATTAGACCAAGGTTTGCGTACATATAAAGTAGGAAGCTGCCGAGTGTGTTAAACTAGTGTCAAGCAGATAGAAGGTGGGAAATAACATGTCAGTAATCAGTTTATTAAAAGAAGAATTACAAGCAAAATGGAACTTTGAAGCAACCATGAAAATTCAAGAGGAAATGATACCAGCCATGCTTGAAGGGAAGGATATCGTAGCTGAATCACCTACAGGTTCTGGTAAAACATTAGCGTATGTTTTACCATTGCTGAATAAAGTTAATGGAGCGAAAAAACAAACACAAGGTCTTATCGTAGCTCCATCACAAGAGCTAGCGATGCAAATTGTGGAAGTTATCCGTGAGTGGACGGCAGGTACGGATATTACAGTTCAGCAGCTTATTGGTGGTGCCAATTCCGCTCGTCAAATTGAAAAATTAAAGAAAAAGCCAACGATTGTTGTAGGAACACCTGGTCGTTTAAATGAATTAGCACGTGCAGGGAAATTAAAACTCAAAGAAATTGAAACAGTTGTTTTAGATGAATGTGATCAATTACTAAGTCGTGAATACCGTGTTGTCATTAAATCCTTTATTGAAGGTTCAGCGTTTGGACGACAAGTGGTAGTTGTTTCGGCTACTATTACAGAGGAAATTGAATTAGTGGCAAGTCGAATGATGTTCGAACCAGTTCGTTTTAAAATTAAGCCAGAGGATATGCTAAAGGTTGGCAAAGTAACCCACTCTTTTGTGAAGGTCGAAGAACGTGATAAAACGGAGTTTCTTCGCCGCCTATCGCATACAGAAGGCCTGAGAGCATTAGCTTTCGTCAATAATATTGATCAATTATTAATGAAAGAAACGAAGCTCCAGTATCGCTCTGCACCAATCGTTACACTTCATTCTGACATGAAAAAGGAAGAACGTAAAAAGGCTTTAGATGCTTTCCGCAAAGGGGACGCACGTATTTTAATAGCAACAGATATTGCTGCACGTGGTTTAGATATTGCCGGTTTAACACATGTTATTCATGTCGATGTACCACGAACAATTGAGCAGTATTTACACCGTTCTGGTCGTACTGGTCGTGCCGGTGCAGATGGTGAGGTATTAACATTACTATCTTATCGTGACGAAAAAACCTATAAAAAATGGACAAGAGAAATTCCTGGTAAGCCAGTGCAGAAGATTTGGCATGATGGTAAGTTGAAAGAAGGTAATTCTAAAACAATTGGACAAAAGGGAGGGAAATAATATGACGTTTGAAGAAAAATTACAGGCATACGCGGAACTTGCAGTAAAAGTTGGGGTAAACATTCAACCAGGTCAATATTTGTTAGTCAACACATCAGTTGAGGCTTTAGATTTTGCTCGTTTAGTCGTTAAAGAGGCGTATAAGGCTGGGGCAGGGCGTGTCCATGTTAATTTTTCTGACGATGAAATGGATCGTGCCTATTTTGAACATGCCTCTGATGAAGAATTTAACCGTTTCCCCGAATGGGTCGTACAAATGCGTGATGAACTCATTGAACGTAAAGGGGCATTATTATGGATAGATGCCGCAGATCCTGATAAATTAACAGGAATCTCGGCTGATCGATTAGCTACTCATCAAAAGGTATCAGGAGCTGCGTTGAAAAACTATCGTAATGCAGTTATGAAGGATTTGATTGCGTGGTCCATTATTGCAGTACCTTCGCCAAAGTGGGCGGCAAAGGTATTCCCCCAATTGACAGCAGACGAGCAAGTACCTGCTTTATGGGAAGCTATCTTTAAAACAGTTCATATCGGAGAAGGTAACGCAGTTGAAAATTGGCATCAGCATGTAACGAATTTAGAATCTCGGGCAGAACTTTTAAATAATAAAAAGTATGCGAAGCTACACTATACTGCACCTGGAACAGATTTAACGATTGCTTTAGCTCCACAGCATAAATGGGTAACTGGTGGCAGTAAAACGCCTGAAGGCCATGTTTTTATCGCCAATATGCCAACAGAAGAAGTCTATACACTTCCTATGAAGCAAGGTGTAGACGGTTATGTTAGTAATTCAAAGCCTTTAGTATATCAGGGCAATATCATTGATGGCTTTAAATTAACATTTAAAGAAGGAAAAATCATTAAAGCAGAAGCTGAAGTAGGTCAAGATTTACTACAGGAGCTTATTCAAGTAGATGAGGGTTCTAGTTATTTAGGTGAAGTAGCACTTGTCCCGCATGAGTCACCAATTTCAGCATCAGGGATTTTATACTTTAATACACTATTCGATGAGAATGCTTCGAACCATTTAGCGATTGGAGAAGCATACCCGACATGCTTAGAGGGTGGTAGAGACTTGGAAAACGGTCAACTAGAAGCATTAGGTGCGAATATTTCTGTAACCCATGAAGACTTTATGGTTGGTAACGGTGAAATGGACATTGATGGTATATTACCAGATGGAACTATAGAGCCTATATTCCGTAAAGGTAGCTGGGCTTTCTAAACTTAGTTTGAATGGAGAATGGGGGAGAGCAGATGAAGCACATAGGTAGTTTGATTGGGATGATTATATTATTACTGACAGGCTGGAGTTCATCTGCTTTTGCTCAAACTGAAAACTATATAGCAATTGGGGATTCACTAGCTGCTGGTCAAACCCCCTTTCAACAAATTGATGCTGGGTATAGTGATCTAATTGCTATGAGATTACAGTCAATGAATCAATTAAAATTCTATACAAAAGAACTTGCTTTTCCAGGTTACACAACAGCCCATGTATTAGAAAAAATTAAGACTGAGGAAGCAAGGGATTTATTAGCCAATGCCACTTTAGTTACTGTTTCAGCAGGTGCCAATGATTTATTAAGCCTTATACGGCTAAATCCAATGGCTGGAACATTAACTTTTTCTCAACTTCAAACAGATTACGCCTTAAATACGGTGAGAAAAAATATAATAGCTATTTTAAATGAATTGGCGGAACGAGCTCCAAAGGCTCAGGTATATGTTGTAGGCTATTATTTTGCCTATCCAGCTGTTCATCTAACTCAAAAAGAAGGCACAAATGCACAGCTTGTGAAATTAAATAAAATTTTACAGCAACAGGCGGAGCTAGCTGGAGCGGGTTACGTAAATGTGTATGACAGCTTCGGGTTAAATGCCACAAACTACTTACCAAACTATACAGATGTCCATCCGAATATGGAAGGCTATCGCCAAATGGCCAATGCATTTTTAAAGGCTTATAGTGGTAGTGATGCCCTATCTATAGCTCCATCACAATTACCGAAACCGAATCCTGTATCATTTGAGGAAATTTTACAAGAACGAGCTTCTGCACAGCCTAAACAACAAAAGGTAACATCCTCCCAGTCTGTACGAAGTGTACGTTCCATTCAGGGATTTCACGGCTATACCGCTTTTATGGAAAAATTAGAAAAGAGATAAGTGAAGGCATCTGATTAGGATGCTTTTTTTTCGTTCTTAATTCCCCAAACAAAGGAAAAACAATCCTTTACTAGCCATGATAAAATAGTAAGAGGACAGGAGGTACAGGAATGAAAATATTTCATACAGCAGATTGGCATTTAGGGAAGCTCGTTCAGGGTGTCTATATGACAGAAGATCAACAATATATCCTACAACAATTTATACAAGCTATCGATGAAGAAAAGCCAGATGTAATTATTATAGCAGGTGATCTATACGATCGTTCCATGCCCCCTATTGAGGCAGTGAATTTACTAAATGACACTTTAGCAAAAATAGTTTTAGAAAAGAAGATTCCTATTTTAGCCGTTGCAGGAAATCACGATAGTGCAGGCAGATTAAACTTTGGTAGTCGATTAATGCGTGATAGTGGTTTATATATTAAGGGCCAATTTACGAAAGATCATGCCCCTATTATTATAAATGATCAATATGGAGAGGTGCATTTTCATCTTGTACCATTTGCAGACCCTGCCTCTATTCGCAGTATCTTTGAAGAGGAAGCCATTCGCTCTCACCAAGATGCTATGCAGAAAATAATTGAACATATAACAGCAGGTATGGATACAAGTAAACGTAATATATTTGTTGGACATGCCTTTGTGACCAAATACGGTGAGGAGGAAGCCAACACTAGTGATTCAGAGCGTCCGCTTTCTATAGGAGGCTCAGACTGTGTGAATGCTGCTTTATTTAAACCATTTCATTATACAGCACTTGGACATTTACATAAGGCACATTTTGTCTTAAATGAAACGATTCGCTATGCCGGTTCACCATTAAAATATTCATTATCTGAGCATCTACATGAAAAGGGCTTTTTAATTATCGATCTAGATGAGCACGGAAATAGTACTGTAACGAAAAGAAAATTGATGCCGAGAAGAGATTTGCGTGTAGTAGAAGGTCAGTTGGAGGAGTTATTAATGCTTCCACCAAGTGATGATTATGTATTTGTTAGATTGACAGATGCTACGTCCGTATCTTCGCCAATGGAACGTATTCGTACTGTTTTTCCTCATGCCCTGCATGTTGAACGTAAGATTTTACGACAAGAGAAACCAAGTGAGCTTCAAGTAGTAGAGGCAGAAAAGCTAGAAGATATAGATCTATTCCGCTCTTTCTTTACAGATATAATTGGGATTCAACCAGATGAAGATACCGAGCGCCTGTTTACAGAGATGTTACAGGAATTATTAGATAAGGAGCGAGAAACAGTAAAATGAAGCCATTAAAGTTAACGATTACGGCATTCGGTCCTTATAAAAATACGGAAATAATTGATTTTCAACAGTTAGGAGAACATCGATTGTTCGCCATCTCTGGCAAAACTGGAGCAGGGAAGACGACGATTTTTGATGCGATTTGTTATGCACTTTATGGGGCAGGTAGTGGTGAAGATCGCCAGGATACAGCTTTACTACGAAGTGGCTTTGCTGACGATGATGTGTATACAGCAGTAGAACTTATTTTTGAAATGCATGGAAGGGTCTATCAGATTTTACGTCAGCCCGGACATATAAAGGGAAAAAATAAAACAGCTACTGGTAAAAAAGTGGAGCTAGCGGAAGTTAGGGAGGGAATGCTCGATTATAACATTGTGGAAAAGCAGCAAACACTTGAGGTCGATAAAAAGATTCAGGAAATTATAGGTCTGACAAAGGATCAATTTAGCCAAATTGTGATGCTACCTCAAGGTGAATTTCGCAAATTATTAACGTCTGATTCAACAAACAAAGAGGTAATCTTACGAAAAATTTTCAAAACAGATCGCTTTGGTGCTATGACAAAGCTGCTTGATGCTAAACGAAAAGAAGCAGAGAGTGATCTTGAACGTGCCAAACAATTAAAAGAACATCTACTTGGTCAAATTGTTGGTGCACTTCCGCAACGTTCATCTCCTCTGTTCAAACAAATTGCGGATAATACGGAAAATATGTTTCAGCTCAAGCAAGCACTTGAAGAGGAGCTTACCTATTATAAAAAATGTTTTGAAGATATACAGCGACAATATGAGGAAGCTTATAATCATCATCAAAAAGAACAGGAATTTTACCGTTTAGCTAAAACGCTTAATGAACAATTTGAGGAGCAGTCCAAACGACAAGAACGACTACAAATGCTGTTAGATGAGCAAGATAAATACCATGCGAAGGAACGGGAAATAGCTTTAGCAGAACAAGCGGAGCGTTTACTATTACTCGAACAACAATGTATGGATTTACGAGCTGAACAAAATTTAAAAGAACAAGCCTATCAACAAGCCCAAAGTAGTCAGCTACAAACCAAGGAACTCTTACAACGAGCACAAGAAAAATATGAAGCGGAAGAGGCAAAAGAGTCTGAGCGGCAACTGCTTTTACAGCAAGAAATGCAACTCCAAGCATTGCTTCCTAAGTTTGAAGCGTATGACAGCCATGTACAGCAGCTGCAAATTGCTGAGCAATATGTGAAAACCGCCAAACAAGGTGCAGCGGATAATATAGTACTAATCGAAAAAGAAAGCGCACAATTAGAGCAGCTTTCACAATCAATTGAGCACTATGAAAAACAAATGGAACCATATGAAGGTTACTTAGAAAAACTTCCAAAGTTGCAGGAGCAAGTAACTTTGCTCATGCAGATGGAGAACTATACAAAAACGGTAGAGATAGCGAAACAGGATGTTATCGCAACTAAAGCTCGCTATCAGGACAGTAGACTGGAGCTTCAACAATTAGAGCAACGCTGGCTGACAAGTCAAGCAAGTGTTTTAGCTCAGCAGCTTAAAGAAGGGCAGCCTTGTCCTGTATGCGGGAGTACGGCTCATCAGCAAACTCATAATGAGAAATTGGAAATTGTTGAACTTGCTCAGGTGGAAACATTAAGGGTAAAAGTTTCTTCCGATGAACGTTTGTATTTGGAAAAAGAGGCAATGTTAAGAACCGCACAACAGCTTCAGCAAGAGACACTGAAACAATTAGATGCACACTCTATCAAGCAACAGGATCAAGCACAGATAATAGCTTCCTTAGAAAAAATGGAGAAAGAGATTACTAGCTTAAGGGTTATCAATCAACAGTTAGCTCAAACAAGAAAAAACCAGAAGGAACAGCGTTTAACAATAGAGCAATTGCAAAACAAACAATTAAAACTTGAGGAATATTTAAGCGAGCAGATGAAGAGCTGGACAAGACTTCAGGCAATTGTAGAGGAACAGCATAAGCAAATGCCAACAAATATTCCAACTTTACCGCAATTAAAACAAACGCTTACTGATGTTAGCCAACAGAAAATGGATTTTCAAAAATTATGGCAGGAAAGCCAACATCATTTACATGCCATGAAGGAAGCTGACAGTAATGCAAAACTAGCTGTGGAGATCGCCAAACAGAATTTTGAAGAATTAAAGCTCAAAATGAATGACAAGCGTGAACAGTTTTCAACAAGCATGCAGGAAGCGGGCTTTGTAAGCTATGAAGACTACGCAGCTGCGAAAAGAAGTGCCACTCAATTAGAGGAACTCCGGAGAGCATGCAGTGACTACACCCTTCAGGTTCATACGTTAAAAATTCAAATTTCAGAAGGAGAAAAACATCTTCAAGGAAAAGAGGAGCAAGATTTAGCCTTGATGGAGGCGACTGTGAAAAGCCTCCGAATCGCCTATGAGGATGCCTTTAAACAACTTCAGCAAATAGATGGATTTGTGAAATCATGTCAAAGCTTTATGAACAAAGTCGAGGAAACAGAAAGAGAGCTACGTTTACTTGAGAGTGAGGCTGGACGTGTAAAGGAGCTATATGGCTTATTAAATGGGCAAAATTCGAAAAAGCTGTCCTTTGAACGATATATTCAAATAAATTATTTAGATCAAATTACAGAGGCAGCCAATATTCGCCTTAATCATTTATCGAATGGTCAATTTGAGCTTAGACGCTCAGACAGACTTGAAAAGCATGCAAAGCAAAGTGGACTTGGGCTTGATGTATATGATGCTTACACAGATCAATTACGAGATGTCAAAACGTTATCTGGTGGTGAAAAGTTCAATGC
Source organism: Lysinibacillus sp. NPDC056220 (assembly GCF_049315265.1). Taxonomy (NCBI): domain Bacteria; kingdom Bacillati; phylum Bacillota; class Bacilli; order Caryophanales; family Bacillaceae; genus Lysinibacillus; species Lysinibacillus sp. NPDC056220. The sequence goes on from NZ_JBMOXD010000008.1 coordinate 79,318, forward strand.
GTCATTAAGTCTTGCTCTGGGAATGGCGGATGTTATTCAAAGCTTCCAAGGCAATATTCATATTGAAACTATGTTTATTGATGAGGGCTTTGGCTCGCTCGATGAGGAATCATTAAATAAAGCAATAGACACCTTAATCGATTTACAAGATTCTGGCCGAATGATTGGCGTCATCTCCCATGTGCCTGAATTAAAATCCGCGATGCCAGCCGTTTTACATGTCGAAAAAACATTAAACGGACATAGTCAAACACACTTTGAAATAAAATAAAGGAAGGTGTATTTCCGGCTTAAGGAAATACACCTTCCTTTCATTTTTTCCGAGGACTGACTGTAGAAGTTGTCCCTTTTTTTGCTGCCATCACTTTTTTTACAATCGGTATAACAATCGGCGCTAATTTAACAGCGGTTTTTACTACCTTTGATACTTTCATTAAAAACACAGCTCCTTTTTTAATTACTTCTACCTGTTTATTCTAAAAGTAAAACATTAGCGGATAACTCGAACGGCTTGAATAATATTCCATATTACGATTCCGAGCGAGACAATTCCGTAAATGGCGAACGAAATGAACCAAACGATCATTACTGTACTATTACTTGAAGTGGGATCTAAACTAAAGGTAGAAAACACAAAGACAATGAAAAATAATATACCAAATACAAAAGGAATTAAATGAGACACTAGTGCGCGAATGGAATGTCTTTTGATATCAGCATCTTTCGAAACGAAATAAACAATCAATGGTACGATGAAAGGAGCAAAGAAAATACTGAGATAGCTGAAGGCAGATAAAATTTTTTGGTTCTCCATAGTTGTACCTCCTTTTTTAATATTTACGCATGGAAATCAGCAAAGTTTCAAAAATTAAGTATGGAAGAGGTTGTAATCATTCCATGCTTTGCGTACAATGTAATTATTCAAAGTAAATTCAGATGTAACGACCACAAGGGGAGCTGATGATGTCAGCTGAGACTGGGCACGTAATGCCTTTACTCTTTGAACCTGTAAGCTAGCACTTACGTAGGGATGTGGATAGAAACCGACACTTGTACGATGTGAGGCTCTGTCCTGGCATCGTTTTTTCATTCTTGAAAATAATAAGATGTCAGAGAGAATCAAATCAGCGCTTTTCTATTCCTGCTCTTGTATCCTACATCGGAACAAAGGAGAGAATATGTATGGACAAAAAAAGACTATTAATGTTAGTGGAGATTGCAATATTTGCAGCAATTGGCCTTGTGCTGGATCAGGTCTCGTTTAAAGTATGGGCACAAGGTGGCTCTGTTAGTCTTGTCATGGTACCAATTATGTTAATTGCTATTCGCTGGGGCTTAGTAGCTGGCCTAACAACAGGCTTACTTGTAGGTGTTATGCAAACCATGTTTGGCGCTTATATTGTACACTGGCTTCAAGGGTTACTAGATTATGGCGTCGCTTTCACAGTTGTAGGATTAGCAGCCATTGTGCGCAGACCTTTACTAGAGGCAGCAAGTCAACTAAACAAAACGAAAATGGCACTTTATATTATTTTAGGTACTGTGTTTGCAGGCTTCTTGCGTTATGTAGCACATACTACTGCTGGGGCTGTATTTTTTGCGGAGTATGCCGGCGATCAAAATGCATGGATTTATTCGATTATTTATAATGGTACATATATGCTTCCTGCTACAGTATTAACAGCCATTGTGGGAGTGTTATTATTCACAGCGGCTCCACAACTTATGCAACGTAAAGCATAATGCCATCCCCCTTCATGTTGGTGAAGGGGTTTTTTATATAGTTATAAGAGAATAGCGCTTTTTGCACTTTGCCAAGGAGGCACGCATACAATATTTAAAGCGTTTAGCGTTATACGTATAAAAAGTTATGTTATATTAAAGAGTAGATATTAGATGAAAGGGACGTTATACATGATTGTAAAAACGCAAGAAGAGATTGAAGCTTTTAAAAAAATTGGACGCATTTGTGCGGAGATCCGTGAAACAATGAAGGCTGCTACAAAACCAGGTGTCACAACACTTGAACTAGATGAAATTGCCGGTCGAATGTTTGCTGAGGCAGGTGCGATTTCTGGACCAAAAGGAGAATATGACTTCCCAGGATATACTTGTATTAGTGTCAACGAGGAAGTAGCGCACGGTATCCCAGGTAAACGTGTTATTCAGGAGGGAGATATCGTTAATATCGATGTTTCAGGCTCTTTAGATGGCTACTTTGCCGACACAGGTATTTCTTTTGTAGTCGGTGATGGCTATGAAGATAAAGAAAAACTATGTCGTGTTGCCAAAGATGCTTTTGATCGTGCAATGACAAAGGTAAAGGCTGGCTCTAAATTAAATCAAATTGGCAAGGCGGTAGAGCGCGAGGCGAATGCTAATGGCTTAACAGTTATCATGAATTTAACAGGCCATGGTTTAGGTCGTTCTTTACATGATGAGCCAAATCACATTTTAAATTATTATGATGCATGGGACTCTACGATTATGAAAGAAGGCATGGTTCTTGCAGTTGAGCCATTTATCTCTGCAAAAGCAGAGCATATAGTAGAAGCTGGTGATGGTTGGACATTCATAACACCCGATAAGTCTCTTGTTGCTCAAATTGAGCATTCAGTGATTGTTACAAAAGATAAACCAATTATCCTCACTTCATTAGACGAAGACTAGGATGACACAAAAAATCCTGCTCACCAAATTACTTTTGGTAGGCAGGATTTTTTTTAATGAATAAAATGCCAACAAAGAGTACACCACATAAAAATAACGCAGCGGTTGTTACGAGTAGCTCATCAAAACCATTATGTAAAGCGATTCCTATATAAGCCCATATAAAAACACTTGGATACATGATATCAAAGTGATGAAAGCGGATATGTAGCGCAATGACTCCACCTAATGTCAGTAAAATAACTGCCCAAAGAGGAGTACTTAGACCAAAACCGTTCCAACCATAAGCTGTTAACGTAAAGCTAATATTTGTGATGAAAATAAATGTCATCCATGCTAAATAAATGGCGAAAGGAATACGACCCGACAGTGATTTGTCATGAAGTGGATACGTATTGTACAACATAAATAGATACAAGACTAAGAGTAGGGTAATGCCGAGAGAAACAATAAATAATTCATGATGCCATACGTATATCATTAATGCTTGTAAAATATTTATGCAACTAAAGAGCGCAGACTGTTTCATAGATGTCTTTTTGATGTTCATCACTAACCAATAACCGATGAATAAATAAATGACAATCCAAATTAAATGACTTCCATCAACAGGTGCAAATACCACCGAAAAACGATTAGAAATTTCTAAAGAAGACTGACCGTTAAGTTTCATGAAAAAAGATGAAAAGGTTAGGATGAGTGAGACAATATACGAAATTGTCATCAATAAAAACCGAGGCATGCTTTCCTCTCCCTTCGTGTTAAATTGTATAGGGAAAAGACAAATAAGTATAGTACTGTCACTCATTTTATTATAACGGAAACTTCCATCAATGTATCGTGTTGTTTGCTAACACTATCTACAATTTACCATCTCAATAGGCATCCATTTATTTCTTTAGTACAATAAGAATATATACAAAATAAAGGAGTGAAGCTTTATGACACAAAACTTAAAAAATCTAGACCTATCTATTGAACTAGATAAAAAGATGTATAAAAAGAAATTAAAAGTACTCCAATATGAAATGTTAAATGCCCAACAATTTTTATTAAAAAACAAAATTGGTTTAATTTTAGTGTTTGAAGGTATGGATGCCGCTGGGAAAGGTGGAGCGATAAAACGTTTAATTGAACGTGTCGATCCACGTGGCTATGTCGTACACCCAATTTCAGCTCCACAGCCACATGAGCTACGCTATAACTATTTACAACGGTTCTGGAGAAAGCTACCTCAGCATGGGCAAATCGCTGTTTTCGATCGTTCATGGTATGGGCGTGTATTAGTAGAACGTATTGAAGGGTTCGCAACGAAGGAAGAATGGTCTCGTGCCTATGAGGAGATTAATAATTTTGAAAAGATTTTAACTGCGGGGGACTACATAATAATTAAGTTCTGGCTTCATGTTTCAGATGAGGAGCAATTAAAGCGTTTTAAGGAACGAGAACAAAATCCATATAAATCTTGGAAGCTAACAGAAGAGGATTGGCGCAATCGAGAAAAGTCACCACAATATATTGAGGCTGCCAATGAAATGTTTGACAAGACCGATAAGAAAAATGCTCCATGGATTTTAGTAGCTGGAAACGATAAAAAATATGCACGTGTGCAGGTGCTACAAGAAACGCTTGCACATATTGAACGAGAGGCACTGAAACGTGGACTTCATTTAACAAATGTATTAGACAATCCGCTTTTAGAAGATGCTGACTCATCCAGCCTGAACACCTTGAATGAGAAGAAGAAGTAAAAAATAAAATGTAAAATGATGGTGCTATGACATGAAGACATGAGCTGTTTTAGTTGTAGCAGCATCTTTTTTTACATACAATAAGGTAAAACTAGGGATTACTCCTTTAAATTCTATTAGTTAAGAAGGTAGTGAAAATTTCTACCGATATTGATTGGAAGGCTAGTGTGGAGAAATGGTGCTTAAAATTTGGAATTTATTAAGAAAAAAGGGTGGGAATGTGGTAACTATAAAGGGGGAAAAATGCTACATCCGAACATTCCAAGAAAATGATGCACGAAGTTTAACAGGTCTCGTAAGCCGCAATAAATACTTTTGGTCAACATATGAGCCTTTACAAAGACCTGAATACTATACGATCGACGCGCAATATAAAAAAATTCAAGAAAGCTTATATTTAATGGATTCAAAGCGAGAATTTACTTTTGGCATTTTTGAGCATGGTACTAATAACCTAATAGGACATATTGCACTATATGCTGTAAAACGTTTACCCTACTCAAGTGCATTTGTGGGATATGCTATGGATGAAATTTACGTAGGTAAAGGAATTGTTACTGAGGCAGTGAATATGGTAGTCCGCTTTGCATTCGATCAAATTGGGCTACATCGAGTAGAGGCATATGTATCAACCCAAAATAATCCCTCGATGCGTGTTTTAGAGAAGGCGGGCTTTCAACAGGAAGGTCTTTTAAGGAAGCTCCTGTATATTAATGGTCATTGGGTGGATCATTATATGTATGCTCGTTTAGAGGATGAATAAATAAACAAGTGCCTTTCTTTTCAAAGGAAAGCACTTGTTTATTGATTAGCTATAAATCAAGTTAGGATAACTATTGATGGTTACCATCTTCAATTAAATCTAGATGACCTGTATTTGGGTCAATAATTAAACCATGTACAGGAACGTCTTTTACCATTAATGGGTGATTTCGAATCGTGTCGACACTTTTTTTGACACTTGTCGCTACATCACCAAAACCACGTAAAAATTCTTTTAAATCAAAACCAGAATACTCCAGCATTTTGATGGTTTCTGGATTGATACCTCTTTTAACCATTTCACTTAGCATGGCATCAGGATCAACTGCACTCATACCACAGTCATAATGTCCAACCACATAAACTTCATCTGCTTGTAGGCCATAGACAGCAACTAATAAACTACGCATTACAGCACCGAAAGGATGGCTCACTAATGCACCGGCACTTTTCACAATTTTTACATCGCCATTACGGAGATTCATCGCTTTTGGTAAAAGCTCTACAAGACGAGTATCCATACAAGATAAAACAACAATACGTTTATCAGGATATTTTGTAGTGATGAATGGTTCATATTTTTTCTCTTGTACAAACTCTTTGTTAAACCCTAAAATATCTTGTAACATTGTCATGAAAATTGCTCCCTTCCTTACAAAAAATATTTTAGAGCAAAACTTTAATTATGCAAACAATAAAGACTTTTTTCAGACAATTTTTACAATAAAGAAGCAAACTTCGTACACTTTAGCAGCTTAATAACGTTGAAACTATAAAAAAACAGCTACTTTTACAGTAGCTGTTTTTTTACTTAAAATTTTTCGTTTGGCTTTGGATCTACAGTTACTGAAGACTTGCTATCTAAACCTACTTGTAGGTAGTGGATGAAGAATCCAGTTGAAATTAATAAAACTGCTGAAAAGCCAAGAACAGTTGTAATGAACATTTTTAGAGCTCCTCTCTACTTAAATGATCTACTAATTACCCTAAACTAATTATACAATAGGATACTAGGAAAATCTAAGGATAATTTATGACATCCATAACATACTAGACTAGAATACTATTAGTAAGAATGGATTATTTAGAATGCCCAATTTCCATCACGGAATATTGGTTCTTTTTGATTATCGTGGGTAATGCCATCAATATTCATTTTATTCGATCCAATCATAAAGTCTACATGTGTTAAGCTTTGGTTTATGCCATGAGCAGCTAACTCATCAGAAGACATGTCTTTACCACCTTCAATACAAAAAGCATAAGCACTACCAATGGCTAAATGATTTGAGGCATTTTCATCAAATAACGTATTGTAGAATAACAAATTCGATTGGGAAATAGGGGAATGATGAGGCACTAATGCTATTTCACCAAGATAATGCGCCCCCTCGTCTGTTTCAATAAGAGAAGCTAAAATTTCTTGACCTTCCTCAGCTTTTACATCGATAATACGGCCATCTTTAAACGTTAATGTGAAATTGTTAATAATATTGCCACCATAGCTTAACGGTTTAGTGCTGGATACAAACCCATTTATGCCTGTTTTTAAAGGTGCAGTAAAAATTTCTTCAGTAGGTATATTCGCCATAAATGTTTGACCTTGTTCGTTGACACTACTACCGCCTGTCCAGATGTGATGTGCAGGTAACTCGATGGTTAAATCTGTACCTGGAGCCGTGTAGTGAAGCGACTTATACTGTTTGCTGTTTAAATAATCCGCTTTGTCGTGTAATTCTTTGTCGTGAGCTAACCAAGCTTCCACTGAATGTTCAAGATCAATACGCGTCGCTGCAAAGATAGCTTCCCATAGGGCATCCATTTGTTGATCCTCTGGTAAATCAGGAAAAACCTTTGCTGCCCATGCTTTAGATGGAGCAGCGATAACTGACCAACTAAATTTATCAGACTGTAGCAACTGATAATAGTTCGCTAATGCTTGGCCTGATGCTTTTTGGAACGCCATAATTCTGTCACGCTCAATACCTTTTAGTAAATCTGGGTTTTGTGAACTAATGCTTAGGAAAGCAGCACCATTTTCAGCCAGCCACTCACGTTCTTGAACTTTCCATGGTGGGAAGAAATCAAATGAGTCTTTCGGTGCTCCTTCATAGCGAGTACGAACAAGTTCATCGTCAGATAAATCGACAAATACTTGTTTTGCACCATTTTTATAGGCTAATTTAGTAATAATTTGAGCTAATTTTAAGTTATCAGTCGAACAGCTTATATAAAGATATTGATCTTTTTGGATATTTACTCCTACTTTTATTGCTAATTCGGCATATTTTAGTAATTTTGTGCTAAATGATAATAACAAATTCATATCCCCCTTTGAAATAAGACAGTTTAGTGTAAGATTCTTAATTCAATATAATCAAAAATGGTCGAAATGTGAATAAAAAGCATTAATTACATCGAAAAATAATTAAAATACATTTATACTAGCATTATATATTTAAAATATGGAAAATTAGACGAAATTAACAGTAGATAGTAGATTTGGAGGTTCTAGAATGGATAAGTCGTCGATCATAGGGTTAATAATTGCGTTTATAGCGCTGTTAACAGGGATGGTAATGAAGGGTGTAAGTTTAACAGCATTTTATAACCCAGCAGCTATCCTAATTATCATCTTTGGTACTATTTCTGCAGTAACAATTGCCTTTCCAATGCAAGAGTTAAAGCGTGTACCAAAGCTATTTAAGATTCTTTTTAAAGAAACTAAATTAGCAAATGATATTGAAATTATTAAGATGTTTTCGCAATGGGCTGACTTAGCTCGTCGTGAAGGGCTATTAGCACTTGAAAGTAAAGCATCAGAAATTGAAGATCCATTTTTGAAAAATGGTCTTACATTAGCAATTGATGGACAAAATGCAGACTACATTCGTGATGTATTAACAGAGGAAGTAGAGGCTATGGAAGAACGTCATGCAAGTGGTTCTGCCATTTTTACACAAGCAGGTACATATGCACCAACTCTTGGGGTTCTTGGTGCAGTAGTAGGTTTAATCGCCGCATTGGCTGATATGAATGATATTGAAAAGCTTGGACACGCTATTTCAGCAGCTTTCATGGCTACATTACTCGGTATCTTTACTGGTTATGTTTTATGGCACCCATTTGCGAACAAATTAAAACGTAAGTCTGCTTTAGAAGTGAAACAAAAGAGAATGATGATTGAGGGTATCCTTTCAGTATTAGAAGGGGAGGCTCCACGTGTTATTGAACAAAAACTATCATCATACTTAACGATGGAAGAACGTCGTCAAATTTCTGGTGAAAGCGGGGCGGGTGGCCTTGGCAAAGAAAGCTAAGAAAAAAAAGCATGATGAGCATATAGATGAGTCTTGGCTAGTGCCATATGCCGACATCTTAACATTGCTCTTAGCTGTGTTTATTATACTATTTGCTTCAAGTTCAGTAGACCAAGAAAAGCTAGAGAGAATGTCAGCCGTTTTTAGTCAGGTTTTTGATGGTGGAACAAGCTTTTTAGAGCAGCCTGCACCAGTACCTAGTCCAAATGCGGATAGCGACCAAACACCACAGCAAAATTCAGCCTACTTAAAGGATCAGCAGGAGTTGGCTGAAATTAAAGATAGTGTCGATAATTTTATCGCTGTCAATGAAATGGAAGGTCAATTCGCTACAGAAATGACGGATGAAGGTTTACTTGTGACAATTCGTGATAGTATTTTATTTGATCCTGGACAAGCAACGATTAAACCAGAGTATATTCCTATTGCGAAGGAGCTTGCGGATGTATTAGTATCCAATCCACCACGTAATATTGTTATTACTGGTCATACGGATAACGTTCCAGCTGGTCCTAATTTTTCATCAAATTTAGAGCTATCATTAATGCGTGCATCTAATTTCTATATGGTTTTATTAGACAGTAATTCGCAATTGAAATCTGAGAACTTTAGTGCAAAAGGCTATGGCGAAAACCGTGCGATTGCACCAAATGATACAGCAGAAGGTCGTGCAAAGAACCGACGTGTTGAAGTACTTATTCAACCACTAGTGACTGAGGACGGCTCGGAAGCGAAGAATACACAATAAATAAAAAGCTATTAGCAAGGACTATTTGTCTCCTGCTAATAGCTTTTTTATTTGCTTATTTACGTAAAGCGCCCAATTCTGCAACAATTGCCTGCATTTCACTTGGACTAAATGATTCTCTTTTCATAACCATTTCGTATAAATACGTTAAGTCTTCGTAGTTTGCTTCATCGAAGTGTTCCGATTTCATTGCATCGACATTTACCATGCGAAGCTTGTCCTTCATTTGATCAATCATATAAATAACGTTTTCCTTTGACGGGACTGACAAATCCATTTTTTAGCCTACCTTTCGTACTCCTCGCACATATCATTTCATTGAATAAAAAAAATGTCAACTCCGTATTTGGGCATTGCTTTAAAAATAGACTGTTATTGGGTAGAATAAGGGCAGTAGACTAGTTTATTTATGAAATATTAGGGAATATGCAATTACACAAGCAGGGGGTTTTAATATGGGTCAAAGTAAATTATTAGTATCAATCGTAGCAGGAGCAGCAATTGGAGCAGCGTTAAGCATGCTCGATCGCACTACTCGTGAGAAAACAATTGACACTACAAAAAAAATGAAAGAAGCTGTCACGTATTATGCAACAAATCGTGAAGAATTACAGGTCCTCGTGGAGGAAAAAGTACTGGCTGCGAAGGTGCTTTGTGAAAATGTGTCAGATAATGTCAACACTATTGCAGAGAAGGTGGAGGAGTTTAAAGAATTGCCAACTACGATTCAAAGTATGATTGATGACACAAAGTCAGCTTTTACTTTACCTCATAAAGAATAATTGTAGTTTTAGGAGGAGTTGTATGGAAAAGAAAAAGGCAACAATGCAAAATGCCTTTGGATTCGTCAAATCATTTGTGTCTCCTGAAGGGGAAGTGATTGATGTCATGACATCCAAGGGCTTTGTCCAAGATTTGATAGGTCGGGTAAAGCGAGTGGAAATTTCAGCGCTTTCCGCACAGCTCGCTTATTTCTTTTTACTATCATTCTTCCCATTACTTATCTTCCTCGTGACATTGCTACCATATCTTAACTTAGAAACAACGCAGGTTTATTCATTTTTAGTAAATGTATTGCCAGATGAAGTGTATAAGCTTATTGAAAATACGTTGAATGAAATTTTAACAAACCGCAACAGTAGTTTATTGTCCATCGGTGTACTAGGTACGATATGGTCGGCATCTAAAGGTATTAATGCGCTGATTCGTGCTTTAAATAAAGCATACGATACAGAAGGAAGAGCAGGTATATTAGATAGAGGGCTATCTCTTGTTTTTACAGTGGCTCTTGTAGTTGTCATGGCAGTCGCTCTTCTATTGCCGGTATTTGGCCAGCAAATAGGACATTTCTTATTTTCAATCGTCGGAATAGAGGAACAATTTGAATCGGTCTGGCATAATTTAAGATGGTCGATACCACCAATACTTATTTTTATTGTTTTAATGGGTATTTACTGGTTCGTACCTAATACAAGCCCTCGGTTGAAAATATTAGGTGTTTGGCCAGGGGCAATGTTTGCTACGCTTGCCTGGTTAGTGGTCACATATGCTTTCTCTTTCTATATTAATAACTTTGCGAATTATTCTGCTACATATGGTAGTATTGGTGGCGTTATTATTTTAATGCTCTGGTTATATTTTACAGGAATTATTTTAATCTTTGGTGGAGTATTAAATGCTACAATGCAGAAAAGGGCATTACAAAAGGAAATTAATAGATAAGAAAATGACATAATTAAAAAAGGCCTCGCTTCTATTATGAAAGAAGCGAGGCATCTTTGTGATTAAACATTTTTATTCAGCATGCGTAAGCCGTTTAAAATAACGAGGATGGTACTACCCTCATGTCCAATAACACCTAGAGGTAAATCGACTACTTGTAAAAAGTTTGAGGCAATTAGCAAAATAATTACCCCGATAGAGAAGATGATATTTTGCTTTACAATTCGTTGCATTTTACGAGAGAGGCGAACAGCATAAGCAATTTTAGATAGATCGTTTTTCATTAATACAACATCAGCGGTTTCTAATGCAACGTCTGTACCCTCACCCATCGCAATGCCGGTAGTTGCTGTAGCTAGTGCGGGGGCGTCATTGATGCCGTCACCCACCATTCCTACAAATTGATATTGGGAAAGCAAACGTTTCATTTCTGTTACCTTCGTTTCAGGTAGACACTCCGCTACATACTCAGTGACACCAGCTTCTTTAGCAATTACTTTTGCCGTTTTTTCGTTGTCTCCAGTAAGCATGACGACTTGAATACCAAGCTCTTTTAATAATGACACAGCTTTTTTGGCTTCGTTACGTACAGTATCCTTTAAAGCTGTTAACGCTACAATTCCATTTTGGTCACGGATGAAAATAACCGTTTTACCTTGTGCAGCAAGTTTTGCCGCAGCTCCATTTGCAAAATCATTGGCATGTTGAGCATTCACAAAATCAGGTTTACCAACTTGATATTCCTTGTTGTGAACGGTCCCCTTAATACCCCATCCTGGGATATCCTCAATTGTTGCTGATGGTAAGGCAGTAATTCCTTCCGCTTTCGCATAGGAAGTAATGGCTTGAGCAAGAGGATGGTTGGATTGTGTTTCTATTCCCGCAAGAATAGCTAAAGCCATATTACGATCGAATCCATCACGGACAATAAAATCTGTTACGACTGGTTTACCTTGTGTTAATGTTCCAGTTTTATCAACAGCTAATGCACCTAAAACACTTAGATGCTCTAAATGTAAGCCGCCCTTAAATAGCACACCATTTTTAGCACCATTTGAAATAGCTGCAAGTGTCGCTGGCATGATGGCTGCGACAAGGGCACATGGAGAAGCAACAACTAATAAAACCATGGCACGATAAAAAGTTGTTGTCCAATCCCAACCAAGTACGAAATGGGGAAGGAACATCATGATGGCTACACCAAGTAAAACAAATTTTACATAAGTTCCCTCGAATTTTTCGATAAATTGTTGAGACGGAGATTTTTCACTTTGAGCACTTTGGACAAGCTGAATAATTTTTTGAAAGAGTGTTTCTGAATTGGCCTTCGTCATTTCCATTGTAATAGCGCCATTCAAGTTTACCGTACCTGCAAATATTTCATCACCCTCACGTTTTAAAACGGGTAATGGTTCACCACTTATAGCTGACTCATCAATGGAAGACTGTCCTTTAAAAATAATGCCGTCGGCTGGAATACGCTCCCCGGGTTTAATCAATAAATGATCACCAATTTGTAATGTCGAAACAGATACCTTCATTGGCTCAAAGCTGCCTCGAACTAACCAGGCTTCTTCTGGCTGAAGATTCATTAACGCAGATATTTCACGATGACTTTTATTCATAGCATATGTTTCAAGTGCACCACTTACTGCAAAGATGAAAATAAGAATGGCACCTTCTGTCCAATAACCAATAGCAGCAGAACCAATAGCTGCTAATACCATTAGGAGTTCAACATTCAATTTCCTTTCTTCTATGGTTTCTTCTATACCTTCCTTTGCTTTGGCAAAACCACCTACACAAAATGCAATGACATAAAGAAGAACAGAAGCGGTTGTTTGTCCGCTTATATCTAAACGCCATGCAAGTAAGATGAATACACCAGCCATTAACGCAGCGATTAATTCTGCATGTTCTTTAATTTTCTCAATTAAATTTATATTTTCTCGATTAGAGTGTTCCATTCCTATCCCTCCTGATAATGAAAATCAATATCAAAACCCTTAAATATAAGCATTTATTTATGGCCTTTAATTGAAAATGGATTTCAATTACCACATCTTTTATTTAGAATAATTATAACAAAGTAATTTATAGAAATAAAGAGGGAGTTAAAAAAAGGAGGAATTTTATTAACAGAAAAAGGCACAGTCTATTCACTAGGAATATTCTGTGCCTTACAAAAGTGTGCAGTAAAAAGGGCTACTACTTACTTATATTTAATTAGAAAACTCTTTCTGCGTGCAGTGCAAGTTTTTCTAAAGATGATTTATCGACATCTGCGTGTAATGAGTTGCCGTGTGAATCCATTGTTACAACTGCTGTAAATTTTTCAACATTTAAGTGCCACATCGCTTCTGGAATACCAAATTCCATTAAATCAACACCATCTACACCTTTAATGCAGTCTGCGTAATATTGTGCTGCTCCACCGATAGCATTTAGGTAAACGCCACCATGTTCATTAAGAGCTTTTAATGTTTTTGGTCCCATACCACCTTTGCCGATGACAGCACGAATACCGAACTTTTTCATGATATCGCCTTGATAAGGCTCCTCACGAATAGAAGTAGTTGGGCCAGCTGCTTTTACTGTCCAATTGCCTTCCTCATCTTTTGCCATAACTGGTCCACAGTGATAGATAACTTGTCCATTTAGATCCACTGGTGCATCATGGCTCATTAAATGATGGTGGATAGCGTCACGACCAGTATACATACGTCCTGTAATAGAAACTACATCTCCAACTTTTAGTGAACGAATTTGTTCTTCTGTAATTGGTGCAGTAAGCTCTACTACATTTGTTGTGTTGTCTTCTGTTGTAGCTGCCACTTCATCCTCTTTGAAAGTAATTTTTTCACCTTCTTGGTAGTGCCATTTAATAATTTCACCAGTTTGAGGATCGATATCCACAGCCATACGACGGTAAGCCCAGCAGTTATATGCTACAGACACATAGAATGAAGCTGGGATACGGTGCATAACCCCAATTTTGCAGCCTAGTAATGTTGCTTCACCACCGAACCCCATTGTACCGATACCAAATGTATTAGAAGTTTTCACCACATACTCTTCTAATTTGGCAAGATCAGGATTTGGATTTGTATCTTCAACATGACGGAATAATTGTTCCTTTGCTAAATCGTAGCCGGAAGAACGATCTCCACCAATACCTACGCCGATGAAACCAGCTGAACAGCCTTGGCCTTGTGCTTGGTATACAGAGTGTAAAATACACTTACGGATACCATCTAAGTCACGACCTGCACGACCTAGACCATCTATTTCACATGGAAGACTGTATTGAATGTTTTTGTTCTCACAGCCGCCACCTTTTAGAATTAATTTAATCGTAATGTAATCATTTTCCCATTGTTCAAACTTCATAACTGGTAAACCATCGCCAAGGTTATTACCACTATTGGCACCAGTTAATGAATCCACTGCATTTGGACGTAGTTTTGCATCAGCTGTAGTATCATTGATTGCCTTTTTAATCGCAGCTTTAATTTCTAATTGGTTTACGCCCACAGGTGTATAAATTTTAAAAGTTGGAAGACCAGTATCTTGACAAATAGGTGATACATTATCTTCAGCCATAATAATATTATTTGAGATTGTGTCTAAGCTCATTGCCGCACGTGTTCCAGCATTCTCCGCTTCTTTTGCTTTTTTAATCGCACGACGTACATCCTTAGGTAAATTTGTGGATGTTTCAGTAATTAAATCATAAAGACTTTTCTCCAAAGTTTGTAGATTCATTCGTGTATTGCCCCCCATAGAAAATTTGATTATTTCCACGTAACATTATACTCTTTTCAACTAATGAAAAAAAGAGTCCTTACCTATGAGGGCTAAATTTACGCATAGTTTAATAGTATTTGGGGAGGGAGTTGATTTTATAGAACGTTTGTTCTATAATGATGGTAACCCACATTTAGGAGGAATTTGTATGTCTGCTAAAACTTTACTTGAATTACCTGAAGAATTTGATCAATACAGACCGCTAATAGAGGAAACAATGAAGCCCGTTGTTCTGATTGATGCATATGCTGGGAAAACAACCTTGTTTCAAAGTAAGTTTGCAGGGGACCCTTATTTCCCACTAGCGATGGAATATCCTAAAAATGCAAGTGGACAACCACTAAAGCTTTTAGCCCAAGTTAATTTTGCAGAATTGCCTAAGCATTTGCCTCATTTCCCAGAAGAAGGGATAGTGCAGTTTTATATTGATGGCTATGACGATGTATTAGGAATGGACTTTGATAATGGAAAAAATCAAGAAGGCTTTCGTGTCATTTTTCATGATACCGTTATACATGATGAAGCACAGCTTATTCAAGATTTTTCATTTGTAGAAAAAGAAGATGAGGAAATGTATTTTCCGGTAGAGCGTGAAATGACCTTATCCTTTAAAACAGGTTTTGAACCCTTAACGATTGATGATTACAGAGCCAATGAAATCTACAGTAGCATCTTGAAGGCTATTGAAGATAACGAAACAGTAGAAGATGCCTTTTATGATGCTTTAACTGGGGATGGACTTAAAATAGGGGGGTATCCATTCTTTACACAAGAAGATCCACGAGCATACGGTAATTATACAGACTCTACCATTTTGCTCTTGCAAATAGATAGTGTGGGGGATGATATATTATGGGGCGATTGTGGAGTTGGAAATTTCTTTATTACTGAGGAAGAGTTAAAAAATAAAGACTTTAGCAATGTTCTTTATAATTGGGACTGTCATTAAAAAACAAGCGAGCATACTTTGTGCTCGCTTGTTTTTTCATCTTTATTGTTCACGAGCATTAAATTGCTCCATTTTGTCTTCTAGGTCATCCATCATTTGAATTAAACGATCAATATCATCTAATTCAGCTGTTTCTGGATCTAGGGCATCTAATACTTCTAAAAACATTTCAAGACGCTCTCTTAAATAGGTTACTTGCTGTTTTTTATCAGTGATTGGCTTGGACATTCGTACACCTCATTTCATCCCTTTCATCGTAGCTGATTTAAGCTGAAATTTCAATGTTTAGGTAGATGCCTAGGACTAAGAGATTAATTTCAAAAATAAGTAGACGGAATATTTACAATATTGAATATGTATGTTAAAGTTGTTTTAAGATAAAGTAAAGGAGCTGATTGAAAACATCTTTAAAACTCTAACTCGAAAAGGAGGGAGTTTAAACAAGTACTCGGTAATAATCAAAAGCCGAATTTCGTGTTTATACAATTAAATGACTATAAGTATTCGTTAAGCCTTAGCGTAAAATCACATGTGGTGAGCGCTAAGGCTTTTTGGTATGCTGTTCTTTGGGAGAATGATTGGAGGAAAAGATGACATATTTCTCAGATTACAGCAAAAAAAGATTTACCATATTAGTAATAATTGTATCCATATCGGGCTTTTCACAAGGGATGTTATTACCGCTCATTTCTATAATTTTTGAACGTGATGGCGTTTCCTCAGCATTAAATGGCTTGAATGCAACGGGCTTATACATAGGGACATTATTAATTTCACCATTCATTGAGCAACCATTACGAAAATGGGGCTATAAACCGATTATTTTAATGGGTGGCGCGTTTGTTTTTATCTCCTTATTGGCATTTCCTTTATGGAAAAGCGTCACATTTTGGTTTGTGCTTCGCTTACTGATTGGTGTTGGGGATCATGCCCTGCATTATGCCACACAAACATGGATTACTAGTACCGCTGATCATAAAAGCTTGGGAAAAGGGATGGCTATCTATGGCTTGTCCTTTAGTATAGGCTTTGCCGTTGGGCCACTAATGGTAAAGTTGATTGAAATAGCTGAAGCTTTACCGTTTATTGTTTCGTCAATCATGTGTTTAATTGCATGGTCTTTTGTATTCTTCTTACAAAATGAAAAACCTGAGCGATTAACAGGTGACTTACATGCAAGAGGATGGAAGCGTTACAAAATGGCTATATTATTTGGGTGGATTGCCTTTTTAGGACCTTTTGTATACGGGTTCCTTGAATCTTCATTGAATGCATTATTCCCCGTATATGCACTACGTAAAGGGTTTGAGGTTGGCATGATTCCAATTATTTTATCAGTCTTTACATTTGGTGGTATTTTAACTCAAGTCCCATTAGGTGCACTGGGAGATAAAGTGGGGAGAAGGAATATTTTGATGGTAGGGTCATTTGGTGGCGCTATTATTTTCGCAATTGCCAGCTTTTTAGAACAATCACAAATGGCTGTCGCTATAGCATTTTTCTTAACGGGTACGCTAGTTGGCTCGATGTTTTCTTTGGGGATTACTTTTATGGCAGATTTAACGCCAAAGGAGCTACTGCCCACTGGGAATTTACTCTGCGGAATTGCCCTAAGTATAGGTAGTTTAACCGGACCGTTCTTAGGTGGAGTTTATTTAGAATATGTTAAAAATTATAGCTTCCTTTTACTTGTAGCTATACTGCTCCTAATTGTGGCTTTCATATTACTCATATTTGGACGTCTTAAGAACAAACAGACATTGATGGCAAAATAAAAAGAGCGGGGCTCATCTCCCGCTCAAAAACAAAAAAACGCCCAGCAAATCCGTGCTGTTATGGCGTTTTTTGCGTAACAAGGATGTTCCGTCCAAGTTACATAGGTTTGGCACCTAAAAAAGAATTATACAGACAAATTATTATGAAATCAATAAAAATAAAAAGGTATATTTTGGACATTGCTAAAATTTTTAAATATAATGAAAGAATACTTGCTTAAGAAGGAGGTTTTATCATGACCGAAATGAAAAAACTATCTATTCATCGCGCCTTAACAGAATTGAAAATGCTACAACAACGTATAGAAGGGGCAACCAATGAGGTTAGCTCTGTAGTAGCCAATCGTAAAAGTAATCAGAAAATAAATGGAATAGAAATAGTTGAATACGAAAAACAAATGCAAGCATCCTATGATAAAGTAATGGGCTTAATTAGCTATAGAAATAAAATAAAAGCGTTAGTTGTACAATCGAATGCCAGCACAAAGGTAATCGTTGGCAAGGAAGAAATGACTGTCGCGGAGGCCATTGAGCGTAAACAATCGATTCAATATGAAAAGAACTTGCTAGAAGTCATGCAACATCAATACCGTTCTGCTATCCATACAGTTGCCAAAGAAAATGATGCATTACCGGCCAAACTGGAAACCTATTTAATTAATATATTAGGCAATAAAGATAAACAATCTCCGGAAGAAGTGAAATTACATACGGAAACATTTATGAAAAGGAATGAGTTTGAAATCATTGATCCACTAAATGTTAGACAGAGAATAGAGACATTAAGTAGTCGGATTGAAGAGTTCGAATCAGAGGTCGATGCAGTCTTATCTGAATCGAATGCCACAACATTTATTGAAGTGCAAGCATAAAAGGATATGCATGGCCTTGCGAAAACGGAAAACGAAGAGTCGCTCGCGCTTTAAGGCATGTGTGCGAGTTTAAACATAAAACATGCCTTACTCAAATGAAACTTACAACGAAAATAACCTAAAGGCTTAAAGGTTAAAGGTAAAAGTACAAAGTTTACGTGTCAAATATCTTTCTATAAAAGTTCAACTCTTAGCATTTAAAAATCTTCTAAATCCTGGGGTAATGGTTGAGGTATTGACTTTTCTGGACCGTCCGTCATCCACCAGGCAGCTCGTGCTGTGCATAACAAAAAAGGACGTCTCAAATTTTTTTGAGACGCCTTTTATTTTTATTTATTTTTCAATACCAGCTTTGCTACACATTCTACCTGTGCCGTCTGTGAAAACATATCGACAGGTTGAATATACTCGACATGATAATGCTTCGATAATTGCTGTAAATCCTTCGCTAATGTAGATGGATTACATGATGTATAAACAAAACGCTTAGGTCTAAGCTTAAGCACGGTTTGAATAAACTCTGATGCAAGACCTGTACGCGGTGGGTCTACTGTTATAACATCTGGTGTAAAGCCTTCTTTGCGCCATTTTGATAGGACACTTTCGGCCGTACCTACAGCATATTTAGTATGCTTGAAGCCATGGTTGCGCGCATTTTTGCGAGCATCTTGAATGCTTTCAGGAATGACATCCATCCCGCGAACTTCTGCTGCTTGATCTGCTAGCCAAAGACCCACGGTACCAACTCCACAATATGCATCAACTACTGATTCTTTTCCTGTTAAAGCAGCTGCCTTTTTTATTTCATCATAGAGATGAACTGTTTGAGTTGGATTAAGCTGGAAGAAAGCACGAGCCGATAAGTCAAAGGCCAATTCGCCAAGCTCTTCATGTATTGTTTCTTTACCATCAAGAACTATTGTTTCATCACCAAAAATTAAAGAGGTTTTCTCACGATTAATATTTTGTGCAATGGAAACAATGCTAGGATCAATTTTTTTTATACGTGTAATCAATTCAGCAAGATGGGGAATTTCTTTACGGGTAGTTACAAGTACAACTTGTGTTTCACCTGTACGTATCCCTGTACGTACTACAATCGTACGCACTAAGCCATCTAGTGTACGTCCATCATAAATCGTGATATTTAATTTTTGTAAAATCTTACGTGTTGCGACAGTAATTTTAGATGTAACAGGGTGTTGTACAAGGCAGTCGTTAATATTTAGTAGCTTATTGCTGCCTTCAGCAAATAAGCCTGCATATACTCGCTTGCCCTCTTTACGTACTTGGAATTGACTTTTATTACGATAATGCCAAGGATTATCCATTCCAAGTGTTTTTCGTACTTCCACTGTTTCAGCTAGAGGTTTCGCATAACGCTCTAAAGCTTGGATGACAATATCACGTTTTTCCAATAGCTGTTTTTCATATGTCATATGTTGAAGTTGACAGCCACCACATTCATTGTAGACTGGACAAGGTGCTTCCTGGCGGTGCTTAGAGGCTTTATGAATGGATAAAATCTCAGCTTCAGCAAAATTACGTTGAGTTTTCGTAACCTGAGCGGTAATTTCTTCACCAGGAATAGCTCCTTTTACAAATATTACATTTCTTTTATAAAAACCCACACCTTCTCCATTAATGCCAAGTCTTTTTATTATGAGTGGGAATTTTTGCCCCACGGTCATTGTTGTTTGCTGCGTCAAACGTTCCACGTCCCTGCTTTATAATGTCATCTCCCCATTATAACGAAGGAGCAGACGATTGCAAAGCAACAGGAAAATCTTCATATTCTAATACTAAATCGTCAAGTGATAAGAAGGTATAGCCTTGCTTTTTGGCCTCTGCAATAAACATTGGCAAAGCTTCGGCATTGTCTTGTGCAACCGTATGCATTAAAATAACGGCGCCTGGATGCAATTGCTCCATGAGCGCATTATAGGCATAATCAGCACCACGTCGCTCATCTTTCATCCAATCCTTAAAGGCAACAGACCAAAATATATGTCGATACCCTTCCGCATTACCTACTTCTAGCAGTTTTGCATTAAAGGTTCCTTCTGGCGGACGTGCATAGGTTGTACGATCGATGCCAGTCATTTCACGTAATTTCCCATCAAATTTTCGCCATTCTGCACGCATGCCCTCTGGAGTAAGTCGAGCCATATTAGGGTGCCCATATGAATGGTTGCCAATAGTATGACCATCCTTCACCATACGTTTTACTAGGTCGCTCGCGCTGTCTAAATAATGGCCAGTTAAAAAGAAAGTTGCAGGTACATCTTCTTTTTTCAATGTATCCAAAATACTTTCGGTAAAGCCGTTCTCATAGCCATTATCAAATGTTAGGTAGGCAATTTTTTTATCTGCCTTCCCTTTATAAATAGCCCCATATTTATCAAGTAGTTGATCAAGCTGCGCACCAGCCTCTGCCTGTTCACCATTTTTAGCACGCTTAAAGCCCCAATGATGTTCATCAGAACCTGCAGCAAAATATGGATTAATGCTAATACCTGCGGCAATAATAAAAGTAGCGATTACCGCACCAACAATATGCTGTTTCCACATAAAAAACGCATCCTTTCTTTTTCAATAGGATGCGTAAAATAGCTATAAATTATCCACTAATTCTGAGCAATTAATAAGTCTTCAAGTGCTTCTGTTAAATGGGGAAATTTAAATGTAAAATGATGCTTTTCTAACAAAGCTGGTTGGACATGTTGACCCTCTAAAACAAGAGTGCTCTGTTCTCCAAGGGCAAAGCGGATGGCAAAGCTAGGGACAGGCATCCAATGTCGTCGATTCATGACCATAGCGATTGTTTGTCCAAATTCTTTCATGCGTGTGGCATGAGGTGCAGTTACATTGAATGGACCATGAATTTCTTCATGAAGGATTGCAAAATATAAAGCACGTGCTACATCTTCAATATGTACCCACGAAAGCCATTGCTTACCAGAACCGATTGTTCCGCCAATATGCATTTGATATGGCAATAGCATGGGTGGTAAGGCACCGCTCTTTCTACCTAAAATGACACCAAAGCGTGCAAGGGCCACACGGATTCCCAAATGTTCTGCTCGTTTTGCATGTCGTTCCCAATCATCAACGGTCGAGCCTAAAAAATTGGTCGCTGCATCAGAAAAATTCTCATTATAAATAACCTCTGTAGAATGGGGGTAAAAACCCACGGCACTTGCATTAACAAGTACTTTCGGTTTTTTCCTGAGCTTTTCTATTATGCGCACTATTTCAAGTGTTGCATGCATCCGACTCCAATAAATATCCTTCTTTTGTTTTTTCGTCCATCGACCATTATTTAAAGAAACTCCTGCTAAATTCACAAAGGCATCTGCTCCTTCTAATGCCTCTATTGGTAGGGACTCATCCTGCAACCATTGTACATATTGAATACCATTTTTTTCGGAGGAAGGACTTCGAGTTAAAACAAATATACTGTGACCATTTTCCTGAGCTAGCTTGATAAAAGCTTTTCCCACAAAACCAGTTCCACCCGCAATCACGATTTTCATAAGAAGCACCCCTTTTTCAAAAATATACTTTACTAGTAATTTTATCATTTAACACGAATGCAAGCACCTTAAGTGAATCCCTAGAAGAAGGTGATAAGTATCGAATAACGGATACCGTAAAAAGAAATGTTATAATGGACAGGTGAGGTGTTGGCTATGCGTATGATTACGAAAATTGCACGTCAAAAAAACAATCCTGAGCGTTATAATATCTATTTAAATGAAGAATATGCATTTCCTGTTGATGAGGCTATTCTTCTTCAATTTTCTTTAACAAAGGGGAAAGTTCTCGATGAATTTGAAATTCAGGAAATTGCCTATGAGGATGAGATACGCAAGGCGTTTAATAAAGGATTAAACTTTCTTTCTTATCAAATGCGAAGTGAGCACGAGGTTAAGAAAAAACTTCTTACCTTAGAATTTGGAGAAGCAGTAGTTTTAGAAGCAATCCAGAAATTAAAATCGTATGGCTTTATAAACGATGAAAATTATTCCAAAGCTTTACTTGATACAAAAAAGGCTACAATGAAAAAGGGACCGAGAGCTATTAGACAAGATCTCATGAAAAAAGGAATTAATAAAAACCTACAAGATGAGGTACTTGCCACTTATAGTTTTGAAGAACAAATAAAATTGGCCTTACAGTTGGCGGAAAAAATTGTACGTTCAGAGAAAAGAAAGACGCCAGCACAAGTAAAGGCTAAAATTCAAGATTATCTGTTAAGAAAAGGCTATGCATTTCCTATTGTGGAAGAGGTGCTTAATCAAATAGAACTTGAGCAAGATGAAGACAATTGGCAGCCATTACTCGATGCACAGGGCGAAAAAGTTTGGAAAAAGTACGTATCGAAGTATACTGGTTATGAGCTAAAAATGAAGGTGAAGCAGACGCTTTACCAAAAGGGTTTTCCTATAGAAGTAATAGATCGTTTTATAGAAGAGAAGGAGAATGAGGAATGAACGAAAAGAATTATGCTGCTATGTCTGAGCATGAACTGCGTGAGGAAATTGCATTTTTAAAAGAGAAGGCAAGAAAGGCAGAACAGCTTGGCATCATTAATGAATTTGCTGTTTATGAACGTAAAGCATTAATGGCAGCAGCTTATTTAGTAGATTTGAATACAATTGTTCCGGGTGAAATGTATCGTATTGATCGTTCAGATAATGAATTTTTCCAAGTTGATTATTTGAAGGGACGATTTGCATGGGGACATCGTTTAGGTGGTGACAAATACCAAGAGGCACTACCTGTATCCATGCTGTCTCCTGTAAAGGTGGGCAAATAAATGGAGGAAAAAATTGAAAAATTGACAGCAGAATTGCTTGCGAAAAATCCACAAATGTCAGTTGGACGTGCCCGTGTCTGGGTTGAATTATTATGGAGTGATTTTGAATCAACTTCAGCTAAAGCAGGGCATGATTATCGTGGGCCAGATTATACAGAAAATCTTGTTCGCCAATTAATTACAAGCTATGGTGATAAACTTCATGCCTTTGCAGGGCGCAATCCTAAATATGCCCATCTCCTAGATGCTAGTGATGATATGATACAATAATAAAACCCTGACCATTATTGGTCAGGGTTTACTGCTTAATTACTTGCGCCAATTTGTAGTTTTTTCTGAAGCTTATCTTCTGTAAAAATCCAACCCGTGTAGGATGTGACGATTTCATTATCGTCATTTAAATGTGCTACTGCCACAAAGGGATAGCGATTGTCACTACGATAACGCAAGTCGATTAAACGTACCTCTAATAAGCCATTTTCAAGCTCAGAAATCTCCCATCGGTACATCGGGGAGAATGACACGAAGGCAGCTAAGTTGGGGTCTTTCATTGCTGCATGAATGAGGGCAGTTTTAGGTAAAGGCTTAATCTCAAATTTATCATAAATATTAACAGTCCTTCCATAAGCACGGCCAACATAATAATGTGTTTTAGACTTGGCAGCAATACGCCAATGGAAGAAGCGCATAGTGGGTGCTACGATAACATATTCTTCATCTTGTATCGTACTGTGGACAGCATTTTTTACTGCTTTTTGAACAGCAAATCGTAACAGATAATAAATCACGATGATGATATACATGATGCTAAATGTCCAAACAGGGTTGGCTCCGAAAGCCCATAATACAATACCTAAACAGTGTAAGGAAAAAATAATCGGATCAAATGTATTGATGACACCTAATGCAACCCATTTTCTGGAAAATGGCCGTATTGCTTGGGTACCGTATGCATTAAAAATATCTACAAAGACGTGAAGAGCAACAGCTAAAAATGTCCAAAGCCATAAATGAAACACATTTACGTCTTGCAAAATAAGGGATATAACTGCTGTTATTAAGATTGGCCATATAGCTACTGCCGGTAGAGAATGTGTAATTCCGCGATGATGTCTAATATAAATGGCATTATTGCGTAGTTTTAACACAGTATCAACATCTGGAGCTTGTGAGCCAATTATCGTACCTGCCATGACAGCAGTAAAGGTCATTGAGTGATTTGCTACTATAGGGTCGGCTAATGCGAGACCGCCAAGGGCAATACCCATAACGAAATGTGTACCTGAATCCAAAAATATCCACTCCTAGTATGCAGTAAAATCGAGTACAATTTGCATACATCTTTATTTCAATTATAAATTAACTGTATTCAATTTTTGTATGGTGACATTCGATAATGACGAATTTTGTCAGTTATGGACGAATGTTCATTCTTTATTAATTGTATACCCTTTTCAACATAAATTAAATCGTAAAAATATTGGAGGTCACTGTGAATTACCCATATGTAACAGAATTTCGACATTCTTTAGTCGAATGGTTTAACGCTGAGAAACGCGACTTACCGTGGAGACATACTACAGATCCATATAAAATTTGGGTTTCTGAAGTGATGCTACAGCAGACACGTGTCGACACAGTTATTCCTTATTACAATCGTTTTATGGAAAGTTTTCCAACATTAGATTTGCTTGCAGAAGCTCCACAAGATTATTTATTAAAGCATTGGGAAGGACTTGGCTATTATTCTCGAGTGCGCAATTTACAGGCAGGTGCACGTGAGGTTTTAGAAAATTATGGAGGCGTGGTCCCTGATAATCGCCATGAAATATCAAAATTAAAAGGTGTAGGACCTTATACCGCTGGTGCTATTTTAAGTATTGCCTATAACAAGCCCGAACATGCAGTAGATGGCAATGTTATGCGAGTATTAAGCAGAGTGCTTAATATAAATGAGGACATAGCCGTACCCAAAACTAAAAAGATTTTTGAAGCGGCAGTTGAGGAGCTTATTGATCCTACTAATGCATCTTCCTTTAACCAAGGCTTAATGGAGCTAGGGGCACTTATTTGTACGCCTACGTCACCGAAATGTTTATTGTGCCCTGTGCGAGAATATTGTACAGCGTTTAATGAGGGTGAACCGGAAAAACTGCCAGTTAAATCGAAAAAAATGAAGATGAAGCATTTGAGTTACAATATTTTAGTCTGTCAAGATGAACAAGGACGTTTTTTAATGGAGCAACGGCCCGAAGAAGGATTATTAGCTAAACTATGGCAATTCCCAATGATTGATACTACTAGTCAGATAACAGAGGAAAGCTTCTTAAAGGAATGTTCCATTAATGTACAAGCTAGGCATGAACTGCTTTCATTTAAGCACGTGTTTTCACATTTAACATGGCATATAAATAGCTATTATATGAAGTGTAAATCCTCTTCAACGGGCGATTGGTTCACTCAAGAACAAATAGAACAATTGCCGATGCCTGTTCCTATGTTAAAAATATGGGAAGAGGTAAAAAATAATAAATAGGAAAATAAATCCTGCTTAAAACAATTATTTAATGAGCATAAATTTCTTCACCTCGGTACACAATAATTAGCGTGGAGGTGAATGAATAATGAAAAAGCAAAACAACCAAAATTTCCAACCGAATAAAAACATGCAACGTCAAAGTGAAGAATTTGGTTATGAAACGGACGTAAATGAAGTGCAAAAGCAAAATGCGAAAGCAGAGCAAAAGAAAGCTCCAGCTTCAGGTCGTTTCTCTAAAACTAACCAAGATTTAGGTGAGTAACACTTTGTAATTGCATAATTGCATTTACCTCTAAGGGGCTGTCTAAAAATCCGAAAAGATGAAAAAGACAGCTCCTTTCTATATTCTTTTGGTAAACCAATAAATCCCAATATTGCAGGGCTTTTAATAAATTTCGCTTAAAGTTAACGAAATTTTATACAAATTCAAAATAGCGTAGTGAAATTTGTGGTTTTCTAACTACACCTTTCGCGTACACATTGCTATAATATACTAGAGACTGCTAGATAAAGGTAGCATAGACGAAAAGGTGGGCTTCAAAATGGCATTACCGGTAGAAGGAGAAACGATACAAATACATAGCTATAAGCACAATGGCCGCATCCACCGTGTTTGGCAAGAAACGATGGTTTTAAAAGGAACGAAAAATATTGTGATTGGTGCGAATGAACGGACACTTGTGACAGAATCCGATGGTCGTACATGGCTAACGAGAGAGCCTTCTATTTGCTATTTCCATGCGGAACACTGGTTTAACATCATCTGTATGCTACGTGAAGACGGTGTGTATTATTATTGCAATCTAAGCTCACCATTTGTGTTCGATAATAATGCCATTAAATATATCGACTATGATCTAGACATTAAAGTTTTTCCTGACATGTCTTATACGCTCTTAGATGAGGATGAATATGAGCTTCATCGTAAGGAAATGTCTTATCCTGATGTGATTGATAAAATTTTAAAGCGCAATGTCGATAAGCTAATAAGCTGGATTCAACAAAAAAGAGGACCTTTTGCACCCGATTTCATCGACGTCTGGACAAATCGTTATAAGTTCCAGCTAGATATGCAGTCAGATGATTGTTAGTGACACCTATTAGTTAACTAATAGGTGTTTTATATTGCCTCTTGTAGCCATTTCTAGGAAAGGCATATGCAAAATAGTTAGCGGTAAAGTCATCATAACTGTATTTTAGTCAAAATATTGCTATAATACATAGGGCATTCATCATTGGATGCCTGTTTCTTTTTGTAAGGATGTGATGAAAATTTGGGAAGCATCAAGCGGTATATGCGCTTTGTAAAACCTTATTCTTGGGAGATCGTTTTAACGATTGTTATCGGTATAGTTAAATTTGCTATTCCTTTATTTATTCCATTACTCATTAAAATTGTGTTGGATGATATTATTGCTGCGGACGACTTAACAGATGGAGAAAAAACAAAAGAGCTATTATATTGGCTGGGAGGAACGATTATTGTGTTCTTTATTATTCGTCCACCCATCGAATACTACCGTCAATATTTTGCACAACATGTTAGTAATAAGGTGCTGTTTGATATTCGGAAAGAAATCTACGCACATTTACAACGATTAAGCTTAAAATATTATGCCAATACACGTGCCGGTGATGTTATTTCAAGGGTCATCAACGATGTTGAGCAAACGAAGAACTTTGTAATGACGGGTTTAATGAATGTGTGGCTAGACCTTGCAACCATTGTCATTGCAGTCATTATTATGCTAACAATGGATATTAAGCTAACATTAGTGGCCTTATTAGCGTTCCCATTTTATGCATTGAGTGTGAAGTACTTTTTTGGAAAACTGAGAGATTTGACACGTAAACGTTCACAAGCACTTGCAGGTGTGCAAAGCTATTTACATGAACGAGTAGCTGGTATGAGTATTGTTAAAAGCTTTACATTAGAAAAACATGAACAAACACTATTTGATCAAGCAAATGGTGAATTTTTAGAGAAGGCCCTTGATCAAACAAAGTGGAATGCTAAATCCTTTGCTGTGGTAAATACCATTACAGATGTAGCGCCTTTACTTGTTATTGCTTATGCAGGTTATCAAGTCATAAATGGTACATTATCTGTTGGAACAATGGTTGCCTTTATCGCGTATATTGAACGATTGTATGGCCCACTTCGCCGCCTTGTTAGTTCTTCAACAACGTTGACACAATCCATTGCATCAATGGATCGAATGTTTGATTTAATGGATGAACCGTATGAAGTGAAAAATAAAGTGGGTGCGCGAGAATTACCAGCCGCGACAGGAGAAGTTCGTTTTGATAATGTTTCTTTCCAATATGAAAAAGATGGGGTATCTATTTTAAAAAATATTAATTTTACTATTAATCCTGGTGAGACTGTCGCCTTCGTCGGCATGAGTGGTGGTGGTAAATCCACAATTATTAGCTTAATACCTCGGTTTTATGATGCAACGGATGGTTTCGTAACAATTGATGGACAGGATGTAAGAGATGTCACATTGCACTCACTACGTTCTCAAATTGGAATTGTCCTACAAGATAATATACTCTTCAGTGACTCTGTTAAAGAAAATATTTTAATGGGAAAACCTGATGCGACAGATGAGCAAGTGATTGAGGCTGCCAAAGCAGCAAATGCTCATGATTTTATTATGACTCTGCCAAATGGATATGACACTAAAGTAGGTGAACGTGGAGTAAAACTATCAGGTGGGCAAAAACAACGAGTTGCCATTGCTCGAGTATTTTTAAAAAATCCTCCGATTTTAATCCTTGACGAAGCAACTTCAGCGCTGGATTTAGAGAGTGAAGCATTGATTCAGGAGTCATTAGAGGAGCTGGCTCATGAACGAACAACCATAATTATTGCTCATCGTCTTTCGACTATCACACATGCTGACAAGATTTTTGTTATAGACCATGGTCAATTAATCGAAAGCGGTACTCATGAGCAATTAATGATGGAACAAGGGACATATTATGATTTATTCCAAGTGCAACATTTGGAGTAATAATGAAATTACACGAAAATCAACAAATGTGAAATTTTTAAAAAAAGTCTTTCATTTATTTTTAAATGGAAGGCTATTTTTTTTTGATAAATGTAAAAAATTATCTCTTTATAAGATTTAATTATTATTAAAGACGATTATTGTAGAAATTCTATGTAATTTGCAGAATATTAATGATTGAAAGAGTGATGTTTTTTAGTTAGAATTATCTGAAAATAGGGAATTTAACAAAAGTTATAGTATTCTGTTAATATAATTTATACAATTAAGTAAAATATAGGTAGGGTGGGACGTTGCGCATGAGGAAAAAGCTACTAGAAATAAAAGGTTTAAAAACAACCTTTTTCACAGATAATGGACAAATTCCTGCTGTAGATGATATCGATTTTTCTGTCCAAGAAGGAGAAATATTAGGGATTGTCGGTGAATCGGGAAGTGGTAAAAGTGTTACGTCACTGTCCATCATGGGATTAATTCCATCACCCCCTGGCAAAATAACCGGTGGTGAAATATTGCTAGATGGTAAAAATCTAGTGAATTATACAGAAAAACAAATGCAGAAAATACGTGGAAAAGACATAGCTATGATTTTTCAGGAGCCTATGACTTCACTAAATCCCTTGTTTACAATTGGTGATCAATTAAAGGAGGCCATTTTAATACATAATCCAAAATGGTCGAAAAAGAAAGCGTTTGCCAGAGCAGTTGAAATTGTGAAACTTGTAGGTTTACCACGTGCTGAAGAATTACTAAAGGATTACCCGCATCAGCTATCGGGAGGGATGCGTCAACGGGTCATGATTGCAATGGCACTTGTCTGTGATCCACAGGTTTTAATTGCGGACGAACCGACAACTGCTTTAGACGTTACGATTCAAGCTCAAATTTTACAACTTATGAAAGATTTAAATAAACGATTGAATACAGCAGTACTATTAATTACACATGATTTAGGCGTTGTAGCAGAAACCTGTGAGCGTGTGATTGTCATGTATGCTGGACAAGTTGTAGAGGAGGCACCGATTCAAGAAATATTCGCTAATCCGAAGCATCCTTATACACAAGGTCTTATTCAATCAGTGCCTGATATGCGATTTAAAAAGGAGAATTTATATTCAATCCCTGGAAGTGTACCAAAACCAGGGAGTATTCAAGTAGGGTGTCGTTTTGCGGCACGCTGTGAATACGCAATGGAACGTTGTTTACAGGAAACACCACCTTTATTTGAGGCAGCAGAGCAGCATAAATCGAGATGTTTTTTACTAGAGAAGCAGGAGGTGGAGCAACGTGTCGAAAGTGTTATTAAAGGTTGATAGCTTAAAGAAATATTTCCCCATACGCAAAGGGGTTCTAAATACACAAACCGGGGATGTAAAAGCAGTGGATGATGTTTCATTTGAGGTTTTTGAAGGTGAAACATTGGGGATTGTTGGTGAGTCGGGCTGTGGTAAATCAACAACAGGTCGTTTACTCATGCGATTACTAGAGCCTACTGAAGGAAACATTGAATTCGCAGGTAAAATGATTTCTGAATTATCCAATAATGAAATGAGGAAGGCACGTAGAGATATTCAAATGATTTTTCAGGACCCGTATGCCTCTCTAAATCCAAGACATAACATTGGCAAAATTTTAGAAGAGCCTCTTATCGTTCACGGAATAGGTAGTGCCAAGGAGCGGAAGCAAAAGGTATTGGAGCTGCTTGAGATTGTTGGATTGAATGAATATCATGTCAAACGTTACCCACATCAGTTTAGTGGTGGTCAAAGGCAACGAATCGGTATCGCACGTGCTTTAATGACCAATCCTCGTTTGATCATTGCGGATGAACCAGTATCGGCATTGGATGTGTCTATACAGGCACAAGTGTTAAATCTATTGCAAAAGCTGCAAAAGGATTTAAAGCTAACCTATATATTTATTTCTCATGATTTAGGGGTTGTGCGCCATATTAGCAATCGTGTTGGCGTCATGTATTTAGGCAAATTAGTAGAGTTGACTGCGAGTGAAGGCTTATATGCTGAACCGCTTCATCCATATACACAGGCACTCTTATCTTCGGTCCCAGTGCCAGATCCAACGTTTGAACGTGAACAAATCATTATTACTGGGGATATTCCGAGTGCATCCAATCCGCCAAGTGGCTGTACATTCCATACGAGATGTCCTTTTAAAATGGAACAATGCTCACAGGTAGTACCTAGCATGCAAGAAGTGAAAACAGGTCATTATGTTGCGTGTCATCTATATGAGGCACTTCAACATTAAATGATATAAAAACCACATAGGGGGAAATTGAATGAAGAAAAAGAAGCTTTGGACTTTAGGTGTAATGCTGCTCCTTATTCTCTCGACGATCTTAGCAGCTTGTGGCGGCTCTGATACAAAGGATACGGGTAGTAAAGATACTTCAACTGGTGGCGATACAGCTAGCAGTGGAGAACCGAAAATTTTAGTGTATGGTCGTGGAGGAGATTCTGTAGCACTAGACCCTGCTGTTGTAACAGACGGTGAATCCTTTACGGTTACAGCTAATATTTATGAAACATTGGTGAATTTTGGTGAACAAGATGTAACGATTCAGCCAGGTTTAGCAAAATCATGGGAGGCATCAGAGGATGGTTTAACGTATACTTTCCAGCTACAAGAAGGTGTGAAATTCCATGATGGCACAGATTTCAATGCTGAGGCAGTTGTTAAGAATATTGAACGTTGGAAATCAGGTGCTGATAAACACCCTTATTTTAGTTCGCAATTTCTCGTTGGTGACAAACAAGTAATTGAGTCAGTAAATGCAGAGGGTGACTATACAGTTGTCTTTAAGCTAAGCCAACCACAAGCACCGTTCCTGAAAAACTTAGCAATGTCTCCATTTGCGATTGCTTCACCCACTGCATTTGAAGCAGATGAAGAGGGATTGTCAGCAAATCCTGTAGGTACTGGCCCTTTCAAATTTGTCAGCTGGGTACGTAATGATTCAATAACAATTGAGAAAAATCCTGATTACTATATTGATGGCTATCCTAAATTAGATAAAGTAATTTATCGTTCTATTCCAGAGAACTCTGCACGCTTAAATGATTTATTAGCAGGCAATATTGATGTAGCTGATGGCATTAGTCCATCCGATAAAGGAACAATTGAGGGGGATGCTAATTTACAATTAATTGAGCGTCCATCTATGAACGTTGGCTATCTAGGGTTAACAGTGACACGCCCTCCATTTGATAATGTAAAAGTGCGTCAGGCAGTTAACTATGCAATTGATAAGCAAGCATTAGTGGATGCATTTTATGAAGGGCTAGCAGAGCCAGCGAAAAACCCAATGCCACCAGTAATTTCTGGCTATAATGATGAAGTTGCAGGCTATACGTATGATCCGGAAAAGGCGAAAGCATTACTTGCTGAAGCAGGTTACGATGGCAAGGAAATTGAGCTTTGGGCAATGCCAGTACCACGTCCATACATGCCTGACGGTCAAAAAGTGGCAGAAGCGATTCAAAAGAACCTAGAGGATGTAGGCATTAAATCTAAAATTGTGTCATTTGAATGGGCTACTTATCTAGAGAAAGCACAAAATGGTGAGGCGGATGCATTCTTACTTGGCTGGACAGGTGATAATGGGGATGCGGATAACTTCTTATATACTTTATTAGATGGAGATAATATAGGCTCGAACAACTATACATTCTATGATAATCAAGAATTACACAAGTTGTTAACAGCCGCTCAAACTGAAGTCGATGAGGACAAGCGTAATGAGCTTTATAAGCAAGCTCAAGTCATTATTTCTGAGGATGCACCATGGGTTCCGCTTGCTCACTCTACTCCAATTTTAGCTGCTAACAAGAAAGTTACAAATTATATTGCGCATCCTACTGGCTCTGACCGTTTAGGTGCGGTAGATATTCAATAGTCATTTTATGAGTTGAATAAAAGAATTAGAGAATCTGCTTGCTTTTCTGCGGGTAAGCCGTGGAATTCTAGCAGATTCTTTTCTAGTATAAGAAAACCATATCATTTTCTCCTGTATGAAAGATCACTCATCTAAACATTCAAAACCGTTTGGTGAAGGCTCAACCTTTCAACAGTATATAAAGACTTCAAAGTAGATTATGAAAATCATAGAGAGGTGATGAACATGCTTCACTATATGGGGAGACGTTTATTTCAACTAATCCCAGTTTTGCTTGGAATGACTTTTATTGTCTTTATGTTAATACGAGCAATACCTGGTAATCCCGCTCAAGTTATTTTGGGACAACAGGCGACAAAAGAGGCAGTCGAGGCATTAAACGCAAGTTTAGGATTAGACAAACCCTGGTATACACAATATTTTAGTTATTTGGCAGGCATTTTTCAGGGAGATTTAGGGGTTTCCTTACGTACAAAATTACCTGTATCAGATGAAATTTTTCCATACTTAGCTGCAACAGCTGAACTCGCCTTTTTTGCGATGATTATTGCGATAGTTATCGGTGTGAATGCTGGTATTATTTCTGCTTGGTTTCAAAATTCTTGGTTTGATTATACAGCGATGATTGTTGCATTAATCGGTGTTTCTGTACCGGTGTTCTGGCTTGGGTTGATGGAGCAATGGACATTTAGTAGTAAGCTTGGTTGGTTGCCTACCTCTGGCCGAGAAGATGTCCGAAATCCTATAACCGCCATAACCCATTTTTATTTATTGGATACGCTCATTCAAGGTCGCTTCGATCAATTCGTCGAAGTCTTAAAGCGACTCATATTACCAGGTGTCGCACTGGCAACTATTCCGATGGCTATCATTGCAAGAATTACAAGATCTTCTATGCTAGAGGTTATGCGCTCAGATTATGTTCGCACTGCAAGAGCAAAAGGCCAAAAAATGTTTATTGTGGTTTATAAGCATGCTTTAAAGAATGCCGTTATTCCTGTGTTAACAGTAATTGGTTTACAAACAGGATTACTGCTTGGTGGGGCCATTTTAACAGAGACTATTTTTAGTTGGCCAGGAATTGGTCGCTATATTTATGATGCGATTGGCTTCAGGGATTATCCTGTGATTCAATCAGGAATTTTAATCGTTGCATTTATTTTCATCATGATTAACTTAATCGTGGATTTACTGTATACAGTTGTCGATCCGCGTATTAAATACAAGTAGAAGGGAGTTGCAATGATGACTGGAGCAATCGATATAAAAAAAGAAGCAGCACCAGTGCGAGAAAGGGCAGTAGGTCCATGGCTCGAAGGCTGGCGTAGCTTTAAAAAGAGCAAAGTTTCACTCGTAGGAGCAGGAATCGTTATATTCTTCGTTTTACTGGCTGTCATTGGTCCTTTCATTGCACCACAGGGCATCAATGAACAAGATTTAACGAAGCGTTTACTGGCACCATCCGCTGATCATTGGTTTGGAACGGATGATTTTGGACGGGATATCTTTTCGAGAATCATACATGGTGCAAGGATTTCACTATGGGTAGGCTTTTTTTCCGTTATTTTATCCGTTATAATTGGTAGTTTACTTGGCATTATCGCAGGCTATTATGGGAAATGGATTGATACGATTATTTCACGTATTTTTGATATTATGCTAGCTTTCCCTAGTATGCTGCTGGCGATTGCGGTCGTATCAGTGCTAGGTCCATCTTTACAAAATGCATTAATTGCCATTGCTATTATTAACATACCGAACTTTGGGCGCTTAATCCGCTCTAAAGTATTAAGTGTTAAAGAAGAAGAATATATTGTAGCGGCAAAGGCTATTGGCATGCGTGATTCACGAATTCTGTTTTCTCACATTTTGCCAAATTCTATCACTCCGATTATTGTACAGGGGACGCTTGCTATTGCAACTGCCATTATTGAAGCGGCGGCATTAGGTTTCCTTGGTCTAGGCGCGCAAGCACCAGCACCTGAATGGGGAAAAATGCTTGCGGATGCTAGGAAGTTTTTATTAAACGCACCATGGACAATGATTTTTCCAGGATTAGCGATTATGTTAACGGTTCTTGGCTTTAACTTAATGGGTGATGGTTTACGTGATGCACTAGATCCGAAAATGAAAAATTAGTAATTAGATTCATGAGCCTTCTACAAGTTAGAAGGTTTTTTTCGGCTCTTTCGAAAAGGAACTCTTTTACAGGTGAAGCGTCCTTTATAGAAATATTCCTATAACAATAAATAAAAAAAGAGAACCTTTCGGAGCCATTTATTGAATTTTTTGTCACGTTATTTTAGACTGAAAGTATGGTTAATAAAGGCCATCTTACTGGGTAGATGATGACTTTACATATAATCTTTTAATTAGAATACATATTTTAGGAGGGTGATCAAATTGGCAATTAATTTACAAAAAGGACAACGTGTTGATTTAACAAAAGGGAACGCAGGATTAAACAAGATTAAAGTAGGTTTAGGATGGGACCCTGTCGGCCAAGAAAAAAGTGGTGGCTTCCTTGGCGGTTTATTTTCTAGTAGAAATAGTGGCAGTGGTAGAAGCGTTGACTGTGACGCCTCTGTATTAATGCTGCAAGACGATAAAGTTTTAGCTGGGGACGATGTCATTTACTTTGGCAAATTAACAAGTAACTGTGGCTCTGTTCGACATTCAGGTGATAACTTAACGGGAGATGGCGATGGGGATGATGAAGTAATCACAATTGAGCTATCGTCTGTTCCGACACAATTTAATAAGCTAGTGTTTGTCGTAAACATCTATGATGCGGCAGGCAGAAACCAACACTTTGGTATGATTCGAAATGCATATATCCGTGTGTATGATGACAGGACAGGAAGCGAACTAATTCGCTATAATTTAAGTGATGATTATTCGAATTTAACGACGTTAATCTGTGGTGAAATTTACCGCCATCAAACTGAATGGAAATTCGCAGCAGTTGGTTCAGGAACGAACGATCTCAAACTTGGCGACGTTGTTCGAAGATATCAATAAAATAAAACGACTATTTAGGAGGAAGAAAAAGCATGGGTATTTCACTACAAAAAGGTCAAAAGGTAGATTTAACGAAAACAAATCCGGGATTAACAAATGTAATTGTTGGTTTAGGTTGGGATACAAATAAATATGATGGTGGAAATGATTTTGATTTAGATTCCTCTGTATTTTTACTTGCCGATACAGGAAAAGTAGCAGATCAAAATGACTTTATTTTCTACAACAATACAACAGGCGGTAACGGATCAGTTGAACATTCAGGTGACAATTTAACAGGTATTGGTGAAGGTGACGATGAAGTGGTGAAAGTTGCATTAGCTCAAGTTCCTGCCCATGTTCAACGACTTGCATTCACTGTAACTATTCATGATGCAGAGTCACGCAATCAAAACTTCGGTATGGTATCGAATGCATACATTCGCATTGTAAATGCTGCATCCAACCAAGAACTAATTCGCTATGATTTAGGTGAGGACTTCAGTATTGAAACAGCTATTGTAGTTGGTGAATTATATCGTCATAACGGAGAATGGAAATTTAACGCAGTAGGTGCTGGCTATCAAGGTGGCTTAGCTGCTTTATGTAATGACTACGGCTTGAACGTAAACTAAATTTTCATCTTTGGACGGAAAGGGAGATTTTGAATGGCTATCCAATTAAGTAAAGGGCAAAGAATTGATTTAACGAAGCAAGACCCTGGTTTAAACAACATCGGCATTGGCTTAGGCTGGGATGTCAAACAGTTTGATGGTGGGCAAGATTTTGACCTTGATGCATCTGTATTTTTACTAGATGCATCGGGCAAGTGTCGTAATGAACAAGATTTTATCTTTTACAATAATTTAGCGAGTCCAGACCAATCAGTTGTTCATGCGG
The DNA here is from genome assembly GCF_049315265.1 of Lysinibacillus sp. NPDC056220. NCBI lineage: Bacteria > Bacillati > Bacillota > Bacilli > Caryophanales > Bacillaceae > Lysinibacillus > Lysinibacillus sp. NPDC056220. Next base: position 115,891 of record NZ_JBMOXD010000008.1, read on the forward strand.
GTGATAACCGCACAGGGGAAGGGGATGGGGATGATGAAAAAATCCTTGTCAACTTAAAGCAAGTATCTCCTCAAATTGACAAGATTGTTGTAACGGTCACTATCTATGATGCAGAGGGACGTCATCAAAACTTTGGACAAGTCCTAAATGCTTATGTTCGTTTGACAAATGAAGAGTCAGGAGCAGAGGTATTGCGTTATGATTTAGGCGAGGATTTCAGTATTGAAACAGCCGTAGTATTTTGTGAGCTGTACCGTCATAATGGCGAGTGGAAGTTTGCCGCAATAGGCTCAGGCTATCAAGGTGGCTTAGCAGCATTAATCAACGCATATGGCCTACAATAACTAGGTATATGACGAGGTTTTTGTGTGGATGTAATTAATGAGATATTAAGTACATATGCACAGTTTTTAAAGTATAGGTTCTATTAGTAGGCGGGATGTAGGAATACTCATGATGCATACGATTGCTCTTGTATTCCTATGCTTAATTGAACGAGTGTCAGAGCTTGAAACGAGTGCTTATATACTAATTCCGACTATTGTATGGAATATGTTTGCGCATATTTTTGGATTCCATCTATTACATGAAGCATTTTTCATTATTCTAATTGCTGCGTTCTTATTGAGTTCTTATTGACATTTGTTGTACACAGGATGAATTAGAAAACAGCAGTGTAACATGGCACTGTATTGGTCTGTATAAACGGGCTGATACAGTGCTTTTTTTACAAAAGGCATAATTATAGGGGAGTGGATTAGATGCAACACTTTGCAACAGAAGCAGAGACAATTTTTTTTAAGAAGCCGCAGCCTTTTACGAAATGGGCAACGCCAGATATTTTATCCTATGCATTAGGGGCTACTTTGTATATGCCCGCTTCCATGCCTAATATTGTAGGTTTGATTCAATCACAAAAATATAAAGAACTCACGTCACTTGTCATTGATTTAGAGGATGCAGTGGGGGATTCAGAATTAGGTGATTGTGAGGCAAAATTGCTTGAAGACATTAGCGAATTATACAAACTCTATCACCAAAAACAATTGCTACTCCAAGATATTCCCTTACTTTTTATTCGTGTGCGCCATGTTGAACAATTTAATTATTTAACTTCTAGATTAAAAGAGAAGCAGGAAGTTTTAACTGGGTATGTCTTTCCGAAATTTACAGCAACACAAGGGGCACAATATTTTGAGCTTCTTGAGAAAACAATTCTAGAGAATAATCTTACCTTATACGGGATGCCAATTTTAGAAAGTAGGGAGGTACTCTATAAAGAATCTCGTATGGAGGCATTATTAGCCATTAAATCGGTTTTACAGCAGTACCAATCAAGGGTGTTGAATATACGAATTGGCGCTACTGATTTTTGTGGAATTTATGGAATTCGCCGCCGTATGGACTCGACCATATATGACATTAGCTTAATAAGGGATTGTATAGCGGATATAGTGAATGTTTTAGGGCGTGAGGAAGATGGCTTTGTGATATCTGGGCCAGTATGGGAGTATTTTAGTAATCAGCGTGTGTTAAAACCAGCCTTACGCATGACGCCATTTAGTGAGAAGGGTGCGCTTGAAACGAGGAAAGCGTTATTAGACGATTGCTTAGATGGACTAATAAAGGAAGTTTTAATGGACAAACAAAATGGAATTGTGGGTAAAACGGTGATTCATCCAAGTCATATCCGTGTTGTGCATGCACTATACGCTATTTCATATGAGGAGTATTTAGATGCACTTAGTATTGTGGAACATAATGATGGTAGTAAAGGTGTGATGAAAAGTCATTATGCTAATAAAATGAATGAAATCAAACCACATATGCGGTGGGCACAACGTATTTTAAAACAGGCACATGTCTATGGCGTTTATCATGAAACTGTGGATTTCGCCTCCCTATTATTAAATTCAGAACTAGGTGGTCATATGTATGCAACAACAAATGAGTAAACTTACTATTTTACCAAACTATTCAATTGACATTGAAATCACCCATAACCCACACGATTTTGCGCTAACAGATTTATTTCAAATGGCTGCTCGTATTAATAAGAAGCGACAATTTTTATTTATAAGCACTGTGCTTGGCAAGCATTTGGCTGTTCGACCGCAAATCCCTTTACTAACAGGAGCTCTTTTAGCTATGATGTACGACCAGCAAGGTAATAATCAAAAAGTCAATACGATTACGCCTGTTGTTCAAGCTTTAAAAGAAGGCATAAATTTAGAGGAGCTACAAAATTCTGTGAAAGGAAGCGTAGAGTTAGCACATAAGACATTGTTTATTGGATTTGCGGAGACGGCCACTGCACTTGGGCATGCCGTATTTAATGCATTTCAATCAAATGCTATGTATATCCATACTACTCGTGAAGTTATTCCTCATATTGAACCATTTGTCACATTCGAGGAAGAACATTCCCATGCGACAAGCCATAGAATTTATACAGAGGAACCTAATGTTTTACAGCAAGCTAAGCGTATCGTATTAATAGATGATGAAATTACGACTGGGAATACGGTCATCAACATAATTGAAACATTAAAAAAGAAGTTTCCTGATGTTAAACAGTACGTCGTCCTATCTATTTTAGATTGGCGATCAGAGCAGCAGCGAATAGTCTTTCAGCAATTAGAAGAGCAATGGGAAATTTCTATTAAATTTATCTCCATAATGTGTGGGACATTCAATTGTACAGGAGTACCTAGTTTAACAAGTGTACAGCCGAAGGTAACGACTATTGCTACTAGGGATATCACTCTACTGCCCATTAAAGACTCCATTGATCGTCTTTTCTATTATTCTGTTGCAGAGAATGGCAAAATAAACAATCAGCCGTACCTAAAAGCAACAGGAAGATTTATGCTAACATCAAAACAGCATTTTGAACAAATGAACATGTTACAAGCCATCGCCAAGCAATTAAAGGAACTACGAACGGATGGACCAGCTTTGGTGATTGGAACAGGTGAGTTTATGTATGTACCTATGCAAATTGCATCCTATTTAGGGGAAGGTGTTTATTTCCAATCATCAACTCGCAGTCCTATTTATTGTACAGACGATGTAGATTATACAATTACAGAAAAAATTGTATTTGAGAGTCCCGAAAATAACGGGGTTGAAAATTATTTATATAATGTCCAGAGCCAACTATATACGGAACTTTTTCTAATAATAGAACGTATATCCAATAAAGAGGTAGTAGATCGAATGGTGGCAGCTCTTCAGTCGGTTAGTGGGGCGAAGGTATATGTGATTTGTATGCATGAGTTGGAGGGAGTATGATGACATCGACTTTACAGCCAGATAACATGGGTAGCTATGCACGAGAGGACGTAATTTTTTTATTGCGTGATATTGGAAATGTATTTCTAGAGATGGGTAATGAAAAACGGGAACAGCTTATTCAAGCAGGTACGCATTACTCTGAAATGTTACCAATGGAATATCAACCATCTAAAACATATATGAAGCTATTTTATAAAACCTTGGATGCTTTCGCGGATAGAATTGCTATCGCTGTTGGGGTAGTAGCAGAACGTATCGTCAAAAGTAGAGGGTTAGAAAATTTAATACTTGTAAGTTTAGCCAGAGCAGGTACGCCAATCGGTATTTTAATTAAACGTTACATATCAATGAACTATAAGGTGGATGTACCACATTATTCTATTTCTATTTTGCGTGGTCGTGGATTTGATGAGGCGGCGATACGTTACATTCTTTCAGAACATCCTCAAGGCTGTCTTCAATTTATTGATGGTTGGACGGGAAAAGGCGCTATAACCAAAGAATTGATTCAATCTTGTCAAACGTTTAATGAACAATATCAAACGCAGTTAAAAGCGGATCTAGCTGTATTAGCAGATCCAGGGCATTGTGCTACGATTTTTGGAACTCGCGAAGATTTTTTAATTCCTTCTGCTTGTTTAAATTCAACTGTCTCTGGCTTGGTAAGCAGAACCGTTTTAAATTTGCAGTTTATGGATAAGGACGACTTCCATGGAGCAAAATACTATAAAGAATTAGAAGATATGGATGTCTCGAACTTGTACATAAATCGTATAGTCGCATGCTTCAAGCAAGTACGGAATGAAATTACCAGTCAACTTCAGGATGAAGCTACCTCTCTTATTACGTGGGCAGGTATGAAATCGGTCCAAAATATTCAATTGGATTTTGACATGGAAAACATTAACCTTATTAAACCAGGTGTTGGAGAAACGACCCGAGTTTTATTGCGACGAATACCTTGGAAAATCTTAATTAATCCACAGTATAAGGATGAGCTAGAGCATATTTTATTATTAGCTCATGAAAAAAATGTAGTATTAGAAGAATATTCGCATATGTCCTACGCATGTTGCGGCTTAATAAAAGAATTATAGAGGAGCTCAAAATGATATTATTCACATCAGATTTAGATAGAACACTGATTTATTCTAAACGCATGATGGAGATGTTTCCGCCTATTTCAGATAAAGTGGTCGTTGAACATAAGGCTAATGAAAAGATGAGCATGATGACAAAAGAAACAGCTATTTTATTGCAACAGGTTCATCAGCAAACACTATTTGTCCCTGTTACAACTAGAGCGTTGCATCAATATAAAAGAATCCATTTTATAAATGACCTGAACCCTTCTTTTGCAATTACGAGCAATGGGGGTACAATATTAGAAAAGGGTCAGCCATGCGACAAATGGACCAAAACATTAGGTAGACGTATTGAAGATTCTTCAATTCCACGTGAGGATATGTTACAACTATTTCACACCATCAAATCTGATACATGGCTACAACGTTCTTTCTATATAGATGACCTTTTTTATGTCCATCATGTAAATCTGGATGTTTTACAACAGGATGATTTACGCGCCATGACTCAAGAATTCGATACCCATGGTTGGTACGTTTTTCTGCAAGGGAAAAAACTATATTTCATGCCAAAGGTTTTGACCAAGGAAGCTGCCATACAATATATGATGGAGTTTTGTACATACGATGTGCATATAGCAGCAGGCGATTCTATGATGGATTATGGCATGTTGAAGATGGCTGATGTGGCTTTTACACCAAACCATGGTGATTTAAAGGATAAACAGCCAGAAACACTACTTAATACAACATACTCGCCGTATGAGGGTGAAGCATTTACCAAGCATTTGCTTCAGGCTGTTTTACAGCATACTACACAACAAACAGTAGTATAGTTTTTTCGCTACCGCTAAATCATCAGTATCTTCACAGATGCAAATGTGATGTAATAATTTTTCATCAAGTACTTCCTCGTTAGCATACAACCAAGTTGTTGTGCCGAAGGTGGATTGAACATGAGGTTTTTCGAAGTAATGGCGGCAATCATCTTAGGTTTTTACAGGAGTTTTACTTATGTGATAGTGGAATAAAACTTCTTATTTTACTTGATTGCCTTTTTGGGATGTTAGTTTTGATTTTATTTACGTTTAACGTTTTCAAAAATTACTAGAGAATATGAAGAAAATAATATTGATTAAATTTATATATCCGTTGAATTAAGCTTAAGGATGATTTTTTTAGGGGGTGCGTTTGTATGCAAACAATCACAATAAAAACAATAGTCGAGCGTAATCAAGATGATTGGCTACAGGCGTTTCAAGATTCACCAAAGAATCGTGCATTTTATGAGGAAACACCACAACAAATATGTTTTAGCCGTATGGCTCTACGCGTTTTAGGCGTACCAATCGAGGAAGATGAATATTTTAATTCATTATATACCTTATCTCAAAACCAAAATATTCATATTTTAAGTGAAGAATTAAATAAGCACATTGAACAAAAAGACTTTCAAGCCATACAAAATATTTTATCGCAGCATCAGCAAACACCTAAAGGACTTACCATTAATCGTTTAGTGGCGATGATGTATGGGTATCAACTGATTCCAAAACATGATGACAGCATTATGAATCGACATTTACAGCTAACGACTATTAAGGTTATAGAATTATTTCAACATCAACAATCGCTAGGTTTACTTTCCAATGAATTTCGTCGTTTCTTAATTGATCTGGTGAAGTGGTTAAAAAACCATTGGATTCAATGGGCTAAAGCTTTGAAGCCAACCGATGATTTCCCTAAAGTTGTTTGGTATGGAGAAGCCACTGTTAGTCAGCGATATTTTTTGTTACTCCTAATGGAACTTGGCTGTGATGTATTAATATTTCATCCAGCAAAAGTAGATGAATTTGCTGAGGTGGATCCTAATGATGATTTTTCCATCAGCTATTCATATACAAGCCAAACATCATTACAGCCATTTCCTGACAAGCTCCGTGATCGTCAGGCAACTGTAGGCTATCGTTCTAGTCAGCATTTTGAACAATTAATGCATGACCAGCAATCAGGAGTCTATAGACCGTGGCAATTCAAAGATTTTATGCCACGCTCACTAACTTTGCGTATGACCTATGATGATATTTTTATTTATGCGAAGGAAAAGGCATTAGTACGACCCCAATTTGATGTCAATGGAAATGAAGTAGTGATTCCTGTCATCTTTGCAAAAATCAGCGGAGTCTCAAGCCAGCGTGAGGAATACTGGCATTTCATGCATCAGTTATTAATAAACCCACAAACTATCTTCGTGCAGGAATTTCCTTTTACAAAAACAAGCAAGGCCAACTTTCATTTTCACTATAAACATTGCTTAGTAAATGGTGAACTTTCAGCAGAACGTATTATACAAAGTGATTGGTGGCAGTATGGTGAATTATCATTGGAGCTGCAACAAGCCATTGCGCATACGATCAAAACATCTTGTGAGCAACCAATGTTAAAACAGCAACCAAATGAGACTTTATATGATTTACAGTTATTTGTATTTAAGCAGCTGACAATGATTCCTCAAGAAATACTGCGATTATTGCAAAGCTTCGACTATTCACAAGAGATACCGAAGATTATTATGTATCAAGCGCCGCAGCAACCTGCATTATCGCGCGAAGATATTGCCTTATTAGCATTTTTAAATCGTTTCGGTATGGATATCATTTTTTATAATCCGACTGGACAATTAGATTTAGAAAAGCATCTGCTGGAGGACACATATGATGTGCATCGTTTAGAGCATATGTTATTTGATTTGCCTTATGAAGAACCATCGCAGCAAAAAGCGGCACCGGATAAAATTATTAAAAAGCTCTTTAATCGCTTTTTCTGATGATAGGAAGGAGGCGGCGACCATGTCAAACATCCCAATGACGCTTGAGCAACTGACACTAGAAACAGCAGATGCCGTCAAACAACAATTACGAGAACATGAAGAGGTTCAACAAATTGCTCATCAGATTGATATAAAAAATCAGCTAGAGCTAATAGAGTTGGGAAAAGAACCAGCTACCAAATTATCAAAATTTGCAGATCAAGTTCTAGCTATAGTGACCCAATCAGCTACTTTTGAATCCAATGAATTATTTAAACAGCTTGAATCCTTAATGCTGACATTCGATAAAAAAGATTTTGCTGAACAAAAGGGTTTCTTTAAGAAGCTATTTACACGTAAATCAAAAAATGAAGAGGATGTATATGCGAAATACAATGTGCTCGGTAGAGATATAGAAAAAATTCATTACCAATTTGTGCTTATGGAAGAGGAATTAGCGAAGGATAATCGATTACTCGCTCGGTTATACAAAGAAGATTTGATGTTTTACCTTGATATAGAAAAATATATCGTAGCTACTGATATGAAATTACATGAGGTGCAAACAACATTAATCCCATTATATGAGGAACAGGGTGAGGCAGGTAATCAGGTAGCCAAAATGGAGCTTAATCGTTTACAGACAATTGCTGAAATGCTTCAACAAAAAATAGATGAGTTGGAGAAATCACGAATGGTTGCCATCTTAACAGCTCCACAAATTGAGATGCTACGTCATGGGAATAATGAGCTGATTGAACAGATTCATGGCGCATTTGTTAAAACCATTCCTGTTTTTAAAATGGGGCTGATGAATGCTGTGAATGAAAGACGTCAACAATTACAAAATCAATCAGCATCTGCCTTTGAAAATCGAGTGAAGCAATTTGGGGAAGCTAGCAATGAAGCGGTTCACCTAAGCACAGCTCTTGCTCAGCAGACGGATAAAACACAGACGCTAGAAGAAATGTGGGATACAATTGTTACAGGTATTGCTAATTACCAGCATTTGCGGAGTGAGCAGACAAGTAAACGTAAGCTAGCAGAGCAACAGCTGCTTGCGTTACGTCCTTAATTTTACCTTTAAGTAGAATTCTACTTGGAGGTTTTTTTTGTAGTAAAAAGCGACAGATCCGCTGTATGTGAATCTGTCGCTTACGTGGTTGCTAGATGAATTCTTCTTCAAATTCTACATTAATTTCATGGCCATGGTAGCTTTGGTATGAAACAATCAGTGTATCTAGATGCTCTAAATTTTCCTCATAATCTAGAATCCTCGATAAAATATAGAGTAAGTGATAGCTAGAAAATTCCGTATCGCCTTCCTCGCGAGCAAAGTTTACTTGCTTAATGAAAATTTCCATTAGTTCATTGCGTTGAACATAGTCGATGCTTTTACTCCACTCAGAATGTTCAGGCTTTAATTTCCCAGTATATTTTAAGAGCAATTGTTCGTGATACGTTAATAAGGAATCAAGCCGTTCCTGAATCATTAAGTGAAATTGCGTAGGTAGCTTAGCTAATTCGTTTTCGTGGTTATGCAATCGTTGTAGCAATTCTAAACTTTTTTTGGAAGTTAAGATCATTTGACGATAGACGACCAATTTACGTGCTTTTACATACTTTTTATTTTTGAAATAATTACGCTCCTCTTTATATAAATCATACAGCGTATCGACTCGTAACATACGGCTTTTAAATTTACTTAATGCGCCCTTTGTAGATGTATGCTCAGAAGCCTGCCGTACTGCAAGTCGCGTCCATCGAATAATATCATCCTGCAAAATATAAATTTTGCGGAATAGTTTAATCTCATATTTGGGTGGTAAGAAAACAAGATTAACGACAAATGCTGCTAACACCCCGACTAATATAGTAACAAAGCGTATTAAACCAAACGTTAAAAAGTCTTCTCCTTGGAATTCCATAATGGCCACGACTGATACCAACGCCAACGAAAGAGATTTTTCTAGTTTAAATTTCAACATTAAACCAATAGCTATTATGACAGCTATGCCAATGGCAACCACATGATGGCCAAAAAGTAAGCCGAAAAAGACGGCAATGGTTGCACCTATAATATTTGCTTGAACTTGCTCTACAATGGTTTGATAAGAGCGATAAATAGAAGGCTGTATCGCAAAAATAGCTGCAATTCCAGCAAAAACAGGTGAAGGTAGTTTTAACAGCTCTGCAATAAACAGGGCAAATACGATAGCGACACCAGTTTTAAATACACGGGCACCTAATTTCATAAAGATGTCCTTTCTGTCTCATATTTTTTAGCTTCTTTACATTATAGAAGGAAGTGCACATAAAATACATAGATTTGTATGCAAGAATAAGAAAAAGGCGACTTATGATAGAAAGTCGCCTTTGCATACCCATTATGATAATTGAGAAAATGCGTAATTCACAGCTTTAATTGTTTCAAGAATATCTGCTTCAGTATGCTCTGTAGTTAAGAACCATGCTTCATATTTAGAAGGAGCTAGATTAACCCCTTGCTCAAGCATTAGTTTAAAGAAGCGACCAAAAATTTCACCGTTAGAGTTTTCGGCTTGCTCATAGTTTTCTACTTTCACATCTGTAAAGTAAATTGTCAGCGCCCCTTTAAGACGATTTAATGTGATGGTTACTCCATGCTCTTTAGCAGCAGCTAAAATCCCTTCTTCTAAAATCCCGCCTAGTCGATCCATTTCATCGTAAATGCCTGGTGTTTGTAGCACTTCTAAGCACGCAATACCTGCTTGCATAGATGCTGGATTTCCGGCCATCGTTCCGGCTTGGTAAGCTGGACCTAGTGGTGCGACTGTATCCATAATTTCTTTACGACCACCATATGCACCAATTGGTAAACCGCCACCAATAACTTTACCAAGTGCTGTTAGATCAGGTGTTAGGCCAAGTAAGTTTTGGGCACCACCGTAGTGGAAGCGGAAAGCCGTGATAACTTCATCGTAAATTGTTAAGGCTCCTTTTTCTTTGGCCGTAGCGTGTACTAATTCAAGGAAGCCAGGATTCGGTTCAACAATACCAAAGTTTCCTACGATAGGTTCAATTAAAATAGCTGCAATTTCATCGCCCCATGTATTCATTGCTTCTGTAAAAGCTTCAGGGTTATTGAAAGGTACCGTAATAACTTCTTCAGCTGTAGAAGTCGTTACACCTGCTGAGTCTGGTGTTCCTAATGTAGCAGGACCTGAACCAGCAGCTACTAAAACTAAATCGAAATGACCATGGTAGCATCCGGCAAATTTCATTATTTTTGTACGTCCTGTATAGGCACGTGCAACACGAATAGTTGTCATAACAGCTTCTGTACCAGAGTTGTTAAAGCGTACTTTATCCATAGACGGAATGGCTTCTTTTAGCATTTTTGCAAAAGTAACCTCATATTCAGTCGGCGTTCCAAACAATGTGCCATTTTCAGCAGCATGTGTAATAGCCTTAGCAATGTGAGGGTGCCCATGACCTGTAACGATAGGACCGTATGCTGCAAGATAATCTATATAACGATTGCCATCTACATCCCAAAAATATGCGCCTTTTCCTCGAACCATTGCCACAGGAGAACCACCGCCTACTGCTTTATATGAACGAGAAGGGCTATTTACACCACCAACGATATGTTGTAACGCCTCTGCGTGTACTGCTTCAGATTTTGCGTGATTCATAGTATTGCCTCCTAACTTTTTATACGTAATCTATTGTAGACCTATCAGTGTCAGAAATCCAAAGAAAATAAGGAATATGACTTGATTTGTTACTTGGAGTAAAATGAATATACAGAGGAGGAGATTATTATGACTTTGCAAGAAGGACAGAAGGTACCCGATTTTTCTCTTATGAATGAAAAGGGAGAGACGGTACAGCTAACTGATTTTAAAGGACAGAATGTAATTTTATACTTTTACCCAAAAGATATGACACCAGGTTGCACAACTGAAGCATGTGATTTTCGAGATAGGTTTGAGGACTTTAGTCATTTAAACGCTGTTGTTCTAGGCGTTAGTCCAGATGATGCAAACAAACATACAAAATTTATTGATAAGCATGGCTTGCCTTTTTCTTTATTAGTAGATGAAGATCATGCTGTAGCGGAGGCGTATGGTGTATGGGTCTTAAAGAAAATGTATGGACGTGAATTTATGGGGATTGAGCGTTCCACATTTTTAATTGATTCGGAGGGTAAGTTAATGAAAGCTTGGCGTAAAGTACGTGTGAAAAATCATATTGAAGAAGTTTATGCCTATTTAGCAGAACAGGAGGCGACAACATGAGAATCTATTTTACTTTTGAACCAAGACCAGATTTACGGGAACCATTATTAGCAGAATTCCCACAAGTCGATTTTATATTTGAAAGTGGAATAACAAATGAAGAGCTTCAAAAAGCGGATGTTTTAGTTACATATGGTGAGGATTTAACAACAGAGAGCATCCAACAGGCGACGAAGTTAAAATGGATTTTTGTTGCATCAGCAGGCATTGAAAAAATGCCTGCTCAAGCTATTATGGAGCGTGGTATTTTAGTTTCTAATGTACGAGGTATCCATAAAACACCTATGGCAGAATCAATGCTAGCCCATATTTTAGCCATTAAACGTGCTTTACCTTGGATGTATGAGCAACAAAAGAAAGGTGAATGGTCAAAAAAAGCCAAACAAACTGAATTACGAGATAGTACAGCGCTTATTTTAGGTCCAGGCGCTATTGGCTCGGAAGTGGGGCGCTTATTACAAGCCTTTGGTGTGACGACTATTGGCTGCAATCGCTCTGGAAATGAAGCGTCAAACATGGATAAGATGATTAGCTTTGAGCAATTAATAGAAGTTTTGCCGAGTGCTGATATTGTCATTTCTGTGTTGCCAAAAACACAAGAAACAACGCATTTATTAAATGAAGAACATTTTATAGCTATGAAGAGCAGTGCAATTTTCATGAATTTTGGCCGAGGGAATTTAGTTGATGAAAAGGTACTCATTCAGGCGCTCGAAGATGGAGAAATAGGATATGCCGTTTTGGATGTATTTGAAGAAGAACCTCTGTCATCAGACAATCCACTATGGGCATTGCCAAATGTCATCGTATCACCACATGTCTCAAGCCATTCATCTCGTTATGTGGAACGAAGCTTAGAAATTTTTAAGCCCAGCTTAACAAAATGGCTAAGAGGTGACAGAGATTTAGAAAATGTCATGGAGCTATCGAGAGGATATTAAGAAAAAAACGATGAAATTAGAGGATTAGTATGTGTGATTGTTGACGAAGTAGCGCTAATTGGATACACTATTTATAACAATTATAAATTAATAATACTTATGGAAGAGGTGCATGACGATGTCTACAACGCATTTACAGGATGCACTGGACACGTTAAAAACAACTGGTGTACGTATTACTCCTCAGCGTCATGCTATTTTGGAATATCTAATTCAATCTATGGCACATCCTACTGCCGATGAAATTTATAAAGCACTTGAAGGGAAATTTCCTAATATGAGTGTAGCGACTGTTTATAATAACCTGCGAGTATTTCGTGAGGTAGGTCTTGTGAAAGAGCTTACTTATGGAGATGCTTCAAGCCGCTTTGATTTCGTGACAAATGATCATTACCATATGATTTGTGAATGCTGTGGCAAGATCGTCGATTTCCATTATCCTGGGCTCGATGAAATAGAGCATTTTGCATCACAGGTAACTGACTTTGATGTGCATTCGCATCGTTTAGAGATATACGGCACATGTCCATCATGTAAAGGTGTTACTGCTAAAGTACAATAAAAATCCTAGCTCGTTAACGGGCTAGGATTTTTTCGTTTTATGATTATAGGATTGGTCGAACTCTTTACCTTCAAGAGTAGGATCAAGCGTTAATGGCTCATTGCAATACATGCACATATCGACTCTGCCTAAAACTTTTGTATGTTTATGGCAATTAGGACACTCAACTTGAATGGCTCGTGTTGATAATAAACCTATCCAGGCATAGACAACTGTACTACCAATAATACATAAAACACCTAATGTCATGAAAATTAAAACTAATATTGGGCTATTTTTAAAGAATATACCTCCGTACATTACAATAAAACCAATAAAGATTAGTGCTAAAGCGAATGAACGAATTTTATTAATTTTACTTTTATAAGGTTTCATTTATCTTGCCTCCCAATCTAAAATCTACTATAACATATAAGGGCAAAGTATTTTAGCTTTGAGGTAAATCAAAGAAGGAATACTTTTAGAGTATGTCGAATTTTTAACGGAACAAGGGAAGCTATATGAATAAAGGGGGGCTGAACATGGAGCAAGTATTGCGTCCTATATACCAAGAACGTGCGAGTCAGTCAAATACATTAGGCGTTATTTTAGTGGAAAAACGTGAGGAGCAAAGTAACGTTACAGATACATTTGATACTGTTTTATTAATTATTGTAAAAGAAGCAGAGCAGCCAGTCTTTTCAAAACATTACTTATATGAAGGAAATAAAGTCGCTCTACATACGGTTACGGAGAAACTAATACGAAAATGGCTTCTAATCGGATCTAATAAGAAGGTAGTCGATTGGATTTTCTTTGGCAGAGTACTATTTGATCGGAATGAATTCCTGCATAAACTAAAAATAGAATTACAGGAATTTCCGTATAGTGGCCGTAAGATTAAGACAGGCATTCAATTTTCCAAGTTAATACGTCGTTATTTGGAGGGGAAGGAATACTTTGATAAGGGCAGTTATTTGGATGCATATAATCATGTAGTTGATTCCTTACACCATTTGGGGCGTTTATCAATCATTGATAGTGGTCTATACCCTGAAGTAACTGTATGGGGGCAAGTGAAAAAAATTGAACCAGCGATTTATAAGCTGTACGAAGAACTGGTGACGAGTAATGAGCCAATTGAAAAACGCTTAGAACTTTTATTCTTAGCAAGTGAGTTTTTAATACATTCTCGAACACGAGATGGAGCACAACATATATTAGAAGTGATGCAAACAAAAGAAACATGGTCGATTCAAGAGCTACATGACCATCATGAACTCATGAATTACTCTGTTGATTTAGAAGTATTTGTCGAATACTTAGTGGATAAGGGGTATATTCATATAGAGCCAGTTACTGCGAAAAACGAGATGATCTTTCACCGTCATTACAAGGTCGATAAAGAAGCTCTAGAAATTGGTCAATGACTGTAGTATGCTTGTAATCGAGGTATCTAAAAAATACCTCGATATTTTTTTAAAAAAGTAGTTGACGAATAATATAATGATATTGTATTATATTAATTGTCGCTAAGACATAACAAGTAACTCGATGAAAAACATAAAAAACTTTTTCAAAAATAGTTGACATGTTTTGAGTGAGATGTTAATATAAAGAAGTCGCTGAAAAAACGACTTAAATAATGAACCTTGAAAACTGAACAAGCAAAACGTAATCAATAAAGTTTTAAGTAGCTAGCCTAGCTAGTGAACGAAACAAAATTTTGGACATCAAAA
>NZ_JBMOXD010000009.1:0-109109 GCF_049315265.1 Lysinibacillus sp. NPDC056220
TTGATGTCCAAAATTTTGTTTCGTTCACTAGTAAATCTAGCTACTTAAAACTTTATTGATTACGTTTTGCTTGTTCAGTTTTCAAGGTTCATGTTTTGCTTTGTTTTAGCGTGTCACCGTGGCGACTTGTATAATACTACACCCATATTTTTAAAAGGTCAACACTTTTTCAAAAAAAACTTTAAGTTTTTTCTCGACATTGCATTACTTCCTATATTAATAATCAAAATAAAACTTTGACTACAAATAATATTTTCACCCTTAACGTCTATGTTATACCACTAATTAAAATATAATTTTATCATATCTTTCTAGAAAAATTTAATAGATTTTTTGAAAGAAGGAAAAAAATATATAACCAATCCTTCATTGTATAATTGAAATGAGCGGATGCTTTCAGTGCGAAAGCAAGACAGTAGCAACAAACCAAAGGAAGCAGCGACCACATTCAAAGCTTAACGCTTAATAGCAACAACGGCTGTACTTGATTTCATTGTAAAAAATGACGATGGACAAACTCAAAATTTTGAATTGGTCCATCGTTGTAAAATAAGTTTTACAATGGGAAAAAGAATGGAATAGCTATCATCATGACAATAAACATAACAATTTGTAATGGTATCCCTATTCTTACAAAGTCCATAAATTTATAGCCACCGGCAGTCATTACTAGGGCATTAGTTGGGGATGCAATTGGTGTTGCAAACGCCATACTTGCAGCTACTGCTACTGCAATCATAAATGTTGTAGGATTAACCTCCATTGCTATTGCAGCACTCATAGCAATCGGCGCAAACAATACAGCCGTCGCCGTATTACTAATAAATTGTCCAAATACAGCTGTTAAAATATAAACACCTATAAGCACACCATAGGGACCATAGTCACCAAGAACTTTAATAATCCCGTCCGATAATATAGCCATGCCTCCTGTCTTTTCTAAAGCTGTCGCCATAGGTAGCATGGCTGCCACTAGCACTATACTTTCAAAATTCATATTGCTATACGCATCTTCCATGTTACGTAAGCAACCCGTTAATATCATTAAAACGGCACCAATCATAACAGAAATAACAGCAGGGAAAATTTCGAATGCCATTAATATAATCATAAACAGCATAATAATACCCGCAATACCAGCTTTTCCTGTAGCTGCTGCTACACTTGCGTGTTCTTTTGGCTGACCGACAACCACAACATCTTGGGTCTCTCTTGCTAATAAAAGAATTTCATCCCAAGCTCCCTGCACTAAAATAGCATCTCCAAATTTCAACTTATGCGAAACCATGTCTTGGAGTTTATAACCACCTTTACGATTAATACCAATTATATTTAGGTTGTATTTTTCTCTAAACCCTAACGAGCTAACCGTTTCATTGATAAAGCTGGAATTTGGCGTGAGCAGTACCTCTGCAATACCGAGATGCTTGGAAATCAATTCATCAGCTTCCCCTTCCACTAATCCTTGCATTTCGAGGTGATAATCCTCAACAAAGTGACGAATATCCTCTTCTTCTCCTTGAACATACAGCTCGTCCTTTGCGTGAATTACACTTGTTGGACCAGCCATTTCTTGATACGTCATAGGTAGTAAGTTGATGCCTTCTTGTGACTTTCGGTGAATTTTCATCATACAGAGCGTGTACTTAGCTGGTAGCTTTAACTCTGCTAACGACGTTTCTATAATAGGAGAATCTTCAGGAACAGAGATTTTAAATAGTCGATTATTTAAATCATATTGCTTAATGATTTTCTTCGGTGAAAGCTTATAGCCCTCATTTGTTTGTGTACGATGTTGATCTTTTGGTAATAAAATATTGCGCACAAGCACTAGATAGGTAATTCCTGCAATCATACCCACTATACCAATTGGTGTTATCTCAAAAAATCCAAGCTTGTTATAGCCTCTATCCACCAATAGCTGACTGACAATTAAATTAGTTGGGGAGGCAATCAATGTCATAAGACCGGATAGACTAGCTACGTATGAGAGTGGCAATAAAAATTTAGAAGGGCTAATTTTCATACTAATTGCCATACTCACTACTATTGGCATCATTAATGCTACTGTACCAGTATTACTCATAAAGGCACCAACAGACCCTACAATGATGAGCAGTAATATAAATAATTTCAACTCACTATTGCCCGACCATTTAAGTAATAACTGCCCCGCCATTCCCGCAAGACCCGTACGTAAAATTCCTGCACCCACGACAAAAAGCCCTGCAATCATTAAAACTACAGAGTTCGAAAATCCAGCTAATGCCTCTGTGGGCGTTAGAATATCTGCAATAATAAATGCTAAAAGTGACACAATCGCTACAAGATCTGCTCGTATTTTATTGGTCACAAATGCAAAAATTGTTGCACCTAAAATAAGAAATGTTAACGTAAGCTGCACATTCATGAATTCCTTTCTAACATTAATTATTAAATTTATTGACAAAAAAGTCGTCACCTTTGCTATTTCTATTATAGCTTACGAAGGCTAAAAATAGTAAAAGTCACCATCTTTTCAAAATTAAAATAAGTGTGGCATGTAACCACACTTTTATTTTTGATATAAATGATGTTCTTTAATATAGTCATAACAAGCATTAGGCAAAAGATATCTCGGCTCTCCACCCATTGCAAATTCTTCACGAATATAGGTAGAGCTAATTTCCATGGCTAAGCCCTTATCAATAAGATGAAATCTCCCATCATCATTATTTCTTAAAATCGGGGATCGGCTAATGGTAGACAACATATCAATCCCATGCCTTGCCATAACAATGAATTTATTTTCAGCAACTAATGCGTCACCCTTTTTCCATAATCCTGCACCAATGTCTACTAACAAATCTGCACCCATAATAAAGTGGATTTCATCTTCTGGATTTTTTTCTCTAAAGTATTTCATTGTGTCATACGTGTAAATATTCCAGCCCTCTTGATCCATCTCATAGGAATCCGCCACAAAACGATCATCCTTAGCAATTGCTAAATGTAGCATATTCCACCGATGTATATCTTCTGTTTTTATGGTTTTATCTTTACGCTTATTTGAACAGGGTAAAAATATGACCTTATCTAATTTACAACGGTGTGCAACCGTGCTAGCAGTCCAAAGATGAACATTGGTAATAGGATCAAAGGATGAACCATAAACACCTATTCTCGCCATCATATCTTCCTCCCGTCATTTTCTATCTAGTATCCATCTTTTTTCGAAATTTTTTCTTTTATATCGTGAATGATGGCCCTCTTGTGATCCCAGCAAGCCTTACTTAAATCAACTGGATACTCTTCTGGGTTCATCGTTCGTTTGTACTCACACCATAACAATTTTAAATTTTCCTTTGCATATGCTTGTGTCTCTTGAATAGTGGGTTCCTCATATACTACTTTCCCATTTTCTACAATGCTTTTGTGCAACTCAATCGCTGTAAAATTCGTCACAAATTTGCTTATATACGTATGAACAGGGTGGAACATCTTTAACCGGTCTGTTTGCAGGACATTCTCCTCATCAAGGGCAATATAGTCACCTTCAGCATGACCATTCTCATTATTAACAATACGATAGACTCGTTTACGCCCTGGAGTCGTCACCTTTTCTGGATTCGCAGAGATTTTTATCGTATCGACCATTTCCCCATTTTCATTTTCAATAGAGACTAACTTGTAAACCCCACCTAGTGCCGCTTGATCATAGGCCGTAATTAGCTTTGTGCCGATTCCCCAAGCATCAATTTTCGCCCCTTGAGATTTTAAATGCATAATAGTATATTCGTCTAAATCATTGGATGCCATAATTTTTGTTTTCTTAAAACCTGCATCATCTAGCATTTTCCTTGCCACTTTTGATAAATAGGCTAAATCACCACTGTCTAAACGGATACCAATAAAATTAATTTGATCGCCCAATTCCTTCGCTACTTTAATGGCATTTGGAACACCTGACCGTAACGTATCATAAGTATCCACTAAGAATACACAGTCTTTATGTGCAGCTGCATATTTTTTAAACGCCGTATACTCATCTCTGTAGGTTTGAATCATTGCATGCGCGTGCGTTCCCGAAACTGGAATACCAAATAACTTGCCTGCGCGTACATTACTTGTTGCAGAAAAGCCACCGATATAAGCAGCACGAGTTCCCCAAATAGCCGCATCAAATTCGTGAGCACGACGGGTACCAAACTCCATCACAACATCTTCACCCGTCACTTCTTTAATACGCGAAGCTTTTGTCGCGATTAGCGTTTGGTAATTAATAATATTCAGCAAAGGCGTTTCAATTAATTGTGCTTCAGCCAACGGTGCCTCGATTCGCAGAATAGGTTCATTGGCAAAAACCAGCTCCCCTTCTCTCATACCCCTTATAGTTCCTGTAAACTTTAGCTTCTGGAGATAGTGGAGAAATTCCTCTGGATATTTCCCTTCTTCTCGCAAATAATCTATATCACTTTGAGAAAACCCAAACTTGTTAATAAACTCCATTACTTTTTTTAAGCCAGCGAATATCGCATAACCATTACCAAATGGAAGTTTTCTAAAATATAGCTCAAAAACAGCCTTTCGTTGATGAACAGCGTC
Organism: Lysinibacillus sp. NPDC056220; assembly: GCF_049315265.1. Classification (NCBI taxonomy): domain Bacteria; kingdom Bacillati; phylum Bacillota; class Bacilli; order Caryophanales; family Bacillaceae; genus Lysinibacillus; species Lysinibacillus sp. NPDC056220. Next base: position 4,585 of record NZ_JBMOXD010000009.1, read on the forward strand.
CTTCCAGTAAGTCTGAACCATATTAATTTGATATAAATCGGTGTGTAACATGAAACTATCATCTGCGTATTTCACTTCATTTCCCTCCATTTCTTAATATCAAATAACAGAGGCACCAAGTGTCTGCTCGAAATGACTTAAAGCCCACTCATGTCCTGCTTGATTAAAGGATGCGACAGCGTTTTTATGAATGACAAGATCAAATCCTTTATTATAAGCATCCATAGCTGTATGAAGAACACAGATATCTGTGCAAACTCCAATTAAATGAAGCTCTGTAATTCCCCTTTCACGTAATTTCAACTCCAAATCTGTCCCTGCGAATGCCGAGTAGCGAGTTTTATCTAGAAAATAAACATATTCTAGCTCTTTATTAGCTTCATACAATGGTTTTAAAGCACCATATAAATCCCGCCCTTTTGTATAACGAAGATTATGTGGAGGAAATAACTTTGTTTCAGGATGATAAAGATCTTCTTTTTCATGAACATCTATAGCGAAAACCGTAAACTCTTTATTTGATATAAATTCATTTGTTAAATTTACAATCGCTTGTTCAAGCAGTTGTCCTGGCTCTCCACAGGTTAGAGCTCCATCAGTCGCAACAAAATCAACTGTGTAATCAATATTAATTAATGCTCTCTTTTTCATCGTTTTATCACTCCGTTTTTTAATTAGTAATACCTAAATTACAAATTACTATTTTTAAAATAATCAGGAAAGACGTATCTTTCCTAATGGTAAATCGATTCTACCACTTCAAAATCATTAAAGGTATACAGCTGAGAAGGCCTAAACGAATTACGCTTTGTTTTCTTCGGCTTTCCTTCCGCATCCACAACTTTTTCGATAAAAGGTAATTTAGGTGCTTTTGTAAAAAATACAGAATCATTAGCGATTCGTGGATCTTCTTCAACTGTCAGTAGTACCCGTTGTAACTCTGATAAGGTAAACTCTTGCGGCAAAAAATTTTTAGCAACTGTTGTTTGCACCATATCTCTTTTAATAAATTCGAGGGCATCTGCAATGATGTTACGATGATCAAAGGCTAGCTGAAGTGTAAATACATCTTCAATATCAAATAACTCTACATCATCAGCATCATCATTTGCTTGTCGCTGCTCCATATACACCTCAGGAACAATCGCATAAAAAGCATTTGAAATCATCCAACCACGAGGATCTCGATCAATATCATCGTAAACACCAAAGTGCTGAACATGTAACCCTTCTACATTCGTCTCTTCTTTTAATTCTCTTTTTGCTGCAATATACGCTGATTCTTTTTGATGAGCATCAACAAACCCACCTGGAAGCGCCCATTTTCCACCTTCAATATTGGCATTGCCATCAGCATCTTTAGTAGCACGCTTAATTAGCATAATTTTAAGTGTCATGTTTGGCGGCGCCTTTTCTTCCGTTTTCTCCGAAGTAATCGTAAAAATTGCGATATCTGCTGTGTATCCATCAGGCGTTTTATATTTTGAAGAATCGTAATGCGCTAGCATTTCTTCTTCCGTACGAAATTTTGACATCTGATAACCCCTTTATTCACTACAAGGTTTGAGTAATTTGTAATTAACGAATTACTATTTAACTGAATTATACTCCTTCACTTTAAAAAATGCAAGCTTTTATTCAGTCCGCCAAAGAGCCTATATGGTCAGATTTTTTCAATTTAGATAAAAAAGCATAAATAAAGCTTTGATGCCTTATTTATGCCCATTTACTTTATTGTTCTTTCAGCAAAATGCCATTTTGTACAACAACTTGCCCATTTTTAATCACTGTATTTGTATGGTTCATGCCATAGAAGTATTGTAACTGCTTATAATTAGCAACATCTAAAATAATAACATCAGCTTTTTTATCAACTTCAAGGGAACCTATTTGTTCGCCTCGATTCAATGCATATGCCGCATTAATTGTTGTTGCCGTTAGTACCTCCTCTAGTGTCATTCCCATATGCATGCAAGCTAAATTCATAATAAATGGTAGACTCATAGTCGGAGACGATCCTGGGTTAAAGTCCGTTGAAATGGCTACAGGTACCCCTTCATCAATCATTAGACGCCCTCTTGCAAACGGTGCACGTAAAAAGAAAGCAGTTCCTGGCAGCAAGACAGCAATTGTACCTGCTTCAGCCATTTTTTGAATACCTTCATCAGAAGCAACTAACAAATGCTCTGCCGAAATGGCTCCGACTTCCGCAGCAAGTTCAGCACCTTTATAAGGCTCAATTTCATCGGCATGTATTTTCGGTGTTAGTCCAAGGGCTTTGCCAGCTTCTAAAATACGCTTAGATTGTTCTGGTGTAAAGACACCTTTTTCACAAAATACATCATTAAATTCAGCCAGTTCTTGCTCTGCAACTTTGGGTAGCATATCAAGAATAACCAATTCCACAAACTCATCCTCACGCCCTTTATAGTCGCGAGGCACTGCATGTGCACCCATAAAAGTACTAATAACATCCACATCATGCGTTGCTTGTAACTTTTTCGCTACTTCAAGTTGCTTCTTCTCAGTCTCCCAATCCAATCCATAGCCTGATTTGGCTTCAACGGTTGTGACTCCATGCTTTAAAAATGTATCTAAGTGCTGCCTTGTTTTTTCATACAGATCATCAAAGCTAGTATCTCGTGTAAGCTTTGTTGTGGCGTGGATGCCGCCACCCGCATTCATAATTTCCATATAGGTAGAACCATTGAGTCGCATATTAAACTCTTCTTCACGGGTTCCTCCATGTACGAGATGCGTATGACAGTCCACTAATCCTGGCATAACGACCTTACCTGAAGCATCAATTATTTTTGCTTTCTTTACTAGTTCAGGAAAATCTACCTCTAGCTGCTCAAAAGCACCTACAGCAACAATTCGATCTTCTTCAATAAGAATACTACCATTTTCCACTATAGCTATTTCTCGCATTTTCTCCTTTGTGCGAGGTCCTCGTACATTACTCATTAATGTAATCACTTCATTGGCACTTTTGATTAAGATGGTCACTTTACATCATCCTTTAGCATTGGTATATGCACACCTTTGTTTTTAGCTGTCTGAATAGCAATGTCATAGCCGGCATCTGCATGACGAGCTACACCCATACCAGGGTCCGAAATTAACACGCGAGCAATTTTATCCGCTGCTAGCTCCGATCCGTCCGCTACTAGCACTTGCCCGGCATGCTGTGAATAGCCCATACCTACGCCACCTCCATGGTGAACACTTACCCAGCTGGCGCCGCTTGCTGTATTAACTAGCGCATTTAAAATCGGCCAATCCGATACTGCATCTGAACCATCCAACATGCCTTCTGTTTCACGATTTGGGGATGCCACTGAACCTGAATCCAGATGATCACGACCAAAAACAATTGGAGCTGATAACTCACCATTCGCTACCATTTCATTTACTTTTAATGCAAAGCGATGACGGTCACCATAGCCTAACCAACAAATACGAGCTGGCAAACCTTGCCATTTAACCATTTTTTGAGCCATATTGATCCAATTAACAAGACCTTCATCTTCTGCGAACATCTCTTTTGCAAGTGCATCCGTTTTATAAATATCCTCAGGGTCCCCCGAAAGTGCAGCCCAGCGGAATGGCCCTTTTCCTTCACAGAACAACGGGCGAATATAGGCTGGTACGAAGCCTGGGAAATCAAAGGCATTGGTTACACCCATTTCTTTAGCATAGGCGCGAATATTATTGCCATAATCAAATACTTCTGCACCCGCCTCTTGGAATTCTAGCATTGTACGAACATGCTCTGCCATAGTTTCCTTAGCTCTTCGTTCATATGTTTTTACATCTGATTTACGAAGTGCTAAAGCTTCCTCAAATGTCATGTTATTTGGTATATAGCCATTAATCGGGTCATGTGCAGAAGTTTGGTCTGTGACAAAGTCTGGAATGATCCCTCTATTCAACAGTTCACGATTAACGTCTGCACAATTTCCAACAAGGCCAATCGATGCTGGCTCTTTTTGGTCACGTAATTTGTTTACTAATGCAACCGCTTCATCCACAGTTTCTACAAGATAATCACAATAGCCTTCTTTTATTTTACGTTCAATGCGGGCACGCTCTACTTCTACAACTAGGATGACTGCGCCAGCCATTTTCCCCGCTAGAGGTTGTGCACCGCTCATTCCCCCCATACCACCTGTAAGGATAAATTTACCGCGTAAATCTGCAGAGCCAAATACTTTTTTCCCTGCTTCTACGAAGGATAAATAAGTGCCTTGTAAAATACCTTGTGCACCGATATAAATCCAACTACCGGCAGTCATTTGACCATACATCATTAAATCTCGATCTTCTAATTCATAGAAATGGTCCCAATTAGCCCACGCTGGTACAAGATTGGAATTGGCAATTAAAACACGGGGAGAATGTTCATGTGTACGAAATACAGCTACCGGCTTCCCTGATTGGATCAATAAAGTCTCATCATTCTCTAATTTCTTTAATGAAGCAATTATTTGCTCATAACTTTCCCAATTACGAGCTGCCTTTCCAATACCTCCGTAAACAATCAGCTCATCTGGATTCTCCGCTACCTCAGGATCAAGATTGTTCATTAGCATACGCATTGCTGCTTCCTGTGTCCACCCTTTACAAGTTAGTTGGTTTCCACGTGGTGCACGAATACTTGTTTTAAATACCATAAAAAAACCCTCCTTTAAAATGATAAAAACGTTAGTAGCATTCTATTAAACTGAATATTCAGATATATAAATGAATAATCACTTATAAAGCAGAGGCGACTTAAAAAACTAAGTCTTGCCTCAGCTCTTCCCACTTAAAATCGTTTAATCAACTTTACACATATTCCTTTACTAGAGCATCACTCGTTAATAAATATTCCGCCAACGCCTCTATTTCATCACCAATTGGCTGATCTGCTAATAGTGGTGGACAAAACTCACGAACTTTCTCTAAGTACTTTCGTGTGGTTGGTGATAATTGTTCTTCTGCTTTATCTAAATATATAGCCTGTGATGCACAAATCATTTCTATTGCTATAACTAGGGCAGCATTTCGGACCATTTGACGTACTTGACGAGCCGAAGTTGTCCCCATACTTACATGGTCTTCCTGATTCCCTGATGTAGGAATTGAATCTACACTGGAAGGATGCGCCAACACTTTGTTTTCTGAGACAATAGATGCTGCTGTATATTGAGCAATCATCAGACCGCACTCAATCCCAGGGTTTGTCGCTAAAAATGGTGGTAAGCCTTCATTTAATTGTGGATTCACCATTCGCTCTGTACGGCGCTCTGAAATATTAGCCCATTCACTTACCCCAATTTTTAAAAAGTCCATTGCTAAAGCAATGGGCTGACCATGAAAATGGCCACCTGATAGTACTTCACCGTTTTCTAAAACAATCGGATTATCGGTCGTGGCGTTCATTTCCGTTTGTACTCGGTTCTCCGCGTAAAAGAAAGACTGCCAGGAAGCACCATGCACTTGTGGAATACAGCGCAATGAATATGCATCCTGCATACGAATTTCTCCTTGCTTTGTCACTCGCTTACTTCCCTCAAGCCACTTACGAATACGACCACCAACAAGCTCTAACTCTGGATGTGGTCTTACCGCTAAAAGGGCTGGGTCAAACGCAGATGTGATACCCTTCAATGCTTCTAGTGTTAAACTAGCAGCCATATCTGCCGCAAGCCCAATTCGTTCAGCCTCATTAACCGTTAAGACACCGATACCTGTCATAGCCTGTGTACCGTTTACAAGTGCCAGCCCCTCTTTAGCTTGGAGTCGAACAGGTGATAATCCCGCTTGCTGTAACGCCTCACTACCACTCATCACTTCTCCATTAAACTCAGCCTTACCTTCTCCCACTAGGACTAAAGCTAAATGTGATAATGGCGCTAAATCTCCGCTTGCTCCAACTGAACCCTGTGACGGAACAATTGGGTGTACGCCTTTATTAATAAAATCTAATAATAGCTGTACAGTTTCCTCGCGAATACCTGAAAATCCACGAGCTAAGGCATTTGCACGTAAAACCATCATGGCACGTACAACATCAGTTGGAAACGGCTGACCCACACCTGTTGCATCTGATCGTAATAAATTCAGTTGTAAAAGCTCTATATCTTCTTCCTCAATTTTTATATTACTTAGTTTGCCAAAACCTGTATTCACACCATAAATAGTTTGCCCCTCCGCTAAACGCTTTTCAATACGTTCCCTACTTAAACGAATACGTTCTATACTATCTTCAGCAAGTTCAACCGTTGCATGCCCTTTAACGATTTTCTCAATTTGTTGTCTTGTTAATGTATTGCCATCAAGCTCGATGATCGACTTCACATGACATCCCCCTATTCCCTTTATGGCTTATGTAAAATTCATTTTAACGTAATCACTAAAGCATCCGCATTCAACTGCATTTAAGCGTTTTCATAGTAAATAAATTTTCCGCTGAATGAAGATCAATTACTCTATTTCCATTGTACTAACTACTTTTTTCAGAATATAGAGAATTTTAAAAGAGAAAACATGATTTTTTTCAGATTCCTATGTTATTTTTAATAATATAATCGTATTTTTTTATGAAACTAGAATATTTTAAGCGAGGTTAAATGTTATGAAGCTGTTATTAATCGACCGAGACCCCACTGAACTAGCAGGCATTAAGTGGTTTTTACATACCTATTTTCCAGGCGACGTTCTTATTGACATGTGCACTACTATTTCAGATGCATCTCAATACATCCGACAATTTAAACCGGATGCCATACTATTAAATATCGACCTGATCCCTAATAATGGCCTAACTTCTCTTTATGGAGATCTACAAAAATTTTCAGGTGCTATTTTAGCCGTAACAACAGAGCCCTTATTTAAAAACGCATTGAAAGCCATTGATTTACAGGTAGCTCATCTATTCATAAAGCCCATTGATTTAGAAGTATTAAAGCAAAAACTGACGGTTATTTCCGTGCGCTCACCACAAATCATAGATGATGCGCAGGAGACAGCAAATGAATCATTTTATAATCATTTATTTTTAGATACTAAATCAAACTCTATTGAAACTGGCATTCATTTTACAATAATTGAGCCTGAGCACGCCGAGACCTATAACAAGCTTTACAATTGGCTTCAACAAACACCTATATACTTTCATATGAAAACCTATCCTTTATCGAATAGAATTGTCTGCCTTTTTCAAACGCAAGACATAAAAGTGGTAGAGAAGGATGTACGTACTCTTATGAAGGAATGGCGTTTGTTTAGCAATAGTTCATTAAATATCGGGATATATGATGGACCTGCTACAAGCATTAAAAATATGTATACATTAACAAAGCGTGTACTTCACCAAAGTTTTTACGAAGGATTCGGTCACCTTTTTTACGCAAGTAAACAATTTGAAATACACCCCTTCGATCCATTACTAACACCAGAGGAACAGCAATTATTAATAAGTAGCCTGGAGGAAGGTAATCTCGAAGCCGTAAAAACATTTTTATATCGACTTTCTAATGAAGGCATCTATTATGAGCAGGATGATTTACGTATCCATCTAACAAGTGTCTTAGCACAAATTCGGCGCTTTATGTTGAAATATAAACTACACGAAAAAGCAGTCATTGAACAAAACTACCGTCAGCTATTTCATTTAATTATTGAGCATCCTATTTTTTATACGATTCTCAATGGCATTATTTCATTCACTCAGAGATTAATTGAACTTGCACGTGAAGCTCGCATGGAGAAAAGAGCCGATTATGTTGAGTTAGCTTTAGAAATTATTGATCAGCAATTTAAAGAGAGTTCCTTGTCTCTCCCCTTTGTCGCGCGTAAGCTTGGCATCAGCCCCAATTATTTAAGTACGATTTTTTCAAAAAAACAAGGCTTGCCATTTAAGCGCTATATACAGCAAGTTAGAATTCAAAACGCCCTTAAGATGCTACTAGAAACTGATTTTGCAATTAGTGAGATTGCTCATTTAAACGGTTTTGATGACCCGAATTATTTCATTAAAATATTTAAACAACAAATCGGTATGACCCCTCATCGATATCGAAAAAACTAATCAAGAATATTTTCAATTAGTTGTTTTCATTTTCAATCAAGGATTTTATTATGGGTGTTTAACTTTATACTTCTTTTCATTTACAGTACAAATACTGTTTAAATCTAGTTTATTAAACAACAAATTTTACACAAAAATTAAGCATATACAGCCTCTCCGATGCATATATTTATACTTTGTATCTCACTATAAAAATTCTTTAACAATAATTATTATAATGTACTAGCAATTCTATTTTATATTTGTTATAGTTATAGACGAAGAGTTCGACTTACATTATTTTCAGGAGGTAACTAATATGACAAACGCAAATGATCGTAGCCGTCGTTTTACAACAGCAGGTGGTGCTCCAGTAGTAAGTAACCATGACTCTATGTCAGCAGGTCCACGTGGCCCTCTTTTACTTCAAGATGTATGGCTAGTTGAAAAATTAGCAAACTTCAATCGTGAAGTAATCCCTGAACGTCGTATGCACGCCAAAGGTTCAGGTGCATTTGGTACTTTTACTGTAACGCACGATATAACTCAATATACAAAAGCTAAAATCTTCTCAGAGGTGGGCAAAAAGACTGAAATGTTCGCACGATTCTCCACAGTTGCTGGTGAGCGTGGTGCAGCAGATGCTGAGCGCGATATCCGTGGCTTTGCCCTTAAGTTCTATACAGAAGAAGGCAACTGGGATCTAGTAGGAAACAATACACCAGTATTTTTCTTCCGTGATCCACTACACTTTACAGATTTAAACCACGTGGTAAAACGTGATCCACGTACAAATATGAAAAACGCTAATTCTAACTGGGATTTCTGGACTCTATTACCAGAGGCACTTCACCAAGTAACGATTGTAATGTCTGACCGTGGTATTCCAACTGGTTACCGTAATATGCACGGATTTGGTTCCCACACTTATAGCTTTATCAATGCTGATAATGAGCGAGTTTGGGTTAAATTCCACTTCCGTACAGAACAAGGCATTAAAAATTTAACAGGTGCTGAAGCAACTGAGGTAATCGGTCAAGATCGTGAATCTTCACAACGTGATTTATATGAAGCCATTGAAAAAGGCGATTTCCCTAAATGGAAAATGTATATTCAGGTTATGACAGAGGAGCAAGCACGTGAGCTACCATACAACCCATTCGACTTAACAAAAGTATGGTATAAAAAAGACTTCCCATTAATTCCTGTAGGTGAGTTTGAGTTAAATAAAAACCCGGACAACTACTTTGCAGAAGTGGAACAAGCTGCATTTGCACCATCTAACATCGTTCCAGGTATTAGCTTCTCACCAGATAAAATGTTACAAGGTCGTATCTTTGCCTATGCGGATGCAGCACGCTACCGTTTAGGAGTAAACCACTATATGCTTCCTGTTAACGCACCAAAATGTCCATTCCGCACTTTCCACCGTGATGGTGCTATGCGTTTTGATGGCAACCTTGGTTCAACACTAGGCTATGAACCAAATAGCTATGGTGAATGGGAGCATAATTTAGACCATAAAGAGCCAGAGTTACGCATTGATGGTCATGCAGGAATTCATGATTTCCGTGAAGACGATAATAATTACTTCGAGCAGCCAGGTAAACTTTTCCGCCTAATGACTGCGGAAGAACAACAACGTCTATTTGAAAATACGGCTAATGATATGGCTTCTGTCGAGGAGTTCATCAAACGACGTCACATCCTACACTGCTATTTAGCTGATCCAGCATATGGTGACGGTGTTGCAAAAGCAATGGGTCTTTCATTAGAAGGTATGGATCTTACAAACCCATACGTAAAACAACCAACAAACGTTTAATATTCCATTTAATTATTGATATCCAAATCCAATTTTTACTCCATGTGAATTTAATCATCACATGGAGCTTTTTTGTCTTCGTCTAGCCTCCAACTGCTTACCTCAATTTGCAACATAGAAGCAACATAAAAAAGGCTTGTGTCTAGTAAATTAACACAAGCCTTTTATTATTATAGATAGATTTGACTACCTGCCTTTTTAAACTCCACTGACTTCTCCCTCATACCTTCATGGATGGCCTCAGTTGTATTTAAATCCTTTTCTTTAGCATAATTACGAATATCCTGTGAAATTCTCATGCTACAAAATTTAGGACCGCACATTGAGCAAAAATGTGCAGTTTTGGCCCCCTCTGCTGGCAATGTTTCATCGTGATATTCTACTGCACGTTCTGGATCAAGAGAAAGGTTAAATTGGTCGCGCCAGCGGAACTCAAAGCGCGCTTTTGACAGTGCATCATCGCGTTGTTGTGCACCTGGGTGCCCTTTTGCCAAATCTGCAGCATGTGCAGCAATCTTATAAGTAATAACCCCTACTCGAACATCCTCCCGATTAGGTAATCCTAGATGTTCCTTCGGTGTCACATAACAGAGCATAGCTGTACCAAACCAACCAATCATTGCCGCTCCAATAGCAGATGTAATATGGTCATAACCTGGAGCAATATCTGTTGTCAATGGGCCTAATGTGTAGAAGGGCGCTTCCTTACAAACCTCTAATTGCTTGTCCATATTTTCTTTAATCAAATGCATTGGAACGTGACCTGGCCCCTCCACCATTACTTGAACATCATGCTTCCATGCTATTTGGGTTAACTCACCTAATGTTTCAAGCTCCGCAAATTGCGCTTCATCGTTTGCATCCGCGATTGACCCTGGGCGTAAGCCATCTCCTAATGAGAAGGCTACATCATAAGTTTTCATAATTTCACATATTTCCTCAAAATGAGTATAGAGGAAGTTTTCTTGATGATGGTATAAACACCATTGCGCCATAATGGAGCCTCCCCGAGACACAATGCCCGTTACCCGGTTTGCTGTAAGAGGAACATAACGTAAAAGAACACCCGCATGAATAGTGAAATAATCTACCCCTTGCTCTGCTTGTTCAATAAGCGTATCACGGTATACCTCCCACGTTAAATCTTCAGCTACACCATTTACCTTTTCTAATGCCTGATAGATTGGTACTGTTCCAACAGGTACTGCGGCATTTCGAATAATCCATTCTCTCGTTGTATGAATATGCTTGCCAGTTGATAGATCCATAATATTATCTGCACCCCAGCGTGTAGCCCATGTCATCTTTTCGACTTCCTCTGCAATCGAAGATGATACGGCTGAATTTCCAATGTTCGCATTAATTTTCACATGGAAGTTACGACCGATAATCATCGGCTCTGCCTCCGGATGATTAATATTGGAGGGCATAATAGCTCGACCTGCTGCAATCTCTGAACGCACGAAATCAGGGTCCATATTTTCTCGTATCGCTACAAACTCCATCTCAGGTGTAATAATTCCCTTTCTAGCATAATGCAACTGTGTTACATTTTTCCCTCTTTTTGCACGTAAAGGCATTCTCATCAATTCAGGAAAGACATTTTCTTGGATACGTGGATCATCTGCGCGACGGAAGCCATTATCCTCAGGTTTAATGGTACGCCCTTCATATTCCTCCACATCTCCTCGCTCTTGTATCCAAGTACTTCGTAAAGCCGGTAAGCCCTTTGTAATATCCACATGAAATGCAGGATCAGTATACGGGCCACTCGTATCATACACCCGAATAGGGGCATTTTCTTCATCTCCAAAGCTACCCGTCGTCGGACTTAATGTAATTTCACGCATTGGTACTAAAATATCTGGACGTGATCCTTCCACATAAACCTTTTTACTTCCTTCAAAGTTAGACATAATCATAATGTTCTTTTCACTAATCGCTGACATGAGCTACTTCTCTCCCTTAAATGTATTTTAAGTAAGGACCGAATCTAGCTCACCCCAAAAGGAAAATAAATAAAGGCCGAATCCAACATAATGATTGGATCCGGCCATGAATGTAAAGGGTCTATTGATTGCACGTAATAGGCAATAGCTTCTTAACTTTCCCACGCTGGTATGAGCCAGATCAGGTCCAAAGGGTCAAGAAACCTCTATGCGTTTCCCTCTCAGCCTGACTCATCAGACTCCCCTAGTTAATACTATTCAGTTTGATGCTAGTGTAGCAGATATTGCTAAGAGATGGAAGCTATCATTTAAATATTTTTGCCATTCTATTAAGTAAACAATACATCAGCGATATAAATCACAATCGTGACCGTTATACAACTCACAATGGTAGAAAATAAAACGGTTTGTGCAGCTGTTGCCGACTCTATATCATATTCTAATGCTAGACTTGAACTGTTGCGGGATGTGGGAAAAGCACTCGCTATAAATAATGATTGTGCTACGACCCCATTTAATCCCAGTGCAAAGATAATGACTAAAGCAACAGCTGGTCCGATAATTAATCGAGTCAAGCAGCTGACGAAGACTGTTTTATTAAACATAGTTTTAATTTCCAGCTGAGACAATTGCGCGCCCAGCGTGATTAATGCAACGGCAATAAAACCATCCGCTACATGGTCTATTGGTATTTTAATAAACGGAGGAATGCCAATATCAAAATAATTCATTGCCACACCAATTATTAAAGCGTGAATAATTGGCATTTTTATAAAATCTTTTAGAATCGTCATGCCTGATTTAGTAGACGAAATTAAATTATATAAACCATACGTATACGTAGTCATGTTTTGAAAGATAACGAGTATAACCTGGATGGCTACACCAATAGGTTGAGAGGCAAAAATCATTTGAGCTACTGGAATACCATAGTTTCCAGAGTTAATGAGTACTACACTATTTTTAAAAACAGCCGCCTCCGTATTAGCTAGTCCAAGCCCTTTCGCTAAAAAGTGACTGAGTAGCATTTGACTACCAATAAAAAGTACAATAAACAACCCGACTTCCCCTAGCACAGACAGCTTTATACTCGTTTCATATAAATTTATAAACACAGCCGCTGGCATAAAGCAATATGTAATTAGCTGTGATAATGCTTTTAAGTTAAAGCGAAATTTCTTTTGTAGAATGGCCCCTAGTACAAGTAATACTAAAATAGGTGCAACAATTTGAAAAAAAATCATTCCAAGATACACCATATTGATGTCCCCCCTCCCTTTTAATAGTAGTGTCGATATTGCACTAGGTCAATGCCACTTACTTTCATAATTAAAACCGTTGATTTACACTATGGGCGGGGTCGCGCTTCGTTCTAATGGTTGCAAAAATTCAAAAGCTCAAATCAATGAACTCGAGCAATGTCCAGAATATAAGAATCATCAAAACTTATTTAACGTCATTTAGGATTGGTATGCCAAAATGCAGAACAATTGAACTTGTCTTAAAGGAGACTTGAAGATACTGTCAGCTTGGACGTGGTAAGCTTTTTATGCTTGAGCTGTACATGATCGAGCAACAAAGGTCCATTTGAAATAAGTAAAAAATGAAAAGGGAATCGAGCATCAACTTCTCGATTCCTTTTATCAACAGTCTGAGACTACTTAAAGGTTCTAAGCAGTTTTTTCTTTACGCAAGTTTAAATCGATTAACAACCTCTTGCAGTTCATTAGAGATATCATTCATGTTTTGCATAGACTCTGCCACTTTTTGCAATTCTGCTTGTTGATCCATTGCAGAGGCACTTACTTGCTCAGCAGAGGCAGCTGTTTCCTCTGATATAGCCGAAATACTTTGGATAGACATAATTGCTTGATTTTTATGCTCTAACATAGTAGATAACTGAGTCATTAGCTCACTAATAGAAGTTGCAATTGCACGTGACAAATCACTATTATCTTTAAAAGCCAATTGCGTGCTTTGTACGGACTCATTTTGCGATTGCATTAATTCTGCATTCGAGGCAATGACAGCAACTGTTTGCTGAGAATTTTCTAAAATGCTTTCTACCGTGCTTTTAATAACTTCTGTTTCATTTTTTGATTGCTCCGCCAACTTTCTTACTTCTTCCGCCACGATCGCAAAACCTTTTCCATGCTCACCAGCACGCGCAGCCTCAATACTTGCATTTAAAGCTAATAGATTAGTTTGCTCCGTAATACTTTGAATAGAGGCAATAATTTGATTAATATTAGCAATATTAGAAGCTAGTAATTCCATTTGCTGTTGAATACGGCCATTCATCTCATTTGTCCCTATATTATGTTCATGTAAACTTTGAACCTCTTGCATGCCTTTTTCTGTTGTTACATTTGTTTTGAGCGATAACTCGTCCATTTCATTCGAAAGCGCAGTAATGGCATCTATTTGATCCGATAAATCCATCATGCGGTAATTCGTTTCTTCAGTATCCTCTGATTGCTTCGATGCTCCCTGTGCAATTTCATTTATGGCTACTGATACCTCTTGACTTGAAGACACGATTTCATTAAATGCCTCATGTACCTGGTTAGAAGACTGATTCAATAGAGTTGTAGAGTTTAACACGGCTTTAATAGCACTATTGGTTTTATCCAACATATTATTATAGGCCAATGCAACCGCACCAATTTCATCCTGTTTAATATATTTCTCCTCTACTTTTTGTGTTAAATCGCCTTCCGCTGCTGTTTCAATGGATGAGCGTAAAAACTTGAGCGGCTTTAGTTGTTTGTAAATGAATAGTACACTTGCAGCAGTCATCAAAGCTACCATTATAATGGATGCAATAATTGTATAGACGAATACATGGTTATACGTCTCTAAAATTTTTGATTCAGCTAATACAATTTGAACGGTCCAAGTTTCGTCAATGTCCTCTAAAATCATGGGAGCAAATACATTATAGGCTTTATCCTTCAGTTCATTAGAATCTATGTACATACTTGTTAGTTCGCCATTTTCCATTGTCTTACGTATGCTTGTCCAAGCGGGGTCGTCCTGCATATTTTGCCCATCTAGCTCTTTACCAAAACTGTTAGCTGTCAATACACCGTTATTTGTAATAATGGCTGCATAGCCGCCTTCTGGTGCAACTGACTTTGTCAACTCATTTAAATAATCTATGGACACATCTGCTGTTAATACACCGAAAAACTTCCCGGAAGCATTAACTAATGGTACAGAAATTGTTGTCATTAGTACCGTTTGTCCGTTTACACTATAATCATAGGGCTCCGTTAAAACTGTCCGTCCCTCTTCTTTTGGCACCCAGTACCATTGAGAAACATTTTTATCATCTAAACCCTCAATAAGAGTGGTCGTTATTTCATTATCATTTTTGCTCAAGTATGGTCCAAAACGTTTTTGGGAATCTACCAATGTAGCCTCATTTGGGTTTACAATAAGGGAATTCTCCTCAAAGATAGCCCCTACCCCTAATAAATCATCATTACTAGCTAAATTATTTTCCATTATGTCTAAAATGCCTTTGGTAGATAGCGTCTTATTTTTCTCCATACTTTCAACGATTCGTTTCGTTGTTTGTAAAGTTGTATTGGCTTTTTTAAAGCGCTCGCTCATAATAGCCGCTGATGATTCAGCCGTTTGCAATGTTCCATACTCTGCATCTTCGACACTTTGCTTTTTTATAATAATCCCTGTTGTCACTGTATAGGATAAAAATAAAACTAGAAACAATCCTATGATTAGGGAAGATAGTTTCAATGCAATTCCTCTTGATTTCTTCATCACAAACACCCCCACTTTTATAAATAATCATAATAGATGAAAGGTCGTATCTCAATAAAATATTTAGCGAATAAAGTAGAAATTTACATAATTATAGATAAAAATACAGGCATATTAAGAGATTTGTTTATTATAATTAAAAGTACTTATGGCTCATTTGAGTTGAAATGATTAGTAAAACATACACTTAAAATATTAAATTATAGTAAATTATGGTATATTATCTAGTAGATAAAATGATTGGAGTGACTTGCATGACAAATAAAGCGCTATCAACATTAATAGCCACGGCGATTACAGCGACACTAGTATTACCTGTGTCAACTGCACAAGCCTCTTTTTCCCTAAATCAATCGAATTTATATGAAACACAGGTTCAGGTTGCAGCAACAAAAAAAATGGTAGGCAATGCCGTAACGATTAAAAACATCACAAACGATACGGTTATTACATCAAATGGTACATTTAGAATCCACAAAGATTTAAAGCCCCTTTTTGATCATTCAAATAAAACAGCATTAACGAATGCATTAGCCACCATTGTCGTAAAAAACAAGCAAATTATAGACGTGACATCCTTAACATTAAACAAAGCTGGTACGAGCAAAAAATCAGTATACTTTGATGGTGGTCACACTCATATTTCTGGTGACTTCACTGTGAACGCAGATTATGTAAATATACAAGACGTTACGGTTGATGGTCAGTTAATTATTACAAACAGAGTAAAAAAAGCTATAACACTTGATGACGTTTCCGTTAGCGATACGATTACATTAAAACCACTTATCATAAAGAAGAATGACTGGCTGTATGTTACGCTAAGGGATATGAAATCATCTACTATTAATTTGGCACGCACGAAGGTAAATATATCTTCTGACCAAGCACTTTCTAAAATCGATATAATTGGTAAAGTTCCCACTTTTGAGTTGAAGGCAAATGTGGAAAAACTGACGATCAATGTGGAGGAAAATTTCAACCTTTTCGGCGAAGGGAAAATTGAACAAATCATTGTTAAAGACGGCACAAAAGTAGCATTAAATTCAGGACATCAGGTGGGTAAAGTACAAGTAGACAATAAAAAGATCTCTGTTATCCTACCAGCTATTGATAAAAAAGAACTAACTACGCTACTAGCATCCCCCCCTTACGTGCAGGTTTCTATAAATGGATACGATATTTTAACAACTGACAAATGGACAACACAGGTTGATCGGAATATTTTTGACTCTGCCGTGACAAGTGCCAGAGCGATAGCAAACAATAATAGCGCCTCACAAGAACAAGTAAAGAATGCTATTTCACAATACAGAAATGCGTTAGCAGTCTACCAAAATGCCCAAAAGAGTGGCTCAAAATATGGCTATGGGTACAACTATGGCGATAAAGCTACTCTTCAATCTTTAATTAATTCAATTCAATATGTAACGGTTTCTTGGGGCTCAGATGTTTACCATAATAATCCCTGGACAACGCAAGCTGAGAGGAACGCTATAGATTCCGCTGTTTCAGCTGCTCAAGCAGTTGTTAATAATTATTACGCCACTCAAGCAGATATTGCCAGTGCTATCAATAACTTAAACAATGCCATTTGGACCTATAAGAATGCTTATAAGTATAATAATAATTATTATGGTAATAAATACAACTTACAAACGCTCGTTAATCAAGCAAAAAGTATATATGTGACTGTTTCAGAGGATGGGGCTGATTTATCTTCAAATACCAATTGGACAACATATATGGAATGGTACATTTTCGATTCGGCAGTATCATACGCTGAAACGTTTTTATCTAATAATTATTTCTCTGACTACGAAGTCACATATGTCATTAATTATTTAAACAATGCTATTTCAACCTATAAAGGCCAGTATAAAAAAGGGAAAGATTAATTCATCATGAACGGGGATTTTCACTATAGGCGGGGGCTTGTCCTCCGTTCTAATCAATTTCTACATAGAGGGATAAACGTTGATGGCGATGCATTAAATCAATGCATAACATTTGACCAATAGCTATAAATTTTATCGTTTATTATCTATTAGTTGAAAATCCCTATTCAAGTAAAGCCCATCTAAACAGGAAATGTTCCAGAATGATAAAGGCCATTGAGTGTTGACTTCAATGGCTTTGATCTTCTATCTACTCCGCAAACTGCAAGAGTCCTTTTTCATAATGCTAATGCTATATCTTTAAACATTCATGTGTGTTAGTGTTTTGGTCTTCTTCCATCTTTTATACCAATTCTCAATTTCCTCACTTGGTTCCACAGCAAAATGCTCCTGAAGTGCTTTTTTTAACAGCAAGTATTGTTCCTCGACAGCCGCTACATTATTCAGTAAATCGTAAAGCTTCATCAAGGTGAAATAGTTTTCCTCTTCACCCGCAAACAGAGCTTGAACTGTTTCCTGTACCTTAATAGCAGCCGAGTAGTTTTCAATTTTTATATAAAATTCACTTAGCTGATGGGCATGGTGTAACCATAGTCGCCTTAAACGCTCTCTTTCGCTTTCTGCCCATAGATAATCACAATCTTCTAAGTAGTCGCCTGTATACATTTGGAATACTTGTTCATGCTCTTCTACGTTTGCCTGTTCTAGTGTAGGTAAAGACTTCAAGCTAGCCAACCATTGTTCTACATCAACAATGGTTTGCTCCAACAGGAGTTTATAACCTGAATTGAGCAATGGACTTGAAATCTGCACCCCATCCAGCCCGTAGTTTTTTAATGTTTGGCGTATTGTATAAACGGCAGTATAAAGTTGTTTCGATGCTTTATCTCTATCAGACTCTGGCCAAAATAACTCTAAAATAGTATCACGATAAATGATTTCATCACGGTGATTGAGTAAGTAGGCAAATAACTCTTTCGCTTTAGATGTTCGCCATTTTAGAATTTGTGTATGGCCGTCTGGTGAAATAACCTGGAGACCACCAAATAGACTTATAATTGTAGAGTTCACCACCCTTTTTTTATGTTTATTATTGATCTGTTCAAGACGGTCTAATGTCTTTTCTAAACGTGTAATTTGTATGGGCTTTAATAAATAATCGACAGCATGTAAATTAAAGGCATCTAGCGCATATTGATCGAACCCAGTTGTAAAAACAATTTCTACATCTGGCAATAATTCCTGAATTTTTTCTCCCAATGCTAAGCCGTCCATATCCGGCATGACTATATCTAAAAATACAACACTTGGTTGTAGGTTCTGTATCTCTTCAATCACTTTTAGAGAATCGGTGTATTCTCCAACTATCTCTATTCCAGGAACATGACTTTCTTCAAGCAAGGTTTTCAATCTTTTTAATGATAAATATTCATCATCTACTAGCACAATTCTCATTATTACTCCTCCTTAAAAACTACCCCTTTACTTATTATCGTTTATTTTTTTAAAAAATTGAGAGATTGCATTACTTTTGAAGGATAAATAAACCAATTTATAGACATCTACTGTTATAGAATGAAAAAGAACGTATCTCCTAAAAAATTACTGTACTTTAACTATAGTGCTTCTATTTTTTTGTTCCAAAAAATTGAAACAGACTGCTCTAATCGTTCATTTTGGAACTATCTCCATCAGATTATCCAGCAGGAATTTGCTCACCAAAAAGTCAATTCTTTGTTAATACCGCTTTAAATAGGTACTGAAGTTCTAAACCCTCACTAAAAAAACATAACCAATCTACCTATTCGACCAAAAAATGCATAAAAAGATCCTAGGCTATGATAAAATTGATATAACACCATTTATTGGATAGATTTCCGTTTACAAAAATATAATTAGGAGGCATCTCATGTATGAAAAATAAAAAAAAGTTAGCCCTGCTATCGTTAGTGGCGGTCCCTTCGCTCCTTTATAGTTCACCAGCACCAGCATCTGCTGCTAATGTGAGCGGACAACCGAGCATGGCATACATATACAGTACTTCTTACTATAATTCTAACGTGTCAAATGTTGTGCAATTGATTAACAATATTAACTACACAACCTCTACCTTCCAAGCAAATTTGGAGGCAGCACTTAAAGCCTACAATGCTCTAACAGAACTGGAAAAACAGTATGTAACAAACTACTCAACATTATCAGCACATCAACAGACAAGAATTTCTTACCGTAAGCTGGCGGCACAAATTGAGGAAAAGTTATATTCAGTAGAATCTACAGCTGTTAATTACTATCAAAATGTCATGGAAACAAGAGATTGGTATAATACCTTAAATGCAGCCCAAAAAACTTTTGTAAGTGCAGCCGCGCAAAAGATATTAACATCGTATATTGCGCCTAATACATCCGTTGATAAAGTAGTAAATAAAATTCAACTAATTAATTCATCTCGTCCAACTTTCCATAAAGATGTAGCCGATGCTCGAGCAGAGCTATATGCCTTACGTAGGTTTTCATATGTTTCTTTACCTACTGGCGTTGAGCAGCTTCTGCTTGACGCTGAACAGCTTGTATTGAAGGATAAGGCTGCTGCTAAGGCAGTAGAAAGTGCAATTACAGCTCTATCACCAAAAACATCTACTCCTCAAGATGTACAAGAAGTAAAAACAGCTTTTGAAGCTCTAACACCTGTACAGCAGCAACTCGTGCCAAATGTTTGGACCTTAGTTGATTTTGTCCAAGGGAAATATACACTCCCTTCAAAAGGTAACGTCCCTAAAATACCTGTACTATCCGATACGGTAGCTATACCAGGTAAGACAACGGCTATGACGAAAAGCAAGAATATTTATAAAACCAAAATAAATGTTTCTGACTCAGAGATTGATACGGAGCGCTTTATTTTAACAACAAAGGATAAAATAACAATTATCATTCCTCCACTTTATACATTAGTTAATGAAGATGAAGGTGTCATCGACATTCAAGTAACAAAAAGGGGAGATCGCATTACGCTTCAGGCTACACTAAATAAAAAGCAAGTTACATTCGATGCGAACATGGAGATTATTATTGAAGGTTTATCAGCAAACTCGTCAATCAACCACTTAAATGACTTTGGCAAGCAAGTACCAGCTAACTATATCGTTAGTGGAAACCGTCATATTATCCAAACAATGACACCTGGGACATTCCAAATTATTAGAAATTAAACATTTAAAAGCACTAAAGATACCCATTCCAAAGGTTTCTTTAGTGCTTTCTTAAAGCAACCCATTAACCTGTTGTCCATTTACGAGGCACCATTTATTTAATTTGCTGTATACTCCGTTAATACTTCTAAGGATACATCTATCGCCTCCTAAGTATTATTCTTATCATCTATTTTCTGTTGAATAATTTCTGGCGCACGCATTCCTAAATATTCATACATTGCTTCTTAGAAGCGACCCACAGGTGTTACACCAAATGCTAGGACGTCGCCAGTATAATACATCACAACTACTCACTTAGGATTAATGGGTATTTCAACGTCCCCTTTAATAGTGGATACAACCTTTGTTTGTGATTTAGATGCTGTAGAATGGTCCCCTTGTAAATACTATAAATAATATATTCTCAATAAAATCTTAAAATGTAACATAAAGAAGCACCTTCACTAGGAAAGATGCTTCTATAGTACGTTATTGAGACTATTAAATTAAATTATCGCTCACCTTTTTCTACTATCTTTTATTCGTTAGCCAGTTTGTCAATTCCTCAACCTGAGCCAAGACTGCTGTTGGGTCATAGTACCATGAACGTTCCTCAGGCCAAACATAAAGATGATTATTTTTTACAGCTGGCAGGCTGCCCCATATTGGATCTTTCTTAAAATCTTCAACAGTTCTATCATTTGAAGTCAAAATAATGTAGTCTCCTGCATAATCTGCCAGTACCTCTTCGGAAATCTCAGCCCACTGCTTTTGAATAATTTCTTCAGCTACATTGGCAGGTGGCTTTCGACCAAATGACTGATAAACTGGTTGTCCTCCACGACCAAAGTTATCACCATAAACATAAATAGATTTACCTGCATCTTCCATAATAGAAAAGCTTGCATCTTCTGGGATAATAGCATCTACCTGTGATTTAGCATCAGCAATCTTCTGATCATATTGGGAGAGCCAATCCTTTGCTTCTCGCTCTTTTCCAAGTAACTCACCGAAAAATGTAAGCTCCTCATGTGCATTTTTTAATTCCCCGTATGGGATAACTACAGTTGGAGCAATTTTACTTAAAGCATCATAATTTTCTCCATTACCAGTTATAATCAAATCAGGCTTAAGTCCTAAAATCCTCTCACTCGATGGTTTCCCATATACACCGATATCCTCTACACTTTTCAATGCTTCCTTTAAATAATAGTTTTCAAGAGCTAGGCCAGGAGCTCCCACTGGTTTGACGTCCAATACAAGTAAACTTGCAATATATTCTTCTGCTACAATACGCTGAGGATTAGTCGGAATAACAATCTCACCATTTGTCGTCTGAACCGTTTTTGTCTCCGCTTCTTTAGTATCTTGCTCCGTAGCTGGACTATCGGTCTTTTCCTTTTCTCCACAAGCCGTTAACAGAAGAAGTAATAGAAGAAACAGTGGCGTTATGAATTTTCTATTTTGTTTAAGCATTTTTTCCCTCCATATACATCAATTGATAATCATTCTCAATAATTGTAGAAGAATGCAAATTATCTGTCTATGCATGAAAGTGATGTATTGCCTTGTAATTTTATGATGTCAGTACTTCCATAAGTTTTTGCAATTGAGCTGTGGTAGATAAAGGATCATATCCATAAAATAATTCATACTGATTAATAAAATAGACCTGCTTCTTTTGCACAGCCACAAGTGACTGCCATTTTTCTGAGTGTAATGCTGTTAAAAGCCACTCTTTTCCGAAATCTTTTGTAGGAAGAGCCGTTACAAATATATAATCAGCTGGAAAATGAACGATTTCTTCAATATTAACTGTTAAATATCCTGTTTTTTCTATATTGTGTGTGACAATCTCATCTGGTCGACTAAACCCTAAATCTTCGTATAAGATATGACTCCCCCTTCCATGACTACTATTTATACAATAAGCTGCTTGACTACCTATTTCCCAAACAATAGCAGTCCCCCTTGCCCCAAGCTGTTGATCAAGAAGTTGATTGCACTGAGCTACCTGGGCATCATACTGCTGAAGCCAATTATTATACACCTCTCGTCTATCTACTAAATTGGCAATAAGCTCAAATTGCTCTCGCCAACTTAACTGTCTACATGGCAGCTCGAATACGGGGGCTAAAGACAGTAAAGTTTGTTTTTCTTTGCCGCTGCTGTAGTTAATAATGACATCTGGACGTGCTACTGCTATCTCTTGATAATTTGAAGTAATATCATACTCATAGCCCTTCAATTTCTGTGAGGAAGGAACAGACTTGATATCCTCTAAAAATGGGGAATACACTCCCAACACTGGCGTAATACCTAAGGCCAGTAAGCAGGCAGTATGATTGGCATTCAGTACAATAAGACGTTTTGATTTTTGATAATAAACTGTAGGCGATACACCGACAATTTCTTTAAATTTCCGGCTTAAATAGGTCCCCTCTCTGTAGCCTACTACTTGGGCTAGATCATCTAATTTTGGCATCCCTAGTAATAGTTTTTTCTGAGATTCCCTTATTCTTAATAATGTTAAATATTCGCTATACGTATATCCAGTGTACCTATGAAACGTACGAGAAAAATGTTCGGGACTTACCTGCGCTTTTTCAGCCATTTGCTCTCTTGTTAAGTCTTCATTGAAATTTAAATTCATATAATCAAGTACCCTATCAATCCACAAACCTTCTTGTTGTTTGTGAATACATAAATGGTTGTATAGTTCTTCTAACATTTCACTAAATAGTTTTTGTAAACGAAACGGATTACTTTCGACTGTAATCTTCGCTTCTCTTTCTATCTCTTTGACTAAATTCATGAGACGATATGAGCAATGTTCCATTAAAGTGGTGTCTTGTAATAAATTAATTATATTCGGGCCATATGCACGGTATATAATGACAACCCCTGTACATTCATTTGCTTTAAGTAGTTGAAAATCGTCTACATCATCCACAAACATAATAGAATTTGAGCTAAGCTGAAGCTGTCGACCTTGTAGCGTATAGATGGCATGACCCTCGTAAACTACGATGATTAATGGGTATGCCAAACGCCCTCTTTTATCGCATAATAGTTCTTCTAATTTCACAATTTGAATAGGTTGATAAAAAAATTGGCACAGTACCTCATTATCTTTGTACATTCTAGTTCTATCTCCTAAACTCCAAATTGATATTGATTATCATTTTCATTATAATGGAATAGAATATTAGAAATCAATTATATTGGAGGATTATAGCTTTGATAGATTTTTCAAAAAAGAATTCCTTATTTACAGGTATTCTCATTTTTTCGATTCTCTTAACTGCATGTGGAAATCAATCAGTTCCATCAGCAGATAAGGCTAACGTTGATCACTCAAATCGTGTATTAACAGATTCATTAGGTAATGAAGTAACAGTCTCCGAAAGTCCCCAGCGTATCATTGCACCCTACCTAGAAGATCACCTCGTTGCTTTAGGCATTAAGCCAGTAGCACAATGGTCAGTAAAAGGTGGGGCTTCTATTCAAGACTACCTTCAGGAATCATTAAAGGACGTTCCAACAATTGGGTTTGACCTTCCCTTCGAAGCAGTTACAAGCTTTAATCCAGATTTAATTGTCATCGGTTCATCAAAAATCGCAGAAGGGAGAAAATACGAGCAATATAGAAAAATTGCGCCTACATATGTAATGGGAGCAGAAGATAATAATTGGCGTAACAAGCTTCTGAAAGTGGGAGAAATTTTTAATCAAGTAGATAAAGCAAAGGAAGTCCTTACAGATTATGATCAATTTGCTAAAGAGGCAAAGGAGGATATTCACAATAAAGTGGGGAACCCTTCCGCCACTGTCATCTGGAATATTAACAATACAATTTATATGGTAAGCGATACAGCCTCGAGTGGTATTGTTCTATATGAGGATCTTGGGCTAAAAACTCCTAGCCTAGTGAAAGAAATATCCGCCTCTGCTGCTGGTGATTGGTCACAAGTATCTTTAGAAAAATTCGTACAAATAGATGCAGACTATCTCTTTGTTATTAACAATAATCGTGCAGGCAGTTCTACATTACTAAACGATCCTCTCCTAGCAAATATACCTGCCATAAAAAATGGCCACGTTTATGAATTTGACCAAAGCTCAAGCTGGTTATATTCCGGGGCCATTGCCAATCGCCAAATCATTGAAAATGTCTTAGATAGTATCGCTAAGTAAAAACCTTCAGTGGCATTGAACTGCACTTCAATCGTTAGGCACACTTTAACAATTGAGGGTGTAGTATTTCTATAGGGAAAAATGTTTTTTAAGAGCAGATACGCCAATCAAAAATGGGTGACAGATATTAAAGAGTTTAATTATTTGGTGAGAAATTTTGTTTATCACCAGTTTATTTAATAGAAATTACATATTCAATATGCTTCTCCTCCAACCTATTCTCTTGTATTAGAAATGTTGGAGATAGCTTTAAACACTCGCCTTCTGAAGACCATTGACTTTTATGCATTTAAAAATCCCGTAAAATTTTAAGTCACACTAATATTTCGTCGTGGTAGGTGAAGCGGAACGCTAATAAAAAATGTTAAATAATAACTAAAATTACAATTTTAATTAACAAAGAAAAATGTTAAAATAATATGAATAACAGTTAGGGGATGAGTAAAATGATGGACAATAAATATAAATTATTAGGACTTTTATGTATTATAATTCCTATATTATCTGCCATATACATTCTGTTAAATAGCAATATTTTAATACCAAAAGGTTATAATCTTGCAATTGATGGATATGTAATATCCAGAAATTTAATGGTTATTTTTTTACTATATTTACTTTCAAAATTAGGGTACTTTCTCTCCACAAAATTAAAACAAGACTAACTATATTAGCTAGTCTTGTTTTTTAATTAATTTTTACTTAGCAGTTATTAATTTAAACTCTCCATGTTGTGGAACCTTAACAGTATAGCTATTACTTTTTAGCACTTTACCAGTTACTAAATCATAATACTCTCTAGTACCCGTTTCCACTTTATAATATACTCTATATCCCATATAAACGGTTTTATTAGGGTCAGCATTCAATGTATACCCTATTGAGCTAGTAATAGATTTTGATGTTGATATCCCTAGTCCATCTATTGCTCCAGATACATCTGTTCCGAAAGTGACACTTTTGGTTGCTGTAATAGAACCGCCTCCTTTGCCTGTCGTTATATTATCAGAAGCTCTTTTGTAGTCCGACCATTCATTGTATGTTTTAACATTTACCTTTCGATATCGAAAATCATTAACAAAATAAGGTGTAACCTCTTCTGAATCAACTTCTACATTCTCTTCTGAATTAATTACCTCTTCTGAATCAACTACTACTTCTTCTGAGTTAACTACCTCTTCTAAATCAACTACTTCTTCTGCTGTTGCTGTTTTCGAATCCATTGTAAAAACAGCAGTAACTACAGATAATAAAATTAAAAATGGTAATATTATCCTTTTAAACATAAAATCATCCCCTTTGTAAATTATTGGTACATTTTTATATTACCATATTTTTCCCAAATAAAGAAGTGCACTTTTGTTTCTTATCCAAGAAGCCTATGCCGTATACAAATTTACGTTATAACACATGAAAAAAGCAGTAACGATTAAGGTTCACCTCTTGTCATGACTGCCTTTTCACTAAAGCAAGTTATTGTATTTACAAATTTTTTTACATTGTCGGTTAGCTATTGAACTTTGAAAAATTATGTTTAAATGAAGTGTTCCATGTTCTATGCGTTTTTTATAAATCTTTTCAATATCTACATCAGTACTTCAAACAAATTGTCTATGTAACTATGCGCATAGATTTTTGAAGAAATATTCATCATGTTACTATTTTGCCCCCATTAAAATTTTGGTCTACGAAGTGTAAAACTTCCTTCCAGACAATGGTCCAATATTGTAAAATGTCTCGATGCATCAGCCTACGTCAATGCAATTTTTGGATAAACCTCAATGTACTATTTTTAGTTTGTCCATTGTTCTAAGATAAGGTTTAATTTATGCTAACGTATGATAATGATTATCAATTACGGAGGAAAAGATATGAGAAAATTAAATCGGCATATGCTCATTTGTAGCCTTTTACTACTGGTTGGAATCCTA
Organism: Lysinibacillus sp. NPDC056220; assembly: GCF_049315265.1. Lineage (NCBI taxonomy): Bacteria > Bacillati > Bacillota > Bacilli > Caryophanales > Bacillaceae > Lysinibacillus > Lysinibacillus sp. NPDC056220. Next base: position 31,421 of record NZ_JBMOXD010000009.1, read on the forward strand.
TTAACTGCTTGTGGTTCTAACATTCAAGAGACTAGTCAAAAAGAGACAGCAACAGCAGAACCAACAACACGTATTTATAAGGATTATTTAGGTCATGAGGTAGAAATCCCTGTAAATCCTGAGAGAGTGGTTTATCATGGCGAAGGATATGGGGATGTGCTCGCATTAAATATCAAAACAGTTGGTGCGGGTTTCTCCTGGATTACTGATTATGCTTGGGAAGATCGTGTAAAAGATGTGGAGGACGTTGGTTTTCCGATTAATGTAGAGCAAACATTGTCATTAAAGCCAGACCTTATTATTATTGGTACTTCTGATGATAAAACATATTCACAGCTATCTAAAATCGCTCCAACTATAGTGTTTGATACGTTTGCACCGTTGAATGAACGTTTAGCGGAACTGGGCGATATACTTAATAAAAAAGAAGAAGCAACTCAATGGATAGCTGATTATACAGAAAAAGCTGATAACATGTGGGAGTCACTTGTGGCTGATGGGACTGTTAAAGCCGATGAAACTGCATCTGTACTAACATACTATCCAGGGGATCGATTATTTGTAATGGCACGCGCTGGGCTTTCTCAAGTTTTATACGATTCAAATGTACTTAAGCCTGGTAATAAAATTCAAAAAATCCTTGATGATGGCACAGGCTTTGCTGAAATTTCCACAGAGCTTCTTCCTGAATATGCTGGCGATCGTATTTTCATCCTAACGCCAGTAGATGATGAAGCGAAACAGTCGACAAAAGAGATGATGGATAGCCCAATTTGGAAGAACCTACCTGCTGTTAAAAATGGGCATGTATATATGATTGATATTCAGAAAAGTGATAGCGATGCCTCAACTAGAGAATGGCTATTAACAGAATTACCTACTATGTTAAAAAAATAGATTTAAAGAGACATTTCATCTTTGTTGAAATGTCTCTTTACTTTTTATACAATAAAGTTAATTGATAATCATTTTCATTTAGAAAGGGTGTGAATAAATGGAAGACAATCATTCTTTTAGACATAATTTATTATTTCATTTAGAAGATATTGACTGTATTTCACAGAGCTATCCTTTTATTTGCCCATCACACCATACAATGATACTTTTTACGGATGGCTGTGGGACATTAACGATAGATGACATTCCCTATTTGGTGACCAAAGGAAAGATTTTTCTTATACAACCTCATTCTATGATCGATTTATCGAATCTAACTAATGAATTCTGTTTCTATAAAATAACCTTTTCAGCTTTCCAGCTACAGCAGGAGCTCCCTTCTCCTTATCTAGGACCAATTTTTTCTGATGAAGTGGAGCATACCGTTTATCCGAATACACGATTTATCCGTCTTACAGAAGACATGTATCAATTAAAGACCAAATCAAATTATTTTAAACAGCAAGGAGCTTTATATGAACTATTAAATTTATTATTTGAACATCAGCTTCATAACAACGCCCCATTAACTATGACGAAGGCAGTCGAAGAAACAATCAACTATATACATAAATATTTTCAACGGCCTTTAACAGTTAAAATGTTAGCTGAACTTGCTCATATCGCCCAATGGCAATATAGTTCAATCTTTCAAACTTTAACAGGGAAGAAGCCATTAGATTATATTACAGACTTACGTCTTACAAACGCAAAAGAATTATTACTACAAACTAATGTGCCATTAAAGGAAATTGCTCAACGAGTCGGATTTGATGATGAGTATTATTTTAATCGCCGCTTCCGACAGGTGATCGGTATTCCGCCAAAACAGTTTGCACGACAATATAGGCAACGAACAGTGGTAAAAGATTGGACTGGACATGAAGTCACCATCCCATCCGCCCCCCACCGGATCATTTATCACGGAGAAACCTTTGGGGATATGCTGATCTTTGATGTTCAACCAATAGGCGGTGACAAGAGGTCTATTAGTAAATCCTTTTATAAAAACCATGTTCCTTACATTCAAGATGTGGCCTTTCCCATCAATCTTGAAAAATCTTCGAAGCTAAACCCAGATTTAATTATCTTTACAAATAATGATGAGCAGCAATATCAAGCACTATCATCAATTGCTCCCACTATTACCTTAAATTCTTGGGATTCTTTAGAGGAACGCATCCTTTTATTAGGACAATGGCTTAGCCAGCAACAACGTGCAGAAGATTGGCTAGCGCGCTATAAAGTCCAAGAAAAAACAATGTGGCAACAGCTACAAACAGTTGTAGCCCCGGGTGAAACTGCAACTGTTTTGACCTTTGATCATGGACAACGCCTTTATGTCATGGGCTGTACAGGTCTATCCCCTGCTCTTTTTCATCCCGATGGATTTACGCCACACCAGCAAGTTAAAAAATTGCTTCAAGCAGGCAAGGGCTATAAAGAAATACTAATAGATCACTTACCAAAGTATGTTGGTGATCGAATCTTCCTGCTCTTATCTGATAAGCCCGAATCGCAAATGGCCACGATGGAATTGATGAATAGTGATATTTGGAAGAATCTCAAGGCTGTACAGCACAACCACTTTTATTTAGTGGACGCAACAAAATGGAATTATAACGATGCCTTTACGAGAGAAAAGTTACTTGGCGCTTTACCTAGATTATTAATTACTGCAAAGTAACATAAATTCAAGGGGTGACACTTTATATGAAGACAGAAAATATGACAGATAAAAAGACCACTCAAATATCATTAAAGGATATACGAGATTATATTGCTAAAAATCATCATCAACCTCTCACAATTGAGCATCTCGCAATTATTTCTGGTCTAAGCTCTAGCTACTTTGGAGAGGCCTTTAAAAAGGCATTTGGACAAAGTGCCACAGATTATTTAACAGAGCTACGTATTGGACATGCCAAACAATTATTACGTGATACCGACCTATTACTACGTGAGATTGCTAGAGAAGTTGGCTACAATGACGAATTTTATTTTAGTCGTAAATTTAAAAAGGAGGTTGGGGTTTCGCCTTCTGCTTTTAGTAAAATAGCCCGCCAGCGTATTTCTACCTTTTCTGTGTCCACTATTGGAAACTTATTAGCTCTTGACATTATTCCCGTTGCGGCCCCATTAAATGCTAAATGGAGTCCTTATTATTACAATCATTATCAAGACCAAATCCAAGTGCATGTGAATATATTTGATTCAGAATCAGAGGATAACTTTAGAAAATTAGCCTCAGCAAAGCCTGATATTCATATTTTTCAAGAGGAGCCCTCTCTTTCCATGCTTGATTGGCTTCAAACAGTTGGTATTAAAAGTGTATATATTGAGGCAAAGGATTGGCGAACACAACTAAGAGAAATAGCTGTTGCTGTCAAAAGGCAAAGCGTGTGCGAGCATTTCATTCAATCGTACGAACAAAAGGCATTAGAAGCAAAGCAAGAAATTAAACGAGTAACCAAGGAAGATAGCTTTGCCGTTCTACGTTTATGTGGCGACCAATTATTTTTATATTGCAATAAAGGAATTCAGGATGTCCTATTTACCGATTTGCAGCTCTTCCCTATTGATGCACAACAGCAAACATGTAACGAGCCAATTACGCTTGATCAGCTAGGAGACATAAACCCAGATCGTTTACTATTTATCGTTTGTCCAGATTCTCAGACTCGAAATTATTGGCTCACTTTACAATACCTTGATCGTTGGAAAGAGCTCCAAGCTATAAAAAATGGATATGTCTATGTTTTGCCATCAAATCCTTGGTTTGAATACTCTGCTATTGCGGTAAACCGGATGCTGGATGAAATGTTGCTTATGTTAACCGGAAAAAATCCAAACTCTTTTCCTGTTCCCGTCCATGGTATCGTATCCGATAGTGAATTATAATTCCATTTGAGAATGATTATCAACGAAAGGAGACATTGAACTACAATGACACACAATGGTCGTAATCAAACGATTATAAAATCTGTCTATATTCTGGCCACTTTCATGCTAGCTATTGGATTACTTTCTGCCTGCAATGCCCAATCAAGCAGTAAAGAAAAAAAGATAGAAACACAGGCAAACTCAGACAATATTAAAGAGCAAAGTGCTTATCCATTAACCATAAAAGATGAGGTTGGCAATGTTGTGACTTTACCAGCTAAGCCCACTAAAATATTCGCACCTGTTTTGGAGGATTCCTTACTAGCTCTTGGTATTAAGCCTACTATGCAATGGTCGAATGGAGTTAAACCACAGCTCTATTTACAGAAACAGCTACAAGGCGTACCGGAAATTAGCTTTGCCAGTGGTCCCCCATCTCCTGAAGCAATTATGGCAGACAAACCAGACTTAATTGTTTTACATAATTCCTTTTATGTTGAAAATGGCACCTATGAAAAATACGCAAAAGTTGCACCAACCTATGTGTTTAAAAATGCAGCAACTGATATAGAAGGTTCTATTAAAATGTTAGGGCAATTACTAGACGAGCCCCATAAAGCACAACACGCCATACAGAATTATCAGGAAAAGGTGGATGCAGCAAAATCAAAGCTGGCTTCCACAACGAAAGGGAAAAAAGTAGCGTTAATTCGCTTTAACGCAAAAGGGATGTTTTTCATGACGGATGAATATTTCAGTGGGTATGTATTAACACATGAATTAGGGTTTGAGCAAAGCAGCTACGTGAAGAATGGTGCGTTCGAAGTATCTTTGGAAATTCTACCCGAATTAGATGCTGATTATATTTTCCTGATCAATGATGGTAATCTTGGAGATTCATTTATAAATGAACTGAAGAACAGTCCTATCTGGCAAAGTACAAATGCCTTTAAAAACAATCAGGTATTTGAAACATCTGAGGATTATTGGCTAAATGGTGGTATTCATGCACAAGAAAAAGTGATAGATGATGTATTGGAGTTTTTAGCGCCATGACAGCAAAGAAACCCTATATAACAGAAACCAATTTTGAGTATGCCATGACGTCCTACAAGCAAGACTATCGAATATTAATTGCTAACCCAACAGACGCACCACCGGTAGATGGCTATGCCGTTATTTATGCATTAGATGGAGATGCCCTTTTCCCAACACTTGCAGAAGCAGTAAAATTACAAACGCGCAAGCCAAAAGGCTATGAGCCCATTCTTGTTATTGGGATTGGCTATCCCTCAAAGGAGCCTTTTGATATGGAACGACGCTGTAACGATTTTACTCTCCCTGTTAGTGAAGCAAAGCTGCCACCACGTCCAGATGGTACACCTTGGCCTCCAAACGGCAAAGCCAATGATTTTCTAGACTTTATTGAATATGAACTAATGCCTGCTGTCGAAAAGGAATGGTCCATTAACAAAAAGAAACAAGCCGTTGTTGGACATTCCTTAGGCGGTCTTTTCACTCTATATGCTTTATGTGAGAGACCCCATTTATTTAGTCATATTGTAGCTAGCAGTCCCTCTATTTGGTGGGCAGACAATGCGATATTAAAAGAAATGGACAGATTTTTTGGAGATTGGAACGGTCAGCATGCTATAAATCTTTTACTCACAATCGGTGCTAATGAGCTGCCCGATATGCTCGAAGGTGCTGACCTAGCGGCTGAACGAATGAAACCATTAAGAGTTAAAAATATTTATACTAATTATGTGAAGTTCGATGATGAGGACCATGTGAGCGTACTACCTTGCATGCTTAGTCGTCTGCCCCGCTTTTTAGATGGTTAGTTGAAAAGCCAAAGTGGATTTATTTCACTTTGGCTTTTTGTAACACACCTCTTCTTTCTTATTTTATCTATATATTTGGAAATCCCTTTAACAGCATGGTCTTTTTCATATTATCACAATTCCATTTATCCCCAACGAAGTGTATTTTATTGTTTTTTATAGCAGATAAAGAGTTCGACAATGGCTCTTGTTTTTAATTCCTCGATTTTATGTTATTTTTCTATCTTTTCCTACAACATCAAGCTACTTTTATATTCTCCATTCTTTGTATTCAAGTGCTTCCTATTGACTCAAGGCTGGCCGGAATATCGATGAATTTAGTATTTAGGCAAATAAAAAAACACTAGCTATTATAATTTATAGCTAGTGTTCTTATATTCTACTGTGTTCTAGGTTGAATTAATACATAGTTTGGAGCTGTTGGAGATGTAGATTCTTTCGCATAAACTATATTTCCGTATTTATCCTTCGTAAATAAATATATTTTTTGATCCTTCTGGAATATGTTTGTAGAATTTGGATCAGTGCTTGTTTGGATAGCAGTAAATGTTTTTTCAGAACTTGCATCTGATGGTTTTGTTATTTGCCCCTTACCATAAGATATTATTCCCCCACCAGGGATGTCTGTGTAATTATTGCTATCAGCTCTTTCTATAATATCTTTAATATTAGCGATTGTTAGATCACCTTGGTTCTTAGAAAGAACTGCATAATAGTAATGCTGATTCCATGTTATATCTGCATCTAAGTTTGCAATCACTCGAACCTGTTTAGAAATATTTAAGTCACCTGGGTACTGTATATCAGGTACTAATGTTGCTGAAGTAATTGTATTCACTTTTGCAGGATACTTGTATTCTGCTTTTAATTTACTGAATGTCCATTCCCCTTTATCCTTAGCTGTGGCATTGATTGTCATATCAAAGCTTTGTGTAACTTCGTTTGCAAATGTTAGTATCATTTTGCGTGGCTTCCATTCATCAATTTCGTCTACCTTGTCCTGCCACTTCCATGAAGCATAAGTAGGGGTAATTGCAGTGCCTGTTTCAGGATTCACTAATTGGAAGTCTGAAGCTTTTAATTCAACAGCCTCAGAAAAAGTTACTTCTAATGTTTTTCCATCGAGCTGTTTAACGATTGGATCTTCGACCTTCGGTGGTGTACCATCAGAAAAGAATTTATATGCCATAATCCCCGTATTATTTAGGCTTGGTGTCAAACTAATTGGTTTATTTTGCTTTTCATCATGAGTATAGATTGTTGACTCTGTACCAACTTGTACCATTGTTGAATTGTTATATCTATCTTTAACAGCAACATACAGCTCGTAATTCTCATGTGGTTCAAGAGGGGAAAGGTTAATTTCATTTGTATCCTTTCGCATAGCACTTGCTCTTCCTCTTTCGATAACCTCTTCAGCGCTTGCTGGTACTGGAACTGTGGTATCACCAGCTTTGCGAAGAATATAGTAATACGTACCAGCTTCATCTGACATAAATTTAAAGGTAGCTTTTTTATCACCTTCAGCTATTTTAATCGAAGTATTTTCAATCTTTGGTGCAGTTCTATCATCAATCACATGTTTAGTTTGTATATCTGAAACATTTCCTGAACGATCACGTAAGACCATATAAATGGAATAGCTCTTAAATGGATCTAATGGTGGGAATGTATTTGGTAAAGGAATTGTAACCTTCTGCTTTCCTAATTGTGCAGGTTTATTTCCTCCACTACCAACAATCGCAACATCCTGTGTTCCTACTTTAAATGTCGTCTCATTTAATTGGACAGCTTCAATTAAGCGTAAGCGATCATCACGCGTAAGTGTTAAATCTGACTCCATAATTAAATAATGATATGTCCCAGCTTTTGAAGCATTAAACTCTAAAAGTGTTTGATCCTTTGCATTATTAATAGCAGGCTCCCCTATAATTGTAAGCACTGGTAATTCAATATCATTATGAATATATTCAGCTGTGTTCCGCGGAACAGTATTTATAGGGATATTATTAATATTTTCAAATTCAATATCAGCTAAATCTTTAACATTCGGTGAAATAGTAACAACTAGGTTATCCCCATTTACAAAGCCTGTTAGCGATGGGATGGTGAAAATAAGTCTTTTCTGAGCTTTATTATAGACAACCTTTGTAGGATGTATCGGTAGCTGAGCACCCTGATTGACTATCCCTGTACCAGAAAGGTCATAGTTCTCTACTTTTTCAGCAGAAATAGGATCTAATTCCTCACTCACAGTTATATAAAATTCATTTTTAATCTCATCTAGTAAAACAAGTTGGCCACCAACAACATATGGAGGAACATTATCAAGCTCACTAGTTTTAAAATCCTTTACAACAGCAGGATCTACAGAGTAGTTTCCTGAATCATCCTTCATTACGACATACAGCTGGTAATCTGTTTCAGCATCTAAGCCCGTTAAGATTTCTGTTATACCTAGCTCACCAGCTTTTGCCTTTCCTTTACCTGTTGGATTAGCGACGATGTCTGCCGTTGTCGGATCAGCAGCTGTTGTTTTCTTACGTACATAGTAGTAATAATCTCCAGGTTCACTTGCTGCAAACTTGAATTCAGCCCTTGTGCCTCCGTGTAATGGTGTAACTTGTAAAGATTTTACTACTGGTGGTGTTGCATCTTTCATTTGGAATGATTGTGACACGATATCGGATGCATTTTTCGAGCCATCTACAACCATGATGTAGATGACATATTCTTTTTTCTCACCTAGATTAGATACCTTAACAGAGTTTGTGCCTTTTACTGCGGCACCACTTCCGTAAGCTATATTCTCATTTGACAGATGATTGACCATTTCACGTTTATTTGGAGCTTCTGCTCCTTTTTCACGGACAATATAATAGTACGTACCAACTTCATCTGATGTGAAGTCTGCTTGAATCTCACTGCCATTTAGCACTTTGACATTTGTAATGCTAACGATAGGTTTTGTTTTATCATCAGGATTTTGATTCTCGTTTTCATCTTTATCGATTGGTTTGCCATCTGGATCAGTAATATTGCCTATATTATCTTTATCATCAAGGAAATCGTCGAAGATATTATTTGGCGACCCATCCTTAGGTAAGATGACTTTATCGATATACGTATAATCTCCAATATCAATCTTGCCGTATACATTATCAACAAATAATGTGCCAATTCGACCATAAATATATAATTCTAGGTCTGTGCGGCTATTGTAGTTAATCCAATCAATATTTCCTGAACCGTAAATTGTTAGCGGTGTTTCAGTATTGAGATTTAACGTGCCAATATAACCTTGAATTTCAAATTCGCGAACACTTCCGATAATATCTACACGTGGTAGTTTCATATTGGATTCGATTTTTGTACCTGTTTGTGAGACGACTAGTCTTGAAACGGTACTGTTATAAAACTCAAGATGTTTTTCAACATTTTTCATTTCCTGTTTTTCGTTAGACCAGTTGACAAAAGGCTTGTCTTTATCAGGATTTTGATTCGTCCAATTCTGAAGATCGTTTGTCGAATTATTAATGGATGAATCGTCGCCCTTAGAATTATCAGGATCTGACCAGTTGATAAATGAGATATTGTTACTTGCCACACGTCCAATTGATAAAGGCTGATTGTTTATAGCACCTAAATGTAATGGTGGACGAACTGTTTCATTGACAAACATAGTCCCAGTCATCTTTAGATTATTAAATTCAATATAATTACCATTCACCTCAATGGTAGCTCCTAATGAGCCATGGTCCCCATCAAAATCAAGGAAATCCTTGCTTGTACCACTAGCATTTATAGTTAATTTAGAAATGGATAGAATCTTCTTACTAGAAAGATTCCCTTCAATATAAGCACCCTTTAAGACTGGTGCATTATAGTCGTTAAAAATATGTGACAAATTTTCTGAAACTGTATAAGCTTTCCCATTTATATAAACGGCATCATCATCAACACTTGTGATTTTATAAGATGTTTCATTATTTTTTTTCTCTTGTGAACGGACAACAAAAGAAGCAAACTGTCCGCGATTTACAGGATCAAACGGTGAAAATGTTACAGGCGTTGTGCCTTCCGTAATATTCAAATCAATTAGTGTTTGAATATAGATTGCATTGCTTGATTTGCTATCTACATCTTTAAAAATATTGTTGTAACTAGGAGAAACCTCCAGATGGAATGCTAACACTAATATTTTCGCTAATTCGCCGCGAGTCATTACCTCATTAGGCATAAATGTGCCGTTTGAATAACCAGACATAATGCCTGCATTTTGTAGTGCAGCCACTGACTTATAAAATTCGCTCCCTTTCGGCACGTCTTTATAATAAGGATCTTGGACATTTCTAGTATCCAATTTTAAGGCTGTAGCCAGCATTTTTGCTGCTTGTCCACGAGTTACATTGACATCTGGTCGGAAGGTATTATCGGCAAACCCATTAATTACGCCCTGAGAATAGAGCTTTAATATATCGTTATAATGAACCGAGTATTGGTCGATGTCTGTAAAGGGAGAAGTAGCCGCTGCCGCTTTTTGTGGTGAAGGCACTACAACCGCAATCCCACTTGAAGCAAATACTGTTGCAATCAATGCTTTATTTACTTTTTGGATTTTAGATTTATCCATTCCACTCTTCCTTTCACTTATGTATTTTGATACGTACAAATATCATTTTCATCATACCCTTTATATCGACCAAGAACAGTTGAATCTTCATAGATAAATCTAAAATAGTCAAGTAAATTTATTGATACACATAGTAGTTCCATACAAGTCTTACTGAAAAAATTTCCTATGGCATTTTCCAACAACAAAAAAGCCAAGGAGCATCGGTGCTCACTTGACTTTCACGATATATAGGCATACATCTAGTCGTACTTGTGGTGTCATAAGGGAAAGGGGGATAACCTTACGTCTGGTCAAGTCGATCGAGAGATGTGACCCGAATTACATATCATCTGAACAGGATTTATAGTCATTTGACGAATGACTTACAAATAGCTTGCCCAAATGTTGTTTGCATTAAACAATTACCCCAAAATCAAAAATATAAGCTTATTTTAATTAATTTTTACTTTATTTTTTACAGCAACCTTAACTTGATTACGTCCAGCTTGTTTCGCTTCATACAAGGCTCCATCCGCCGCTTCAATCAATGTCTCGGGCGTAGCTGCCATTTCAGGATATAAAGCTATACCTGCGGATAATGTTACTGGTCTACCACAAGGGCTATCCGTCTCAGCTAAATTTCCCCGTAATTGTTCCGCTACTTGCTCAGCCTCTATTACTGTTGTGTTTGGCAGAAGCATCACAAATTCCTCACCACCATAACGACAGCATACATCCCCTTCTCGCGCTACAGATTGCATATGTTTTGCTAAAAACTGCAGGACCTTATCGCCAACAGCATGACCGTATGTGTCGTTCACGCTTTTAAAGTGATCTAAATCTAGCAAAATGATGGCATGTGGTACCCTATTCTCAAACCACTCCGCCAGCATAGCATCCATCGTTCGTCGATTGGTAACACCCGTTAATGGATCTACAGTTGATTGATCCTTGAAAAATGTAACCTGTCCATGTAAAAACGATAGACTACGAATTAAGACATACTTTAACGAATAGGCTTCAAAGTACCAACCACTGACAGATTTTAAACCTTCTACATTTTTCTTATCGAGACTTTCTTCTGTTAACATCGCTAATTGTTGTAAAGGATTAGCAATACGAGCCGCTGCCCAAAGTACAATGACAACTGAAACGATCATAAGCGGTACAGATTTAATAATAACTTCCTGCACTCTATCGAAGGAAGGAGCCAGTGCTACTTCTAAAGGCTTCTGCGCGACAACTCCCCAACCTGTGGAGGACACTGAACTAAAACCAGCAAGCATTTTCACTCCTTTTGTGTTGTCAACGATTTGAACCCCACTCTTACCAGACATCACAGCCTGAACGACTTTATTTTTTGTGACAACATCATTGATACGGCTTGGGTCCTGATGATAGATAACGCGTCCATCTGAATCTACAACATATACATAGGAGCCATCCTTACTATAATGTTCTCCTAATAACGTTTTAAAGGCATTTGGTTCTTTTAGATAAATCGTTCCTGCTACCATCCCTAAATACTCGTTAGATGCTGAAAATATAGGATGGGAAATAAAAATAATAAGACGCCCTGTCATCGCTTCGTACGGCTTAGAAACAAGTGGTATTTTTTTAGCTAATGCCTCTTGAGCGCCAAGAGATGTTAAAACCTCACCTTTAATTTCAATGGAGGGAGGTGATACGGATAAGACAAGTCCTTCAGCATTTGTTATGACGACTGAATTAAACATTTCATTTTGTAATCTGAGACGGTCTGTTTCCCTATTTAAAATTTGCTCATCACCTAAATTTTCGCTCACTTGATTGGCACTATAGCTTAAAATTTGAAAGGCTTCATGAAGATAGGCATCTGCGGTTGAAGCCAATTTTTGCGCATACACATGATTTGTTTCAAGTGTATTTTCCTTTATGGAGTCAACATTCATTCTGTACCCGCCCCAAACACTACCTATGATTGTAAAGAAGAATGCAGCCATAGCTACTCCCATAATTAAATGCTTTAATTTTAATTGAAGTGATTTCATTACTTCCCACCTAAATGTGTTAGTATGTTTATAATTTTTAACAATTAGTGCCTATAATAAGCAACAGCTCATCTTGAGAAAAGGAAATTCCTGAAGAAACACCTTCCCTTAAACACTAGAACATATCTCTAGGATTGTATCAATAATGAGAGGTGAATAATATGGATATACAGTAAACTTTCTCTCTCTAACAAGTCCATCCCCCTTTGCTAAATTTTCTGATATTTGACAACGATTATCTGACAGTTGATTAGTCATCTAAATTCGGAATTTTTTTACTTTTATTGTTATTCTGACATATAAAAGTAGAACTGTTTATTCTATAATAAAAATAACATAGGCAAGGGAAGTTCCATTCTGTTATAATACTGATTAAAATTAAATATTCTGTATTATTACAGTTTGTGCATAACTGGGATTATGAGAAAAGCGCTACTCAACCATCTTGCATGGTCGTGTAGCCTACACAAAAAGGGGTTGGAAGATTTGGGTATTTTAAAGGGATTAAAAATTCTCGATTTTTCTGCATTACTACCAGGACCAATGGCGACAATGATTTTTGCTGATTTAGGAGCCGATGTCATACATGTTGAATCTTCAAAAAGGGTTGATTTAACAAGAATCATGCCTCCTTACGATGATGATCATGAAGCATACATCCATCAGCATTTAAATCGCTCTAAAAAATCGCTCACGCTCAATTTGAAATCATCGGAAGCTATTGAAATTGTGAAATCTCTTGTACAAGAATATGACGTAATTATTGAAGGTTTCCGACCAGGGGTGATGCAACGACTTGGGATCGGCTACGAAGCGCTTAAAGAAATAAATCCACGGGTAATTTATTGTGCGATTACAGGCTATGGACAAACAGGACCATATAGCAATCGACCTGGACATGATAATAATTACCTTTCATTAGCAGGTGTCCTTGATTATTCACGCCATAAAGATAAAAAGCCTGTCTCTATGGGAATACAGCTAGCTGATATTGCAGGTGGAACGATGCATGCTGCAATTGGGGTATTGGCCGCTGCCCTTCATCGTGAGAAAACAGGTGTGGGTCAATTCATTGATATTAGCATGACAGATGCTGTATTTTCACTAAATGCTATGTATGGTTCTGCCTTTATTGGAGGTGGACGTGTACCACAGCCAGAACAGGAAATTTTAAACGGTGGCAGTTACTATGATTTTTATAAAACCAAGGATGGTCGCTTCTTCTCAGTCGGTAGTCTAGAGCCTCAATTTCGGAAATTGCTTTGTGAAGCACTCGATATTCCTGAATTGATTGATAATACTTTCAATGATTCCTACTACACACAAATTCGCTTTAAAGAGGCTGTTCATGATGCATTTTTATCGAAAACGTATGAGGAGTGGCTAGAAGTATTTAATGAAGATTTTGAAGGTTGTGTGGAGCCTGTTCTCACATTCCCGGAAGCCTGCGAGCATCCGCAGCTAAAGGCAAGAGAAATGATTGTTTCCATTCCTAAAGGGGATGGCACATTACAACAACAAATTGCTTCTCCTCTTAAATTTGATGGCTCTGAACCAGAATATAAGCATGTTGGTGCTAAGCTAGGTGAGCATAATGAGGAAATTCTAAGTTCATTAGGCTATGGTACTGAACAAATCAAGGCTTTGAAAGATAAAGGCGTTTTGGAATAAAAAAAGTGTCTAATACCGTCGATAAAGGACGTATTAGACACTTTTTTTATACATAGGCACTAATAAATACGCGTAGATTTTCAAAATGATCATCAATTAATAAATATTTTTTATAGATTTCCATTAATTTCTCAAAAAGCTCAAACTGCTCCGTTACAAATAAAACCCTTAAAATATTTAACATATGCCAGGATGCACTCTGTGCCACGATATAGTAAGGTACTTCCGGTTGACGATAATTCTGTCGCCACTCTTCTACCGACAAACCAATATGCTGTAATGAGTTGTTAACCTGTAGCGCAATATCCTGTTGAACGTATGCCTCAATTGCAATTAGTTGTTCACTGCTATAATTCTTTTGTACTAAAGAGGTATTTATCTTTTTGTTAGACGCTAGTACATGCTCCTTTAAAAGTAGTAAGCCATCCTCATAGCGTGTCGCTTTTACATAATGATCAAGTAAAATCGCATATAAGTTTTCTAAATAATTTAATTGATAATTTTTTATAATTGCTGGTGGTGTAGGTTTACGATTTGGCAAAAGGTCTTTATATTCCAATAGAATTTCAATAGCGTAATTATTTAAGCGCTCATCCTCTAATAAATATTCACCATAATATATAACTTTTTCACTTTGCTGTTCTCTATTTGCTATATGAAATAAAATATAGGCAATTAACACTTTTTCCTTCTCGGTTAAAGCATACATGGAGTAGCGCCATTCCGCTTCAAATGAAGTAATAAAGTCTTTGACGCGTTTATAATCACCCTCCGATAAGCAATAATGTGTAACAATTTGGTAAAGTCGTAGCTGTTTCTTAGCCAAACAGCTAGATTTATTTTTATCCACATGAGTTATACACTTATCCAGTATCAATTTATAGTTATTCACAAAGTTATCCACATGTTCACAGCTCATTTTCATAGAATGCTCGAAATGTCCCATTATTTCATAAAGAAATGTGAATTGTTCTAAAGGTCTGTGGATAAAAAGTGAATAAACTTTTTTTGTGAACAGCCAATGCCAAAATGGTGTATGTTCCTTATACATCATATGCACTAAATACTCATCTTGAAATTTATATAACATAATTGTCTGTAGCTCATTCACTGGCATTTCCATCTGCATTCTTTTCCCAAAAACCAACCAAATTAACCGTTCCAAATCTATTGTATGTTGAGCAAAAAGCTGTTCAAAAAAAGTTTCTTTTCCTTTTTGTGTGTAAAAAAAGGCATTGAGCCGATCATTCACAAATTTTGCATCTAACCCGTACTTGTCAAAATACATTTGCATGTCTGTTGATGCACGGCCCCAGTATTTACGTGCTGTGGAAAAGGCAATATTCATAGCCATTTCTTCGTTTACTAAAAATAGTTTAGGTGAGAGCGAAGTACCAAGTATTTTTGGATCTTCTTGCAGATCTACCTCTGCCTCTAGCCATGTTGCAAGTAAATTTTCAGCACCCTCTACATTACTTTGTTTATATGTCATGAATAATTGCTCATCACAGTCCAACAGCATACAATTGGAGCCTCCCATCAAGTTCGACCAACAAAGATCTTCCCCTATCTTTAAAATACATGTTTTTAACACTCTTTCTTCAATATAACAAATCTTAACTAACATATGCTAAAAAAATAGTGGTATGCCACATGCAAATAAATAAATCCATCTATGAAGTGAGTACTTCATAGATGGAATCTTAATCACCAGAATTGTGGATATTTTCGTGTTTCTCTTAAATTATTAATTAACAAACCAAAGAAAACAATAATGACTGCTCCAATTAATACAGGCAGGATTAAGTAACTCCAGCTATAGCCTCCTAGAATAATAATGATAGGATTGGCACCTGCAGGAGGATGGATAATGCCTAAGAGGGCCATGAAAAATATGGTTAAACCAACGCCAAGGCTGATGGACAATATATTCGAACCTAATGTTGAATACAGCGTTAGCCCAATACATGCAGAAACCAAATGTCCACCGATAATATTTCGAGGCTGAGACAATGGCGCATTCCAAACGACAAATACTAGAACGCAGCTCCCCCCAAGAGATGCCATTAACCAAGGGGCATCTGTATAATTTGTTAACAAAAGCAATACAAAAATACAGATTAGGCCTCCTACCGCTCCTGTAAAGGCATCAGCAAAATTTGTTCGAGAAGGTGCATGTCCGCCTCCCTTCATCTTTAAAAGAAAGGGCTTTACGATATTCTTTTTTTCAATTTTATTTCCTATTCGCACTAATTCTGACATTCAGCACCGACTTTACTATTTCTCTATTTTAATACTTACACCTTGGTGGACATTAAACTTTTATCATTATATCAACCCATCATAAGATTTCAATTCTAACTTCAAATTTCCGACAAATACTCACTTTTTCTACTCACAACTCATACAAAAAAAGCAAACCCTTGAAAGTTTGCCTTCATACAAATTGATTCTTTAATCGTATTGTTTTTTCACCGTTTTAAAAATTCGAACCTTTTTCAGTATCGTTTTAGGTACTTGGAAAGTTGCTGTGACCACTCCTGGATGACGACCAATTTCTATAGAGCCTGTGATGGTTGCTCTATTCAATACTTCTGATTCAGGTAATTCAAATAGCTTGGATGCACGGCGAATAGCATTATCAGTTGCCTCATTTAACGTTTTGCCAGTACCAACTATTGATACGGGTAAAGCCTCTTCTATCTGTTTTACACCGAATTCCTCTGCTAGCTCGCGTGCACGACGTTTTTCTTCCTTTGTAAATGGCTTTGCTGTATATGGTAAATCTTCCTCATTTGGTAGTAACACAGGGCCTTCCAATGCTACTTTCTTCAAGACATGAACTTGAAGCTGTACAATCCCTGCTACATCAGTTGTATGTCCTGCAATTTCACCATCTCCCTGCATAGCATGCATATCTCCAATGTATATGCCGCCACCAGGAACTTTTACAGGGCAAATAATCGTTGCACCTTCACGAACTCTGCTAATATCCATATGTCCATCGGTACGATGTAAATCCAATTCATCCTGTGTGAAGGCATACTCATGTGGTGCCCCAATTAAGAATGAACCGAAATCACCTGCATTATGAGAATCGGGCATTGCCTTTGAAGGGGTTGTACCAAGCTGACCTAAAAATGGACGCATTCTAGCCATGACACCTACTATGTCACTTGGTGCCAATGCTACAACAGGATTTTGAATAGAGTTTTCGGGCGTTCTCATGTAATTTTTGGCATCAAGAGCAATACGACGGGCACCCTCTCGTCCAACCGTTACACCTATATGTCCTTTATGATCAAACGCCATTGTGTAGCCATTAGTCATGTTGAATGGTGCCGTATCTGTATCACATGTCGAACAGCGAATTGCTTGAGGTCCTATACCTTTAACAACAGTGCTTGGATGGAGCTTGCCACAACCTGGACATTTTACGGAAACAAACGGATCACCAATAAAGCGATCTGTGATGGGCTCATCGTGACCAGAGGAAGTGGCCATTGAAGTAACCTGAATAGACTTAATTTTTATGACAATCGCGTCACCCACCTCAGCCCCCTCCACAAAAACGGGCTTCGTTACTTCATGTCCACCACGTATAGTTGGTGTTAGCATGGGTCCCCAGCATCCAGGTGTAGTATTGGCAATGATTGTTCCACCATCTTTAACTGGTCCAAGCATTTCTTGTGAAGGATCTAAAATACCATCTATGAACTCATTTACGAACAATGTCTCAGCGGCTTGCGGTTGCTGTATAAAGTCACTTTCTAGTCCCTCTTTGTCAAGCACATGCAATTCGTTTGTCATTTTTCGTCACGCTCCTAGTTTGTCTTTTTATGTATGAAGTTATATGTAAAAAAACGCTCTCCACATTTGCAGAGAGCTATTTTTTTCTTCTTTCAGTAGCAGGCAAAACTACTTTGAACCGTTAATTATTCATATATAAATCAAAAATATGTGAGAAATCTTCTTTTTTGTACTGATCTTTATGATCAATCATCCAAGTATTTGCAAAGCGGGTAATTGCCTCAAATGATGCGGACGGAGAAATATTATCATTGCCAATTCGTCCAAGTGATGAAGAAGCAATATGTAAGCTTTTTTCTGCTACTTCTAACTTATAGGCATTGTTCTTTTGTTCGTAGCTAATCGCATGTAGCGCTTTATATAAATCTTTAATGTCATCAATAAAGCGTTTATGAATGTCGATGGAAAGTGGAGAATTACCGATTGTAAACTTAATTTCGACATCAAGGTCAATTGTTCCTGCTGTTTCGAGAAAAACATCTGTAATGGCGAACATAGAATAATCATAGCGACGTAGTAATCGTTTCTTACTCATAGCGCTTTCGCCATCTACATGGAGAATAGCACGATTTGTAAAGCAGTATTCATCTGCCTTTGTTTTAATTAAAAAGTAAATTTTTTCATCTATTTCATGTAGTATAAAATCATCAGCATCAGTTTTATCATAGTCTTCTCTTTGAACGACTACTCCAATATCCGATAATCCTAATGCATCGGCAGCTATTTTTTTAAACATTGCCATTCCTCCTCATTTGTCTATACTCTTTTTACGTTTAGTAGCTGTAAAGGTTTCACTTCTCCATCTTCAATTTTAAATGTAAGTATACAAGGGCTTTTATTAGTAATACTTCATTTCCTCTTTCCAGTACATTTCATTTATAATGATTTTCATAACATATAAGGATTCTTTCGATAAGAAAGTATTCATCATAAGAAAGGGTGTGTGAATAATGCAAGAGCCAACCATATTAGTAGTGGATGATGAGGCAGATTTAGCTAATCTTCTAAAGGTAAGCCTACAAAAAGAAGGCTATAAACAAATTTATACAGCCGGCTCCATTCACGATGCTTGGACAAGCTTTCAGCAAACAAGTCCAGATATTGTGCTTCTAGATGTCATGCTTCCTGATGGAGAAGGCTATGATTTATGTAGACGCATTCGCGAAATATCGCATGTACCTGTGCTTTTTATGTCTGCTAAAAATGAAGAAATTGATAAAATTTTAGGGCTTGCCATCGGAGGCGACGATTATATTACAAAACCATTTAGTCCTAAGGAAGTTGCCTATCGTGTGAAGGCACAGTTACGTAGAGTTGGTTATCAAACACACGAAACAACTTCAGGCATGGCAGAAAAAACAATACAAGTTGGACCCTTCCAGCTAAACGCTGACGAAACAGAAGTCCACAAGGATGGGATTTTATTGGAGTTAACAGCTAAGGAAATTGGTTTAATGGCATGTTTTATGCACAATCCTCATCGCATTTTAAGTAAAGAAACCCTTTTTGAGCGTGTTTGGGGAGAAGATTTTTTCGGTTCTGATAATACTGTCATGGTGCATATTCGACGTTTGCGAGAAAAAATTGAGCAGGATGCCTCTAAACCTATTTTTATCACCACTGTAAAAGGTCTTGGGTATAAGTTTATCATACCAAAAGAGGCGCAAGAATGAAGTGGAAATTGACTGCTCGCTTTCTCTTTTCTGTTCTATCCATTGTGATCATCGTTATTTTCGTCAATACGGCCATTCTCATTGGTCTCCTGTCGTATAAACTTAATAATGATTCTGATAGAGCGACTGAATCGAAAGAAGAGGACTTCGTACGGAATTTTCAGCAGTACATTGAAATAGAAAATGGCGAAACCTCCATAAGTGCAGAAGGACTAGAACAGTTGCATATGCGAAATGCTTGGATTCAATTACTTGATGTGAATGGTCAAGTCATTGATTCTCATTTTGCCCCAGAGGAAGCACCTTCCCATTACGCACCCGTTGATTTGATACAAGTGTACAAATATAAAGAATTTGATGCTGATACGACGGTTTATGTAGGAGTCAAGGATGAGATTAGTTATCTAGTTGGTGTAAAAGGGAGTGAAGTTGAGAGATTAGTCATGCATATTTCTGGCACCTCTTTTTTACAGTTTGTTGGTAAATTCGGGTTATTCATTGTTATTGCTGATTTAATAGTCGCTGCATTGGTCGGCTGGCTATTTGGTCGTACGCTAACGACGCCTCTCTATGCCTTGATCGAACGCATTCGTCATTTAAAAAATCATGAGCATCAGCCAGTTAAAACGCCTGGTGGTGTATATAAAACTGTTTTTGAAAATTTAAATGAAGTATCCAGGGAACTCGCTGCACATGAGCAGGAACGCAAGCGTCTTGAACTGATGCGCGAGGAATGGATTAGCAATGTCTCTCATGATATGAAAACACCGCTTGCCTCTATTCGGGGATATGCAGAGCTTTTAGATGACGAGACACTCACCTCTCAAGAAAAGGCCGAGTATGCACAAATTATCGAGAAACAGTCATTGCATATGCAAAATCTGCTTGATGACTTAAATTTAACGATGCGCTTAAGACATCAGCAGCTCCCGCTCACTTTAAAAGAAGTGAACATGGTGCCATTTATTCGGGAAATTGTAATTGATACATTAAATACACCACAGTTTGAACTTGCCAATATAGACTTTGAAGCAATCTCAGAGAACCATCACCAGCTCATTGACGAACATTTTATGCACAGAGCGATCATAAACTTTTTACACAACGCCCTGCTTCATAATACACCTGATGTATCTGTCCATGTGTCTGTCGATAAAGATTCCATTACGATAGAAGATAATGGAAAGGGTATCTCCTCAGAGGATTTAGAGCATATTTTTGAGCGCTATTACCGCGGCACCAATACCGACAATACGGCTGGTACTGGCTTAGGGACCGCCATTGCTAGAGATATTATTGAGGCCCATGGAGGCTTTGTTACTATAACCTCTGAAAAAGGAAAGGGTACAATCGTTTCCATTAATTTAAAAAAGGAGCAGCACTAGTTTGACTAGTGAATGCTCCTTTTAGCTATTTCATTTGATCTTGCGCTTTATTAGGTACCTCGTGGAATTTCACCTCATCATAGGAAGTGACTTCCGTCTCTTTTTTAACATAAAGCTTTAAATAAGCATCATGGCGTAAATTTTTATGAGCTGAGAACTTTAATGTCTTTTCTTTGCCATTTTTATTGTAGGCAGGAAGCTCATACCAATACATTTTAAAAATTTCACCGTTACTTGCCTTATACTCCTCTACCTCACCATCAGCCGTGATATGGACATAGTAAGTGTCTTTATTTAAACGGTTAAAGTCTACAGTCATCAATACAACTAACCCTGCTACAAATAAGATAAGCAATGCACCTATTCCAAAAAATACTTTTTTCATATTAATTCCCCTGTCTTACAATTTTGTAGAACGAACGTACAGTAAAAATATAATAGATGAAGTAAATAGCTGAATATGCAATCATCCATAATATTACTGGCTTCGTAATATTCATACCAAATAACTGTGAAAATGCTAGTAACGCAAATGCACTATGCACAATACCTACGATAAGTGGTGCACTAAAGATAACAGCTACTTGTCCTGCTACAGTCTTTAAGATTTGCTTACTGTTGACACCAATTTTATTTAAAATCGCATATTTCGCCTGATCTTCCTCAGCTTCCGTTAAAATTTTGAAATAAATTATACTACCGGTTGCCGCTAGAAAAACTAGTCCAAGGAAGCTACCCACAAACAGTAATGCTCCTACAGTTGCTATACTATCCTCATAGCTTTGAGGAACACTAGAGAAGGATTCTTGTTGTTCTGTCGACAATTGCTTGATAATGTCTTGTGAAACGACCTGTTGTTTCAAATCATTGTCTAATCCAATAGCCTGCATCTTTATCTCTTCTGCATTAGTCGCAGCAAACTCTTGATCATTCACGACAAGTACCGTTCCCGCAGGAATAAAGTTTAGAACGCTCTCTGTGTACATTTTTTCTACATGGAAAGAATCACCATTCTTTAACTTAAAGTTTTCCCCAGTAAAATCATGCGAAAATCTTTCATCATATGCGGCATCCAGCAACACCGTCGATCCATCAGCAATATGCAAGTTTTGATCCTTACCTTGTAATTTTGCTAAACGATTATAATCAGATTCCTTAAGTAATGTATATTCGAAAAATGAAAATTCATTATCGACACGTAAGTTTTTCACAGACAGTGATTCATTATAGATAACGTCTTTCTGTGAAAAATCAACGGGATCGCCTTTCCACATAAATGTATTTGGCAGCATCTGACGTACAGTTGCTTCTGCATTATAATACATACCGAAAACGCCACCGCCTGCTGTAATTGTCGTGGCACTTAAAATGGCAATAATCGACAATGATTTAGCATTTGCGCGAATACGATACAATAACTGAGAAACCCCAATTAAATTTAAACCTTTCCAAGACCAAGATGTGGCTCTTTTTAAAGCTGTTAACACAAAAACACTTACACTATGGAATAAAAGATATGTCCCCACGATCGTTACGCCAATGACCATTAGTGGCGTACCTAAAACCGTGAAGAATCGCCAAATTTCACTCGTAAACATATCAGACGCAGCTGTATAATATCCAAATGCGATGAGTGCAGTTCCTAAAACCGCAGCTACTAAAGAGGCACGGGGAATTTGTTCACCCTGTTTTTCTGCATGAAATAAGTCAATCAATTTGAATTGATAAATAACACGATAGCCTTGTAACGACGTGAATAAAAACAATACTGTAAAAATGACTGTTGTATTCACCAGTGCCTCTATCGAAAATGTCAGGTTTCCAACAATTTCATACCCCATGAGTCGGACTAATATCATTAACAATCCTTGTGACATAAAGAATCCTAAAACGATCCCCAATACTAGAGAGACTAACCCAATGACTAGATTCTCAAAGAAGAGCAAGAGGCCGATCTTTTGCTTTCGCACGCCTAATAGTGAATAGAGTGCTACTTCCTTTTTTCGTTTCTTCATAAAAAATGAATTCGAATATGCCATAAAGATGACAATGAAGAACAATAAGACTACAGACGATGCACTCATCAACCCTTTAATTTGCTGAGAGGATTGTTTTAAGGCTGAAAGATCATCATTATATTTCAATGTCACAAATGTAAAATAAATGACGATACTAAATACCATCGAGGCAATATATAAAAAATAGTTGGACAAATTACGCTGAATATTTTTACGCGCTAAACTAAATAACGTCATTTACTCCACCCCCGATGCTTGACAGCACCTGTAAGATCTCTTGGAAAAATTGTTTCCTTGTTAGAGTCCCACGATGAATTTCCTTGGATAACTGCCCATCCTGAATAAATAGTATTCGCTGACAGAAACTCGCTGCAAAAGCATCATGGGTAACCATCATAATGGTAGCTGCCTGAGATTGATTTAAGTCACTTAAGCTTTCCAGCAAATCAGTTGCTGATTTTGAATCAAGTGCACCCGTAGGCTCATCAGCAAAGATTAATTTTGGCTCTGTTACTAACGCGCGTGACGAAGCTGTACGTTGTTTTTGTCCACCCGATATTTGATAAGGATATTTATCTAGTAAATCACTAATGCCGAACAATGAAGCAATACGGTCGACTCTAGCGCTAATAGCCTTTGTTGGCATCTTTGCAATAGCCAGTGGCAAAACTATATTTTCTCGTACTGTCAAAGAATCAAGTAAGTTATAGTCTTGGAATATAAATCCTAAGTTATCACGACGAAAATCCGCTAATTCAGCATCTTTCATACGTGCTAAGTTCGTATCACCGATAATTATTTCACCAGTCGTTGGTGTATCGATTGTAGCTAACACATTGAGAAGCGTAGATTTCCCAGCCCCTGAAGGACCCATTACGCCCACAAATTCACCTTTTTTTACTTCAAATGATATATTAGATAACGCTGTAAAAGTATTAGCGCCCTTGCCGTATGTTTTCTCAACGTTTTGTACCTTTAATAATGGCGTCATATACGCTCCTCCTCTTCTTTCTGACTTTAGTATACGCCCTCAAACTTACAGCAAAATTGTCGTAAGCTTACAGCAACCTTAAATCATCTATTCTCAATCAATGAACGTGTTTTTACTGCTTTAATTAATAAAAAAAGATTCATACACAGTCTGTGCATGAATCCTTCTAACTATTATGCTAAAACTTTTTTAATATCATCTTCAAAACTACTTGGTTTATCTGCCGATGCGTAGCGTCCAACAACCTCGCCATCTCGATTCACTAAGAATTTGGTGAAATTCCATTTAATGCTGTTGCCTAAAAACCCTTTAGAATGAGAAGTGAGATAATCAAAAATCGGATGCGCTTCCTTACCATTCACCTTAACGATTTTATGCATCGGGAAGGTTACCCCATATTCCAGCCGACATTGTGAAGCAGCTTCTTCAGCAGTGGCCAGCTCTTGCTTGAATTGATTGGACGGGAAACCTAGTACAACAAGACCTTCATCCTGATATTTTTCAAAGAGACCTTCTAATTCTTCGAATTGTGGTGTAAAGCCACATTTTGAAGCAGTATTGACAATTAACATTGGCTTCCCTTTATATCGCTCTAGGCTATAGTCAGTACCATCTTCTAAAGTCACGTTAATATCATAAATACTCATTGCTCTATACCTCCTATTTATAAACGTCCATTCATTCTCGCTACCTGCTGTAAAGGATCCCACACACCGTTAAATGGTGGTGCATAAGCTAAATCTAAGTCTAGCAAATCAGGTAATGTCATTTTACTATACAATGCCGTTGCAAACACATCAATACGCTTATCAACACCAGCTGGCCCAACAATTTGTGCACCCAATAGCAACTGATCTCGTTTACGTACAACTACCTTAATATACATACGTTGTGCACCTGGATAATAGCCCGCAATATGGCGAGCTGATAATTTAAAGGCCTCGTAATCAAAGCCAAGCTCTTTTGCATGGCGTTCATTTATACCAGTTGTAGCAATTGTTAAGTTGAAAAATTTTAAAATAGATGTCCCGACAATCCCTCTAAACGGTGCAAACTTTCCAGACATATTAAGTCCTGCTAGCCTGCCCTGTTTATTGGCAGTTGTTCCCAAAGGAATATAATCTATACGCTCCTTCACAATGTTAAAATGAGTGGCACAATCTCCTGCCGCATAAACATTCTCTACGGAAGTTTCTAAATGACGATTGACGATAATTGCCCCATTTTTTGCAAAAGCTATACCAGTGCCTTCTAAAAACTTTGTATTTGGTCTAATACCTGATGCAACAATGACTAAATCTGTTTCTAAGATGCCATTATTTGTGATGACCCGTTCAACTCGTTTATTTCCTTCAAATGCTTCTACATCTGTATTTAATAAAAGCTCTACATTGTTCTTTTTTGCTTCTTCATGAACATGTTGAGCAAGTTCTTCATCTAAAATCTTTGCCACATGGCTTCCTCGTTGAACAAGTCTTACCTTTTTCCCACAGGTTTGTAATGTTTCAGCCATTTCTAATCCGATATAGCCCCCGCCGATAATAGTTACCTGTTCAATATCAGGTGTTAAATCAGCCATTAAATCTTCTAACTGAGGGATTGTTTTGACGGTGTGGATTCCTTCTAGATTGACTCCACTTCTGACAGGTACAACTGGGTCGGCCCCTGTTGCTATAAGCAGCTTATCATAGGAAATCTCGAATACTTCGCCACTTGCCTGTATACCTGAAACAACCTTATTCTCTATATCTACCTTTTCCACCTCATAGCCTACTCGTGCATCGATGCCATATTTACCCCGAAAAGTTTCAACATCTCTTGCAATCAAGCGTTTGGTTGATGAAATACGACCATCTACAACATACGGCAATCCACATTGTCCATATGAATAAATAAAACCACGTTCTAAAGTCGTTATTTCCGCTCCTGGTACATTACGATAGATCTCCATAGCTGCAGACATACCTGCAGCATCTCCCCCAATGATGACGTATTTCATTCCACTTGCCCCCTTATTTTTTCTTTGTTGCCATCAAATCAGCATATTGATCGATATACAAACGACGCTTTCCTCCGCTTACAATGACGCGTATAACATGAATAGCTATTATCATTGTAAGTGCAAAACCTCCTAATGAGGCTAGTAAAGAAATGACAATTTGCAGAACATAGAATGGTGAATCCATATCTAATTGAATGTTACCGACCGTTGTAATGGCCTCAGATAGCAATACTGTAGCAACAATTGCTA
This sequence comes from Lysinibacillus sp. NPDC056220, assembly GCF_049315265.1. NCBI lineage: Bacteria > Bacillati > Bacillota > Bacilli > Caryophanales > Bacillaceae > Lysinibacillus > Lysinibacillus sp. NPDC056220. The sequence continues at coordinate 57,528 of NZ_JBMOXD010000009.1, forward strand.
TACAGCGTTTCCAGGATTGTCTTACAATACTTTTGCCTTTCTTATTGACCATTGTAAAGCGCATAATTTTCATACCCAACGTTGCACCATTCATTAAACTTGGTATGAAGCCAAAGATGGCCATATATAGTGCAATAATGACTAAGAATTCGAAAGTGCCACTATACCCAGTTAGAGTGCCAATAATGAACCAAATCACCTGAACTATAAATAAATCAATGACTAATGCCAGTAAAACAGATATTGGTTTTACAATATCACTTTTTTCCATTTCAGCAGCTTTAGCCTCGACTTCTTCATGAGAAGGAAATAGTGCCCACACGATAGGAGCTAAAAAGAAACCTAGTAATGCACCTACGCTGTTTAGCAATAAATCATCCACATCAAATATGCGATAGGCACAATTAAAAATGCCATAAATACCTGTTCTTTGTGTGATCTCATAAAACAATGTTAGCAAAAAGCTTAATAAAAATGCACGTTTCCAGTACCTTCTTTCTTGAAGAAAATATCGTAAGTACACACCAAATGGCATCAATAATAAGAAATTAAAAAACGCTTGATAAAATGCTTGCTGTTTCGTGATAACAAGCCATGTCGATGGACTGGTTAAGACAACACCACTACCCTTTAAAATATCCTCAATAAATTGAAATAGTCGTAAATTTGTATGGACTGTATCTGGCGATTGAAGTGAGCAAGTATCCCTTGTAGATGGGAACGGAAGTAATACTAAACAAAGTGCAGATAAAAAGTAAAAAATAAAGGAGAACATAATAATGGTTTTAGACATAGACAAATAACTATATTTTCGATACGTATAAATAAGCCATGGAATAAAAAGAACAAATGATAAAATAATCGTTATAAAAAATGCAATAAGAATGGATTGCGTGTAAGTTGACATAGATAAGCACCTCTCTATTTAAATTGCCCGAATTGATGAAACCTAAAACTCAGTTTAATTCCCTCACTCTACGAGAATATATCAATAAGCTTACATTATCCTTAAGTCCGTCCCTTCACCCCAGATTTTTGATTAGTGCGATGTTAATCACACCAACATAAATCCATTGTCCATAAAGCATTTTGGAAGATAAAGGCCTCTACTTCATCAAATAAAAAAACAGGTAAAGAATATACTCTCTACCTGTTTCGTTCTATGCCTTTGCTATTTCCTCTTTACAAAATACTAAAATTTCTTCTAGCTCATCATCCTCTAGAGCAAAATCTAAGTATTCACCCTCTGCCTTTTCCATTATGAAGTAGTTTAAAATATAGGGCTCCTCTGCCTTTTCACCAATGAGAACACGAATTTCAATACCTGCTTCGTGATATAGCTCATCTTCTTCATCAATTTCAATATCTAAAATAAATTCGTACCGCTTCCCTTCCATAATATTGGTTGGGTCTAAAATTTCTTCCATTGAGAATTGTGTAATTTCCATCATACTAGCTCCTTTATCTTTAGCTGTTCCTTTCTATATTAAATCAATTTCAGCATGGGTCAACTAGAAAAGCCATATACACCTGTAAGTAATTATGCCAAAATAAAATGGAATCAACCCTGCATAAACCGTATCTACATAAAAGGAGGCTTTTTCTTGAAAAATTTATTATATTATCAGGACGTTATGTTACGTGAGTTTGATGCTCATATTGTTAGTAAAGAAATCGACGAATTAGGTCGTCATTATGTTGTATTATCTAATACTGCATTTTATCCAACTGGCGGAGGACAACCCCATGATACTGGAACATTGAATGGAATTGACGTCATAGATGTAGAGAAAAACGGAGAAGAGATTCGTCATTACATGCAGGGTGATATATCGGAGTTGAAAGGCATTGTGCACGGCACATTAAATTGGTCTAGACGATTCGACCATATGCAGCAACATGCTGGTCAGCATATTTTAACAGCCGCATTTGTAGAACTTTTTGATGCTCAGACGGTTAGTTTTCATCTAGGAAGCGAGCACGTCACAATTGATATTGCTGTCGATACTTTGACGGAACAACAGCTTGCTGCAGCCGAAGCACGAGCTAATGAAGTCATTTTGGAAAATCGTCCAATTGAAACTACATGGATTACAGAAAATGAACTGGTCCATTATCATCTGCGTAAAGAGGTTGCAGTGGCCGGAGATATTCGACTTGTTATCATTCCTAACTATGATTACAACGGCTGTGGTGGCACTCATCCAACATCTACTGGGCAGGTCAATGCCATAAAAATTCTAGGTACTGAAAAAATGAAGGGCAATGTTCGCGTATCATTTGTTTGTGGACAACGTGTTTTGCATGAACTTGCTATGCGTAAAAAAGTATTAGGCGATGTAGCTCGCCAGCTAAGCGTTCCTGAAGTAGAAGCTGCTACAGCCCTCACTAAAATACTAAGCGCTCAGAAACATACAGAAAGAGCACTTGTTGCAGCCAAAGAGGAGCTATTAACCTACGAAGCAAAAGCACTCGTTTCAAATAGCGGAAATCTTGTGACGGCTGCTTTTCAACAACGAACTATGCAAGAACTACAAAAATTAGCTCGTACCATTGTTTCTGAACATGACGACATGATCACTTTGCTTGTTTCTGAAAGTGAAGGCAAGCTACAGTTCGTTGCAGCTAGAGGGAAAAATGTATCTAAAAGCATGAAGGCTATTGCTGAAAAGGCATTACCGCTCATTAATGGTAAGGGTGGTGGAAGCGATCAAATGGTACAAGGAGGCGGTGAATGTATTATTTCTAAAGAAGAACTTTTAGAAGCTATACAAAACATTTAAGCCCGCTAACCAAAGAGGAGCTGCCAAAATTGGACAGCTCCTCTTCTTTAATATTTAAATGTTTGAATGGCCTCATATAAACGTTTCGCCATTTCTGACAGTTTTTCAGTTTGATTATTCATCGTTGTAACTGTTTTTAACTGTTCTGTTGTGGCATCTGTTACCTCATGTACATAATCACTTGCAGCATGTGCAGTGGCAGCCATTTCTTCCATAGAAGCTGAAACTTCCTCAGTATTGGCAGACATTTGTTCAGCTGAAGCATTCATTTCTTCAACTTGGCCAGCTATTTCCCCAACAGCTCGAACTATTTCCTCAAAGCGTTCGCCCACTGCCTCAATGGATGCTAATCCGCGTTCCACGTTATCTTCACCTGATTCTGCTGCCTTCACGACTTCTAAGGTGTACGATTGAACTCGTTCAATTAACACATTAATTTTAGTAGCAGACTCGGCTGTTTGCTCTGATAGCTTGCGAACCTCTTCTGCCACAACTGCAAAGCCCTTACCTGCATCTCCAGCTCGTGCAGCTTCAATAGATGCATTAAGTGCTAATAAATTTGTTTGTTCAGAAATAGCTGTAATCATATTAGAAATTAAGTTTATTTCCTCAGACTCCTTTTCTAATTTATGAATAATCATCAGCTCAGCAGTAGTCCCTTCCTGAATTTCATTCATCCGACAAATTGATTGTTGGACAGCATGATTACTTTCACTAATTTTCTGGGAAATAAAATCTGTATTTGAAGCAATGGTTGAGGCTACTTCAGCTACATTTTGTATCCCTAAAGCCATTTGCTCCATAGCAGATGCACTTTCCTCTGCCATCACGGTTTGGCTTTGTGCTCCTCTATCTACTTCATTTATGGCACCTGCTATTTGTTCAGAATGTTTTGTTACAGCCATGACATCTCCCATTAAGTCACAAGAAGCTTCATTCACAGTAGTAGCTTCATGGCTCACCTTTGCTATCATTTCCCGCATATTATCAGTCATGCGATCCAATGCACGCGACATTGTCCCCATCTCATCAATGCGTTTTAAATATTTTTCAGGAATCTCTTGTGTAAAGTCACCCTCTGATAAGCCTTCACTAATGCGAAGAACATGACGAAGCGGTCTACTAACAGATCGTGAAATAGCAAACGAAATGATTAGCCCTAATAATGAGACAATAATAGTTGTGACAATAAAGTTCGTCTTGAGCTTAGAAAGCCCTGAAAACATCTCATTTTCTAAAGCTACAACTCCCATTTTCCAACCATTATCAAGCGTATGGTAGCCCATCAAGTTAGTACCTGCATCCTCTGTTTCAAAAGAAAAATAACCACTTTTATTTGCAATCATCTCTTTAGCAGCCAATGCTCTACCAGTCATTACACCTGTTTCTTCCGCTTCCTTAATGGGGTTATTTTGCTCTTTCACATAGGAGTGATTATTATGTCCAATGATGGTTCCGTTAGCGTCTAACATAAATGCGTACCCACGGTTTCCAACTTTAATATCCTCGACAATATTGGATAAATAATAACCATCTATACGGGCTAGTAATAATGCTTTCTCACCTGACACAGTGTCGATTGGAGACACAATTAAAATAACAGGTTCACCAGTTACGCGGCTAATCGTAATTTCAGACATAACTGAATTACCCGTAAAGCCTTCCTTTACATAATCACGATCACCTAAATCAGCAGTTGTATCATCCAAATAATGGGCTACTCCATCAGCTTTAATAATACCAAAGCCAAGGTAGTTTTTATTATCCGCAAGACGTTTCGATAAATATTGTTTTTGCTTTTCAAAATCCATACTACGTACAGCCTCTTGCTCTGCTATTGCCTCAACCTCTACTAATGTTAATTGAAAATGTTCTTCTATGTATTGTGAAACATCCCCAGCTCTAGAAACCAAGTTTGTTTCCACTTGTTCATTCATTGCCTTAGTACTATTTATCCAAGTAGACAGTCCCAGCGTTCCACACGTCACAAATACAAGAGCAATAATTGCAACGACTAATTTACCGCCAATTCCTTTTATCCACATTTCCTTATTCTCACTTCTTCCATTTTTAGCTATAAAATTCAGTTATTTATGCATTACTTTCAGAGTAAAGTCAGCAAAAGAAGAAGTCAACAAAACTTTTCCAATAAGATTAATTAATGTATAATAATACCATTTTCCCTATTGTTATAGTGCTAACAATTTTCTACATTTTTCTAAGTTATCGGTATCTTTCGCTATTGATTGACAAAATTCATTGGCTTTAATGGATGAAATTAAAACTTTTTCCAACAGAAATTGATTATAATTCATATTTTTTGCTGATTATTAGAATTAGGATAGATTCAAAAATTTGAGGGGAGGATTACTATGAGTTCAGACAAGAACAATGTTTCACGTCGAGACTTTTTAAAGACAACTGGTATTGCTGCTGGTACATTAGTCGGTGGTGGATTAATTGGAGGACTAGTAGGCTACAACATCAATGGTAAAGGTACTTCTACTCTGGAGCATGGTGGACACGGTACTACGAATGAGGCTCTTGGTTCGCCGAAAGCAAAAATGTTTTTTAGAAATGAAAGAGATTTTAGTATTTTATCAAAGGCAACAGAACGTATTTTTCCAGAAGATGACTTAGGTCCAGGTGCTATAGGATTAGATGTCCCTTATTTTATCGATCACCAATTAGCAGGAAATTATGGTAGTAATTCTAAAGAATATATGCAAGGCCCCTTTGATGTAGGTACCCCTACTCAAGGCTATCAAAGCCGCCTAACACGAGCTGAGATTTTCAGACAAGGTATTCAAAAAATGGAAGATGAAGCTCAAAAGCGTTATAAAAAAAGCTTCAACGATTTGGATGGTAAACAGATTGACGAAATTTTAACAGCCTTTCAAAAGGGGGAAGTTGAAATGGTCGGTGTGCAATCAGCATTCTTCTTTACACTGCTACGAGCTGCTACATTAGAGGGCGCCTATTCGGACCCAATGTACGGAGGGAATCGTAATATGGAGGGCTGGCGCATGAAGAACTTCCCTGGCCACCAAATGGCTTATATATCACAAATTGAAGATTCGAAATTCCAAAAAATTGAGCCTAAATCTTTGGGCAACCACTAAGGGGGGTAAAACATGGCCAAAACATTACCAAGTGTAGACGTTGTAACAGTTGGTGTAGGCTGGACAGGTGGTATCGTTGCTGCTGAATGTGCGAAAGCCGGTTTAAAGGTAGTAGGTTTAGAGCGAGGACAAAAGCGTGGTACTGAAGATTATTTAAACGTTCATGATGAATACCGTTATGCCATTCGTTATGATTTAATGCAAAATCTGTCCAAAGAAACAGTTACTTTTCGAAATGATCGTAATATGAAGGCATTACCAATGCGCCAGTTAGGTTCCTTTCTACTTGGAGAGGGGCTGGGAGGGTCAGGAACACATTGGAATGGAATGACGTTCCGTTTTTTACCCTATGATTTCCAAATAAAAACGCTAACAGATAAACATTATGGTCCAAACAAGCTTGGGCCAGAATATCTCATTCAGGATTGGGGATTAACTTATGATCAACTTGAGCCTTATATGGACAAGTTTGAAAAAACAGCTGGCATTTCGGGAGATGATAAAAATACATTTAGTGGAAAACGTTCAAACCCTTATCCAACCGGACCTATGAAGAAAACTCCTATGCTTATGCAATTTGAAAAGGCGGCACAGGACTTAAAGCTAACACCTTACATGGTACCATCAGCAAACGTCTCTGAGGTTTATAAAAACCCTGATGGTGAAACGATTAACGCTTGCCAATATTGTGGTTTCTGCGAACGTTTCGGTTGTGAATATGGCGCAAAATCCTCAGCAGAAATTACAGTTGTTCCTACTGCATTAAAAACAGGTAATTTTGATTTACGTTACAATTCAAACGTTGTTGAAATTTTAAAACAGGGCAATAAAGTTACTGGTGTAAGATATATCGATACTGTATCAGGAGAAGAATTTATTCAGCCTGCCAACGCTGTCGTTTTAACTAGTTACGTCTTTAATAATGCCAAGCTTCTAATGGTCTCTGACATAGGTGAAAGATATGATCCAACTACTGGCAAAGGGACACTTGGGCGAAATTATTGTTATCAAATCTTACCTGGGGCTGTTGGTTTCTTTGACGAACAATACAATACATTTATGGGAGCAGGCTCTTTAGGTATGTGTGTAGACGATTATAATGGCGACAATTTCGACCATAGTGATTTAGATTTTATTCATGGTGGGAACATTGCTCTTACACAAACAGGGACACGACCAATTGGGTCAAATCCAACTCCTCCCGATACACCTACATGGGGACCAGAATTTAAAAAGCAATCTATTCATTACTATACACGTTCATTCGGGATTGGTGCGCAAGGCGCATCCATGCCACATAAGCAAAATTATTTAACATTAGATCCAACCTACAAGGATGCATACGGTCTTCCATTAATGCAACTAACGTACAACTTTACGGATCAGGATCGTGCACTTCATAAATTTATTTCTGCGCGTGCAGCAGACATTATGAAGCAAATGGGCGCAAAAACAATCGTGCCAAATGCTGAAATTACCGATTATAATATCGTTCCTTACCAAACAACGCATAACACTGGCGGGACTGTTATGAGTTTAACGCCAGAGCAAGGTGTCGTGAATAATTACTTACAGCACTGGGATGTTGATAATCTCTTCGCTGTAAGCGCTGGAAACTTTGCACATAATAGCGGCTACAATCCGACTGGAACATTGGGAGCACTAGCCTATCGTTGTGCAGAAGGTGTCATAAAATATAGTCAATCAGGTGGTTCCTTAGTTTAATTTTTTAATCTAATAATTTTATTTTAAGGAGGCAAGGCATATGGGTGGTCTTGGAGCAATTGGAGTACCTGGATTAGTCATTATTTTAGTTATTGTATTAATTGTTTTTGGGCCGAGAAAATTACCGGAAATCGGCGGTGCGGTAGGTAAAACTTTTGCAGAATTCAAAAAATCTACCAAAGGGCTGATGGAAGATGATGATGATTCTGTGAAAAAGGTCGAAAAAAAATCTGATGTTTCGTAGGAGGGTTTCCTATGGATCCTTATGAGGATGGAAAAAGAAAGTTTTTAAGCCCTCTTGATAAACCACAAGCTGAGCCTCCGTTACCTATGGAGGCTTTAGTTGAAATACAAGCAGTAAAAATGGAAGATCAACAAGTAGCAGAAGAGCCTATTATACCTGTTACCTCATTATTGGAACATCTTTCGGATTTACGTAAACAAATAATAAAAGGGCTAACTGTTTTTATTCTTTTTTTTATTGTTGTTTTTTCTACTATTAATATTTGGTTTCCCTTTGTAACTCGTGGTCATTCTCTTATTATTTTAGGACCACTTGAGGTCGTTAAATTTTATATGACCATTTCAACTACCTTATCATTTGGTCTTGCCATGCCTTTTCTTGTTCATTTTCTGTGGAGTTTTGTAAAACCAGGGCTAAAGGAAACGGAAAGTCGATTTTTAGGACTCTATGCACCCGTTATGCTGGCACTGTTCTTATTAGGAATCGCTTTTGGCTATTTTGTAGTAAACCCGCTAAGCTATTCGTTTTTAGTCGGCATAGGTGCTACCAATTTTGATGTCATGGTATCCGCTAGTGAATATATGCATTTTTTAATTATGACTACAGTACCGCTTGGGCTATTATTTGAATTACCGATCGTTGCCCTATTTTTATCAGCTATCGGGGTACTGAGTGCTGAATCCATGAGAAAAATACGGGGATGGTCCTATATCGTAATGGGTATATGCTCCGCTGTCATTACACCGCCCGACTTTATTAGCCAACTCCTCGTATTAATCCCAATGATTATTCTGTATGAAATAAGCATTTACCTTGTCAAACGTCTAGAACGAAAACAAATTGAAAGCACTGCGTAAATTTTAATTTTTACACAGTGCTTATTTTTTCTTTAAATCCATCACAACAATCTCTGGAAGATTAAAAATGCGGTATGGTACCGAGCTATTGCCTAAGCCACGACTAACCACCATTTTAGTGATTCCTTCATCGTAGACACCAGCCGTATATTTCGGAAACAGCCCTTGTCCTGGGGCAACAAGTCCTCCAAGTCCTGGAATACGAACTTGCCCTCCATGTGCATGCCCAGAAAATACTAAGTCTATGCCATCATTTACATACGTATTAAACACTTCAGGTCGATGCGCCAGTAACATCTTAAACATATCATCTGGTAAATAGGCTGTAGCCAACTCCAACATGTCTTCGGTTGATCTACCCATTAACGGATCTTCTATCCCAACAATCGCCAAGCGCTCCCCGTCGCGCTCTAAGACGGTCGATTCATTGGCCAGTATATGTACCCCTAACGATGATAGCGCCTCATAAATTTCACTTACCTTATTCGTCGCTACTTCATGGTTTCCTAGTACATAATAAACGTCCGTAATGTCTACTAGTCCCTTAACTGCCTGTAGACTTTGGTTTAAATCATAGCGATTGCTATCAATCACATCACCTGTGATAAAAATATAGTCAGGATTTGTCTCCTTAACTTTAGCAATCAGCTTTTCCTGATTATTACCAAAGAGGGCATCATGTAAATCCGATACTTGTACAATGCGTAGCCCATCAAAGCTGGCAGGCACCTTTTCTGATTCGAACACATGCTTACTAACGACTAGCCAGTGATTGTTTACGTACAAAAAAATGACTATAAAAACAACGAAAAAAACACCATATAATAATTTTTTCAATCGCAATCGCTCACTTTGCGGCTACTTTTTTTCAGAAAAAAATTCTGACTTCCCTATTATAAGCAAAAAACAAATTGATTGTAAGTATATGCACTTTAATTACATAGAATGCACAAAATCCAACCATACCCCGACACCCTTTAAAGGAAATCATGCGCGTTTTTTCTATTCGTAGCTAACTTACACATGATATAGTATGGGGATAATTTCATAATTATGTAATTACATCATAATAGGGGGATAACCTTATACTTTTGCGTTCTGAATAAAAAACGCAGTAAGTTCCCTTCTCGAAGAGAGCTTAATGCGTTTGTTTGTTTATTTATAAAACCTTTTCTAAGAAATCCTTTGCTCGCTGTGTTGAAGGAGCTGTGAAAAACTGCTCTGGTGGGGCATCCTCAATGAGCTTGCCACCATCTAAGAAAAGTATGCGATCAGCAACTTCACGTGCAAAGCCCATCTCATGTGTAACAATTAACATTGTCATGCCACTATCTGCTAGGTTTTTCATAACGGCCAATACTTCTTTAACCATTTCTGGATCAAGTGCTGAGGTTGGTTCATCAAATAATATGACCTTTGGATCCATGGCAAGCGCTCGGGCAATGGCAACACGTTGTTTTTGTCCACCAGATAAACGGTTGGGATACTCTTGGCGCTTTTCGAAGAGACCTACTTTCTTAAGTAACTCTTCTGCATTTTGTATCGCAACTACTTTATCCATTCCCTTTACATTAATTGGAGCGTACGTTAAATTTTCTAGTACTGTTTTATGTGGGAAAAGATGAAAATGCTGAAATACCATCCCTACTTCTTCCCGTATCTTCATAATATTTGTCCCTTTATCTGTGAGAACATCCCCAGCTATTGTTACCTTTCCACTCGTAGGGATTTCTAATAAGTTTAGACAACGAAGGAACGTTGATTTACCAGATCCCGAAGGTCCGATAATAGCAATAACTTCTTTTTCTTTAACTTCGGTTGAAATACCTTTTAGTACTTCATTCTGTCCATATGATTTGTGTAAATCTTCAATTTTAATCACTTTTTCTCATTCCTTTCTCGATTCGTTTACCAAGGAACGTTAAAACAAGTGTCATGAGGTAATAGATAATACCAGCAAATAGTAAAGGCTCAAGATATCGATATGTCGAACCACCTACTATATAAGCACGACGCATTATATCAAGGGCACTAATTACTGTGACAACTGCTGTTTCTTTATTTAGTGTAATAAATTCATTAACTAGAGAGGGCAAAATATTTTTTACTGCCTGCGGAATAATAATATCCTTCATCATCTTTGCATAAGGAATGCCAAGGGCTTGTGCTGCCTCCATTTGCCCTTTATCCACTGCATTAATACCTGCACGAATAATTTCCGAAATATAAGCACCTGAATTTAATCCAAATGCAATAATGGCCGTTGGAATAGGCTCGATTTGAATATCTAATAATTGTGGTACTGCATAATAAATAATTAATAATTGTAATACTAGTGGTGTACCACGGAAAATCGACGTATAAAAATCAGCAAACCAACGTAAAACTTTTACCTTTCCAATTTTACATAAGGCTAGTAATATACCGACGATAAACCCAATAATGGATGCACCAATTGCAATTTGGAGTGTAACACCTATCCCTTTTAAAATATAAGGAATAGAGGGAACGATTGCTGTAAAATCCAAGTTCACAGCGCTCCCTCCTTTCTTTTTCATCTTGATTCAGCATTTGTTTGAAATCATGCCGAAGCGTATTATATTGAACTGAAAAGCATAAGCGATAGCTCAAATAGGAGCTATCGCATACATGTATTATTCAACTTTTTCTAACCATTTTTCTTCTAACTCTTGGATTTTGCCTTCTTCAGCTAGTTCTTTTAATGCTTTGTTAATTTTTTCCTTTAGATTACTACCCTTTGGCACAGCAATCGCTTTGAAATCCTCAGGCTGTTCTTCTACAGGGAAGGCTGCTAATTGATCATTTGTTTTTAAATAACCCTTCGCAACGCCACCCTCTAAAATACCTGCGTCTAAGCGCTTAGACATCATATCTTGAATAATTTCAGGAATTCGTGTACGTCCTTCAACTGAAACATCCACTTTTTTTGCAATTTCATTACCTAAATTTTCTTGAATAGAGGCTGTTTGCACACCGACTTTTTTACCAGCTAAATCAGCTTCCTTTTTAATACCGCTATCTTTTTTAACAATAATTACCTGCTCTGTTTCATTATATTGATCAGAAAAATCTACTACCTTTTCACGTTCAGGATTGGGTGTCATACCAGAAATTACTACATCAATTTTCCCTGCTTGTAACGCTGGCACAAGACTGTTGAAGTCCATATCTTGCACTTGCATGTCTACACCTATTTTTTCCCCAACCAATTTAATTAAATCAATATCAAATCCTATAATCTCCTCACCTTTTGCTGCGTCAACATATTCAAATGGCGCATAGTCTGCTGAAGTACCAACTTTTAATACTTGTTTGTCTGTACTACTATCAGCATTAGAATTATTTGCGTCATCCTCTTTAGCGCCACAAGCTGCTAGTACGCCAATAGCTAGTACAAGAATCATCATGAATAATTTATTCTTCATTATTAAGCATCTCCTTTTATTTATAAGTTATTGTGTATGAGAATACATTTCTCAAAAATAGCAAATTGGATATTTATTCATATAAGAGAATAAAAAAACTATCTGCTAATTAAGATATACTCTTTTGAAATAATAATCAAGATAAACAAGAAAATTTTAAATGAAATATTATATACAAAATTTTCAGATTAGTCAATTTACTATTTTCAATTCCACTTTCCTTTACTATTTTCCGAAAACTTAATAATTATCCCTTCAAAATTTCTAAGGAAACAAAAAAGACCCCCATTTGGAGGTCTAGTGCTTATTTTTTTTCCGTAAATAATTTATCTTTTAATTCGTCCTCGCCAGAGCCTTCTGCTAATGGAACATGAGAACGATAAGCCGCACGACAGATTAAATGTCCGGCAACTGGAGCTGTAACGAAGACGAATAGAATACCTAAAATTAAGCGGACGCTAACATAACCATCGTGCACCCAAAAGTAAATAAATGTACCTAATAAGCAAGTTAACACGGATAACGTGGAGCTTTTGGTAGCAGCATGTGATCGCGTATAAACATCTGGTAAACGAATCATGCCAAATGCGCTAATAACACTCACAATAGAACCGATCAGAATTAGGGTGACTGCCGCCCATTCAATCATTTGATTTACGTTCAACAATCACACCTCTTTCAATATATTTTGTAAAGGCAATAGTCCCAATAAACGCTAAAATACCTAATATAAGAATAGCTTCTAGATAAGCCTTTGTTTTTAATATAATCGAAACAATCGCAATAGCGGATAGAAGATTTACACCAATTGTATCAAGAGCAATGGCTCGGTCAGGCATAGATGGGCCACGGATAACCCGATATAACGACAGCGCGATGGAAATACTAAAGAAGGCGAGAGCCAGAAGTAAAATATTCTCTATCATTAACGTGTCACCTCCATTATTGCTTGTTCAAATTTCCCAATAGAGCGAATGACAGCATCCTTAGACTGCTCGATGTCCATGGCATGAATATAAAAGACATCGCCCTCTTCAGAAACTTCCATGACGACAGAACCGGGTGTTAATGTTAGCAGTAATGCTAGTGCCGTAATCTCCCAATCTCCCTTGAGTGCGGTTTTATAAGTGAAAATACCAGGCGTAATGTTTAGCTTTGGTGTAGTAATTTGTTTTAATACACTATAGCTTGATAAAAACAGCTCCCAATTAAATAGCCATAATAACTTGATAATCGAAAAGACTCGCCGCAAGTAAAATTGAGTGCCATAAAAGCGGTGCATCGCATATAATATGCCCATTCCTACGATAAACCCCATTAAAAACGTTGAAAATTGTGGTGTCACTTCATCTTGCAAGAGTAACCAAAGTGCTGCGATAAATAAATTTAAAATAAACTGCATCGCCATTATTTATTCACCTCACCTTGCCATTGTTCACCATCAAGAACAGCATCTATATAGATAGATGGTGTATATAACGTTTCTGCTGCATCGGTGACAAAGGGAGCCAATTTCTCAGCCCCGATTCCTAAACTTATAGTACATGCAGCTAGTAAAGTTAACGGCAGTATCACACGTTTGGGTAAAGGCTTTTCATCCTCCAAGCTAATAATGGTCTCGCCAAAAAAGGAGGAAAGAAAGATCCGCAGTAATGAATACAAAACAATTAAACTAGAGAAAAATCCTAGACCTAATAGAACAAAATTGCCGCCCTCTATAGCACCCTGTCCAATTAAAACCTTTCCTAAAAAGCCACTCAATGGCGGGATACCCGCTAGTGAACACATAGCTAAAAAGAATAGCCAGCCAAAGAACGGATAGTTCCGAATAAGCCCACTCATTTTATCTATGACCGTTTCCCCAGTTACATAAATCATCATACCGACAGCTATAAATAGCATAGCCTTTGCCACCATATCATGCATTAAATAATAGACAACACCCTGTAAGGCGGACTCTGTACCCATTGCTAGGCCAGCTACTATAAACCCAACACCAATTAATACATTATATGAAGCGATTGTTCTAACATCACGCCCTGAAAGAGCACCAATACAACCAGCTACAATTGTAATACCGGCCATTATGCCAAGTGCCATATGTGTGACTTCCGTATTATTTGGGAAAAGCAATGTAAATGTCCTTACAAGTGCATAAATCCCAACCTTTGTTAATAAGGCTGCAAATAAAGCAGCGATGGCTGTGGGAGGTACACTATAAGAGCCTGGTAACCAGAAGAATAATAACAGTCCGGCCTTTAAGCTAAAGACGATTAAGAAAATGAGTGCCACTGTTGTAATAAGGGGATTAGCACCTGCCTCCATCACACGCACAGAAATATGGGCCATATTTAATGTACCGACTGTTCCATAAAGAAAAGCCAATGCCACTAAGAAAATCCAAGATGCAACAATATTAATAAGCACATATTTTAATGCTTCTCGAAGCTGAATTTTTTCCCCACCTAAGCTAATTAGGGCATATGACGCCAGCAGCATCACTTCAAAGCATACAAATAAGTTAAAGATATCTCCTGTCAAAAATGAACCGTTAACACCAGCTACCATAAGTAAGGTAAACGGATAAAAATACATTTTTTCATATCTTAATTCCATTGTAAAAATTGCATAAAGCATACAAATAACCGCTACAAGATTTGCCACTAACACGAGTAGTGTAGCGAAGGAATCTGCCACAAATGAGATACCAAAAGGCGGTGCCCAGCCACTAAAGTCAATGCGCATGATCCCCTGTTCTTGAATTTCTACTAATAAAATAACACTAATAATAACGATAAAGCTTAATGTCAATAAACTAATAATACGTTGTAAAAAGACATGCTCTTTTAAAAACACCAGTAAAATAGCCGTAATTACTGGGACTATTAATGGTAAAACAATCATATTACTCATCCGGCGTACCCCTCAATTCATCAAGATTCCCTGAACCATTTGTTTTGTACGCTCGATAGCCTAAAACGAGAACAAACGCAGTCACAGCAAAACTAATAACAATAGCTGTTAGAATTAGGGCTTGCGGTAATGCATCTGTATAAGGCCCCTCTGATTCACCTAATAATGGGACATCCCCTTTTTTAAGACCTCCCATTGTTAGAATCAGCAAGTGGGCAGCATGTGATAAAACAGCAGTACCTAAAATAACACGTAATAACTGTTTAGAGAGGATTAAGTACGTTGCAACAGCTACTAATATACCTACTAAAACAAGTATCAAAGATTCCATCAGCTACTCATCCTCACTTATGCTTAAAATTATTGTCACGACAACACCAACTACCGTTAAAGCTACACCTGCTTCAAAAATGGTTACGGTTGAAAAACCCATTTTCCCGAAAATCGGGACATTTATATACGTATAGGCCTGTGTTAGAAATGGTACATCAAAAAACAAAGAACCTATTGCCGTACTTGTCGCAAGCAAAACACCAAGAGCTGCAACCTTTTTAAAGTCAAACGGCATTCCCTTATGCACAGTCTCTATATCGTAAGCAAGATACAATAAAACAATGCCAGAAGCTAACACGAGGCCGCCAATAAAGCCACCACCTGGAGCATGATGTCCTGCAAAGAACAAATACACGCCAAGTGTTAAAATAATGAAGACGACTGCCTTAGTGACTGTCCGTAGTATCACATCATTAATTTTCATGATCTGCTTCCTCCTTTCGAGGCTTAAGCTTTGTTAGTGTATAAACCCCTAAGCCAGCAATAAGAAGCACAACAACCTCAAGCATTGTATCAAAGGCACGAAAATCCCCTAAAATTGTATTAACAATATTTGAACCACCTGCCAACTCGTAGGCATCATTAAAATAACTGGAAACAGGCTCAAATTGCTCGTAGTGCACAACAGCTAGACCAACCATTGTGACTGTTGCGCCGACAAATATAGAAATCATGGCTTTAGACCATTGCACCCTTTTGCGAGGTGCCTCAGGCATTAAATCAGGTAAATACTTAAAGCATAAAAGGAATAATGCAGTTGTTACGGATTCTACAACTAATTGTGTTAGCGCTAAATCTGGTGCGCGGAAAATGACGAAGAAGAAGGCAATTGAATAGCCTAATACGCCATTTAATAGCATAGCTGTAACACGACCCTTTGCAAAAATCATCCAAACCGCAGCGAATACCATAACAAATACAAGAATTAATTCGTATGATTCAATGGTAGAGTCCATATCAAAATTAAAAGTCATTGCGTCTGACCAAATAAAATAACCAGCAATAAGTGCAACAAAAAATACATATATATAGACAAAATAATGTGTTAAATTACCTGTCATATATTTGCGAGTAAGCTTCTCTGAACCACTCTCACTTATTTCTATCATTCGATTGTAGTACGTATTAAACGTATACTTTTGTGAAAAAATTCGATACACCGGCTTCCAGCTTTTCAATGTCTTGAATAAAATGAATCCAAGCACAATGACTCCTAATGTCATTAACAATTCCGCATTAATTCCATGCCAAGCAGAAATATGTGGTGTTAATTCATAGGTTGTTGGGAATGTAGGATAAATACTTGCCATAGCAGGCTCTAAAATATAATGGCCTAACACGTTTGGGAAGAAAAAGATACCGACTACTAACAGGCACAAAACAATTGGTGATAGGAGCATACCCAATGGAGCTTCATGTGGTTTTCTATCCATCTTCTCAGGCTGTAGTTTACCCAAAAATGTTCGACTAATTAAAATCAAACTGTAGACAAAGGTAAAGATACTGGCTACCCACGCTACTAATGGGAAAAATAACCCTAAATCAGCAATGGAAAAGGCCTCTACATCGCGAATAGCCAAGACCGCTGCAAAGAACATTTCTTTACTCAAGAAACCATTAAATGGTGGTAATCCTGCCATTGAAAAGCTGCCAATGACTGCGATTGTAAATGTGATAGGCATTAAGGACATTAAGCCACCTAAACGGCGAATATCCCGCGTCCCCACTTCATGGTCGACAATCCCGACCATCATGAATAAGGCTCCTTTAAAAGTGGAGTGGTTGATGAGATGAAACAATGCCGCAAAACTTGCTTGTGTATATACAATAGAGTCTTTCGTGTAGCCATAGTAATGACCAACAGACCCTAGACCGAAAAGACTCATAATTAAGCCTAGCTGACTTACCGTTGAAAAGGCTAATAGCGCCTTTAAATCCGTTTGGCGAACCGCATTAAATGACCCCCAGAAAAGTGTAACAAGACCAATGACACTTACTAGCCAAAACCAAATCGCTTCTCCTCCAAAAACTGGAGAAAAACGGGCAACTAAATAAATACCTGCCTTTACCATTGTGGCTGAGTGTAAGTAAGCACTAACTGGTGTTGGCGCTTCCATGGCATCAGGTAGCCAAATATGAAATGGAAATTGTGCAGATTTTGTAAAAGCACCTAGTAAAATTAAGATTAATGCTGGAGTAAATAGGGCATGATCACGGATAACCCCTACATGAGCTACAATGTCCCGAATACTAAATGTATCAGCAGCTACATAGAGCATCAGGAAACCCGCAAGCATAGAGAGACCGCCAAATACTGTGATCATCATTGCTTTTTTAGCACCTGCACGTGATGCCTTTCTATGATGCCAAAATGCAATTAATAGGAATGATGACACACTTGTCAATTCCCAAAATGTGTATAATACCATTAGGTTATCTGAAAAAACAACGCCAAGCATAGCGCCCATGAATAGTAATAAATAGCAGTAAAAATGGTGAAGAGATTCTTTCGTTGACAAATAAAAAATAGAATATAAAATGACTAAACTACCTACACCTGTAATCAGTAAGCCAAAAATCATACTGAGCCCATCTAGGTATGTTGTAATATTTATATTAAAAGAGGGAATCCACTCATATGTATGGATAAATGTTTTACCTCCGGCAATTTGAGGAATATAGCGCGCAAGTAAAAGAAACAAGATGAATGGAACAGAAAAAACAAACCAGCCAAGATGTGTTATATGCCTTAGTCGCCTATACAGCAATGGGATAAGTGCAGCACAGACAAATGGCAAAAGTATCGCGATAAGTACTGTAACCAAATGAAAACCTCCTACTATCAAAATCATCAAGCAAATTTTTGTGGTATTGGAATGGTAAATGCTAAGATTATAGCAATTTGTTTAAGCTAACATATCAGATTTATTCTTGAAATTTTGCAAATGGAAAGTGTTGGGGTGTTAAAGTGTCTTGTCATTGGTATGTTTAGTTATTTAGTCACCTCTAACCCGATGCAAGCCTAAATAACTTGTGGAAATTCAGATAATTTATACAGTTACAACTCAATTATATCAGCATTATAAAGACACTTGACTATCTATTTAACACACTGCATAATAGTGTGGCATATGAAATCAATTTAGCATAGATGCACGTAATGCATAAATTAAATAACTTTAAATTATTGATATAAGCTTATTACTTCAAGGGTTTTCCAATATATTTTCGTTAACTTTTATACATTTTTAAGTATACAATATAAATGAGCATAATGCACTGTAACAGCATCAATTTTAGCTGTTTTAGGATATTTTTTTATAATTAACAGTGAAATTAACAAAATACCAACAGATAAGAGGTGTACATTTTTTATGAGGCATGTAAAAGGGCGTTTAGACGAAAGTATATTAGTTTGTGTTTACTATGGCTTAAATGGTGAGCGTTTGATACGTAGAGGACACAAAATGGCGACAATGCTAGATTGCCCACTCTATATTCTTTCAGTTGATTCGCAACCCCTTGATGCATTTGACGCTGAGAAATCTAGTTACATTGAGCAATGGGAAAAGTTATCAGACGAACTTGAGGTCGAAAAATTTATATTGCAAGATAATGAAAAACGCCCCATTCAGAAAGTCATTGCAGAAGTCGCGAAAAACTATGGCATTTCACAAATTATTGTAGGTCAAAGCGCACAAAGCCGTTGGGAAGAGATCACTAAAGGATCGTTCCTTAATGTACTGTTAAAAGAAGTTCCATTTGTAGATTTTCATATTGTTGCTGTTCAACGTCCTACTGATGATGATGCAAACGAGACATACGAAAAAGGTGTTCGTGCTTATTTAATCAAAGAACAGGAAAACTTTAAAGTAGCATTTACATGTCCGAAATACGTATCCATCGAAGGCATCTTCTTCAAGGAAATCGGCACAGATTTTGATAATGGTGTCTTTAAATTCACTTACAATGATAAAATGCATGAGGTTCATATTTCAGAGGGCTATGTGATTGATCAAGAGAAGCTTCCTGCAGAATTTTTATCCCCATTAAGACAATAAAAAAACGCGCTCCTCTTTTTAAAGGATGCGTTCACACTGTTGACAAATGCCATCGGGAAGTTTACTCTCGATGGCATTTGTCATTTCAATTTAACTCTTTGGACTGAGATTAATCACAATTTGACTGTAGTGGAAAACTTTATTTCATTGTAAAAAAACTGTAGGCAAACTCAATTTTTTGCGTTCGCTACCGTCAGGATATGTTTTTACTAAGCTGCTGAAGATGCTGGCTTATCCTTCGGTAGGAAAAAGGCAATTAACAATAATAACGGCAATAATGAGACGACCATCATTGTAAAATCAATACCTTTGTGGTCCATTAAAACACCAATAACCATGGCTCCAATGGCCCCCATACCAAAGGCAAAGCCAGTTGTTAAACCAGCCATTGTGCCAATTTTAGATGGAACTAGCTCTTGTGCGTATACCACCGTTACAGAGAAGCTAATCATGATCAATGTACCAATGATCACTAAAAATATCATAGCAGCCCATAACGGTACATAAGGCAATGCTAGGCAAAATGGCATTGGTACTACAACGGAAAGAATAATGACATTTTTTCTTCCAATACGATCCGACAAAGAGCCTCCGAAAAATGTCCCTACTACCCCAAATGCCATGAAGAGGAAAATAAGGATTTGTCCTAGACGAAGATTCACATCATAATGATCCATTAAATAAAACACATAGAAACTAGTTATATTTGTTGTATAAAATGATCGTGCAAAAATAATCGTAAATAGTAAGGTTAAAGCTACCCCTACCTGCTTCTTTGTTAGTGGTGGCAATGTCGAAACCAACACCCGTTTTTTCTTCGCTGCACGCTCTTGCTCTAATTGCTTTTTATACCATCTTGCAATCTTAGTTAATAGAATAATACCGAATGTTGCCGCTACTAATACAATCGCTGCACCTCGCTGACCGAAAATATCAAATATATAGGCGCTAATTAGTGGGGCAAGCGCTTGTCCTGAGTTTCCCCCAACTTGATAAATCGATTGAGCAAGTCCTCTTTTAGAACCTGCTGCCATAAAGGATACTCTAGAACCCTCAGGGTGAAATATTGCTGAACCGAAGCCTAAAAATAATACCGCAATAAGAATAATCCAATATTGAGTAGTAAAAGAAATTATTGTAATAGCAATAAAAGAACTTACCATACCTATTGGTAAAGCATAGGGCATTGGCTTTTTATCACTGACAAACCCTACAATAGGCTGTAATGCAGACGCAAATATATTTAAGACAAATGATATGAGACCAATTTGTGTGAAGGTAAGTCCTAGCTCACTTTTAAAAATTGGAAACATAGCTGGAATAACAGCTTGCATCGTATCATTGATAAGATGAGCAACACCTATCAAAATCATAATTGGGTAGATTGGATTTGCGACATTTATTTGATTATTCATGCTGCCACCTCGCTCTATTTAGTTTTTGTTATTGACGATTGTCGCATACTATTAACTATTTTGCACAAGCTATGTTTCGACAGCTGTAAAAGGAGTTGATGTATGCATGGAAAGCTTTATTCATGCTAACTTTTGGGAAATGATTCTTCGAACAACACTTTCATTCTTTATATTACTTATTTTGGCGCGTATTCTTGGAAAGAAGCAATTGGGCCAATTAACATTTTTCCATTATATTACTGGTATTACATTTGGATCAATTGCTGCAGAAATTGCCTCACAGGAGGAAACACCCTTTTTAGATGGAATAATATCGCTTGTCTGGTGGAGCGCCTTAACCTACTTAATGACGATTATTACGATTAAATCCAAAAAAGCTCGTGTACTTATTGATGACAAACCTACCATTGTCGTACAAAATGGACTTATTTTAGAATCTGCCTTAAGGAAAAACCGTTTGCATATGGACGAGCTGACAATGATGCTACGTGAGCAAGCCATCTTTTCTGTACAAGATATACACTATGCGTTACTTGAAACAAATGGAAAACTAAGTGTCCTGCAAAAAACTTCCGAACAAGTTGCCACAAAGCAGGATGTTAAGGCAGATGTTACCCCACCTACTTATCTGCCTACAGAGGTTATATCAGATGGTCAACTTATCAAGGAAAACATTGTTGAGCTTGAATTAACAGAGGACTGGGTAATGAAGAAGTTGAAAAAACAAAATGTACATTCCGTTGAAGATGTCTTTTTTGCACAAGTTCAAACAAATGGGTCATTATACATTAGCTTAAAAGATAAAGCGAGACATTCAAGCCCGTAAATGCTTGTCTCGTTTTTTTAATCAATTTTTACAATATCTAACGGTGTAATGATTCCTATTAATTTTTGATGTGGTTTGCCATGCTCAGTGATTAGTAATGCCTCAAAACGCCTACCCCTTTCCACACCTTGTTTAAAAATCTCTTCTGCTTGATATATCGTTATGTACCTGCTAACAAATTTGTAATTCACCCTATTTTTCTCATGCATTAAAATATCATGCAACGTAGGAATCCCTTTAGGTAAATAGTCGCCACCCATCTTAGAGGCAAGCCAATTCGTGATTCCTACAGTTGTAATAAGGCCCCTAAATTGTTTATTAAAATAAACGGGAAACTGCGTATATTTTCGTTGGTGAATAACCTTTAACACATGTTTAAGGGAATCATTCTCTTGAAAAACTAATACTCTCTTTCTGAACATTTGCCCGACAAGAGTAGGCTTAGCGAGCGTAGCATCTATGTATTCAATTCTTTCGACTACATCGGTATGTGGTTCTGCAATTACATAGTTAATAGAAGTACGATGATGGACAATTGCATTTCGCAAATCAGCGTATGACCGTAAATCATCTTCGTATTTCTTCACTAATACCTCTTTTTTCTTCGCTTGATCAATGAGTCGATAAAAGGGCGTAAAATCCTTTATACCTACAATATCTCGTAATCTATGGTCTATTCGATTAAATGCTGTCAGGAAACGATCGGAATTTTCAGTCTCCACTTTTAAGTACCTTCTTTCTTAGTAACTTTATGTATTTTCCGAGTTATTTGACAAATTTTTAGTTACACAACCATTATATTCCTAATTTATGAATATTCCAAGAACGCAGTTTTTGCTGTCATTTATTTTTACATTCTCCCTTGAAAGTTACGTTATTACGAAGAAAATGGACTATTTTTCCCAGCAAGTAAGACAAATGATGGACATAGGGTTTACAGTGAGAATGAATTAAATTTAAACATTAGGATTCAAATTAAAGGAGATAAGGAAATTCAAGCGCTTCTTAATACTACATGGGAGTGGGAGGCAAGCATAGATCAACAGCTTGCTTTTCTTGTAGTGGAGCAAAGGATTCTAGAGGGCTATACTCGGTTTTAAAGAACACTTCAGCCATTGAAAGAGAGCTTGAGGGCATATTTTAATTGTATCGAATATAATAAATTTGTAATTAACTGTACTTTTAAGGAGGCGTTGTCGATGAGAAATTATTTATACTTGATTGGGCATAAAAACAAGGGGATAGCGTTTCAATAGCCCATAAACTACGTGTTTCCCCTTCAAAGGGAGAGTACCAAATTGAAGGAAATTTGTTTAAAGCCTATTGACAAAAGTAATTGGGAAGAAGCAATTAGATTATCTGTTAAAGAGGAACAACAAGCATTTATTGCATCCAACCTTTATTCTATCGCAGAAGTTCAGTTTCTAGATAATTTCCTTGCAAAAGGTATTTATCTTAATAATAAAATGATAGGATTTACTATGTTTGGAATAGACCCTGATGACAATAATTATTGGATTTATAGACTAATGATTGACGAAAAATTTCAAGGTAAAGGTATAGGCAAACAAGCTATATATCTGGTTATAGAAGAGATAAGGAAAAATAATCATGCAAACATTCCTTTTATCATGATTGGATATGATCCTAAAAATCTTACAGCAAAATTTGCCTATAAAAGAGCAGGATTTATTGAGACTGAATTATCATCTTGGGGAGAACAATTAGCTAAGTATTCCTTGTAAGCACATGAATTTACCACAATGACTAATAGTCTTTTTAAAGTAAATTTGATCAATCATTTTTCAAAATACGCTCTTTTCCATGATCTTTATCAACGTTATTAGGATCATGCTCTTTGTTGGGCTTATTCTGCTTATCAATTATCAATGGTGGAATACTCTAACACAAAAGGACGGAAAAATCAGTACGTACCAGATTTTCCGTCCTATATTTTCTAAATTTTAGTCATAGCTGCATTTTTTTTTCATCATGATGATTCCCAAGCAAATACAAAGAATTATCAGTGCTAATGTCATGATTAAACTCCACCAGTAATCAGACATCTCCATTGTTCCACGGACTAGTAAAGGTCCATAGTTTGCTAGCTTCCAAGGGGATATAGTCCAGAATAGGCCTACTACCATATCGACTATTTGTCCGCCAAAGATAACCATAAAGGCACATGTAGTAGCTATAATCGTTTTAAAACTAGCGCTCATCATTAATGTGACAGCAATTACAAATAACAACCAAACATAATACGTACAAAAGCTCGCAAGCAAAGGTCCAATTTCTAATGTTCCATATAGAATACTAGTGTAATACACACTTGCTGCAAAGCCTGCTAAAATACTCACAAAACAAACTGCACTCATCACAATAAATTTACTCATAAAATAGGCTCCAAAGGAAATCGGCCTTACATATAATAAGGTAGCCATACCACTTGCACGTTCTTTACTTATGATCCCCACAAAAGAAGCCATTATCACCAATAACCCTATCGTTTGAAACTGTCCTATAGATGCCTGTAATAGGTCAACGGGCATTAATTCGGGCATCAACATTTCAAAGCCTTCTGGCACATTTCCAACAGCATTTAAAATATCCATTATATAATAATTTATTAGGGGGTCATTCATTCCCAGCAGTGCAAACACAAGAGGTATCCACAAAAATTTCCAGCTTCGCCATGCCTCTCTAAATTCCTTTTGTAGAAGTACATTGAATCCTCTCATGCTTTTTTCGCCACCTTCATGAAAATTTCTTCCAACGATGCTGTTTGTCGTTCTACCTTTCTTATTGTATAAGGACAATTACTTAAACGATGGAGCAGCTCCCTCATCGTTGGCTCCTCATTCAATATCTCAATATAGACATAACAGCCTACTACATGATCAGTCGAGCTTGCAAAAAGCTTTGCCTCTTCCTCACTAGAGAACTCAACTATATAATTTTGCTCATCAAAACGCTGTCGTACCTCTCGTAATGTTCCTTGCTCTACTAGTTTTCCATTTTGTAAGAATAACAACTGATCCGTCATTTCTTCCGCATCGTTTAAAATATGAGTTGAATATAAAATGGTTGTCTCTTGTTGTAAGCCTTTTAATAAATCAAGAACCTCCCTACGACCAACAGGGTCTAATGCTGAAACAGGTTCGTCTAATAACAGTAATTTTGGCTTATGCACAATTGCCTGGGAAATACCAAGGCGTTGCCTCATCCCACCAGAAAAAGTATCTATTCTTTTATGTTGGGCATTTCCTAGCCCGACAAACTCTAATGTTTTTTGCGCTTCTAATTTAGCATTTTTTGCTGATACACCATTTAACCGAGCAGCCATCTCAGTAAATTCTAATGCGCTTAGCCAAGGATGAAACTGTGGATATTGGGGTAAAAAACCTAAATTTTCACGTAAGTCCCCATTTAGCATTTTCACACTTCCAGCAGTCGGTGTTAAGAGCCCTGTTAACATGGATAATGTGGTTGTCTTACCTGCACCATTTGGGCCTATTAACGCCGTTGAAGTCTTTTCCTCTAACATAAATTGAACATCATCTACAACATTGTGCTCTGCAAATCGTTTGGTCAAACCAGTTACTTGAAGTAATGTTGTCATGCCTGCTTTCTCCCAACTATAAAGTACGCAATTGACCCTATTATATTTGTAAATAAAATAATAAATACCCATAAAATTTTAGGTCCATTTGTTGCATGTGTTTTTCGCAAATCAATAAGTGCTACGATCATTAATATTAATTGAACGACGATGAGCGGTGCTATCACTGCCCATGGAACTTTTGCTAATTCCTCCATCATACAGATCACCCCATTAGTTGTTATACATTAACTATAACAATTTTGTTCTAACATGTATAGAACAAAATTGTTGTTTTTTTCAAACTCTAAAACAGCTCTCCTAAATATTCTCGCTATTTTTCAAAGGATAATGTAGTCTCTTATTTATCTTCTATACGCGCTGTTTCTCTTAAAAACAAAAAAGATGTACCTTAATCAGTACATCTTTACCTTTATTTATAAAGTTTTTGTAGAGCCTCTTCCATTTTAGGACGAATTGTTACTTGTGGACGAGCCTTTTTGACCGCTGCCTCCGCTTCCTCTAGGGAATTAGCCAGCCCTAGCTCTATTAGCGCAGCAGTAGCTGCTACACCAGCACGACCACCGCCACTTCCACAGTGAACATACACCTTCTGTCCTGCCTCATAGGACGAAGCAATTTCCTTAGCTACATGCTGAATAGATGATGCTACCGCAATTTCTTCATCTGCAATTGGCATATGCTTGTATGAATAAGAAATGGCCCCTTGCTCTTCTGAAGTAAGTCCCTGCACACGAACATCTATTACAACATCTACAGCTTCTTGCTCAAAAGCCGTCTCTGCATCTTTTGCACCACCAAAGAAGATTTGATCCTTTACTAAAACATCATAGTTTTTTTCCATATTGGTCACACTCCATAGGATTATTTCAGTAAATGCTTAATATCCTCGTAATATGGTAAAGCCGTTAAAGCTCCTGCCTTTGTTGCTGCAAATGCTCCTAATTTATTGCCGAAGCTTGTACAGCGAACAAGCTCTTCTTTTGTTGTAGGTAAGCCATTGTAATGAACATCACGTAATACCCCTGCCATAAATGCATCCCCTGCACCAGTAGTATCCACAGGTATCACTTTTTCAGTTGGTACATGGATGACCTCTCCATTCAGCACGGCATAAGTGCCATTTTCTCCTACTGTTACTAAAATAATAGGCACTAAATAGCTACTTAATTGTTCAATTCCTTCTTCTAAACTAGTCGTTTCCGTCAGGAAGAATAACTCATCATCTGTTACTTTTAAAATATCTACATCCTCAAAAAACGACGTAATTGTTTCTCGACAAATTTCTTCACTACTCCAGCGTAATGGACGAATATTCGCATCCATCGCAATGATTGCACCTTTGTCCTTCGCCATTTCTACAGCAGCTCGAGTTGTTGCTAGAGCCGTCGGGTGGAACATGGTCCCTGAACATACCGTTAAAGCAGAAGCATGTTTAAATGCGGCTTCATTTAACTGTAGTGGCTCCACTTGTAAATCAGGTGTTTCATCCACATAATCTTTAAAAATTCGTTCACAGGCTTCTGTCAAATGCACATAAACACCGCTTACTCGCTTAGCTGGGTCAAATATGGCATAGTCCAGCTTAACACCTTCCTCTACAAGCCCATCACGCACAAACTGAGAACCCTCATCATCCCCTGTAATTGTAATTAAGGCAGAAGGCGCCCCAATTCGGCTAATACCTGCTGCAACATTCACTGTTGCACCACCCATATATTTTGTAAATGATGTATTTGTTACATCATCAGCAATATAGTCAATAAATGCATCTCCATAGACTAAAATAAAATCCTTATCTTGCTTCGTCATGATTGTCCTCCTGAAAGTCTAGTCATTATAGATTAACACGAAAATTGTCATTCTATAAAGGTTTAACTTTTGAGAGTATGTCCGAAAATTTGTGTCATCCATTAACTTTGTTATACTTGCCTATAGAAAGGTAGGGATTTTCAAGATGAGTATTACAATTCGACAAGCGCAACCACAAGATGCCCATGCCGTTGTGCCTTTAATTATTGATGCGATTGGTGATATTGCTAATCGTTTAACTGGCGAGCAATCGACAGAAGCTGTTCATCAAGAACTGACAACTCTTTTTCAGCGAGATGACAATCGACATTCTTATTTAAATACCTATGTCGCTACGGAAGATGGGCAAATATTAGGAATTCTCGTTTATTATTACGGCTCACATGCCATTGCTATGGACGCTAACCTAGTGAAATGGTTAGAGGCTAAAAATGCTCCATCCATCATCGTCGATCAAGAAGCCCACGAAGATGAAGCTTATATCGATACGGTTTGTGTAACACCAGAAGCACGAGGTAAAGGCATTGGCACATTACTTTTACAATATGCTGAAGAGCTGACAAAGCAGCGTGGCTATACAAAGTTATCCTTAAATGTAGAAATTCAAAAAGAAGATGCTCGTCGTCTTTATGAACGTTTAGGCTTTGTTATAACTGAGCCATGGTCCATTATCGATGAACCATTTCATCATATGGTGAAACAGTTTTAGGAAGTGAAGATTGTATTGAAGAAAACAAATTTAATTTATCCTCTTTTGATTGTCATTGCCTCTAGTAGCTACGGAATTTTGTCGACTATTGTCAAAGTAGCGATGCAGCATGGCTTTACATCTGCTGAGGCTGTATCGAGCCAATATATTATTGGCTTTATACTCGTTTTAGTTATGTTTATGTTGACAGATAGAAAACTACCTAAGCCATCTAAAAAAGGCATATTTATATTATTATTCGCTGGTATTTTTACCGGGACCACAGGTATAGTGTACGGAGAATCTCTCAAATATTTACCCGCTTCTCTTGCGGTAGTAATGCTGTTCCAATTTACATGGATTGGTTTGTTAATTGATTGTGCTCTACATAAAAGATTACCAAGTCGACCTGAAGTAATTTCTATCATCATCTTATTTGTAGGAACGATTTTAGCTGCCGGGGTTTTAAATGTTGATTTAAGTGGAATCCCTCTCCAAGGGTGGTTATTCGGCTTTGCTGCTGCCGTTACCTTTGCCTGCTTCATTCAATTCAACTCTCGACCAGTAGAAGGTGTTACAACCACATCAAGGGTATTAATTGTTTCCTTTGTAGCCCTTATGATGATTAGTATTTTCTTAAGTCCAGAAGTGATTTGGAACGGCAAATTGTTTATGGAAGGCTTATGGAAGTTCGGATTAGCCCTCGGTTTATTCGGTATCATTTTACCTATATACTTATTCTCCATTGCCATTCCGAAAATTGGTGGTGCACTCGCGTCCATCTTAAGCGCGATCGAATTACCTGTTGCGGTTACCGTTTCCGTTATTGTCCTACATGAACCTTTAACTGCAATGCAAATTATGGGGATTGTTCTAGTAATAGTTGGTATGTTATTGCCGACAATTATTGCACAAAGGCGACAAAATGATAGCTTATTGGATGTACAAACTTAAACAGCTAGACAACTCCTTAAAAATGGAAGTATTCCTTTTTAAGGAGTTTTTTTGAATGTTACTGAAATCCCGTTGCTAATGGATTGGCACTTCGTTATGATAAAGGAAAAAGTAATTTTTTAAAAATTCTAACATTAAAGTTACCTCTTCGTATTATACTGCACTATGTAAGTACCTTACTTTAAGAAAGGGGAAGTGGATGAAAAAAACACATATTCTTAGTTTTTTCCTTGTGTTTATATTGTTTGTTTTAGCCGCATGTAGCGGGAATGATGACCAAAAAACTACAAATGATGCTGCCAATAACGATAAAACGACAGATGGCGACAAAACAGAAGTAGCGGCAACAACGCCATCCGGTAAGCTTGTTATTTACACAGGGCGTGACGAAGAAATGGTGCAAAATGTAATCGACCAGTTTAATAAAAAATATCCAGACATTGAAGTAGAGTTTCTAACAATGGGAGCCCAGCAAATTTTAGAGCGTTTACGTGGCGAAAAGGCTAATCCTCAAGCTGACTTTTGGTGGGGTGGCACACAATCAGCCCTTATCGTTGGGGCAAATGAAGACTTATTACATGCCTGGCAGCCTAGCTTTATCGACTCTATTGATGCTACACATAAAGATGTAGAAGGCCGCTGGTTTGGAGAGATGCTGCTACCAGAGGTCATTATGATCAATAGTGATTTATTGACAAAGGAAGATGGACCACAGGATTGGGATGACCTCCTGGATTCTAAATGGAAGGATCAAATTTTAATTCGGGGCGTGCTAGCTTCAGGTACAATGCGCACCATATATTCTTCAATGATTGTACGACAAGATGCCCACTCACCTGATAAAGGCTATGAATGGCTATTAAAATTAGATGCTAATACGAAGGAATATACGCAAGATCCTAATGCTCTGTACTTAAAGCTAACACGACAAGAAGGCAGTGTCTCCTTGTGGAATCTACAAGATATTTTATTAAAAAAATACACAACTGATTATCCCTTTGATTATATTTATCCAAAAAGCGGAGCACCTATTTTGGTAGATGGTGTTGCAGTTGTCAACCATGCGAAAAATCTAGAGAATGCCAAACTATTTGTCGAATTTTTATTTGAAAAAGAGATGGTGACACAATTAGCAAATGATTATTATCAAATTCCTACACGATCTGATATCGATAAGGCCTCCATGCCTGAGTGGTATCAAGAATTAGATTTAAAAACATTCGATATAGACTGGCAGCAAATGTCTGACAAAGAGACTGAATGGATGGAATACTGGGATAACAATATTAAAGGCCGTGGTAAATAAGTATTCGGGTGAAAATCCAGCTTTTTTAGTGGATTTTCATCTACAATCTCATCCCCTATATAGCTATGAATCCTTTGTTAGAGAGGAGCTTTTTATTGAAAAGAGTCACAATCGAAAATGTCTCAAAGCAATTTGGTCAGTTGTATGGTGTGAAAGATGTAGATCTCGAAATAAAAGCTGGTGAATTCTTCACTTTTCTCGGCCCTAGCGGCTGTGGCAAGACCACTACATTAAGAATGATTGCTGGTTTTTATTATCCTACTAAAGGTAAGATTCTATTTGATGAACAAGATGTCACTCGGCTTCAGCCCAATAAACGCAATATCGGTATGGTATTTCAAAACTATGCCCTTTTCCCCCATATGACTGTTGATGAAAACATCGCATTTGGTTTACAGGTTCGTAAATTTTCTAAAGCAGAGATCCAGCACAAGGTTGATCGAATTAGAGGACAAGTAAAACTGTCAAATTACGGAAACAGAAAAATAAATGAGCTTTCTGGTGGGCAACAGCAGCGGGTAGCTTTGGCTCGAGCACTAGTCATTGAGCCAGATATTTTATTACTTGATGAACCATTATCCAATCTAGATGCAAAATTACGTGAGGAAACACGTATTGAAATCAAACGCATTCAATCTGAGCTTGGTGTCACGACGATTTATGTTACCCATGATCAAATGGAGGCCATGGCGATGTCTGACCGAATCATGGTCATGGAAAACGGCTATATCAAGCAAATTGGGACTCCTCAGGAAATATATCACCGACCTGTAGATCGCTTTGTAGCTAACTTTATTGGCGAAACCAATTTAATTGAAGGCACAATAGAAGCAATGGAAGACGAAGAACTACAAGTGAAAACAGCAAATGGACATATTTTTACTGGGCGAAAGCAACAGAGCTCTCCAGCATTAACGCATATGATTGGAGACAAAGTATTTATTTCAATTCGTCCAGAATCTATTCATTTAGGGACTGGGGATAATACATTAACAGGAAAAATAACCTTTGTTGAATTCACAGGCATTAGCGTCAATTATATTGTAGATTGTAACGCCTTTTCCCTTAAAGTAATGCTTATTAATTCTTATGACCAAATAAAAAAGATTGGCGAGGATATTACCATTACTATTTCACATGACTCGCTGTATTTTTTAGGGGAATAGGAGGAAGCCGATATGAAAAAGCAAACTCCCAATGCTTCTCAAGAAAGTATACGGACACGAATTTTTCATTCCAATTGGTTTATCTATGTATTAATATCGCCATTATTTTTAGTGTTGTTCGCCTATGTCGTCTATCCCTTCTATCAAACATTTACTCAAAGCTTTGCTGGGGATGAACGGTTCCTTCACTATAAAAAATTTTTCAATTTAGCAAGCCCAGCAAATTTAGAGGCTTTGTGGACCAGTATTTATATTTCTATTATTAGCGTCCTATGCTGCGCTATCGTTGGGGTAACTATGGCTTTTTTACTTGAACGCTATAACTTCCCTGGGAGACGAATACTTGCCATTTTAGTATTGGTCCCTATGGCACTCCCCCCCCTAGTCGGTGTGCTATCCTTTTCCTTTTTATACGGAGATAGTGGTATTTTCCCTCGAATCTTTCAGCATTTATTCGGCTTAGATCATGTACCTTTTTCATTGAAAGGCATTTGGGGAGTCATCGTTGTTCATACTTTCACCATGTATACTTATTTTTATTTAACCGCATCAGCTGCCATCAAGGGGCTAGACCCTGCTCTTGAGGAAGCTGCAACTAGTTTAGGTGCAGGGCGTATTCGCGTGTGGACAAAGGTTATTTTACCCATGCTGACCCCTTCCATTGTTGCCTCCTCCTTATTAGTGTTTATGATATCCATGGCCTCTTACACAGCACCCTTAATGTTTGGTGTGGAACGAACTATGACCATGCAAATCTACTTATCGCGCACTAATGGCAATCTTGAGATGGCCGCAACTCAGTCGATGATACTGTCATTTGTCTCTATTACATTTTTAATTATAATGCGTTGGTATCAAAATCGCAGAAATTATCAAAATCTCAGTAAAGGGATCAGTGTCCACCGCTCGGAGGTATCCTCCAAGAAAATAAAAATAGCGGCAACTATTGCCTCCTTTATCGGCACTTTGATTTTGATTTTACCAATATTAGTGCTGATATTAATATCCTTTTCTGTTGATGGGGCATGGAAGACTCAAATACTCCCTACAGACTATACAATGGATCATTACATGGCCCTTTTTACCGATGAGCGTACATGGCGACCTATTTGGAATTCTATACAGATGGGTATCGTCGCAACATTTGGCAATATTATCTTTGGTGTTGCCGCCGCTTATGCGATGGTCCGTTTAAATTTTAAAGGAAAGACATTGCTCGATATGTTAATAATGGTACCTTGGGCTTTACCAGGGACAGTTGTGGCAGTCAATTTAATCGCCGCCTTTAGCACGGAAAACATCTTTGCCTTTAATCAAGTATTAATCGGTACATTTTGGATTTTGCCATTAGCCTATTTCATCCGACATTTGCCACTTGTTTTTCGGTCAACATCTGCCTCTCTTGTACAACTGGATCCGTCAATTGAAGAGGCATCACGGGGATTAGGAGCCAATTGGTGGTATACATTTAGACGTATCGTCGTACCATTAACATTCACCGGAATATTAGCGGGGACACTATTAGCCCTAGTACAAAGCTTTGGTGAATTTGTTGCATCCATCCTTATATACAGTACATCTACTATTCCATTGTCTGTTGCTATATTTCAAAAATTGTATGCATTTAAGTTTGGGACCGCCTGTGCCTATGGTGTTTTACAAATTTGCTTAATTTTAGTTGTCCTTATTATTTCTGAAAAACTATCAAAAGGCAGTGCTGGTACAGCTATTTAACTGCTAATCTATTAGGAGGCCATGATAATGTTTGAAGATTTTCGCAACAAAACGCAGCAGGAAGATGGGATGATTTTCCCTTCTAACATCTATCGGAAAATTGTGTTACAGCCAGCTTATGAAGAGGCAAAGAAAAATTTTCTAACTATTATGCTGCAAATCAATATAGCTCATTTAAAAATGTTAGAGGAACAAGGACTTGTTAAAAAAGAGGAAGCGAAACAGATTGGGGCAGCACTAAAGAAAATAGATTTAAATTATTATCGTTTAGAAGATTATAGCCCCCAATACGAAGATTTATTTTTCCGCATTGAAAATAAATTAATAGAGCTTGCTGGTGATGTTGCTGGAAATCTTCATATTGGACGAAGTCGTAATGATATGGGCATCGCCATTTATCGTATGACACTCAGACAAAAATTGCTGCTATTAATGCGAGAGTTACTAACATTGCGAGATGATTTAATCGCTGCAGCTGAAGAGCATGTAGATACTATTATGATTGGCTACACACATACGCAGCAGGCTCAGCCTACAACCTTTGCCCATTATTTAAAGGCTGTCATCGACCAGCTTGAACGAGATTTTGAGCGCATGCAGCACGTCTATAAAACTGTTAACCGTAGCAGTATGGGGGCTGCAGCCTTAACTACAACAGGGTTTAATATAAACCGAGAACGAATGCGCGATTTGTTGGCATTCGACGATATTATCGAAAATGCGTGGGATGCAGTGGCAGGGGCTGACTATATTGCTGAAGCAGCAAGTATTGTACAGCTTGCGGCACTCAACCTTGGTCGTACCTCACAAGATTTTTTATTATGGGCTACCCAGGAGTTCAATGCCTTCACACTCGCAAGTCCATATGTTCAAATAAGCTCTATTATGCCCCAAAAGCGTAACCCTGTTTCAATTGAGCATACCCGTTCATTACTATCGGCTGTTGTTGGAGATGCAAGCACTGTGTTACAGATGGTACATAATACACCGTTTGGAGATATTGTAGATACTGAGGATGATATGCAACCCTATTTATGGCGTGCCATCGACCGCTTAGTTGGGATTTATAAATTATTTGGCTCACTTGTTGTCACAATGGATGTGAACAAAAAAAAATTAAGAAATCGTGCAGAGAATAGCTTTGCTAATGTTACCGAGCTGGCTGATACATTAGTACGTTCAGAGGATATTTCCTTCCGCCAAGCACATAGCATTGTTAGTAAGTGTATTAAAGTATTACTTGCACATAGTGAGGAATCACTAGCAAGCCTTACATGGGGACTCGTTAATACTCAATCTAAATTAATTACAGGAAAAGAATTAAATATTTCAGAAGAGGACTTTTATAAAACCTTACAACCAGAATCTTTTGTTGGTGTTCGTACACTACCAGGTGGTCCAGCTCCAGCCACAATGAAAGCGGCACTTGAACAGGCAAAAATGAATACGAAAAATCTTTATGAATGGATTCAATTAAAGGAAAACTCCATTATTGAAGCGGAGAAAGAATTAACAGTCTTTCTTGAGGAATGGAGCCAATGATGAAATGGCTTCTAGTTATTGATGGCGGTGCGACAAAAACGGCATGTGCAGTCGTTCACGCAGAAACTGGTATTATGGAATATTCAGCTTCAACAAAGGGCTCCAATTATCAAGCCATTGGTATGGAAGCAGCTACAGCAATATTACAAGAGCTTTTAGCAAAGGTAGATACTTTTTTACAAAAACATGCCGGCTCTCAAATTGCTGTAGCTACCTTTGCCTTAGCTGGTATTGATTCACCAAAAGACAAGGAAATGGTTACAGCCATTATTCAAAATGCCCTATCAGCCACACAGCTTTCTATTGCTAATCTTATTATTGAAAATGACGCTGAAGCCACACTACTTGGGGTGACCGCTGGACAGGCAGGTGCATTACTTATTGCTGGAACAGGAGCTATTGCTTACGCCTATGATGGACAGCAAATGGTTCGTGCTGGTGGATGGGGACACCGAGCTGGGGATGAAGGTAGCGGTTTTTGGCTAGGGCAAGAGGTGGTAAGAGCCATCTTTAAAATGGAGGATGGTCGAGGTGAGACAACCATTTTAAAGGAGGCTGTCTTTCATTCTTTAGGTATACAAAATGTAACCGAGCTGGCTGAATGGTTATTTCATCCATCCTATACAAATGCACAGTTAGCCAAAATGGGATCATTTGTTGCTCAAGCCGTTGAACAACAGGATGCTTGTGCCATTCATATATCCCGACAGGCAGCTCAAGAATTAGCTTTTTTAGCAAAAGCCGTCTTAAAAAAAGTAGGCTATCAGAATGGACTGTTTCCTCTATATTGTAATGGAGGTGCCATCAAGCATAATCCACTTATTTTAAAAACATTTACAGATATTTTAGCATTAACCTATCCGCAGGTTTCCATTTCTCTTTGTGAGCAGCCACCAATTGCTTATTTAATTGAACGAACAAAAAGGGCCTCTGACTGTTTATAAGTCCTGCCCTTTTTTATGTCCCCATTTATAGGGCCATTTTCTTTAACTCATTCGTTGTGAAATAAAGATAGCCATCTTTCACAAATAAATCCTTTGTCTCTTCGCGGTTTAGGGGCTGTTCCCCGCTACCATCTGGACGAATCTTTGTTAAATAAGCGCCTCGGGAATAATTACTATAATAGAGCCATCCATCTGCATAAACGACGTATTGTACACGTGAATTTGTTACTCGTTTCGTCTTACCTGTCTTCATATCAAGCACATATAGCTTATTGTCATCAGAGATGTTGCTAAAATATAATTGATCGTCAACCTGTGCTGGGAAGTCTATATCATGATAGTAGCTATAAAGTGTGCTCGTTGCTTTTGGATAATCTTCAGCAATCCATGAGTGATCTTTTGCCATTGTGCGGTCATCCACTAAAAAGTATTGGTAACGAATCGCACCCTTACGATCTGGGACTGGATCATTCCAGGTCGTATCGAGGTGATACCATTGACCACCTAACTTCACTAAATTCCACGCATGTCCTTCTTGACCTACATATCCTACAATATATTTAGTCTCAATCCCAAGCTTTTGTAACATGGAGTGAGCAAGTAATGCATAGCCCTGACAAACCCCTCCCTGCTCTGCAAGAACAGTATAGGCACTATGGGGACTAGAATTCGTTTGATCGGTATAGGCCGTATTCGCCACAATGTAGTCATTAACAGCTCGTACCTTTTCTACGTCTGACATAGATTTATTACTGATTTTGGCGATGATCTCTTGGACATTCATCTCGACGTAGGCAGCTTGTTCTGGCGTCATTAAATAGCTTTGCTCCCCAAATATTGTTGCCTGGTTTCTTCCATATTCAAAACGAATTGAATGTTTACTAATATGGCCATACACATAATCATCTCGTTCGATTGCATTGTTATAGGCCTCTTCTACAATTTGTTCAATTCGTTGTGTATTCCCTTTATATTGAATTTCAAATTTCGGTGAGAAACTACTATAATACGCATACATTGCATCAGTCATTTCCTTAACGTTTGTCACAACTAACTTCGTCTCTGGCTTCTGAATTGCTTGAGCAGTAGGTGCTACCTCCATATCATGCATGTCTTCTATAGGTATGGCCGTTTCTATTGAGGCATTGTCTGAAAGTCTAGCAGTAACATCAACGATTTTGTCCTTTGTTGAAAGAAGCATTGTTTCTATTTCATCATTATTTGTCCAGTCCGCCACCTGCCGGACAACTGCTTTACCAGCCGTATAAATGGGGTCAATGAAAATAATGATTATCACAATAATAGCTAATTTCTTCCACAAACTCCTCACCTCCAACCTTCTTCTTTCATTATATACAAAAACAAGCACAAAGAACCCGTTCAAAGTCCTTTTATGCCTGTTAATAATTGTTATTGATTTAATTTAAGTTTATGCTCTTTAGCATTCATGTTATAGATTAAATAATTGTCACTAATCTTTAGATTCGTTACTGGCTGTTTAACCAATACTTCAGCCTTTAATGTTTTCAGATTTAGCTTTGTTAAATAACCGCTGTTACTATAATCACTGTAATATAGATTTTGGCCCATTCCAGTAATATACAACGCTCGTTTATCCAACACTTTTGTTTTTTTACCAGTTGCCATTTCTAGCTTATATAATTTATCGTGATCAGCCGTATTACTAAAATAGACGACATTATTTAATGGATACGCAAAATGAACATTTTGCATAAAGTTATATTTAGTGCTTAAGGCAGCAGGATAATCTGTCTGAATCCAAGAATGATCCTTCTTAAGCACTTCATCCGTCACTAAAAAGTAATCATATGATGCAGCACCAATGCGATTTGGTAGTGGATCATTCCATGTTGTATCCAAATGATACCATTTACCATCTACTTTTACCAAGTTCCAAGCATGGGCTTCATTTCCATTTACAAATCCCACCACATATTTTGTTTCAATTCCACTCTGTGATAACATTGCCTGTGCAGCTAAGGCATAACCTTGGCAAACAGCTTGTCCTTCAAATAGCAATGCATAGGCACTATGGGGGCTTGCTTTTGTTTTAGTCCCATAACTAGTATTCGATACAATATAATCATTAATGGCTTTTACTTTATCAAATTCAGTCATAGACGGTTTTATAATATTTTTCAGTACTTGACCAATCTTTTTTTGTACAGCTGCTTCTTGTGTTTGATTTGTCAGATACTTTATTTTATAGGATACGTTCCCTACAGAATCTGCCGAAATTTTAATGCTTTCCATATGTCCACTTGCATATACAGTCTGCTTTTTAGCTTGATCTAAGGCTTCCATAATCTCTTTTTTGAAATCGCTCATCGGCCCAGTATATGTAATATTTATATCTGTCTCAAAACTATTAATTTTCTTTATTAGTTCTTTTGTAAACTGCTCCCAGGTTGTTACTGTTGAATTTGCTATAACAGGATTTATTACGGAAGTAGTTTCCCTTTGCTGTGCATAAGCAGCATTAGGGCTTAACATGAGTAAAGTAGCGCCACATAATAACCATTTCTTCATAACACTATCACCTTCCCTTTACGCTATCGTTATTATTAGCATAACAAAGAAAGTGACTACTAGGCTATGAGACAAGTTCCCCAACTAAGACCTTCAACTATAAAAATAAGATTAACCTTATAATAATAATTACCTAAAAATAGAATATAGGCGTCGATTATAACTATTAAATTGTAAAAAAATAAAACTCACTACATTCCAGTGAGTTTTACGATGATTAACGACTTTTCACTACTAAGTTAACCGCTTCCTGAATGGCCTCGTTCATCTTTTCGCCATCTCCTTCAGCATTTTGCACACATTCCAATAAATTTGTACTAACAATCACACCAACTGTTCGGTCTACAGCTGAGCGAACGGCTGATAGTTGCGTAATTACTGCCTTACAGTCTTTTTCCTCCTCCATCATCTTTAAAATACCACGTAGCTGACCTTCCATCCGTTTTACACGATTTTTAACTTGATCTGAATATTCCATAAATATGCTCCTTCTTTCTATACTCGCTACGTTCTATTGAGTAATTGTTATACTTTATCCTAGCTCTTTATTTTAATTTTAAACGCTAATTATTATTGTTTCTTGGTCGTAAATAATTCATAAGCATCCTCGTTATAATGGACCTTGCATTAGTTACTTCATCATACTGAATAATGGAATTCTTTTTTATTCGTAACTGCCCAATCTCTACCTCGAAAATAGGGCATTTTCTTTTAAGTGCAGCAATTAGCATATTTGTATCATAATCATAGCGTTCACCTTTCACCTTCATTAGCCACGGCAATTCATTCATCGAAATATAACGTAAACCGGTTTGAGTATCCATTAATTTCCTGTGATATAGCAGTTCAAAAAAGAGGCTTGTTGCACGATTTCCCCAATATGAAAGAAAGGTACTATCAACTGAATGGAAGTTTCGTACGCCTAGCACAATACCCTCTGAAAAGACCTTCGTCATCGTTAAAACAAGCTTCACATCTTGTAATGTATGCTGACCATGTGCCCCTACTGTGAGTACCCCATGAAATATTCTCTTTTGCTCTCGAATATATGTAAAGGCTGTTTTTAGTGCACCACCTTTTCCAATATTGTCTCGATGCTGAAGGACTTGGCATCCTTCTATATTGTTTAGATCTTCAAAAATCTCTTTATATTTCTGATCACTTCCATCATTGACAATAATAATTTGTGTAATGGTCGTTGCTAGTAATTGATGTACATAGGTAATGAGTGATTGTTGCGGATTATATGCTGGAATAATAGCTGCAATATTTTTCATTTCTATCCTCCACCTATAGGCTGTCAGGCTCTTCATATTTATGAATTTCCCTTATATCAAATAGTATCATGTAACAGCAACAATTCAACTGATGAATCCCATGAAAACATATCAATAATATCGATATTTCTCCGATATATGAAAAAAGAGAGTACCACGAAAGAGGGTGAGCACTATCGTCATACACTACGGAATTCTTGAAGAACAATGTCACAAGTTAAGACAGTTGTCGGACGCGGCATTAGCTAAAAATTTACAGGAAGCTAGTTTTTTCGCCATTTCAAACCCTCAAGTTTCTTTACAGAAATCTCTTCTAGTAGTAGAGGAAATTTTATATGAGGTTTATCAATTGGAAATGCATACTACGCCCAAACTAAAAAATGTTCGCATGCTGTTAAATAATCGGAGTTTTACAGCTCATATTCATCCTCGACGGATTTCCCTATTAATGAATCTCGTATATAAAATGACGAGCCATACTAGTAATGAACTTGTGGAGGCAAAGGCGGCTAAAATTGTTCTCGATTATACAAGTGATATTGTTGAATGGTTTATAAAGCGCTATGATCGTAGCTTTAATTCGAATGTCGCAGAAGAGAAAGATTTGATGTTGGATAACACCCTATATCAGCGAGACCACTCACCAGATGCTTATAAGCATGCGGCTGAATGGTTTGAAATTGCGGCACAAAATGGAGATGCAAGTGCCCAATATAATTTAGGGGCTCTTTACAACCAAGGTCGAGGGGTTAAAAAAGATTATGCGCTTGCGAAAATGTGGTATGAACGAGCCGCAGCTCAAAACGATCCCAATGCACACTATAGTCTCGGCGTACTCTTTCATCTAGGACAAGGTATAGAACAAAATTATACAGAAGCCGCCCATCACTACCAAATAGCTGCAGATTTAGGGAATGCAGATGCTCAGTACAATCTTGGTGTTCTTTATAATCAAGGGCTAGGCATGTCGCAAAATTTCCTCGAGGCAGCCAAATGGTACACCTTAGCCGCAGATCAAGGAAATACCAGTGCA
Organism: Lysinibacillus sp. NPDC056220; assembly: GCF_049315265.1. Classification (NCBI taxonomy): domain Bacteria; kingdom Bacillati; phylum Bacillota; class Bacilli; order Caryophanales; family Bacillaceae; genus Lysinibacillus; species Lysinibacillus sp. NPDC056220. The sequence continues at coordinate 97,881 of NZ_JBMOXD010000009.1, forward strand.
CAAAACAATTTAGGATTTCTTTATCATAATGGTACAGGTGTAGAACAAAGTTATGTGGAGGCCAGCACTTATTTTGAAATGGCTGCCTTAGCTGGAGATGCAAGTGCTCAATATAATCTGGGCTATATGCATCTGAAAGGTCGTGGCATTCCTCAAAACTTTACAGAGGCAGCCAAATGGTTTCATATGGCCGCTTTACAAGACCATATGAATGCAGAATTTCAAATTGCCATGCTCTACAACACTGGCCAAGGAATACCTATGGATCACCTTGAGGCTTTAAAATGGTTTAAGCTAGCAGCACATAAAGGACACTTACATGCACAATTTTACCTTGGTCTTCTCTATGAAAAAGAACAGGATATGGTGTTAGCTGAGAAATGGCTACTCTTAGCTGCTGAAAAAGGACATATTAGCGCTGGCTTCGAGCTTGGGCGTCTATATGTTTATCAACTTCATCAACCAGATAAAGCTCTACCCTATCTGAAGGCTGCGGCTGAAAAGGGCTATGTGGATGCTCAATATGAGCTAGGACTTTTATTAACTGCAGGAGATGGTGTTCCGGTTAACTATCCAGAGGCAGTACAATGGTGGAGAGCGGCAACTGACCAGTCGCATATTCAGGCTGAATATCAATTAGGCCTAGTATATGAGCAAGGATTAGGGGTTTCTATAGATCTTGAAGAGGCACGCAGATGCTATCGCTTAGCTGCTATTCAGGGGCATGCTGGTGCCCAATATCAGCTTGGTAATTTATTTGATAAAGGCAAGGGTGTTACACAGGATTACACAGAAGCTGCCAAATGGATTGAGCAAGCTGCGGCACAAGAGCATATAAAGGCACAGTACCAATTAGCACAAATGCACATTCATGGGCAAGGCGTCCCAAAGGACTTTGCTAAAGCTGCCCAACTCTATAGATTAGCTGCTAATCAGGGGCACCAAAAGGCACAATTCCAACTCGGTCTGCTCTATAAAAAAGGACAAGGTGTTGCCCAAGATTATCAAGAAGCTACAAAATGGCTGAAAAAATCGCTGCAAGATATCCAATAAACATAAAAAACCTACCGCGTCACGACTAGCTTATGTAACACGGTAGGTTTTTTTAATTTTTTAAATCCTCTTGTTGTTTAATCATAAATGTTACTACAATGAACAAAGCAAAGCTAATCAATAATGTAGTTCCACCTACAATAAAGAACACTAAAGTAAATGTGCTGCCAAAATGAAATGGATTGATATTGTAAAACCACATCCCTAATGTTAAGCCAAAAACGCCAAGAATAGCTGTCCAACCATGTATATTCACTAATTTTTGTGATTTGACTTTAAAAGCTCGATAAAAAATACCCCACGCAAACATACTCAGCCAACCAACAAGTAAAATATGGGCATGTATCGGTCTATATTCGTAGCTACCTGAACCAGACATATGTGAGCCTAAATAGGTCCCGATTAAAGCAAAAATGGCTGCCAATCGAATAAGGCGTATGCTCCACTTCTGTTCCATAAGAAAACTCCCCCTTAGTTTGTTTCAACTAAGTAGCAGTTTATCGGGAGAACATGAACTTTACATGAACTCCTTATGACAAAATGGGGAGATCTATATAAACCTTTGTCCCCGCATTGACTGTGCTTTCTATATGCACAGTACCTCCATGTAGCTCTACGATTTGTTTAACTATCGCTAACCCCAATCCAGTCCCTTGCTTCGTTCTAGAAGTGTCTGCTCGATAAAAACGGTCATAGACTTTTGCTAATTGAGCTGCAGTCATACCTATTCCATTATCCTCAACAAGGATTTCAAGCGAAGCAGGTTTTTGCTGTAAATATAGATGTATTTGACCTCCCTGGATATTGTACTTAATCGCATTTGTCAGCAAGTTGTCCCAGACATTTTGTAGAAGCCCTGCATCCCCATTAAAAATAACCTGCTCCAGTTTGTATGTGATTTGGAGCTGAGCCTCTTCCATTTGCCAGCGATATTTTCGTACGCTTTCCTTTAACTGTTCATCTAATCGGTAGCGCTCACGTTTGACAATTCGTGTCGATTGGTCAAGCGATGTTAATAACAATAATTGCTTCGTTAAAGTTGATAAGCGTTTAGTTTCTAATTCGATAATGGCTGCATACTCCTGTCGTTCCCTCTCCTTCAGTAAAGGATTTTTTAGTAAGTCAACATATCCTTGAATATTTAATAAAGGGGATTGAAAATCATGCGATACATTACTTATAAACTCCTTACGCACGCGATCATTTTCCTGTAATTTTTCTGTCATTATATTAAAACTAGTAGCCAATTGGCCTAATTCATCATTACGATCAATGTCTAAAACGGTATCAAACTTTTCATGTGCAAGCTGTCGAGTCGCCGCTGTTAGCTTTGTAATGGGACGAATTAATGCCTTCGCAAATAGCAGCATAGCCAGTAAACTCAGTACTATCATCGCAAGCATTAATCCACCAAGCAATGTATGCACCTCCGAAAACAATAAGCGAATATCTGGTCTTATGAACAATGCATAGGACTTATTTTCATACGTAAATGGCACACCGATTGTATTAACCAACTCATTAGCAAAAAAGCCTGTCATAAAAGTTTCTTTTGGGAAATCTCGCATACCATGGTAGACTTCACCGTTTAGAACATGCTCTACAACCGATTCTGATAATGTCTTATCACGATATTCTCCACCAAAGAAGTTTCCTTGTTCTCCAGTTGTTACATATATTTGATAACCAATTTCGCCAAGTGTCATGAAATAACTATTTAAGTCCTCTGGCTTCGCAGTCTCAATATATTGCGCAATCCCCTGTGCGATAATAACGTTTTTTGTATCATTTTTTTCTTTTACAACTTGATGATAATAGGTATTCGTCGCTAAAAAACCAATACACAAGCTCCCAATCATCACTAGCAATGTTGTCATTACAAATTTACTGTATAAAGTTTTCATGACGTTGCCTCTAGCTTATAGCCAACGCCTCGTACCGTGATGATTTCCACAGCCGTATCAAAACGATTTAATCTCTCTCGAACCCGCTTCACATGCGTATTCAATGTTTGTTCGTCTCCATCATAATCATAGCCCCATACTTGCTCCATGATATAGCTCCTTGTAAATACTTGATTAGGTCGTGATGCCAATAAGGCCAGTAATTCAAATTCCTTTAAAGGTAGGATAAGAGTCTCTTCTCCAATAATAACCTCGAAGCTACGACGATCAATGACTAATTGGCCAACTTGGATGGTGATTTGATTTTTCTTATCCATTCTACGTAATATAGCTGCTATACGAAACAATAATTCCTTTGGCTCAAAGGGCTTCACAACATAATCATCTGAGCCAGCTAAAAAACCTCGCTCTTTATCTTCAAGCTCACCCTTTGCTGTTAATAATAAAACAGGGATATCGTAATCTTGTGTTAACGTTTCGGTTAGTGTGAATCCATCCATTCCTGGCATCATCACATCTACAACTGCTAAATCGGGTAAATTCCCGTTAAGTAATGCTAGTGCTTGCTGGGCATTTTCTGCACGTAATACTTGATAGCCTTCTCTTGTTAAATAAATATTTACTAGCTGTAAAATATGTACATCGTCATCGACAACAAGAATTCTCATCTACTTACCTCCAGTCAATATGAAAAAAACCCGCTCACTTGGAACGAATTTTTTATCATAGATCCCTATTATTTTATAACGAAAATATACAAATCAACAGTAATAAGAGAAAGGGTAATCCAATGACAATATATCCTCTTGGATTGGCAAGGTTCATCGTCCAACCTACCCCAAATCGTTTCTCTACAAAAACTGAAGGATCTTGTCGATTCATATAAATTAAACCGCCCTTCCAATAACGATCTTCATCCACATCCATGACCTGTGAATCACTATTTTTTTCGTACCGAACTCTATATTTGCGCTTTTTCACCACATAAATTAAGAGTGAACCAAGCACAACAGCTAAAAATAAAATAAATAGCGGTAGTAGCTTATAGCCTACAGTCATAGCAGGATAGATATTACTAAGTTGCAACACCGTTAATAACACTGTTATAGCATAGCTTACCAATAAAATTTGCCAACTTATATATTTTCGAGTCTTTAGCTGATCCTCCAGCGATTCCTCCTTGCGATTTACCGCAATTTTGATGGCAGAACGTTTTATTGAATCAATAATGCCCCACATCATGAATTGTATCATTAGCATAATAAGGGGCAAAGAAATGGCTGTTAAATACGTCTTGTTTCTCCACGCATCTGCTTCTCCACTTGGTCCCCAATGTACGGCTATATTAGCTGGCATTTTATCGTAATGAAGGATTGTATAAATAATTAAAAATCCTGATATCACTAAAGGCACAGCAAAGAATGACCAAGGAAGCATCTCATCACGGCTTCTTGCTGTGAGATCGACTGCACGCACTTGTTTAATATTAACGCCCCACTGCTCCTGCCTTTTTAGGACTGATATCTTTTGATGATATACCCAGTATAGCCCCATACTCACTGTAAGCATGCTCCATAAACACCCGAGTAAAAATATACCTCGAACGGATTCAGAGGTAAATAAGTTGTAGCTAATAATCATAACGATTAAAAACACAATACCTGTGCCTCCGACTATTTGAGCATAACGTTTTTTCAAATTAGCTAGAGCAGGGTGCTTAATGTTTTGATCGGGCACAGTGACACCGAAAACAATGGTATCACGTACGATAAAAGGAACGATCATTTGTAAAACTAATGTCATGATGTATATAGATATAAAAACACCAAGTAGCATTTGCTACACTCCCTCTGCTGGAATATGCAAGTCTGCGAACACCTTTTTCATCATGTGCTCAATTTGTTCTACTGTTGCGCCGAGCACCATACCTTCTGCCACAACAGGCTTTAAATTCTTTTCAATTTGTCGTAGCTGCTCAGGCGTCAAAGCCCTCTCCTCCGTTGAACGTATAATGGCCCCCGATTTCGCTCGTATAACTATTATTCCTTTAGCCTCTAATTCATGATAGCTTTTATTAACAGTATGCATATTAACACCTAAGTCAGCAGCTAAACTCCGAACAGATGGTAAGGTCTCCCCTTGCTTCATATCACCTCTTGCTATCCCTTCAATGATTTGACGTGTCACTTGTTCATAGATGGGAACTTCCGATTGCGTCTCTATTTGAATAAACATGTTTATCAGCTCCATATTTGTTATATGCTTAGTATAACAAATATTTATTAAATGTACATGAAGTACAAATTATTTATAGTGAGCGCTTAATCGTCTCGATAAAATTTTGCACCAGTAAATTTTGCTTTTCATTCTTCCTCGTACAAATGGAAATTTTATGTTTAACCGGATGTATATCTTTAATAATAACTCTTGCCAATTGACCACTCTCCACATATTCCCTAACTGCAAGAGAGGAAATAAAGTTCGCACCATATCCTGCTATAACGGAACGTATTGTTTCATTAATCCCATTAAATTGTAATGCAATTTTAGGGGGCTCTACTTGGTACGTTTGACATAAGGAAAAAAGATGCTCCCTCATCGAACTCCCTTTCTCTCTCATAATAAATGGCTCCTGAAACATTTCAATTAATGTAATGGTTTGATGAGCATACCTATGATGGGGCGACACTACAAACCATAATTCATCTTCGTATATCTCCTCCCACCATATTTCTTTAGGCCTCTCAGAAATTCCTCCACCATATATGGCAATGTCAGCTTTATAGTGTATAAGCTGCTCGAAGGCATCCTTGGTATTCGTTGTTGTAATCATTAAATTTACATGTTCATTCATAGCCTTAAATGCAGCCGCCCATCTGGGAATTAAAAAATTAGCTGGTAGGTAAGTAGCTACTATATGTAAATCCCCCGCTTTTGCTAGGCGGTAATCTTCTACAAATGATTTTATATGCTGTTCGAGGGCCATAAAATGTTGAGCTTTCTCTGCTAGAGCTTTGCCAAACTCCGTAAGTACGACCCCTCGCCCCTGCTGCTTAAAAAGTTGTACACCTATTTCATGCTCAAATCGTTTAATTTGGCTCGAAACAGCAGGCTGGCTAATACATAATAATTCAGCCGCTTTTGTGAAACTACCAGTAGTAGCAACATGATAAAACAATTTTAAGCCATGAATATTCATCATTTAACCCCTTTCCATAACATTTAGTTATATATAAATAATTATAATATATTTTTTTTATGATTCACTTTATCATACACTCTATATGCAAGCTTGCACTTTTAAACGATATAGAAATGAGGGCTCAATGATGACAGAGTTGAATAGTTGGCATAATGTAGATAATTATTTTACCAATAAGCTACTACCAGAAAACAGCTGTCTTAATGCTGCACTACTAGCTAATAAAGCTGCCGGTATACCTGAAATTGATGTATCCCCCACTCAAGGGAGATTTTTGTATTTACTCACAAAATTGAAAGGAGCCGTTAATGTATTAGAGATTGGCACACTTGGTGGCTATAGCAGTATCTGCTTAGCACAAGCTCTCTCAAAAGAAGGGAAAGTGGTGACTTTAGAAATAAATGAAGACTATGCCTCTGTTGCTCGGCAAAATATTCGACATGCAGGCTTAGAGGAAAAGGTTGAAATTATCGTTGGTCATGCATTGGATACGTTGCCAGATTTGAAAAAAAGAGGGCAATTTTTTGATGTTATTTTTATTGATGCAGATAAGCCCAATAATCCTGAGTATTTGAAGTGGGCATTAAAGCTAGCGAATTCAGGTGCTATTATTATTGCAGACAATGTAGTGCGGAATGGAGCTGTCACAGATATAAATAGTGAGGATGAACGTGTTAGAGGCGTACAGCAATTTATAGATCTGCTAAAATTGGAGCCCCGTATTGAAGCAACAGCTATACAAACGGTTGGCGTCAAGGGCTATGATGGCTTTGTCCTAGCCATAGTCGACTGATATAAGCAAAATCCGCGTAGCTTGAAAAACAGTTACGCGGATTAATTAAAAAAGATGTCTTTTAAGCTCCCCATCTAAGCTTGTAAGACATCTTTTTCCTATAAATTACTTTTATAAGTAGACCCCTTTAATACAATAGTGCTCATCTCTTTAGTAACGGGGGAACAGACCCCGTCACATTTTATTAATAGGAAAGCTGAATGTGCTTTAGTAGATTTACATTTACGCTAATTTTTCATAGCCTGGAAGTGTCAAGAATTCCGCGAATTCATCTTGCGCAATTAAAGATTTAAACAGTTCAGCAGCTTCGTCAAAGCGACCGCAGTTATAGGCTTGTTCCCCAACAGCCTCTTTAATTTTCGTAAGCTCTTCTTCCAGAATTTCAAGGACAAACGCTAAAGTAATACCGCGTCCATCATCTAAAATACCTTTTGGATGTCGAATCCATTGCCACACTTGTGTACGAGAAATTTCTGCTGTTGCAGCATCCTCCATTAAATTGTTAATGGGTGCAGCACCATTACCACGAAGCCATGAAGCAATATATTGTACACCAACACTACAGTTAACACGAAGCCCTTCAAGGGTAATCGTGCCCTCTGGTACAGCTACTAAATCTTCCGCAGTAACGTGTACATCCTCTCGCTTTTTATGAATTTGGTTAGGTGTCGGCATAATGGCATCAAATTGCTCCATTGCTGTTGCCACCATACCTGGATGTGCTACCCAAGTACCATCATGACCTTCTGTTGCTTCACGTCGCTTATCTTCAGCAACCTTTGCAAATGCCACTGCATTCGCCTCATCATCATTTTTAACCGGAATTTGTGCAGCCATTCCACCCATTGCTGGTGCATTACGCTTATGACAAGTTTGAATACATAAAGATGTATAAGCCTTCATGAATGGAACGGTCATTGTAACTTGACCTCGGTCTGGTAAAATGACATCAGCTTGATTACGAAGGCGTTTAATGTAACTGAAAATATAGTCCCAACGTCCACAATTCAGGCCAGCCGAATGTTCACGTAGCTCATATAAAATCTCATCCATTTCAAATGCCGCTAATATAGTTTCGATTAATACAGTTGCTTTTATAGTACCTTGTGGAATGCCAATATAATCTTGCGCAAATACAAAGACATCGTTCCATAGTCGAGCTTCTAAATGGCTTTCAAGCTTCGGTAGATAGAAATAAGGTCCTGTTCCTTTTGCCAGTGCATTTTTAGCATTATGGAATAGATACAAACCAAAGTCGAAGAAACTTCCGGAAATCGGTTCACCTTGAACAAGTACGTGCTTTTCAAGCAGATGTAAGCCTCGAGGACGAACTAGTAACACGGCTGTTTCAGCATTTAGCTTATACGTTTTACCATTGGATGCTTGTGTAAATTCAATCGTCTTATTAATAGCATCACGCATATTAATTTGACCACCAATCATATTTTCCCATGTTGGAGAAGAAGCATCCTCAAAGCAAGCCATAAACATCTTTGCTCCAGAGTTTAAAGCATTAATAACCATTTTACGGTCAACCGGCCCTGTAATTTCAACACGCCGATCCTGCAAATCTTGTGGAAGAGGTGCAATTGACCAATCTCCTTCACGAATATGCTTTGTTTCAGGTAAGAAATCTAGTTTCTCTCCCGCATCTAGACGCTTTTGGCGTTTCTGCCGAGCATTCAATAACTCTTTACGGCGAGCATCAAATTTCTCGTGCAGGGCAAGAACAAACTCAAGAGCTTCAGGTGTTAAAATTTCATTTGTTTGCTCATTTTGTTCTCCAACAATTTTAAGCTTACCTGTCGTTGCTTGTTTCATTAGTTGTTTACCCACCTTTGCGATTTTAGTTTTGTCTTCCTCCGCTTTAGGAGGAGCGGAGGAGACGACTCTATGATTATGAATTTAGGAAGACACGCATTTTTTATACGAACTGTTCAGTTTCTGTCGATCCAGCCATTGCCGTTGTTGAAGATGTACCACCTGAAATAACTTGAGAAATTTCATCAAAGTATCCAGTACCTACCTCGCGTTGATGGCGTGTCGCTGTATAGCCTTTAGATTCGGAAGCAAACTCAGCTTGCTGTAGCTTAGAATATGCAGCCATACCATTATCTTTATAATCATGTGCCAACTCAAACATAGAGTGGTTTAATGCATGGAATCCTGCTAAAGTAACAAACTGGAATTTATAACCTAGCTTACCAAGCTCACGCTGATACTCTGCAATTTCCTCTTCTGAAAGATTTGCTTTCCAGTTAAATGAAGGTGAGCAGTTGTATGCAAGCATTTTACCTGGGAATTCCGCATGAATAGCTTCTGCAAATTCACGAGCTTCCTCAAGTGATGGTTTAGAAGTTTCACACCAAATTAAATCAGCGTATGGTGCGTAAGCTAAGCCACGAGCAATTGCTTGTTTGATGCCTGCCTTTGTACGGAAAAAACCTTCAGGAGTACGTTCACCAGTAATAAACTCTGCATCACGTGGGTCGATATCTGAAGTAACCATATCTGCAGCATCAGCATCTGTACGAGCGATTAGAATTGTATCAACACCCATAACGTCAGCTGCTAATCTCGCAGCTACTAAATTACGTACAGCGTTTTGTGTTGGAAGTAAAACTTTACCGCCTAGATGACCACATTTCTTCTCTGAAGCTAACTGATCTTCAAGGTGAACACCAGCTGCCCCTGCTTCCACCATGCCTTTAACAAGCTCAAATACATTAAGAGGTCCTCCGAAACCTGCCTCTGCATCTGCTACAATTGGAGCAAACCAGTCAAATTGATCGACACGTCCTTCAGCATGATCAATTTGATCTGCTCGTTGAAGTGCTTGATTTATTCGTTTAACTACTGCTGGTACAGAATTGGCTGGGTATAGTGATTGATCTGGATACATTTGACCCGAAAGGTTTGCATCCGCAGCTACTTGCCAGCCCGATAGATAGATAGCTTTGAGTCCAGCTTTAACTTGCTGTACTGCCTGATTACCTGTTAATGCACCCAGTGCATTAATAAACGGTTCCTCATGTAATGAATTCCATAGTCGAGTGGCACCTTTTCTTGCCAAAGTTTGTTCAATTACTACAGTACCTTGTAGTTTAACAACCTCTTCAGCCGAATATGTGCGTTCAATACCAGCCCAGCGAGGGTTTTCAGCCCATTGTTTTTCTAAAGCTTGGATTCTTTCTTGACGAGTTGACATATTGAAATTCCACCTTCCCCTTTGTGTACAATATACTCTGTTAAAAAACTTTTAAATAACTGTTCCATAACAGGTTTATTTGTTGTAAATTAATATATAACAGAGTATTTGAATTTTCATTATTTTTTGATAAAAGACCAAATTTCCATGATAAAGCTATTCTTTTCCGCGACGAAATTTGGATGATTATTTACAAACAAGGGGGAAATTCACAATGAGCAATGAGTTAAATTCTTGCACAAAAGATATTTTAGAACAATATATTACAATGTTAAGAGACTGGATTCCTACTGATTCATCCGTTGCAATTGCTGTCGATAATTCTTATACCTTTATTCATCCTAGGCATCATAGTGTCCATTTAGAGGTGGGTCAACAAGTGTTACCTGGAAGTATTGCTGATCAAGTCTTGCGCACACAGAAAAAAACAGAAACAATTTTAGATAATTTGTCATGCGATACACCCTTTTACGGTATCGGCTATCCGATACTCATTCAGGATGAACCAGCTGCTCTAGTAGTCATACTGCCATCTACTTTCACTACTAAAAAGACAGAAGCATTTGAGTTTATAACAGGAAAACAAGATGAAGAATGGAATCCTGTAGCCATTAATAAAGTATCTCATATTGAAAGTCTTCAAAAAAAGACATGGTTTTATGTAGAGCGCGAACAATTTAAAACAAACATCACCCTTAAAGAACTTCAAATAAGATTGCCATCATACTTTATTCGTATTCATAGATCCTATATCGTAAATATTTATTTTATAAAAAAAATGGCGCGTGATTTGACATCAAACTTTATTATTACATTAATGGATGGTAGTGAGTTACCAGTGAGTCAATCGTATATTAATAACCTGAGAAGTGCGCTTGAGTTTTAAATATATTAGCTGTCTTACTCAAGAGACAGCTTTAATTTTTTCTGTTGAAAACGAAAAAAGACCAGAGAAAAGATTCTCTGGTCTTTCTAGTGCCTAGCGACGTCCTACTCTCACAGGGGGAAGCCCCCAACTACCATCGGCGCTAAAGAGCTTAACTTCCGTGTTCGGTATGGGAACGGGTGT
>NZ_JBMOXD010000010.1:0-107779 GCF_049315265.1 Lysinibacillus sp. NPDC056220
CCCGTTCCCATACCGAACACGGAAGTTAAGCTCTTTAGCGCCGATGGTAGTTGGGGGCTTCCCCCTGTGAGAGTAGGACGTCGCTAGGCAACAAAAACAGTCAGCTGTGTGCTGACTGTTTTTTTAGTTAATTCTTTTTATGCATATTACTGTATTCTATCCAAAACTCGGCGTTTTTAATTCCAACTTCTCTTGGATCAAAAATAGGATCTAGACCGGCCTTTTTTTGTCGGTCATAATCTTGCAAAACTCGAATGGCTGGTTTGGTTAATAATACAATAGCAATAAAGTTCAAATAACTCATACTCCCAAATCCAATGTCTCCAAGTCCCCACATAAGACTAACAGATTGAACACTTCCAACATAAACAACTAGTAAGAAGACCATTTTTAATACTAATTTTAAAATGGGGAAGCGTAGCTGATTATCTAAATATACAATGGTTGTCTCTGCAATGTAGTAGTATGCCATTAATGTAGTGAATGCGAAAAGGAATATGGCTGTAGCCACGAATCCACTTCCGAAATCATTGAACACTGTAGATACAGCTGCTTGTGTATAAGCAGTGCCTGCTACGACGCCTGGAATATTTTCAACTAATGGTGTCGTTGTTCCAGAAGGAGTAACATTATACATACCTGTAATGAGAATCATTAAAGCTGTAGCTGTACATACAATGATTGTATCAATATAGATGGAAAAACCCTGAACTAAACCTTGTTTAGCAGGGTGAGATACTTCAGCAGCAGCAGAACTAAATGTTGCTTCTCCCGCTCCAGCTACGTTTGAAAATACCGAGCGTCTTACACCCCAAGCGATTGCAGTCCCCACTATACCACCAAAAATGGCATTTGTACCAAAAGCACTTGTAATAATAAGTTTAACCATACCTGGAATTTCACTTACATTCGCTCCTAAAATAATGAGTGTTAAAATTACATAAGCAAGTGCCATAATAGGAACAACTTTATCTGCAACACGTGCTATACGCTTTACACCACCAAATATGATTAATCCTAAAAGAATAACAATTAGAGCACCTGTTATAAATGGTGGAATATGAAAAGCCGTATTAAAGGAAGTGGCAATGGTGTTCGCCTGGATTCCTGGCACTAGAACACCATATGAGAGACAGATCACACACGCAACAAATATGGCAAATCCCTTTAGTCTCAACCCCTTTTCGATATAATATGGCGATCCCCCGCGATACTGATCATCAGCCTTTTCTTTATATAATTGAGCAAGAGTAGATTCAATAAATGCACTTGCTCCCCCTAAAAAGGCCATAATACCCATCCAAAATACTGCACCTGGTCCACCAGCAGCAATAGCCGTAGCCACTCCTGCAATATTACCAACACCAACCCGCCCAGACAATGCCATACAAAAGGCTTGGAACGATGAGATTCCTTCCTTTGACTCTTTCCGTTCACGTAATAATCGAATCATCTCAGGAATATAACGAAATTGAACAGCTTTTGTTAGGACGGTAAAATAAAGACCTACACCTAATGCTAAGTATACAAGTGCATTCCCCCAAATATAATCGACCAATGTATTAACGATTGTCTCCATAGATGTTTCCCCCTTGTTTTCTTAAATCAAAACGCGAAATTACCACCCTAAAAAATTGTGTACGATCCATTAATAGCCTTCATCTCTTTACCCAAATGATGACTAAAGTGTGTATACAGCTTTAATTTAGATGAATGTTTAAATAGCTAAAACCTCCCTTCATAATTTTTAGGCTCATCATATGTATTGCATGTTTTATGCCATAAAGTAAAAAAGCCTTTTACTCACGAAAATGAGTAAAAGACTTTTACACTTTCATATGGATTTTTAATGAATAGAAAGCGACCCAACAGATTCATTCCAAATTTGCTTCATTTGCTGACGGCCAGCTAAAATTTCTGGATGAAACTGAATATGTGCAGTGGCTCGTGTTTTTTCAACAGCCTGGATGGCAAGCTTAATATCATGGTTGGATGCTCCTCTATTTAGGTGTTGAGCAATTGTAAGAGCTGCAACTTCTCCCTGCGCTAATGCTACCTTGGCTCCTTCAATGCCCGTAATATTTCCTGCTACATATAATCCCTCTAAATTAGTTTCCATTTGTTCATTATGTAAAGGAATGAACCCACCTAATTGTTCGATGTAATGAAATGGACAACCTGCTAAAGAAGCAAGCTCTGCAAGAGGGTACAAACCACCAGCGATACAAATAAAATCTGCTTTGATATGTTGTTCGCTTCCTTTCACAATAGAGCCATCTGTATTCACTGTTGCTAAAATGACCCCTTCAACTTGATTTTTACCAACGATTTCAATAACAGCTTTACGTAACATAATAGGAATATCCCACATTTTCACACCATTTTTGGGATAAAAGGTAATACCAAGCTTTTTCATAAAGTCTTTTTTCATCAATTTGCTGCCTATTTTAACAAGAGGGGAGGGAGCCATATGAGCCACATGCAATAATGAGGTCATAACTTCTAAAGGATTGCTATAACCCTCTGTTAATAAGTTAGTGGGGGGTAATGTAATAGCGGCTACATGAACACCTGCTAATTGTAATTCCATTGCAATAGCTGAAGAAAGTACATTAACTCCGACAATGACACCACGTTTTCCAGGTTTCACACGATGCACATTTGTCATTACTTGTGCTGCTCCAACAGACATGACCCCTGGAAGAGTCCAACCTGGAATAGGGAAAGGCGATTCGGCAGCTCCAGTAGCTAATAGCAGGTGTTGGGTACGAAATGCACCTTTAGTTGTATGGATGACCCACATTTGACCTATTTTTTCTAAGTCAGATACACTCGTTTGTAATAAAAATTCAACATGGACTGCTTTAGCTCGTTCTACTAAACGTTCTGATTCTACAATACCGTTCCACCATGTTCCTGGCTTCTCTTCATAAAGTTGTCCTAGTAATCGCCCTCCAGCATATAAATATTCATCGATAACAAGGACTGCAATATTTTTTTCTGCTAATGTAATAGCCGCCGCAAGACCCGCAGGACCAGCCCCAATTATAATTACTTTATTGTTCATCGTTCTTCCTCCAGTCTCTTACTGTCGTAGGAAGTGTCTGCCCACTTTTTACAGCCATGCCATCTGAAAGAGGAGTTAAGCATGCTCGTTCACCTTCTAAGCCATTTACATTGACACGGCATTCAAAACAATGACCAATATTACAATAGATGCCTCGGGGCTGGCCAGTTTCTTCGTGCAATCTTAAAGTGCGTATTCCTTGTGCTAGCAATGCAGCAGCTAGGGACTCGCCTTTGTAACCTTCAAACAAATGATTGTCATAAGTAAAAGTTACTTTTTCTTTTTGCGTTAAAGCCCCTAAAACTGGGTGGTTTATTATACGCTCTGTCATGATTTTACCTCCCCTAAATTGGAGAATCGTACTGGTCGAATAGGGGCTTGATGTTTTAATGAAACTTCATCATTTTTGCGAGGATGATGAAGATGAGCAATAGAATCTACCATGGTACGGCATGTACGACCGCCACAATAGCCCATTCCTGCACGCGTTCGTAATTTCAGTTCTCGTGCAGAGCACTTATATTTTGATGCGCTTTCTACTAATTCATCGTAACTAATTTCTTCACAACGGCATACAATCATAGATTTATTTTGCATAGTTCCACCTCTACTATATAAAATACTTAACATAGTACATAATGCAAAAACTATGCCAAAGAAAAAAATAAATATGAAGGGGATATCTAGTTGAATGTGAATAATGTGTATAAAAATATTGACATATATTTAATAAAATTAGACATCTATGTTTAATTTCTTTAATCGATTATATAAAGTGGCGCGAGTAATACCTAAGTTTTTAGCACATGTTTTTTTATTACCATTTACTTTGGCAAGCTGGTCTAAAATTATTTCACGTTCATAATGTTCAAG
Source organism: Lysinibacillus sp. NPDC056220 (assembly GCF_049315265.1). Lineage (NCBI taxonomy): Bacteria > Bacillati > Bacillota > Bacilli > Caryophanales > Bacillaceae > Lysinibacillus > Lysinibacillus sp. NPDC056220. The sequence goes on from NZ_JBMOXD010000010.1 coordinate 3,941, forward strand.
CTGATTGTTAAGCTCTGTTCCTAGAGGAAAATCTATCTTAACGTCCATTGCTTTATCTTTTGGCATCACCGCTAAAATATCAGTAGGGAGGTCTTCCATATGAATGGCCCCCTCATCAGAAAATACAACCAGTCGCTCGATAACGTTCGATAATTCACGGACATTGCCTGGCCAATGGTATTTTAAAAGAGCATTTGCTATTTCAGTTGGGATTCCTTGAATAGGTCGATTATATTTAATTGACTTTTCATATAAAAAGTAATTGCTAATTTCTAATATATCTGATGCCCGCTCCCTAAGAGGAGGAACGGTGAAATTCACCACATTTAGTCGATAATATAAATCTTCTCTAAATTTCCCCTCTGCCACCAATTGCTTCAAATCTCTATTAGTAGCTGCTACTAGGTTAAATTCGACATCCATTTCCTTTGTACCACCAACTGTATAAAAGGTCTTTTCCTGTAGTAATCGCAAAATTTTGACTTGCATTTCTAATGGCATCTCACCGATTTCATCTAAAAATAAAGTACCTCCACGTGCAAGCTCTACCTTACCTTTTTTTCCTTTTTGATGGGCACCAGAAAAAGCTCCTTTTTCATAACCAAAAATCTCACTTTCAAATAGGCCACTTGGAATGGCACCACAATTGATAGCAACAAAGGGTGCTTCAGACTTTTCTCGAATAGCATGAACCGCACGTGCAAATAATTCTTTACCAACGCCACTCTCTCCGTAAATTAAAATATTTGCCTCTGTTTCTGCGACCTTTTTTACTTTTTCTAATACTTCTTTAAGCTTTGGACTATTGCCACGAATAAGGGTGAACGGGTCAAATGCTAAACCATTAGTACTCATCTGTTTCTCTAAATTTAATAATTTCTCAGATGTAATATGGAGCTCTTCGTTTAATTTTTTGACATGGGTAATATCTGTTTCAGCAACGACTGCCCCAATTGTCTTATTATGCAGCATAACTGGATTAGAATTAATCATGACGACGAGATCTTCCCGAGGAAAATGCTGCTGTTGATAAACAGATTTTCTATGCTGTAAAGTATGTAAAATTTCTAGTTGATCTTCTTTGAAAAAATGAGTGATTGGCTTTCCGATAATATTTTCTCCTGACACAGAAAAAATGCTTTCGGCTCCTTTCGTCCAATAAACCACATTTTGTTCAGCATTAATGACTGTGCATGATTCATTTATTGTATTTAAAATGGTTTGTAAATAAGCATTTCCACATTCTAATTCATAGGCAAGATCGTAGGCTAAGGTCTCTCTCCGTAAATATCCTAAATATTTTTTTTCCTCATTACAAACTAGTAAAAATTCGTATTCCTTCATATATTCAATAGCATTCTTGAGTGGGCAATCCAACTGGATGGTATGACAGGCAACATAGTGAACATCGTTTTTTCTTTTACCGCGAACTGCTCCATAAGGTTTATGATTTTCAATCACAAAATATTGCTTGCTGGCATCGTTTATTTTGGAAACAATATCGTCAGTAGATGTTATAGCAAAATTACGCTTTAATATTTTATTCATTATTAAATGATATGGATGCAAGGTAAGTACCCCCTCATTGTTAATTTGTCTAATTATTTAGAATAATATAAATAATTTTGACACATAGTGCCTAGTTTATCAAACAAATTCCAGTTTGGGAGGTTGGCATGTTTTTTGCATCATACAGTCATGAATAGAAAGGAGGAGGGAGATATGAAGAATTCCCATCATGATATCGTAATTATTGGCGGTGGCATTATTGGTGGAGCAATAGCTTATTATTGTGCAAAGGCGGGCCTAGATATCACAGTACTTGAAAAAAACGAACTTGCAAGTGGGACTTCTTCTCGTTGTGATGGCAATATTTTAGCTATTGATAAAGATCCTGGCTTTGACAGTCAAATGTCTTTAGTCAGTCAAAGATTGGTTCATGAGTTAAATAGAGAGTTAGATATGAGCTTTGAATATCGGAATCCTGGCAGCATTCTTGTCTGTGAAAGTGAGCTAGAGATGGAGGCTGCACAGCAATGGGTTAATCGTCAACAAGAGGCGGGTCTAGATTTTACAATGTTAGATCGTGAGGACCTGCGGAACGAATCAAAATACTTCGCAGATGATTTATACGGTGGATTGGAATGTAAAACGGATTCAACAGTGAACCCATACATGCTGACATTTTCTATGTTTCACTCCGCTGAGAAATTGGGTGCAAAGATAAAAAAACATACAGAAGTCAAAAATATTAAGAAGCAGCCAGATGATACATTTTCACTTGAAACGAATGAGGGGTGGATAACCGCAAATAAAGTCATTAATGCTTGCGGAATTTGGGCACCGTTTATTGGACAAATGCTTAGTGTTGATATTCCCATTAAACCTCGTAAAGGACATATTTTGGTGGCATCACGTCAGGAACCAGTAGGACTAAGAAAAGTTATGGAATTTGGTTATTTAATTTCAAAGTTTGGTGGAGAGCGTAAGGTGGATGCGGATATTGAAAAATACGGAGTAGCCTTAGTGTTTGAGCCGACAGAGGCACAAAATTTTTTAATAGGAAGTAGTCGAGAATTTGTAGGATTTGACACGAAGGTGAATCATGATGTGGCAAAAATGATTGCTAGACGTGCGGTACGCTTCTATCCAAAAATTGCTGATATGTCGATTATTCGTACATATGCAGGGTTAAGACCATGGACAGAAGATCATTTACCTATTATTTGTGAAGTAGAGGAAGTACCTGGCTTCTATATCGCTGCAGGTCATGAAGGAGATGGCATTAGCTTAGCTGCAGTTACCGGAAAGCTTATCCAAGAATTACTACAGCACAAAGATTCATGCATTCCTACTGAACCGGTTCATCTTAGTCGTTTTCAGAAAGGAGTGCTTCACGAATGAATTTTCAAAAACTATTTACGACCATTGATACACACACGGGTGGAAATCCGACCCGTTCATTAATAAGTGGGATGCCCAAGCTTGAAGGCAAAACTATGTCTGAAAAAATGTTATTTATGCAAGAGAATTATGACTGGATTCGAAAATTTCTTATGAATGAGCCACGAGGGCATAGTGTAATGTCAGGTGTTATCATTACAGAACCTTGCCAACCAGAAGCCGATTTCGGAGTGATTTATATTGAAACAGGTGGTTATTTACCAATGTGTGGACATGACACAATAGGTGTTTGTACAGCACTTATTGAAGCGAATTTAATAGAGGTTACTACACCCTTTACAAATATAAAATTGGACACACCTGCAGGTTTAATTGATGTACAGATTAAAGTAACGGATGGTGTAGCGAAGGAAGTGACCTTTAAAAATGTACCATCCTTTTTATTAAAAACAATTGAAATTAATGATTCTGAGCTAGGTGTAGTGGAATGTGAAATAGCATATGGTGGGAATTTTTACGGCATTATTGATGCTAGAAAAATCAATCTAGACTTAGCTGTAGACAATTCGACGAAGATTATTAACACGGCTATTCGTCTCCGCAATGCTGTGAATGCTGTGGAGGATATTGTCCATCCGGAGTACTCGTTTATCCATGGACTTACACATATTGAGTTTTATACAGATCCAGTTAACCCATTAGCTGATTTAAAAAATACAGTTGTTGTTCCGCCAGGAGGAATCGACCGTTCTCCTTGTGGCACTGGTACATCTGCCAAAATTGCTACACTCTATTTAAAAAATAAGCTCGTTCTCAATGAGTCCTTCGTCTATGAAAGTATTGTGGGAACAATGTTTAAAGCACGTGTACTAGAAGAAGTAACTATTAGTGGTTTAACAGCTGTTATTCCGGAGGTAACAGGGTCTGCATGGATAATGGGGATGCATCGATTTTTTTACAATGATCAGGACCCATTAAAAGAAGGCTATTTGATGATTCCACCAATGGATCACTAAGGGAGGATAAACATGAATTTTCATAAGTCTTTTCAAACGATAGATACACAAGTAGTGGGAGAAGCCTTTCGCATTATTGTGCAATCTCCAATCATGCTGATGCATGAAGATATTTTGGAAGCGGATCATCAGTTAAATACACAATTTGAAGATACAAAACAATTGCTGTTGAATGAGCCGAGAGGACATCGTGGAATGAATGGCTGTCTTGTTTTACCATCCGCTATTGCTTCCTATCGATTATTATTTTTCCAGCATGCAGCTTCTACAAATTTTAAGTATGAAGCACTTGTAGCCACAATGACTGCATTGATTGAACAAGGAACAATAGAACTCTCAAAAAATAATACTTACTCTATTGAAACAGTCAAAGGTGTCTATGAAGCCTATGTCAAGCTTTCTGAAAAGAGAGATGCAGTATTATCAGTTCATTTAATATTGAAGCCAGCACAATTAGAAGGTGAGCAAGTCATTATCGATAATGAGCGACGATACATTGTTGTAGAAAAACCACAGCAATTTAAAGCAATTGTTTTAGAAGAATTAGCAGAAATCAGTACATGGGGATTACTAGAAAGTGAGAAATATAGTACAGCAGATGGGGTCATTATGTATGAACAATTAAATAGCTCTGTCAGGTCCGTTACCTTTGAGCGAGATGGCTATATATTACGTTCACCTGGTGTAGACAGTATATTGGCATTAATAGCAGTTTTAGGGGAAGAGGCTGTCAGAAAAAATGACAGTATTTTTGGTAGTAGCATTGAAATTATACAAAAACATGAAGCTGGCTACGAAGTTGCATTAACAGCTTATATCACAGGAATCCATCAATTTGTAGTGGACCGTGAAGATCCTTTGCATCATGGATTTATCATTGTGTAATAAAAGAGTTTAGAGGAGGAAGAAAAGATGAAAAAACTTGAAGGTGTATTTCCTGTATTAGTAACGCCGATGAAAAATCAAACAGACATTGATTGGGACGGTTACCGACAAAATATTGAACATTTTATTGAAGCTGGGGTCACAGGTATTGCTATTAATGGTAGTACGGGTGAATTTGTAAGTTTAACTAAAGAAGAACGGTTTAAAGCAGTAGAAGTAGCTGTAGATCAAATTAAAGGGCGAATGACATTGATTGTTGGGACAGCAGCTGAAACAACTGCAGAGGCAATCATCTATACACAGCAGGCAGAACAGGCTGGTGCAGATGCAGCATTATTAATTAATTCCTATTACGCACATCCAAAAGATGAGGAAATATATGTTCATTTTAAATCAGTAGCCGAATCTGTAAAATTTCCCATCATGATCTATAATAACCCGTTTACTTCGGGGGTAGATATTGGCTTAGAAACGATTTTAAAAGTAGGTAGAGATGTTCCAAATATTACACATATTAAAGAATCGAGCGGCAGTATTGGTAAAGCGCGTGATATCGTACGTCAAGGTCAAAATGATATAGAAGTATTTTGTGGCTCTGAGGACTTAGCTATCGAATCACTTTTAGTTGGGGCTGTTGGGTGGATTTCTGTATCTGGAAATATTGTGCCAGAGCTTGTCACAAAATTATATAGTCAAGTAAAAGAGGGGAACTTAGAGGCAGCTTGGGCAATTTACGATCGTTTATTACCTTTATGTGCATTTTTAGAGGGATCGGGTAAATATGTACAAATTACCAAACGTGCAATGGAATTAAAAGGGTGGGCAGGGGGACCCTGTCGTCTACCACGACTCCCACTAACAGAGGAAGAAGATGCACAACTAAAAGCAATTATGACAAATTTAGACGTACTGGCAATCGAACATTATTAATGGAAAAGGGGGAAGACCGATGGAGGCAGTGTTGACATTAAAGCCACAAATAAAGGAATTTCTGCAGTCTACAATTGGCTTATATATCGATGGTAAATATGTGCAAGCTCAATCAGGTAAAACATTAAATGTTTTAAATCCTGCTAATGAAGAGGTCATTGCCGTAGTAAGTGAAGCACAGGCAGAAGATATCGATCTAGCCGTGCATGCTGCTCAACAAGCTTTTGAAGGTCAATGGTCAATGATGGAGGCAGCTGAACGCTCACGAATTATTTATAAATTGGCAGATTTACTAGAAGAGCATCGTGAAGAGCTGGCACAGCTAGAATCATTAGACAATGGAAAACCATATAAAGCTGCTCTTGCAGATGATGTGGATGGCACAGTTCAACATTTCCGTTATTATGCAGGCTGGGCAACAAAAATTACAGGACAGACTGTACAAGTGTCAAAGGATTACTTAAATTACATTGTACATGAGCCCGTTGGAGTTGTAGGTCAAATTATTCCTTGGAATTTTCCTCTTGCAATGGCGGCATGGAAGCTAGGGGCAGCGTTAGCTGTAGGATGTACGGTTGTCATCAAACCAGCAGCTGAAACGCCATTGTCGTTATTATATGTTGGCCAGTTAATGAAACAAGCTGGTTTTCCAGATGGTGTAGTAAATATTGTTCCAGGTACGGGAGAGGCGGGTGAAGCGATAGTTACACATAAAGGTGTAGCAAAAGTAGCCTTCACTGGGTCAACAAAGACGGGAATACACGTGATGAAAAAGGCTGCTGATGATGTGAAAAGTATAACATTAGAGCTTGGAGGAAAATCGCCTGCTATTGTGTTACCAGATGCAGATGTCGAGGAAGCGATCGAAGGAACTTTTGCTGGTACGATGTACAATCATGGACAAAACTGTAGTGCATGTACGCGGGTATTTGTGCATAGTAGTCTATACAATCTATTTATTGAACGACTCGCAGAAAAGGCTAAAGCATTAAAGATAGGGTCAGGTTTAGACCCAGAAACAGATATGGGTCCATTAGTGTCACAAAAGCAATTAAATACAGTTCTTGATTATATCGAAAAAGGAAAAGAGGAGGGTGCTCGTATAGTAGCAGGTGGCGATCGAGCACTGGAAAAGGGATATTTTGTCCAACCAACTATCTTTGCTGATGTACAGGACACGATGATAATTGCTCAAGAAGAGATTTTCGGACCAGTGATGTCCATTCTGTCGTTTGAAACAGTAGATGAGGTAATCGTACGTGCTAATAATAGTAAGTATGGACTTGCTGCAAGCATTTGGACTGAAAATGTAAAAAAGGCACATTATATAGCTAGTAAACTACAAGCTGGGACCGTATGGATTAATGATTTCGGTTTAGAATGGGAAACGATGCCATTTGGTGGTTACAAACAGTCAGGAATTGGTCGCGAAATGGGCGGTGAATATGGTTTGTCCAATTACACTGAGGTGAAAAGTGTATTTGTTAATATGAAGCAATAATTAGTGAGTATGCATTAAATTTGTATAGAAGTAAAAGGAGCTAACTTCAATAGATAGCTCCTTTTCACGTTATTTAAAAGGTATTATTTTACGTCTTGCCGAGGAGGGGATACTCATGTCCTCGCGATATTTAGCTATGGTACGTCGAGATATTTCAATACCTAAAGCAGAGTTAAAATATTCAGCTATTTTTTGATCAGAGAAGGGCTTTGCCTTATTTTCTGATTTGATATAGTCTGATAGCAAAGATTTTACCTTTATTTGTGACACACTATGACCATTTGCTGTCGACAATTTAGAGCTGAATAATTCTTTTAATTCAAATGTACCAAAAGCAGTTTGTACATACTTATTTGTTGTAATGCGACTAACCGTCGATTCATGAACATCTATTTGGTCAGCAATTTCACGCAACGTAAGTGGTTGTATGGCGTCAAGGCCATCAAGAAAGAACTTTCTTTGTTTTTCAATAAGGGCCTTCATAATGTTGATCATTGTATTTCGACGTTGTTCTATGCTGTTCACTAGCCAGTGGTAGTCAGCTAAGTGTTTTTTAAAATAACTCTTTTCTGAGGAATGAGCTTTTATATAAGGAAAGTAGTCAGCATGAATACTAACCTTTGGTAAATAATAATCGTTCAACGAAAAGGTAATCCCACCGTCCACAATATCAACAATAATATCTGGTATTGTTGTATGTACCAATTCCTGATAAAACAATGAGCTTAGCTTTGGCTGTAGTGATTGTATAAAAAGATAGATGATTTGTAAGTCATTTAGGGATATATCCAGCTCTTTTGATATTTTTTTCCAATTATTATGAGCGAGCTCTTCTAGATAATTAGAAATAATGGTATCGGCATGAGCAGGGCTGTTAGGACCATAAATAGTTTGTAATAGTAAACACTCTTTTAAATTGCGTGCACCGATTCCTAGAGGACCAATCGTTTGTAATAAATGAATGCCCTTTTCTATTTCTAGGTCATTATAAGAAGATTGTATGGATTGCTCATAATACCCATTGTCATCTAAATGGTAAATAATATGTTTTAAGAGCTGAATGTCCTTTTCATTATCAAAAGTTAGCCTGACCTGCTGAAACAGCTCATCACGGATATTTTTTTCACATTTTGTAGAAAGATGCCAATTGTTATAGTGTCTGCCACACGTTTTGGAAATCTGTAGATGCTCTTTAAATGTTGGTTCACTTAGCTCGATTAAAGGATTAACGAGTTCTTGTTCACGTATATATTGTTCTAGCTCCTGAGTTGAATATTGGAGTAGCTCAATTGCCTGACGAAGTTGGGCAGACATAACTATTTGTAATTCTTGTGTTTGTTTAATAGAAAGTTGCATACAAAAAACCTCGATTCTCTATCAATCTATCTAACTAACTTAGAAAAATATAGTGACAAGAAACTTTGACATGTGCAACAAAATGAATCATGAGCTTTCAATAAAAAGCTCAAAATGTTGAAATAAAAGGTTTTAAAAAGTGTAAAAAAAGTAAACATCTTATAGTTAAAGTGTAAATAAATTATAAGATAATGAGTTCTTTTGGTGAATGTGTGATTACTTCAACACCATCTTTTGTAATGATGACATCATCTTCTATTCGAACACCTCCAACTTGTGGGAGGTAAATGCCAGGCTCCACGGTAAGTACCATATTCTCCTCTAAAACGTCTTCACAAACTGTCGACATAAATATATCCTCGTGAATATCTAGGCCAATGCCATGACCTGCTCCGTGTCCATAATTGTCCCCGTAGCCTTTAGCTGTAATGTAGTCTCGTGTATAGCTATCTGCATTTTGCCCCGTAATACCAGCCTTCATATTAGAAAGAGCATGTTGTAAGGAGTCGTAAACAATTTGATAAATCTCCTTTAATTGTTCAGGAGGCTCGCCGACTGCAATAGTTCTTGTCATGTCAGAACGATAGCCTTGATAATAAGCGCCAAAATCAAGTGTTATCATGTCACCTTGCTCAATAACTTTTGAAGATGCCACACCATGCGGTAGAGCAGAGCGGTGGCCTGAAGCAACAATCATATCAAATGCTGCACCAGTTGCCCCGTTCTTACGCATATGAGATTCCAATTCATTGGCAATTTCAATTTCTGATAAACCCGGTTTAATGAATGTCAGAATATGCTTAAATGCCTCATCTGAAATCCAAGCTGCTTTCTTAATGATTTCAATTTCCTCTGGTGTCTTAATCATACGCAAATTTTCCACAATAGTAGATAAAGGCTTTAAAGTTGCTGTTAATTTATTAGCCATTAATTGATAAGTGTAGTAAGTTACGTGATGCTGTTCAAAGCCAACAGATTGAATAGATTCCTGATCTAAAATTTCTTGAATCATGTCATATAAACGATTGCGATCTATCTCATGAACCTCAAATGTTTTACTTTGCTCAGTTGCTTGCTGAGTATAGCGGAAGTCCACCAATAAAAGTGCACGTGTGTTAGTCACTATAACCGTTCCTGCACTTCCTGTAAATCCTGTTAAATAACGTCGGTTTTGTGCATTTGTAATAATAATTGCGCTCGTACCTTGTGCTTGTAGAGCATTTCTTAATTGTTCTAATTTTGACATGTTGTTATTCTCCCTTCTTTCATGAAATTATAATGCAAAATCCGTGCCAATTTTTAAAAAATTAGAATCGGCATGGAAATTGCATAGATTTTTATAGTGCGATTTCTTTCGTGCAATAAACATAAAGGGGTTTTGAGGATGGCTAAAAAAACAAAATGGCTCTTCGTATTGTTAGGATTAATGCTCGTTATATTGGTAGGGTGCTACGGAAAACCAACTTCTGGAAATACTGCTAAAAGTAATGAATCAGACAATGCAACTGCTGATGGGGACGACAATATTGCTACACAGGAGCTTCATTTAGTGGCAACAGGAGATTTAACGACGATGAGCTCTTTGGGGAGTGTAGATGCACTTGCTGTAACAGCAATGAACTCTGTATTTGAGGGATTATATCGTATAGGTCCTGAAAATACACCCATCCCAGGAATGGCGGAGTCACATGAAGTTTCGGAAGATGGTACAGTATATACATTTAAAATACGGAAAGATGCTGTTTGGAGTAATGGGTCTCCAGTGACGGCATATGATTTTGAGTATGCGTGGAAAAGAGCAATAAATCCCGAAACTCAAGCAATTTATTCATACTTAATGTTAGATATAAAAAATGCTGCCAATGTGCAAACAGAAGAGGATCCCCTTTATGGGAAGGTGGAGGAAATTGGTATTAAAGCTTTAAATGATGATACATTAGAAGTGCAGCTAAATGCGCCCATCCCATACTTTATTAGCTTAACGACGTATGCCCCGTTTTTCCCATTAAATAAAGAATTTACAGAGTCCCAAGGTGATCAATATGCGCTAGAAGCGGATAATATGATCTATAATGGGCCTTTCATGATGGAATCTTGGCAACATGGTCAAGGATGGACATTCGTTAAAAATGAAAGTTATTGGGATAAGGACACTGTAAAGCTTACTAAAATTACGCAAAAAATTGTTAAAGATACAGCAACGGCTGTCAATCTCTATGAGGCTGGTGAAATAGATACTGCCGAGTTATCTAGTGAGTATGTGGCTCAATATAAAGATAGTCCAGAGTATTCTACGTTTTTAAAGCCAAATACGTATTTTATTCGTATGAATCATGAGAATAAATATTTATCTAATCTAAACATTCGTAAAGCCATTGATATGGCATGGGACAAACAAGGCTTCGCTGATGTGATATTGCAGGATGGTTCCATCCCTGCTTACTATTTAGTACCACAGGGATTATCAACAGATGACAAGGGGAATGATTTCCGTGATGGCAACGGCGATATGAATAAAACAGATATCGAGCTAGCAAAGGAAGCGTGGGCTACTGGATTAAAGGAACTTGGTGTAGACCAAGTAAAGCTGGAGTTTTTAACATATGACCGTGCAGAGTCTAAGAAAGCAGCTGAATTTATTAAAAATCAACTGGAGACGAATTTAGAGGGCTTAGAGCTAACAATTAATATGCAGCCGAATAAGCAAAAGCTTGCATTAGAGGGGGCTGTTGATTTTGATTTAGATTATGGTGGTTGGGGTCCTGACTATCAAGATCCTATGACTTACATTGAATTATTTGAGTCAACTGCTTATTATAATCAATCAAACTACAAAAATGAAAAAGTGGATGCATTCATTAAACAAGCGAAAACTACCTCTGATGTTACAGAGCGTTGGGAACTTATGCAGCAAGCCGAAAAATTAATGATGGAAGATGTAGCATTTGCCCCAACCTTCCAAAAGGGGTTAAGCCGTTTGACAAAACCATATGTAAAAAATTTATATGAGCATCCATTCTCAGCTGACATAAGCTATAAATGGGTAGAAATTGTAAAATAAAAAATGCTGTCCTCTTCTTTCAGAGGACAGCATTTTTTATTTATAGATAGAAAACTATAGATAAAATCGCTGTCGTAGAGCAGCCAATTATACCTGCTAATAAAAGCGGATAAGTAAAGTTGCAGGAGGGAGCATGAACAAATTCTAAATCACCATCTAATTCAAAGGCATAGACACCATTTTTAGTAACACGTGCAAAAAAACGTTTGAAGCTATAGGTGATACCATTAAAAAGCCCACCTTGCACAACAACCAATGAAGCACCTATAATTGTAGAGGTAAGTGATACAAGAAAAATATTGTTAATCAATGTTAAAAAAGTGATTGGTTGATGGAGGAACAAAATAAAGCTAAGGGAAACTATGATCATACAGCTAGCAAGTAAGAGGAAGGTCTTTTTTTTCAAAGTAATATACCTCCTTCTTGGGCAGAACGATAGTGGATAAGCTCCTCTTCTGTCAGCATAACAAAGTGACCAGGGCGTATCTCAACAAAGCTTTCACTTTCAGTATTTCGATTAGCTTGATAGGTAACTTCATTAAAAATAATGCGTTTGCGGTCTCGCTCTAGCTTAGGATCTGGTAATGGAATGGCTGATAATAATGACTTCGTATAAGGGTGTACTGGATAATCATAGAGTTCTTGACTGTTCGCTAACTCAACGATTTTTCCTTGATACATCACACCAATACGATCACTAATATATTTCACCATTGATAAGTCGTGTGCAATAAAAAGATAGGTCAATCCGCGTTCCGTTTGTAACTGTTTCAGCAGATTCACTATTTGTGCCTGAATGGAAACGTCCAATGCAGAAATAGGCTCGTCTGCAATGATGAGCTCAGGCTCTACAGCAAGGGCGCGTGCAATACCAATACGCTGACGCTGCCCACCACTAAGTTCATGAGGATAACGGTTTGCGTACTCTTTTGTTAAGCCCACTATGTTTAATAACTCATATATTTTAGGCTTCCATTCACTTTTAGGCACTTCATGGATGGCCAATCCTTCTGCTATAATATCCATTATTTTCATACGCGGATTAAGAGAAGAATAGGGATCTTGAAAAATCATTTGCACCTTGCTATTGAAGGTAAGCTTGTCTTTTTTTGTTTGATTGTCATTGATATTACGACCATCAACAAGAATTTCCCCGCTCGTAATCGAATGGAGCCCAATAATGGAACGTCCAGTTGTAGATTTACCACAACCTGATTCTCCTACGAGGCCAAAAATTTCCCTTTATAAATATCGAAAGTAATGCCATCTACAGCTTTATTAACTGAGTTTTTCCCTAAAGAGAAATGCTGCTTGACCTCTTTTAATGATAGATATGGATGTTCTTTATCTAAAATAGCTGATGCATTACGCTTCTCTTGCTGTACTTGAGCAAGGTGCTGATGAACCGGTACTATTTTAGGTGCGTGTTTATGCAATAACCAAGTTGCTGCGAAATGGGTGTCGCTGACCTGGAACATAGGTGGCTCCTCTATAAAGTCAATTTTTAGTGCATGTTTATTACGAGCTGCAAAGGCATCACCAGTAGGAGGATGAAGTAGGTTTGGTGGTGTCCCAGGAATAGCATACAATGAATTTGTACCCATATCAGGATTAGGCATGGCTGCCAGCAGTCCTTGTGTATAAGGATGCTGACAATGATAAAAAATTTCATCAACTAAGCCAATCTCAATGATTTTTCCAGCATACATCACGGCAACACGATCAGCCATTTTGGCGACAACACCTAAATCGTGGGTAATAAAGATAATGGATAAATTCATGTTTTGTTGTATATTTTTTAATAATTCTAAAATTTGCGCTTGGATCGAAACATCTAGTGCTGTGGTAGGCTCATCAGCAATAATAATACGTGGTTCACAAGCAAGGGCCATAGCAATGACGATTCGTTGGCGCATTCCTCCAGAAAATTGGTGTGGATACTGTTTATATCGTTTATCAGCTTCTTTAATACCAACGAGTTGCAATAGTTCTATAACACGGTTTGTTATTTGTTTGCCACGTAACGTCGTATGTTTTTTTATACTTTCTGCGATTTGGTGACCAATTGTCATCGTAGGGTTTAAAGCGGTCATTGGATCTTGAAAAATCATAGCTATTTCAGCTCCGCGTATTGCTCGAATTTCCTGCTCACTGGAAGATAAAATATCATGTCCGTTATAAAAAATATGGCCGCTTTTCACCATTGTTGACTCAGTTGGATTGAGACGAAGAAGGCTTTTCGAAGTCACTGATTTTCCTGAGCCAGACTCGCCAACAATAGCTAAGATTTCGCCCTCAAATAAATCAAATGAAATATTGCGTACGGCTTGTACCTCACCATTGTACGTGTTGAAGGAAACACTTAAATTTTTTACTTCTAATATTTTCTTCATTTAGAGCACCTTCCTATTTACGAGTTTTGGGATCGAATGCATCACGCAGTCCATCACCGAGTAAATTAAAGCTAATCATAATTAAGCTAATGACAATAGATGAAATAATCATGCCATGTGGATAAATTCTTAATAATTTATATGAATCGTTGACAATTGTCCCCAAAGAAGCAGTTGGAGGCTGTAGTCCTAGGCCAATGAAGCTTAATAGGGCTTCCGTGAAAATAGCACCTGGTATTGTAAATGTAGTCGCAACAATAATTGGCCCAAGCGTATTGGGAATTAAATGCTTCCATATGAGACGTTGGTTACTAGCACCAAGTGTTCGTGAAGCAAGCACATATTCATAAGATTTTAGCTTCAATATTTGTGCTCGAACAATTCGAGCCATACTAATCCAACCCACAATTACCATTGCAATCGTAATCGAAATAATTCCAGGCTTTAAAATAAGAATCAGCAGTATGTTCACAATTAATCCAGGTATACCGACCAACACTTCAATAATACGTTGCATAATATTATCTGCTCGACCACCATAAAATGCTGAAACAGCCCCATAAGCAACGCCTATAATTAGATCAATGGTTGCTGCTAAAAAAGCAATATAAAGAGAAATTCTTGTTCCTTCCCAGATACGTGTCCAAAGATCTCGCCCTAATTCATCTGTACCGAACCAAAAATATTCCCCAATACCTTTCGCTTCATATTGGTCTATGCCTCGGCTATCGACGCCATTCAAGCCTAAGAAGGAAATATTCTCAAGGATAGGGATTTTTGGCGGTAAATTAGTGCGTGCGATATTTTGTTCATCATAGCCATGGCTATTCATAAAAGGGCCGAAAATGGCAAGTAATAGAACAACAATAATAGTACATAGCCCAATAATAGCTGCTTTATTTTTTCGCAAACCCCGCCAGGCATCCTGCCAAAATGATTGCTCAGGACGATAGGTGAAATCATCCGTAATATCAGTTTCCGGTGCATATTCAAATAATTCCTTTGGATGGCTTTTAGTTGTACTATCTGTCAGTTTACTAGTCATGTATTATCGCCTCCTGTCACACGAATTCGGGGGTCAATCAATCCGTATAAAATATCGATAATTAAAACGACGGTTACAAATAACACCGCATAAAAAATAGTCGTTCCCATAATGAGCTGATAATCATTCGTTATAATTGAATTAACAAATTGCTCACCTAAACCTGGAATACTGAATATCTTTTCAATGACAAGTGAACCAGTAATAGTGTTAACGGTTAAAGGACCAATAATAGTCACGATTGGGATCATGGCATTTCGAATACCATGCTTTGTAATGATAATTGGCTTTGATAATCCTTTAGCTTTTGAGGTTAAGATATATTCTTGACTAAGGACTTCAAGCATTTCCATGCGCGTAAAACGAGCAATTGTTGCAACTACTCCAACTGCTAATGCAATTGTTGGTAAAATGGAATATTCAAAGCCATTCCAAAAGGTAATGGGTAACCAACCCAATTTAACGCCAACCCAATACTGTAAAAAACCTGCAAAGACAAATGATGGAATGGATATACCTAGTACAGCTAATATTGTGGCACTATAGTCAATAATTGTGTTGTGTCTTAGAGCAGCGATAATGCCTAATAGAAGCCCAATAATTGTGCCTACTATTATGGCTTGAAAGCCCAAAATCGCCGATGCACCAATACGTTCTTTAATAATCTTAGTTACTGGACGGTTATCAAAGACAAAAGAAACTCCTAAATCCCCCTGTACAAGATTCGTTAAATAAATTCCGAATTGCACAGGAACGGGCTTGTCTAATCCATATTTTTTGTAAAGAAGCTCTTTTTGTGTCTCTGGAAGGCGTTCATCATTAAATGGTGAACCTGGCAAAGCTTTCATTAATAAAAATGACAGTAGGATAATAATAAAAAGCGTAATAATCATATATCCAATTCGTGTAAATATGTACCGAACCATGGCACCAACCTCCTACTAAAAAGTGTGTTAAAACTATTAAATTATTTGCAAGATTGATGCCAATTGTAAGGAAATAAGAGAAGAAAAAATATGAAAATATATATTGCATATCATTTTTTTATATGATATATTTATAAATGTCTTAAAGAGGTCCCGTGGTGTAGCGGTTAACATGCCTGCCTGTCACGCAGGAGATCGCCGGTTCGATCCCGGTCGGGACCGCCATTTATACTTGATATGATCGCTCTTATGTACTGTTACAGTCATAAGGGCTTTTTTGTATATAAGGAGGATTTTCTTTCTGCTTAGCTTTTTAATCATAAGATCTTTTCAAGCATTTGTTGTATGTATAAACGTATCACTCTATGAAGACCCAATGCACAGGGTGGAAACATAGAGGTTAAAAGCTTTACATTTGGTGAAGCCTTTATGACCAACCTCCCATTGATTTTAATGAAATAACATCTATTGCCCTAAATAACCCCACTACGTTCACTTAAAAAACGCTCAATTTCAATGAATTTAGTTGAATTACTAAAGTAAGTCTAACGAATTGCATATATTTAACATTATCTAAAAATAGTAAAAATTACCGATAAATGATGATGATTTTATAAGGTAAAATGAGTTATGTTTCTAAAATAAAAACTAAGGGTAAAAATTAGAGGTAATTGGATTGACTACGGAGGTGTTTACATGAGCAAAGATCAATTTTTAAAATATTTTTATTTACCTTTGCTTATTGGTTCCATGTTAATGATGGTAGGCTGTGGAGATCCTATTATAGAGATTGAAGAAGCAAATACGTATCACTGGCAAAAAAATATGAACGAAGTAGAATTTGAGAAATTAAAAAATGATATGTCATATATTGAGGTAGTAGAGACAGCAGGTGGTGCAGGTAAAAAGGTGAAAAATAATGAATATCGTTGGAATGATGAAACCTTGTTGACTCAGGCTTATATAGTGAAATTTAAGGATGATAAATTAATTGCTAAAGAGATCGTAGCTGTAAAAGGCCATTCTAATCGATAGTTGTAAAAGAAGACATATTTGACTGTAGGCAGAAGCCATTGAGAAGGTTCACTCTCGATGGCTTTTTCTTCTTATCACATTCATTAAATGGATGCCCATGAGGATACTGATGAGACAATGAAAAATGGAATAATAATAGCTCCTTGAATCTAATCGTTTAATTGTTCACATATTTTTGGATTTTCAAAGCAAGTATAATGAGTATTGGATGCTTTGAACATTTTCGCTAGTTTAGGTAAACTAGAGGTAATGTAGTGATGAGAGGAAAAAGAATATGTATGAAATAATCATGAATTCACTTGATGATACAGAACGTTTTGCCAGCAAACTTGCAAATAAATTAGAAGCTCAGGATACGATTACATTAGAAGGTGATCTAGGTGCGGGGAAGACGACATTTACGAAAGCCTTGGCGAAGGAGCTAGGGGTCAAACGAACAGTCAACAGTCCAACATTTACGATTATTAAGCAGTATGAGGGAAGATTACCGTTTAATCATTTAGATGTATATAGGTTAGCAGAAAGTGATGAAGACCTTGGGTGGGACGAGCTTTTTTATGGAGATGCGGTATCAGTGGTCGAATGGGCGCATTTAATAGAACAGGATTTGCCACAGGATCGCCTAGCGATAGAGATTTACCGAATCGGAGAAAATGAACGACGCTTTGTGTTAATACCTCGAGGAGAACGCTATGAGGCACTATGTGAGGAGCTAATGAAATGATTTGGTTAGGAATAGAAACAGCAAATACACCACTTTCCATTGCAGTTATAAAGGACGGCAAAATAGTGGCCGAGATGGTACAAAATATAAAATTAACGCATTCTGCAGGTGCGATGCCAGCGATTGAAGAAATTCTAGCACGCATAGATGTAAAACCGAATGACTTGGATGCGATTGCAGTATCTGAAGGACCAGGTTCTTATACGGGTGTCCGTATAGGGGTGACATTAGCAAAAACATTAGCATGGACATTACAGAAACCTTTAGTGGGCGTATCTAGTTTAAAAGCATTGGCTGCCAACGCTGCCCTTTATAACGGGTTGGTTTGTCCAATTTTTGATGCTAGAAGACGCAATGTCTATACGGCAGTTTATCAAGGTGAAACTTTAGAGGCACTTGTGGAGGATCATCATGCACATATTGATGATGTATTAGTGCGTTTAAAGGCATTAGAGCAACCTATTCTATTTGTAGGAACAGATGTTGATATATTTTGGGAGAATATTGTGCAGATGCTTGGTGATTATGCAGTACGTGCACCATTTAGTATTGATTTGCCACGTGCGACGGAAGTCATTCATATAGCGACGAAAATGGAGTTACCGAGTGTCGAAGCTACCCATCACTTCGTTCCACAATATAAACGGATTGCCGAGGCTGAGGCAAACTGGCTGAAAGAACAGAAGGAGAAGGAACATGACTAGGAATGTAACTTATCGAAAAATGGTTTCGGACGATGTGCCAGCAGTTTATGAAATTGAATTGGCTTCATTTCCAGTGCCATGGACGTTAGATTCCTTTTACTACGAAGTGCATGAAAATCAGTATGCGCATTATGTGCTGGCTATAGATGAAAATGGTAGTATTATTGGTTTTTGTGGAATGTGGATGGTCATAGATGCAGCTCAAATAACAAATGTAGCGGTAATTGAGCAGGCTCGTGGCAGAGGGATAGGCGAAGGATTGATGCGTGAGGCGATGCATATAGCGCGTTTACATGGAATGGAGGTTATGACGCTTGAGGTACGTGTGACAAATACGGTTGCACAAAATCTCTATCGCAAGCTTCATTTCCAAGATGGTGGTATACGGAAAGGCTATTATACTGATAACGGGGAGGATGCCCTTGTCATGTGGGTGAATTTATAATGAATAATGGGTTGATATTAGCAATAGAATCGAGCTGTGATGAAACAGCTGCAGCAATTATTCGAAATGGTCATGAAATTGTTTCGAATGTTGTTGCGTCACAAATAGAAAGCCACAAACGATTTGGTGGAGTTGTTCCTGAAATCGCTTCACGTCATCATGTTGAACAAATTACAGTGGTTATTGAGGAAGCTTTAGCACAAGCGAATATAAAGCCAGCCGATTTGGATGCTGTTGCCGTTACGGAGGGTCCAGGTTTAGTCGGTGCGCTGCTAATTGGCATAAATGCGGCTAAGGCGTTTGCTTTTGCCAATAATTTACCGATTATTGGTGTACATCATATTGCAGGTCATATTTATGCGAATGCTCTAGTCCAACCAATGGAGTTTCCTTTATTGGCACTTGTTGTATCAGGTGGGCATACGGAGCTTGTTTATATGAAGGAACATGGCTCCTTTGAGGTTATTGGTGAAACAAGAGATGATGCAGCAGGTGAGGCATATGATAAAGTGGCACGAGTTTTAAATTTACCTTATCCAGGTGGCCCACGCATTGATCAGCTCGCTCATGAGGGAGAAGAGGCTGTACCTTTTCCAAGAGTATGGTTAGAGGAGGGGTCTTATGATTTTAGCTTTAGTGGCTTAAAATCAGCGGTCATCAATTATAAACACAATATGGATCAACGTGGCGAAGCCATTTCACCAGCAGGCGTTGCAAAGGGCTTCCAGGAAAGCGTTGTCGAAGTACTAACAGCGAAAACATTGCGTGCTGCTCGCGAATATCAGGTGAAGCAGGTCATCGCAGCTGGCGGTGTAGCAGCCAATAAAGGCTTACGTGCTTCATTAGAGGCAGTGTTCACTGAGGAAGGGATTCCGTTTTTTGTACCACCACTCAAATTATGTACGGATAATGCGGCAATGATTGGAGCAGTTGCCATGCCAATGTATGAAGCGGGTATCCGAGGAAACTTAACGATGAATGGTCGTCCAGGAATGGAGTTAAAATCCTGGGTGTAGTAGTAAGGGAAGGAGGTATCTTATGGAAGATATCTCTTTTTTTATTTGTCGAAAATTTGTTGATAAAAAATGAATGTAATGAAGGGATTCGTAAAATAGTACACTTTAATTGACAAATTTTTCAGAAAATTATCCACAGGTAATGGAGCGAACTAAATACCGAACACGCGTACTTATGCACAAATTGTTGATAACTTGTGCATAACTTGTGATTATTCAATATATAGTAGCATGTTTTACACGGGATGATGTGGATAAAATAATTTTTAATTGTGGACAGTGTGGAAAACTCTGTTGATATGTTGGTATTACTAGATTTATGGTGTGAATAAAACTGTGGGCATTTTTTGTCGAAAAATAGCACTTGACCAATATATATGAAAAATGAAGGAGAGTAAAGAAAAAAGCCATGTGACAATGCACACGGCTTAAATCAAATTACATATTTATATGTTCTAATTCTTCATTTAACTCTAGCCACTCTAATTCTAAAAGCTCATGCTTCTCCTTTGCAGTAGCCAATTCGCCTTGCAGTTGGGCAATTTTTTCATGATCTGTAAAAATTGCAGGATCACAAAGAGCTTCCTCTAGCCTATCAATGATAGTCGTCGTTTCTTGCATCTTGCCTTCTAGTTCTTCGATAGCACGTCTTATTTGTCGTTCACGTTTTTTTGCCTCTTTATCAATTTTGGAGGTTGAGGTCTTATCAGGTAGAGTCTGCTGTAGTTGCGGTTGGGAAGCACTCTTCATTTGTGCTAGCTCAAACAGCTCCTGTTTTTTCTCTACATAATAATCATAGTCCCCTAAATATTCGAACGACCCAGTTCCAGACAACTCCACCACTTTGGTAGCGATACGATTAATGAAGTAGCGGTCATGAGAGACAAATAGAAGCGTTCCAGGATAATCGATCAAAGCATTTTCAAGAACCTCCTTACTATCTAAATCTAGATGGTTGGTAGGCTCGTCGAGAATTAAAAAATTGGCCTTTTGCATCATTAATTTTGAAAGTGCAAGGCGTGCTTTTTCACCACCTGATAAAGAAGAGACCACTTTATCGACATCTTCTCCACTAAATAGGAAGCGTCCCAATACAGTACGTATATCTTTTTCATTCATAAGCGGCCATTCATCCCATAGCTCTTTTAAGACACTTTTATTGCTCGAAAGCTTTGCTTGCTCTTGATCATAATAGCCAATTTGCACATTCGTACCATAACGGATATCACCTGCAAGAGGCGTTAAATCTTTTACAATCGTTTTTAATAATGTCGATTTACCAACCCCGTTTGGTCCAACAAGAGCAATTCGATCCTCGCGAAAAGTACGTAGCTTAATACCACTAGATATACGCTGATCGCCATAGCCGATTGTTAAATCATCAACGGATAAAACATCATTACCACTTTGACGTTCAATCGTAAAACCAAAACTAGCGGATTTTTCATCACCATCTGGCGATTCCATCCATTCTGTTCGTTCAAGCATTTTTCGTCGACTTTGTGCCATTTTTGTTGTAGAGGCACGTGCAATATTCTTTTGGATAAAATCTTCTAGCTTGGCCTTTTCATCTTGCTGACGCTCAAAAAGTTTGACATCACGTTCATAGTTTTTAGCTTTTACATCTAAATAAGCACTGTAGTTACCTGTATATTTTGTGACACGATGGCGTGATACTTCATAGACAATAGAAACAACTTGGTCTAAGAAGTAGCGGTCATGAGAAACAATTAAAATAGCGCCTTCATAGCTCTTTAAATAAGATTCTAACCAAGATAATGTTTCAATATCTAAATGGTTCGTAGGCTCATCGAGAATTAGAAGATCTGGTTTACTAAGTAAGAGCTTAGCTAGTGCTAAGCGTGTGCGTTGGCCACCAGATAGGGAGCTAATGGGTTTATCGTAGTCTTCCGGATAGAATTGCATTCCATGAAGCACTGATCGCATGTCCGATTCATATTGATAGCCGCCAGCATCCTTAAAAGTATGCTGTAGTTGATCATATTCTGACATAACTTTCGCATACAAAGTAGGATTTTCATAAACAGTAGAATCTGCCATTTGCTGTTCGAGCGAGCGGAGCGTTTGTTCTTGGGCTAAAAGGGGTTCGAAAATGGTCATCATTTCATCCCAAATAGTTAACGTAGAATTTAATCCGGCATGTTGCTCTAAATAGCCAACCTGGATGCCCTTTGGAATAATGATATCCCCTGAGTCATAGGACATTTGCCCAGCGATTATTTTTAATAAAGTCGATTTACCTGCACCGTTTCGCCCTACTAAGGCAACACGATCACGGTGTTGAACTTCTAATTTCACACCACTCAAAATTTCATCTGCAAGAAAGGATTTAGTTAGTTGATTGACCTGTAAAACAATCATTCTTGACACCTCAATTCTACCTTAGTGTAATGGATGAACGATTTGCATGCAATGTCGGTGCTTTACTTATTCCAAGCAGTCATGTAAGATTGAAACGATTTCTTTTTAGTTAGCTGCGTACATAGCGCCATTAACTAAAGAGAAATACGCTAGTGGATTGCAAAAATGTTGTATATAGTTAAGGATAAATGTATTAAAATTAGTAGTTAAATACAGTAAAATTGATTGAGGTTCAACATAAGGAGGAGAAAGTTTGAAACAAGAATTAAAAATTCCACAAGCCACTACAAAAAGACTTCCTCTTTACTATCGATTTATTCAAAACTTTGCACAAGAAGGTATGGAACGTATTTCGTCGAAGGAACTGAGTGAAGCGATGAAAATAGATTCTGCAACCATTCGCCGTGACTTTTCTTATTTTGGTGCACTTGGAAAGAAAGGCTATGGCTACGATGTACAGCATCTATTACAGTTTTTTAGCCAGACGCTTGATCAGCATGAAACAACAAAAGTAGCGTTAATTGGCGTGGGGAATTTAGGCAGTGCATTATTAAAATATAATTTTCAAAAAAACCACAACACACATATTGTTGTAGCATTTGATTCGAAAGCTCCGAAGGATGGCAAAATGATTAGTAACATTCCTGTTTTTCATCCTGATTTGCTAGAAGAAAAGTATGCAGAATACGGGGCAGAGCTAGCAATTTTGACAGTATCACCACGCTCTGCACAAAAAATGGCAGATCGCTTAGCGGCTATGAATGCAAAGGGAATTTTAAATTTTACGCCCGAGCGATTGACTGTGCCAGATAGCATGCAGCTCTTAACCATTGATTTATCGGTAGAATTGCAAGCGCTTATTTATTTAATTCGTAATCAGGAAGTGTGAAAATTTTACATATTTAAAGTGGAGTTCACCGTTTCTGTCAAATAGTAATTTTAAACAAAACGCGGTAATATCAGTGAGAGTGACGAAAAACTTTCACATATAATTAGTTAGCAAAATGGCGAAATATGCGTTAAAATGATGGATATAAAGAGGAGGTGGCTGTAATGGGTGGTATTGGTCCTATGAGCCTCATTATTATCGGAATTGTCGCGTTACTAATTTTTGGTCCTAAAAAGTTACCAGAGCTTGGTAAAGCATTTGGTTCAACACTACGTGAATTCAAAAATGCTACTAAAGGTTTAGCCGACGAAGATGATGATGACAAGAAAAAGAAAGAACTAGATAAGTAAGTTAGGATGTTTGAGGAATGAATCCAAAAGATCTAACTGTCATTGAGCATATAGAAGAATTAAGAAAACGGCTGTTCATTGTTGCCGTTTTCTTTGTTCTCGCTATGGCTGGCGCCTTTTTTGTCGCAAAGCCACTTGTTAAATATCTTCAAACTACAGGAGCAAAATATAATATCGAGCTCCATGCATTTGACGTAGTAACACCACTAGCCATTTATATTCAAGTTGTTTTTTTAATTGCATTTATTCTTTCATCGCCAGTTTTAATGTATCAATTGTGGTCGTTTATTAGTCCAGGGTTAAGGGAAGTAGAGCGAAGAGCAACCTTAAGCTATATACCATATTCTTTTTTATTGTTTATCGCAGGGTTATCATTTTCATACTTTTTACTATTCCCGTATGTCATCAAATTCATGATGAATTTATCAAATGATTTAGATATTCAGCAAACAATTGGTATACATGAGTATTTTACATTTTTATTTAAACTCACAATACCATTCGGTTTTCTATTCCAATTACCTATTGTAGTATTATTCTTTTCACGGATTGGAATATTAAGTCCAGATCTATTAATTCGTATTCGTAAATATTCATATTTTGGTTTATTTGTATGTGCTGCTCTCATTGCGCCGCCTGAATTGGCGTCTCACTTAATGGTATCAGTACCACTGTTTATCCTGTATGAAATTAGTATTATGATATCTCGGGTTGGTTATAGAAAATATCTAAAATCAGAGGAAATTCGATTAAAAGAAGAGCAGGAAGCTGAACAAAAGCGCCAGATTGAAGAGGCATTGGAACAGCAACGACGACAAATAGAAGAATTGAATAATCAGTAATAGTTAAAGCTCGGTGGCCTCATGAAGGCACCGAGCTTTTGTATTTTTGGCAACTTTATATAGCTTTTAAAAAAATTATTGCATTTTTTCTAGTTCTTGAAGAAACTTTTGCAATGGTTCTGCATAGAATTGTACAAGTGTCACAAATCCATTCAACATGACGTGTGCAATAATAGAAGTCCAAATACGTTTTGTTTTGTGATATAAAAAGGCAAAGATTAAACCACAAATTGTATAAAGTAAAATATGAGAGAAGTCGAAGTGTATAATCGCAAAGAATATAGCACTTACTATTGCCGCCACCCAGAAGTTTGTTGTTTGGACAAGTGATCCAAATATAACTCTACGGAAGACGAACTCTTCTAAAATGGGACCGAATACAACAATCGCTAATATGGCAATAGGAGCTCCTTTAGCTATAGCGACAATATCTGCGGTATTTTGGGAACCTCCTTCGATACCAAAAACGGCCATTTCAATAGCTGCTCCAATCATTTGACCAAAAAATACAAGGATGAAGCCAAGAATACCCCAAATAATTGTGAGCGGTATCGTTTCTTTTTTTCCTTGATAAACGTTCCAAAAGGTTTTATCACGAGATGTTAAGATTAAACTTAAAATGAGCGCAATTGCAAAGCTAAGCGCAATATACCAGCCTTGAGTTATAGGCGCTGCTTGCTCAGAAGTTAGGTCGGTCATCTTCATAACGAGCTTGTGAAACGGTAAGAGCAACCATCTACTTGAGATTTGCATTAGGATATAAATCAGTAAAACATATAGAGCGGTTTTTTTATGTTTTGTTACTTTTGGAGAATTAGTCACAGTCAAAATCCTTTCCATTCATAGGCTTCCTTTCTATTGTAGATGAATATGGAAAGAAAACAAAATTTTTCGAAGTTCTGACTTGCAAAAAAAAGTGTGATTGATTATCATAATAATTGTGTTAGCACTCGATGATATAGAGTGCTAATAAATTCAACAATTATTATTATTAGGAGGTTGTTTCACTTGTTAAGACCACTAGGAGATCGTATTGTAATTGAACTAATCGAGGTAGAGGAAAAATCTGCATTCGGTATTGTACTACCTGACTCTGCAAAAGAAAAACCACAAGAAGGTAAAGTTGTAGCAGTTGGGACAGGTCGTGTTTTAGAGAACGGACAACGTGTAGAGCTTGACGTTAAAGTTGACGACCA
Source organism: Lysinibacillus sp. NPDC056220 (assembly GCF_049315265.1). Taxonomy (NCBI): domain Bacteria; kingdom Bacillati; phylum Bacillota; class Bacilli; order Caryophanales; family Bacillaceae; genus Lysinibacillus; species Lysinibacillus sp. NPDC056220. The sequence continues at coordinate 29,541 of NZ_JBMOXD010000010.1, forward strand.
CATTATTTTCTCTAAGTACGCTGGTACAGAAGTTAAATATGAAGGTAATGAATACCTAATTTTACGTGAAAGCGATATTCTCGCAATTATTGGATAATTTTTAATGCACCTTCAATGAAGGTGAATGCTTATTGTTTCTTGAACGAAAAGTGACAATAAGATGAAATTGATATAAATATATTGAAGAAGCTTAACGAATATTCCATTTCAGGAGGGTAAATTCTCATGGCAAAAGATATTAAATTCTCAGAAGACGCTCGTTCATTAATGTTACAAGGTGTAGATAAATTAGCGAATGCAGTAAAAATAACATTAGGTCCAAAAGGACGTAATGTAGTGTTAGAAAAAAAATTCGGTTCACCACTTATTACAAATGATGGTGTGACAATTGCAAAAGAAATCGAGCTGGAAAATCCATACGAAAACATGGGAGCAAAATTAGTAGCTGAGGTTGCTTCTAAGACAAACGAAATCGCTGGTGATGGTACAACTACTGCAACAGTTCTTGCACAAGCAATTATTCGTGAGGGCTTGAAAAACGTGACAGCTGGTGCAAACCCTGTAGGTATCCGTAAAGGGATTGATAAAGCTGTTGCTGCGGCATTAACTGAATTACACACGATTTCGCGTCCTGTAAGCAATAAGGATGAAATCGCACAAGTTGCTGCTATTTCGGCAGCTGATGATGAAGTTGGACAGCTTATTGCTGAAGCGATGGAACGTGTAGGTAATGATGGTGTTATTACAATTGAAGAATCTAAAGGCTTCACAACAGAGCTTGATGTAGTAGAAGGTATGCAGTTTGACCGTGGCTATGCATCACACTATATGGTAACAGATACAGATAAAATGGAAGCAGTTCTGGATAACCCATATATCTTAATTACTGATAAAAAAATTACAAACATCCAAGAAGTATTACCATTATTAGAACAAGTGGTACAACAAGGTCGTCCACTTTTAATTATTGCTGAAGACGTTGAAGGAGAAGCACTTGCAACACTTGTCGTGAACAAGCTTCGTGGTACATTCAACGCTGTAGCAGTAAAAGCACCAGGTTTTGGTGATCGTCGTAAAGCAATGCTTGAAGATATCGCTATCTTAACTGGTGGTCAAGTAATTACAGAGGAATTAGGTTTAGACCTAAAATCAGCTGATATTTCTTCGCTAGGTCGTGCTGCAAAAGTAGTTGTGACAAAAGACAATACTACAATTGTTGAAGGTGTAGGCGGTGCAGATGCAATCGAAGCACGTATTGGCCAAATCCGAGCACAACTTGCTGAAACAACTTCAGAATTCGATAAAGAAAAACTACAAGAACGCCTTGCGAAATTAGCGGGTGGTGTAGCAGTTATCAAAGTAGGGGCTGCAACAGAAACAGAGCTTAAAGAGCGTAAACTTCGTATTGAAGATGCTTTAAACTCAACACGTGCAGCAGTTGAAGAAGGTATCGTATCAGGTGGTGGTACTGCACTTCTTAACGTGTATGCAGCAGTGGAAAAAGTGTCTGAATCTGAAGAAGGCGATGTAGCAACAGGAGTGAAAATTGTTCTTCGTGCTTTAGAAGAGCCAGTTCGTCAAATCGCTAACAACGCTGGTCTTGAAGGCTCTATCATCGTGGATCGCTTGAAACGTGAAGAAATTGGCATTGGTTTCAATGCAGCAACAGGCGAATGGGTAAACATGATGGAAGCAGGTGTAGTAGACCCAGCAAAAGTAACTCGTTCAGCATTACAAAATGCTGCGTCAGTAGCTGCTCTATTCTTAACAACAGAAGCAGTAGTTGCAGATATTCCTGAACCAGCTGGCGCAGGTATGCCAGATATGAGTGGTATGGGCGGCATGCCAGGAATGATGTAATCGAACGCTAAATGCGATTTGAGTAATAAACTTATAAAAGAAACCAGTTCTCAGTTATAAAATTGAGAGCTGGTTTTTTGTTATGGATACGAAATTCAAATTAAAAATTTTTTCCTGTTGTTTTTCTATAAGATATCACTTACAATACAAATTGATAATGATAATCGTTATCAACGATAGTGATTTTGATAGATAGAGGTGACATTTTGGATAAACAGGAAGCTAACAGAATAGGGATGGGCAATATATATTATGTCATAGTTTTACTATTAATTGCCTCCATTGTAATATCTGCCATTTTTTCTGTATCAATTGGGCAGGTCAGTATACCCTTCAAGCAATCAATGGATATCTTGTTGCATGCTGTATCTAATGGGAGATTTGGCACACTTGATAGTATGGATAGTGAATCCTATCTGAATATTATTTTACAGGTCAGAATGCCGCGTGTTATTTTTGCATTGCTCATCGGTATTGGACTTGCTTTATGTGGGGCTGTGATGCAAGCAGTTGTACAAAACCCCCTTGCTGATCCATACATACTTGGCATTTCTTCAGGTGCATCCTTAGGTGCAACTTTTGCCATTCTCGTTGGTTTTGGGAGTAGTGCATTACTGGCACAATTTGGTGTAGCCTTTGGTGCATTTGCTGGAGCTATGCTTACTTCTATGGCAGTGCTTATTTTATCTAGTATAGGTGGTAAAGCAACATCGGTAAAACTTGTTTTATCTGGTGTTGTCATAGGTGCATTATGTAGCTCCTTTTCAAGTCTTATTATCTTTTTTGCCAATAATGCTGAGGGCATAAAAACTGTTACTTTTTGGTCTATGGGAAGTTTAGCCTCTGCAAGCTGGGATAAAACACCGATTTTAGCAATCGTCATTGTATTAGGAGCTGCGTTATTTCTTTTTCAACATCGTGTGCTTAATACGATGCTACTTGGAGATGAATCTGCAATTACATTAGGTATCAATTTAAGTGTTTATCGTAAATTGTATATGATTCTCACATCACTAATAACAGGAACGATGGTTGCTTATGCAGGTATGATTGGTTTTGTCGGCTTAATTATTCCGCATATTACGAGAGGGATTTTTGGAGCAGATCATAAACGATTAATGTTAGGAACGTTACTCTTAGGAGGACTTTTCATGATATGGGCAGATATTTTATCTCGAACATTAATCGAGAATGTAGAACTACCGATTGGCATCATTACTTCTGTCATTGGATCACCATTATTCATCTATATGATTGTAAAAAAAGGTTACAACTTCGGAGGGTAGAACAATGGAATTAGTAGCGAAGGAAATAGAAGTAAAGATTGGAAAGAAGGAAATTGTAAAAAACATATCGATTCATGTAAACAAGCAGCAATTTGTGGGCTTAATCGGACCAAATGGATGCGGAAAGTCAACTTTATTGAAAAGTATTTATAAAAGCTTAGTACCACAAAAAGGGATGGTCTTTTTAGATGATTTAGACGTTTTGAAAAGCCCAGAAAAAAAGATTTCACAGCATTTAGGTGTAGTGGGGCAATTCAATGAAATGCACTTTGATTTAACGGTACAGCAAATGGTGATGTTAGGCAGAACACCTCATAAGAAAATGTTAGAGTCCGATAACCAAAAGGATTTTGACATTGTCGAAGAGGCTTTAACACGGACAAATTTACAAGCTTACAAGGGTCGTAGCTTCCTATCATTATCTGGTGGGGAAAAACAACGGGTTATTTTAGCGAGAACAATCGCCCAGCAACCTAAATTTATGATTTTAGATGAACCAACGAACCATTTAGATATACGCTATCAAATTGAAATACTATCTTGTGTGAGAAGCTTAAATATTGGTGTGTTAGCAGCACTGCATGATTTAGAAATGGCTGCACATTACTGTCATTATCTTTACGCAGTAAAAGATGGTGAGATTTATGCGCATGGTACCCCGGAGCAAGTTTTAACACCCGAGATTATAGAAGCTTTATATCATATCAAGTGTCAAACGTTTACTAACCCAGTGACGAATGGATTAGGCTTTGCATATGGACTATAGGAGGAGCAACAATATGAAGAAAAAATTATTATTAGGAATTGGTTTAGCCGCTGTATTAACGTTAACAGCTTGCGGTAATACTACCAAAAATACTTCAGAAGAAGCACAAACAAAAGAGCATTATCCATTAACTATCGAAAACTTTACAAAGGCTGAAGGTGGTTCGACATGGGAGAAGAAAGATCAAGTATTCGATAAAGCACCTGAAAAAATTATGGCAAATACACGCCCAGCAGCGGAACTACTATTGCATTTAGGACTAGGGGATAAAATCGTTGGTGTTGGTGCAAACTTTGGTGCTGTAGATAAATCTGTAGAAGAGGCATATTCAAAGTTAAATATATTAAGTGATGAATATGTAGGGAAAGAGGTAACATTAGGAACTAATCCAGATTTAGTATTTGGTCGTGGTGGCTTATTTGATAATGCTGAATGGGGGGTAGGCACAGTAGACTCACTAAACGACATGGGCATTAAAACATTTGTATTAGAATCATCCATTACAGGTGGTACATATGATTCTATTTATAAAGATATCGAAAATATCGGTGAAATTTTCAATGTTCAAGACAAGGCCACTAGCTTCATTAAAGAATTAAAAGATCGACAACAAGACATTACTTCAAAATTAGAAAGTATTAAAGAAGAAAAGTCATTTGCTTATTTACATACAAATGATCCAAAAGAACTTTTTGTATACCCCGCGCACGATGAAACATTTTTTAACGACGCATTCAAAATGGTGAAGTTAGATAATATTTTCAAAGATGAAACAGGAGATGTTAGTGTAGAAACATTAATTGCATCAGATCCAGATGTGTTAATTCTTCCAAACTGGGATGGGTCTGATCTGACAAAAGTTCGTGAAGAAATCTATGCTAACCCTAAGCTTTCAAGCATGAAGGCTATTAAAAACAAACAAATTTATATTGTGGATTACAATTATATGTTTGGTTATGGCTATAATACAATAGATGGTATGGAAGCCTTAGCGAAAGAAATGTATCCAGATTTATTTAAATAATATATTGGAGCTGCCCAGACGGTTTATAAAACAGACACAATGGGCAGCTTTTCTATTCATAAAAAAGGGAGGAGAAATGATAGTTTTCTCCTCCTTGTTTTATTACTGTAGAAGCTGATGTTTATTTAATGTTGTTATTTTTACATGGGTAGAGCCATTGTTCCAGCAAATGGTTACAGGATGACGTTGATCGAGATAATGTAATTGCGTTGAAAGATCCGCTCTTGTTTTTTTTATATCGATAGTATCAAGCAAGTGAGGTGATAGGTGAGGGAATAAGCCTGTTTTAAAAAGAGCCTCCTTTAAAGTCCAAAGCTCATAAAAAACATGTAGAGGTTGATGAAGAGCCATGTGGAACTCTTGTTTAGATAATGCAAAGTGCATAATATCTTTATTCACTGGCTTTATTTCTTCAACATCAATTCCTACTCGCCCGTTTGTTGTTAGGGCCAGGACAATCCAATCACCAGAGTGAGAGAGATTAAAATCGCCTTTCCAGTGCTGATGACTCGCTACATTTGGACGACCATATATGTCTTGAGTTATTTGGAATGTGGTCTTATCCATGAATGGGAGGAGCACCCACCTAATAAGCGTGTTACCTAGCAAGGCTCTTTGACGGTCCTGCCACTGCTTGTACTGCTGGATATTTCTTTGAACATGAGAAGGGAGTACATTATGAAATACATTCCATTCTGCTGAAGTTAACGGTTCCCCTAATGGTAGTGCAAAAAGCTGTATATCATTTGTGCTCATCGTATATTGACTTGCGTAGGCTCAGGAAAGTAGCCAGTTTCTATCCCGTATTCAATCATTTGGTGAATAAATGCTGTATTTGGTGCAGCACATTCAATTCTTGCATTGGCTAGAAATTCAATCGTTTTTTTACAGTTAAAGATAAATGGTGAGTCACTAGCTCCATCACCTTCTAGCTGTGCAATAGCTAATGCTAAATATTCCTGTACTTCTATAGAATGATCATCATGTAATAGCCAATTTGTATACTCTTGCTTTGACATAACTTGTAAATCATAGCCAAATTCCTTCAGCATGTCGATTAATTCTAAATAAGTAAGCGATACAGGGTTACATAAATGGAAGACATGACCATTTGATGCTGGCTGATTAGCTAGACATACTAATGCTTGGCTAGCATAATTAATTGGTGTAAAGTCTACATGCCATTGTACAGAAGGTGTTTTACCTAAATAAAGCATAGCTTTAATCATACGGTAAAAGGCGTTATCATCGATATTACGTTGGAATTTTCCTGTTTCAGAATGACAACTCAAATTACCTACTCGATAGATTGAAATAGGAATCATATCATGTACTGCATTTCTTACGAGATTTTCTGCTTCCAGCTTACTTTGTGTATAGACATTATGAAGCTTCGTATCGTAGTTGAAATCACCATTAGCCTCTTCTGCCCCCCATTGAATGGCAGCGAGCTCCTCTGGAATACCGATTGTTGATACATAATGAAAATGAATACCAGGTTTACGCTCTGCCAATTCAAGTAAATAACGTGTCCCATTTACATTGACATTATTAAAATGCTCAGTCGCTCCGAAGTGACGTACATCAGCTCCACAGTGGATGATGGCATCGATTTCATCTATTAGTGTCTGTTCATCTTCACTAGTTAGATGAAGTTTTTTCTTTCCTAAATCGCCTTTAATGATAGTTACTCGATTCTGCATATGTCTACCAATGTTATGTCCAAAGTAAAATTGCATACTTTCCATTAGCTTATCCTCTAAAGTGCTCTTTTCACTTGGTCGAATAAGACAATAGATGTGCGCTTTTGTTGAGACTAGTAGCTCATATAGCACGTGGCTTCCTAAATAACCTGTCGCACCTGTTAATAAAACCGTAGTCATCGGTAATGGCTTCACTATTGGTGAGATTGGTAGCGGACCAGGCTCCATTAAATCCTTATAAACAAGGTTAGTAGGTTGCGTTTGCACGTCTAAATCTTCAGGCTGATGGTTGCAAATATATTGATCTAATTCAGCAATCGTTTGATATTGGAAAAAATCCTGAATCTTTAGGAATGGTATATGCTTCTTCACTTGTACAAGAATTTCAAGTACTTTTAATGAATGTCCGCCAATGTGAAAGAAGTTATCATGAATACCTATTGGGCTGACGTTAAGTACATACTCCCATGCATTTGCTAGTAAATGCTGCGTATCATTTTCAGGGGCAACGTATAAATTACTCCGTGATAAATGTGTATCCATTGAGGCCAACTGCGTGCGATCAATTTTGCCAGTAGGGGATAATGGCATTTCTAGTAATTCGATGAATCGTTCAGGCACCATATAATCTGGTAAAAGATTGTGTAAATAGTCTCTTAAATTGCGTTCCTCTAGCTGAATACCACTTGCCACCGTATAATAAGCAAATAAATGGTTCTGACCATCAGACATTTTCTTAGCTATCACTACAGATTCCTGAATGGTAGGGTAATTGCTTAATACTGTCTCAATTTCTCCAAGCTCAATACGGAAGCCTCTTACTTTAATTTGCGAATCCTTCCGTCCAACAAATTCAATGACACCATTAGGTAAAAGGCGCACTAAATCACCTGTGCGATACATTTTTTGATCTGGTTTAAACAGATGCGGGACAAAGACCTCGGCTGTTTTTTCAGGCTGATGTAAATATCCTGCTGCCAAGCCAACCCCAGCAATACATAGTTCGCCTGTTACATGAACTGGGCAAAGCTGTTCATCCTCATTCACCACATACATCTCATAATTGGCAATCGGTTTGCCGATAGGAATACTAGATTGCATGTCTGTAAGCTGACTTTTTATCTTAAAGTAGGAAGTTAACACTGTACATTCAGTTGGTCCATAAACATTTATAATTTCTGTAGAATATCCGAACTTTTCTTGCCATTTTTGAACAATGGCAGGCAATAGAGCTTCGCCGCCGACGGATAAATATTGTAGTGTCATCAACTTGTCCCGATACTCTACAGGTAAATGTGTGGCTAATTGTGTAAAGAAAGCGTTTGGTACAGTTGCTGTTGTTACTCGCTCTCGTGCAATCATATCAGCAAATGCTTCTATTGAAAGACGCTCAATACTTGTGAGCATATGGAGTCTTGCACCAGAAAAGAAAGCGGTAAAAGTCTCTGTCACAGAGGGATCAAAACTGTAAGAAATAAACTGAGAAAATACACCTTCTTCAGTCGAATGGTAAATTCTTTGATTATCTGTAATTAGGTTAATAACGGCTGTATGTTTAAGCAAAACACCTTTAGGTTTACCAGTAGAACCAGATGTATAAATAATATAGGCTAAATCGGATGGATGTAGGTTACATGGCAAATCCTCTTTTGAAAGGCCACTCTCCATTTGATTGATTGTTAGCACTGTGTGTGATTGGAACTTATTATGTATTAGGTCATTCAGTAAGTCACTATATTCGTTTTTCGTAATGATAAATGGTGCACCTGTATCATGTAACAAATACTGGCAACGTTCTTTTGGATAACTAGGATCGATAGGAACATAAACACCACCCGCTTTTAGCACACCTAACAAACTAATAATAGTTTCCTTACTACGGTCCATGATAATTGCCACATAGTCACCTTTTTGAAGACCATTGGCTAATAGCATATGTGCAACTTGGTTGGACTGTTCATTTAACTGACGATAGGTCATCTTGCCATCTTCATAGGATAGAGCGATACGGTCTGCAAATTGCTGTGCTACTTGATAAAATACTTCTGGTATTGTGATAGTTTTATCATAGTCAGCCATAGTGCGATTTAATGTTTGATAAGCTAATGTATCCTCTTCATTTAATAGCTGTGTATGATTGGATAGTAGCTTCTCTTGTTTAGAAAAATGCTTATTAAACTGTGATGTAGGACAATCAAATTCTCGTTTATTATTCAATCATTACAACCCCTATTCTAGAAAAGGGCAGTCACTTATGCAGGAAATTTTAAGTCCGTTAGCTCTGACAGAAAGTATTCTGTAGAAGCTAAGGGACCAAAAACACCGTATAAGGGCAGCCCTTTCTCTTTTTATTTCACTACAAAGGTATTGACAACATTCAATAATTCTTCAGATAACTCGGATAGTACTTGTGCTTCTTCAGATACTTGCTGTACTGTATTTAGCTGAGAGGCAGAAGTTGCAGCTACTGCTCTTGTACTATCTTTAGAGTTGATGGAGAAGTCCTCCATATCTTTAACAGCAGAAGTGACTTGTTCCATGCCAGCCGCCATTTCTTCAATAGTTGCGGATAGCTCTTGTATTTGCCCTGTTACATGATGAATAGATGTTAAAATTTGACTAAATGATTGTTCTGAATCGTTGATCATGACAATACCATGATCAACTTCCTCTACCGCCCGAACCATGATATTAACAGATTCATTCGTATCGTGCTGAATATGAGATATAAGCGTGGAAATTTCCCGGGCTGAGGCCTCAGACTGTTCAGCTAGCTTACGCACTTCATCAGCTACAACGGCAAATCCACTGCCAGCTTCTCCTGCACGAGCAGCTTCAATGGCTGCATTTAAGGCTAGGAGGTTTGTTTGAGAGGCAATGCCAGTAATAATGCCGACAATTTCTTCAATTTTATTAGAATGATCGCCCAGCAATTTAACAGATGCCGCTGATTGATTGACTGCCTGACTAATCGCATTCATTTGAGCGACAGACTTATTAGTTGAATCATTCCCTCTTTCAGCTTCCTCAGATGCTAAAATAGAAGATTCTGAAATCTGATTGGATGTCATCGCAATACGTTGAATTCCAATACTCATTTCTTCTATTGTAATTGTACTTTCTTTAGCTCTTTGAACTTGAAGATCAGCTGAACTCGCAATTTCTTGCATGGAAGAAGCTACGGTATTGTAGGAATCAGAAGTTTCCTGCATATTCGTAGACAAAATATTAGCTGTGTTTGATACACGTGCTGATACATTTGTTGTACTTTTAATAACAGTTTTTAAGTTTTCAATCATCGAATTAAAGTTTTGAGTAAGCGTTCCTACTTCATCCGTTGAAGTAACTGGTAAAGGCTCAAGCTCTAAATTACCATTTGCTACTTTTTTAGATTGTAAGGATAGCTGCTGAATAGGTGTTAATTTTTTTCTTAAAAGAGTATACACAGCAATAGATGAACCAATTAAGAAAATAACCGTTACTACCAATGTCCAAAGTGCCTCTGACATAGCCTTGCCAGTTACCATCGACACGTCATAATCAATAGCATACGCAGCTAGCATATTTCCATCATCATCTAAAATTGGTGTAAGGCCAGTTTTATAGCTACCAAATTCATCGCTATAGATATCTGTAGCTGTAGCCTCTTTTGTCTCAAAAACCTCTTTAATTCTCGCTAGGAAATCAGGCGATAAACCCATAGCAATCATGTCCTGATTATACTCAGCTCCTAGTTTAAGTATACTAGAAGAAAGGACAGGTGCATTAATATTTTCCCCATTAACAGTTATTAAAAAGAGATTGGTAATGCTATCTGAATAATCATTAATAGCATCCATTTCCTTCGTCAGTCGAAGTGCATCAGGGTTACTGTCTGAAGGATTATCTAATATCGATTTCAATGTGTTAACATCAATTGTTTTGGCTAAGATCATGCCTTTGTCATCAAGTGATTGATTCATATCTGTTAAATTACTATTTCTTACTATATAATAAGAAAGACCTAAAGTAACTAATCCAAACAGTAATAAAATACTTACCATTATAGCAGTTATTTTCTTACTAATAGACATATGCTGCTTCTTACGTTTTTTCATGCTTTTCCTCCTAATTATATTATACCGATTATTTCATGTTAAGGATGAGAAATGGGTATTTAATCGATGAAATAAAAGCTCATTCAATGTAATGTCGTGGTGTCATTCATAGAATTCTAGATGCATTCTCAATAAATATATACCAGTGAAAAATAATCTAATTATCCCCTAACAATAAACTACTATACTGCCAAAAAAAATGATTCACAACCCAGAAAACTTACTATTTGAAGTGTAGATTTTAGTAGATGAATGAGAATTTTTAGTGTTTTAGTCTATGTATTTTTCAGCTTAGACGATATTTTTACGAAAATTTAGAGGCTATTTAATATAAAAAACAAGTATGCTCAAAACTGAGTCAAATTTAATTTAATTAAAATTTGGCTAAAATCTTATTTTTTAATCTCTTGTTAAGTCTTTTTGCCTATTAGGGAATGTCATTTCTTCTAGAAAATACTATTGCTTATCGTAGTTTTGTTACGGGAATAAAATATAAAAATGTAAAAAAAGGCTTTCTCTTTATTCGTAAATGAATAAAGAGAAAGCCTATTATTTTTTACGGCTGTCTGGGATTACCGATGATACCTGGCATTATATTGGGGAGTCCTGGCAATAATGGGGGTGGGAAGCCTGGGAATTGTCCCCCTGGAAATGGCGGATATGGCCTTGGTGGTTGTGGTGGATAAGGTTGTGGTGGATAAGGTTGTGGTGGATAAGGCTGTGGTGGATAAGGTCTTGGTGGATAAGGTCTCGGTGGATATGGCCTTGGTGGGTACGGTTGCGGCGGATAAGGTGTCGGATAGGGTGGTGGATAAGGTGGTGGATAGGAATTACCAGGAGGTGCTCCTGTACCAGCCGCGGTTATTTGGCTAACATCAACAGTCACTATTTGACCGTTATCTAATTGAATTTCAGCAGTTCTTCCTCCTGTTCCAAATGTTCGAATTAATGTACCTGAATAAGTCCCAGTAGGAAGTGTCACCCATATTTTCATTCCTGGACGGAATTGACTGTTAAAATCTTCAGGGGCCAATCTAGGATAAACCAATGAAACACACCTTTCTTCATTTTCTTTAACATATGCCCACTTACTGTGAGTGTTATAGGCTATAGGCTAGTTGATAATTAAGTGGAATATTGTTATAAAATATATCAATTTTCATTATAATAGGGGAAAAGAGCTAAAGGGTGTTTAGCAGATGGCAATCATTAAAGTGAAAAAAATAAACATAAAAAATTTACGGAATGTACGACATGGTGAGATTATTCTGGCTGTTAACTTTGAGACCTTCTTAAAAGCAAATGTTGTTGGACTATACGGACAAAATGGCTCAGGGAAGACAACCATTGTTGATGCGTTTGGTTTATTGAAGACCCTTATCTCAGGTTGGCTTGCTGAAGTGAAGCTGCCCTCGCAAGAGAAGCGGCTAATTTTAGCAGGCGAGGATACAGCCAGTCTTGATTTTGAATTTTTAGTTGAGAATCAATTTGGTACATTTTTTGTCCATTATTATGTAGAGCTGCAGGAGGATCAACATCGGCTCTATACAACACTGGAACGTCTCACGTACCGAGAAAATGACAAAGGAAAACGCTCAAAGGTGTTAATGGCTATGACAGAGAATGGTATTCAAATTCGTAACTCTCATTTGCCTGATATGAGTGAACAAGCACGTATTCAATTGCTTGTTATTCAACAATTAGCAAGAAAGGAATATCGATCCTTTCTCTTTCATAAAGATTTGAAGCCATTATTACAGGAACGGCTTACCGAGCAAGAAATACAGCTGCTCCAAAATATGGCCGTTGATTTTAATCGAGATTTACATGTAGTGAATAATCAAAATATTGCTCCCCTATTTGAAGAACGTATCATGCCATTTAGTATTCATTTAGAGAAAACAAGAGGGCAAATTCCGTATGATTTAAAGGGTCCTGCATTATTGCCAGAGGATGAATTCTATGCCTTATGTGAAGTGATTGAACAGAGTAACCGAGTGCTAGCTGCTATTATTCCAGGTCTAACTATTAAAATCAATATCATTACAAAGCAAACAATGGATGATGGTGGACAAGGCATCCGTTTTGAATTTTTATCGCAGCGTGGAGAGCAGGAATTACCCTTACGAACAGAGTCTGAAGGGATATTGAAGATTATTTCAGTTCTTAGTGTATTGATTGCCGTATATAACAATCCAAATGCTTGTGTCGTGATTGATGAATTAGATTCAGGTGTTTTTGAATATTTGCTAGGTGAGTTGTTAACAGTGATAGATGAGGATGGAAAAGGACAGCTTTTTTTCACATCCCATAATCTACGAGTGTTAGAGGTGCTAGCTATTAAAAATTTATGGTTTACGACAACGAATGAAAATCACCGTTATATGCAGTTAAAGGGCATTAAAGAAGTAAATAATGCCAGAGATGTCTACTTGCGTGCTATTCAGCTTGGCGGCCAGGATGAAGAGGTTTATAAGGAGACTAAAACATTTAAAATTAAGCGTGCTTTTCGTAAGGCAGGTGTGCACCATGACTAAAAAAGTACTTTTAATCATTGTTGAGGGGCAGACGGAGCAAATTATTTTAGAGGATTACTTGGATGCTTACTTCGCGAATGCAACTATACGATTTGATGTCCAGCGTGAGGATGTATTAACAAAATGGGATGCCCATAAACGCATCCCGAATATTAAAAACAGTGTTATACGGGTAATCCAGAGTTATTTAGAAAAATATAAATTTTTGGCGAAGGATTTAACTGCTGTTGTTCATATAACAGATGCAGATGGTTGTTTTATTGCACCAGAATGCGTCCAAGTCGATGAGAAAATTGAGCAAAAATTGTTTTATACTGAGGAAGCCATTTTAGTGAAGTCTAATAAGCGTAAGGAGCAAATTGAACAGCGCAATGAGATGAAGGCGAGAAATGTCAGAATTTTAATTGCCAATGACCATTTTAGTATTAATCGCTTAAAAGTGCCTTATCAATTATTTTATTTCTCTACAAACTTAGAACATGTACTATGGGATGAACGCAATGAAATCCCAACAGAGAAAATCCACAAGGCGGATGAGTTTATAGAAAACTTGTCTGGTACAATCGAAGATTATTTAAAGGCTTATTTGCCAGTCGATACTGAATTACCATATAGGGAAAAAATGAAAAAAAGCTGGTCATATTTAATGGAAGGAAGCCATTCATTACAGCGAGGAACGAATGTACCCCTTTTATTTGAAATGATAAAAACAGACGTACAATAAAACAGGTGACATATGTTTCGTCACCTGTTTTTGTTTTATATCTCTTAATGCGTTTGTTCATAACTTCGAATATGAGCTAAAATGGCTGGGTCCTTAATTTTAGTATCTTCACTTAGCAATAAAAGCTTTGCCATAATTTCAGCTGTCCGTGGATCATCGTCCACCATAGGTAAAAATATACGTCCACGATGCTGAGATGGGACTGCGACAATCGGTATCATCGAACCACCGACTTGATGAACGATACCGCTGCCTAAATGCAAGGAATAGCTTGCTAATTTACCTTCAATAAGGACATGTTGTTTTTTAGTTTCTACGTTGGATAGTTTTAATAATTTAGCTAATTCTTCAACGATAATACTCCGCATGTCAACAGTAGAATGACTGGCCTCAGGGTCGACACCACCAACATGGGCAACGCTGACAACGAGGTCCATATCCCGCATAACCTCGGAGAAGATTGCGGCTGGAATATCATCTAAGACGATATCTTTTCCTGTTAAACGGTTGTAGAAATAAACACCTTCGATTGTAGGTGCTTCGATTTCTGCTGGAGTAAACCAGTCTGCCTGCGCATACAAGGAAGCCACTATATTTTCTTTGTAATACACCTTACGAGGTCCAGTTTCATAACTAATTTGCCAGCCTCGTGTTTTTAACAAGGCTACTGTTTGAGATGGATTGACTTGATGTCCCGCATAACGCAATGATTGTTTTCGTCCTTTTTCGTCTGCATTTATAAGGTATAGTTCACGGAACACTTGTTTAAATGGCTGTTGTATTTTGTGCTCGAACATATAGGCTTGCCATTGTCTCCATTGACCACTTTCAAGAAGATGATAAGGATGAGCAATCATTAAGGTTGTTGTTGGAGCCAAATTCACAACGTTACCTGATAGTACTTGTAAGCCCTCTGGTGTTATCATCCCAACATGCTCGCCGCTAATAAAGACAAGCTTTTGTAAAAGAGGAGCTAGAATTGGGTGAGCTAACAGGTTGATTAGCTCTTCCGCTGAAAATATGGTTTCTAATGCCATTGCCTGCTCAAGTGCTGGACGTGCACGTTTATATTGCTCTTGCAAATCTTTGCGAGCTTCTTGAAGAATGACAACGTCAGCATGCTTTTTTAAAGCAGTAGGTATGTTTTTTAGTCGTTTACCATCTTTTTCAACAATTATCGTAATAGTTGCATCTTCTTCGATTTGTAAATGCGCTGTTATTTGTTCGATAGGCTGTGCTTTAAATAAATGCTGAATATCGATAAAGGCTGATAATTCCATTCGCCATATGAAGCGAGTGGCTTCCCCATCTCCAGCATTACGGGCTAAATTTTCTAGTGCAATACTAGCTGCTCGTGCCTCACTTGCCCTACGTTGAGCGCCAAATTGTTTACTCTCCTTTAAAAACTGTTGAATAAATTGGTAACGATCTAGAGCATCTTTGTCATCTGCTGATTTTAAAGGAATAAGTCCAAGTGCACGTAGTTTATCTTTATTGCGCTTTTCTTGAATTTCTTTCATTAATGGTTTCGGACTAAGTTTGCCAATGGCTGTATCTGCATATAACTGAGCTCGACGATGGTTGGCTCCTTCAGAAGCATATTTTGCTGCATCATATACAACTTTAAATTTCTTCGAACCTAATGTTTGGTAAGCACTTTGGAACCATGCTAAATCAAAGGCGCCATCACCAAAATCTTCTGCCGTTATGCTGGAGAAGAGAGCTATCTGATCTTTGGCAAAATCTGATAAAGAATCTGTAGTATGAGCGATAAAATACCAAGCTGATTCCTTTAGTCCTTCCCAGTCAATCACTTCACTGACAAGGTCAATCCAATGCTGGTTATACATCATAGCTTCAATTAAACGCTCTTTAGAAATCTCTGTTTTTTGCCATGCTTCTTTTAATTGCTGTGCCGTTTCTTCTTTTTTAGGATAGCAGCTAGTTAAAAGGCGGGAGAATACATCTTTCTTCGTTTCAGCCTGCCATATATAGCCTCGCGAAAGCTTTTCACCATCAAGTGCCTGTAAAATTTGCAGGAAATAATCAATCCCTTCAAAGTAAGAAATGCTACTAGCCAGCTTGGTAACAGCTGTTGGAGTATCACCACGCTTCAGTTCTATAGCTAAGATGCGATCTATAGCTTCATTACGAATAGCAAGGAAATCCGTTAAGTCATCAAACGATTGATAGCGATCTAGTAGTTTACTTGGTTCAGTAAATATTTCTGAGGCAAGAGTATTCGTAAAAATGGCTTCATATAAATGGTCTTGCTTTAATAGACCAGCTTTAAAGGCATCTAAATATTGGAATAATGATAAATCGTATAGAATTGGGCTATAATTTTCTTTTTGCATACGTTTTGTTAGCTCTTCATTGATGGCAAGCATTTTAGCATAGTCTTCATAAGTTGCATAATTCGATAGTCGATCGACAAATGCCTCAATAATATCTAAGTCGATAATTGTAGAGGTAGATTGATAGTAGTAATAACCTTTATCTCTTACATTCACTTGCCATTGATCAGCAGGGATTTGATGTAATAGCTGAAGCACAATACCAGCTGCCTGATTGAAGCTATTAAATGCCGGTGTATGTCTTTCTAGTAATGAAACTGCTTCTGTATGCAGTGTTGTCTCTCCTGAAATATTTTTGATATCTTGTGACAAAACAGAAAAAATTTGTTGAAGTGTATAGTGATATTTCAAGGAATTAAATTGAGCAACATATTTTTTTATTTCTTCATACTGAAAGAATGGTTGTATAAGAACATGGGCTGCTTCAGAAAGGTCATGCGCAGCAGGGTATTCAGATAGATGACTATAAAAATTAAAATACGCTAAGTCTTCACTGCTAAAGGATGATGATTGAATCCATTGAACAATAGCCTCTGGGATAGGATAAACATCCAAACTAGCATGTCGCTGACTGTCTGTTTTAGTGGCCAATATACTGTATTTTTGTCCTAAAGTAGTGGTCATTTTAGTGTCATTCCATTGAAAAGTTTCATATTCAAAATCAGCATATTCATCAAGAATATGAATAAGTTGCTCTAACTTGAAGAGAAGCTTATCTAAATCATATTGGAAAAATTTTTCAATGGGTGTAGGTGTTTGTACATATAAAGGTATAAGCTGTTGCCAAGGTTCTTCACTGTTCATTTTGATGGAGCTATTGGTAATGCTATCGTATGAAATAGGGGCATGTGGTGTATACAAGCCAAAGCCATTGCTTTCGTTATATTCTGGTACATCCCTTGCTACTAATTGTTCTAAAAATACTTGTTCATTTTTTGTTATCTTTGGTAATAGTGAGCATAATGCCGTAATTTGCTCGTTAGCTAAATTGTAGTCCTTAGAGGCCTCTAATAATAATTCAAGACCGCCAAGCCTCTTTAGCTGTTTATTATCTTTTATTAATCGTTCAGCGCTTTGCAATACATGATCTTGTGGTTGTACTTTCAAGAGTGAAATAGCTTCTTTTCGCAGAGCCCCAGATTTATTAGCTAAAAGATCCTCAATTTTTGCTATTTCTTCTTGGGTTGGTGTCAGGGCATGTATTTTTTTTAATGCAAGGGAACGATTGATAGAGCTTCGATCTCGTAAAGAATTGAATAGAAATTCACGCTGTCCTTGTGTGATTGGATCAAGACAATAAATATTCAATAGACCAATCCTACTTGATGGTGGATAAGCATCTGAACGTGCGATGATTCGTTGGAATAACTCTTCATCCTGAAGATAATGCGCAAGAATGATTTGTGTTGAAATTAAGTCTTCGAATGACAAGTATACAAAGACAAAAGATAAAGGCTTGCCTGTAATGGATAATCCGTCTTTTGTCATTTCATTTTTTGCCCATTCAAGCTGTTCAAATAAAGGATATTCTATGCCTTGTAGCTGTGAATTTTCTTTCATAAAGCCTTGAAGTGTTTTTTCCCATTCGTTATCTCTCGCATATTCACTATTTATATAGTGGTTGGCATGAATGAAATTATTCCATGCAAATGCAAATAACTCGATATCCTTCGTTGTTAAAATTAATTCCTTCACAAAAGGCGCTGTAAAGGAGATTTTTGATAGATTCTTTAAAAAGGCTAATGTTGTAAGCTGAATATGCTTGTCTCGCTTTAAGAGATCAGCTAATAGCAATTCTAGCTTCGTATAGTCTTTTGTAGAAGTCGCCCATAATGCGACGTAAATATCAATGGTACGTTCACTTTTTAGCAGCTGTTCGGTGAAATGATCATCTTCCATCGCTTGGATGGCTAAAGACAAAACTTCTTCCGTAATTTTTTGATTTTCAAAGCTACTATAGCCAAGTCCCATCCATGTATCGACCGCTCGAATAACAGAGGAGAACCTTGTTAGTTGATGTTCCTGGATAAGTTTCATCATTTTTAGTTGTGCATCTAGATTCCCATGGTCAATATTTTCTACAATTGCTTGTCGAAGCCCTTCTTGACGTGCAGCCGCTACTAATAATTTACCAAGTGCTTCATGCATCCGACCATTGCTTGATTTAAAAATGCCACGAATGAGGGGATGACCGAAAAAGCTACTGCGGTGCTCATCAAATAAAATACTTTCTATCTTTTCTTCAATGATAGGATTTTCTAAGGATAACTCTTCAGCAAGCAATTGCTCAAATACATGAAAGCTCATTACTTTTTCATTTTCGTTTTTCAATACATAGGAGCTATAGTTAGGGTATGTACCATGCTCATATTGGCTGTGGTGAGCTAGTAAATCTTGTAAACCAATTTCCTCAAATGTCAGCATCTCCTCTATTAATTGTAGACATTGAAAAAGATGATCTTGTACGGACGAGGCTGACCGAAATGAGCGACGTAAACTATCAGTTTGGAATATCGTAGCATCAAAACGTAAAGCTAATTTCTTGATATGGAATGCCCGTTCCTGTGAAGCAAAAAGTGTAAGCACTTCTAATAATGGTCCGCTAAATAGTTCCTCTAGTGATTGAACGTGCTGTTCTGTAATAAGCTGTTCAATATCATAATTCCGATTGTCCATATATTTTAGTAATGCAGCCGCTAATGGCTGTATAGTTGACGGTGCTGTGTCAACTATACTTTGAAAATGTGTTTTTTGTTCATGTGAAAGTGTCATGAAACATTCCTCCTTACCAAATTCGTCCTGCAAGCATTGTTAATTTAATAAATGTAAAAACATCGTCCTCCTGTACAGCTAGTGGTGAGTTAAGCGAATCTATGGTCTCCTCATTATGAAGGACTAAAAAAAGTTCATCTTGAAAAGCTTGGAGCATTGTAGAGACGGCTTGGTCTACTGGTTGGAATGAATCGTTTTTTTTCTCTCCAAAATGGACTTTGCCGTACTGAGCAGCATGATCTAATTGCTGATCGGTTAAATATAGATGGAGAGGCGTATCTACCATTTTTTCGTTATATTGTTGTACCTGTTGTGTGACAATCTTTATAAGTAAATCCTGTAAATTTATGACAGGCTCTTCGATAAAAAATGGAATCTTTTGAAGCTTACGTGATTTCTTACCGATTACTTTTTGTTGGTAAAATAAACGCAATCTAACACCTCCTTACAATAATTTCATTATACAAGAGGGGTAGCTATGAAAAGAATAAGGCATACGAAGCTAGTTGCATAAATATTTTTGGGAAATGTGTAACAAAAAATAGTGTATTACGGATGATTTGTAAGGTAAAAAGAGGGGGAAGTTCTGCTAAAGGATACTTCAAAAATAGAACGTTTGTACGATTATTTTCGTTGGGGTATGTATCATTTTGCGCTCTAACACAAATAGTAGAGAAAAGACAGAGGATGTTACGCAAGTATTTTTCAGGAATAAATACGTATGGAAATATATACTAAAAAAGAAGGTGCTTTTCTTACTTGAACAATTATTTGCCCAAGCTGTAAAGCTATTAAAAAATCCATTCCTGCTTCTAGTGAATGGATTTTTTATGAGATTTCTAGTAAGACATCATTTCATTCCTTATTTCATAAACTTTATAGGTATGATTTATCAAGCTAGAAGGAGGCAAAGTCATTCAAATACATGTTGTACGGGCTGGCGAGTCTTTATGGGGTATTGCGGAGGCATATGGGACTACAGTTCAAAGTATTGTAGACGCCAATAAAATTCCAGAGCCAAATCGTTTAGTCGTGGGGCAAGCACTCGTTATTCCAATTGTCGGCAGTTTTTATTATGTACAGCCAGGAGATAGTCTATGGTCAATCGGGCAACGATTGGGTATTAACTATGTAACACTTGCACAAGTAAATGGTATTAATCCAAACCAACCATTAGCTGTTGGGATGAGATTATATATTCCGCAACCACCAAAAACCAGAGCAGAAACGTTAGCATACTTAGAACCAAGGGGTACTTCTGTTAGTGAGGTGCTTTTGGATCAAGCCAGAGAAGCGGGTCCCTATTTAACATACTTGGCTTTATTTAGCTACGAAGCCAGACGAGATGGCACCTTACGGATACCGCCTAGTCAAGGTGTACCTCAGATTACGGATGATACTGGGGCTTCTTTGGCAATGGTTGTTACGAATCTGGAAAACTTCAGTTTTAGTGGAGAGCTAGCGAGAGATATTTTTCAAAGTACGGCTGTTCAGGATTTACTCTTTGATAATATTCTTGCAGAGGCTAATAAGCTAGGTGACGTTAAGGATATCCATTTTGATTTTGAAAATTTACCAGGCGATCAACGAGAAGCCTATAACAATTTTTTAAGAAGAGCTGTGGAGAAGTTTCATGCTCAGGGTTACACAGTATCTACTGCGTTGGCTCCAAAAACAAGTGCAAGTGATCGAGGTCCATGGACTGCGGGACATGATTATAGGGCACATGGTGAGATAGTGGACTTTGTTTTACTAATGACCTATGAATGGGGTTATTCAGCAGGACCACCAATGGCTGTTTCCCCACTTCCTGAAGTGGAGGAAGTGGTCAAGTATGCGGTGAGTGAAATACCTGCAGGCAAAATTATGCTGGGACAAAATTTATATGGTTATGATTGGAAGTTACCATTTGTTCAGGGGGGGCCTATTGCAGAAGCATTGAGTCCTCAACGAGCTATTGAGACTGCCAAACGTTACAATGCGGCAATTCAATATGATTGGAGAGCACAAGCTCCGTTTTTTGAATACTATGATGAACAAGGTAGGGCACATATTGTATGGTTTGAAGATGCAAGATCCATTCAAGCTAAATTTAATCTTGTTAAACAATATAATCTTCGGGGGATCGGCTATTGGAAATTAGGACTACCATTCCCTCAAAATTGGCTATTAATTGGTGCTAACTTTGATGTGGTAAAGAAATGATATGCGATAGAAGAATAGGGTTTACCCAATGTATTTTCTGCGTAGTTGGTAATTATCTGTAAAATTGTTTCTAAATATAGGAATCTGTATTATAATTATGGTAAATTGTATTTTAGGAGGGATATTTTGGGTAAATTTAAAAAGTTAGGAATCATTTTAACATCAACAGCTTTTTCTGTTGGTATGCTAGCACCAATATCGCAGGCATCAGCAAATGTAAAGGAATCATCGGAGCGTATTGAAATTCAAGTAGCTTCAACTGAAACAAAAATTACAAAAAATATGCTGATAAAAAAGCTCCGTTCACTATTCCCGGAAGAGTTCAAATTTGTAGCGGATCAAGATTTTAATTCTGGACCTGGACATTTCTATAGAGATGATACAACGGTTCGATATGAACTAAATTTCTATAAAACCATTAAAGGTAAAGATGTACATGGTAGTTTTGTATTTAAGGGTGATGATTTAGAATTAGAACACTTTTATTATCAGCCTGCAAATATGGCAGAGGCAATCTATCCAGCAAAGTATTCAGAGAATGAAGCACAAAAAATTGCGCAAAAATTCCTGGGTAAATTTGTGAATTCGGATAATTTTAAACTTCGAGATGATAATAACGAATATGGTTTTAATATTACTAGACCGTTATCAGAACCAATTACTTACTCCTTTACCTATTCACCAATTTATAATGGGGTTCTTATTGGAGATCAAAGTATAACTATTAATGTTCTGGCAAATGGTGATGTTACCGGGATGTCTAGTAATGCAGAGTCTATTAGTAAAGCTTCTTTTGATAATTTAGATCAAAAAAAGAAAGAAGAAGATGTGTTGGCGCAAGTTCGTGAAAACCTAGCTATGGAACTTCGTTATTATATTGATTATGATTACAGATCTGACCAAAGTAACGTGAAGCTTGTTTATGCGCCTGTTACAGGGTTCAATGGTGTACATGCTCTTAATGGGCAATGGCAGACAGCAAATGGCTTCACTGAACAGTTGCCGAAGACAAAGAGTGTTGAAAAAATTTCAGCACAATCGCTACCTCCAAGAAAGAACGGTATAACGGCAACTGAAGCTGAAGAATTCGCAAAAAATTTCTTAAAAGTTGATGAGAGTAAAGCAAAGCTTACGATCGATTTAGTAGATGAAAGAGAAAATGACAATGGTGAGACGATCTACTCTGTAAACTATACGTATATGTATGGCAATGGTGGATCGGGTAGCTCTTTAGAAATTAATAAGGCGACAGGTGAGCTAGTTCAGTATCATGACCTATCGAGAGACTTTTTAACAGATAACAAAGTAAACGCTATTTCTAAGGACGCTGCATTGAAGAAGGCAATCGATTACTTAAAGGAATGGGCACCTTCGTATTTACATGAATATTCAATGCCAATAGAGGATGCTGTATTTGATCAATATAGTAAGGACTATTACTTCACCTTCCCACGCATCATGAATGGAATTGCAGTTGTAGGAGATGGTTTACATGTAGGGATTGGGGCTGATGGAACCTTACGCTCATTAAGTGTTAATAAGCAGAAGATAGATAACTGGCAGCCGATTAAAAATGTCATATCAGCTGACAAAGCAAAAGAAGCTTATAGCAAAGCACTTACATTGCAATTACAATATGTAAAACAAGATACAGAGAGTAAACTACATTACGATTTAGTCTATGCGCCTACTTACAATGGCAGTTTATATAACCAGATAGATGCTGTGTCTGGTGAATGGCTAAATAATGTAGATGGCTCCACAGAGAAACCAGTTATTTCTCATCCAACAGCTGCCAAAGAGTTGAACTATTTATTCAATCAAAATGTGTTAGATGTAAAAGATATAGCAAACTTTAATGCGGACGCTGCTGTAACAAAAGGAGAAGCATTGAAAATTTTATTGCATTCCTTAACATATGGTTACTATGGTAGTGGAGATGGAGAAAAGCAATCCTTCAACAATATTGATAAAAAACATCCTCTCTATGGGGTAGTAGAGCAAGCTGTTAAAATGGGCATCATTCAGCCAGCTAATCAATTTGCATTAGATGCTACTCTGAGTCGTCAAGAGTTCGCAGAGTGGTCAATCAAACTATTACAATTAGACAATGTTGCTAAGTATAAGGATATTTATAAATTAAACTTTGCTGATGCAGCTTCAATTGATCCAGCGTATACAGGCTATATTGCATTAGCAAATGGTATGGGTCTGATTGACGCACAGCAAAATAACTTTAATGCTACGAAGAGTGTGTCATATGCTGATTTAGCTGTCTCAACAGTCCGTTTAGCAAAGGCTATTCAAGAAAATAAAGTTGATCGCAACTTCTATTATTAAGTTATATGTCATAAAAAGGGCATTTCCTCATTAGAGGAGATGCCCTTTTGGGGTTAGTTTATAGCAGAATGGGGAAATAATATGAAAAGAAAGGAGTGTACAACTAGATGAAATTAAAATTATTATTAGCGATTTCTTTCGTAATGGTTATATTGTATGGCTGTAACAAAGAAGAGGTGAAGGATGTACCTACTAATGCGCCGGCAGATCAGAATGCTTCACAACAGACTGGTGATACGCCTACAGACCAAGTGACATTCAATTTTTTAGAGTTTTCATTAGATGTTGATTATTCTGCTACGGAGTCATACGAGGTAGAGTATGAAAATAAAAAAACAGGTATCTCAGCGAAGTTACAGGATGATCGACAAAATGTAAAGTTACAGGGTGATGAAGCCTATACAAAACTAGAGCCGTTATTTAAGCAGTTAAATTTTGATTCTACCACTCCAAATGATGAAGTGATTGATCAAGTAATTAAAGTTTTTAATATTGAAGATAACTATCAGTCCATTGAAGTCGAAGTAGAGTTTATGGACGGAAATGAGAAGGAATTCAAACGACTACCTTAAAAATGAGACAAGCCAGCTAAAGCGTTAGCTGGCTTTTACATGTATGAACGTTAACGTTCCCAATGTCGATGCTTTGCAAGGAGTTGAATAAAAGAAGGTAAGTTATTAGCAACCCCATTTTTATTGGCGAGATGCTGTGAAAACGATACATTTTTAGCAAGGCCAATTGTTTTAAAGTGCTGGTAGGCTTCTTCAATAAATTGCTCTGCTTTAGCTTGTTGATTCAAATCATGGAAGGAACCAGAAACGTAAATCCCATCATAAAGTACGGAAGAAGCAGTGGCAAATGTTTCATGAATCTCAAAGCCATTTAGTAACCCCTGTTTTGTACTAACTAATTCAACTACTATATTTTTGCTCAGCAGTGTAGCTATTAGCTCATTTAAGTTTTCTTCCGTATTTTCTGCTACAATCACCGCTACTTTAAAAGTTTTGACACTTTCTACTGCATTCAAGATTTGGCTAACAGCAGGGGAAGTTTGCATTATGTGCGGGACCTCTACTTGTACGGGAGGTACGATACCAATATTATCTGCAATAGCTGTAGCAAGGGAATGGCTGACATGAGCAAACATATCAACAACTTGTTTTCGAATGGCTTTGCTTTTTACTTTTCCCAGTTCGAAGCTAAAAGCATTGATGATATGTTCCTTTTCAATCTCTGTCATACTCAGCCAAAATAACCTAGCTTGTGTAAAGTGGTCTTTAAAACTTTCACTGCGGGCGCGTACCTTATGTCCCTCTACTTTTTCCTCATAATGTGTATAGCCACCTTCTTCCTCAGAGACAGGGGACGGTGTATTATCAGCTAAGGAATTTTTATGGTAGCTAACTTGCCCAACATTAATCGTTTGTCGACCATAGCCATCTCGTTGATTATTATGGAAGGGACAGATGGGTTTATTAATAGGGATCTCGTGAAAGTTTGGGCCACCTAATCTTATTAACTGTGTATCTGTATAGGAGAATAAGCGGCCTTGTAATAAAGGATCATTAGAGAAGTCAATGCCAGGTACAACATGTCCTACATGAAATGCAGCTTGTTCTGTTTCAGCAAAAAAGTTGTCCACATTTTTATTAAGCGTCATTTTGCCAAGGATACGGACAGGAACTTCTTCTTCAGGCCATATTTTCGTTGCATCTAAAATGTCAAAATTAAATTTGAATTCATCTTCGAGCGGAATAAGCTGCACGCCGAGTTCCCACTCTGGATAATCCCCTCGTTCAATGGATTCCCATAAGTCTCTGCGGTGGAAATCAGGATCTTTACCAGCTATGATTTGTGCCTCATCCCATACTAACGATTTAACACCTAGAACAGGCTTCCAATGAAACTTAACAAAATGGGACTTCCCTTCAGAATTGATGAAACGATAAGTATTCACACCGAAACCTTCCATCATTCGATAGCTTCGTGGAATTGATCTATCTGACATATGCCACATAACCATATGGGCAGATTCCTGATTGTTTGCAATAAAATCCCAAAATGTATCATGGGCACTTTGAGCTTGAGGAATTTCGTTATTTGGTTCGGGCTTTACTGCGTGTACGAAATCGGGGAATTTAATAGCGTCTTGTATAAAAAATATAGGAATGTTATTTCCGACCAAATCATAATTACCTTCCTGTGTATAAAATTTTGTAGCGAAGCCACGTGCATCGCGGACGGTATCAGCGGAGCCTCTTGAGCCTGCAACGGTCGAAAAACGAACAAAGACAGGTGTTTTCGTTCCTTTACCATTTAAAAATTGTGCTTTTGTAATGTCACTTGCACATTCATAGGTTTCAAAAATCCCGTGTGCAGCCGATCCACGTGCATGAACGACTCTTTCTGGAATACGTTCATGATCAAAATGCGTCATTTTTTCACGAAAATGAAAATCCTCTAGTAAAGTAGGACCTCGATTGCCAGCCTTTAAAGAATGTTCATCCTCAGCTATTTTTAGCCCTTGATTGGTTGTGAGTGGTTGATTTTTATCACTTACTCGGAATGCTTCTAATTGATGTTGTTTTTGATTGATATCTTTTTTCATTTATAGAATCCTCCTTTATAAGTTACAACTACCTTCTACCCGCAGAGGATGATCACAAACATTTTCAGCTCACAATTAAAATACGAAACAAAATGATTGCTGATTAAAAATGGATATGTTATTATTATCTCGAATTAAAGATAATTAAATTCGAAATAAGTGAGGGAGTCGTATGAAGGAAGACAATCGTAACTTAAAAGCATTTACGGTCTTGTTCCGAGCATATCAAACGATTCAGGAAGCAACAAAAAGGGATTTACTTCAATTTGACTTAAATCAAACCGAATTTTCAGTCCTTGAATTTCTGTATCATCGTGGCGAGCAGCCCATTCAAGTAATCGGCAAAAGAATATTAATTGCTAGCAGTAGTATTACGTATGTAATTGATAAGCTTGAACAAAAAGGCTATGTATATCGCAAATCTTGCCCTAGAGATCGACGTGTCACTTATGTATTGCTTACACATGAGGGACAAATTTTAATGGAAGAGATTTTCCCTAAGCATGAACAAAAAATAAATGAAATATTTGAAGTATTGGAGCCTCAGGAGCTGGATACAATGATTTTGTCCCTTAAAAAGGTTGGCAAAAATGCTAATGAACATTAAAAAAATTTAAATAAATATCTCGATTTCGAGATAATAGGAGGAGAATTTTATGAACCATTTAAAAGGTGTACACCACGTAACGGCTATTACAAGCAGTGCTGAAGAAAACTATAAATTCTTTACCTATGTATTAGGAATGCGTTTAGTGAAGAAAACAGTAAATCAGGATGACATTCAAACATATCATTTATTCTTTGCAGATGATAAAGGTAGTGCTGGTACAGATATGACGTTTTTTGATTTC
This sequence comes from Lysinibacillus sp. NPDC056220, assembly GCF_049315265.1. Taxonomy (NCBI): domain Bacteria; kingdom Bacillati; phylum Bacillota; class Bacilli; order Caryophanales; family Bacillaceae; genus Lysinibacillus; species Lysinibacillus sp. NPDC056220. The sequence continues at coordinate 56,671 of NZ_JBMOXD010000010.1, forward strand.
CCTAACATTCAAAAAGGTGTACATGGTACGAACGAAATTTCAAAGACTTCCTTCCGTGTGCCAACAGATGCTTCCTTAGAATATTGGGAAAAGCGCTTTGATCGATTGCATGTAAAGCATACTGGTATTAAAGAGCAGTTTGGTAAAAAAACATTATCATTCGTGGATTTTGATGATCAGCAGTATCAGCTTATTTCTGATGAGCATGATACAGGAATTGCATCAGGTACGCCTTGGCAGGTCGGTCCTATTCCACTTAAATATGCTATTACAGGTTTAGGACCAGTATTTATTCGCGTAGCTAATTTCAATTACTTTAAAGATGTTTTAGAAAAAGTAATGCTGTTTACCGAGATTGGGGAGGAGGGTGACTTCCATCTATTTGAAGTAGGTGAGGGTGGAAATGGAGCCCAAGTGATTGTAGAACACAACACTGTGTTACCAGTAGCGCGCCAAGGTTTTGGTACTGTTCACCATGCAGCCTTCCGTGTAGAGGATCGTGCAGTATTAGATGAATGGACTGCGCGTTTTGAAAGCTTTGGTTTCCACACATCTGGCTATGTAAATCGTCATTTCTTTGAATCATTATATGCACGTGTAGCGCCACAAATTTTATTTGAGTTAGCAACAGATGGCCCAGGATTTATGGGGGATGAGCCGTACGAAACTTTAGGAGAAAAACTTTCATTACCACCATTCCTAGAACCAAAACGTACCCAAATTGAAGGCCTTGTTCGCCCTATAGATACTGTAAGAAGTTCCATTACGTTCGATAAAGAATATGAGTAATATTATTTTATTCAGTAGAGAATTTTTTCACTACTGAATGGTTACATATTGGATTGGGGGTTTAATGAATGGAATTTTCCAAATTAATTGATAAGCGTCGATCGGCGAACAATTTTTTAAAGGACGTAAAAATGACTGAGGAAGATATACGTCCAATTTTAGAGGATGTTAAACTTGCTCCGTCAGCTTTTAACTTACAGCATGCCAATTACATCGTTGTGTTAGATGAGACTATGAAGGAAAAAGTAAGAGAAGCTGCATATGGTCAATATAAAGTACATTCAGCTTCTGGGGTCATTCTTGTATTAGGTGATAAAAAAGCTTATAAAAACACGGCTGAACTAAGTCAGGGTATGGTGGACTTAGGGATTATCACAACATATGAGTTAGAAGAAATAGTTGCTGAGAATACTCACTTTTATGAAGATCGCGGCGATGCATTTATGAAAGAAGAAGCGATTCGAAATGCATCTTTGTCAGCAATGTTATTTATGCTAGCAGCGAAAAATCGCGGATGGGACACTTGTCCTATGATAGGCTTCGATAATCAAAAAATGCGTGAGCTTTTCAATGTGCCCGAAGAGCAAGAAATAGCTCTCATGATTACTATTGGGAAAGAAAAAGAAAGCAGTCGTCGTTTACGCGGTTATCGTAAGCCAGTCGAAGAATTTGCCACTTATTATTAAAGTGGTATAAAATTACAAAAGTTATATAAATACTATGAATAATATACATTTAGGAGGAAACATCGTGAAAGTAGTAGCCATCGTAGGGAGTATCCGTAAAGAATCTTATAATATGCAATTAGCTCAATTTATTGAAAAACGTTATGCCGAGAAATTGGATCTAGAAGTGTTAAGTCTGAAGGATTTACCGATGTACAACCAAGATATCGAAAATGAAGCACCACAAGCAGTACTTGATTTTAAAGCGAAAGTAAAGGCTGCAGATGCAGTGTTATGGATAACACCAGAATATAATGGAACTGTTCCAGGTGTGATGGTTAATGCAATTGACTGGTTATCTCGTGTAGATAAAGTAATGATTGGCAAGCCATCTATTATAATGGGTGCATCTATGGGGAATTTAGGTACTGTTAAAGCACAATTACATCTGCGTGATATATTATTCTCACCTGGTATTAATTCACCATTACTAAGTGGTAATGATGTTTATATCGGTGCTGTGCATACTAAATTTGATGAAGAAGGTAATTTGACGGATGAGGGTACAGTGAAATTCTTAGATGTAGTCATCGATAATTTCTTAAACTGGTCAAAAAAATACATTTAATTTAAAACCTAACCCATAAGTTTATAGTATACTTATGGGTCTTTTTCTGTTTGGATCGAGTTTTTTTCTGCATGAAATCTTCATATTTTGCCGATATACTAGTAAGAAACTCTAAAATGGTGGTTACAGATGAGAAAATTATCACTAAAGCTAGGCATCATCTTTTTCATTACATTATTTTGTATTGAAACATTTATGATGTTTTTTTTACACGCCTCATTGACTAATTCTAGAGTCGAAGAAGAATTAGCAAGTTTGCAAGCGAGAGGAAACTCACATCGCACAATATTAGAACAGAACTTTAATAACGAAACATTAGCACATGTCGTCCTGATGGAATCGGAAGAATCTACAGATGTAGTGGTGACAGATGCTGAGGGGATCATTTTAGCCTCCTCGCAACTACATCCTGAAATCAAAGAGCTGATAAAGAAAATAGATGAGACTATTCCATACGAGGGAAAGATTCTACAAGATAACTGGCGAGAGGTAAAAGCTATTGCTACTATTAGTCCAATGAAAAGTGAGCAGACAACGATTGGCTATGTCTTTATGTTTCAAAATACAGACTCAATCCATGCTTTAATGAAACGTTTAAATAAACATTTTCTTATTGTGGGCATCGTCTCTGGTTTAGTAACCATTGCTGTCATCATTGTGTTATCTAGAAAACTTGCGGAACCATTAATTCAGATGAAAGAGGCCACTTTGAAAATGAGTAAAGGGGATTTTACTGTCGCTCTTTCTACAAATGGCAAAGATGAACTTGGAGATTTATCGAATGCCATTCAGCTACTATCCAATGAGTTAAATCATTTAAGGCAGGAACGCGAAGAGTTTTTATCTAGTATTGCCCATGAGCTTCGTACACCGATAACCTTTATTAAAGGCTATACCGATATTCTTTATAAACGTGATTTATCAGCGCAGGATCGACAAAAATATTTAGCCATTATACGGGAAGAGACAAATAGACTTTCTCGTTTAATAAAGGATTTATTTGATCTAGCTAAAATGGATGAAAACTCCTTTATAATTGAAAAACAAAATCTAGATTTACAGGCTTTTTTTACTGGCATTAAGGGGAAATTAAGCCCTGCTTTTCAAGAAAAAGATATCCACTTTGAGGTATGCTGTGAAAACGGCTTAACGTTATGGGCAGATGAGGCAAGATTAGAGCAAATAATAATCAATCTATTAAATAACGCATTGACCTATTGCGGACAGGGAGATACTACCACGGTAAATGTTAAGAAGGTCAATGGTGTTTTAACGATTATTATTCGTGATACAGGAAGAGGGATTCCCAACAAAGATTTACCGTTTATTTTTGAGCGCTTTTACCGTGTAGAAAAATCTAGAAGTCGTGCTTTAGGTGGCTCTGGATTAGGTCTTGCAATTGTTAAGGAACTCGTACAGGCCCATGGGGGAGAAGTGACGGTTAAAAGTGAACTAAATAAAGGGACTGTTTTTGAATTATCGTTTAAAGGAGTAGGAGCGGATGAAAACCATTTTATGCATAGACGATGAACCAAGAATGTTAGATTTATTGACTCTTTATTTAGAGCCCGTGTTTCATTGTAGAGCCATGTCGTCCATTCATGATGCGCTCATATATCTAGAGGAAGAGCATGTTGATTTAGTTCTTTTGGATATTATGATGCCAGAGATGGATGGATTTCAAGTGTGCCAAGAAATCAGGAAGTTTTGGCATGTACCTATCATCATGCTTACGGCAAAAGGAGAGCACTCGGATATTGTAAAAGGATTAAACATTGGGGCAGATGATTATATATTAAAACCTTTCGATGAGGAAGAGCTATTAGCACGTATACATGCTGTATTAAGGAGAACCAAAGTAGAAAACAAAGTCGTTGTCTTTGAGGGGTTACGCTTAGATAAAGAATCCTTTGAATTATATTTTCAACAAGAAGCCATCCCATTAACACCAAAAGAATTTTCCATGATGTCCTTATTTCTAGATTATCAAAATAAAGTATTTTCAAGGGAACATCTTATTAATACAGTTTGGGGATATCATGTATCCATTGAGGATCGCACTATCGATTCCCATGTCCGAAATTTACGTGAAAAATTAAGAAAAAGCGGTTTTCCTGCTGATGATTATTTGCAAACTGTTTGGGGAATCGGCTATAAATGGCATAAGTTTGCGGATCGAAAGCCTTGAGAACATAAAAACTAGAAAACAACCTCTGCCAAATCTATTGGGAGAGGTTGTTCGGATTATTGCGCTGTTAACTCATCTTCTGTTACCCATTTATGATTTTTCACTGTTTCACCATTCGTCGTAGAAATATAATCAACCATATAAACAGTGGTTGGTACAGCTTCTTCAATTCGGACAGTCGCGTTTTTCATTCCTGCCATATGAGTAGCAGTCGTTTTTACCTCTGTGTCAGAGGATAGAGGCGCTTCTCCTACATCAATTAATTCCTCATGGATAATCCATTTATGATTCTCTACACGTTCGCCACCAGATGTTGGATTATAAGAAATAATATAGGCTGTAGTTTTATAGGCACCAACAATTGTCGCTTCAGCACCTTTCATCCCTTCCATATGCCCATCTTTAATCAAAGCGGTACTTCCTACCGGAAATGTTGGATCTTCAGCCTTTTTTAATGTAGCTGGTACTTCTGCTGAGCTAGAATGGTTCATCGTGGAGTGATCCATTTCTGTTTGTTGCTCCGACTCTGGAGTATTATTTGAAGTTGATGAAGGCTCCGTTTTATCTTCAGAACAAGCTGATAAAGTTAGTAAAACAACTGCTAATAATAGTCCACCTGACCACCTTCGTTTGAATGTCATATGAGATTCTCCTTTCTATTTGCCCTTACTGTAACAAACAAATATGCAGAAAGGATGAACATTAACGATTACAAAAAACTTCTTTAGTCCATTAACTTAAGAAGTGGGTGTAAGCGTTATTGAATGGGTAAGATTTTCAATGTTTTTTGCAGTCGGTACGCTAAAAAACCAGCGAAAATAGCTAAAATAATATCTTTTGGAAGTGGGGGGATCATCCAGAGCCAAGCTAATCTATAGGAAAAACCCTCTGGCGCACTGGCCCATAGTTTGTATGCAATAAACAGCCAGTTGGTACCTATTAAATAATTGAGAGCAGTTGCCAAAAATGCCGCTAGAATATAGCTTTTTCTCGTACCACTTCGTTCTACCATTAATCCAGCCATATACGCTGCTAAAATAAAGGTAATAATGAATCCAAATGTGGGGCTTAATAGTTGACTAAAGCCTCCACCAAAGCGAGCAAAGACAGGGGCTCCTGCTAATCCAATGCACATATAAACTGTGCAGGCAAGCGCTCCCTTTCTACTACCCAAAATAAGTCCTGCTAAAATGGCAAAAAGGGTTTGGAGAGTAATCGGTACTCCTCCCACTGTCATAAAGGGTACAAAGGAAGTTATATTGGCGCCGATCATCATAAGGGTAGAAAATAATCCAATATATGCCATATCTACAGTTCTTAATTTTTGATGACTTTGATTTGTTGCTGTTGTCATGATTTCACCTCTTATTTCAGAGTACTTACCGATAGTGTAAAAAACTAAGTTTTTTGTGTCAACTTAATTTTTGTTCATTGTTAACTCAAGTATGCTGGAAATTCCTTGTAGACTAAGTATCTATAAAAATGTATGATAGAATCGTCATAATTTTATAACTTCACATACTATTGGTGTGACATTTGAAACAATGTCGCTTAAAAGGGAAATCGGTGGAAGTCCGATGCTGTCCCGCAACTGTAACGAGGAGTCCTATCATGTTTATTTGCCACTATTAAAATGGGAAGGCTAATTATAGGATGATGAATCGAAGCCAGGAGACCTGCCAATAAGTAATACCTGTAATGCCCACGAGGATGCAAGCAATTACGGACAATAGCTGGATTTTCTGACTTTGTTTATTCGAGGGTATTTTTGTGCATATTTTGCATGAAATGCCCTTTTTTTATTGAGTGCTAACTGAAGTAAGAGGATCTGGCCAAAATCATGCGAAAGTATATTTAATTGCTTCATTCATCATCTTAGTAGGAGTTTAATGAATGAATAAAAAATTTATGTTATTTTCTTTAGTGCTTCTTTTAGTATTAATCGTATCCATGACATTTGCTGTGATGGTAGGATCTGTTTCTGTGACGCCATTATATGTATGGAAAGTAATTCTTTCAAAATTACCCTTTATACAACACACAATAGAGCAGGATTGGAGTCGCTCACAGGAAATTATTATATGGCAAATAAGAGTACCCCGTGTCATCCTTGCGGCTATTGTTGGAGCGGGTTTAGCCATTGCAGGGGCAGCAATTCAGGCACTTGTAAGAAATTCCATTGCAGACCCGTACATATTAGGAATTTCTTCAGGAGCAGCAGTTGGAGCAACTTCAGTAATTATTTTAGGTGCTTTTTCATTTTTAGGTATTTACGCACTTTCTGTATCAGCTTTTATAGGGTCTTTGCTTGCGATTGGGTTAGTGTTTTTCTTATCGCGCGTAGGTGGCAGGGTCTCGATTTTTCGCTTGCTATTGGCAGGAATGGCAGTTTCCTTTATATTAACAGCCATTTCTAATTTTATATTAATGATGTCAAAGCAAGAGGGTGCATTAAAGGCCGTTATGTTTTGGATGTTAGGAAGCTTAGCTGGAGCTAAATGGAGTAATATTATTATTCCAGCTTCCATCTTTTTCATAGTGTTTGCCCTTTTATGGCTATTTTATCGAAATTTAAATTTGCTATTACTTGGGGAAGAGGCTGCTGTAACATTAGGAGTCAATCTTCAACAATTTCGCATACAGCTCATATTACTTGTCTCTCTTTTAACGGGGGTACTTGTAGCAGTCAGTGGTTCTATCGGATTTGTGGGATTAATTATTCCGCATATAGTACGGTTAATTGTCGGTTCTAACTATAAATATGTAATACCGGTCAGTGCTTTATTAGGAGGGATATTCTTAGTCTGGGCAGATGCTTTAGCTCGCATTATAATTGCCCCACAGGAGATGCCAATCGGTATTATTACAGCTTTCTGTGGGGGACCATTTTTCATTTGGTTGCTCCGTCGTAACAATTATTCTTTCGGTGAAGGAGATTAAGTTCCATGACATTAGAAGCAAAACAAGTATCATTCTCCATTTACGATCAGCAAATACTTCACGAGGTAAGTGTAAAAATAAAGAAAAAGCAATTTGTCGGGTTAATCGGCCCTAATGGTAGTGGGAAGTCGACCTTGCTTAAAAATATGTATCGTCTCCTAAAGCCGGAAAGTGGGACAGTCTTGTTAAATGAACAAGATATTTTAAAGCAATCTAGTAAAGCCATTGCTAAAAATTTAGCCGTTGTGAGTCAAGAAACACCTGTATTATTTGACTTTACTGTTGACGATTTAGTCAGTATGGGAAGGACTCCACATAAAAAGCTTTTAGAGCTTGATCAGGAACAGGATTTTCAAATTGTTAAAAATGCTCTCAAGCAAACGGGTATATTGCATCTCGCGAAACGAAGCTTTAGCTCACTTTCCGGTGGGGAAAAGAAGCGTGTCATGGTGGCAAGAGCACTTGCTCAGCAAGCACACGTACTTATATTAGATGAACCAACAAATCATTTAGATATTCAACATCAACTTCAGTTGATGGACTTAATTCAAACCTTACATCTAACAGTAGTAGCCGCTTTGCATGACTTGAATATCGCCGCAATGTACTGTGATCAAATTTATGTTTTACAGCGTGGACGCATTGTTTGTCATGGTACACCAGAAGAAGTGCTTACACCATCATTACTGCAAGAAGTATTTGGAGTATTTGCAGATATTCAAACACATACACTGACGGGTAAACCGTATCTTACATATGTCCCTGAACAATTTGCAAGAAGGACCAACCCTATTTAGTAATCACAATTGTCTTGCCTCAATCATTTAACATCATCTAAATAAAAAGGGCGCCACTTCATTAAGAGGGCGCCCTTTGTAATCAAATATCAAGATACTGCTTTTAAACCTGCAACTCCAATGATAATTGCAACGATACTGATGATTCGTGCAAGGTTTTTAGATTCCCCAAAGAACATAATATTGACAAGCACGGCACCTACAGTTCCAATACCAACCCAAACAACATAGGCGATACTTAATTGTAAATAATTGAAGGAAGCATATAAAAGTGCAAAAGATAAACCAAAGCCTCCGATGTATAATAATAAATTTCGGACGGTTTTATGTTGACTATAAAAGCGTAAACCAATGACACCGACTATTTCCGCCACTGCTGCTAATATAACGAATACCCAGCCCATTATGCATCCACTCCTTTTGTCGTACTAGGATCTTTCGATGGATTATCCGCCAATTTTAGGCCAATAACGCCCAACACTAAAATAACCATAAATATCCCCTTAATCGCATTAAAGTCACCATTGAAAATAAAAATATCCATTAAGGTCGTTCCGATTGCACCTGCTCCAGCGAAAATTGCATAGACAGTACCAGTAGGAAGTTTTTCACAAGCCTTTGATAAGAAGTGAAAATCAATAGCGATAATAGATACAATAATGATCCAATGCCACCATGAATTTGCTACATTAAAACCGAATATCCAGAACAATTCAAATAAACTTGTTAGTCCTACATACATCCATTCTTTTTGCATAAATAAATTCCTTTCATAGTAAAATATTATGACTGACATTCAGTCATTTTTGAGGTAAAAGAGAACGCCACTTATGCGTGACGTAGGCCAAGTGCATGATATAAAAAGTCTAGAAGCTCAAGTTTAAGCAGTTGCATGGTTTCATCCTTACTATCGTCAAACAAATAAATTTGTTCGGCAGCAGATTCAATTAGCCCAATGATAAGCTTGGCTGAACGTGATGGGTTAATGGAATCTCGTATGACTCCTTGCTGTTGAGCCGTTAATAAGAAATTACTCATCCAATGATAGTAGGGTGAATAGATGTTTTCCCATTCTTTCAAATGCTCAGTTTGTGCAATACCCGCATAAATAAGTGCAACGATATCTCCATATTCTTTCGTAATTAAGAAAATCATTTCAACCACTTCTTCAAGCTGCTGTTCAAAGGGTTTATGATCTGAAACTCCTTCTTCGACAGTCGCTATAATGCGCTCTACCATATTTTTTGCAATAGCAGGCATAACTGAAAGGCGCGATGGGAAATAAAGATAAAATGTTCCTTGTGCAATACCAGCGGCCTTTACGATATCTGAAACCTTTGTTTTTTCAATACCTTTTTCTCGAAATACTTCAATGGCTGCTTGAATAATTTTTTCTTCCTTTGACATGATATCCCTCACTTTTGCCATCTTTATTAGTATGTTACAGGAGAGAAAAATGAATGTCAACGAAAAATGACTGATAGTCAGTCATTTTTTAGGTAAGTATAGTTGTTTTAAATTCGGGGAACTTTATATTTGAAAGGATTGATGACAATGGAAGACATTAAATTTGCACAATTAGATTCACAGCAACTTGCGAAAATTAATGAACTGGAGAAAAAAATGGGTGTCACATTAGTTGCCTATGATTCATCATCTACACCCCCACACAGCTCTGGGGCTTATGAGGAAAATAATAGCACAACCAATAATCATCCATCATAATAAAATTGTGAAATGCCTTGCAGTCATGTAAGGTATTTTCGTTTAAGTAGCGCTTAAGGAGTGAATGAACATGAAAGAATTCTATGCTGATTTACATATTCATATTGGTCGTACAGCCAAAGGGCGTGCCGTGAAAATTACTGGCAGTAAAACGTTGACATTAGCCCGTATATTGGAGACTGCTAGTGCAAGAAAGGGACTGGACATCATTGGTATTATTGATTGCCATTCGCCCGAGGTAATAGAAGAAATGAAAGTGATGATTGACCAAGGAGAACTGGTGGAGCTGGCAGAGGGTGGACTACGTTTTCAAGAAACGACACTGATTCCTGGTTCAGAAATAGAAATCTATGACCATCATTGTCATGGTCCCATTCATGTACTTGCTTACTTTCCTACATTATTGCGAATGGAACAATTTTCAGATTGGATGTCTCAGCATATGAAAAACATTCATTTAAGCTCACAACGAATTTACTGTGAAGGAAGGACATTACAAAAAAAGGTCCGTGAGTTGGGAGGGCTATTTATTCCTGCACATGTATTTACCCCATTTAAAAGTTTATATGGGAAAGGTGTTCATCGCAGTTTAACAGAGGTTTTTGATCCGCAGCTAATAGATGCCATTGAATTAGGGTTAAGCTCAGATACAAACATGGTACGCCAGATTAAAGAGCTTCAATCCTATCCATTCGTGAGTAATTCTGACGCTCATTCTCTTGGAAAACTGGCACGTGAGTATCAAAAATTACGATTAGCAGATGCAAATTTTATAGAATTACAAATGGCTCTCCGTGATCAACAGGGACGAGCCATAATAGCCAATTATGGCTTAAATCCATTGCTAGGTAAATATCATCAGACAGTTTGTAGTAAATGTGGAGAACAGCTTAGTAACGAGGCTATGATTTGTACGAACTGTGAAAGTACGCAAATCATAAAAGGCGTTGCTACACGTATTCAGGAGTTATCAGAGAATTTTCCACATGAAAAAAATAGACCACCGTATATCCATCAAGTACCGCTCGATTTTATTCCAGGGATTGGCCCAAAAATGATGGAAAGACTACTACATGCTTTCGGAACAGAGATGAATATTTTACACCAAGTTACCATGGAACAGCTTGAACAAATAGTGCCACATAAAATAGCCAAATTAATTGATGCGGCAAGAACAGGTCATTTAGATATTGAAGTTGGTGGTGGAGGAATTTATGGGAAGGTACACATGGAATAGCAAAAATGATTAAAAAACATTGCTGGGTTTTTAACCTATTTTTATCCTTCTTCTAGTAAAATAGTTAAAACAATTACTATTTTTTAGGTAGGGGAGAGAGTGTATGAAACTTTCAAAGAAATGCCAATTTTTAGCTACTAGTATGCTAGCATTACAATTAACGATACCTGTCGTTGCGAATGCTGAAGAAACAGGAGATTACATAGCACCAAGTTGGACTACTCAGGCAGATTATGTAGCTCTAGGTGATTCAATTGCACATGGGATGAATGAGGTCGGTGCAATCGGATTAGGCTACCCAGATTATGTTGCACAAGCTTTACAAAAAGAGGGTTTCATTACTTCTTTTAATAAAGGCTTTGCGATGTCAGGCTATACAACAAAAAATGTGTTGGCAGATATACAAAATGATGTTGCAAAAACAGTGACAGGTTTTGGCTATCCCATGGAACAGGTTAAATTAAAAGCATCTATTAAAGAGGCAGAGATTATTACGTTAACTATTGGTGCTAATGATTTACTGCCAATATTAAAAGAATCACAGACAGCGGGAATTGATACACTAGCCATTATAAAGGCTACAAAAGAGGCTGTAACCAATATTGCAGCAATTTTAACTGAAATAAAAAAACTAAATCCACAAGCAGAAGTTTATGTGATGGGCTATTACAATTCGTTCCCCTATTATGGTGAGAGCCTACAAAATCAATTTAAAATACTATTGGCTACAATGAATACAACCATTAAAACGACAGTTGAAAAGGCTGGAGCATTTTTTGTACCAACATCTGATATTGTAGCAAAGGATGTTCCAAGCTATCTTCCAAATCCAGAAAATATTCATTTAAGTGAAGCCGGTTATTTCGCAGTAGCCAATGAGGCATTTTTACCAATCATAAAAACTAGTTCCTTATGGGATGTAACAAATGCTATTCAAGTACATGTGAAGGATCATAAAACTGTGGATATAAGTTGGCGAGAAGCGACGGATAATGTAGGTGTGGAAAATTACCAAGTATATGTAAATGGGAAATTAGCTTCAACAGTAACTGCTGATACAACAGAGATGACACTTACGGATCTGACTGAGAATACAGACTACACTATTACAATAAAAGCAATTGATGCTGCTGGTAATGAAAGTGTTCAAAATCCAACAGCGGCTTTCACTACTAGAGAAACGATACGTTTTACAGATACAGCTCATCATTGGGCAAAAGAGTATATTCAACAAGCAGCAGAAGCGGGGATGATGAATGGCTATCCAGATGGTACATTTAAACCTAATCAAAATGTGACACGAGCACAAGTAGCTTCAATACTAGTGAGAAGTCTGGGGATATCAACACAGGAAAAGACGCCGTTTACAGATATCGCCAAATATGATGCGAAAACACAGTCGGAAATTGCGGCAGCGTATGCACATGGCATTATTAAGGGGGCCGATGGGAAATTCAACCCTGCAAGACCTGTAAGCCGCGCTGAATTAGCAGTAATGATTGAGCGTGCCTATGAGCAACAATTTAAACAGCCTTATATTGTCCAAGGAAGTTCACCATTTACAGATATTACATCTTATAATGCAGAGACAAAACATGCCATCACGATGTTATTTGAGCTAGGAATTGTGTCCGGAGATGGACAGAAGTATTCACCAGCGGCTTCAACTACAAGAGGGCAAGCAGCTAAAATAATGGTGAATCTGAATCAATTATTCAATAAGTAGACCATCAAAGGTAGAGGTGAAATGGCGCCTCTACCTTTTAACGTTTTCGTGATAAATGAAAGCTTCTATGTTTTTATTCGTCATACAACTTTTTCAGCAACGTTTTCATTACCTGTCAAGTGACGAGGACCTGCCTGACAGTGTTGTTCACCACCGGTTTTTCTTTGGAAAAGATTTTCGTAATGATTGAAGCGCCATTACACAGTTCAACTGTATACCGCAAATGCTATAGCGACATAAACTAAACATTAATAAGCGATAAGGATAAAAATGAGATTGAACTTGTCCTAAATTACTACAATTTAGATCAGGTTTAAAAATAAATGTGTTGAATACCCCTCTAATGATAGTTATAGGGTGTTTTTTTATGATTAAAAGAAATAAGATTTGTCTAGATAAAATTATAGTAGGTAAATACCTGGGTTAGAGGATAATATATGAATATAAGCAATACTTTTAATTCGTACTTATATAGAGTTTACTGAATTAAAGAAAGGAAAATGAGGATGTTATCATTTATTTTATCTACCAAAAGATTAGTTAAAGGATTGTGGCGGTCATTTAAAAGACCCCAGTTTCTTTCATTATTTACAACTCTATTCCTCATCATTCTATCGGGTACGTTGTTTTACAAGGGGACAGAGGGGTGGCATTGGCTAGATGCCATGTATTTTGCCGTAGTCAGCTTGATTCCAACAGGCGTAGAAACGGGGCTATACCCAACAACCTCGTTCTCCAAGATTTTTACCATGATCTATCTTATTGTAGGTACGGGTGTAATGTTTATTATGTTGCTCACGCTTGGCCGCTCTATCGTAGACTTTTCCTTAAATGAGGAGGAAGCGGTTGCGGTTAAGAAACGTTTGAAAAAGTAAAATAGCCGTACAATGAATCTGGTGAAAGATTCATTGTACGGCTATATTTTTATGAAAGTTTAGCTATAATGCCTTCTTCGTCGTCTAAAACAAGTTCAATACCTGTTGAAAAAGGATCACCATGTAGAACATCTTTTATCCAAACACGTAAGGCACCAATCATGGCTCCTGTATTGAGTATTTCGATTTGACCATTTACTTCAACCTCCGCACCGAAGCCTGTGTCATCATCATATGTCAATTCGACGATAACATCCTCTGGGCGAATGCTCTTATAATACGCTTGAGATAAACAAATAGCGTTAATAATATCTTGTTCGTTAATTATTTGTGCCATTGGGCTTCCTCTTTGCGTTTTTTATCTTTAAACATATTCATAATTTTTACGACTAGCATCACAATAACAGCAATTGCAGCTACGTTAATGAGCAATCCTAAGATGTTTCCAAGTAAACCCATACCGCTAAATAAGCTACCGAATAATAAACCTGCAAGTCCCCCAAGCATTAAACCTTTCATAAGACCACCCGAGAAGAAACCACCTTTTTTAGTTGTATCAGCTTTATTTGTTGAGTTGGTATTGTTTTTATTTGTTGTGGCATTTTTTTGATCTTTAGAAGTGTCCTGAGACTTCTGGATATTTGAGCTATTGTTATTATTTGAGAAGCCTTTTTTACCTGATTTATAGGACTTAGCCTCTGCTGTTGGTGTGTCAGAGATGAATAATGCTGCACCAACTGTGGAAAATATCAGTGTCGCTGCAAATAGAGCGGCAAGAATTTTTTTCATTACTTACATTCCTCCAATATAATTTTTGGTTTGGTCATAAACTAGTTCTTATATAGTAATATTACATGAACTTTATTAAAAAATAAAACCAATACCTTCTATAAATAAGCAATATCAAAAAATTTGAACAAATAGTGACAGATGTAGCATTTGGGAAAATTATATAATAGAAAGAGGTGAAACGATGCTAGTTACATTCATATTCTTCATCTCCATATTTTTATTGCTGTACCTGACAGAAAAAAGGCGTTTCCTTAACGCGGTAGCTCTGGGTTTGATAGGTGTATATATAGTCAGGGTGCTCATTATACATTTTCCTTTATTACTGCCGAATAATCAGGGCATCATATCAGAAATGGGGATTTTTATTATACTAGGAAGCTTTCCTAGTATCATGTTTATGTTATCTATAGCTATGTTTTTCAATAGTAAGGTTTTGTTAGAGAAGGAAGGACGTAAAGTAAGGAATTTAATGTTAGCTATTATGGGGCTTAGTTTTGTTATTATGATGATAGGGTATGTATTCGTTATTTTTATTCAGATTGAAAATGTGCTTTGGCATATTCTTTTCTTCTATGCCTTTTTAATTTTTGGCTATACCATGTTTTTATACACAAGTGTCCTAGCATACGCTGTATTGTATCATTTCACACCTATACGCTATGAACCAAACTATATAATAGCTCTTGGATCAGGATTAATTGGCGATAGAGTTCCACCACTTTTAGCAAGTCGCTTAAATGAAGCGGTAAAGCAATACAAGAAGTACGGGGAAAGACCGTTTATCATTGTCTCAGGTGGTCAAGGGACTGATGAAAACGTATCTGAGGCAAAGGCTATGAAAAAATATTTATTAGATGTTCATGATATTCCCGCTAATAAAGTTCTAATGGAAGATCAGTCAACCAATACAGAAGAAAATATGATTTTTACGAAAAACATAATGGATCAGCATGCTCAAGGAGAAAAATATCGTTCCATATTTGTGACAAATAATTTTCACGTATTTCGCGCAAGTCTCTATGCAAAAAAAGCAAAATTAGATGCAGAAGGAGTTGGCTCAAAAACAGCCTTTTACTATGTTCCTAATGCATTTACAAGAGAATTTATAGGCTTATTAGAAATGAATAAGTGGGCCCATATGACAGTTTTTTTGATCATTACGCTATTCATAGGCTTACTGTTGCGAGCATATGTGTAACCAAAAATCAACTGTCTTCCATATAATAATGGCAAGACAGTTTTTTACATAATGTGCAAGGGAGGAAAACAATGTACGAGCAAATTTTAGCTAAGCGCAATAAGGAACGCATTCAGTCCCTACAAGAAATCATGCAAACAAAAAATACAATGTTTGCTCAAAATATTACATTACTAACATTCACTGAAGTTAACTTAACAGCCTTGCAAAAAATACTGTATCAAATAGTGCGAGGGTTATTAAAAGATCAGCAACAGCGACATTTACAAATTGTCCATTCAGATCAAACTCAATCTGTGCAGGATAATGTTTTAACGTTGTTAGCAGAGTATGATGATGTGTTGCGTGATGCCATTCCACAACCAATCTATATACTCATTTGGCAAATTTCATCCCTCGAAAGGTTAACAAGCAGAGTAGAAGTTGTAGATGATGTACTTGATGTTGTTGAATGGTATTTCGACCATCAGGATGATCAAGTCAAGATTTTAGATGAAGAAGATTTAGATCATGAGGTAATGATTGATTTATATAAAGAGGCGGTTGAAGATCAAGACACGGATGCACAATATCAGCTAGGGGAGTATTACAATGCTAAGGAAGGGAATTGTTTTCAACCTGAAAAATCATTAAAATGGTTCGAATTAGCCGCAGCCCAAGGAAATGCAGATGCTCAATATGTGCTAGGGAATTTTTATTTTGAGGGAGTCGGTGTTGAGGAGAATTACACGCAGGCCTTTTCTTTATATGAAAGGGCTGCTTTACAAGGGCATGCCGATGCTGCCAATAATTTAGCGGATATGTACTTTAATGGAGAGGGTGTGCCGCTGGATTTTACTCTGGCAAGAAAATGGTTTGATTTTGCAGCTAGTAAGAATGTGGCAGAGGCTATGTTTACGCTAGGAATTATTTATGAGCAAGGATTAGGAGTCAATAAAGATACAAATGCAGCTTTTAATATGTATAAAAAGTCTGCCGAAGCAGGATATGTGGAAGCGCAGTATCGTCTAGGGGGTATTTATCTAGAGGGGCGCCTTGATCAAGCAAAAGATATAAATCGAGGTCTATTTTGGTATGAAAGAGCTGCAGAGCAATTTCATATCGATGCCTTTTATGATTTAGGCTTTATTTGGAGTAAAGGTTTAACAGGCATCCGAAATATTGAAAAGGGCATTCATTGGTTTAAACAGGCTGCTCTACAAGGGGATGCAGATGCAAAGCTACAACTTGGTCATATATATAATAATGATGAAGGCATTGCTAGAAATCTGAAGGAGGCTCTTAAGTGGTATAGACTTGCTGCAGATGCTGGCATAGAAGAAGCGGCTAAAATAGTAGAGGAACTTAAGGGATTGTAAATTTTATATTAAAATTTCATAGCTCAATAAGATTATTTATACGAATGTATATAATGAACCTTTTGTATTGTTAGAGAGCTAGATATTAGGTATTTATGATTATTTAAAATAAAGGTATAAAATATTAATATAGTGAAATTCAATGATGATTGATCGAAAAATAGAAAAAAGGTAAAAAAAATAAGCATAATCAAACAAACAAATGAAACAAAAGGCTACCAATAATATTGTGGTAGCTTTTTTTTGATGATATTCATACAATGTAACAACAAGGACTTTATATACATATTATGTAAAATTATGGTAATGATAAAATTGACAGTATTTTTTAAAATGTTTAAGGTAAATGAGTAATTTTGAAATGAATCAAACATAAATAAATCGACTGTAGTCAATGTATAGAGAAGATCTGTTAGTTGGGTGCAAATTACCTTTTATTCATGATAGAACAATGTGTGACTGCTTTTTTGGGAGGAAGAAGTGTGACAAATGAAATAGCTGAAGCAAATGGGCTCATAGTAATATGCTAAGCTATTTATCGGTATTTTTTGTTGTATCAATCAATATGCTAAAAGGTATTTGTTGTTTCTCAGCCTAATAAAGTAAACGGGACGAAAGAGGGAAGATAAGTGATTTTTCAAAAACAGAGTAAGACGAAGGCGTTGGATTTACAGCAATATACGGTGAAAATGGATCTGTCTAATCGCCAATTAATGGTGAAGCAAATTGAAATGCTGAATGTAACGAAGCAGGACTTACAATATTTAAAAGCATTCCAGCCGTATGTTATGGACAATGTAGACCACATCGTAAACCGTTTTTACAATATGATCGGTACCGAACAACATTTGGTAAATATCATTAGTCATCATAGTTCTGTAGAAAAGCTTAAAGTAACGTTACGGCAGCATATTATTGAAATGTTTAATGGAACGATTGATGAGGTGTATTACCAAAGGCGTGTGAAAATTGCAAAGGTGCACGTCCATATTGGGCTTAGAACACAATGGTATATTTGCGCATTCCAAGATTTATCTCTCTCATTTATAGACTTGGTTGAACAGCATATTGGTCATCCGCAAGATCAGTTTAATACAATAAGAGCTATTTCTAAAATTTGTAATTTTGAGCAACAACTTGTTTTAGAGGCATATGAAAATACAGTGGAACAGCATAAAGAAAACATGGAACAAGAAAAAGAAGTAATTGAACGACAAATTGTACAATCTTCTGAATTACTTGCAGCCATTTCACAGGAAACCAATAGTTCATTTTGCAGACTAAGCGAGCAGTCTGGGGATATTGAACAATTGGCGAAGAGATCACTAGAAGTGTCTACTCTTGCTGAAAACCAAGCACTGGATGGACGTGAATGTTTAAAGAAACAATCACAAAATATGCACAATATTATTCAATCTCTTCATGATATAGAAGAAAATATTGAACAATTATCTGATATGTCGAAGGAAATGGAAACGATTATGAGTGTCGTTACCAATATTGCCAATCAGACTAATTTGTTGGCTTTAAATGCCGCTATTGAAGCAGCCCGTGCCGGAGAAGCAGGGAAGGGATTTAGTGTAGTAGCTGATGAAGTACGTAAATTATCCATTCAAACAAAGGAATCTGTCACGGCTGTTGCATTATTGCTGCAAAAAACGAGTGAACGCACAGAGAAGTTAGAGCAATCTCTCATTAATATCCAAGATGAGGTGGCATCTGGTGAGGATAATATGTTACACACGGAAGGTCAATTTACAAATATAGTAGGTGCAATGACAGAAGCAAAAGATCAAAATGATTGCATGGCGACGAAAATACAAGCAATTGCAGGTATATTAAGTGGGTTGGGTACTTCTTTTACTGAAGTAACGAACTCAGCAGAAAAATTAGCTAGCTTTGCCCAAAATTTAAAAAGCTAGACCACTAGTAACAATATTTAACACTATAGTACTCATTGTAATGTGTGTTTAGTAAGTATCATTCTTTTGAGCTAGAGTTATCTCACGGTTGAGATAGCTCTATTTTTGCTAAATTTGTAAAGGGTTTAACGTAATTTTCAATGAAAATAAGTTTATACTGTAGACAGAACTAAAAATAGGGGCGGTTTACTATGAAAACAGTTGTTGTATTAGGTGGCGGTATTACTGGGTTATGCACAATGCATTATCTACAACGTCAAGTGAAGGAAAAAAATTTAGATGTTCAGCTAGTGCTCGTAGAAAAAAATACATATTTAGGTGGTAAATTATATTCAGCCTATGAACAAGGTTTTATTATGGAAACTGGTGCTGATTCTATTGTAGCTCGCCATAAAGGTGTAATGGAGCTAGTGCAGGAGCTAGATTTTGAAGATCATCTCGTTTACAACGAAACAGGTATATCCTATATTTATACAAATAACGAGCTGCACGCCATCCCAGCGGATTCTACTTTCGGTATACCTATGAGTGTGGCATCACTTGAAGAAAGCACACTTATCTCTGATCAGGCCAAACAAGAAGCTTTAAAAGATTTAACTTTACCCAATGCAGGCTTTACAAAAGAAAGCTCGATAGGGGAATTTCTAACTTATTACCTTGGTGAAGAGCTAGTGGAAAATCAAATTGCACCAGTTCTAGCAGGTGTCTATTCTGGTGATTTACACCAGCTTTCTATTGCCTCCACTTTACCGTATTTAATTGACTATAAAAATGAATATGGAAGTATCATAAAAGGTTTTGATGCGAATCGTGAGCAATTTGTTAAAGCAGCTAATAAAAAATTTATTTCATTTCAAAATGGATTATCCTCTTTAATTGAGCGATTAGAGCAAACATTAACAGATGTAGACATCATTAAAGGTGTAGCCACAAGTCAGGTCAAAAAAATGGAGAACCACTATTTGATTTCCTTAACAAGTGGTCAAAACATTGAGGCAGATTATGTTGTTCTAGCACTACCAAATGAGGCAGTCCAAAGTATATTGCAGGACGACTCCTTAACACATTATTTTAATCAGTTTACTACAGCGTCAGCTATTACCATTTATCTGGGCTTTGATGTGCCTGATGCAAACTTACCAGCGGATGGTACAGGCTATATTGTATCTCATAATTCTGATGTCACTTGTAATGCAGCAACTTGGACGAGTCGTAAGTGGAAGCATACATCGAAAAACAATCAATTACTTGTGCGCCTATTCTATAAGAGTATAAATCCGGCGTATGAGCAGTTACGTGATATGACTGATGATGAATTGGCAGCGGTTGCTTTAGAAGATGTTCGAAAAAGCCTAGGAATCGATGAAAAACCAACCGTTGTGAATGTTACAAAGTGGATTGATCAAATGCCTAAATATGACTTAGCACATCGTGAAGCGCTGCAAGGCTTATTACTAGAGCTAAATGAAAACTACCCGAATTTATCGATAGCAGGTTGCTCTTATTTTGGAGTAGGTATTGGTGCTTGCATTCAAAATGGGAAAAAAATTGGTGAAGAGCTTGCGGAAGAACTATCCAATCTTTAAGTTTTTAAGCGGAAAAATTCTTTGTTGTGAGAAATAGTCTTGACTCATACGTCTGTAAACGATATGATTCTTTTAATTATTTAAAAAATTCATACTTAATAATTCTTATCAAGAGAAGCAGAGGGACTGGCCCATTGAAGCTTCAGCAACCAACTTTTTGTCAGGTGCTAAATCCAGAAGACCGTTGAGTCGAAGATGAGAAGGAACAATAATGATGAGTCGTTAAAGCCTTCTTTTTATATAAAAGAAGGCTTTTTATTATACAGAGATAGAGGAAGAGAGGCTAGATTTATGGGATTGCTGGAAAGGTTAAAAACACATGTATTGACGGCAGATGGTGCAATAGGCACAGTGTTGTATGGCTATGGATTGGAGTATTGCCATGAGGAAATGAATGTTCAAAGACCTGAATTAATTGAAAAGATTCATAGAGAGTACATTGCAGCTGGTGCTGATATCATTCAAACGAATACATACGGTGCCAATGCCATTAAATTAGCTCGCTATGGACTAGAATCGAGTGTCCAACGATTTAATGAAGCAGCTATTACTATTGCCAAGCGAGCAGCAGCAGATGGCGGTCAATTTGTTTTAGGAACAATAGGTGGTATTCGTGGTATTCGTAAAAGCGATGCCACATTAAATGACATTTTAAAGACCGTTGAAGAACAGGCAAGTGTGCTACTTGCAGGGAATCCAGATGGCCTTTTACTCGAAACCTATTACGATTTTGAAGAATTAACAGCAACATTAAAAATGCTACGCGCCAAAACTAATATACCGATAATTGCTCAAGTATCTATGCATGAGCCTGGTGTTTTACAAAATGGTATGTCTCTAAATATTGCACTACATGAGCTAGAGATTCTTGGTGCAGATATAGTAGGTGTCAATTGCCGTCTAGGTCCATATCATACGATTCAAGCCTTTGAGGGTGTAGAACTTCCAGAAAAGGCGTTTATGTCGGCCTATCCAAATGCTTCGTTATTAGATTTAGAGGATGGGCGTGTTGTTTATGAGTCGGAGGCTGATTATTTTGGTCGCGCTGCTGTCGAGCTGCGTGATCAAGGGGTACGCTTAATTGGGGGGTGTTGTGGTACGACACCAAAGCATATTGCAGCCGCAAAGAAGTATTTAGAGGAGCTATCACCAGTTAGTGAAAAGTATGCGAAACCTGCAAAGATTGAGATTGTTCGTGATGCAGAGCCAGCTAAGTATGAACCACTTCATGAAAAAGTAAAACGTGAGCGCTCGGTCATCGTGGAGTTGGATACGCCTAGACACTTAGAAATAGAAGGATTTCTTGAAGGGGCCAAACAACTATATGAGGCAGGTGCCGATGTAGTGATGATGGCAGACAATTCATTGGCATCCCCACGTATTAGCAATATTGCAATGGGTGCCTTATTGAAAAGTACGAATGGTGTACGCCCTCTTACTCATATTACCTGTCGAGATCGTAATTTAATTGGCCTGCAATCGCATTTAATGGGCTTAAATGCATTAGGGATTCATGATGTGTTAGCTGTTACGGGTGACCCAACGAAGGTTGGAGACTTTCCTGGTGCCACCAGTGTATATGATGTCTCCTCGATGGAGCTTATCCAATTAATTAAACAATTAAATGAGGGAGTCTCTTTCTCAGGGAAACCACTCCGAAAAAAGGCAAATTTCTCTGTGGCTGCTGCATTTAACCCAAATGTTCGTGTTTTAGATCGTGCTGTTGCACGCTTAGAAAAAAAGATTGAGCATGGGGCAGACTACTTCATTTCACAGCCTGTGTATACGAAGGAAAAAATGATAGAAATTTATGAAGCAACCAAGCATTTACAAGCACCGATTTATATTGGTATTATGCCCGTTACGAGTTATAAAAGTGCTGAATTTTTACATCATGAGGTGCCAGGTATTAAATTATCTGAAGATGCTTTAGCAAGAATGAAAGCATGTGGTGAAGATAAGGAACGCGCCACACTTGAAGGTATTGCAATTGCCAAGGAATTAGTAGAAGTGGCTGCGCAATATTTCAATGGAATTTACCTCATTACACCATTTTTACGCTACGATGTGACATTAGAGTTAATGAAATATATAGAGCAATTGGATGAACAGAAAAAAGGGGTAAGTATAAATGGCTAAGCACTTAATTGAAGAACAACTTGATAAACGAATATTAATTCTTGATGGCGCGATGGGAACAATGCTGCAAAATGAAAACTTAACAGCAGATGATTTTGGCGGGGAGGAGCTAGATGGGTGTAATGAAAATCTAGTGCTAACTAGACCTGATGTCATTGAAAAAATACATCATAAATACTTAGAGGCAGGAGCAGATATTATTTGTACGAATACATTCGGTGGAACACCACTTGTATTAAATGAATATAGTCTGGGTGCAAAAGCGGAGGAAATTAATAAACGTGCAGTCGAGATTGCTCGCCAAGCAGTAGATAATTATTCTACTTCTGATTGGCCCCGCTTTGTTGCTGGTGCAATGGGTCCAACAACTAAAACACTATCCGTAACAGGTGGTATTACATTTGATGAATTAGAAGAAAATTTTTATGTACAAGCAAAGGCATTGATTGAAGCAGGGGCAGATGTGCTTTTACTAGAGACAAGTCAGGATATGTTAAATGTGAAAGCAGGTACCCTTGGGGTAACGCGTGCTTTCGAGAAAACTGGCAAAGAGCTACCTGTTATGATTTCTGGAACGATTGAGCCTATGGGTACTACTCTTGCAGGACAAACCATTGATGCTTTTTATATTTCCATCGAGCATATTCAACCACTATCAGTGGGCTTAAACTGTGCAACGGGACCGGAATTTATGACGGATCATATACGCTCGTTAGCAGAGCTGTCAACAGGGTATATTAGCTGTTATCCGAATGCAGGCTTACCGGATGAGGAAGGATGTTATCATGAGTCTCCAGAATCTTTATCGCAAAAATTAAAAGGATTTGCAGAAAAAGGTTGGCTCAATATTGTAGGTGGATGCTGTGGTACAACTCCAGCACATATTGCGGCCATTCGTGAAGCTTTAAAGGATGAAAAGCCTCGTCAGCTACCAGAAAAAACGCATGGTCACGTAGTATCAGGGATCGAGCCACTTCTATACGATGATTCTATGCGTCCGTTATTTATTGGGGAAAGAACAAATGTTATTGGTTCCCGCAAATTTAAAAACTTAATTATTGATGGAAAGTTTGAGGAAGCGGCTGAGATTGCAAGGGCGCAAGTGAAAAACGGCGCACATGTCATAGATATTTGTTTAGCGAACCCAGATCGGGATGAATTAGCAGATATCCGTGGCTTTATGCAGGAGGTCGTAAAAAAAGTGAAGGTTCCACTTGTTATTGATTCCACAGACGAAAAGGTTATTGAAGAGGCACTCAAATTTTCGCAAGGAAAGGCCATCATTAACTCTATTAATCTAGAAGATGGCGAAGAACGATTTGATGCAGTATTGCCATTAGTGAAAAAGTATGGTGCCTCGTTAGTTGTGGGAACAATCGATGAGACAGGGATGGCAGTCGATCGTCATCGGAAGCTTGAAATTGCTGAGCGTTCCTATCAACTACTAACAGAAAAATGGGGAATTGAACCTGAAGATATCATCTTTGACCCATTAATGTTCCCAGTAGGAACGGGGGATGAGCAATATATTGGCTCAGCACTTGAAACAATTGAAGGAATACGTCTCATCAAAGAAAAAATGCCTCGTACTTTAACGGTGCTTGGCGTTAGTAATATTTCGTTTGGCTTACCACCGGTTGGACGCGAAGTTCTCAATGCTGTATATCTTTATCATTGTACACAGGCTGGTTTAGATTATGCCATTGTAAATACCGAGAAGCTAGAACGGTACGCATCTATTCCAGAAGCAGAAATAAAACTAGCCAATGATTTGTTATTTAATACAAATGATGAAACATTAGCTGTATTTACCGATTTTTATCGTGACAAAAAGAAGGAAAAGACGGAAGCTGATATTCCGAAAACTGTAGAAGGTCGCTTAGCCTACTATATATTGGAAGGGACCAAAGAAGGACTTATTGCTGATTTAGAGGCTGCCCGAGAAATATTTGAGACACCTCTTGATATCATAAATGGACCTCTTATGAATGGGATGGCTGAGGTTGGTCGTTTATTTAATGATAACCAACTGATCGTAGCGGAGGTTTTACAATCTGCTGGAGTGATGAAGGCTGCTGTTGCCCATTTAGAGCAATACATGGAGAAGAACGAGGAGAGCGCTGGTAAGGGTAAAATGGTGCTTGCTACTGTAAAAGGTGATGTGCATGATATTGGAAAAAACCTTGTTGATATTATTTTAAGTAATAATGGCTATAAGGTTGTAGATTTAGGTATCAAGGTGACGCCTGCTCAATTAATAGAAGCTATTCGCAAGGAAAAGCCAGATTTCATCGGATTATCAGGTTTATTAGTCAAATCTGCCCAGCAAATGGTCACTACTGCTCAAGATTTCAAAGAAGCGGGAATTGATGTACCCATTTTAGTAGGAGGAGCTGCACTTTCTCGACGTTTTACAGAAACAAAAATTGCTGATGAATATGGTGGTCCTGTTATTTATTCAAAGGATGCGATGCAAGGATTAGAGCAGGCAAATTTACTAATGGGTGAGGGGACACGTGAAAACTTCTTAGCAGAAATAGCGGAATCTCGACAAAAACGTTTAGAGGCAGATGAAAAAAGAGCGGCTCGTCCTGCCAAAGAGGTCACAATAAAACCTGCGCGTACCGTAAAGGAAGCACCAGTTTTTTTACCTGCTGATTTACGCCGTCATGTAAAGAAAGAATACGCTGTCTCTCATTTATATCCATATGTGAATATGCGGACATTGTTGGGGCATCATTTGGGGTTAAAAGGGCAAGTGCAACCATTACTAGATGCTGGCGATCCAAGAGCTACAGAGCTAAAAGATTTAGTGGATGATTATTTAAAAAGTGATTTATTAAAGCCTTCAGGTTTATATCAATTTTTCCCTGCCCAAGCAGATGGAGATGATGTAATTATTTATGATCCAGCGGATAGCAAGACAGAAATTGAACGTTTTACATTCCCACGTCAGCAGATAGACCCTTTTTTATGCCTGGCTGATTTCTTAAGAACGGTAGAAAGTGGAGAAATGGATTATATTGCCCTTATGGTAGTGACAGCAGGGCAAGGAGTTATGGCAAAAGCTCGTCAGCTAAAAGAAGATGGCAAATTCCTTGAAAGTCATGCCTTGCAGTCGACGGCACTAGAATTAGCAGAGGGCTTTGCTGAACGCATGCATCAAGAAATACGTGATCAATGGGGTTTCCCAGATGTGACAGATTTCACGATGCGCGATCGTTTTGCGGCTAAGTACCAGGGACAACGTTTTTCATTTGGTTATCCAGCATGCCCAAACTTAGAGGATCAAGAAAAATTATTTGGTTTACTAAAGCCAGAAGATATTGGTGTTCATTTAACGGAAGGCTTTATGATGGAGCCAGAAGCATCTGTATCGGCGATTGTTTTTGCTCACCCTGATGCTCGTTATTTCAATGTGTAAGGCGTAAAATTGAGGATATAGATAGTGGAATGATAAGTCTATCTATATCTTCTTTTCTTACAATTGAAGATAAGGATAATGTCGGAAGGACGTGAGGAAAATAATTCGATTGATGGAAGAAAAAGATATACCTGAGGTATTAGAAATTTATAATGATATAATTTTAACAAGCAAAGCAGTCTATCGATATGAAATTCAATCTTTAGATGAAAAAGTGAAGTGGTTTAGGGAACAGCAAGCATTAGGAAATCCGTTGCTTGTATTTGATGATAATGGGATGGTCGCTGGCTTTGCAACTTATAGTCAATTCCGTCCTTATCCGGGTTATAAATATACTATGGAGCACTCCGTTTATGTACATAAGGAGCACTATCAAAAAGGTATTGCAACGAATCTTATGCTTCAGCTTATAGAGATAGCGAAGGAGCAAGGGGTAAAGACATTAGTTGCAGGTATAGATGGAGAAAATATTGGTAGTATTAAAGCACATGAGAAACTAGGCTTTGAATATGCAGGAACCATAAAAAATGCAGGCTATAAGTTTGAACAATGGCTAGATCTTGTGTTCTATCAACTACATCTGACTGGACCGATTCATAAAAGGATATGACAAATGTCATATCCTTTTTGTGATGTTTGCGTCTGTTGCTGACTTATACTCTTATTTTATGATGAGGTCATAAGAAAAAGGAAACGAGGGAGTAAAAGATGGCAACAATAAAAGAAAAAACAAAAAAATTACGCCAAGATGTAGCGCCTTTTGCTAAATCAGACACGCGTAAAAGTGTTTTTCAAATGATTAATACCATTGTACCGTTAATTGCTTTGTGGGTGGCAGGTTACTTGTTAGTTGATGTTTCACCTTGGCTAACAGTTGGTTTAAGTGTTATTTCAGCAGGTTTTGTCGTAAGAACTTTTATTATCTTTCACGATTGTACACATGGATCATTTTTCAAAAGTAAAAAGGCAAACGACTGGGTTGGATTTTTTACTGGGGTGTTAACTTCATTCCCATATGAAAAATGGAAACGTGAGCATACAATTCACCATGCAACAAGCTCAAACTTAGACAAGCGTGGTATTGGTGATATTGATATGATGACTGTGGAAGAATATATGCAAGCCTCAAAGGGACAACGATTATGGTATCGCTTTTATCGTAATCCATTTGTAATGTTTGGTTTAGGACCTTTATATATGGTACTTGTTTTAAATCGTTTTAATCGTAAGGATGCAAAGCAAAAGGAACGTACTAACACAATTTTAACGAATATTGTTATTGCTGGAGTTTGTGCCGCTTTAATCTTCTTTATGGGCTGGCAAGCGTTTTTATTAGTCCAAGGTGTAACATTATTTATTGCGGGTGCTTTAGGAATTTGGTTATTTTATATTCAGCACACCTATGAAGATTCTTACTTTGAACATGATTCAGAGTGGGATTATGTGAAAGCCGCAGTAGAAGGTAGCTCGTATTACAAATTGCCGAAAATCTTGCAATGGGTTACTGGAAATATCGGTTTCCATCATGTTCATCACTTGGCACCTCGTGTACCTAACTATAATCTTGAAAAGGCTCATAATGAAACGCCGCCATTACATACGGCGACAACGATTACTTTACGTACAAGTTTAGAATCATTGCGTTATAAGCTATATGATGAAGAGCAAAGTAAATTTGTCACATTTAAAGAAGTCGAATTAATTATAAAACGTAAAGCAAAAGGCAGTATTGCCGCTTAGCTAGAAACAGCCATCTCAATTAGAGAGA
Organism: Lysinibacillus sp. NPDC056220; assembly: GCF_049315265.1. NCBI lineage: Bacteria > Bacillati > Bacillota > Bacilli > Caryophanales > Bacillaceae > Lysinibacillus > Lysinibacillus sp. NPDC056220. The sequence continues at coordinate 84,428 of NZ_JBMOXD010000010.1, forward strand.
TGGCTGTTTTAAATATAGCCGAGAAAATAAGCATGTATGGGCAAAAAAATAATTTTCTTGTTATAATAAGGGAAAAGTAGGAAAGAGCGTGAGATTATGTTGAGGAAATGGCATAGTATTATTCCGAATAGTCCTATGCTCAGTATATATTTATGGATTATTTTTTGCTTTCTACCGTTTTTCTTTATTTTTAGAAAATCATCTTATATAGAAATCTCTATAGGCATTACGTTTTTAATGCTATATTTTATTTTTTATCGATTTTCCATGAATTCGAAAAGCGGTCTTGTATATATGTGGATTAGCTTTGAAATGGTTATTAATATTGTCATGACGATTTTATATGGTTATGTTTATCTTTCCATTTTTACAGCATTTTTCATTGGAAATATACGAAGACCAGTTGGTTTCTATATCATGTACGGTCTACATATTGGCTTTACAGTCATTTCTACAGGCGCTGGCTTTTTTGTCGAGCTTCACTTATTTTTATCACAATTACCTTTTGTCGTGTTAACTATTTTGGCTGTTGTTCTTTTACCACTAACAATCTATTCCAAAAACAAACGTGAGAACCTAGAAGGACAGTTAGAAACGGCCAATGAACGTATTGCTGAGTTAATTGTTTTTGAAGAACGACAACGTATTGCACGTGATTTACATGATACATTGGGGCAAAAATTGTCTATGATCGGTTTGAAAAGTGATTTGGCATCAAGGTTGATTGAGCGTGATCCACAGCAAGCTTTAGTTGAGATTAAGGATATACGCCAAACTGCCAGTATTGCCTTAAAAGAGGTTCGTGAATTGGTTTCAGACATGCGGACAGCAAAATTTGAAGATGAGCTTATGCGTATTTCTCAAATACTAAAGGCAGCAGAGATGGAATTTGTCTTTGAGGGCGATAAAAATGCCTTGCAAGTGCCACCACTTGTAGAAAATGTTTTGTCTATGTGCTTAAAAGAGGCTGTTAATAATGTTGTTAAACATAGTGGTGCGACAAAATGCGAAATAGCATTTCATCAAAATTTTAAAGAAGTTTACTTAGTAGTTCGTGATAATGGACAAGGGATTACAAAAAAACAAGCATGGAAGACTGGGAACGGGTTAAAAGGAATGCGAGAGCGTTTAGAGTTTATCAATGGTTCCTTTAAAATTGAAAGTGTTGACGGAACGACATTATCGGTAACCATTCCAGTGGCTATTACGCATCAAAGTGTAAAAGAAAATCTGAAGAACATATAGAAAAGAGGCTTGTGACATGATACGAATTGTGATTGCTGAAGATCAGGGGATGCTATTAGGCGCTCTTCGCTCTTTACTTAGTATGGAGGATGATATGGAGGTCGTTGGCTTAGCCAAAAATGGTGAGGAAGCAGTGATGCTTGTTGAAGAGCACCAGCCTGATATTTGTGTGATGGATATTGAAATGCCTGTTAAAACTGGCCTTGATGCAGCAGAAGAGATGCATGGCTCTGGCTCGGATTGTAAAGTCATTATTTTAACTACGTTTGCTAGACCGGGTTATTTCGAGCGTGCTAGAAAAGCTAGTGTAAGGGGATATTTATTAAAGGATAGCCCTATTGAAGAATTAGTTTCTGCAATTCGTACGATAATGGATGGTAAACGGATTTATGCCCCAGAGCTCGTTGATTTTGTTTATGAGGATGATAGCGAAAATCCATTAACAGAGCGAGAAAGCCAGGTGCTGACACTTGTGGCAGAGGGCAAAACAACAAAGGAGATTGCCGCAGAGCTATTCCTATCTGCTGGAACCGTTCGTAACTATATTTCTACGATTTTAGAAAAATTAAACGTAGGCAATCGTATTGAAGCCATCGCACGCTTTAAAGAAAAAGGATGGAATAAATAAGAAAAGAACCTTATCGCATGGTTGCGGCAAGGTTCTTTTCTGTTTTATTTATTGCGTTTTGTTAAACGTCCAAGAACGAATGCACCTGCTGCTACAGCAAGAACTGTATTCGTCTTTTTCGTAAACACTTGTTTTGTGACAAGGTTAAGGTTTTGAGGACGTTCAGCTAGGCGACGCATAAAGTAACCATACCAATCTTCGCCGAATGGAACGTATACACAGAAGTTATAGCCTTCTTTAGCTAGCTCTTTTTGCATATCTGTACGGAATCCATAAAGCATTTGGAATTCGAATTTATCAAGTGGAATATTATGATCAGCTACAAAGCGTTTAACGTGAGCAATAATATTATGGTCATGTGTTGCAATGGACGTAAATTTACCATGTAATAAATGATATTCAATTAACTCAATAAAGTTTAAATCGATATCCAATTTATCCTGATAAGCAACTTCAACAGGCTCTTTATAAGCACCTTTTACGATACGTAAACGATAGTCCTTGAATTTTTCAATGTCGTCCTTTGCACGGTAAAAGTAAGATTGAATGACAGTTCCAACATTACTAAATGTTTTAGATAATTCTTCTACCATATCAAAGGATGTTTGAAGACGCCCGAAGTCTTCCATATCGAAGTTAACGAATATATCGTAAGCAGCCGCTTTTTCAACAATTTCATACAGATTGTCATAGCAGAAATCTACATCAATATCTAAACCTAATTGAGAGGGCTTTAATGAAATATGTGCTTTTACATCATTTTCATGAATAGCTTCTACGACAGAGAGGATTTTATCTTTTGCAGCAGTTGCTTCTTCTTTACTTGAAACAAATTCCCCAAGGTTATCAACTGTACAAGAGATATTATGTGCATTTAGTTCTTTGATGCTTGCAATTGTTTCTTCAATATTTGTACCAGCTACTACACTTTGTGCTCCTAATTTTAGGCCATATTTCTTTGCAGCACTATTCAATAGTTGGTTTTCAGATAGATGGATGAAAAAATCGCGTAATAACATGGTCATTCTCCTAACTGCATTTTCTTTTTAGTATATCATAAATTATTAAAACTATATTAAATCTGCTTAACAATTATTTCATTTCAAGTATTTGCATACGCTCATTAAAAAGTGCAGGATAACTTAAAAAACCAATCATGATACTTGATAATGTTGCCGTTGTTAGAAGAGCGAAGATGATCAAAAGCTGAAATTGTACAGCCTGAATGGGGTCGGCACCACCGATAATTTGACCGCTCATCATGCCTGGTAGCTGTACCAAGCCAATTGTTTTTTGGCTTTCAATAGTAGGAATCATACTTGCTTTTACGGCATTGATAAGTTGTCGATGAACGGCTTGTTTAGGTGTGCCTCCAAGTGACAAGATTAATTCCATTTGATCTTTATGGCTAGTAATTTCAGCCGTAAATCGGTTTAAAAATAAAATGGATAACACCATTGAATTGCCAATTAACATGCCACTAATGGGAATAATATATTGAGCGGTTGCTGGCACAATGTTGAAGCCCAGTAAGACACCTTGTGTAATAATTTCTATTATCACAAGCGTCAGTGCAATCTTCCAGGTGATTCTTTTAATACCTTCTCCTTTTTTTCGAGCATTAAACGTAGCAACTAGTATCATTAAAGCTACCATAAGAAAAATATACATATAACTATTTGCATCAAAGACAAATTTAAGTATATAGCCAACAGCAAGCAATTGAACTATTGAACGAAGAGTTGCAATAAGTGTATCTTTTTCAAGTCCTAATTTTAATGTTTTGGATAGCAGTAAAGGGATGCAAACAAATATTAATGTCAGTGATAAGGACGTATATGTCATATGTTAGCCCCCTGAACAAATTCAGCTACACGTGGGTTCGTTGGTGCTTTAAGTAAAGCACTCTTGCCAGTTTCAATTAGCTCTCCATTCATCATGACCCATGTGTAGTGTCCAATTGTTAACGCTTGTTGCAAATTGTGAGTAATCCAAATCATCGTTACATTGTATTTTTGATTAATAGTGACGATGAGTTTTTCAATGTCCTTGACTGATTGGCGATCGAGAGCGGAGGTTATTTCATCTAATAATAAAATAGAGGATTGATTAATAAGTGTTCTTGCTATAGAAACCTTTTGACGTTGTCCTCCGGATAATTCATTTGTGGATTGATATAAGAAGCTTTCATCTAAGCCAACATCCTCTAAATATTGAATGGCCTCCTGTTGAGAAAGTTTTTTTCCTTGCAATGTTCGCGGGAGTGCAATGTTTTCCTTAACAGTACCAGCAATCATAGGAGCAGCTTGTAGGGCAATACCAACATGTCTTCGTAATGCTGAGGGCTCATAATTTGAGATGGGTTCATTATCAATAAGTATTTGCCCATTTGTCGGTGAAAGAAGGCCATTACATAATTTAAGCAGGGTTGTTTTACCTGCACCAGAAGGGCCGACGAGAGTGGTAATTTGACCTTTCGGAAACGACCCCGTAATTGACTTTAATATCATTTTGTCATTTACTGAGAATTGAACTTGTTGAAAGTGAATGGCAGGCTCGTATAGCGTATTCATATAGTGAAACTCCTTTGCTATAGTCAGTAAAATAACTGTAGCATGAAATGAAGGAAAGATGCAGTTTAAATATAAGATTTTAGAAATGGGGAGAAAAGGGAATGGAAAAATTGTATTTTGATATATTAACGTTTGCACAAGGTAGTATGTACATTGTGGCTTCAAATAATGGACTTGCCTATATTGGAACACCTAATGCATCATTTGATGAGGTTAAAGAGTGGGCTAAAAAGCCTTTCAAAGGTTATAGCTTTGAAGAAAATCAAGAGCAATTGCAACCATATAAAGAACAATTAACAGCATACTTTAATAAGGAACTGACAGAATTTGATGTACCTATCCATGTGAAGGGGACACCTTTTCAATTAGCTGTATGGGACGCCCTTAAAGAATTACCCTATGGTTCAACAACATCGTATGGAAGTATTGCAGAACGTATTGGGAACCCCAAAGCGGTTAGGGCTGTAGGCAGTGCTATTGGTGCAAATCCAATCTTAGCAATTATTCCATGTCACCGGGTCATTGGAAAAAATGGTCAATTAACAGGTTTTCGTAGTGGACTAGATGTAAAACAATTTTTATTAGAACTAGAGAAAGCTTAACATCATTAGTTTGCTAAAAAAATCTGCCTGCTACTTTATTAAAGGCAGAGCAGATTTTTCTTTTGGTTATATGTGTTGTTCTTCTTGTTGTACGTTGCTTTGGGTTTTACCGAAATGTGTTAAACGATGTGCAAAGGTTTCTCCTCGAACAGCAGAGCTCTTGAAAATATCTTGGAATTCGTAGGCCGGAGCTCCGTGCTCTATAACGTCTAAACCAGCAATTTCCTCTTCAGCCGTTACCCGTAATGGTACAAAAGCTTTGATGATAAATATACCAGCTGTTACAGAAACACTAACCCAGGCTATTGTAGCAATAACACCGACTGCTTGAATGCCTAATAGACTCAAGCCCCCACCATAAAATAAACCTTGACCGTTACTATCAAATAATCCAACTGCTAGTGTCCCCCATACACCGCAAATACCATGTACAGCAATTGCACCAACTGGATCATCCACTTTTAGCTTCCACTCAAGGAATCGTACACCTTCAACAAGTAATGGGGCGGCGATAAGGCCGATGATAATAGAACCGATAATGCTGACATTCGCTGCACCTGCTGTAATTCCTACTAGTCCTGCTAGTGCACCATTTAATGTGAGGGAGCCGTCAATATGGCCATAACGGAACTTCGTATAGAAGGCGGTTGCTACGACACCAGCGGCCGCTGCAAAAAATGTATTAGCAATGACATTTGGAACAAGTTCAGGATCAGCAGCTAAAGTGGATGCACCATTAAAGCCAAACCAACCGAACCATAGTAAAAATACGCCTAATGCTCCTAATGGTATACTATGACCTGTAATAACATTTACTCGACCGTTTTCATATTTACCTAGTCGTGGTCCAACCATAACTGCTGCGACAAAAGCGGCTACAGCACCTGTTAAATGAACGACTGTCGAGCCGGCAAAATCTACAAAGCCTAAATCAGTCAACCAACCTTGACCACTCCAAACCCAATGGCCTACAACTGGATAAACAACTAATGACATTAGTATAATAATTCCTATATAAGCAAAAATATTAGTACGCTCTGCTACAGCGCCAGATAAAATAGTTGCTCCTGTTGCAGCAAACATTGCTTGGAAAATAAAGAATGAAAGATCATCGACTCCGTTTAAAGCAAAGCCGCTTATGCCGAATATACCACCTACAGTGTCACCAAACATAATGGCATAGCCACATAAAAAATAAACAATTCCCCCTAGGGAAATGGTAAGAAAATTTTTCATGATGATGTTAACAGCATTTTTTGAACGTGTAAATCCTGCCTCTACCATAGCGAATCCAGCGTGCATAAAAAAGACTAAAATTGTGCCTAACATCACCCAAATTAAATTAACCGATAATATTATTTCTTCCATCTATATCGCCCCCTTATTCTACTGCAATTGATCCGACTTCTTTTGTTCGGATACGAATCGCTTGTTCTACTGGATAAATGAAGATTTTCCCGTCCCCAACCTTGCCAGTGGCTGCTTCACGCAATAGTATTTCTACAATGCCATCCACTTTACTATCATCTACAATCATTTCTAATTTCAATTTAGGTAAAAATTCGATTTCATACGTATTACCACGAAATAAACCAGTCCGCCCTAATTGACGACCACAACCTGCGATTTCAGAGACACTTAACCCTGCAATTCCTTGTTGTGCAAGACCGTCCCGAACGGCTCCAAAAACCTCAGGACGAATGATTACTTCGATTTTTTTCATCTGTACCAGCTCCTTGCGTAATTTTAATTTACATGATAAATTGCCTTGAACAGGAGTGCAATTACTTTTTGGAAATCTGTGTTAGTTTTTATTACATGAATTATTTTTGTTCTCGAAATATTCGTGAGAAAAAGGTTTCAGAATGGGAATGAAAGCGGTACTAAAATTTGTGTCTAAAATATGAACAGTTCTAAATTTTCTGACTATTAATGTTAGAAAACCTAACATAGAGGAGTGAGAATGTCATACGCAAGAATTTGGGTATATAGTGTATACTAGGACTAATTATCAAAGCGGAAGAAGGGGTTTCTTGTGAGATCAAACTATGCAGACGATAGCTTAGCGCTACACACAGACTTATATCAAATCAATATGGCCGAATCCTATTGGGCTGATGGGATACATAATAAAAAAGCAATTTTTGAGTTGTATTTTAGAAAATTACCTTTTGGCAATGGCTATGCAATATTTGCTGGCCTAGAGCGAATGCTGGATTATTTACGCAATTTCCGTTTTAGTGAATCTGATATTACGTATTTACGTGAGGAAGTTGGTTATAAAGAGGACTTTATTGAGTATTTAAAAGATATTCGATTCACAGGGGATATGTATTCGATGGTAGAGGGAGAGCTTGTTTTTGCCAATGAACCAATTGTTCGAATTGAAGCTCCATTAGTGGAGGCTCAGCTTATAGAAACAGCATTATTGAACATCGTTAATTATCAAACATTAATAGCAACGAAGGCTAGCCGTATTAAACAAATTATTAAAAATGAAGTGGCCATGGAATTTGGTACACGACGCGCTCAGGAAATGGATGCAGCTATTTGGGGGACGCGTGCAGCATTCATAGGTGGCTTTGCTTCCACTAGTAATGTACGAGCAGGTAAACTGTTTAACATCCCGGTGTCTGGCACACATGCTCATGCTTTGGTACAGGCGTATAAAAATGATTACGATGCTTTCCATTCTTATGCAAAGCGTCATAGAGATTGTGTTTTTCTTGTAGATACGTACAATACTTTGAAATCTGGTGTTCCAACCGCTATAAAAGTAGCCAAAGAATTAGGTGACAAAATTAATTTTATTGGTATACGTTTAGATAGTGGAGACATTGCGTTTTTATCAAAAGAGGCTCGTCGCATGCTAGATGCGGCTGGTTTCCATGATGCGAAAATTATTGTTTCAAATGATTTGGATGAATACACCATATTAAATTTAAAAGCTCAAGGGGCAAAAGTTGACATGTGGGGAATTGGTACGAAGCTTATTACAGCTTATGACCAGCCTGCGTTAGGAGCTGTTTACAAAATGGTTGCCATTGAAAATAGTGAAGGTCAATTGGAGGATACCATTAAAATATCAGCGAATGCTGAAAAGGTAACAACGCCAGGTCTCAAAAATGTATATCGTATTATCGATAAAAAGAATGGCAAAGCAGAGGGAGATTACATCGCGATGCAGGATGAAAATCCTCAGGAGGAGGAGCGTATTAAAATGTTCCACCCAATTCACACGTTTGTATCTAAATTTGTCACGAATTTCGAAGCGAAAAATTTACATCAGCATGTGATTCATCATGGCGAAATAAACTATACAAACCCAACGCTTGAGGAAATGCGTGACTATGCAGCCGGAAATTTAGAGCTGCTATGGGATGAATATAAACGTGCGATGAATCCTGAAGAGTATCCAGTCGATTTAAGTCAAAAATGCTGGGATAATAAAATGCGCAATATTGAAGAAGTTCATAACATGGTTAAGCAAATGTAAATAGGGAGTGATGGAACGATGACTTTACAGCAACAGATCATTGAAGAATTACGTGTACAACCAACTATTAATGCGCAGGAGGAAATACGTAAATCCATTGATTTCTTAAAGGAATATGCGAAACATTATAGTTTTGTAAAAGGATTTGTTCTTGGTATTTCTGGTGGTCAGGATTCAACGTTAACAGGAAAACTAGCGCAACTAGCTGTTGATGAATTGAATAAAGAAGTTGGTGAAATGAAATATTCATTTTGGGCGATTCGCTTACCGTATGGAGTGCAAGCAGATGAGCAAGATTGTCAGGACGCTATCGACTATATAAAGCCAACGGGGTCTTATACAGTTAATATAAAAGATGCTGTCGATGCGAGTGTGAAGGCCCTAGCAAATGCGGGTGTTGAGCTGAATGATTTTGTCAAAGGGAACGAAAAAGCGCGGGAGCGTATGAAAGTGCAATATTCGATTGCTGCAATGAATGGAGCAGTTGTATTAGGAACGGATCATGCGGCAGAGGCTATTACAGGTTTTTATACTAAGTTTGGTGATGGAGGAGCTGACTTAATGCCAATCTTTCGTTTAAATAAAAGACAAGGGAAGCAGTTATTGGCAGAACTCAATTGTCCAGAGCATCTTTATACGAAGGTACCAACAGCAGACTTGGAGGAAAATCGTCCATCTTTGCCAGATGAAGTGGCTCTTGGTGTGTCCTATGATCAAATTGATGATTATTTAGAGGGAAAGGAAATCCCAGAAGAACCTCGCCAATTACTAGAAGGGTATTATTTGCGTTCACAACATAAACGCCATATGCCTATTACAATATTTGATGTTTTTTGGAAGTAAAATTAGGGAAAAGGGTTATAAAAGTGAATCTCACTTTTGAAAATAGCTCTTTTCTCTCTTTTTTTATGCAATTTGGTTCTATGTTGTTAAATATCATCATATAATGTCGATATAATTACCTATAAGGATTATAAAATGTAAGGGAGGGTAACTTAATATGAGGACTTCTAGAGTAAATGCAACGACAAGTAGTGTTTTTCGTCAGGAAAATCAGTATCTACATGCAGGTGATATTAGCCATAATTTTGGGCAAAATCCACAAAATTTATTTAAAAATAGTTTGCAAAGAAATAAAGAGAAGAAGCGCAGTTCGATCAATACACCAAATCAACAGAAACAGCATCAGCAAACTGCGCCCATCCATATGGATAGTACGAATGATTTGCAAATTCGTCGCGAATTAAATGAAACTGCGTTAAAACTTAGTCGTTTAAGCAGACAAAAGAAGTTACTTAATAGTTACCGTTCTTCCATATAAAGACTAAACTCCCCACAGCTAAACATGTGGGGAGTTTTTGATGCGAGTGAAAAAGAAGCACTAAATTCAAATTATTTGAAATGAAGATGTTCATTGAATGTTCAAGATAATTTTTCCAAATCTTCACCTCGATTTTTTACTAATTTCACAACTAATCTGTATTGTAGAATATGGCAACAGAAAATTAAAATTGGAGGAAAAAATTTGTGAAAAAATTATGGTTACCAGCATTATTATTATTATTTTTACTTGCAGCATGTAATAGCGAAAAACCACAGGTAAAGGAGAAGGGATCAGAGCAAGATGCTACCGAAATGGAAACGGAAGTAGTGGATGATTCTGTACAAGTTGCTTCGCTTGTCGATTCACGGTTACAAGAGCCAAAGGAAGATACAGTTTGTGAAATGTGTAATATGAAGGTATACATGAAGGATCATGAGATGGGCGTATTTTCAACGCAAGCGATCAAAGAAGATGGAACTATTGCATTTTATGATGATATTGGCTGTTTGTTAAATGCAGAGGTTGCCAATGAAGAGAAAAATGCCAAATTCGTCCGTGATTTTGTGACGAAGGAGTGGGCGAAGGTCGAAGATGTAACAATTGTGAAAACAGAGCTGAAATCTCCGATGAACTGGGGCTATATTTACTTCGTGAACAAAGCGGAAGCAGATACATACATCCAAGAAAATCCGAATGCTTATGTTGAAGAACTACAAAAAATTAAAGATGACGCATTGGAACGACGTAAGAAAATGATGGAAAAAAAGGCTAAGGAAGAAAGTGGAGATTCTAGTTCTATGCATTCAAATGAAATGAATCATGGGCAAGAGGGACATGGCCATTAAAAGCCTAGACTAGGGGGCTCTCCTCTAGTCTTTTTATGCTGAATAAGGTGGTGAACGTGATGAAACGAATATGTTTGTTCGTATTGTTTTTTCTATGGGCAAGTCAAACAGCGAATGCGGAGTTTGATCTTCAATTGGCTATTGATCAAGCGAAACCAGGAGAAATTGTTCATATTCCTGCCGGCCTTTACCAAGGAAATTTTATAGTAAAGAAACCGATTAAACTCCTAGGTGAAAAAGGGGTTGAACTTTATTCTCAAAATACTGAACCTGCACTAAAAATTGACCATACGGCTAATGTCTCTATCGAAAATATAATGATTTCTGCCAAAAACAAAGGAATTGTTGTTAATGAAACGGAGAATTTAAAACTGAAAGCTATTGAGATAAAGAATATACAAGTGGGTATCCATATTCAACGTTCTAAGCATATTCGAATAGTTGAAAATAAGATTGTTGGTAATCAGTTACATTATGCTGAAAAAGGCAATGGGGTTGCTGTGTTTAAAAGTGAGGACATTGCTATTGAACACAATGCTATTGATCTTGTGCAAGATGGAATATATGTAGAAGAAGCAAAACAAATCGATGTGCGTCAAAACGAAGTGACAAATAGTCGATATGGGACGCATTTTATGTATTCAAGTGATATCAAGGTGGATTTCAATTCATATTTTCAAAATGTTACAGGTCTTATGGTAATGATGACTACTGACTTAGAAATAGCCAGTAATACAGTTAGAAACCATAATGATTTCAATAGCTATGGTCTTTTAATGTATGACACTCAACAGGCAAAGGTAAGAAAAAATAGCTTTCAAAATAATCGGGTGGGCGTAGCATTGCAAAAATGTTCAGTTATACAAATACAAGAAAATCGGTTTCAGATGAATCAGACTGCCTTAGAAGGAACAAAGGTAGATAAGCACTCTATTATAAAGGATAATCAGTTTACTGGAAATATATTGACAGCAAGATCAGACCAACAAGGTTTGCGATTAGTTCGCAATTTTTATGATGATTATAGAGGGATAGATGTTGCAGGAGATGGTTTTGGAGATGTTCCATATGTAGCTGTTTCGAGCTTTGGTCAATGGATGGTGAGACAACCAGTTTATCAATTTTTTGTGGCATCACCGAGTGTTATGATCCTGACGTCACTTGATCAGCAAGTGAATAAGACAGAACAAAATTTACTTGTAGATAACGAACCGAGATTAATTAGCCATACGAAAGAGAAGGGGCTTTCGATTAACATCCTACAATTCATTATTGGTTTGGTTGTAACTATGGGTGGATTTTGGCTGTGGAAAAGAGGAATGTTAGTATGATAAGGTGGATAACCATTCTAGTTATATGTAGTACAATATTGGGCGGTTGCAGCGGAAAAGTATATAACCCACGTGATATTATCAGTGAAACAGATATTTGTGAAATTTGTAATATGAGTATCGTTCATCAAGAATATGCTGGACAAATTGTATTAACAAATGGAGATTATAAGATTTTTGATGATATTGGATGTTTGATGGATTATCTTACGCTAAATGGTGAGGGTGAAATTGGCGCAGCCTATATTAAAAATAAAGCAAATAATGAATGGATTGATGTTTATAAAGCTACCTATGTATATAATCCAGGCTATTGGACGCCGATGAACTATGGCGTTCTTGCGTTTGCGACAGAGGCTGAGGCACAGGAATGGATGACCAATGAAGGAGAGGGGCAATTATTAGCCTATCAAGATTTGCTGACGTTTAATTGGGGGATTCATAAATGATGTTTGTGAAAATAGAGCTAAAGCAAATTTTAAGAAGCCATTGGATGCAACTAGTAGCTTTTCTTTTTACATTTGTATTTGTAGCCATTATAGTCATTCAACGAATGGCATTACCTGATATGGAGGGCTTTACACGTCAAACAGCATCATTTTTAAATGTGTTATTGTTTCTATTGCCCTTATTCATTATCACCATTGGAAGTATGAGTTTAGCTGGCGATATAGAATCTGGTTGGTTTTCGTTATTAAAAACATATCCCATGAAAATAGCGCAATATATTATAGGGAAGTATGTGGCTATATCACTTGCTTTTTTATTAGTAGTGCTTGTGGCGTTTGGTGTTGTCTTAGCATTAGGTGGTCTATTGGATGGCGTACAGTTACCGATTATTTTAGTAATCCTTACGTTATTATGTATCTTTATATTTGTCTCATTGGGTATTGTACTGGGGGCAATGGCTAAAACAAGATTATTTGCACTAGCCCTGTCACTTGTTGTATGGTCCTTTTTTTTACTGCTCATTTCTTATGCTTTAATGGCTCTTGGTGCAGTTGTAGCGGGTCATGTTTTACAAAAACTTACCATTATATCGATACATATTAATCCAGTAGAATGGCTACGCTTTGGTTATTTTATATTCACCCATCAGGCTAGTGTGCTTGGTCCAGCATTTTATGGTGTAACGAAATTTTATTCGTCACCTGAGGGTCATGTGATGTATGTGATAGTGACGCTTCTTTGGATCATTCTACCACTTATACTGGCTACGAAGTTTTTAAAGGAGGACCCAAAGCGATGATTCTATTAGAAGCAAAAAATGTAGCCAATGTCTATGGAAATGGTAGAGGCTTAAAAGAAGCTACCTTTACACTACATTCGGGTAAAATTCTAGCATTGGTTGGGGGCAATGGAGCTGGGAAGAGTACGTTGATCCGTTTACTAACGGGACAAGAAAAGAAAAAGTCTGGAGAAATGATATGGCATAAACCGCAAGTAATTCGTTATATGCCTGATGACGTAAATTTTCCAATCATGCTAACGGCGGCAGAAATTTTTGAACTGCTGGCATCTTTAAAACAAGTAGATCAAGATGAGCAAGAGCGTATATTGAAGCGTGTTTCCTTGTGGGATGTTCGCAATCAACCAGCTAAACAGTTCTCTAAAGGGATGCTTCAACGATTAAATCTTGCGCAAAGTTTACTTGGAAGTGGATCCTTGCTAATCTTGGATGAACCGACAAATGGTCTTGATCCATTTTGGATAGCACAACTGAAACATGTGATGATAGAGGAAAAGAAAAAAGGAAATACGGTCATATTCTCTACTCACTTGCTGTCATTTGCTGAAGAAATAGCAGATGATGTATTAGTTTTACATGATGGGGAAATTATTATTTCTGGTCCGATCACTGAAATTTTTACACAAGAAAATTCTACATCTTTGGAAGAGATATGGTTAAAAAGATTAGAATTGTAACATTCTAATGATTAGTGACGTTGTATAATAAACAAGGCTTGTTTGACTATGTTCAAACAAGCCTTGTTTATTAAGTGTTATCAAAGGGAAGGAGTTTCTGATAATTGTTTTACTAGACATATTTCGATATGCTTATGATAAGTTATCGTGCAATTCACACAATTGTTCGGTGGAATGGAGGTTTTTTAATTTATGAATTCTCAAATACAAAATGTGCTAGAAAATATAGAGAAAGTAATGATTGGAAAGAGAGAGGTGGCTGAGCTGAGCCTTGTTGCTTTATTAGCGAGGGGGCACGTATTGTTAGAGGATGTGCCTGGTGTTGGGAAAACAATGATGGTTCGTTCATTAGCCAAATCCTTTGATGCACAGTTTAAACGAATTCAATTTACTCCAGATTTATTACCTTCCGATGTAGTGGGAATCTCTATTTATAATCCAAAGACTTTGGAGTTTGAATTTCGTCCAGGACCGATAATGGGCGATGTTATTTTAGCTGATGAAATTAATCGTACCTCGCCAAAAACGCAATCAGCTTTACTAGAGGGGATGGAAGAAGCATCTGTTACTATTGATGGTAAAACACTTGCCATTAATCAGCCTTTCTTTGTAATGGCCACGCAAAATCCGATAGAACACGAAGGTACTTATCCATTGCCGGAAGCCCAGCTTGATCGTTTTTTGTTGAAAATAAAGATGGGCTACCCTACTAGAGGGCAAGAAGTAGAAATTTTACGTCGAGCGGAAAATGGCAAAGCAATTGAAAAGATCGACGCTGTATTGTCAGTAGCTCAATTAATTGAATTACAAGAGCTTGTTCAAGGAGTGTACGTTGAAGATTCAGTAAAAAATTACATGGTGGAGCTTGCTACTCAAACTAGAGAAAACAGCTATGTTTATTTAGGAGTAAGTCCCCGGGCTACATTAGCCTTAATGAAGGCTTCGCAAGCTTACGCGTTTATGAAAGGGCGTAGCTATGTCATACCTGATGATGTCCAATACCTTGTACCTTTTGTTTTCAGTCATCGCCTAGTTTTAAAACCAGATGCTCGCTACGATAATGTAACGGCCAATGAAATTATTGAACGGATCATTGCCAAAACGCCAGTACCAACAAAAAGGTTTGCAGAACAATGAGGCAATGGAAAGCTTTTTTGGAGAAAAGTAAACATTTCCTATTAGTGGTTTTCTTAATGGTTGTAACATTTTGTTATGCAATGTTCCAAGGTGGTTTTGTTAGTTGGTTTGTGTTTTTTACCGTAAGTCCATTTTTAGTGTACGCCTTATTTTTCTTTGTTGTTAGGGAAAGTATCCTAGTAGTAGAGCGCAAAATTGAACCTTCACACATAGAACGTGGTCAGTCAGCGAAGGTAACGATTTCGGTCGAGAGAAAAACACGTTTCCCTTTTGCTTATATGATGATGGAGGAACTTGTAGATAGTGAGGGATTAGTACAGGCCAAGCTACAAAGTTCAGCTGCTATCAAATTTGTTGGCTTTAGAAAAAAATTTAACTGGCATTATGAACTAGTAAATATGCCTCGTGGTGAACACCGTTATTTGGGTGTTACGATAGCTTTCTATGATTTTTTTGGCTGGGCCAAAAAAATGGTTGTGGCTGAGAAAGAACAAACTATTTTAGTTTATCCAAGGCTCAGAGAAATGAAATATTCGGCACTGCAAACAAAATATGATGTTGGGCCAATGATGTCCCCTTATTCCATAGTTAAGGATACTACTATGTCTGTTGGATTACGAGAATATGTTCCAGGGGATCGTTTTTCTTGGATTCATTGGAAATCTTTCGCAAAAACCCAAACCTTACAATCGAAGGAATTTGAGGATAGACAATCCTCTGAGTTAATGTTAGTGCTTGATGCCAAGAAATCAACGTTATTTGAGGATAAGATTGAACTAGTTGCATCTATGCTCAATATGATCGTGCAGGAACTTGGTGATATTTCCTTTATTGCTGCTGGAGAAATGACGAAGGTGTTTCCGGTTATACAAGGTGAAAAGCAGTTAGATCAGGTTATGTATCATTTGGCAGCTATCAAACCTACTGAGAATGTAAAATTTCGATTTTATGACCAGCAAGCCTTTAAGCAAGTTGCGACATTGCTTTATGTAACTAATGAAGTATCAGATGAATTCCTACATACTCTTGCGAATATAGTGAAAAGTTGTATTTGTTTTGTCGTGACAAAACAGCCACCTGTGCAATCTGAGGTTACGTTGCGTTATAAACATATTCAAATGGTCTATGTAGATCCAACAGATTTTTATCATGTTTTCACGGGGGTGATGAAGCCGTGAAACAGTCGTTAGGAGAATTTTTAGAGTTGGCAGTCGCCTATATTATCGTTTTCTTTATATTGCGTGAATGGCTAATGCCCATTATGCAATTAACTAATACAGGAGGGTTTCATCTCTTCCTAGTCTTTATTGGCTTGTCTCTAGCTTTAAGTTTATTCCGAGTGCATCCTGTATTATCAGGAATTGTAAAGTTAGGTTATATTATCTGGTGTATTGTCTTTATTTATAGCGAAAGCCCAGTGCTCTCTGGAAAGACCATATCCTTCTTATTAGCAGAATGGAAAGGCAATATGGCCGCCATTATTTCAGGTGATTTTGGACTAGTATCCGATGCTTTTAGAACAGTGCTATTTCTAGTATTAATATGGATGCTTGTTTACTTAATTCACCATTGGGTCTCCGTGCGGAAAAATATATTTTACTTTTTTGTCATGACAGTATTCTTTATTGCTACGTTAGATACGTTTAGTGAATACAATGGTAAAACAGCTATTGTTAAAGTGGTTATACTAGGATTAATGATGACAGGTGTCCTATTTGTCAAACGTTTATGGCTTCAAGCGGGTGCAACGAGCAATGCGTTTGGAAAATGGAAAATTGTTATTCCGATGCTTGTTTCCGTAATACTTTTTGGTAGTATCGCCTTCTTTTTACCAAAGACAGGGCCGACATGGGCAGACCCTGTGCCATTTATCCAAGGTGTTACTGGGCAAGATGGGAATGGAGCAGGCATGAAATCAGTCGGCTATGGTCAAGACGATAGTCAATTAGGTGGACCTTTCCAAGGAGATAATACATTAATTTTTACTGCTTCTTCTCGTGATCGTCATTATTGGCGTGTTGAAACGAAGGATACTTATACCTCAAAGGGATGGATTTTGTCAGAGGGGAACTTTGGGAAAAATGTATATGAGTCAAATGCGCCGATTATGACCTCATTACAAGTGGGATTACCTGAAAACGAGCGTCAAATTCAATTGGACATTGCGGCCTCGATGCCATTTTTAATCCAAACATATGGTTTATTATCTGTTTCGGCACAAGATTCCACATTATTTATTCAGGATGAGCAGACGGAACGGATGACTATAGAGCAGCAGAATGATACATCTAAATCGTTATCAAACTATACATTATCATATAGTGAGCCAGTCTATAGTATGGAACAGTTGCAATTATCTCTGCCAGCCACACTTGAAACGTTAGATTTATCTTTTGATCGCTTTATGCAGTTGCCAGTGGAATTGCCACAACGGGTAAGAGATTTGGCGTTGGCGATAACACAGGATGAAACTACGGTTTACGATCAAATTAAGGCAGTGGAAGGTTATTTTCGGACAAACGGGTTTAGGTATGATAAAACCCAAGCGGCTATTCCGGCAGAAAATCAAGATTATGTCGATCAGTTTTTATTTGATACAAAAGTAGGGTATTGTGATAATTTCTCAACGTCAATGGTAGTGCTTTTGCGTTCAATAGGCATACCGGCTCGCTGGGTCAAAGGTTTTGCGCCTGGTACGGCAGGGCCAATGACAGATGGTCTGCGAGAGTATCGAATTACCAATGACAACGCACACTCATGGGTAGAGGCATATATACCTGGGACAGGTTGGATGGAGTTTGAACCTACAATAGGCTTTAGTGGCAATGCTAACATTGATTATGATATACCATTAGATACATCAGAACAGGAAGAAATTCTACAGCCAGAGCAAAAACCTGAACAGCCACAACAGCAGGAACAAGTGTCCAATAAAGAGCAAAGTAAATCAACGTTTAGTCTGGATATGCTCTGGGCATGGATGAAGAAGTTCGCTTATGTTTGGGGAATTGGTTTAATATTATTACTGATTAGTGGGATTGCATTATACTTGCAGCGCAAAACATGGCTGCCTAAAATGCATGTGCGAGCATATCGTAAAAAGACTGCCGATTGGTCTACCTTTGATTCCTCTTATCATATTCTTCTGAAGCAATTATCACGTATTGGACTGCGTATGAGAGATGGAGAAACGTTGCACATGTTTGCCGAACGTGTGGATGCATCCTTAGAAACAGATGAAATGCAAAAGCTAACGGCTGTTTATGAGCAACATGTTTATGGGAAGGATAAACAAGAAGTGGATTTCATGAAGCTGAAAGAAAGTTGGGAATATTTAATCAATCGCACTATCGGTTGATTTTAACTTAGACAAAGAGTAAAATGAAAAAAATTAAATGCAAGGATTGCTTTCATATAAGTTCGATAATAAGGTTCGGATGTTTCTACGAAATCACCACAAATGATTTCTCTATGAAGGCGGATGTATTCGCTAGGTGAGAGGTATAGTAAATCACTTTACTTTGCTACGCATTCGCCTTTATAAATCATCATGAGCTTTTTGAACGCGTAGAAAGATTTTACTTTCTTCGCGTTTTTCTTTGAACAAATGAATGATCCTTTAATAATAGTAGAAGAGGTGGAAATTTTGACAGCTAGCCCTTTATTAAAAGAGCAAGAAAAAATCGTTGTACTTGACTTCGGTAGCCAATTTAACCAATTAATTACTCGTCGTATCCGTGAGTTTGGTGTATTCAGTGAATTACATCCACATACAGTAACTGCTGAAGAAATTAAAGAAATGAACGCAGCTGGTATTATTTTTTCAGGTGGTCCAAACTCTGTTTATGATGAAAATGCTTTCCATGTGGATCCAGCCATTTTTGAATTAGGCCTACCAATCCTAGGTATTTGCTATGGTATGCAATTAATGGCGCATACAAATGGTGGTAAAGTAGAAGGCGCTGAAACTCGTGAATATGGTAAAGCTGAAATCAAAGTAACTGCTTCCAATAAATTATTTGGTGAGTTACCAACTGAGCAAATCGTGTGGATGAGCCATGGTGACCATGTAACAGAAGTTCCTGCTGGATTTGAAGTGATCGCAACGAGCGCATCATGTCCGATTACAGCAATGGCAAACGTAGAACGTAAACTATACGCTGTTCAATTCCACCCAGAGGTACGTCACTCTGTTTATGGTAATGATTTATTACGTCAATTCGTATTCGATGTTTGTGAAGCAAAAGGTGATTGGTCAATGGCCAACTTCATCGAACTTGAAATCGCAAAAATTCGTGAAATTGTAGGCGATAAAAAAGTATTATGTGCGCTTTCAGGTGGTGTTGACTCTTCAGTTGTAGCTGTTCTTATCCACAAAGCGATCGGTGACCAATTAACTTGTATGTTCGTAGACCACAACTTAAACCGTAAAGGTGAAGTTGAGCAAGTAATGAAAACATTTACTGAAGATTTCGATATGAATCTTATTAAAATTGATGCTCGCAAACGTTTCATGGACAAGCTTGCGGGTGTATCAGATCCAGAGAAAAAACGTAAAATTATCGGTAATGAATTTATTTACGTATTTGATGAAGAAGCATCAAAGCTTGAAGGTATGGATTTCTTAGCTCAAGGTACTCTTTATACAGATATTATTGAATCAGGTACTTCAACTGCACAAACAATCAAATCTCACCATAATGTTGGTGGACTTCCAGAAGATATGCAATTCCAATTAATCGAACCACTAAAAACTTTATTCAAAGATGAAGTACGAGCATTAGGCTTAGAGCTTGGTCTGGATGAAAAAATCGTTTGGCGTCAACCATTCCCAGGTCCTGGATTAGGTATCCGTGTACTTGGTGAAGTAACAGAAGAAAAATTAGAAATCGTTCGCGAATCTGACTTCATCTTACGTGAGGAGATCGCCAATGCTGGCCTTGATCGTGACATTTGGCAATACTTCACGGTATTACCTGATATCCGTTCAGTTGGTGTAATGGGCGATGCACGTACGTATGATTACGCAATCGGTATCCGTGCGGTAACATCTATCGACGGTATGACTTCTGACTGGGCACGTATCCCATGGGATGTACTAGAAAAAATCTCTGTCCGTCTAGTAAACGAAGTAAAACACGTTAACCGTGTAGTGTATGATATTACATCTAAGCCACCAGCAACGATTGAGTGGGAATAGTAGCAAAAGCCCTAAAAGCCCTGAGAGGTTTTTAGGGCTTTTTTGATTTCACTATGTCTGAATTTATGCTAAATAAAGTATCTCAACATGGAAAAATTGCTGGTAAAGTGTTGTGTGTAGTAAACTAAATGAATGCAAAAGAAATGGTTCTATTCAGATTAGGGGGGGATTTAAATGGAAAAAATTAAACCAATAATTCATACATTAGCAGTTGGGATGCCAAAAGAATTGATTGATAGTAAAGGGCGTTCAATGATTACAGGTATTGAAAAGCAAAAAATTCAAGAAGTTTATTTGTCAGCTCATGGCTTTGACGGAGATGATGTTGCTGATAAAAAACATCATGGTGGTCCTGATCGTGCAGTTTGTTTATATCCTGCGGAACATTACATACAATGGGAACAAGAACTTGGTAAACCACTACCAACTGCTGCTTTCGGTGAAAATCTAACGGTTACAAATATGCTAGAAGCGGATACTTGTATTGGTGATATTTATAAAATAGGAGATGCTGTCATTCAAATTACACAAGGGCGTGTTCCCTGTAGCACGATCGACAAATATACTGAATCAAACACATTGCTGAAACGTATGATTGAAACTGGTTATACTGGCTTCCTTGGACGTGTACTAGAAGAGGGGACAATCTGTGCGAGCTCGAATATTGAATTAGTAGAAAAGCATCCTGCCCAAGTTTCGGTTTTGTATTGCAACGAAGTATATTTTAAAAACAAAGATGCGGATGCGATGAAACATATCCGAGCAGTAGATGCATTGGCGGAAGATTGGAAACAGAAGTTAGAAAAAAGAATTCAGGTTTTGCAAAGTAAAGTGATGAATTAAAGATTGTCTGCAATTGAGTCCTTCCATAAAATCCTTTAGAATTCGAGTGAGTTCTAAGGGGTTTTTTTATTGTTTGCGTTCGGAGAATTGTTCAGTACTTAGGCTTTTTAGTAGCAGTTTATTAAAATATGAACATTAAATAAGAAATTTACACGAACTTTCGTATTTTATTTTATAAAATTGTTCGGAAATAGGGTTGAAATCTAAAAAGTGAAATGATATATTACGAATGTAAATTAAATAAGTCGTCGTATAATGTCGGGGATAGGGCCCGTGAGTTTCTACCAAGTTACCGTAAATAACTTGACTACGATTGAGGTTTATATGCGAATGTATAAACCCTAATTTATTTCACACATTAATGTGGATGAAATATATCGTAGACATGCGACTAGTAGATTAGTCAGCGTGTCTTTTTTGTTTTCGATATTGAGGACGACCATACGGAGGATTTTTTTATAATGAAAAAATATTTCATGTTTGATGAATTAGGAACTAATTACCGCCGCGAAATAATAGGCGGTATTACAACCTTTCTTGCGATGGCATATATTCTAGCTGTTAACCCAGGTATTCTAGAAAATGCAGGGATGGATAAAGGTGCTGTTTTTGTAGCAACAGCATTAGCTGCAGCAGTTGGTTCTTTAATAATGGGTATTTTCGCTAAATTCCCAATTTCACTAGCTCCTGGTATGGGATTAAATGCATTCTTCGCCTTTACTGTTGTTGGAGCTTATGGTATTCCATGGCAAACTGGTCTAACTGGCGTCTTCTTCTCTGGGATTATCTTTATCATCCTATCTCTAACAGGTATTCGCGAAACAGTTATTAACGCTATACCAGTACAGCTTAAATATGCTGTTTCGGCAGGTATAGGATTGTTTATTACTTTCGTAGGTTTACAAGGTGCAGGAATTGTTGTAGATAGTCCAGCTACATTAGTAACTTTAGGAACTTTCACTGGCTCTACATTATTAGCGGTATTCGGCATCGTTCTATCTGTTATTCTGATTATTAAATTACGCAGTGTCGGTATTTTCTTAGGGATGGTTATTACTGCGATTATTGGTATGGTGACAGGTATTATTGAACCTCCAACAGCAATTGTTTCTGCTATTCCAAGTGTGGATTCTACATTCATGGTGGCACTAGAACCACTTGGAGACATTAAATCATTATTTAACGTGAAGTTTTTAGTAGTTGTATTAACATTCTTGTTTGTAGATTTCTTTGATACAGCAGGTACTTTAATGGCTGTGGCAACACAGGCTGGCTTAGTCAAAGATAATAAATTACCACGTGCAGGTCGCGCATTAATGGCAGATGCACTTGCAACAACAATTGGTTCTTTATTTGGTACATCTACGACTACTGCCTATGTAGAATCAACTTCGGGGGTAGCAGCTGGGGCTCGCTCTGGGTTCTCGGCGGTAGTAACAGCAGTACTTTTCTTAGTAGCTTTATTTTTCTCTCCGTTATTAGCAGTAGTAACGCCAGCAGTAACAGCACCTGCGCTAGTAATTGTAGGGGTATTAATGGTTTCGTCATTACGTTTAATTGATTGGGATAAATTTGAGATTGCCGTACCTGCATTCTTTACGGTATTAATGATGCCTCTTGGTTATTCTATAGCTACGGGTATTGCAATTGGCTTCGTGTTCTACCCAATCACAATGTTGTTAGCGGGACGGAGAAAAGAAATTCATCCTATGATGTATGGTTTATTCTTTGTCTTCCTAGCATATTTCATCTGGGTACGATAAATTAAATATACTTTGAAAAAAACTCCATTGTTAAGTAAGGATTCTAACAATGGAGTTTTTTATGATTGAATAAAAAATTTTATTGTTACTCTATTCATCTTTTTTATTATTCATAGAGCATTACTTTATATAAAGTTGCTTTCACATTTATTATAGAAGAAACTCACTTTTAAATAATAAGAATAGTTTTACTTTAATGAAACGCTTGCAAACTTTATTTTATGATGATATATTTAAACACGTTGTTACGAAACAAACGAACAACTTTTAAAATATTAACATAGACAGTTGACAATATGTTAACAATATGTTAAATTATAAAAAGTTACTTGAGAGTAACTAGCAAATGAACCTTGAAAACTGAACAAGCAAAACGTAATCAATAAAGTTTTAAGTAGCTAGCCTAGCTAGTGAACGAAACAAAATTTTGGACATCAAA
>NZ_JBMOXD010000011.1:0-69776 GCF_049315265.1 Lysinibacillus sp. NPDC056220
GGCTACTGGGGCTACTGGGGCTACTGGGGCTACTGGGGCTACTGGGGCTACTGGGGCTACTGGGGCTACTGGGGCTACTGGGGCTACTGGGGCTACTGGGGCTATTGGTGTAACAGGAGCTACTGGGGTTACTGGCTCTACCGGCGCTACTGGCGCTACTGGTGATATCGGACCTACCGGGGCCACTGGGATTGCTGGGGTTACTGGAACTACTGGGGCTACCGGCGCCGCTGGGATTGCTGGTGTTACTGGAACTACTGGGGCTACCGGCGCCACTGGGGCCGCTGGGATTGCTGGCGTGACTGGAACTACCGGCTCTACTGGGATTGCTGGGGTTACTGGGGCTACCGGCTCTATTGGCGCTACTGGGGTAACCGGCTCTACCGGGGCTACTGGGATTGCTGGCGTGACTGGAGCTACCGGCTCTATTGGCGCTACTGGGGTAACCGGCTCTACCGGGGCTACTGGGATTGCTGGCGCTACTGGTGATATCGGACCTACTGGGGCTACTGGCGTGACTGGAGCTACTGGCGTGACTGGAACTACCGGCTCTACTGGGATTGCTGGGGTTACTGGGGCTACCGGCGTGACTGGCGCTACCGGGGTAACCGGCTCTACCGGGGCTACTGGGATTGCTGGCGTGACTGGAGCTACCGGCTCTACTGGCGCTACTGGGGTAACCGGCTCTACCGGGGCTACTGGGATTGCTGGCGCTACTGGTGATATCGGACCTACTGGGGCTACTGGAGTTACTGGTGTAACAGGAGCTACTGGCGTGACTGGAACTACCGGCGCTACTGGGATTGCTGGCGTTACTGGAACTACCGGCGCTACTGGCGTGACTGGTAATATCGGACCTACCGGGGCCACTGGCGCTGCTGGGATTGCTGGCGTGACTGGCGCTACCGGCTCTACTGGCGCTACTGGTGATATCGGACCTACTGGAGCTACTGGGGTAATTGGTGTTACTGGAGCTACGGGCGCTACTGGTTTTACTGGGGCTACTGGGGCTACTGGGGCTACTGGGGCTACTGGGGCTACTGGGGCCGCTGGAATTGCTGGCGTGACTGGCGCTACCGGCTCTACTGGTGATATCGGACCTACTGGAGCTACTGGGGCTATTGGTGTAACAGGAGCTACTGGTGCTACTGGGATTGCTGGGGTTACTGGCTCTACCGGCGCTACTGGGGTAACCGGCGTTACTGGCGCTACTGGGATAACCGGGGTAACCGGCTCTACTGGAGCTACTGGGGCAACTGGGGCTGCTGGGATTGCTGGCGTGACTGGCGCTACCGGCGCTACGGGTGATATCGGACCTACTGGAGCTACTGGGGCTACTGGTTTTACTGGTTTTACTGGAGCTACTGGTTTTACTGGAGCTACGGGACCTACTGGGGCTACTGGTTTTACTGGACCTGCGTTTACTGAAGGATTCTCTGCCTTTAAAAACACATTGACAGTTAGTGGATCTACTTCAATCACTAACTGGAGTGTAGCGTCACCATACTTTACAACACCTGCTTTCAATCCAACTACTGGAATATTCACTGTACCAACTACAGGTAGGTATTCCTTTGAAGCAACCATTAACTACTCCACTTCTGCGGCCATTACTGTTACTTTAGGAGCGGGAATAAACCCTTCATTTGCAATTAGGCAAAATGCTACTACAAATTTAATTAGTGGCCTGTTCCCTGTACTAAACGTCAATGTGGCACTTGTATTAACGTTACGAGCAGTTCTTGGAAATGGCACAATCACTTTAGCAGGAGAAGTGAATTTAAATGCTGGAGATACGATTGATTTGTTCTATGAAGCCAATGGATTAACTATCTCTCTTATACTAGGCGGAGCAAACTCTGGCGGTATCGTTTGGTCATGTCACCGAATTTCTTAGAACAACGTTATTCAAATTTTCAAAATATAGTTATGGAAATAGCAAACTATGAAATAGTTAGTTTGCTATTTCTTTATATTTTGAACTTACTGCAATAAAAAAATAGTACAAACATAATGTTTGTACTATTTTGCTTCTACTAACAAAAAATTTCCGCCAACACTTCCTCAGCAACATGTTTACCTTGTTGCACACATTCGGGGATGGATATTCCTTCGAATGAGCTACCTGCTAATTTTACAGTTGGAAAATGTTCTCGTAATTCCTGCTTTATGCGTTGGACCTTCGCCTCATGTCCAACGGTGTATTGTGGCATTGCATTTCTCCAACGTGTAACCACTGTCGTTACGGGTTCTCCATCTATACTGATAGTTTTATTTAAATCCTGTAGCACTGTTTTTTCTATCTCAGTATCTGATAATGCGACAATCGCCTCATCTCCAACTCGACCAATGTAACTACGTAATAGCACATAATCATCAGGCGTGGTACCCGGCCATTTTCGATTCATCCACGTACATGAAGTTATTGAAAAATCACTATTTCGAGAGACATAAAAAGATAGCGCGTCTAAATCACCAAGCTGCTCCTTTTTAAATGCCATTGTAACGGTTGCGATAGTTGCAGCTTTCATTGTCCCTAGTTCATTTAACAAATTATACTTACTGAACATCTTATCCGCCATATTAAAGGGTGTAGCAATAATTACTGCATCTGCTTTAATATGTGTGAAATTGTTAAGCATTACATGTACAGACCCATCTTTTCCATGTTCAATTTCTTCCACTTTGACACCTTTCATTACTGTCCCAGGAAGTAGAGATTCCTCAATACTTTCGATTAAGGTTTCAAGTCCATTACTAAACGTTTGAAAAATCCCTTTATTTTCATCAATAACATCATTACTCAAGAAATTTGTTCCTGCCTTTTTCATCCCTACTAATAAGCTACGATATTTTTGCTCTAGATGATAAAGCTGTGGAAAAGTTGAACTCATACTTAATTGCTCAATATCCCCTGCAAATGTCCCTGCCAGTAATGGTTCAACTAGGTTTTCAACAACCTCAGCGCCAAATCTTCTTCTAAAAAATGACCCCAATGGTTGATCATCGTCCTGTACGGAACGCGGGATAAAAAAATCACCCGCCGCGCGAACTTTACCACTTAGTGAAAACAAACCTGATGTAATGAATGACGAGATATGTGGCGTTTCTCCTGATAATAAATGGCTTGGGATTGGGTATAACTGACTTCCGACAGCCACATAGTTAGGTCCTGCATTACTTGTCATGATTTTTTGTTCAATACCAAGATCCTTCGCTAAAGCATTTACATAATTTTCTCGGTCAAAAAAAGATTCTGGTCCACGCTCAATAATAAAACCATCTTTTCTTAGTGTTTGAATTTTTCCGCCAAGACGTAATGACGACTCGACAAGTACGATATCTAATGGCAATTCTTTTGTGCTTGCTTGTTTTTGCATATAGAACGCAGCTGTAAGGCCTGTAATACCACCACCTACAACAACTACCTTTCGTCTTTTCTGAGTCACCAACATCATCACTTTCTTTTCGCTTAGCTTAATTTTTTATAAATCGCATCGACCATCGCATCAATAAATAAAGGGTGTGTATTAGGCATTGACGGACGATAGTATTTTGCGCCTAGTTCATCACAAACAACTTTACATTCAAAATCATTATCATATAACACTTCTAAATGCTCTGTTACAAAACCTACTGGTGTATAAACAAATGAACGGAAGCCTTTTTCTTCATAGAGCTCGCGTGTTAAGTCTTGAACATCTGGACCAATCCAAGGCTCTGGCGTCTGTCCTGCTGATTGCCAACCGACCTCAACGTTTTTCAAATCAGTTGCTTCTTGAATAAGTCGAGCTGTTTCAATTAATTGATCCTCATAAGGATCACCTAAATCTTTAATCTTTTCAGGAAGTGAATGCGCTGAAACAATTAAGCAAGCTGTTTCACGTTCTTCTTCTGACATTGACTTAAACGTATCATTGACTTGTTGTTTCCAATACTCAATAAATTTAGGTTCATCATACCAAGATTCTACTGATGTAATCGTTAAGCGATCCCCTGCTGCTTCTACAGCACGGCCATTATAAGATTTAATAGAGAATGTTGAGAAATGAGGAGCTAAAACAATGGATACCGCTTCTTTGATGCCCTCTGCCACCATTTGCTCTATTGCGTCCTCAATAAATGGATGAATATGCTTTAAACCAATAAACAATTTATATTCTACAGTATCCTGAACTTCATTTAAGCGGGAACACAATGCTTCAGCTTGTGCCTGTGTTGCTGCCGCTAAAGGAGATAAACCTCCAATCGCTTCGTAGCGACTACGTAAATCTTCTAAATGCTCTTCCGAAGGTTTGCGACCATGACGAATATGTGTATAGTAAGGTTCAATATCCCCTTCTTTATAAGGTGTTCCGTATGCCATTACCAATAAGCCTTTAACTTCTTTCATTACCCTTTTCACCTCTAAAATTGTTTTATGTTTTATACATTATGTGATAAAAAGAAGCTGTCCAATCTATTATCTTGGACAGCTCCCTTTCTATGATAAAAATTTCATACATAGAAAAGGACATAATTCACATTTGAATTCGCTTTTTTAAGAACGATTTTGTATTTGTTGTGCACTATATTCATGAATAAGTGTCGTTAAACGTTTTAAGACCACTGGATCAACCTCAGGGAAAACACCGTGGCCTAGGTTAAAGATATGACCTGGCATTTCTAAACCTTGATCGATAATGTCCTTAGTTCGTTTTTCAATGACTGACCAATCCGCCAATAATAGCGATGGGTCTAGGTTACCTTGGACTGGTTTTGTAATGCCATTCCCGCGTGCTTCTTTTATTGGTAAACGCCAATCTAAGCCGACAACATCAATCGGTAAATCATTCCATTCCTTCGCTAAATGACTTGCACCAACACCGAACTGAATTAATGGCACGTTTTCTTTTTGTAATTCCGCAAAAATTCGCGTCATAATTGGTTTTATAAATACACGGTAATCCTCCACATTTAAAGCACCCACCCAAGAATCAAATACTTGGATTGCTTTTGCACCAGCTTTAATTTGGGCAGTTACATCTGCAATAATCATGTCAGCAAGTTTATCCATTAACGCAAACCAAGCTTGCGGTTCTGACACCATGAATGATTTTGTTTTGTTATAGTTTCTAGAAGGACCCCCTTCAATCATGTAGCTGGCTAGTGTAAATGGTGCTCCAGCAAAACCAATCAACGGGACATTTAATTGCTCTTCTGTCAAGATTTTTATAGTCTCTAGTACAAAGGGAGTATGCTCTTTGGCATTGAATTCACCTAAATTGTCTACATCTGCAACTGAACGAATTGGATTAGAAATAACAGGACCAACACCTGCTTTAATTTTTACATCTATGCCAATTCCAGGTAGAGGTGTGACAATATCCTTGTATAATATAGCTGCATCAACGTTGTAATTTTCAACAGGTAGACGAGTGACATACGCACATAGTTCAGGTTGATGTGTAATTTCCTCTAAAGAATATTTTTCTTTGATGGCACGATATTCTGCCTGAGAACGCCCTGCCTGTCGCATATACCATACTGGCGTGTGTGTCGTTTTTTCTCCACGAGCAGCACGCAGAAGTGTGTCGTTAAAAGTTGTCATGAATAATTCCTTCCCCTCGATAAATTCATTACTATCCATACGCTCTCGGGTAATTGTTTCCAGATTTCTTTCTGTTTACTCAAATAGCTTCTCTTCAAAATCTGCAATACCCATCAGAGACTTTATCTTGAATCAGTGGGCTTACCACTTTCTATAGCGGAAAGAGTCTTCTGTATCTTATCCATTGTTTTAGTACAAAAAACATTTGCTGAATCAAGAAAAAAATGTATTATTTATTCCATTATTATTGATATCCGTTTCCAATAGTAAACGCTTCCTCTGTTATTGTATAGTTATCCTAGTGAAATGTCATAAAATTGTTCATTCTAGACAGATTCTTTTTAGTCAAAGCTTAGACTTATGCTAAAAAGGGTATAATCACGCTATAATTAGCAAGATTCATAAGGAGGATAAATTGATGAATATTTATTTAACTTCTGGTACTGGTGATTTTTTAGAGCAACTGAAAAATAAGTATCCAAATGAGCATATGATCTTAATTCACGGAGAGGGAAACTCCGTATTAATTCATGAAACAGAAGGAAAATCTGTTTTTGCCACACCCCGCAAATTTGAAGTGTTAGATTCGGTAAACGAGCTAGAAGAACATGGATTCTTTGTTCTTAATAATATTCCCGTAACAGATGAAGGTCGCCCTGTTTTCGAGCATCGCTTTTTACAACGCTCACATGCCATTGAAGATGAGCCAGGATTTGAGTCCTACCGATTACTTCGTCCCATCAAAAGTGACACTTATATTGTCATGACTCAATGGCATGGACCACACTCATTTGAAGCTTGGAAAAGCTCTAAAGCCTTTGAAAAAGCTCATGCTAAAAGAGATGATTCAACAGGAGTAAATCAGCAGAACATTTTCTCAGCAGCTTCCTACGTAACAACTTATAGTGCTATGCCCAAAGAGCAATCAGAATAGATCTACAACAAATAAAAGCTCATCTTCTCAGTGCAGTACTGGGAAAATGAGCTTTTCATTATTTAGATACTTTCGCAGTCAATTCGCTAATTACTAAAACAATAACAACTACAATGTAAAACATAGGCTGTGTAATTGCACATAATCCAACGATGATTGCTTGTGTAACCATAGCTAGACGTACAATTTGCTTCACAGCTAGTTGACGAGCATTATCTGGCAATGGAAACAGCATATCCATGCGGAATTCTCCACTTGATAGTAATGCTTGCTTTAATTGAATAGTCGTTGCAAAGCTTAGTGCCCCAGCTACAATCCATGTAACTATCGGAATGTCTACAAAGGCTGCAATCACTCCTGCAATTGCCGTAAGACGGAGCCATAAATAAAAATGATCATCTGTACGGACAAAGGTGCGAAACACCAAATATTTTTGAGAATTTTTTTTACCATATGGTACGAATTTATAGAGCCAGTCCATCCATCCTCGACGTCGAATGCTTCCATGTAGATGGGGTACCTCTGTAAAGTAATTTGCAAAACGATAAAAACTCATCATACGATTTTGTTCAAGCTTTACAAAATGTTCATAAGGTACTGGTTCGCCGACAGATTTTTTTCTAAAGACAATC
The DNA here is from genome assembly GCF_049315265.1 of Lysinibacillus sp. NPDC056220. Classification (NCBI taxonomy): domain Bacteria; kingdom Bacillati; phylum Bacillota; class Bacilli; order Caryophanales; family Bacillaceae; genus Lysinibacillus; species Lysinibacillus sp. NPDC056220. The sequence continues at coordinate 7,157 of NZ_JBMOXD010000011.1, forward strand.
ATATAAATGATGCTAATGACTGTAGCCACAATGGTTAGGAGCAACTGAGCTTGCAGACCCATATAAACAGCTGCAGCAAATATTATTGCTCGAATCAGCCTGTCCACCCAAACCATTTGACCACGTTCACTATATCGATAGCTAAATTCTCCTCGAACACTTATATATTTCAGTACAATCACTAGTATGAAAATGGACCAAATTTCAATTGTTGTTAAATCAGTCACTGCTTTTAATAACGGGATACTGACGATGTAGACGATTGCTACAATCCACACCTGAGACCAAAATGTCCAAGCTAAAGCCTTGCTGAAATAATGTGACATTTTAGATTCTAGGGGCAATAGGTATACCTGGTCTGGCTCTCTCAATAATGTAGTAGGACGACTAAAAGCCAATAAAATGCCTATAAAAACAGCAATAAGTATTTCAGCTGGGAAATCTGTCTGTACAACTTTCAACCATTCACTATATTGGTAGCCTCCTGCTCCAATTAGAAATACAAGCACAATGGCAATATGCCCTGTAAAAATAAATTGCATATATTTTTGTACTTCTCCTATATAATGCATGAAGCGAGAGGACCATACATCACGCAAGTTCTTCATGGTCCCGCTCCTTTGTCATTGCAATATAAAGATCGTCTAACGTTGCATTAGGCATCGCAAATGTTTGACGCAAATCGGCCATCGTTCCTTGTGCTCGAACTCTTCCTTCGTGCAATAATATAATTCGATCACAATGCTTTTCGGCTGTTGACAAGATATGCGTAGACATTAATATGGAAGCACCTTCTTTTTTCTTCTCATCCATTTGATCTAATAATGATTGAATCCCCAGAGGATCTAACCCCACAAAAGGTTCATCAATAATATAAAGACTAGGATTAATTAGAAAGGCACACATAATCATAACCTTTTGACGCATTCCCTTTGAAAAATGCGAAGGAAACCAGTTTAATCTTTTCTCCATTCGAAATTCCTTTAAAAGTACCTCAGAACGAGCATCTAGAGTTGCCTTATCAATACCATAAGCCATCGCTGTTAATTCTAAATGTTCCCTTAATGTTAGCTCATCATAGAGCACGGGGGTTTCAGGGATATAAGAAAAGGCTGTACGATACTTGTCCGTATCTTCCTTTAGCGTTACCCCATTAAGGTAAATATCCCCTTCCTTTGGCAACATTGTTCCAATTATATGTTTAATCGTTGTGCTTTTCCCAGCTCCATTCAAGCCAATTAAGCCAACAAGCTCTCCTTTTTCAATAGTAAAAGATAAATCTTTAATAACAGGTTTTCTTGTATATCCACCTGTCACATGCTGTACCTCTAATACTGACATATCCTCACTCCTCTTCTTGTTTTATATTTTATCAAAAATTAGCAAATGATACAGGTTTGAGTATGATAGAATGAATTTACATATACGTTAAGGGGGAAATTCTCATGAGCGATTGCCTATTTTGCAAAATTATCGATGGATCCATTCCAAGTACAAAAGTTTATGAAGACGAACATGTCTATGCATTTACAGACATTTCGCCAGTTGCAAAAGGTCATACCTTACTAATTCCAAAGCATCACTGCCAAGATCTATACGAAATGCCAGAGGATGTTGCACGTAATTTATACGCTGTTGCACCGAAGATTGCGAATGCCATAAAGGCAGCGTTTGAGCCAATAGGTTTGAATACAATTAATAATAATGGGGCGGCAGCTGGACAAACTGTGTTCCACTATCATCTACATTTTATTCCGCGTTATGACGAAAAAGAAGGCTTAGGTTTAGTTTGGCAAACGCAAAAATATTCACCTGAACAATTGGCTGATGTGGCCGAAAATATTAAAGCTCATTTATAATTTTTTGTCATATATTAACATTTTAATAACCCAATTACTGTATTGCAAATATAAAAATTTTAGCGTACAATCACAAATAAGTTTCGCTAACGGTCACGAGGACACGTTGGGAAACTAATAGATTAGCTCAGTCGAGGAGAGATTAAAAATGAATACAAAGAATTTAGTATTAATGGCCCTTTTAGTTGGTATCGGAGCGGCACTATATGTCGTGACACCGGGAATGATTAATGGCATGAAGCCTGATTTCATGTTAACAATGATGTTCATTGGCATTTTATTATTTCCTACAGTGAAAGAAACGTTTTTACTTTCGCTAGCAACAGGGGTACTTTCAGGTTTGTTCACAACATTTCCTGCTGGTCTAGTTCCGAACATTATTGATAAAGCGGTGACAGGCTTTGTGTTTTTAGCTGCTTTAGTTATTCTAAAAAGGATAGCAAAGAGTTTCGCTGTCTCTGCATTTTTAGTTGGTTTGGGTACTATTCTATCAGGTACAGTCTTTTTAGCAGCAGCACTTTTTGTTTTCAATGCAAATGTAGGTGCAACGTTTACAATGCTATTTATTGGGGTTGTCCTTCCAGCTGTAGCATTTAATGTCGTTGCTTTTGCTATTATTTATCCTATTGTAGCAAAATTAGTGAAGCGCTCTAAATTTGTAACAGCCATTTCTCAGATTTCATAACTATTGACTTTAAACATTTAAAAGAAACTGCACTGTGATGATCTATCACTCGTTCAGTTTCTTTTTCTTTTTGTATTCATGCTTTTCATGGTTTAATAGTAGATAAACATGACAAGAAATGAGGTATATATTATGAAAGCAAAACCATTTTTAATTGGACTAGCAACAGGTATTATCGGTGGAACAGCTGCTGTTTTGTTCTCAACTCCACAATCAGGCCAGCAGTTACGTACAACTTTAAAACAAAACGTAGATCAAACAAAAGGCATGCTCCTCGATGTTAAACAACAAGTAGGGACTGTGAAACACTCTGTCAATACTTTAACAAACGAAGTTAAAAATAATATCCCACAAATAATAAATGATTTAAAACAAACAATTACCACTTTTTCAGAAGAAATAGAGCCAAATAAAAATAATTTGCAACAAGAATTAGATGCTTTACAGAATTCGATAAGCGAAATCGAGAAAAACATTGCACAATTCACAGAAAACAAGGAAAAACCACAGAAAAAAATAAGCGACTAAAGTCCTCTTTAGGAGCTTACTTATCTATTTTTTCATCAAAAACTATTGCTATAATATTATTTTTTAACCACTTTTCAATTTTTGAATTTTTCTAACTTTAAACTTTTTTTCTTTACTGCTATAATATTTTTAAAAATGTGAAAGAAAGCAGTAGGTGATGGTATTGTCAGAGGAATTATACACACAAAAAGAAGCTATGCTTTATAGTCAAAGAATCGCGCAATTATCGAAAGCACTATGGAAAGCGGTTGAAAAAGATTGGCAACAATGGATTAAACCCTATGATTTAAATATTAATGAACACCATATTCTGTGGATTTCCTATCATTTAAAAGGGGCATCTATTTCCGATGTAGCAAAGTTTGGAGTCATGCATGTATCTACAGCATTCAATTTCTCCAAAAAATTAGAAGAACGTGGCTTCCTTAAGTTTTCAAAGCGAGATGACGATAAGCGCAATACGTATGTTGAGCTAACTGAAGCTGGTACAGAGCTCATTGTAGAGATGAATAAAAACTACCATAATACTTATCATTCTGTATTAGAAGGATCATTGGCCTTAAAGGACTTATATGGCCGTTTCCCAGATTTTTTAGACGTAATGGCTGTCATTCGTAATATTTATGGTGAGGATTTCATCGATATTTTTGAACGCTCCTTCCAGCATTTTCGTGATTCCTTTGACACGCTTGAAGAACGTCCAACTGTAAAAGGATAAATAAAACTATCGTACAGATATTTTCATGGGGATTCTTGTTGTGCTAGCAGGAATAAATTATGTGAAAGGAGGTATTTCAGAAATATTTCTGAAGTACCTCCTTTCTCTTGCATTCTAAGACAATTCAATTTACATTAAATAGGACACTTCCTATTTTCGGAGTTGATAATAAACTATGCACTGTTGGAAAATTTTAAATCTTGAACATCATTACGGCACTACGCGTATTATTATAATGGGTGTTATTACTTTTTTATCCGTTTTTTCCGTATCGTATGTGACGTTTAATTTATTTAATGAAGAGCACTACACCGATCATTTATTCTGGCTCTTTGTAATAGCCGTATTAACACTTTATCCGGTTCACAAGTTTCTACACTTTTTAGCTCTGTACGATTTACGACAGCATCTTAAATTGCGTGTCCGTACGCAATTTTATCTAATTCCTGTTCTACACATGCGTATTCATGAGCCATTATCCAAAAATCGCTATATACTAGCACTTCTTACGCCTTTTATCGTTCTCAATACTAGTATTATCATAGGTACTTGGCTACTACCAGCCTATACACATTACGGTACATTGCTGTTAGCATATCACTGTAGTCTATGTTTAATTGATATACTTTACGTGAAATATTTATTGAATTCACCAAAAAACTCACAAATTGAAGAAACACCAAAGGGCTATGAGATTTTAGTTCCACCAACTGTTCACTAAATTGCTTGTACTTGTTTTTTAATGGCGTTCTTTGTTATGCTATTACTATTGAAAGAGGGGAGGAATAGACTTGCTATTAATGATTGTAGTTCTATTCTCGGTATTCTATTTATTTCAAATTAACCGTATGACATATGCTCTATGTATGCGACGTGAAATTCCCGAAGAAAACCAGCCAAAAATATTCCGAACTATAAATATACTTATTACCATTTTACTTGTCTCATTTTATATTGAAATTTTATATGCAGTATAACAATCGAAAAGTAAAATACATTCACGTCCGCACGCTACAAGATAAGTTGAGTCCCCATTAAACAACTTGTTCAAACCATTACTAACGGCTTGGATCTTTGGCATGCGGCGTGAAGTACTAACATTGTTAAGAAAAGCTAAGAGTTAAAAGAGCTCTTAGCTTTTCACTGTTTTATTAATTAGTATAGGAACGCTGCACCAACGATAATTAATAAAATAAATAACACAACTAATAAAGCAAAGCCTGAGCCGTAGCCACCGCCACCGTATCCTCCGTTGCCCATAACTTCACCCCCTTTCTTTTCTATATCCTATGCGCTTCAAAATTTGAAATATAGGCAATACTCAAGGGGGAACCATTTTGTTTTTAAAACGTTTATGTTATAGTAAAAAATGGACGAAACCATGTTAGGAGAGAATATCCACTATGAAAAAGACAGTTTTATCTTTAACTTTAGCTGCTTCTGTTTTAGCGCTTGGTGCGTGTAGCGGCGGAGATAGCAAAGCAATCGTTACTTCTAAAGTTGGCGATATTTCAGTTGCTGACTTTAATGAAAAAGCCAAATCTTTAACAGGCTCATATGTATTACAGCAAATGGTGACTGAAAAAGTATTGTCTGACAAATATGAAGTAACAGATAAAGAACTTAAAGAAGCTTACGATACAACAGCTTCACAATTTGGTGATGGTTTTGCACAAGCACTAGCTGAAAGTGGCTTAACAGAGCAAGGCTTTAAAGATTCATTACGCGTTCAACTTCTTCAAGAAAAAGCTTTAAAAGACCAAGCCATTAAAGAAGAAGATGTGAAAAAATACTACGAGCAAATGAAAACAGAACTAAATGGTCGTCATATTTTAGTAGCAGATGAAAAAACAGCAAAAGAAGTCATTGAAAAAATAAAAGGTGGCGCTAAATTTGCTGATGTAGCAAAAGAGTACTCTACAGATACAGGCTCTGCACAAAAAGGCGGCGAACTTGGATGGTTCTCAGTTGGTTCGATGGTTGATGAGTTTAACGATGCTGCTTATGCGCTTGAATTAAACACTTTAAGTGAGCCGGTAAAATCTAGCTTTGGTTATCACGTAATCGAAATTACGGAGAAACGTGACGTGAAAGATGTTGGTTCATTTAAAGATGAAGAAGAAAAAATTCGTACAACTATGTTAAGTAAACTGAACCAAACAGGTGAAGCACAAACTATTCTAAAAGACATCGTTGCGAAAATGGCAAAAGATGCGAATGTTAAAACTTCTGATAAAGATTTAAAAGATTCCCTAGAATTCTTTACGACTACAAGTGAAGAACAAGCTAAAGCGGCTGAAGAAGAAGCTAAAAAAGCAGAAGAAAAAGCTTCTAAGGAAGAATCTAGCGACAAAGCAGAAGATACAGATAAAGAATCTAAATAATTCAGATGATGTCCTTTTCCATTTAAAGAGCGACATCCTCAAAAAAAGGGAGCATCTCATCATACAGATGCTCCCTTTCTCTTTTGTTATTTTACTTTGAACTGGCTTATTTCGGCTTGTAAGTCATTCGACATCGTCTGAAGGACATTTGCTGCACTTGCAATTTCCTCGTTAGACGCAGTTTGTTGCTCTATAGAGAGCGCGATATGCTGTATACCTGAAGATGTGCTATTTGCAATATCAACAATTTCTTTTGTTGCAGAATCGGTTTGGCTTGCCTTGTCATTTACACGCAATACTATATCCGTAACTTCCTTGGTACGTTGGCTAATTTGTTGTAAATAATCTACAATATTTTTAAAGGCACCACCTGTCTGCTCAACAGCCTCTCGCCCTTCCTCCACAAATTGTGTACCACTATTAATAGCAGAAACTGCGCTTGATGTTTGACTTAAGATATCATCTACTAATGTTCTAATATTGTCAGCAGCCTTCCCAGATTCCTCTGCTAGTTTTCTTACTTCATCTGCCACAACCGCAAATCCTTTTCCAGCCTCTCCTGCACGTGCCGCCTCTATGGAAGCATTCAGTGCAAGCAAATTTGTTTGATCCGTAATACTTGTAATTAGTGCCACAATAGTACTAATTTCCTTCGATTTTTCCCCTAGCGCATTAACAACCTCTGTTGATTGGTGTACAGATTCATTAATGGTATTCATTTTTCCAATCGTTTGTTCAATTAACTGTAATCCTAAATCAGCCTTTTGATTCGTTTCATTCGCTATATCTGCAACTGCCTGGACTGCGGATGAAGCATGGTCCATATCTTTGGAAATTAAGTTAGCGGAGTCCGATAATAAGTCCATTTGCTTCAATTGCCCTTCTGCACTAGCAGCAATTTCTCTAATGGCAACAGAAATGGTTTCAACTGTGTTACTACTTTGCTCAGTAATAGTAGTAAATTCATTTGTAAAAGTAGAAACATCCGAAGATGCTTTATTCGCCTTTTCAATAACTGTACCTATTTGCTCTAACATATGATTAAATTCCGTTGATAATTGACCAATTTCATCTTTCAATTTATCATCTATACGAACTGTTAAATCGCCATCCGCAGCTTCCGTCATTGCCTTTAAGACGCGCTTTACACGTTTTAAGACGATATACCTTGTACATAAAGAAATAATAACAGTACCAATAAATAGCGAAATAAATGTATTAATGGCCACTCCTGCACTACCATTTAACGCCACTACCTTTTCGATTTGTTGGCTGACGAACTCAGAAATATGTGAGCTAATAAATAAACTGATACCAATAGCTAGTATCATTTTGAAAATCAAGCTTTTCCAAAATTTTATTTTACGTGAAACAAGTCCCTCTTTATCCATTGTTTTTCCCCATTCCTATAAATTCTTCCTATATTCTAAAATAAATACAGTACTGGTACAATGGATAGGTACTGAAATTCCACAGATATATAGATAGACTTATAAAAAAGCTAGCTCATCCAGTTATTTTGAAACTAAAATTTCACAAATAATGTGTTGAAAGATTAAAATGTTGGTTTATAAAATGATCGATTATCCAGAGGGAATAGTCGCTCTGTAAATTCACCAGGTGCTGTTTTACCTAATGCTCTAGTTAGCATATTCATCTTAGCATCGATGTTATCAATATAATGTAAAATTTCTGCTTCTTGAACCATCGGCTTTTTCGGACTACCCCACTCTTCTTTGCCATGGTGAGATAAAACCATATGCTGCAAAAGCATCACTTCTTCACCTTCAATTTCTAGTTCATTAGCAATCTTAGCAATTTCATTCACCATTATCGTAATATGTCCTAAAAGGTTTCCCTCCACTGTGTACGTCGTGGCAACTGGTCCAGACAGCTCCACCACTTTTCCAATATCGTGCAAAATAATACCTGCATATAATAGATCTCGATTAAGAGTCGGATATAAATCAGCAATGGCCTTACCTAGTTTTAGCATAGACACCATATGATCTAATAAGCCAGAAGCATAATCATGATGATTTTTAGTAGCCGCTGGGAACACTAAAATGGCATCCTGGTGTTTTTTAATGGCCGCTCTCGTAATACGTGAAATATTTGGGTTTTTAATATCAAAGAAAAATTGATTTAATTCTTCAAAAAGTTGTTCCTTTGGTGTTGCAGAGGAGGGTACTAAATCATGAATGGCAACTCCTTCTTCTGGCTTTGCCACACGAATAGCTTTGATACGCAATTGATTTTTCCCTCTATAGTCGTGAATTTCTCCACCGACACGTACAATGGCTTCAGCATGATACATCTTTTCATGATCTTCATTTGTATCCCAAAGCTTAGCCTCAATATCTCCACTTTTATCTTGTAATATTAGCGACATAAATGGCTTCCCAACAGTAGTAACTCCTTTTGTCGCTTGTTTAATTAATAAATATTGATCCACTGATTCTCCAACCTGAAGCGTTGTAATTCCTTTCATGTTGACGCCACTCCCCTTTCATTTGCTAGTGCTCCTACATCTATAATTTGCTCTTTTGGCCAATGTTTGAGCATTTCATCATGGCAAGTAAAATATAAAATTTGACGTTCATATCCTACTTCTTTCATTAATTGTACCATTTTGTCTGTACGGTTTCGATCAAAATGGACAAACGGATCGTCCATAATAATCGGGAATGGCGCAGAGGTTATCAACGTTTGTGCAAGTGCCAGACGTAATGCAATGTAGGCTTGCTCCTTAGTTGCCTGCGATAATTCAACCATTTGATAACGGATTCCCGCCACATCTTGCGCCATAAAGTAGCCTTCGTCGTGAATCGTAAGTTGAACGTAGCGCCCTCCTGTAAGTAATTGGAATATTGCATTAACCTTCGATAAAACATGTGGTAATTTTTCTTCCCGAAGACGAAATAATGTTTCATGAATAGCAGTCGCCACAGCCTTTTTCGTTGCCCAATGCTCAATCATTTGCTGTAACTCCGATTTTTCCTGCTCAAACTCTTGAAGTAGTTGGCCATATTTTTCATCATTTAATAGCTGTTCTTTTTCAATTTGCAATGCAGCACGATGTTCAAGACATCGGTCTATATCCATTTGCAAAGAAGCTTGCTCCTGCTCTAAAACCCGCATATCCTCGATAACAGAGTCCTCTTTTAAACCAACATTTTCAGATAAATCCAACGAGGCTATTTGAGCCTGAACCGTTTGAAGCTCTGTCATTATTTTTCTTTGATGCTCAAATTGCTCATATCTCTCATAAAAAGCTTGCTCGTTTTGCACCTCCGCTTCGTTCAATAGCTGCATCATATCAGCTGTATAACGATCTATTCGTGTTTGTCCACTTTGTAGCTTAATCTTGATGTCAGCTAGCTGAGCTTGTGCTTGCTGCACTTGCTGTTGCTGTTGCTGTGCGTCCAGATAGGCTGTTCGTAGATACATATATATTTCATGTTCATTATAATTTTCATTTAATACTAGTTGAAGCTGTTCATAAAGGCTGTTCTTTTCATCCTGAACTTCTTGCAAAAGGCTTATTGAGCCCTCCCTTTTAACCGCCAATTCTTGAACACTTCGTATACGCATAAATAATTCGGGCATTAACGTTCTAGCTATCGTACCTTGTAATCGATAGCGTTTTAAAAATTGCTGCAATGACTGCGTAGTTTCTTCACTCTCCAGCTCCGCTTGTTGAATTTTATATTCCAATTGAGCATATTGTTGCTCCTTCTCACTTTGCTGTTCATGGACATGTAACCAACGATCCTCCAATCTTTGTTTCTTTAGGAGTATAGTTTGTACAGTCATTTCATCCTGCTCTAATTGTCGTAAGAGGTGACTATTTTCTTTATCGGACGTCTCCGTTGCTGGTCTAACAAACTTTATCAACCAAATGGTTATGATGGTCAAAATAGCACCAATAATGGCCACTGCCACATTTTTTTGGAATATCCCATAAACAAATGATAATAAACCAATTAATAAAATCATCAAGGAAAAATAATTAGGCTGCCTTTGTTTAGTCCGTTGCGATTTGGCAGCACGCAATTGCTCTAGCCTCCGCTTTTGTTGAGGCCACTGTGCTAAAATATGTTCTTCTTCCTTTGTTAATGACTCCTGCTTTAGCCTTTGCTTTTGTTGCGTTATGGCATCTAATGCTTGATGGACTTGCTCTAGCGAATGTAAATGAAACTTTAGCTCATCCTCCGCCTCCTCCAGCCTTTTTAATTGCTGTTGAAATTGCTGTTCCTGCTGTAAGGATACTGTTTCTCCAAGAAGAATGTTCTGTGCCTCTTTTTCTTGCACACCTAATAAACGAAACTGCGCATCTATTTCTTGCTCAAGCATAAAGAGATCATCCCGTAAGTTTTTCTCCTTCACGATCAGCTGATGCCATGTTGCCTCTTTTTGCATAAGGCGGCCCATTTCATTTACAGTTTGCTCATTCACTGTCGCGAGCACTTTGTCCTGTAGCAATTGATATTGTTCTTTTAATTGCAGCAACTGCTGACTTTCATGTAAAAGTCGGTCCTTTACTTGTTCATATCGTCTTACACCTTCTGCTGGAAATTGAACATGCGGATCATTACCTAATGCTTGCTGCAACATCTGTTGTTGCTTGATAAGAGGCAAGGCCTGCTTTTGAACCGTTAAGTATTGCCATTGTTGTTGTTGCTTTTTTTGAGTGGCATAAAGTTTCTCAAGGTTTTGCTCAAGAAGTTGCAATTGTTGTAATTTATTCTCAAATGTTTGGATCTTACCTTGCTCGTGTCTAATCATTCGCTCGAGTTGCTTTAACTGCTCAATTTTTTGATTGATTACTGGAACTTTACCTGTCTTCTTAAATAGCTCATTGGCCTCTTTATCCATTTTTTTCTCAAGAGCAGACAAGTGCTGGATACCTGTTGTACCAGAGGAGAGGAGAAGATGTGTTAGTTCCTCCTCAGACATTTTTTCAATGCCCTGAAGCTCATGCAATGAAAAGGAAAAAATGGATTCAAAGGATGCTCTAGAATAGCCATATAAAAGCTTAGCTAACAGCTCCTCCTGTCCTGTTGTACCATCTTCAAGATAAACAGTAACATCACCTGCAGCCTTGCCTTTCACACGCTCAATAATGCATGAACCATAAATAGGGTGTAATAGTGTCAGCTGACCACCGAATTTCGTCGATGCTTTTGGTTCATATTTGCGCTGTGTCTGCTGTCTTGTTGGAAAGCCAAAGAGCATTTGTAAAACAAATTGCTGAATCGTTGTTTTTCCTGCCTCATTTAATCCATAAAAAATTGTAACGCCTTCATTTAAGGGAATCGTCACGTTTTCATGCTTACCAAAGCCATAAATTTGTAGTTTTTTGATTGTTAGCATGTGCATCACGCCCTTTGAATTTCTTCCGCCAATAGTGACTGTGCATTGTGCGTTAGATTCTTTATATCCTTTTCAGATAAAGGCTCAATCAGCCGAGCGCCACCAGCATACTGGTATAAGTCTTTTAGTATATCCTTCCAGTCATTACTATCCCATTGCTCCATTAAACTTACGACTGACTGCGTAGCAGCAGAATATTCACCATGAATCGAAGGTTTTTGTAACACCATTTTTTGTACCCAACACATTGGCTCAATACCCTCTTCTGCCTCTCGAATGGTATCCAGCCAAGTGTCCACCGTCGCATGCTCAAACAATGCTTCTGTTTGCTCATCAATATTTTTTAAATAAAGCTCAACTACCGCCGCTCCCCATGAAGTACGATTGACAGCAATTGCTTCTTCACATCTTTTAAGTAATTCATTAGCATGAACGATATTTGTACAATCCACCTCTATCGTGGTATAAACAATAGCGGAGGTAGGAATAAAATCTAATTCACATGCTGTTTGAGATAAAGTTACATCATAGCAACCTTTTATTCCTTGTTCTTTACGATGACGACTTTGAATATTGCCTGGATAAACTATAGGAGGGTTTTCATGTAACAGTTGTCGTTTATGAATATGCCCTAGCGCCCAATAATGATAATTCTTTTCAAGCAGTTGCTGTTTGGTAAATGGCGCATACAAAGCATGTGACGTATCACTAGCCTCACTGCCATGCAACATGCCAATATGAATTGCATGAGAATCTTGAGCGATTGGAAACGTATCAATAACAGACTCCTTCAGGTGGCGTTCACTATAGCTGAAGCCGTATATACAGACTTGCTGACCACGGATTTTCAACTGGACAACACTTGTTTCAGCCGGTAATTCATAAACATTACTTGGTAAAGAAAAACGTGTCCAAGTTCCTTTTAAATGATCATGATTCCCGTAGCTAATAATTACAGGAATATTGTGTTGAAAAAGTTTCTCCATTGCATCTTGAAATTTTCTTTGGGCTTGTAAACTGCGATTTTCACCATCATAAATATCTCCGACAATTAATAAAAAGTCTGGCTGCTCCTGAATTGCCTTCTGAATAATTTTATCAAAAGCATCAAAGGTACTTGATCGAATTTCCTTTAAAATGTGTTCAGGTAAGCCAAATAAGCCCTTAAATGGACTATCCAAATGTAAATCTGCCATATGAAAAAAACGAATTTCTGACATCCAATCACCCCAACTATAGATATTTCCCACCTCAGTTAGTTACTACAAACTATCAACCAAAGCAGTCATATATGATTACAAAACCGAATATTTGTTCTATTTTATCATACTTCCCTATTTATGAAAAATGGTAATGCTTAAAAAAAAGCGTCGACTTACTTTTTCCACAATTTTCGTAATTCATCAAATAGTTTACTAGTTTTACCGTGAAGTTTATAAATCTTCTATGTATAATAGATATATATTTAAATAAAAGGGTGGGGTTTGTATGGAGAACTATCGTTTCACAGCTTTCGAAAAAACAGGGGAAACATTGTTTGATGAAACATGGACATTTGAAAATGACGAAGCTGCTAAATTAAATGGCCAACAACAAATTGAAGAAAAAGGTGTTGCCAACAAAACTCATCGTCTAGTAAATGCTTCAGGTAAATTAATTTTATTCCATGTTTAATAATTGAGAAAAGGCACGTAGGATATCTACATGCCTTTTCTTATTTTTATTTTCCTACAAAGACAGGTGTTCTTTTCTCTACAAAAGCATGAATACCTTCTATATGATCTGTCGTTTTACGCATTGTTGATTGTCCTTCTGCTTCTAGTGCAAGGATATTTTCCAGCTGTGGTAAATTTTGAGCATGTAAAATGTTTTTTGTCGTAATCATAGAAGAAATAGGTGAAGCAAGCATTTTACCCACAAGCTGATCTGCCATTGCAAATACAGTGCCATCTGGTGCCATATAGTCGATTAATCCTGCATCTAATGCTTCATTTGCAGTAAGCACCTTCCCTTCCCAAATCATTTGTTTTGCTTTAACAGTCCCCACACGTTCCTTCATAAAGAAGTGACCACCTCCATCTGGAATCAGTCCTATCCCTATGAAGTTCATAGCTAGTTTACTATTTTCACAGGCCACAACAATATCCGCCCCCAGTGTTAAACTAAAGCCAAGACCTGCCGATGCGCCATGAACTGCCGCAATGACTATCATTGGCAGCTGATAATAGGCCTTAACGATGCGTGTAAGATAACCCATCGCCTCATCAATATTTAAAGGCTTAGTTGAATCAAGCATCGCCTTAATATCGCCTCCAGCAGAAAAGACCTTCCCTTCTCCACGAATAACAAGTACTTGTATATCTTTTTCCTGTTGCAAAGCCTCAAAGCATTCAGCGAGTTCTCGCATCATAACGTCATCCATCGCATTCATCGCCTGAGGACGATTCAAAGTTAACGTTGCACGTCGATCTAGCTTTTCTACAGTAATTGTTGAAAATTCCATCTCCATTACCCCCAAATATGAATAGTCATTCACTATGTACTATTCGTGTTTTTTTAGTAAACTCCTTCTCTGCTAAACAAATTTACCTTCATTATGCTATATTAAAGGACGAATATTGTTATAAAGGTGGTTACGTATTTTGACACAAAAAGACTATCGTATATTACTTTATTATAAATATGTTACGATTGAAGACCCTATAGCATTTGCTGAAGAACATTTAGCAGTATGTCAAGAACTCGGACTTCTTGGCCGCATTTTAGTTGGTCACGAAGGGATTAACGGAACGGTTTCGGGGACTATTGAACAAACAGATGCTTACATGAATCATATGAAGGCTGACCCTCGCTTTAGTGATATCATGTGGAAAATTGATGAAGCTGAAGGACACGCTTTCAAAAAAATGCACGTTCGCCCTCGCCGCGAGATCGTTCACTTAGGCTTAGAAAATGATATCAATCCTTTAGAGATAACAGGGGATTATTTATCTCCTAAGGAATTTATGGAACAAATGCAAGAAGAGAATACTATTATTATCGATGCACGTAATGACTATGAATACGATCTTGGCCATTTTAGAGGCGCGGTTCGACCTGATATTGAAAATTTCCGCGACTTGCCAGCATGGATGGAAACACATAAAGAAGAATTCGCTGATAAAAAGATTTTAACTTACTGTACAGGTGGAATACGCTGTGAAAAATTCTCTGGTTGGTTAAAACGTGAGGGCTATGGAAAAAGTGTTGGTCAATTACATGGTGGAATTGCCACATATGCAAAAGATTCTGAAGTAAAGGGGCAACTTTGGGATGGGCAAATGTTTGTTTTTGATCGTCGTCGCAGTGTGCCAATCAATCAAGTGGAGCATATCGTTATCGGAAAAGATTATTTCACAGGTGAACCTTCCGAACGTTATACGAACTGTGCAAACCCTGAATGCCATAAATTAATGCTATGTGAAGAAAAGCATGAATCCTTTTATATGCGCAGTTGCTCTGATGAATGCCGTCGTGCCAAACGTAACTTCTTCGTGGAGGAGCATGGCTGGACGGTTCATCAAATCGAAGAACAAATCGCTAGAATTGCAGTTGTCCAAAACGCAAAATCATAATCGCTGTCATTATTACTTGGTGACAAAAAGAGCATCGTTTATAACGATGCTCTTTTTACATTGGCATTACACTTCTGCTAAAAAACGCCCTACCTGCCTACCACTAAATAAACAGCCACCAACAAACGTACCTTCTAAAGCGCGATAGCCATGAACACCACCGCCCCCGAAGCCGCTTACTTCACCAGCAGCAAATAGTCCTGGAATAGGCTGACCATCCATCCCTAATACTGCTCCATTTAAGTTTGTTTGTAAGCCCCCTAAGGTTTTTCTTGTTAAAATATTTAATCGTACCGCAATTAAAGGCCAATTTTTAGTATCTAAAATTTTATGTGGCTTGGCAACACGGATTAGCTTATCCCCAATATAATTTCTGGCACCATGAATGGCGTTCACCTGTATATCTTTTGTAAACTTATTATCCATTTCTCGATCCCTCGCTAAAATTTGCTCTTTAATTTTCATGAAATCGAGTAAATCATTGCCTGCTAGTTTATTCATTCCATTTACTAGTTCTCTTAAATCATTTGCAATCACAAAATCCTCACCATGATTTTTAAAGGCTTGGATTGGAGCAGGTGGTCCGGGCATGATCCTTTTTAAAACATCACCAATGCTTTTGTTTGTTAAATCCGGATTTTGCTCCGAGCCAGATAAAGCAAATTCTTTCTCAATAATTTTTTCTGTTAAAATAAACCAGGAATAGTCATAGCCTGTTTTTTGAATCGTTTCTAGTGTACTGAGCGTATCGAATCCAGGGAAATTAGGCGCATGAAATCGGTTACCTTCTGCATCAAACCATAAAGAGGAGGGGCCTGGCAAAATTCGTATTCCATGATTAGGCCAAATCGGATCCCAATTTTTTAATCCTTCTGTGTAATGCCACATACGATCACGATTCACAATACGTCCCCCTGCATGCTCTGTAATTTCAAGCATTCTTCCATCTACATATGCAGGAACACCACAGACCATATTTTTAGGAGGGGTCCCTAATCGTTCTGGCCAATTTTTTCTCACTAAATCAAAATTGGCCCCGATACCACCACTTGCCACAATAACGGCTGCAGCCTCATACGAAAATTCTCCGACTCCTAATCTTGAACTTTTTTCCCCTCGACTGATAAAGGTTTCTGCTAGTACTGTGCCACTTATCCCCATAACCTTTCCATCTTGTTGAATAAATTCATCCACACGATGTCGTGGTTTAAACTCAATATAGCCATCTTTTATTGCCTTTTTAACTTTATCCACAAAAGGCTTGACAATGCCTGGACCTGTTCCCCATACAATATGAAACCTCGGCACTGAATTCCCGTGTCCACCAGCATGTGAGCCACCCCGTTCTGCCCAACCAACAACAGGGAAAAATTTAATCCCCTTTGACTTCAACCAATGATATTTTTCACCCGCAGCAAAATCGACGTAGGCCCTCGCCCATTTGTATGCCCAGGAATCCTCATCTTCTAAACGATCAAAACCTGCTGTCCCTAGCCAATCCTGCCATGCCAACTCCTTACTATCCTTAATGCCGAGCCTTCTTTGTTCAGGAGAATTTACCAAAAATATGCCACCAAAAGACCAAAATGCCTGTCCCCCCATTGAATTTTCAGGCTCTTGATCTACTAAAAGTATTTTTTTCTTTGCATCGACTAACTCGCAGGCTGCCACTAAGCCTGCCAGTCCAGCACCAACTATTGCAACATCGTATTTCATTACTACACCCCCAAATCAATCATCCTTACTTTAAATTCTTCTCTACTAGTCTATTTACCTTCTAAAAATCAAAGGTTTGTCTAAAATGTGACAACGTAAAACGTTCGTCTTCTTTCATAAAACGATCCAGTTCTAATTTAGAACACTTCACTCATTCCATATAATTACCATATAATATTTTCGCAATAAACTTCATGGAAGCTTGATAAAATCAGTATTTACAAATATCGTTAGCGCTTTCATTGTGCGCTCCATAAAGACGAACATTATACACTTAATATATATAAATTGTTCGTATATAAGTATTTTTCAGACTTTTGAAGTCATGTTTTTTTAGTTTTTTTAGAATTATTGTTGACAAAGGTGAACAATAGGGATTATGATGTTAACAAATTTAATCATAAAAAATATAACGACGGAGACACACTAGTCGTAAGAAAATCCAAAGCGAGCTGATGGTTGGTGTAAATCAGTGATTTCTACGATAATAGTTCCACTCCTGAATAGTTAAGCCGAACCATCTAAGTAAGCTTATCCGTCTCATGCACGTTACGCATATTGCTAAGACTGCAAGAATAAATTTTTCTAGCAGTGATTAAGGGTGGTACCGCGAACCAATGTTTATACAGCCTTTCGCCCCTTACAACACAATAACTGTGTTTGTAAGGCGTGGAAGGCTTTTTATATTGCTTTCGATTCGGAAAGGAGATTGTTTGCATGCTGTAAGATGTTAGAATTTTACAAATTCCAGACTGTCGTAGTTAAAACCACAATTACTATTTATTAAAAGGAGCTAATTATAATGATTACTGCCACAAAAACAATTAACGTATTTATCGCTGACCCACTAAGTGAGGATGGTATTTTCCCATTACGCCAGGAACAAGATTTAGATTTAAATATTATCGTAGACACTGGTCTAGCACCAGAAGAATTAATGACTAAAATTGCAGATGTAGATGTGTTACTTGTTCGTTCACAAACTACTGTGACACGAGAAGTAATTGAAGCCGCAAAAAGCTTAAAATTAATCGGTCGTGCTGGTGTAGGTGTCGATAATATTGACCTTACTGCTGCCACTGAGCATGGTATTATCGTTGTTAATGCTCCGGATGGTAACACAAACTCAGCCGCTGAACATACAATTGCCATGATGACATCACTTGCACGTCACATTCCACAAGCTTTTAATACACTAAAAAATGGGAAATGGGACCGTAAATCTTATGTGGGAGTAGAGCTAAAAAACAAAACTTTAGGTGTTGTAGGCTTTGGTCGAATCGGTGTTGAAGTAGCTTACCGCGCAAAAGGTCAACGTATGAATGTTATGGCATATGACCCTTTCTTAACTGATGAGCGTGCAAAAGAATTAGGTGTCACTAAGGCGTCAGTGGAAGAAATTTGTGAAGCAGCCGATTTCATTACTGTACACACACCACTTCTTCCTGAAACACGTAATCTCATTAATAAAGAAAAATTTGCGATGATGAAAGATGGCGTACGTATCATTAACTGTGCGCGTGGCGGTATTATTAATGAGGATGACCTATATGATGCTATCGTAGCAGGAAAAGTTGCTGGTGCTGCCCTGGATGTATTCGTATCTGAACCAGCGACAGACCATAAGCTTCTTACTTTACCTCAAGTAATTGCTACACCTCACTTGGGTGCGTCTACGATTGAGGCACAAGAGTCTGTAGCTGTTGATGTGTCAAATGATATTATTAAATTTTATAAAACAGGTACTGTGACAAATCCAGTGAATATGCCATCTATTCCGAAAGAACTTCTAGCACAAGTTGAACCTTTCTTTGAATTAGCGGAAAAACTCGGCTCATTCTTATCACAAGTAACAACAGAGCCCGTAAAAGAAATCAACTTATCTTATGCTGGGGAAGTAGCCAACTATGATGTCCGTCCATTAACTTCAAATGCATTAAAAGGTTTATTAGCTAAAAATCACGGTAATCATGTGAATGATGTCAATGCTCGCTACCTGTCTGAGCGTATTGGTATGAAAATTATTGAGCATAAAACGACAACAGCTAAGGGCTTTACAAGTTTAATTACCATCGAAATTATTACTGCGAATGAAACACACACTGTAGCTGGTACATTATTAAACGGCTTAGGTGCACGTATCGTCAAAGTAGAGGACTATGTTGTAGACGTTATTCCACAGGGTCATCTTCTTTACATTAAAAATACTGACAAACCAGGTGCAATCGGCCGTGTAGCAACTAAACTTGCGGAAAAAGATATCAACATCGCAACCATGCAAGTTGGCCGTGCCCAAGTTGGCGGAACAGCGGTTATGATGTTAACAATAGATAACGTTGTAACAAATGAGGATTTAGCATTTGTGGCACAGCTTGAAAATATTGATGAAGTAAAAGCCATCAATCTATAATATGTAAAGTGAAAAGCAGAGGGTTTCCTACTCTCTGCTTTTTTGGTAATTAATACTTTTATGAAGGGTAATCTGACGAACTTCGCAGGCATGGTCTGCCTTTTTAATATTTCTACAAAAAAATGTACTGCATCCTTGAAGGTGCAGTACATTTTTTTAAAGCTGTTTCACAAGTTTTACTAGGTCTGTTAAAGAGCTAATCTCATAGGTTGGTGTCACAGCTCCATTGGCCATATTATTATCGCGGTTAATCCATACGTTTCGCATTCCTACGCGAGAAGAGCCTAAAATATCAGTATTGAGATTATCGCCAACCATAATGGCATCATCCGCTGTAATGCCTGTTCTCTCCATCACATGCTCAAAAATAGAAGCGTCTGGCTTACCTTTTCCAAAGTCTCCTGAGATAATAATATGATCAAAATACGGCGCTATTTCAGGCGTAATTTCTAGCTTTAAATTTTGCAGACTAGGTGCACCATTGGTAAGTAAAACAAGCTGGTACTTCCCTTTCAATTCGTCTAACACAGTAAATGTATCTTCATATAAAAATGGTGATGCTTTGCGCTCAGCTACAAAGCGTTCTCCTAGCTCTGCTCCGAATTTTGCATCCTCTATACCAAGGGCGCTTAAACCTTTTGTCCATGCTGCCGCACGATAGCCCGGTACAAGCCTCTTCATGGCTTGAAAGGATTCAGTAGGGTCATCAAATGTTCCCCATAGACCTTCGAAAGGATTGATACCAATTAATACCGTATAGTCATACGTTTCATAGCCTTCGTATAACGCACGAGCCTCTTGACGAACTGCTTCTTCTAGCTCTGCAGAATTCACATTATGTATCGTAGCAGCATAGTCACATGTTTTTTCAAAAGCAGTTTTTACTGATTTTTTATCCCATAGTAATGTATCATCTAAATCAAAAATAATAGTGTTTATCGACATTTTGTCCGTACGCTCCTAGCTCCTGATTAATACTATTATTTTAGCATATTTTCAAAATATTTAGGATAACAAATTATGTCCAATTCCTCTCAAATCCCTTACACCTAAACATCTATCCAAAGAAGGCTGATGGACAGGACATTGCTCAATCAAAAAAACAAGCTGCGGGTAACTTCCACAGCTTATCATTTATTATTTGTTTTTATGACGTAAACGGTCCATTAAATTCTGGATATCGGCTCTTTTTTGTTCCGTTTCTTCTCTTAAAATCTCAATATGGTACATGCCATCTATTTCTTCTATCTGTACACGATCCCCAACAAGCACAGGCTTGTTCAAAGCTGACTGTAAAATAATAATTTGTTCTTCTTCCTTAGGATACTTTAAAAAAACAGCATAACCGTCTTCAATCCGATCTAAAGTATATTTAGTCGAGCTCACTAACAAGTTCCCCTTTCTCATTCCGTAATTGCGCAGCATCTCCATCATTTAACCAAATCTGTTTAGTGGTCCATTTTAAATAATTATCCCCTTCACGAGCATTAGCCCCGCTAGTAACATAAATAATTTTACCAGGTTGTAAGGATAGATTAGGAAAATTAAAGACTTGATTTCCTTCCAGAGAAATGAGCTGCCAATCGTTTAACGAAACAGCTTGTTGACCGTTATTTTTAATGCCTACAATTTCTGTCACTAAATCTTTGCTGACAATCTCAACAGCAGTTGTTGGTTCAACCGTGGATGGTTTTTTTTGAGTTACAGCCCTCTTTCCATTCACCGTGTAGTTTACCCCATTTGTTGCCACTGTAATCGTTCCTAAATCCGCAGTGGCATAGATGTTACTACCAATAGCTTGCAATCGATTTACTACTTCTGCATGTGGATGTCCATATTTATTATCTTCACCATAGCTTAATATAGTGACTTCTGGCTTCACTGCACGAATGAAATCTTCTGAGCTACTGGTATTAGAACCATGATGCCCTGCCTTCAGAACAGTAGCTGTTACATCATTTGACATCATTTCCTTCTCTAATGCTATGCCAGCATCTCCCGTTAATAAAAAGGATACATTGCCATAAACCACTTTTAAGACAATGGAAGCGTCATTATTATCGGTTGCATGTTCATTTGCATTTAAAACCTTCACCGTTACATCCTTATCAAATTCAATAAAATCTCCTGTTTTCGGCACATAATAAGGTATGTTTTTTTCATCAATCGCCATCAGCATTTCTTCAAAAGTTTGAGAAGTATGTACTTTGCCCGAATCATAAAATTGCTCAATAGGGATTGCATGTAACACTGGAATGAGCCCACCAATATGGTCAGCATCGGGATGTGTCGCCACTACCTTATCAAGTTTGTTCACACCAAGTTCCTTTAAATAAGAAACTACCTGTTGTCCTGCACCTTTCACACCAGCGTCAATAAGCATGGTTTTCCCATTTGGCGATTCAATTAATATGGAATCCCCTTGTCCCACATCCATAAAATGAACTCGCATTTCATCGCCAGCCGTTACAGGCACCCGCTCTGTCTTAATTGCTTCTGTACAGCCTGCTAATAAAAAAATGCAAAGGAGTACTACTATTAATTTTCTCATGTTACTAACTTCCTTTCTATTTTTCTATTATACAAAAAAGAGAGCTTCCCATGGGGCAGCCCTCCTTGTACTTTAAACAAATATCCACCATAAAACCATTGTAATCATGATTGTGACAATGCCCTGTAGTAATGTAGCAACGGTTTGTGCCTTATAAGCTTGAGTTACTTCCATTCCACTATACTGTGTAATTACCCAGAAGAAACTGTCGTTCACATGGCTAACCGTCATTGCACCAGCTCCAATGGCCATTACTACTAATGCTAATGGGACAGCGCCCTCAATGCCAAGTGTCACGAGCATTGGTGCTACTAAAGTAGACGTAATGACAAGCGCTGTCGTCGAAGATCCTTGAGCAGTTTTTAAGGCAGCTGCTACTATAAACGGTACTAGCAAGAACAAAGTACCTGATGCAAACATCCCCAAGTCCATTTCCTGTAGTATTTCTCCAACACCAGCATTTTTAATAACTGTTCCAAACGAACCACCTGCTCCTGTAATAAGTAAAATAGGCGCGGCTTCTTTTAAACTTTCACCAATCCAGCCCGTTAAGGTCGTTTCACTAATTTCAGGCAATAATAAAAAGGCAGCTGCTACACCTAAAAATAATGCTACTGTTGGCGAACCTAAAAACTTAAAAATCGTATTGAATGTTGATTCGGGATCACCCGCTAACGATGCTATTGAGCCAAGACCAATTAAAACAATAGGTAGAACGATTGGTAAAAAGGCTTTAAATGTTGAAGGCATTTTGCCAAAGGATTTAATGACTTCCTCATAATCTAATGCCTCTACCTCATCTTGGGGTACACGAATTTTGGTTGCAACTTTCACTGACCACATATAGCCTACAAATGTAGCAGGTATCGCTACTAATAAACCAATGACAATAACTGTCCCTAAATAATTGGCCGCCCCAATATTTCCAGCTGCTGCGATGGGACCTGGTGTAGGGGGTACTAATACATGTGTTGCAAATAACCCCGTCGCTAAAGCTACAGCCATGGATGCAATCGTTACATTAGCCCGTTTTGCTAATGATTTTTGCAAACTCGATAAAATAATAAAACCTGAATCACAAAATACTGGGATAGATACGATGTAACCAATTAAAGACATCGCAAGTTGTGGACGTTTTGGACCAACGATGCGTAAAACTACTTCTGCCATTCGATAGGCAGCGCCTGATTTCTCTAAAATTAAACCTATAATTGTTCCAGCGATAATTACTAAGCCAATGCTCGTCATTAGACCACCGAAGCCAGTGTTAATACTTTCTACCACTGTTAATAGTGGCATTCCCGAAGCAATTCCAACGAAGAAGGCGCTAATTAATAACGCCAGAAAAGGATGTAGCTTTAATTTGGCCGTGCCCCATACAACAAACAATACCCCTAGTAAAATAATGATGAATAACATCTAGTCATCCCCCTTTTGTATGTAAAGCTCAAAGATTTGCTTAGTTTTTAAACGAATAAAATAAGCGGGTTCTCGCATTGCCTGCTCAGTAGTAATCTCCTCATCTACTAATGTCTCCACAACACTAAAATAATTTTGAAGTGCAGGTTTAGCCATACTATCAATGTCTCCTGACAATAAAACTGCCTCTACATGTGCTAAAGCGGCCGCTTTAGCAACCCCTAATGGAGCCTTACCATGTAATGTTTGGAGATCCGACTTCCCTTCACCCGTTATTACCAACTGTGCGGCTGCTAAGTGATCCTGTAACTGGACAGCATCTATGACAATATCAATTCCTGCATGAAATGTCCCATTTAAAAATGCGATTAACGCGCCACCTAATCCTCCTGCAGCTCCCGCTCCTTGATAATCGTGCAATCGAATAGCAAACTGTTGCTCGATGATATCTGCAAAATGCTTTAAGCAGTTATCAAAATGTGTAATTTGATAGTCCTGCACACCTTTTTGAGGGCCAAATATAGCTGTTGCTCCTCGTTCACCAATGAATGGATTATCCACATCACAGGCAATGGTAAATATCGCTCCTATCAATCTTTCATCAAGTCCACTTATATCTATTGCAGTTAATTCCATTAAACTCGAAATACCATCCTCTAAATCTGAGCCATCTTCCTTTATAAATCGCACACCTAATGCCTTGAGCATGCCAATCCCTGCATCATTTGTGGCACTTCCACCAATACCGATAATAAATTTTCTAAAGCCTCGGTCGAGTGCCGCCTTAATTAATTGGCCAGTACCATACGTTGTAGCAAATTCAGGGTTTTTCTCATGGTCTTGTAGCAACATGATGCCAGATGCCTGAGCCATTTCAATCACGCATGTTTCTTTATCACCCAATACACCATACTGTGCTTGTATGTCTCTTCCTATTGGATCTAGCACTTCCGTTGAAAAATACTGACCACCCGTAGAGGCAATAAGTGAATCAAGTGTCCCCTCGCCACCATCTGCAACCGGTAGAATAATGGTTTCTATTGATGGATTTACATCCAGAATGCCTTGCTGCATGGATTTCGCTACTTCAACTGCCGATAGAGTACCCTTGAAGGAATCTGGACTAATAATGATTTTCATACAATACCTCCACTTATGTCGCCCATTGACATTTACGTAAATTTTCAAATTCCTTAGTTAAGCGCTTACAAATTATTATAATGACAATAAATTCAGAAAACATTATAATAAATGTACAATTTATCTGTCCTATAACAGACTGTTTTTTATCCGAGGTGTATAAACATGTTGACCAAAAAATTAGCAGATGAAATCGTACATCAAACAATGTTACGCTTACGTCACAATATTAATGTCATTAGCCCTACTGGTGTTATTTTAGCTTCTGGAGATAAGATGAGGGTGGAGGATATTCACGAAGGTGCAGTTTACGTAGCACAAACAAAAAAAACGTTGATTATTAATGAGGATAATATAGAATTGTATCCAAATACAAAGCCTGGCATTAATATGCCTATCCTGTATCAGGATGAAGTTGTAGGTGTTATTGGTATAACTGGAGATTCAGAAGAAATGCTTGAAATCGCCAATCTTGTTCAATTAACGACAGAGATCATGACACATCAAGCACTCGTCGAGTCTAAAAGCGAGTGGCAACGGAAGAATAATGACTACATATTCGAGGCACTCGTTCATGGAAGTAAGCTTGATGCTACTTTAAATAAACGAATTCAGAAATTACCCTTTTCACTAATAGCACCCTTCCAAGTTATTTTAGTGAGTTTACATGAAACATCTTATTTAGAAAATAGGATGCCATTCTTTTTTGAAGATTTATTTTATAGACAGCCTATTCTAGCTGGACATAGCCAATTACAGGAGTATTATATACTGCTAACATATCGCCAGGAACAAAACTATCAATCCATTATAAAAGCTTTAAGAAAGAAAAAACAAAAACTTCCTTCCTTACAAATTGGTATTGGTCCTGTTGTGCAGCAACTTTCGCAACTTCCCTATAGCTATCAGGGAGCTAGAACAGCACTTGAATTCGCTACCATCCATAACGAGATTACCTTTTTCGAAGATGTAGAGTTATTTTCTCTTTTTAAACATCGTGAATCAGAGGAGGTACAAGCCTTCCATCACCGAATACTAAAAAATATCAACGCAAAACAATTGGAAACATTACAATCCTTTTTTGACTGCAATTTACAGTTAAAGCTTTGTGCACAGCAACTAAATATCCATCGCCATACACTTACTTATCGATTAAATAAAATAAGAGAGTTAACTGGCTATGACCCACAATATTTTGAAGATGCTGTTATATTGCAAATGGCGTGTACATTAAGAACTTTATAAAATAAAGGCGATCTGAATAACTCAGACCGCCTTTATTTTATATTTTGTATAACTCATCTAAAAACTCAATTTTTTTCCCGATAGCCTCTTCAAAGGTCATAATATAGGCGGCAGGATCCTTTGGATTGTGGAATTGCGTGATTTTTCCTGTTTCAGGATGAACAAATTTAGAAGATGCCCCACAACCAACCCCTAAGATTGTCTGTACTTCTTCCATAATTACAATATTATAAATACTCTCTTCACCAGCTTTACTATAGCCAACATTTTCAAGATTACCTAAAATATTTTTTTGGCGATATAAATAATATGGAACATAGTCATTTTCCTTTGTCCAATCTTGTGCCATTTGCATCATTTCAGCAACTGTATCACGATCCGCCACTTTATATTTATCTTTATTGCGAGTCATTTCAGATGCACGTTTAAATGATAATGTATGGACAGTCAATGACTCAGGCTGCATCTTAGCTGATTCCACCAACGAATGCTGGAATTCTTCAATACCTTCATTTGGTAAACCAATAATGAGGTCCATATTTATATTGTTCATCCCTGATTCACGAGCAAGCCAAAATTTATCGATTGTTTCTTGAACTGTATGATGACGACCAATTGCTTTTAACGTTTCATCTGTATAAGATTGTGGATTTACACTAATACGATCAATTCCCCATTTTTTAAGAACTTCTAATTTTTCCGGTGTAATCGTATCTGGCCTTCCTGCTTCAACTGTAATCTCTCGAATTGTTTCAGGATTTGGGAAAGATTCATACATCGTCTGGTATAAGGCATCCATTTCATCTGCTTCAATGGAAGTTGGTGTACCGCCTCCCCAATAAATAGACGTGATCTTCATATTATTGTTTTTGAGCCATTTCCCCATTTCGCGTAATTCAATATGCAAGCCATCTAAAAATGTATTTACACGACCTTGCTTACGGTTACTTCCTATCGCATAGGCTGGAAACGTACAATAGGCACATTTTGTTGGACAAAATGGAATGCCGATATATACACTAATCTCTTGCCCAATTTGATCAATATCTGGAATGGTTACTAATTGTCGTTCCACGATATCTTTTAAAAGTGCCACCTTTTCCTCAGACAGGCGAAAATCTCGAATTAATAGCTCAGCAATTTCTTGCTCCCCTTTTCCTTCTTTTCTAAACTTGTGATAGAGCTTAGTCGGACGAACTCCTGTTAAAATCCCCCATTGCTGGTGTACCCCTGTATGCTGCTCGAGAACATCTAAAAATACATGAGATAATGCTCGTTTCATACGTATATTGAGTTCACGACCCGTTGCAGCTGATTCATATTGGATGCTGTAATTATTTGTATATTGTTGTCCATCTACAGTTAATATTGCTTTTGTAGAAATAGTAAAATTCTCTTCAACGTCGTACGTAAATGAAACCGACATATCTGCTTCCTCCGGCTCCACTCGCAGCTTGGAATCCTCAAAAAATAAATTCGCTATATGATTTAATACGCGAATCCAATCTTCGGGATATTTTTGATCTATGTGAATCATTTTCATATTGTTTCGCTCTCTTCTTTTCTTATTCCATATATATTGCAGACTTAAGTTTAACAAATTTATATGACTTTAAGCAAAGTAACAATAGGGAATTACAAAAAACAGAATATTCAGTCTATATATAGACAAACTAATTTTTTATCATTATAATTTTTACAAAAGGTGGTGTTGATAGTGTTTCTTTTAAAAAATAATAAACGTCCATTCATTTCGAGTTTTATTCATCAAGTAGAGGTAGCATTCCACCATTTTGACTTAGCGCGATGTGATGAAAAAACATTATATGTCACTGTATTATTTAAGTATGGGACACATAATGTGATTTGTGACTTTATCTACATCATTGACCAACAAGACATGTATGGAGCTATTTCTATCAACAAGCACTATGAGAAAGCTAGGGCATTTGTTAAACAGCACTTCCAGCAGCTTTTATTGTATTCAGATGAAATGATATTAGCTAATAACTTTATGAATACCGTGTCTTTCAAGTATTGCCTGCAACAATTCGTAAAAAGATATCCGACTTTTAATTCTTCCAAAATAGTCTCTTGAACATAAAACTAGTATGCCACAAAAAGTGGGCATACTAGTTTCAAATTTATTTCAAATATTCTTCAATGAATTCAACAGGGACATAAGTTTTCGTATCTTTCAAAGAGGGTGCTACTGACAAAGTGAGTAATGATTTGTTGTAACCAAACGCTTTTTCACCACGTGTGATTGTATAAGATTCATTGCCCTTCGTTAGAATAACCGTTTTACCTTTTGATTCTACTTGAAAGCCAAGCTTTTCTGCAATGCTACGTAAAGGCACCATTGTTGTTTCAGCTACCATATAATAATCCGTGGCAATGATCGTATTAATTTCCTCATCTATTGGACTTAAAGAAATTTCAGAATTGTCGTCTAGAACAATTACTTTCGATGGTGTTGTTTGTGCAGGAATACTTTTAGTAGATGCTGTATAGAAAACAGCTAAATGCTTTTCTACTAAATCTTTTGATGTTACTTTTTTACCTTTTGCGTTGACTAGCTCTGTTTCTTTACCGATATTTAATTTTAAAATATCATATGTGTTTGTTAAGTCATCAAAGAAATAATCCACTTCTACAAACCCAACTTCTTTTGAATCTACAATAATAATCTCTGGATTGAATTGCGGTGGATAGATATATTTTTGTGGTTTATTTGCAAAGGTATACGCCACTACCTGATCGCCTTCTTTAAGCTCTACTTTTTTACCAGTATTATCATACACAAGAGTATCTTTTGTAATTTCTAGTATATTTGTTTGCTCTCCGTCTTTAACAGTGTAATATGTAATGTCTTTACCAACGCGAACATCTTCAACTGTTCCATGTGTTTGATTGAAAATGTGTACTGGATCAATTTGAATTTGTGGAATTTCAACTTCATCTTTTTGCTCATTTGCCGAAGCAACAGGTATCATAACACTCCCCATTAATAATGCAGACAAAGCTACAGGTGCTAATTTTTTCATATACATAAAATATCTCTCCTTATTGTTTGGGTTCATAGGAGTAGTAGTTTCAATGGGGAAAAAGTTTCATCACCTATAGAGAATTTAAAAAAGAGGTGACAGTAACTACTGACACCTCTTACATTTATTCTTTTACGAGTTCACTCAAACCTGTAATATCTATTCCATTTAATGCTTGGGTAGCAAGACGGTCTGCTTCTGAATTGTCCTTGCGAGTGATTAGCTGGTAGTCCGGTTGAATAGTAAGCTGTGCTAATTTGGCATCAATCTTATCTGCCCAACCGACTAAATCCTTTTCTAATGCTGCCCATTCCCCCCTTAATTGGTTGATAACTACTTGGGAGTCGCCTTTAATTTGGACAGGTAGATGATGGACATTTAGCAATTCTAGCTCTACTACACCTAAATAAAGCGCAGCATACTCTGCTTCATTATTAGATGTAAGCTCGGATGAAAAAGCATTTCTTCTTAAACGATAAGGCTTGCCATTTTGTTCATAGTAAATAGCACATCCAAGCCCTGCCTGTCTTGTCCCCCGATCAAAGCCTCCATCGAAATAGACAATGATATTATGCGGCTCTGTATCTATTTCTTTTAGATAGGCTTTGAGCTCTTTTATTGTCCAACTTGTATCTTGACGATCCAAGCAATGAATGGACTTGACTCTTCCGGTCTTTTCCATATCCTCTGCTAGTAATAGCGCTTGAGCAGCAGGCATCTCTTCTGAACGTAAAACAGTGGTGGCTCCTTTCGGTGTTTTATAGGTCCATTCAATGAATACATACATAGATAAAACCTCCAATACAATCGACTAGTGTATATAAAGTAAAAACGTGCTCCGATTAGCGGATACACGTTTTCCTCTTACTTGTATATGTGCAATTCCTCAGACAATTATTCCTTACTATATGAATGATTTATTGAATATCCTCATATAGGCCTTGAATTGGCTTTATTAAAATACGATTTACTTCCTCAATCACTTTACTTAATTTCATTTCTGCCTCAAGCATAGCTGAAATCTTTTCATTTTGCTGTACAAGCTGAGATGCCTTTTGAGCATAAACAAGTTCATCCTCCAATAATTCCTCTCCAGCTAATTGTTTCTTTTGTAATTCAATTTGAATTTTACGGAAGTTTTTAAAGACATTTAACGCCTCTTCATCACTCTTTACAACTTCAACCGCCGCTTGTAAAGCCTCAAACTCTGGGGTCTTACGGAAAGTTGCCTCTAGTGCATTAATGTCATTATAAATATTAACCATTTATACAATCTCCTTTTTAAATAAAATTAACAATTAAACCTTGCACAATTCCAATCAATCCACCAAGAACTGCACCTAATACGGTAATCATTTTAAATTCACGTTTTGAAATACCTAATACAAGTTCCTCTAATTTCTCAACAGGGAAAGAATCCACTTGCTCACGAACAACTTCTTGTAAATTTAAACGTTTAAGTACATCTTCTAGTTTTTCCTCTGCTTTGACAAAAGCTTTGTCAATTGCTTGTGGAATGACCGAATTTTTCATCCATTCGTTTCCTTCAGGCCAATAATAAGAAATAGGTTGATTTAAACGTTCGGCGACAGCTAATTGTTCTTTTACATACATTTGTAATTTCGATAAAATCGGATCAAACTGCATGTCTTGTAAAAAGTCCATCGCTGGTCGATCTTTTAATTTTTCCCATTCTTGCGTAAATATTTTTGTTAATAATGTTGACGTGCCCGGAGCTTGTAAAAATTTTACGAGCTCACGTTGAACTTTTCCTACAAGGGACGATGAATCACCTAAAAACATATTGATCATACCACCAAATGATCCTTTTGATGATAAGAAATCATCAATCATTGCTTTAATTGTCATTTCACCTTCAGGTGATAAAAAGTAATCCTCGCCTTTTTCTAGTATATGACTGACTGCTACAGGAATCTTGGCATCAAGAGTATCCTGCATATCTGACGATAGCAGTGTACGAATTGATTTTGTTGATAGTGTATTCTTCACTGATGCAAATTGTCCCTCAACAATTGCTTCAACTTTCTGCTCAATCGTAGCTGGCATATGAGAAAACCCCGCAATATTTAACCAATCTTGAATGGTTTTATCATTTGTAAAGATGGTTTCCTCTACTTTCGTTTGCACAAACTGTTCAACCTTCTCTTGAATATCCTTCGAGAAAAATTTCTTTCTAAATGTTTCAGGAGTTAATAAATAATTTACAACGGTAAGACCAAGCTGTTTTGCTAATTCGTCACGTCGTTTTGGAATAAGACCAGGTGTAAATGGAACGCGCCAGTTTTTAATATATACTGCGTTATGTGGACGAAAAAGCATTTTAATGGCTAGGTGATTGGTAACGCCTCCGATTGCTGCGCCTATAATTGCCATAAAAAGTAATGTCACTATAAAATTGTCCATTAGTATCCTCTCATTTCAGTTGTATTCACGATTGGCGTTTCTTGTCGCCTTCTGCACTTATTATAGCAGAGCAATGATTTCCAACGAAAGAAATACCCCCTTTAGATTTCAGCATAAACGTGAATAGTTGCAAAATTACCATTATCCTTGAATAATATGAACTACATATTATAGAAATGAGGTTTTATGATGATTCAGCATTTTAGTTTTAAGCCATTATTTGAAAATACCCAACTTCCAGGGTGGACTATTGCATTTTTTTATCAACGTGAACGCTACTCTGCTGAATATTTAAAAGATGGCACTATTCAATGGACGGGACCAACACCACCAAACGAAGAGGATGTTAAAAAAATGATTCATGAGTTAATGCTATTCCATGTATATGATTAAAAACTATAGTAATTTTTTCGCTTACCTCCCACATAAAAATACCTATATTTACTATATATAGCACGTCCTTTATGCTAATTATGTTGATACATGTTGAAATTCCTATATATTTCTTATACATTAAGGTTAGCAATTAAATAGTATATGTTTTTTATGCAGGGGGCCATTTCAATGAGTAAAGTCACGCTTTCAGATGACTTAAACAGTTATCATTCAAAAGCATTAATACGTGTAAAAGTAAAAGAATTCTTTTCAGAATTTTCCGCAAAAATATTCGAATTAGCTGACGAAGCTGGTAATTTAGATATTAAAAAATTTGAAGCCATTTCGGGTATTAATGGCGATTTCTATAATGAATATTGTAGTCAACTAAAAGGTTTCTTTGACTCTTCTGCTAGCACTTTTGGTAAAAAATCAATTAAAACAATGTACTTTACTTATAACGGTAAAAATTATATGTTGACTCAGCAAGGTATTACGGAAAAGGCACCAGTATCTATAGCACCATTTACGGGTGATTTACCTTTAAAAGAATCCTTTCATGATGTGGAGAAGGCATGTTTAAAATTACGTTTCCAACAGGAATAAACTTAGAAGGAGCAGTCACATGTGAGACTGCTCCTTCTAAGTTTTTTTCACAAAAAAAAGGAAAGTCCCAATTAATTATCGAGTCTCTCCTTTAGCTATACAAAATAATTCATTTAAAAAAATCCGCAAGTAAACGCACTCTTGAGATTTTTGACGTGTCGTATTATATGAGATGCAAAATGCTTCTTTCCCTAAACAAACTATCTTTGCTCAATTTTAAATTAGCATATTGCAATGGCGTTGACAATTACTTTACTTTTGATTCTACCTATTTTTTTTAAACGGGATTGAAAATCAACTGAAAAAGTTGTTGTCAATATTTGTGTTTTTCTTTTAAATAACTTATTATTGAAACATCCAACAATTTTTTAAATCATAGGAGGTGTACACTTTGTTTACTTCCCTCATTTGGGCGGGAACAAAGGAATTATTTGGACGGAGACATATTGGAGATAACCATTAGGTTGGCGGCATTCGCCCTACTAATTATAATGACAGGATTTTTCGTTGCAACAGAATTTGCAATCGTTAAAGTGAGAACTACACGTATCGATCAATTGCTCGCAGAAGGGCATAAGAAAGCGAAAAATGCAAAACGTGTTGTTTCAGATTTAGATGAGTACTTATCTGCATGTCAGTTAGGTATTACCATTACTGCACTCGGTTTAGGTTGGTTAGGTGAACCTACATTCGAAATTATTTTGCACCCAGTGTTTGAATTTCTAAATTTGAATGGTAGTATAACATCTATCCTTTCATTTATACTTGCATTCTCAATCGTTACGTTTATGCATGTTGTTATTGGGGAATTGGCGCCAAAAACATTAGCCATCCAAAAAGCAGAATTTGTCACATTAAACTTTTCTGGCGCTTTAATTTTATTCCACAACATTACGTATCCAGTCATAAAGTTATTAAACGGATCTGCCCGTGGCTTAACTGGCCTTTTCGGCTTAAAAATGATGTCAGAATCAGAAGTAGCTCATACAGAGGAAGAACTACGTATGATTTTATCGGATAGTTTAAAGGGTGGAGAAATTAATAACGCAGAATATGAATATGTAAATAGTATTTTTGAGTTCTCAGATCGCCTTGCCAAGGAAATAATGGTTCCTCGAACAGAGATTGTTGGCATTGAAAAAGAACTGACTATAAAAGAAGTATTTGATTTAATGGGTGTTGAGCAATATACTCGTTACCCGATTATTGACGGCGATAAAGACCATATTATTGGTCTAGTTAATATGAAACATTTATTAACCGCTTACATTAAAGACTCGAAAAATGGGGATAAACCAGTTATTGACTATATGCAGCCTATCATTCGAGTGATGGAAACAACGCAAATTAACGATTTATTACTCAAAATTCAACGTGAACGTATTCATATGGCCATTTTAATGGATGAATATGGCGGAACATCTGGTTTAGTGACGATTGAAGATATTATTGAGGAGATTGTCGGCGATATTCAAGATGAATTCGACGAAGATGAAATCCCGGAAGTACAAGAAATTGCAGATAATCATTTTATTTTAGATGCCAAAATGCTTCTTGAAAATGTGAATGATATGCTAGGTACTGACATAGAAGATGATGATATTGATACTATCGGTGGTTGGTTTATGACAAAACGCTTCGATGCAGTCGAAGGAGACAGCATTCAGGAGCAAGGTTATGAATTTATTGCAAAAGAATTAGATGGTCACCATATTTTATACTTAGAAGTTCTGAAGTTACCTGAAACTGATTTATCAAATGAATTTGACGCCGTTACGGAGTAAGATTTCATTGCTTTGTATGATTGAGCGTGCTACTATTAAAGGCAAACTTATATGATTCATGCTATAAATATGGGCTTTTTCTCACACCTTATATAGGTGGGAGTTAATACCGTGATAATAGATAAAAACGACTCCCTTTTAATAATAGGGAGTCGTTTTCTAATGTCAGAAAATTTTGCGAGGGGGAAACAAAATGGAGCTCTATACAAATTTACGTCAAGGGGAAAAAGGCGCTTGGTTATCCATTGGTACTTATTTAATCCTAAGCTCCATCAAACTAACGATTGGCTATATCGGCACCTCGGAGGCATTAAAAGCTGATGGTTTAAATAACACTACGGATATTATCGCATCCATCGCCGTATTAATTGGGTTACGAATTGCGCAAAGGCCACCTGACTCTAATCATCAATATGGGCATTTGCGAGCTGAAACCATTGCCTCTTTAGTAGCATCATTTATCATGCTTGTTGTTGGTCTCCAAGTTTTAATCAATTCTTTAAAAAGCTTATGGGCACCATCCGGCACAACTCCTTCCCTCTTAACCGCATTTGTAGCAATAGGTAGTGGTGCTGTCATGTATATCGTTTATCGCTATAATTTGGCACTATCTAAAAAAATAAAAAGCTCCGCTGTCAAAGCAGCTGCCTTTGATAATCGATCAGATGCATTTGTTAGTATTGGCACAGCAATAGGAATCTTTGGAGCAATTTTTGGTTTTCCAATTATCGATTCTCTTACGGCCCTTATTGTTGCTGTTTTAATTATTAAAACAGCAGTAGAAATTTTTTGGGAAGCTGTTCAAAGTCTTACAGATGCATTTGATATCGATGAAGTGGAAACGTTATCCGTCCTAATTCGGAATGTGGACGGTGTAATCGAGCTCCTAGACTTTAAAGGCCGTGCTCACGGTAATATGTACTTTATCGACATAACCGTAACTGTTGACCCTTATTTAAATGTTTTTGACAGTCACCGTATTACTGAAGAAATAGAACGTACCATCTTGCGAGAAAATCGGTTTTGTCAGGTTCTTGTGCATATCGAACCACATATTGAAATAATCCCCCCTCAAAACGATGAAAAGTCTCCTACCAGTTGATTGGTAGGAGACTTATTTTTATTTTATAGCGATATAAACTTCCACCTGCGCCTCTTGAGGGTTTGCGCAGCGTTCATCATACAATTCAAAGTCACCAGTATATGTTCGTTCCACCTTAGAATTTGCAAACCATGCCCAAATTTCTTGCCATGTTTGGATAACAATTTCTGGCATTTTCCCTTTATGTGATGTGAATACTAAATATTTAGCTGCTGGAATAGTCTTAATAACCCACTCAGGTGATGCATCATTCATCTTTGAAGCTTCTACACCAATTGTAATTGCATAATTTCCATTTACATCGGTTTCATAGTCCGAATACAAACCGTACACATTTTGATTATCCAGCTTAGATAATTGGTCAACAATATTTTTTTCATAAAAATCCTGCCATAATTGCGGGATCTTGGCTTGTGCTGTCAGTTCATTTGCATTGCTTGTTTTCGTCGAAATTCCTATGATTTGGAATGCTTCTCTTTTTATAATCTTTGGTTCTGACCACTCCTGTTTTCTCCATCTTTTTAAGCTTGGCAAAAAAGATGTAAGCATAGTACGGGCCTCGTTTGCAGGCATGCCATCTCCCTTTAGATGTGGCACACAAATATCAATCATTTCTTCAACGGTTAAATTAGGTTGTTTAAAGCTCCCCTCCTCATAACAATATGTACAATAGTCTTGATTTTTGTGACCTTCTTTTTCCGTTCCTAATAAAGCCTCATCTGTTAGAGGCATTCCACAGCTTTGACAATAGCTTTGCATCATTGTTGATTCCACCCTTCGCTTTATTTGTCCTTACTATAGCAAAGGAAACCTGACAACTGTCTGTCAACTATTATCCGGATTATATAATTGAGCAATTTCATGCGCACGTTTTTGAAGTATGTCCCTTATGTGGGGCGGCTCTAATACTTTTATGCGATTGCCAAAACTAAGTAAAAAACCGTAAAGCCACTCATCCTCTGGTATAGATATATAAATTTTGTCCTGCCCATGATCAACATATGCTACTCCAAAAGATTCTTCCACTAATGTTGTTATAGCCGTATCAAAACTAATTACTAAATCGACTACGTTTTGTGGCTGATACCATTCCTTCCCCCATGGAAGTTCACTTAAATTAATTTCCTTCCGCTCAAAGTGTAAATCTTCTTGCATTAAGTTCTTTATTCTTGCCAGTTTAAATAGACGAAAGTCCATTCTTAATGTGCAATAGCCGTATAAATACCAAGTCTTCCCTTTTTGAACTATTGTATGAGGTTCCACCACTCGCTTTGTTATCTCTCCATGCGCCGTGGTATAAGTAAAGCTTACACAATGCCTATTTTCTATAGCACTTTTTAAACTCGTAATATGTTCTTTAAACAGGATGTTTGGCCCCCATGGACTCAGATCCACAAATAAGTGGTCAATGGTTTGTGTTACATGATCATCTGCAATACTTGTTAGCTTTTCGAGAACAGCTAATGCGTGTGAATCTTCATAGGTAGTCAAAGCACTTTTAATGGCAATTGTCAGAGACGCAAGCTCTTCCTTTGTTAAAACCTGTTTATCTACACGATAGCCATCTATTAAGCTAATTCCTCCGTGCACCCCTTGTTGGCTAATAACTGGTATCCCTGCACAGCTTAGCGTTTCAATATCTCGATAAATAGTACGGACCGACACATTAAATAATTCTGCTAATTCTTGTGCTGTTACCTTTTTTCTATTGATTAATATCATTATCATTGTTAGCAGACGCTCTAATTTCATAGCGAAGCCCCTTTCTTAGAAGATCTTATTTTTTTCTCAGCAAAATGCATTTTAATTACTATCATCCTATATTTTTAAGTATTTTTTAAGTACTTTTTGAGTTTTATTTAAGACAAATGTACTATAATAACGCCTGATTAATTATTACAATCATTATACTATTTTTACAATATAAGAAAAAATATTACTTTTAAAAGTCAATCTCTAACAGCATTTAATTCCTACTAAATATAAACTGTTTCAATTTTTTATAAGAATAGTTTGATACATAAACGCCTAAACAATTATTTCAATTCTCTTAACACAAATAAAAAACTTCTTTCTTCTATATAATGAACGGCGAATACTTTCTAAGAAAGGATTTGGCGTGATGTGACACCCCCACAGGATTACTAACTCTCGCCTGTGGAAGACCTACTACAAATTGCTTTATTCTAGTATCAAATTTTTAATAGAGAAATTAAGTGATTTTATCTTTTCATGCCCTTTCAGTATATATAGAAAGCCTTTTCAACCAAAATGAACTAGAGTTTAATGGTTTTTAATTTAATTGTAAAAAGGAGAGTTTGATGTGATTCGAGCCGTTTTAATAGACAATGAACCTTTAGCTTTACATTATTTTCAAAATAAATTACAAGTATTTCAACAAATTCAGGTTATCCAAACCTTTACTAGTGTAGAAGTATTTCTTAATGAGCTGCCCTCGATAGAATTTGAGGTTCTATTCTTAGAGGTAAAACTCAAAGAACTTTCTGGACTTGAAGTAGCAGACATGATTAAAACAGAGCGTCCACATGTCAGTGTTGTTTTTATTACTTCCTATCATGAATTTGCTTTACAGGCTTATGAAATTGGTGGGCTTGACTATTTATTAAAACCTATCAGCCATGCTCGTTTAGAAAAAACGGTGACTCGTATTGAGCATGAATTTTCAATACAACAAATGCTTCAACAGGCAACTCAAACGTTATTAAACGTACAATGCTTTGATCAATTTGCTGTTTATAGCAATAAAAGCTTAGTGGCATTTAAAACCGAAAAGACGAAGGAATTGTTTGCTTATTTTATTTTGCATCCAAATATCCCGATTCACCGAGATTATTTAATTGAAATACTTTGGCCAGATTTAGATTATGTAAGAGCCAAATCAAATCTTCATACAGCTTTGTCGTACTTACGAAAAACATTAAATACAATTGGCTATGAAAACTGTATTGTTTTTTCAAATAAATACTATATTTTTGAAAAACCAAGTCTCGTGTGTGACTTATATGATTTTCAAAAACTTCATGAGGATTTTTCACGATTAGAATTTCCTTCTATATCTTTAATTCATCAATGTCTAGCAATTTATAAAAATGGTTTATTTGTATTCGATGATTATGAATGGGCAAAAGCCTATAAGGATAGATTAACGAAATCATACATAGAGTTATTAGAAAAAGGGTTCCAAACTACCGTTTTTTCAGATACTGATAAAGCAATTGAATTTTTACATGCTTTGTTAGAATATGATCCCTATAATGAACAAAAGCTTGAGCACTATTTATACACATTAATTCAGGCGGGTCTTCATGAGCAGGCGCACAAAATTTTCCTAACGTATAAACAAAAACTAAAAGAGGATTTAGCATTACCTCCAAGTTCTACTTTATTAGAGATATCAAAAAAATTATTTGTGGAAAGTAAATAACCACACTAAAAACGACGGGCTCCTACACATTGTAGAAACTCGTCGTTTTTGCTTTAGCTACCGCTTCC
Organism: Lysinibacillus sp. NPDC056220; assembly: GCF_049315265.1. Lineage (NCBI taxonomy): Bacteria > Bacillati > Bacillota > Bacilli > Caryophanales > Bacillaceae > Lysinibacillus > Lysinibacillus sp. NPDC056220. The sequence goes on from NZ_JBMOXD010000011.1 coordinate 45,653, forward strand.
CTCTGTCAAACCATGCTTAACCGCATATAGAGCAGCCTGGGTACGATCTTGTACTTGTAATTTTGTAAATATATTAGAAATATGAGTTTTAACTGTTTTTTCTGTAACAAACAATGAGGATGCAATTTCTCGATTACTTTTCCCTTTTGTTAGCTCTGCCAGCACATCCTGTTCACGAGGTGTTAATGGATTTAACGAATGTGGGGCATTCTGTGCCTCCTGGCGATCCATTTCAAGTGTGGTTGTAGCCTCTGGGTGTAATGTATTTTCGCCACGCATAATGCGACGAATTGATAAAACCAATTCATCTGGCTCAATATCTTTCAATTGATAGCCTGCTGCCCCTGCCTCCATTGCAGGGACAACATGGTCCCTATCTGAAAAGCTTGTCAGCATTAAAATCTCTATTTTTGGAAATTTTGCTTTAATGCGCTTTGTCGCCTGTATGCCGTCCAACTCAGGCATCACTAAATCCATTAAAATAATATCTGGTTGGATACTTTCTGCTAATGATACGGCTTCATGTCCATTTTTTGCCTCTCCAACAACCTCAATATCTTTTTGTGTCTTTAAGAAAAACAATAATCCTCGACGCACTACGTGATGATCGTCTGCAATTAATACACGTATCATGTCCTCTCCCCCTTAGTATGGCAAGCGGATTAGCAGTTCCGTACCTTTGCCCATTTCACTTACCCAGTCAGCAGTGCCACCCACTGATTTTGCACGGTCCTTAATGGATTGTAAGCCCATTGACAATAGCTTCGTATTATTGTCAATGACAAACCCTCGTCCCTCATCGCGTATAACCAATAAAATATCTGTAGACGTGACGGTAATATAAAGTGCTGCCTCTAAAACACCAGCATGGCGTCGCACATTATTTAAAGCCTCTTGAGCTACTCGAAATAATGTCTCTTCAATGCGCGATGGAAATTGTAGGACTCCTGAAACCGTAACATGTAATTTTAAGCCAAGCATCTCAGCATATACTTTTATCGCTTCCAGTAAGCCATTTTCCAATCCCTTTGGTCGTAGCTGCCAAATCAATGCTCGCATCTCTGTAAGCGCATCCTGAGTTAAATGCTGTATCTCTTTAAATGTTTCTTTCACATCACTATCCTGTGTCATTTCAATACCAGCTCTCGCCGTTAGCGTAACCGAAAATAATAGTTGATTGACAGAATCATGTAAATCCCTTGCTAGACGATTGCGCTCCTTTACAAGGGCCATTTCTTGCTCTTGTTTCGTCAGTAAAATTCGCTTTATAGCAGAACCCATCTGAAATGCTACTGACTCCAATAGAGCTAGCTCCTCCTCAGAAAAACGTACCGTATCCTTAGAAGCTACATTTAGTACACCAAAACGTTCCTGCCCTGATTGAAGGGGCACAGTGGCATGATGGGTAATTCCTTCATGATCCCCAACATTAGCTGCGATTGCACTTTCAATACGTTGACATTCAATAATATTAGATGCCTTTTTTAGCTCCTCATTACGATAACGAGATACACACCAGCAGCCACCTTTATTTAAATAGTGACAGTTTTTAAATTCCAATGCCTCAGGTAAATTTTCATGAACAACAAGCTCCGAGCGTCCCTTTGCATCAATAAAAAAAATCCAGCCTGTTTCAAAATTCGTGCCATTTAAAAATTGGATAAGGGCCCCTTTTAGCATCGTAACGATTTCAGTTTCTTCATTTAATAGTTCTGCAATTTCCTTTAATATACTTATATTGGAATGCTCATTTTCCTTCACGAAAACACCTCTTCTTTAGCATTACTATTATTAATGATACCATTAAGGCGTTAGGCTCGTCTTCATTAGCCGTTCATACTTTAGACTGAAATTATCTTCCTTATTTTGCGTAAGTTAATTTACATATAAAACTAGAACAACTATAATCGTACAAGTAGTGTTTTTATAAAGGGGAGAATTGATATGTCTAAAAAAGAGGAAAATGGCTTATTATTTATATGGATAGTATCTGCTGTAGCTACACTTGGTTCATTATACTTTTCTGAAATTCGTCATTATGAACCGTGTAAATTATGTTGGATACAGCGTATTTTTATGTACCCGATTGTCATTATGGCCACTGTAGCCTTTATACAAAAAAATGCTCGTATTGCTGTTACAACAGCGGTTTTTTCTGTTATCGGAGGCTGTATCTCACTCTATCATTATGGCATTCAAAAGCTTAGCTTTTTAGCGGATAGTGCCCCTTCTTGTGGCGCCGTATCATGTACAGGACAATATATTAATTGGTTAGGCTTTATTACTATCCCATTTTTAGCATTAACTGCATTTATTTTAATTGCAGGGGCAAGCTTCTATTTAATCAAAGCTACAAAAGCTGTAAAATAATCAAAAGACCGTGTTCTACCATTAGAATACGGTCTTTTCTACGGAGGAAGATCAATGTTTCTTTATGCATTTAATGAAGATAACTTAACGATTGAGGAACTTTTACGTAATCACTGGCGACTAGGTAAAAAGCTCGTACATGAATTACGTATGGCAAAAGCTATTACTTTAGAGAATAATGAACTTGTTCAATGGAATACTCCTTTACAAGTCGGCACTATTGTCAAATTTACATTCCCAATCCCAGCGTCTAGCTATAAACCAACACCTGTTTGTGCGATTGATATAGTCTATGAGGATGATCATTGCTTAATCGTATCGAAGCCAAAGGGTATGGCAACTCACCCTAATGATGACCGAGATACCCATACATGTATGAACCATGTTATGGCACATATTCAAGAACAAGGTGGTATTTATGCAGAGCATGTCCATCGATTAGATAAAGGGACACAAGGTTTATTACTTGTAGCCAAGCATCCTTTAGCGAAATCAATTTTCGATCGAATGATTGAAGAAAAATCTATTATTCGGACATATGCAGCGGAAGTACAAGGAAATATACGCTCCTCATCGGGTACCATTTCTGAATCTATTGGTAAGGATCGCCATCACGCTTCTAGACGTGTCGTGTCGCAAACTGGACAGCATGCAGTGACCCATTATGAAGTCGTTTCACGCTACAAGAATTCTTGTGTGGTCCATTTGATTCTTGAAACTGGTCGAACACATCAAATCCGTGTACATCTAGCCTACATCGGTCATCCCATTATTGGTGATACTATGTACGGCGCAAGAGAAACTGCTAGTGGTGATTATGAACTCCATGCTATCCAATTAGAATTTGACCATCCATTTTTAAATAAACGCATTACCGTCAAGGACGAACAATTATCAAAAAATCCCGCTTCTCAATAACGAGAGCGGGATTTATATATAGAACTAAAAATCAAATTTGAAATGATCTGGATCTTGCCCAAATCGTTGATTACGATTTAATGACGCTATCTTTTCCATTTGAGTCTGTGTTAATTCAAAGTCAAAAATCTGTGCATTTTCTTCAATTCGACTTGGTGTCACTGATTTAGGAATAATTAATGTGTCATTTTGTAAATGCCAGCGTAACACTACCTGAGCAGTGGTCTTGCCGATTTCCTTGCTAATTTCTAAGATAGTAGAATCATCAAGTACGCCACCTCGCCCTAACGGTGACCATGCAGTGACAGCAATCTGATGTTCATGGCAATATGCACTTAATGCTTGTTGCTGTAAATACGGATGCATTTCCACCTGATTAACCATTGGAGCAATATTGGCCTTTGCTAGTATTTTTTCTAAATGATGCTCATGATGGTTCGACACACCAGTTGCTCGAATTAGTTTTTCATCGTATAGGCGCTCAATAGCGCGGTAAGTTTCCTCAAATGTTTCTGGAACAGCCCAATGTGTCAAATATAAATCTACGTAATCCATCTTAAGTTTCTTTAGCGATACTTCAAAAGCCCGTAAGGTTTCATCATATCCTTGGTCATTATTCCATACTTTTGTGGTAACAAAAATATGCTCACGTGGTATACCTGAATAACGGATAGCTTCTCCTACCTCTGCTTCATTCCCATACAAAGATGCTGTATCGATAGCTCTATAACCAAACTTCAGCGCTGTATCGATGGATTGTAATGTTTCTTCATGATCTGTCATTTTATAAACACCTAAGCCGAAACGAGGCATTTCTACTCCATTTGATAATGTTTTCGATGATTGTAAATACACGAATCACAACCCCTTTCTTTTTCCTAGTACCATTATACAAAAAATTGGATTTAAGAAAAATAAGGAAGCTACTGTTATTTACCACTATTCATCCTTTTCCTCGATACTTTCCAATTGAATAGGATCTGCAATACGCTCATCATCCGCAAGCTCTAGACCATCACGTAAATGTTCCATTTGTTTGCCCAAATCTTTTAATTCCTTCATATCTCTCGCCATCGTACCATTTTCAATGTTTGGCACCTTTTTTTTCATACTAATCACCTCCTTAATAGTTTTCCCGATAATTATACGTTTGAACCATTTCTGACATATTTTATTCAGGTATGTCGTTTCATTTTTATAGTAGATAGGCTATACTAAATAGAGATGTCTTTATTACATGAGGAGGGTTACTTCCATGAAACTATTATTAATCATTGGTGTAACAGTTGCTTTCTTAACAGCTATTTTTACTGCTGGGTACGAAGGCGATTACAAAGCGGATAAATAATACCTCGAGAAAATCACTAAGCATTAGATATGCTTAGTGATTTTCTTTTTTGTCGACAATAAAAAAATAACTTACTTGACTTTCAGTTATTATTAAAATAAACTAACTTACATAAAGTAACTAAATGAATAAAAATAACTTACCGGAGGTATTCTATATGCATTTTCATGAAAAACCTAACACATATGTAACAAATGTTGAAATAAAAGTAAGCGATCTTCAACGTTCTTTAACATTTTATCAAGAGGTTATTGGCTTCAACGTTTTACACCAAGAATCACATAAAGCTACTTTAACAGCAGATGGACATACTGCACTATTAACAATAGTCCAACCAGACACAGTGGAAGAAAAGCTTAGCATGACGACTGGACTTTATCACTTTGCATTACTATTACCAACTCGTCGTGATTTGGCAAATATTATAACGCATTTTCACGAAAAAGGAGTATATCTTGGGGCTTCTGATCATGCTGTCAGTGAAGCACTCTATTTAAATGATCCTGATCATAATGGTATTGAGGTATACGCAGATCGCCCTGAAAATGTATGGGATTGGCATCAGGACCAAGTGAATATGGTAACAGAGCCACTAAATATTCGATCGATTTTAGAAGAAGGTGATGGAAATTGGGATGGCCTCCCATCAGGTACAGTGATGGGACATATTCACTTATCTGTTTCGAACTTGGCAGAGGCTGAACAATTTTACACAAAGGGCTTAGGCTATGATATTGTGGCACGCTATGGTTCACAGGCATTATTTATTTCTACTGGCCGCTATCACCATCACATTGGCTTAAACACTTGGCACTCAGAAAATGCTCCAAAGCTTGGAGAAAACCAAGTAGGCTTAAAAACGTTCTCACTGCGTTTAGATAATGAAGAACAAGCATCCATGATGAAAGCAAACCTTCGCACAATTGGTGCACGTGTTATCGATATAGACGGTGGATTCCAAACTGAAGATCCAGCTGGAAATGTTGTATTATTAAAATTTTAGTAAAAAGCAGTTCTCACAAATGAGAACTGCTTTTATTAATGTAAACCTGGATATCCCTGTTGTCGTAATGCCTCATATATAACAATCGCAGCCGTATTAGATAAGTTGAGTGAACGGACATGATCACTTTGTGGAATACGCAAGCACATATTACGACGTTCATACGCAAAGTCTTTTGGCAAGCCTGTTGTTTCTTTTCCAAACATAAAGTAAATGTCACGCTCTTTATTACTAAAATCATGTGTGGTGAACGGCTCATCACTATATGTTTCGATTAAATATACATCTCCATCTCTAGAGTACTCTATAAAATCATCCAGTGAATTATGATAAACAATATTCACACTATGCCAATAATCTAAGCCTGCCCGCTTTAACATTTTATCATCGGTTGAAAAGCCTAGTGGACGAATTAAATGTAATGATGTATTTGTACCAGCGCAAGTGCGAGCAATATTTCCTGTATTCGCTGGAATTTCTGGTTGATATAAAACGATATGCAATGGCATAACGATACACTTCCTTATTATAAAAATTTCTTTAAGTGGAACTCATTTAATGGAGTGTTTTTTCTCTTCATTCATGAAAAAACTGCAAACCTTTGTGAATTTCGTTCAATACTTCTTCGTCCTGCTCATTAGCTTCCGCGTCATATAGGGCAGACTTAGCCTGTTCTCCGCCTATCTTCCCTAAAGCCCATGCTGATGTGCCTCGTATGACTGGACGATCATCGTTCTTCAAAAGGTTGATGAGATCTGGTATAGCCGCTTCCTCTTTAAAATGGGCCAGTGCAAGGATGGCATTTCGTTGAATAGGCTTTTTACCTCGCCATGAACCAGAAACGTGGCCAAACTTGGCCTTAAATTCTCTATTGGAAATCGTTAATAGTGGTGTTAATAATGGTTTGGCAAGCTCTGGATCCGGTATAAATTCATCATGAATCCAATTAATCTTCCCTTTATTTTTGGGACACACAGTCTGGCATGTATCACAACCATAGAGGCGATTACCAATGTGATTACGAAACTCATCAGGAAGTGTTCCCTTCGTTTGAGTGAGGAAGGCAATACAACGTTGTGCATCCAATTGCCCTCCTTGGATTAATGCACCCGTTGGACAAACATCCAAGCATAAGCGACATTCCCCGCACTCATCCTCCATTGGCTTATCTGGCGAGAATGGAACATTGGTTATGAGCTCTCCTAAATACACATATGACCCGAATTCAGGTGTTATAATCGAACAGTTTTTACCACTCCAGCCTATGCCTGCGCGTTCTGCTACAGCACGGTCTACAAGTGCACCTGTATCAACCATCGACTCGATACGTACACCTTCGACACGCTCCTCAAGCCAAGCAGATAATAACTTCAAACGTTCACGAATTGCTGTATGATAATCGACACCCCATGAAGCACGGCAAAATATTCCTCTTCTAGCTCCCTTTTTACCAATGGGTGCATTTTGCATACGGGAGGGATAGGCAACGGCTATCGAGACAATACTCTCTGCTTCGTTTAATAATTGAAGGGGTTCGGTACGTTTTTCAATATCACTTTCTTCAAAGCCAGACTGATAACCAAGCTCCTGCTGGCGACGCAGTCGGTTTTTTAATTCTGTAAAGGGAGCTGCTGTTGTAAAACCTATTTTATCAACGCCAATGGCTCTTGCATATGCCACAAAGTCTCGCTGTAGGTCATGTATGTTCATTTTATTTCCAACTCCTTACATGATACAATAATAGAAATAGATAAAGTAGGTGATGTTCTTTGGAAATTTCCATTAATGAATCTCTATTAACACAACATCCCGAGCTAAAAATCGGCATTATTCATTATACCAAAATTGTTGTAGCAGAATCCCCTCAAATGATTAAAGGTCGGATGCAATTGTATCAAGAAAACCTTTTTCTAGACATGCAGGATTTTCCTGTGAACCAGCGTGAGGGTATTGCTGAATGGCGAGTATTTTGGAAAAAGCTAGGTTCAGATCCAAATCGTTATCGACACTCAGCAGAAAGTCTTATGCGGCGAATTAGTAAACAAAACTATGTAACACCATTTCATTCTGCTGTAGATTTAAATAACTTCTTCTCTCTTCAATATGAAATTCCAGTTGGTCTATATGATATAGCCTTTATGAAAGGATATGTAGAAATAGCTCTTGGCCATGAAGACATTGGTTATGAGGGTTTAAATGGGCGTTTTAATACATTCAACAAGATCCTCTACAGTCGTGATGAGAAGGGAGCATTTGGTTCTCCATTTGTCGATTCTAAACGTACAGCCGTTACAGAGGATACGACTGAGGCGCTACAGATTTTTTATCTCAGACCCTCATTAACACATGAAGCAGCGAATGACCTTTTGGCGTCAGCAGGCAAAATGTTTAACCAAATTCATGGAGGTGACTATCAAATTGCCCTCCTATCAAACAATGCACCATCTACAAGTTTATAAAAAGGACGTGTTTGCGTGATCAATCTTGCAGAAGCTGTTAAACTAAAAAGTATTTTAGGAAAAAAAACACAAGAGCTTATTAGTGAATTACATCGTAGTGCTTTTGTGACAGTAGAAAAGGGACAGACTCCTAAAACAAGTAACCGTGCACTCCCCCTTATCGAAACCGAATTGGCACAAGTTCGTCTAGATACCCGTACACTAGATCGTCTAGTATATGAAGCAAACATCCAAAACACAGTAGAATTTAAAGATCAGAAACTCGCACTAGTAGAAGCTATCGAATTAGCTACACAGCTTCGTGCTGAGGCTGAGTTATGTAAAGAATTTAGTATGCGGGAAAAAGAAAGTGTTCGTTTTGGCTATGGTGATGGAGCAATTCTATACGAGATTGCATTATATGAGCCTGACGACTATCGGGAGCGCGCAATGAAGCTTGAAAAAGAGGCACATAAATTATCCAATCTTATTAATTCAAAAAATTACAGTATACAAATTAACTTTGATGATTCCCGCTATTTCTAGTCTCGGGGCGGTGAGACTCCAAACCGAGTTGGATGTGCTGTTTTCAAATTTAGCTTTACGGCTAATTAGATTAAAACCAATAACAAGTTACCTGTTACTGTATGACCCATGACTAATGACCAACTATAGGTAAAGGCCATACTCAAAAAACTTGATTCCATTTGAAAACACCATCCAAGGCTCTCCTACATTTATGTATGGAGAGCTTTTTTTATTAGCGAATATGTAAAAATTCCCTATGTCTAAATTACCCCTTTCAAGGACAAAATGGACGTATCTATTGGAAAGGGGTCATACGATGACGCAGAAAAATGATTCAACACATGATCAAGATACAACATTGACAAATCGACAGGGGCATCCCATTACTAACAATCAAAATTTACGAACAGTCAGTAATCGCGGTCCTGCAACACTTGAAAATTATGATTTTCTAGAGAAGATAAGTCATTTTGACAGGGAGCGAGTACCGGAACGAGTTGTTCATGCTCGCGGTGCTGGTGCACATGGTTATTTTGAAACATATGGTGTTGTAGGCAATGAACCTATTTCTAAATATACTCGGGCAAAGGTCTTTCAGGATAAAGGAAAAAAAACACCTGTATTTGTCCGTTTTTCAACGGTTATACATGGTGGACACTCTCCTGAAACATTACGAGATCCACGAGGCTTTGCTGTAAAATTTTATACAGAGGATGGCAACTGGGATTTAGTTGGTAATAATTTAAAAATCTTCTTTATCCGTGATGCCATGAAATTCCCTGACATGATTCATGCATTTAAGCCTGATCCTATTACTAATATTCAGAACGTTGAACGTTTCTTTGATTTTTGTGCTAGCTCACCAGAATCCTTCCATATGGTTACATTTGTATATTCACCTTGGGGTATTCCAGCTAACTATCGTATGATGCAGGGCTCTGGCGTCAATACGTATAAGTGGGTTAATCAGGAAGGCAAAGGGGTCCTCGTCAAATATCACTGGGAACCACTTCAGGGCATTAAAAACTTAACACAAAAAGAAGCAGAAGAAATTCAGCAGAAAAATTTTAATCATGCCACACAGGATTTATATGATGCGATTGAACGTGAAGAATTTCCTGAATGGGAGTTACATGTTCAAATTATGGAGGATGGTCCACATCCTGAGCTTGATTTTGATCCATTGGATGACACAAAGCTTTGGCCAAACGATCAATTCCCATGGTATCCAGTCGGTAAAATGGTGTTAAACAAAAATCCTGAGGACTATTTTGCAGAGGTAGAACAAGCTACTTTCGGTACGGGCGTACTAGTCGATGGCTTAGATTTCTCTGATGATAAAATGTTGCAAGGTCGTACATTCTCTTATTCGGATACACAGCGTCATCGTGTAGGAGCTAACTATCTTCAATTGCCAATTAATGCGCCAAAAAAACGTGTAGCAACCAATCAAAGCGGTGGGCAAATGATGTATAAACGAGATTTAGCACCTGGTCAAAATCCACATATTAATTATGAGCCCTCCATGTTAAATGGCTTAAAGGAAGCAACACAGGATGGTAAGGAATATACTCCATATGTAGAAGGCAACCTTGTTCGAGAATCCATTGACCGTCAAAGTAATACCAAGCAAGCTGGCGAAACTTATCGTAACTTTGAGCAATGGGAGCGCGATGAACTGCTTGCCAATTTAATTCGTGATTTATCGGTCTGTCATATGGAGATACAAAATGCCATGATTGCACTTGCGGAAGAAGCAGATGAAGAATATGGTCGTTTGCTAAAAGAAGGGTTGCATAAGGCTAGAAAGGAATCCTCAACTTCAAAGCCACTTGGCAATATTGATGGAGATCAAGCCCCTCAAAATGCGATAGATAAAGGCCATAATGCTGAGCCTTATTAAGGCAAACGTAAAAAGACATTACATTTTTATGTAACGTCTTTTTTGCATTATTGTTCATAGGCCTTATACCAATGATAGGGTTGTATCTCTTTTAAAGTTTTAAATAGTAGTGTATCGTCTGTATTCGTAACTGCTGCTTTCACATTCTCTCCCCAATAAAAGAGTCTTTCTTGGCAGACCCCACAGGGTGTCAGTACTACGAATTTAGATTTTTCATTTTCTCTAGCAACACAAATCGAATGTGTCACCTTTGTATTCAATTTATGTGCCTCCAGAATAGCACCCGTTTCCATACATAATTCAGTAGCTGCATTGATGACCTCTGGTGCAACACTAGTTAAAATATGCCCGTCCTCCGAATACAAAGCCGCCGCTCCACCCCATCCTGACGGATATCTTTTCTCCACTAATTGGACGGCTGCCTCATAGAGCTTTTTCTCAATATCCATATCATTTAACATCTCCCTATAGTCAATACACACCTGGTAATATCTTCAACACTTTTTCCTCTGCATCTAAATAGGCGTCTACCCCCAAGGGAATGCCTACATTGGTTGATTCATGTCCTATTTTAAAACCTGCCACAACAGGAATACCTAAGTCTCCAAAATACTCTTTCATTAAATTATGTAAGGCTGTTTCATTCGCTTCTGTTTGTGTAAAGGAACCAATGACAACACCTGCTAGTTGCTCAATTTTCCTAGCTTGCTTTAATTGCTGTAACATCGAATCAATATTAGGAATGGATTCTGCTAACTCCTCTATCAATAAAATCTTACCTTCTGTTTGTATCTCAAATTTAGTGCCTAATGTGCTGACAAGACGATACAGATTTCCTCCTATTAATTCACCGCGTGCCACCCCTCCAGCAATGGTTGTTAAAGGAGAAATTGACTCCGTGTATTGTATTTCAATGGGGGAAAATAATTGTACAAACATTTTTTTCGATAGTTCATCCATTTTATTGGCCGCCATTAACATAGGTCCATGGAATGTTACTAAATTGGCGTACTCATTGATCGCACAATGCAAATAGGTAATATCTGAAAAGCCCCAGAAAATTTTTGGATTTTCCTCTAATAACGTATAATCAATTTTTTCAGCTATGCGAGCAGAGCCATAGCCACCCTTTACACAAAAAATAGCTTTCACTTCAGGATTTTTTACCATTTCATGAAAATCAGCTAGCCTAACTTCATCACTACCAGCTAAATAATCATGCGTTGCATGGATCGTATCCCCTACAATATAGTGAAGACCCAACTCGTCTAAAAAAGATAATGCGTCCCCTAGCTTTTCATGATTTACTACACTTGATAGGGCAACTACACCAACTAGATCTCCCTTTTGTAAACGTGGTACGGTATTTTTCACGTTCATTCCTCCTCTTATTTTCCTTAAGCTTGCCTCTATACTGATGTGAGGCACTTATCTATTATTGCCTCTTCTTCCCATGATTCTATACGATCATTTACTTCTTGAGGAGAAACTATCGACATTCTAGCGATAGGAACCTTCAGACTCTTGAACAGTAACCTTTCTCTTCAACAAGGTTGATTTAATTGTTATTGTAGCAGTAATTTGCTGGAGCGTATATTCCTTGCTCATATGGTAATCAGAAAAACAAGAAAGCAAAGACTTCAATCATAAGAAGGCTTTGCTTTTTATTGTTAATTGGTACCGCCATAAATAATCGTGACGTTAGGATGTTTTAATAATTGGCTTGCAGGGAAATCTTCAGTAATATGGCCACTTTTTAATTTTTGGATGGCCTCCATCTTCTTTTCACCAAAGGCAATCAGGACAATTTCCTTCGCCTTCATAATCGATTGAATGCCCATCGTAATGGCATGTATTGGGACATCTGCTGCGTCATCAAAGTAAATCGCATTTTCTGTTCTTGTCGATTCCGTTAATTCAACAATATTCGTCATCGAATCGAACGGTGTACCTGGCTCATTAAAACCTATATGACCATTTACGCCAATTCCAAGAAGCTGTAAATCAATACCTCCTGCTGCATCAATCCTTGCATCATATGCCTTGCATTCAGCAGCTAAATCCTCTGCCTCACCATTTGGCAAATGTATATTTTCTTGTTTAATATTTACACCATTAAATAGATTGTTGTGCATGAAAGTCCAATAACTTGCAGGACTTGAGCGCTTAAGACCTACATATTCGTCTAAATTAAAAGTTTGTACATCCTTAAATGTTAATTGACCGGCTTGATATCGCGCTACTAATTCTTTATACATTCCTACAGGTGAACCACCAGTTGCTAATCCTAGAACACTATTGGGCTTCTTCTGTATTTGCTTTAAAAAAATATTTGCGGCCACTTCGCTCATTTCGTCATATGTATTGACTTCGATCCATTTCATTTTCCTTATCATACCTACCTTAATTTCTTATTCATTAACTATACTGGGAAATATTTCACTTTATAGTAGCTAATATATTAATTCTACAAGTTATTTAGCTATTTTTCTATCATTTCCCTCTTAATATTATGCGTGTATTCTGATGCTGTTTCGGTTATGTTATTAATAAGGAAGTGAGGCGATTTTATGAATGCACAGATTCAGCAATATTTACAGCATATTCAATTTCAAGGAACCTTAGAGCCTACCGTCCAACTACTTGGACAGCTACAAACAAAGCATCTATTGACGATTCCCTATGAAAATTTAGATGTTGCCTTGAACCTCGGTATCTCATTCTCTATTCCTGATTTATTTCAAAAGATTATTATAGAAAGACGTGGGGGCAATTGTTTTGAACTGAATATTTTATTTAGCTGGCTTTTACGGGAGCTCGGCTTTTCAGTTACCAATCGCTATGCTCAGTTTTGGCGTAATGTTGAAGAACACTCTCCTCCTGAAGATATACCCATGCACCAGCTATTACTAGTAAAAGATGCAAAACAATCCTATATTTCAGATGTAGGCGTTGGTGCTTTAGCGCCTTGTAAACCAGTACCGTTAATAGCAGGATATCAGCATCGCGAAGGCCGAGAATTGTATAAAGTAGAGTATGATGAAGAAAATGGTTGGATGCTTTTTGAACTAACCAAGCAACAATGGCGTTTGCTTTATTGTTTTCATGATGATGCAAATGATGCAAAATTTGCCCCACGACTCTCTAAACAAAAAAATAAAATTGCCATGATTCGAACTATTCGTGGACGTCACACGATGATGAACAATGAATTTAGAATTTACGAAGGGCAATCCTTAACTACCTATACAACAAACACTGAGAAGGAATGGCTGCAAGCTCTACAGCGCTTTTTTCATATCTCTTTACAACAATAAAGGAAAGCGAGTCCATCAGTGGCTTGCTTTCCTTTCCTGATTATTTCATTGTCCGATTGAATAGTTCAAATACAACTTTATCATTGTGTAGTTCCTTGACTAAACCAATATCATCTACGAAATAATAAGTTTTTACCACATCACTATATACTGACCTTTTCTCTACTATAATTACACCCGTATATTGCACTTCTCCAGCTTGTACTGTACCATTCGTTGATTTTACAGTTACTCGTTCTCCTGCAGTAACCCCTGGATCATCTTCATGTAAAATAACCCCTATTCTAAGTGGTAGTTCCATATATAAATCATAATGTGTATTAGCGTCACTAGCAATGGCTTGACCATATACACGATCATGACCATATAAAAGCTCATCAGAAAGAGTTTGTCCTGTGCTAATATTTTTGACTGTCCATACATCATTTTTACCGTCATGTTGCTTATATCGATAGCTCAAGGTATACCGCTTATGGTCACTTAAAGAATAATAGCCATACGTATAAACAAACGCGGGGTCCTTTAGCAAACTAGGCTTAGAAAGAGTCAATGCTCGCGCTAAAAAAGCTGAGAAGTGGGCACGTGTAACAGGAGCATTAGGTTTAAACTCACCATTCTCATAGCCCCTTACCAAATGATTATGAGCCAGTGTTAAAATTTCTTTATAACCATATGTCTGCTCCGTCACATCTGTAAAATAATAAGGATCTGACCCTTTTAATTGGAAAGCCCTATTTAGCACAATAGCCATTTCCGCTCTAGTTAACGGTGCATCTGGGTTAAATTTATGGGCTGCATCAAATATTCCTTTTTTTTGTACAGCAGCTATTTCTTTGTAGTATTTATTAGCTGGCGTTACATCCTGATAATTGGGGTTTTGTATGTTGATTGTGTTTAGCCCCAAAGCACGTGTTAGCATAACAGCTACCTGTGCTTTCGTTACATAATCATTCGGCTTGAATAACTGATTGGAATAGCCCTTCACAATATCCTGCTCTACTAAATAATGGATTTCTGTCATCAAGGTATCATCCGTTAAATCTTTAAAGCTGGCTGCCTGCACTTCCCTCGGTATTATGCCAATCGCTATCAGGATCAAACATACTAATTTCAATATGTTCCTCACATTATCCCTCCTCCATCGATTCTTTACCCATAAAGACGTGTAGTTATGCTAAAAATGAAAAAAGACTCTTCTGAAAGAGACTTTATTCGTTATTTTTATGTTGAATTAATCCAATTTCTATGCCAGTCGGATCCATCAAATAAGCAAGATAAAAGTCCTCAAACTCCATTTTTCCACGTAAAATAGTAGCCCCATTGCTGGTTGCCTGCTCAATAACTTCATCCATTGCATCCACTTCAATCTGAATTCGTGTACCATGTGGATAATCACTAGGTCCTTTGCTAATACCACCATTAATCCCAATTTTGCTTTCATGCCCAGTTGTAACTGGCCAATAATCCCAATTTGGAGCCGCTATCCTCCAGCCAAACACTTTGCTATAAAAAGCTGCCGCTTTCTTCGGTTCCTGACTATTTAATTCAAAGCCAATCACTCTTCCCATACAAATCCCCCTTTTTTAAGCATAACAAATAATTCAACAAACAATTGGAATTTCCTTCCTTTACAACCGTATTTCAAATAAAAATTTTACCTATTTATTTAATTAGAAAATTATGTATAATTAAATTAGAACGATTGTTCAAATCATTAAAGGAGTACAACATTGAATAAAAGACGCTATGACAGTGACAAGGCAAAGCTTGAAATTATCAAACATGCCACCCAATTATTTTCTCAACATGGCTATAATCAAACATCTGTTGGCGATATTTCGAAGGTTTCTGGTTACAGTAAAGGACATATTTATTATCATTTCGAAAATAAGGAAAAGTTATTTGTGCTTTTAGCGCAGCAATCAATGAAAAATTGGCATGACAAATGGTTGCAAAAAGAATCTTCATACACCACATCAACAGAAAAATTGTATGGTATGGCCCTACATGTCCTCTATGAGTATCAAACACCTTTACTAAAATCAGGTCAGGAACTGGCATCTAATCCTAAATCAACCCCCGATTCTATACAGCAGTTATTCAATTTAGCTATTACACCTATGAATGCTTATCGTGCAATTCTTCAAGAGGGCATCGACCAAAACGAATTTGTTCATGGCGATGTAGATACTTGGACCGTCTTACTAGGCACATGGCTAGGCGGATTATGTCAGCTTACCAATACTCAACATTTGAAATCATTAGAACCACTCTTTCAACAAGCAATAACGATTTTCTTAAAAGAAATTAAAAAAGGTGGGATTTAAATGAAAGTAGGTTTAATAGGTGATAGCTTAACAGAAGGTCGTCCAGGAGTTTCATTTTATAATCTTTTAAAACTGCAATATCCTCATATTTCATTTGACAATCTTGGGAATCCAGGCGAGACGATTAAAAGTTTATTTACTCGCTTGGAAAAAACGCCACTCCAATCCTCCTATGATCTCCTTTTTCTTTGGGTAGGCGTCAATGACGTCTATTCAAAATTATTAAAGGTGCAAGCACAACCCGTGACGAAGGATCATATAGAATTCGAAGAGTACTGCCTCAAAGTATTAGAGAAAGCACATACCGCTTCTAAAAATGTTGTGCTAGTATCTCCAGCATTAGTAGGAGAAGATCTTCAAAATCACTCTAACAACGAAGTAAAAGAGCTAACGTCCGTTATGGAGTCTATTGCATTGAAATCTGGCAATGTTTATTTTGTGAATATGCAAAATCTCTTTAAAGAGCATTTAGAACATTTGGACTGCTCAAGCTTTATTAATACGAGTGTAATGAGAGTTCTACTAGATGTTTTATTTTACAAAAATCCTTTACGCATCGATAAATTATCTCAAAAAAGAGGGCTACATGTAACTTTGGATGGCGTTCATTTAAATAGTAAAGGTGCTGATATAGTGGCACAGCAATATAGCTCTATCATTGAACATTATGCAAACGAAGGAGACAAAATCGGGAGGTCCTAAAAAATGAAAAAGATTGCTGTTGTTACAGGTGGTGTATCTGGGATAGGAAAGGCCATTTGCCAGGAATTAATTACTCGACATATATTTGTCATTATTGCTGATATTCAAGAACAAGAAGGTCGTATGTTAGAAGCACAGTTAAATAATGATGCTGTTCATGCAAAATTTGTACCACTAAATGTAACCGATTACAATAGTGTAGCATCTGTCATTCATGGTGTAATTGAAGAATATCATCGGATAGATTATCTGTTTAATAATGCTGGAATTGCTATGTACGGAGAGCTGGGTGAAACGACTATTGAGGATTGGAAGGAAATTATGGCTATTAATTTATGGGGTGTCATTTATGGTACTCAAATAGGTTATTCACTTATGAAAAAACAAGGTTTTGGACATATCATCAATACCTCATCAGCTGCAGGGTTAGGACCTTCTCCTTTTTCTTCTGCATACGCTACTACCAAACATGCTGTTATAGGATTAACGACCTCTCTACACTATGAGGCTGAGGAATTTGGGATTAAGGTGAGTGCCTTATGTCCAACGTTTGTGGATACACCTATTTTCGATAACGCCAAGGCGATTCATATGGATAAATCAATTATCACCAAACAATTACAGCAGCAAAAAATGATCTCACCTCAGCGAATTGCAAAAATTGCTATAGAAGGTGTTCATCAAAATAAGCCTATCATTTGTCCAATGCCAATGCGCAAAACAATGGATGTTATTTTTACTATTTTTCCTTTTCTACACAAAGCGTTAATGAGAATGGTTTGTAAAGTGAGTCGTAATGCCCGTTTAACCTAAACGCTACAAAGGCTCCCTACTAGTGGGAGCCTTGCTTATTTTGTAATACCACACCATCGCTCATTTTAATAATACGATCTGTATAAGCTAGCATCTCTTCGTCATGCGTCACTAATAATGTTGTGATACTTAAAGTTTTTGTTAATGTTCTTAATAACATCATAATTTCTTTAGAACGCTGTGAATCTAAACTTGCTGTTGGCTCATCTGCAAACAGCACTTTCGGTTGATGAATGATGGCACGTGCAATCGCTACACGTTGCTTTTCTCCCCCTGACAATGAAGAAGGATAAGCATCTTGACGATGAGCCAGCCCAACTAACTGTAATAAACGATTTACTTCATGCTTTTGTTCATGTTTCTTCAGTGGAGACCCAGCAACATCCAACATTAATAGCAGCTGTTCTTCTACGGTAAGAAAAGGTACAAGATGAGCAAACTGAAAAACAAAGCCAAATTTACTTGCACGCAGCTTTCGTACTTGTTCTTCGTTCATAGTCGTTAGATTTTGTCCCTCAAAAAGAATCTGTCCATCCGTTGCGGGTTGCAGTCCAGCAGCTATAGTTAATAGCGTACTTTTTCCTGAACCAGATGCACCTACCAATGCCGTAATCTCTCCTTCTTTTAAGGATAAATTAATACCTTTTAAAATTTCCTCTTCGACATCACCATTTTTAAACGTTTTTCTTACTTCATCAATCGTAAATAAAGTCATGACTAAGCCTCCCCTTGGTGTATTGCTTGTAACGGTTCAATTTTTTTAATTTGTAGACCTGACAATGTAGCTCCCACAAAACCAATGACAAGGAACACTAACGATAGCTGCATTGTTGTACCTAGATTTAACGTAAATGGCATCCCCTTTGGCGCAACTATATTGAATAATTGACTAAGGCTGACTGATAATACTAGTGAAATAGCGGTAATAATCACCATCTGTGTCCAGATCATGTTAAACAACCTACCTGTTTTTAATCCAATTGCTTTTAGAATGCCATATAGGCCAATCTTTTGTACATTCATCATATAGAAGAAAATAGCAAACAGCATACCACTAATGACAACTAAAAACCAAATAATCATATTTAAAGACATCTGTTCCGCACTGTAACTCGGGATAGCATTCAGAAATTCTTTATTGCTATAAGACTGTAGCCCCTCAAAATCCTTGGCAGCATTGTGTGGAACAAAAATTAACTGCATATCCTGTATCCGATACATTTCCTGGTAAGCCTCTTTACTGATATACGCAACAGGGGCATGGCTATATTTCTTTTGCTCCACAAAGCCTTTCACCTTGAACTCTCCACTATATTGATTGTTCGCTAATATATCTCCCACTTTTATTCCCTTTTCCTGTAGCGAGCTGTCTAACAGGACCTCACCTTGACGCACATTTCTAAATAGTGATGACTCTGTCGATGTGACAAAGGCCACACTTTGCTGTTTATCATCCTCATCACTTAAAAAGCCCATTTGAATAGAAAAGGCAACTGCTTCCTTCTCTTCAGACATGACTTCCTGTTGTAGATTGTTAGAGATTCTTGAAAGATTAAACGTCCCATCAGCATCCTCTGTCATGTAGAATTGCCCCTGCGGTAAGTCTTTTATTAAAGCTGCATTATCCTGTGACAAGCCATTCGCCAAACCTGAAATAATAAACGTTAAAAAACTAACTAGGAAGATGATGGAGCCCAAGATTAAAAATCGTACTTTATTTTTCTTCATTTCTTTCCAGGCAAGATTCATCCTTTATCCCTCCATTTCTTTAATTATCCTTAGCTTAAAATTGTTTCATGAACAGAGCATGAACTAATCATTAAGAATGGAAAAGAAAAAAAAGAAACGAAAACAAATAAACCGCTCTGAAGGAAAGTCATTTATCCTACAGAACGGTTTAGATCTTCATCTAAAAAAACTCATATAATCCATTTTTAAAGTAATTGTACTCGTTTTGATTAATTAACTTTCTCCCATACCCTTCATAAAAAATCTGCCTATCTCTCTCAGTTTCAAAGGCTTGTGGTTTACACTGTTCCTCAATCATAAGATAGAGCCACTACCTTCTCCCACTCTTGCCTTTTATAAAACCGGTGGATGAATTGGAACAGATATAATTATTACTGCAGCACTCAGTATTAAAATTGATAATCCAACATTTTTCTTCATATTCACACTCTCCTTTAAATTTCAATAAATTGCATAGCTTTCTCGAACTGCTTTTCTTGTCGATAATACTCTCCCAATAAATTAGAAAATTGTTGGTGCATTTCTTTTAATTCTTCATTATCTGCTATAAATGGAATTAACCTCCCTTCTAAAAAATCCATCGCTTTCTTTTTTTCTTCTCCTAGCAAATATAAATAAAAAGTAGCAAATAAATTAAAACTTAATTTTTTCTTATTTTTTGCTTCTTCCTTTAGAATAGTAAAGGTTTTTATACTTTTTTCCGTTTGTTCTAAGCGAAATTGCGTAACACCTAAATTATATAAGCAAAGCAGATAATGATCACAGTTCTTTGACATTAAAGAAGCGCTTTTTTCAAAGTAAATTAATGCATTTTCATATTCCCATCTCATTTGGTACAAATCCCCCAAATTGTGATATATAGCAGGTAATAGCTGCTGTTGCTGTAATAGCTCCACATTTCTCACTAAATGTTCATAGATTTCGATTGCTTCGTGAAACACTTTTCCTCGAGAGTAATTGAGTGCCAGAGACATTAATGTATAAACAATTCTTTTAAAATTAAATTGGTCCTTATAGAATTGAAGAGCTTTTTTCCCATAAATAATTGCTTGGCTTGGTTCTTCTAACCGCCCTTTTATTAAAGCGAAATGATAGTAAAACTCTCCTTCTAGTGACCCTAGTTCTGGATGTATTTGAAGTATTTGAGTTAGTTCTTTAGCTGCTTCCTCATATTTACCTTTTGTAATTAAAACTAATGCATAATAATATGAATGTAAATACCTTTCATGTTGGGAAAAATTTGGTCGGTGGGCATTTAGCCATTTTAATTGATTGTCTGCTAATTTATGCTCTTTAACAAACACATAATAACGTAACTTATAAAGTTCATATAAATAAATAGATTCTGTAAAACCTATTATTTCTTCATATTCTTTTAATCTGCTCATTGTCTCTTTTACTTTCTCAATCTCTAGGTAATTTATATGTTTTTGTAAATCATTTAATAGGCAAATAATATTTTGTTCGTTATTCTCTACATCGTGAATACTAATATTTAATCGTTCTAGCAGTAGACGTATTGTCTCGCTATTTGCTTCTTTATTATTATTCTCAATTTTACTTAAATGAGGAATCGAGCAAATCCCCATCGCCACTGAATTCTGTGTCATTCCTAGCTTTGTACGATAGTACTTAATTAATGAACCAATCTTCATTTTCATAACCTCCCGTATCGAATGACTGTATTTTACATTTATTATAATCATAATTTTCCCAATAATCAAAAAACCTAAATTATGGTAGATTCAAATTGTAGTACTATAACTTAATTTGAAAAGGAGTTGGAAAGAATGAAAAAAATGAAAAGTACGTTGCTAAGTCTTTTGATTGCAGGATCAGTAATAAACCCGGTGTACGCAACAGCGATGGATAGCGAAGATAGCTTAGGAAACGACGGTGGTCAGGAGAAATTCCGTGTTTATGTTGAGGCAAACAAAAAAACAGAAAAATCAACATTAAAAACTCAATATTCTGCTCGTTGGGAATTAACAGAGAACGGATTTTCAACTGATATGAATGAAAAACAATTCGAAGCATTACAGAAGAATAAAAATTTCACAGTTACAAAAGTGCCTATCGTTACATTAGATACGATAGGTTTGGAAGACGATAGTATGGTAGAAAATGAAACTCTGGATTTGGTAACTTCTTTAAGAGCTTCTCAACAAATACCTTGGGGCATTAAAGCAATTTATAACAATGATACTTTAACATCTACAACTGGAGGAAGTGGCATTAATATTGCCGTACTCGATACGGGTGTAAATATTTCTCATCCTGACCTTGTCAATAACGTAGAGCAATGTAAAGACTTTACAGGTGCGACAACACCCATTAATAACAGCTGTACTGATAGAAACGGACATGGTACACATGTTGCTGGTACGGCCTTAGCTGATGGTGGAAGCGATCAAGCAGGCATTTACGGTGTAGCTCCAGATGCTGATCTTTGGGCTTACAAAGTGTTATTAGATAGCGGTTCTGGATACTCAGATGATATTGCTGCTGCTATTCGACATGCAGCAGATCAAGCAACAGCTACTGGTACCAAAACAATTATTAGTATGTCTCTAGGTTCTTCAGCGAATAATAGCCTCATTTCGAGTGCTGTCAATTACGCATACAGTAAAGGAGTTCTAATAGTAGCTGCAGCTGGTAATTCTGGCTATGCGCAAGGAACAATTGGTTATCCGGGGGCATTACCAAATGCAATCGCCGTTGCAGCTTTAGAAAATGTACAACAAAATGGGACTTATCGTGTAGCTGACTACTCTTCACGTGGTTATATATCTACAGCTGGAGATTATGTCATCCAGGAAGGTGATATTGAAATCTCAGCTCCTGGCTCATCCGTTTATTCTACATGGTATAATGGCGGTTATAATACAATTAGCGGCACATCAATGGCTACCCCTCATGTCTCTGGTTTAGCAGCAAAAATTTGGGCTGAAAATCCGTCATTATCTAACACGCAACTACGTTCTAACTTACAAGAGAGAGCAAAATCAGTAGATATTAAAGGTGGTTATGGAGCTGCTATAGGTGATGACTACGCTTCAGGATTTGGATTTGCTCGCGTTCAATAATTTCAAAAGGTGAAGCATACTAACAATAGTAATACAAACCAAAGCTTTGGTTTGTATTGCTATTTTTTGGGTTCTAAACGTATTCACCAGTACCCCTATTACCCCCAAGTAGTATTATAGCTTCGCTTGTTATACGATATCAGCTTCAAACATATTTCTACATGTAGGGTGAACAGGTTGACCAGAAAACATTTTATCAATACCATTTGCAGTATCGTTCCCTTTAAATTCATCTTGTTGTCCACTAATACCTTCTTCATAAAAATCACCTCCAACCTTTCCATTGAAACTTACTTATTGTGTAATATATTATTTTTTTGACAATGCACCATTCACTTAAAAACTACCTTCTTTAACTAATCTTCCTACACAACTATTGCTATATTATTACGCTAACCTCGTTACCGGTGATAAGGATAGGGAATGTAGTAAAAAGCCTTATATATCAATGTCTTCTACCTGAAGTGTGTAAAATGATTTCAATTCTTATCGTATCCCCAAAAATGAAAAAAGCTCACAAACCCTGTATTATCAAGGTTTGTGAGCTTTCTAAACTTACTAAATGTAACGTATATGTACGTAATGATACCGGTGGTCGGGGTCGAACCGACACTCCAAAGGAACACGATTTTGAGTCGTGCGCGTCTGCCAATTCCGCCACACCGGCATAATGGAGATAAAAAAAATCGGATAAACCGATTAGCAGTAAAAATATGGAGGCGGCAACCGGATTTGAACCGGTGATAAAGGTGTTGCAGACCTGTGCCTTACCACTTGGCTATGCCGCCATCATACTTGGAGCGGAAGACGAGGTTCGAACTCGCGACCCCCACCTTGGCAAGGTGGTGTTCTACCACTGAACTACTTCCGCAAAAAATGGCTGGGGTACTAGGATTCGAACCTAGGCATGACGGAATCAAAATCCGTTGCCTTACCGCTTGGCTATACCCCAACTATGGGGCGACTGATGGGAATCGAACCCACGAATGCCGGAACCACAATCCGGTGCGTTAACCACTTCGCCACAATCGCCATTATATTATAGTTATTATTATGAAATTTACTTTATTCTTGAATGGGGCGACTGATGGGAATCGAACCCACGAATGCCGGAACCACAATCCGGTGCGTTAACCACTTCGCCACAATCGCCATAAAATAAATTGGCAGGGGCAGTAGGAATCGAACCCACACCAAAGGTTTTGGAGACCTCTATTCTACCGTTGAACTATGCCCCTATTTAAAAATAAAAAAATAAAACTGGTGGAGGGGGACGGATTCGAACCGCCGAACCCTAAGGAGCGGATTTACAGTCCGCCGCGTTTAGCCACTTCGCTACCCCTCCGGGAATTCATGGTGCCGGCGATAGGAGTCGAACCCACGACCTACTGATTACAAGTCAGTTGCTCTACCAACTGAGCTACACCGGCAAAAAAATGATGGGTCAGGACGGAATCGAACCGCCGACACTTAGAGCTTCAATCTAATGCTCTACCAACTGAGCTACTGACCCATATATTATAAAAAAATGGCGGTCCCGACCGGGATCGAACCGGCGATCTCCTGCGTGACAGGCAGGCATGTTAACCGCTACACCACGGGACCATTTGGTTGCGGGGGCC
>NZ_JBMOXD010000012.1:0-57587 GCF_049315265.1 Lysinibacillus sp. NPDC056220
CCGTAGTGGAAATCAACGGCTTTACTTTATTTCATTGTAAAAGAAAAAAGACTGTAGGCAAACTCTCAAATTTTTTGAGTTTGTCTACAGTCTGACTTGATGTGATGATACATCAAGTTTTTTCTTTGTTTTTATTAGCTTTTGTATAATTGGGGAATAATAAAGCTCAAAACAGCTGATTAAAGGTGAGATACAAATGAAAAGAGCCGTCTTTTTAGACCGTGATGGTGTGATCAATGAAGTATTAACAAAACGTGTGAAATTTGTTAATAAACCTAGGGATTTATACTTTTTACCCCAAGTTCCAGAAGCCATTCGAAAATTAAATAAACATTTTGACTATATTTTTGTTGTGACAAATCAGGGTGGCGTGGGTTTAGGTTTTATGAGCGAGAGTGGTTTGCAAAAAATACATGAACATATGGTGAAGGAGCTAAAGAAAAAAGGCGCCATTATTCATGAAGTTGTTTATTGTCCCCATAAGCCTAAGTCGGGCTGTGCCTGTAGAAAACCTAATAGTAAGCTCATTATTGATTTAGGAAAGAAATATAACATTGATTTATCGAAATCCTATATGGTTGGCGATACGGATACAGATATTATAGCGGGAAAACAAGCGGGTACAAAGGGCGTATTTTTAGGCGAGGATGACCCATTAGCAGATGCAATTTTTCCTGATTTGATGAGAGCTGCGCGATGGATCATAAAAGATGCAACAGCTTAAGCAATGAAGGTACAAGAAGTATAAAACTTTGAAAAAGGGATAATTTATGAGTGGAGGTGATGATGTTGACGAAGGATAAGCGCAATAAAAAGCACCTAGATCGTGAAGAATACGGATATGGTTTTGATATTAGTGTAGATGATTTAGGCGTTATTGGTCAAAATAATGAAGCGAAAAAGCAAAATGACAATGAAAATAAAGACAAGCCACATAATAAGGATAATCCATCCACGCTCAATAAATAATCGACCTTAAAAGATTTCGCAAAAGCCGACTGGTGAGCGGAATTTTTTTATCTTGATTTAAAAATCCTCAGAAAAATATCTAGTGCAATGTAATGATGTCATACAAAAAACACCCTGTAAAAAGGGTGTTAATTCAATAGTTCACGTAAATATTCTCGAAGTTCTTCGGTTTCGTCTTCTGTCCGATTGTAAACATGTTCTAAATAGCCAGGCTCTTCTACATCATCAGGGCCAATAATAGCAAAGCGACCAAATTGAATATCCATGACAAGTACTTTCCCAAAGAAGCGGCCAGATTGTAATATCGCTAAATCATAGCGTAGTTTTTTTCCTGCAAAGCTAACAAAGCGTGTTTTTGTATCTTCTACATCATCATATAAAAAAAAACGTTCCATCTTTTAATCTCCTTCCAGTCCTATAGTTATGGTACTATAGAAGAGAAAAGACTATCAACTTTTAAAGATTTGAATGGGGGCTTTCCTTGTGTATTTTGTAGATCGTAATAAAATCACAAAAAATTTACAGTACTTAGATGGGCTATTAGCCATTTTGGAGACAGAGAATAACTGGTCTCAAAATGATATAAAGAAATTAGCTATCGAGCGAATTGGACACAACATTATGGAGTCAATGATGGACGTAGGAAATTTAATGATTGACGGTTTCATAATGCGCGATCCAGGAAGCTACGAGGATATTATTGATATATTAATCGATGAAAAAGTCGTAGTTGCTGAAATGGAGGCACCATATAAAGCAGTTGTTGGCTTGCGTAAAATGCTTGTACGTGAGTTTATAGAAGTAGATATTGATGAAGTTATACACGTACTTACAGCCAATTTATCGGCATTAAAGCAATTTTCACCTGCAGTCCATCATTATTTAACAAATGAGCTAGGCCCAGTTTCTGCATTTTTACCAGAGGATCATCAATGAGAGCGTATAAGGCCTATTGCTTTGATTTAGACGGCACTGTTTACCGTGGAAAGGAAGGAATTCCTTCTGCGATTGCATTTATTCATCGCTTACAGCAAGCAGGAATTGAGCCTTTTTATGTCACGAATAACTCTTCTAAAACGCGAGAACAACTGCAAGATGCTTTACTGTCTATAGGGATTCGTGCACCATTAGAGCATATTTATTCAAGTGCGTCCGTCACAGCGAAGTATGTAGCACTCCATTATGCAGGAAAAAAAGTAGCTATGATGGGTTCAGATGGTATTCGTCAGGCATTACTTAGTGAAAATATTGTGCCTGTTGAAGACGAGGCAGATGTATTTGTCATGGGGATTGATCGAACGCTTGATTATATGGCACTTGCTAGAGCGGCAATTTTTGTCCAAAAAGGAGCAATTTTTATTGCCACTAATCAGGATATTAAGTTCCCAACAGAATATGGCTTCTTACCAGGGAATGGTTCTTTTGCTCGTTTAGTAGGAGAGGTTGCGGGCGTTGATCCTATTTATATAGGAAAGCCATCACCTGCTATCCTAGAAGTGATTGCGACAGAACACAATTTTTCTAAAGAAGACATGGTTATGATTGGTGATAATTATGATACGGACATTATGTGCGGTATTAATTTTGGCTGTGATACAATCCATGTGAATACAGGCGTTACGCCCACAAAGGTTGTACAAGAGAAAGAACTTCAACCTACATATGTAGTGGATGCGTTACAATAAATAAAGGATGTTATGCAGATTTATTAGCATAACATCCATTTTTTTTGTTCAAATTTATTTATATAGGTGCGTTTTAGGAACCTACCATAAAGGGTTTTCTTCAATAAACTGATAAATGGCTTTCGTTAACGCTTCTGGAGAATCAGCTTCTACTAATTCACCATTGACAATAGCATAAAAAGATTCTGAGCACTTTGTACAATAACTGAGGCAGCCATATTCCAAAACGTCAATATTCGGATCGCGTTCGAGTACTTCATAAGTTGCTTGAGAGCCATTTGCTAAATTACTAATACAAAATTCAACCATTGGATTCATCCATGTCACCTCACCAAAGTAATGCTACTCGGTTTTACGAATTTCGTCAATTATTTAAGTTGAAAGTATTAAAGTGTTTTTATATAAAAAATAAAGGGAAAACCGTTATTAATTGCTTAAAAGTCTATCGAAATGAACATCTTTTCATTTATTTTGTGAAATCTTTCACAAAATTTCATTCTGATATTGTGAAACTTCTCACAATCGGTTATACTCGTTTGTGGATACTTTGTGAACAATTATTAAAAGAGATATAAAAGGAGAATATTATGGGTAAATTAGTACTTTTAGGTGGCGGCTATGGCAATATGCGTGTCATGCTTCGTCTATTAAATAATCTGCCATTAGACAGAGAGGTAGTCATAGTAGATAGAGCCCCTTTCCATAGTTTAAAAACGGAGTTTTATGCGCTAGCAGCAGGAACTGCTACCGATAAAGAAATTCGTGTAAGCTTCCCTGAGCATGAACGTTTAACACCTGTATATGGAGAAATAACTGAAATTAATCGTGCGGAAAAAGTAGTCGTTTTAGAAGATGGACAACGTATTGAATATGATGATTTAGTCGTTGGTCTTGGTTGCGAAGATAAATATCATGGTGTACCGGGTGCAGAGGAGTACACTTATAGCATTCAAACGATGGGGCAATCACGTGCCACACTTCAAGCGCTATGTGGTTTACCTGCTGGTTCTACAGTTGGGATTGTAGGGGCTGGCTTAAGTGGTATTGAACTTGCAAGTGAGCTCCGTGAAAGTCGATCTGATTTAAAAATTAAGCTATTTGACCGAGGGCCACGTATTTTAAAGGATTTCCCAGAAAAATTAAGTAAATATGTAAAAGATTGGTTTGTTAAGCATAACGTTGATGTTATTGCCAATTCCAATATTACTAAAGTGGAACAAGGTAAAATTTTCAATCATGAGGAAGAAATTTTACTCGACAAGGTGGTATGGACTGCTGGCGTACAGCCTGTCAAAATCGTACGTGATATGGATGTTGAGAAGGATAAACATGGTCGTCCACTAGTAACACAGTATTTTAATGTACTTGACGATGAACATGTATATATTGTTGGGGATTGTGCTTCCTCAGATTTACCTCCAACGGCACAGTTAGCAGAGGAACAAGCAGAGCTAATTGTAAAAGTACTTCGTATGCGTTGGAAGGGCGAACAATTACCTGAAAAAATGCCAGAAATTAAATTAAAAGGTTTCATGGGTGCGCTTGGTAAAAAACAAGGCTTTGTCTATTTGGCAGATACAACAGTTACAGGCCGTATTGCTCGTTTAATGAAATCCGGACTATTATGGTATTATAAACGTCAAAATGATTAGTTAGTAAAAGGGATTGTTTCCATTTGAAACAATCCCTTAGCTTTGGTTATACTGTTTCATCTGGGACAAAACCTAAACCTTCAAGTACAGTAAATACCGGTTTCAGCTGTACATAACCTTCGCCTACAACTTCATTATTTATGAGGACAAGCGGATAGAAAAACTCATCCTCCTGGATACGAGTCGCATAGTCTTGATCACGTTCATTCTCAATTGGTCCTTCAATATCGATATAGCGAATATCGTATTGTTGATCTGGATATTTTCGATCGATAGCTGCTTGTAGCCACTCATATGTATCTTTGGAAGATGGAGCATTGACACAGCTAGCGCAAATTACAGCTGTTCCATAAATTTCAATCATAGGTTTAGTTGGTTGCATCGTATTTTCTCTCCTTGTGATTCAATATTGGATTTTTTCTGTTGCTAACATTATAATCATTATAAGGAAAGGAGTCGAGATAAAATGGCAGAAGCAACAATTAACGACCAAGTTCAAGAGGTATTAGATAAATTACGTCCATTCTTACTACGTGACGGTGGAGACTGTGAATTAGTAGATGTTGAGGATGGCGTTGTAAAATTACGTTTATTAGGTGCTTGTGGCAGTTGCCCAAGTTCTACTATTACATTGAAAGCTGGTATTGAACGTGCATTATTGGAGGAAGTACCAGGTATTGTGGAAGTAGAGCAAGTATTCTAAGACATTAAAAAGTTCTAGCTGAATCTCAGACTAGAACTTTTTTTAAATTATATGTGGCGCGCATGCTCTTTTTCTTCACGGATGATAGCCCATTGCTCTTTTGCCATATCTACAATTTTAGCCTCGCCACCGCTACTTTGTTTTTCAATCACTCTCGAAAAGAAACGTGTCGCATTTTCAATGTCTCCGATTCTTCTTGATAATTCCGCAATCATATACATGATGCGTACAGCAGACATTTGTGTAGAACTGTAATCTTCTGTGGAGTACGATTCCATATAATGATCACGTGCTAGTTTCATAAAGCGTTCCTCTTGCCCACTATTTTTGAGCGAACGGTAAAGCCAAGCAAGACGTAAAGCTAAACCAGCAATAGCGACATGTTTTTCTTTTTTTATTGTGCCACAGAGGAAAGCTAATTTATAAGCTTGTATGGCCTGAAAAACAGTACGCTCTCCCTTAAAATCATGATGCACCCACTTTTTTGTAATTTGTGTGTGTATTTCATCTTGAATACCTGGTGCAAAATATTTTGTAAAGTCCTCTGTAAACGAAAAGCCACAATGCTCGCAAACGAAGACATTGTAATAAAGCGCATTCACATCATCTGTGTAAATAGGGTGGAAATCGGTTTCTGTATGTTCTACTTTAATAAATTTAGAACGTACTTTTAACGTCGGAAAATCCTTTTTACAATTCAAACATTGAATTTGTTTTTCATAATACGGTGAAATATCCATATATATTACCCCCTACATAGAAGTCATTGTAACTATTATACCAATGGAGCTGTTAGAAGCATGAACAAAAAATCCTAAACATGTGAAAAATATAAGAACTATCACTAAAATTTACCTTGAAGCTGAATGTTTGTCATACATTGGTCAAAATTGATATGATAATACGTAAGAAGGAAGGTGATGGGGATGACAAGTACAAAGCAAGTTATTGAAATTACACAGGCTGCCGGCTTTCATATTAATGAAATGATGGAGCATAACGAAGAGCAAGGTTCTTTTTTACGTGTAGTAGTAAACGGTGGCGGCTGTAGTGGACTATCCTATGGCATGCATTTTGATCAAGAGAAAAAAGAGGATGACTTTGTAGATGTACAACATGGTTTAACAATTCTTGTTTCCCGTGAAGATGCGCCGATTTTGATGGGAACAAAAATTGACTATAAACAATCGCTAATGGGCGGTGGCTTCACAATTGATAATCCAAATGCCATTGCATCGTGTGGCTGCGGTACATCTTTCAAAACAGCAAAGCGTGAAGGTACACCTGAGATTTGTGAGTAATTAAACGTCATATAAATGTAGAAGAAGGATTGTAAATAACGGTTAGAATTGATGTGTACACAATCCAGATTATATGTAAACACAACCCTAAAATAGCGTATTTAGGGCTGTGAATACCAAGCCTTTTTGATTTGTTTGTTTTGATAACAACAAATTGAAGAGGCTTTTACTATGGCTTGAAAACATCAAAACCTAAAACAAAAGCCCTGTTTACATAATTAAACAACGCATTCGGATTATTTAAAATCTATAATACCAAAAAATTGCTATTTCATTTGCTGTTGGAAAGTTTGAATAAAGCATGGTATCCACTGCACCTATTACAAATTGATTTTTGGCATAAAAATGACAGGCTGAAACATTGATATCCTGTGTTTCAAGCATGAGACCACAGTAATTCCTTTCTTTTGCCCACTCAATGGCTTTATTTATTAAAGCTGTACCAATGCCATCTTTTCTGTAATCTTTTGCAACAGCAATGTCTTCAATAAGTGCATATCCATTCCAGTTAGAGCACAACTTAATCTGCCCTACACAATTGGATTCAATATAGTAAAAAAATACGGCTTTCTCCATATCGTTTATGTAGCTAAGGTCAATTTCATCATCTTCATATTTTTTAAAAAAAGGCTCAGTGCCTATTTCCTCTGTAAATGTCCAAACTTTATTTTTGTATGTCGGTATAATTTTTCCTGAGACTATAAAACCGTGGTTTGATTTATTATAATCCTTCATATTAGAAGAAGTCATTTTTATAATCATTTTACTCTCCCTTTCTGTATTCATCCATGAGGTAGGACGTGAGGACGTGAAGGGCTTTTATTTTATGAAAATCTATATCCTCTCTCTCAGCTCCTGCTGGATATTGAAATATAAGAAAAGTGGTCTTTTCCTGAAGATCAATAAAGCCTTTTCGCATTGAGTTAATCCAATTTTTTTTCGCGTTCCGTAAACTTTACCCCATTTAAAACAGCTAGCTTATAAATGGCCCTCTTTTCGTCGAGACCAAATTGTCCGTTCTCCACAATCATAAATTGTTCATTGTTTGTTGTTAGAAAAAAATAGGTTCCCACTGTACCTATTTCGTATTCATAGGTAACCTCCTTTATATCTTGCCATTTATAAATAGTTTGGTGGTGATACTGTTGAAAAACGATTTCCTCCTTTTTTATAGCGCTATAGCTTAATAAAGAATAATAACCTAAGACGATACTACCTAAGATGATTACACATGCGAGGATGTAGATTTTTGTATTCCTTTTTAAACCGAGTACTAGTAAAACTAAGAAAATCAATCCTAAGGCGATTAAAAGCATAATAAAGTTGCTAGGTGGTGTCATCAGGACGACATCCTCTCTATGAGCATAGAATGTCTGCGATATGGTTAGAGGCATAAAAAAGGCTAAAAAAGGCGTGAGTATCGCGAATATAAGGGCTACTATAAAGTACTTTGCTCGTACTGATAGTGCATGTAACATACAATCTCCTTTCGTACCTAAAATGATGAGTTTCATTAAGTGTAACATATTGACAAATGAGGATTGTAAATGTATTTTTTCACTTTATAAGGATTGGTCTTAAAATTCTGAATAAAAGCTTTTTTCCATTGAAAGCAAGCAGGTATAATAGATATATAGAGGTGAAGGTTATGAGAAAAGATCGAGGGAAAATATGGTTGGGTGTATCAGGTGTTACAGTTAATGAGCTTGGACAATGGTTAGTGGTGAAAAAGGCTTATAGTGGATTGAAAGGACGTTGGTCATTACCAGCAGGATTTGTTAACGCAGGAGAAACAGTGGATGAGGCAGTCATTCGTGAAATAAAAGAAGAAACAGGGATAGATTGCAGCGTATCAGGGTTAATTGGATTTCGTACAGGCGTCATCCGTGACGATATCAGCGATAATATGGCAATTTTTTATTGTCGTATGCTGGATGAACAGCAGCAAGTATGCATTCAGGAGAAAGAAATACTAGAAGCCAAATGGTTGTATCCTCAGGAGCTCGCACAAGATGAAGCAACCTCCGTTATGTTAAAAGAAATGGCAACTAATCAATTTCAAAAGCATCAATTAGAAGCGATAGAGGGGATTAATCCTGGGGATATTTTTGGTTATACCTCTTATCGACTGTTCTTTAAAAAATAATATGACTTCGAGAGGGGACCTATGATGGAGCTATTTTTATTTATGTTAGAGCGAGTTGGGCTGATCATTGTGTTTGCCTTTTTAATGTCGAGATGGAGACTGTTTCGAGAGAAGCTATTTCAGGAGCAAGGGACGAAGGAGAAAATATGGCTCATCATTACCTTTAGTAGCTTATGTATTATTAGTAGTTATACAGGGATTAAAATTGAAAGCGGTACGATACATCCTTTAAATCAGATGATACATAGTACGATTAACGCTGAGGAGGCTATTGCCAATACGAGATTGATCGGTGTAGCCATTGCAGGTATTTTTGGTGGGCCTCTTGTTGGTGTATGCGTGGGGATTATTGCAGGTATTCACCGCATGACACTTGGGGGCTTTACAGCAATAGCCTGTGGCATTTCGACGATTTTAGCGGGCTTTATGACTGGTGGTTTAAGCAAACGTTTCAAAATACGTCAAACTTTTTCCTACAAGAAAGCTGTCATCATTGGAATTTGTGCGGAAACGATTCAAATGATTGTGATTTTAGCTGTTGCGAAACCATTTGAGCAAGCTTTGCAGCTAGTCACGTTAATTGCCATGCCAATGATTTTGATGAATGCTTTTGGAATCTTTTTATTTTTTATGATTATAAAAACATTTATTGATGAAGAAGAACGAACAAAGGCATTGCAAACACATCAAGCTTTTTCAATTGCCCAACAAACGATTGAGCATTTCAGAAAAGGATTGAATGAGGAATCCTGTCAAACGGTGGCTGAAATTATTAAAAGAGAAATTAAAGTAGAGGCGGTCGCTATTACCGATAAAAACGGTGTATTAGCACATGTTGGTGTTGGAGAGGACCATCATTTAATTCATCGGGAAATTATGACGGCTTTGACGAAGCGAGTATTAGAGGAAGGCAAAATTTTAATGGCTACCTCGGCAACGGAAATTCAATGTCCACATGAGGATTGTCCTTTAAGCGCTGCCATTGTTTTACCTTTAATGGTACAGCATCGTACTGTTGGAAGCCTCAAGCTGTATTTCACGAAAGCAGATTCATTAACAGGGGTGCAGAAGGAGCTTGCGGAGGGCTTAAGTAGACTATTCTCTTCACAGCTTGAATATGCTGAAATTGAACAACAGCGGAAATTATTAAAGGACGCTGAAATTAAAGCGTTACAGGCACAAGTGCATCCGCATTTCTTCTTTAATAGCCTTAATACCATATCAAGCTTGATCCGTACAGATGCAGATGAGGCAAGAGCATTATTAATCAAACTTAGTACTTTTTTTAGAAGCAATTTGCAAGGCGCACGGCAAATGCTCATTCCATTGAAAAATGAAATTGATCATGTTGAGGCATATTTATCTATTGAGCAAACAAGGTTTCCTAATCGTTACGAAGTTGAGTTTTTTATGGATGAATCACTTTTCGATGTACAGATTCCGCCATTTACATTACAGCCTCTTGTTGAAAATGCTATTTATCATGCATTTAAAAATCGTAAGGAAGGAAAGATTTTTGTCCAAGTACAACGAGTAAACGATAAGCTAGTCCTGTTAACAGAAGATAACGGCTGTGGCATGAGAAAAGAGCAGGTAAAGCAGCTTGGTAAACGGATTATGCAATCGGAGCAAGGGACTGGAACGGCTTTATGGAATATTTATCAGCGTATTCATGAAATTTATGGCACAGAGGCTGATTTTCATATAACGAGTACATTGGATGTAGGAACAAAAATAATGATTCAGCTGCCGTTAAAGGCGACTAGATGGGAGTAGAATAGAGTGAATGTATATATTGTGGATGATGAACCGTTGGCACGTGCTGAATTGCGCTATTTATTAGAGCAAACAGCGTTAGTAAATATTTGTGGTGAATCTGAAAGTCTAGATGAATTCTACCATACGACACAGTATGAACAAGTAGATTGTTTATTTTTGGATATTGAGTTAGGCATGAATAATGGGCTCGATTTGGCTAAGCAATTACTGTTGCATGAACAAAAACCAGAAATTATTTTTGCTACTGCCTTTGATGAATACGCATTACAGGCATTCGAGGTCAATGCTTTTGATTATATTTTGAAACCTTTCGAAGCACAGAGAGTACAAGCTGCAGTAGAAAAGTTAGTAGCTAAAAGAAGAGCCGCACAGGTGAAAACAATAGAAGAAATAAAAGTTTCACAGCTGGACAAGCTTGATAAATTAACGGTTTATGTCAACGATCGAATTTTATTAATGAAAATACAGGATATTTTATATTGTACATCGGAGGACAGTAAAACGGTGGTTGTGACAGAGCAAGGGAGGTTTTTTGCTTCGGAGTCATTGGCAGCATTAGAAAAGAAGTTGACATTAAAAGGATTTGTGCGTGTCCATCGTGCGTTTATCGTGAATTTAGAGCATATTGTGGAACTAGAGCCTTGGAGTAGCTCTAAATATAATTTAATATTGTACAACAGACATTCCATTCCAGTCAGTAGGCTCTATATGAAGGATGTACGAAAAATTTTTGACCTATCGAGATAATTGCATTTCAACAGAAGAATACTACGTTTCAACTTTTAATTCTGACATTTCAGTTAATTTTGTGAATATAGTGGACATTCCTTTGCTATGATGTGGAAAAAGTATAAGGGGTGTTGATATGAATGCGATTACAATTGTGATAGGTTCTATTTGTGTTTTGGTGATTAGCTATCGTTTGTATGGCATATTTTTTACAAAAAAGGTACTCAAAATAAAAGATGATACGCCCACGCCCGCCCACGCTTTGGAAGATGGTAAAGACTATGTTCCGACGAATAAATGGGTAACCTTTGGTCATCACTTTGCAGCAATCGCTGCTGCGGGCCCATTGGTAGGGCCGATTTTAGCTGCTCAATTTGGTTACTTACCTGGCCTTCTATGGTTATTGATAGGGGCGGTCATTGGGGGAGCTGTACATGATGCAGTGGTATTATTTGCTTCTATGCGCCATGGTGGGAAGTCTTTATCAGAAGTGATGAAGGAAGAGCTCGGCCCGATAGCTGGCTTCTGTACAGGCCTTGCGATGCTGTTTATTATTACAATTACAATGGCAGGTCTATCTATGGTGGTTTTAGGAGCTTTAGAACGAAATCCATGGGGGACGTTTGCCGTAGGGATCACCATTCCAATTGCTATGCTTGTAGGTATTGCTTATCGTAAAACAGGCAATTTACTTGCCACGTCAGCAGTTGGGTTTATTTTATTAATGATAGGTGTATTTATTGGACCGCTTATTCAAGGAACTGCATTTGGTGATTTTTTAACATTTGATCGTGATACATTAGCAATTATTTTACCTATCTATGCATTTTTTGCGGCGGCATTGCCTGTGTGGCTATTATTGGCTCCACGTGATTATTTAAGTAGTTTTATGAAAATAGGGGTGTTCATCGCTTTAATTATTGGCGTATTTTTCGTTAACCCAGCTATTCAGTTCCCACCATTTACAGAGTTTATTCATGGTGGAGGTCCGGTAATTGCTGGTCCTGTGTGGCCATTTGTATCCATTACGATTGCCTGTGGAGCTATTTCTGGCTTCCATGCCTTTGTAGGCTCAGGAACGACACCTAAAATGATTGACCGTTGGGAAGATATTCGAATTGTTGGCTTTGGAGCAATGTTAGTTGAGTCGTTAGTAGGTGTGATGGCATTGATTGCAGCTACGGCTCTTCATCCGGCAGACTATTTTGCTATTAACTCAGCGCCAGCAGTTTTTGCTACATTAGGAATGGAGCCTGTTCATTTACAAGCATTATCTCAAAGTATTGGAATGGACTTAGAGGGACGAACAGGAGGAGCCGTGACATTAGCTGTCGGAATGACGGATATTTTTACAGGTATTCCTTGGTTTGCGGAGTTATCCTCCTATTTCTATCAATTTGTCATTATGTTTGAGGCTGTGTTTATTCTAACAGCGATAGATGCAGGAACACGAGTGGCACGCTATTTAATTCAAGACTTTGGGGGCAATGTTTATAAGCCATTGAAGCGAACTAATTGGATACCGGGCACAATTTTTGCTAGTGCACTGGCTTGCTTTATGTGGGGTTACTTATTGTATTCAGGGGATATTAGCTCCATTTGGGTATTATTCGGTGTTTCTAATCAGCTCATGGCAGCAATTGGTTTAGTATGTGGAGTGACGATGGTACTGAAGGTGGCAGATAAACGAATCTATGCACTAACTTGTTTTATCCCATTAACTTATTTATATATCACTGTGAATGTTGCAGGCTATTGGATGATTAAAAATGTTTATTGGAATCCAGCAGCAGCCGGCTTCAATATGTTAAACGGCATCTTATCCGTTATTATGCTGATGCTTGGGCTACTCATCGTTATTTCAGCCTTTAAGAAATGGGCACAGCTGTGGAAATCTCAAAAGTTTGTATTAACTCAATCAACTTCATAATGTAAGAGAAGAAACTATTGTAGATAAGAAATTGTCTTCAATAGTTTTTGTGGTATTTGCTAGGATAAAATATCCCTGATTAATCACAATCGATGAAAATGATTTCCTAAATATGTCGAACAAGCGAAAACAAGGATATGTTCATTGAAAGCGTTGTCGTAATCATGTAAACTAATGAGAGGAAAACGGAGGTTATACATACATGGATGGTCCAG
This sequence comes from Lysinibacillus sp. NPDC056220, assembly GCF_049315265.1. Taxonomy (NCBI): domain Bacteria; kingdom Bacillati; phylum Bacillota; class Bacilli; order Caryophanales; family Bacillaceae; genus Lysinibacillus; species Lysinibacillus sp. NPDC056220. Next base: position 13,110 of record NZ_JBMOXD010000012.1, read on the forward strand.
TTTCATTAGTACAGTTAATCATTTCTATTTTGTTATTTTTCGTCATGTTCTTTGGTATCGGATTCTTATTAAACATGCTGTTACGTATGACGTGGTTAATGGCGATTGTATATCCAATTGTTGTGATCTTTATCGTGGATGAAGTAAGCTTCTTAGATTATATTTTCAAGCCAGGTTCTGCATTTCCAGCGTTAATCGATAAATTACAAGCTCTTCAGTTTGTAGATATTGCTATTTTATCAGGCGGCTTGGCAGGCTCAATCGTTGCAGGTATTGTGATGATTTATTTACGAAAAAGTGGATATCGCATGTTCTAATTTGCTCAGTATTCTTCTTTCTATTGAATGAAAGAAGAGTACTTTTTTTATTCGATAAAAACACATCCTTCATTATTAAAAGGATGTGCTTAGCTATCATATGAAAAATTCGTAGGTTATGATGGCGATAAAAATACCTGTGAGAGCCCCAAAAAATACTTCGCTTCGTTTGTGTCCTAATAACGTTTTTAATTCCTCCATTTTCTCTTGCCCATCCATCTGAGGCCATTTTTTTAAATCATGAAGTAGTGTTTGGAAATCCTTACGCAATTGATTTAAAATCGCAGCATGTTGCCCAGCTTGGTAACGTACACCGCTGGCATCGTACATAACAATGATGGAAAACATAGCGGCTACCGCAAAAATTGGGGATGCTAAACCTGTCTCATAGGCAATAGAGGTTGCCAGTCCAGTAACAGAAGCGGAGTGAGAGCTAGGCATTCCACCTGTAGAAGTAAAGAGGCTCCATTTCACCTGTCTGGTCATTAGAAAATGAATGGGAATCTTGACAAACTGAGCAAAGATAACTGAAAAGAGGGCAATCAGTAATGGGGTGTTTTGGAGTAAACTCATATTCATCACAACCTTCGCAAATAATTGCTTTTATTATAACATTCATTATTTTCTAAAAGAAGATATAGGCAAATATTACGCGCTTTTCAGAAACTTCGTTATAATAGGAGATGGAATGGAGGAATTTACATGAATATTTTAAAAGAAGCAAAGACATTTGAAACGATTTCGACTGAATTATTAGTGGTGGGTGTCACAAAACACCGTGAACAAATGCAGAATTGGACAAGCTTTTCATCTTTTTATGGTGAATCTCTTGATATGTGGGTTAGCGCGGGAGATGTGTCAACTGATCTTAAGAAGTTAACGAAGTTACCATTTGTGAAGGAGCATGCCAATCTAAAACGTATTTTATTTGTAGGGCTGGATGAGCGTAAAAACTTAACAGAAGGGGGTGTTCGAGCAGCCTTTGGTTTAGTTGGGAAAGAGTTAAGGGCTTTAAAAGTGAAAGAGTATTCGATCTGGCTTGAGTCATTTACAACGGAAACAATCTCAGTGACAGATGTAGCTTTCTTAGCAGGTGAGGGAATTGGTCTAGGCTATTATTCTATTCCTCATTACAAAACAACTTCAAACGAAGTGGATAAACGTATTGAAGCTGTTCATCTTGTGACAACAGCAGGGGATTTAGATGAAGTTGTAGCAGGCTTCGAGGTCGGCGTCATTTATGCGGATGCAGTAAATGAGGCACGTAGTCTCATTAATTTACCACCGAATTTACTAACAGCAACTGATTTAGCAAACTATGCGGAATCTCTGGCAAGCGAATATAACTTTGAAGTAGAGATTTTAGGTAAAGCGCAATTAGAAGAACTTGGAATGGGCGGTATTTTAAGTGTCAACCAAGGCTCTTATGAGGAACCTCGATTAATCACATTAAAATATAAAGCGACTGATGATTTTGAAAATCCAATTGGTCTCGTTGGTAAAGGTGTAACATATGATACAGGTGGCTATTCCTTAAAACCAAAGGACTCAATGGTTGGGATGAAAGGCGATATGGGCGGTGCAGCAGCAGTGCTCGGTGCTATGAAAATTATCGGTGAATTACGTCCAAATAAAAATGTAGTAGCCGTTATCGGATCTACTGATAATATGGTATCTGACACAGCATTTAAACCAGATGACGTAATTACAACGTATAGTGGAAAAACAGTTGAAGTATTAAATACAGATGCAGAAGGACGTTTAGTTCTGGCAGATGCAACTACATATGCAAAGCAGCAGGGGGCTGCATCACTTATTGATGTAGCTACTTTAACAGGAGGCGTTATTACTGCGCTAGGTATGGATAAAACAGGTGCTCTTTCTAATGATGATGAATTTTTTGCAGCATTTATGGAAGCAGCAGGGGAAACGGATGAATTTGTTTGGCGCATGCCTTTAACAGAGAGTGATAAAAAGAGAATTCGTAAATCTGATGTGGCAGATTTAAACAATTCACCTGGCCGTGATGGTCATATGATTTTTGGTGGGGGCTTTGTCGGCGAGTTTGTTGGTGAAACACCTTGGATTCACCTTGATATTGCTGGAACATCGGATGCAGTAGCTGCACACGATCTAGGTCCTAAAGGTGGGACAGGTGTAATGGTACGTACACTCGCTAATTTTGTGCAACGTTTAGGAGAAGAAAAATAAGAGAGCATTTGAAACAGCGGGGTTGTCTTCCCGCTGTTTCTTTGCATTTTAAGTACTTATCCCGATACAATAGGCATTATACATATGATAGATGTATCTTCCTTCATACGATAGAGTAAAAAGGGAGGTAGCATATGCGTAATTTCGGAGGTTACCCAGGAGGAGGATTTGGAGGTTTTATTTGGCCATTCGGTGCACCGTTTTTTGGTGGCTTTTTAGGAAGTTTCCTTGGCTCTCAATTTAATCAATATCCTTACAATCCATATTATCCAAACTATCGGCCGTATCCACCTGGTCCATTTTACCGACCAGGACCACGGTATCGTAGACCTTGGTAAGAACATAAAATGAAAAAACCAGTTGCCTATTCAAAAATCGGCAACTGGTTTTTTTGTTATGTGGAGGAAGTATCAAATTTTGTGTTGACAGAATATACTAAATTATTTATTATTCTTATTATATTACTAAGAATTAAATAAGTAGCTGACTAGCAAACTAGAGGCTTTTATTGTCCATAGGCATTTTTGTGCCTAGGGATAATATTGGCCTTTTTTCTTTATCTTGTTTATAGAAAATTTTTCCTCTATAGGAAGAATCAAAAGCTTTGTTCAAATGTCCACCCAATGGGGACATCGCCTCTTGCAGATGTCAAGGGGTGTGGTGATAACTACTCGTTAACTAAAAAACTGGACCCTATGACGCGGGCACAACGAATAGAAGGAGTGAAATGGAATGGGGAAAGTATATATCGTTGGTGCTGGTCCTGGAGATGTTGATCTCATTACGGTCAAGGGATTACGTTGTATTGAATGTGCAGATGTCATTTTATACGACAGACTCATTAATAAAGAGCTATTAAACTATGCTAAACAAGATGCTCAATTGATATTTTGCGGAAAACTGCCACAACAACATGCCATGATTCAGGAACATATTAACCAAACACTTGTCAGTTATGCACAGCAAGGATTAATCGTTACCAGATTAAAGGGAGGTGACCCATTTGTCTTCGGAAGAGGGGCAGAGGAGGCTGAAGTGCTAGTCAAGCATCATATCCCATTTGAAATTGTACCAGGGATTACTTCAGGTATAGCAGCCCCTGCTTATGCAGGAATTCCTGTGACACATCGGGACCTAGGCTCAAGTTTTGCCATGGTTACTGGACATATGCAGGAAGGAAAAGATGATGCAATACGTTGGGAAAGTCTTGCGAAAGGGATCGATACGATTGCTATTTATATGGGGGTAGGTAATCTGCCGTACATCCGACAGCAACTTCTCCAATATGGGCGTGGAGAAGAAACGCCTGTAGCTGTTATTCATTGGGGAACTTTTACTGCTAAGCAAAAAACGGTTACGGGTACTTTAGCGACAATTGAAGAAATCGTTCAAACAGAAAATATTCAGAACCCGAGTATCATTTTAGTTGGGGAGGTTGTGAGATTAAGAGAAACTATTCAATGGTTCGAGCATAACGGTCCACAACCAATTCAAGTTACGGGATAAGGATGTGACTTTATGCAGGCTATTTTATATATTGCCCATGGTAGTCGTGTTAAGGCAGGCGTAGATCAAGCTGTAGCTTTTTTACAAGGGGTTCAACAAGAGGTTCAGGTTTCTATTCAGGAAATATGCTTTTTGGAGCTTGCAACACCCACCATTGGAGAGGGGATTGCAAACTGTGTTAGACAAGGGGCAACTAGGATTGCTATTGTACCCATTCTACTGCTAGCTGCACAGCATGCAAAGGAGGATATTCCAATAGAAATTGCAAAAGCTCAAAAGCTCTTTCCACATATCCTATTTTCCTATGGTGAGCCATTAGGCATTCATGAACGAATCATCGACTCGTTACAGGCTAGAATTCTTGAAAAGCAGCAGCCTAAGCATGAAGCCAGTGTTTTACTAATAGGACGTGGCAGTAGTGATCCGGCCGTAAAGAGAGATTTAGCTGAAATTGCAGCAAGGTTGCGAATGAAATACAACTATCAAACAGTAGATACTTGCTTCTTATATGGAATGGGTCCGAGTTTTGATGACTGGCTCCAGCAAGAAAAAGAGAGGCAGCATCAAGTTTTTATTGTGCCGTATCTCTTATTTACAGGTATTTTACGGCAAAGCATTGCAAAACGATTACAAGGGTTATCAAACAACAACATGGTGTTATGTGAAAGCTTGGGTTATGACGTCAATGTAAAAAAAGTGTTAGTGGAACGTATTAATGAATTACTACATTTCAAAGAGGAAGGTGTTTCGTAATGGTAGATAAAAGGCTTGAAAATGTAAATCTAGCATTAGATAATGTCCGCCAAATGCTAAATACTGTGAACCATGGTTCGATTACATTGATTGTTCAAAACTCTTATGTGGTTCAAATCGAAAAAAAAGAAAAAATAAGACTCCGATAATTTTTTTAGAGGATGAAATGATGACGATTCGCGAGGTGGCAAAGATTGAAACTGCAAGTTATAAACAGTCCATTTAATGAAGAGCAGGTAAAATTATTAAACGAACTTTTACCTCAATTAACACTGGAGCAAAAAATTTGGTTAAACGGTTATTTAAGTGCAGCACAAGCTACTCAGGAGCCCATAGTTGTAACTGCTCCAGCTACAACTCAATCGATTACGAAAACGATGACGATTTTATATGGGTCGCAAACTGGTAATAGTCAAGGGCTAGCTGAAAAATATGCATCTCTATTAGAGGCTCAAAACGTAGACGTTACTGTCTCATCATTAGGGAAATTTAAAGCAAGTAACTTAAAGAAAATCACAAATCTATTACTTATTGTGAGTACACATGGTGAGGGTGATCCGCCAGATCAGGCGATTCAATTCTATGAATTTTTGCATAGTAAACGAGCACCAAAATTAGAGCATCTTCAATATTCGGTACTGGCATTAGGGGATAGTTCCTATGAATTTTTCTGCAAAACAGGTAAAGACTTTGATGAGCAATTTGCTAAACTAGGTGCAACAAGAATGGTTCCTCGTACAGATTGTGATGTGGATTATGATGACGCGGCTGCACAATGGTTCTCAGCGGTTCAACAAGAATTTCTCAAACAAGCTACTGCAATATCGGTAACTTCAACAGAGAGCGATGAAATCCTAGGAGCTACTACATATTCAAGAAAAAATCCATTTTACGCTGAAGTGTTAGAAAATATTAATCTAAATGGTCGTGGATCCAACAAAGAAACACGACATTTAGAATTATCCATTGAAGGTGCTAATTTTCAATTTGAGCCGGGGGACAGCATTGGTATTCAACCAGAGAATAGTGAATCATTAGTCGATGCATTACTGGTAGCTCTGCAATTTGATCCAGCTACTGAGGTGACTGTTTTTGATGAAATCTTGTCCTTAAAAAATGCTTTACAAAAAAGATTGGAAATTACAGTGTTATCTAAGCCTGTTCTTGAAAAAATTAAGGCTTACACAGAACATAATGAGTTTTCAAGGTTATTGGAAGAACCTAATGCGTGGAAGGATTATGCCAAAGGAAGGGATTTACTTGATGTTGTAGAAGATTTTGCTCCTTTCACATGGAGTGCGCAGCAATTCGTGGACATTTTGCGAAAAATTCCATCACGACTGTATTCTATTGCAAGTAGCCAATTGGCGAATAATGATGAGGTACATTTAACGATTAGCAAGGTAAGCTATGAGACGAACGGTCGACAACGTCTGGGAGTTTGTTCAGGTAGTGTGGCGGACCTTCAAATTGGCGATACATTACCAATCTATGTTCATAAAAATCCAAATTTCAGATTACCAGAGCAGAAGGAAACACCAATAATTATGATTGGTGCTGGCACAGGTATAGCCCCATATCGAGCTTTTCTAGAGGAACGAGAAGAGTTAGGGGTTGTGGGTAAAGCTTGGCTCATTTTTGGGGATCAGCATTTTGTTACAGACTTCCTCTATCAAACAGATTGGCAACGCTGGCTAGCTTCTGGTACTTTAAGCCAAATGCATATAGCCTTCTCACGTGATACCGATAAAAAAATCTATGTTCAACACAAAATAGAAGAGAATGCGGCAAATTTTTATGAATGGCTTGAACAAGGTGCTGTCATTTATGTATGTGGCGATGAGAAATCAATGGCAGCTGATGTGGATGCAACTATTCACCGTATTATAGAACAGCAGGGGCAAAAATCGTCTGAGCAAGCAAAAACCTTTGTACAAGAACTAAAGCAACAAAAACGATACCAGCGGGATGTTTATTAACTGTATTCAGGAAAAAAACTTCCTTGTAGGAAGATGACTATTTGCTAGCAAGCGGAGCCTCTGGAGAGGTTAAAGGAGCGATAAAGAATGACAGAGAAAATTGTTTTGCCTCCACAATCAGGGAAACCAAGTGATGTAGAGCGCATTAAGACTGAAAGTAACTATCTTCGTGGGACACTTGAACGGACTATGAATGATCCATTAAGTTCTGGTATTCCTGAGGATGACAATCGTTTAATGAAATTCCATGGTAGTTACCTACAGGATGACCGAGACCTTCGCAATGAACGACAACGACAAAAACTAGAGCCTGCCTATCAATTCATGGTACGTGTACGAACACCTGGAGGAGCGGCTACTCCAGCTCAATGGCTGGTCATGGATGAAATGGCTAGAAAGTATGGCAATGGCTCCTTAAAACTAACGACACGTCAAGCGTTTCAGGTACACGGCATTTTAAAATGGAATGTCAAAAAATATATGCAAGAAATTAATGAAGTGTTATTGGATTCTCTTGCTGCCTGCGGGGATGTAAACCGTAATGTCATGTGTAATGTAAATCCAAATCAGTCAGCATTACATGAAGAAGTTTATAACTGGTCTGCTAAACTAAGTGAGCATTTACTACCTCGTACACGTGCATACCATGAATTATGGTTAGACGGAGAAAAGGTCATAGACAGTCAGGATGATGAAATTGAACCGATTTATGGAGCACAATATTTGCCACGTAAATTTAAAATTGCCATTGCGATTCCGCCAAGTAATGATGTCGATGTGTTTTCACAAGATATCGGGCTTATCGCGATCGTAGAAGATGAAAAGCTTATTGGCTTTAATGTAGCTGTTGGTGGAGGAATGGGGATGACGCATGGAGATCATGCTACCTATCCACAGCTTGCGCGAGAAATTGGCTTTATTACACCTGATAAACTATTGGAAACAGCAGAAAAGATTATAACAATTCAGCGGGATTATGGGAATCGCTCTGTCCGTAAAAATGCACGTTTCAAATATACGATTGATGCGAGAGGACTAGAATGGTTTAACGAAGAACTAACTAGACGTTTGGGTTGGAGCATTCAAGAGGCACGTCCTTATACGTTTGAGCGTACAGGAGATGAGTTCGGTTGGATTAAAGGGGCTGAGGGTAAATGGCATTATACGCTATTTATTCAAAATGGTCGCATTAAAGATTTCCAAGATTATAAGCTGTTAACAGGGTTACGTGAAATAGCTAAGGTGCATACAGGTGATTTTCGTTTAACACCTAACCAGAATTTAATGATTAGTAATGTAACACCACAGAAAAAGAAAAAGATTGCTGCTATTATCGAGCAATATAAGCTGACAGATGGTGCACATTATTCCGCACTGCGTCGTAATTCTATTGCCTGTGTCTCCTTACCAACCTGTGGTTTAGCCATGGCAGAGGCGGAGCGTTATTTGCCATCTCTTATTACTAAAATAGAAACAATCATTGATGAAACAGGGTTAAATGATACAGAAATTGTTATCCGGATGTCAGGCTGTCCAAATGGTTGCTCCCGCGCAGCGATGGCTGAAATAGGCTTTATCGGTAAAGGTCCTGGAAAATATAATTTGTATCTTGGGGCAAGTTTTACTGGTAATCGATTGAATAAAATCTATCGTGAAAATATAGGGGAGGAAGAGATACTAGCGGAGCTCCGACCAATTCTTGTACATTATGCGAAGGAACGTTTAGTCGGTGAGCATTTTGGTGATTTTGTCATTCGTGCTGGGTATGTGACGGCTGTTTATGATGGTAGAGAATTTCACGTCTAATATAAATGCCATGTAGCAAAGAAATTTGCTACATGGTTTTTTAAATGGAGTAATCTTCGGGGATAAAGACCTTTAATTGCTTCGGCCTAACAAATATATGATCACCCACTTCAAGCTGAAGGTGAAGGAACTGTTCTTTTGATAATTCTGCCTCTAAAAATTCATCTAAATCCTCACGGCGTAGCTCAATTTGGACAATAGGTCCCAACAGATGGATATGATTGATTTTGACGGGTACCGTACCTGGAATATTTACCTTTTCTATTTGTATATCATGGGGGCGAACATAGCCAATCACATTATCCTTGCTATGTGATTGTACATCAGGCACATCCAGTGCGACTTCTCCGTGCATCAGCTTACCGTTATGTAAGCGTCCTTTAAAAAGATTGACGTTCCCTAAAAAATCATAGACAAATGGACTTTTAGGATGCGTATATACTTCATCTGGACTTCCGATTTGCTCAATTTTGCCATTGTTCATGACAACTATGCGATCTGCTACATCCAATGCTTCCTCTTGATCATGCGTAACAAAAATACTTGTAATATGAAATTCATCGTGTAACTTTCGTAGCCAGCGACGCAACTCCTTGCGAACCTTTGCATCGAGTGCTCCAAATGGCTCATCGAGTAGAAGAACTTTTGGCTCTACTGCAAGTGCTCTCGCTAGTGCCACACGCTGTCTCTGACCACCTGAAAGCTGTGTGGGATAGCGGTCAGAGAAATTTTCAAGTTTAACTAATTGTAGCAATTCCATCACTTTGTCTCGTATTTCTTGCTTAGTAGGTCTAGTTTTTCGAGGGCGAACCTTTAGGCCATAAGCGACATTTTCAAAGACGGTCATATGACGAAATAGAGCATAATGCTGAAACACAAAGCCTACATTACGTTCCTTTGGATGTCGATCCGTCATGGAATGTCCATCAAAAAAAATATCACCCGTATCGGTGGTTTCCAGCCCTGCAATAACACGTAATAGAGAGGTTTTTCCTGATCCAGAGGGGCCGAGCAATGCAACAAGCTCCCCTGACTGAATATGAATAGAAATATCCTCTAATGCTTGAAAAGATCCGTATATTTTCGAGACATTTTGAATTTGAATACTCATGTTAATTATCTCCTTTTAACTAGATTTGGACTTCCATGCAATGATGTCTTTTAAAATTAATGTAAAGATAGCTATGACACTCATTAAGGATGCAACAGCAAAGGCGGCTGAAAATTGATATTCATTATAGAGAATTTCAATATGAAGGGGCATTGTATTCGTCATGCCTCGTATATGGCCAGATACAACTGAAACTGCACCAAATTCTCCTATAGCTCGTGCATTACACAATATGAGACCATAAAATAAACCCCATTTAATATTGGGTAAGGTGACGTACCAAAAGGTCTTAAAGCCACTCGCACCAAGAGAAATCGACGCCTCCTCCTCAGACGTTCCCTGTGCTTGCATTAGAGGTATTAGCTCACGGGCAACAAAGGGCAGTGTGACAAATATCGTCGCAAGGACAATGCCTGGTAGGGCAAAAACAATTTTAATATCTTTGGCGAATAACCAATCACCAAATAATCCCTGCGATCCAAATAGTAAAATAAATACCAAACCTGCGATAACAGGGGAGACCGCAAAAGGTAAATCAACAATGGTTAGTAAAAGATTTTTCCCCTTAAAATTAAATTTTGTAAGGGTCCATGCAGCCATTACGCCAAAGATTGCATTTAGGGGTACAGCAATCGCTACAACTGTTAAAGTGAGCTTAATAGCAGCTAATGCATCTGGATGTGTGATAGCTGCCAAGTAAACATCCACACCTTTTTGAAAGGCTGTAATAAAAATTGAAGCTAATGGCAGGACGATAAAAAAAGCTAAAAAGACTAGTGCAATACATGTAAGTGTATAGCGAATAACACGAGGCTCCTGTAGGGCGACAGACTTAGGTACCTTATTTTTTTCTGGACTAGCCTGTTGAATAAATGCTGATTGTTCCATAAAGCTCCTCCTAATGTACAAACCGACGATTGGCTAGCCATTGTATGACGTTAATGGTTAATAATAAAATAAATGAAGTAACAAGCATGACTACCGCAATTGCAGTGGCACCAGCATAATCGTATTGCTCAAGTTTAGTCATAATAATTAAAGGGGTAATTTCGGTTTTCATAGGCATATTTCCCGCAATGAAAACAACTGAGCCATACTCACCAAGAGCACGAGCAAAGGCTAATGAAAAGCCCGTTAATATGGCTGGTAATAACTCTGGCAAAATGACTTTACGAAAGGTTTGTAAACGATTTGCTCCAAGGCTGGCAGAAGCCTCCTCAACTTCAGCACTAATATTTTGCAATACTGGCTGTACTGTTCGTACAACGAAAGGAAGCCCAATAAAAGTTAAGGCAATAATAATACCAAGGGGCGTAAAGGCAATTTTAAAATCAAAAAACTGGCCAATCCAACCATTGGGGGCGTAGAGAGATGTTAAAGCAATCCCTGCTACAGCAGTAGGTAAAGCAAAAGGCAAATCTACTAATCCATCCATCATTCTTTTAAAAGGGAACTGGTAGCGAACCAGAACCCATGCGATAATTGTGCCGAAAAGTACATTTAATAGACCTGCAATGAGGGCTGTGCTAAAGCTAACTTTATAGGAAGCAACAGCACGAGGATCAGTGATAATATCAAGAAACACTGTCCAGCTTAAGGACATTGTATGGAAAAAGATCATAGAAAGTGGTAATAACACTAGTAAACTAACATATAACATCGTATATCCAAGAGATAGGTGAAATCCTGGAATAATGCGACGTGATTTCTTCGTCAGGGTTAAACTACTCATCAGAACACTCCTTATTGTGGCAAGTAAATTTCATCAAAGGTACCGCCGTCTTTAAAGTGAGTTGCTTGTGCTTTGGTCCAGCCACCAAAATCATCGATTGAAACAAGTTCAAGCTGTGGGAATTGGTCTTTATATTTAGCTAGAACAGCCTCGTTGCGAGGGCGGTAATAATTTTTGGCAGCAATTTCTTGACCCGTATCGCTATATAAATGCTGTAAGTAAGCCTCCGCTACTTCCCGTGTTCCTTTTTTATCGACGATTTTGTCAACAATCGCCACTGGTGGCTCCGCTAAAATACTTAATGATGGAGTAATTATTTCGAATTCGTCCTTCCCTAATTCATGAAGTGATAAGTAAGCTTCATTTTCCCATGCAATTAAGACATCCCCAATTTTGTGTTCCACAAAAGTTGTGGTAGCACCTCGGGCACCAGAATCCAGTACTTCAACATTGCTGTATAGTGATTTCATAAATTCTTTGATTTTTGTTTCATCATTGTTATATAACTTTCCAGCATAGCCCCAAGCAGCTAGGTAGTTCCACCTTGCACCACCAGATGTTTTTGGGTTAGGGGTAATGACGGATACATCTTTTTTGATGAGATCATCCCAATCTTGTATATCTTTCGGGTTGCCCTTGCGTACTAAAAAGACAATAGTGGATGTATAGGGAGTAGAGTTATGGTCAAATTCGGTTTGCCAATCTTTATTCAGCAGCTCACGAGTTTGGGCAATTTCATCAATATCATAGGCGAGAGCAAGGGTGACAACGTCTGCTTCAAGACCATCAATCACTGCTCTACCTTGTTTTCCTGAGCCTCCATGAGATTGTTTAATCGTGACATCTTGCCCTGTTTCATCCTTCCACTTTTTTATAAAATCTTGATTGAACTCATCGTAAAGCTCGCGTGTTGGGTCATAGGATACATTTAATAGCTCAACGGACTTATTACCTTCCTGGCCACTTGTATCTTCATTTGAGTTAGCACTACTACATCCTGTTACAGATAAAGTTAATACAGCAAGCAGTGCCAAAGATTGAAAGACATTCTTTCTTTTCTTCATTCTATGTCGCTCCCTTTCTGGCTGAAGAATGCAAAAAGCCATCCCCCATAACGATAATTCGTCATAGGTAGATGGCCTTCAGATCCTCTGATCAGCATTTTAGTAGTTGTGTCAAAGCTTTAGATAATACATTAAACACATATTTCCTATTAGTCAACAAGGAATTATAAAATGTTGAAAATCATGGTGATTACCTAGCTGTCATTTATCTTATGCAACTAAGAGTGTCAAAAATGGGTTTATTGCATAAGATATTTGAAAAAACCTAGTTGACTGCTTGGTGTACTTTAGTATATATTTGGTAATAAGAAAAACGATTAAAGAACGAGGTAGCAATTACTAGTGAAAAATCGTTGAATAATGAGCTGGCTAGTCAAACTAGAGGCGTTTTAACAAAGGCATGTTTTTTGGGTGTCTTTAGTTAGAACGCCTTTTTTTGCTATGAGGGGGATTCTATGTTAACACATGCAAATTGGCAAGAACCAAACATTAATTTTCAAGTTGATGAAATGTATAGGGGAGCATTAGAGGTTTTACGATGGAGCTATCAAGAGTATGGGAATGAAATAGTTTATGCCTGTAGCTTTGGGATTGAGGGCATAGTCTTAATTGATCTCATTTCGAAGGTAAAGCCAAATGCAACCATTGTCTTTTTAGATACAGATGTCCATTTTAAAGAGACCTATGAAACGATCCGGCGAGTAAAAGAAAAATATCCACAATTAAACATTGTGATGAAAAAGTCTGCACTCACACTTGAACAACAAGCAGCTCAATATGGTGAAGAACTTTGGAAGTCAGATCCAAATCAATGCTGTGCTATACGCAAGATTAAGCCGCTACATGAAGCCCTTTCAGGCACAAAGGCTTGGATATCTGGTTTACGACGTGAACAATCGCCAACACGTCAACAAACAAATTTTCTTAATCGTGATGATAAATTTAAGTCGATTAAAGTTTGCCCACTTATCCATTGGACTTGGAAGGATGTTTGGCGCTATGTCTCGAAAAACAATCTGCCATACAATCCGTTGCATGATCAAGGCTATCCAAGTATCGGTTGTGAGCATTGTACAAAGCCGGCATTTACGATGGATGATTTACGTTCAGGTAGATGGCAAGGCTCTGGGAAGACAGAATGTGGGTTACATGAATAAAGGAGTTATGCCATGCTTGAATATTTTGCCATAGCTATTAGTTTATTTTTTGCCATGAATATAGGTGCAAGTGGGGCAGCAGCTTCAATGGGAGTTGCTTATGGGGCAGGTGCTATTAAAAAGGCTTGGCAAGCATTATTATTATGCGCCATAGGCGTTTATAGCGGAGCGGTGTTGGGCGGAGGAGAAGTAGTCAAAACGATTAGCTCAGGTATTATGCCTCAGGAGTACATTACGGTTAAAATTGTTATCATTATTTTAATTTCTGCAACAAGCAGTTTATTTTTTGCCAACCTTTTAGGCATCCCATTATCTACCAGTGAGGTTACCGTCGGCGCAGTTGTTGGTGTGGGAATAGCTTATAAAGTGTTATTCGTCCAATCTTTGCTGGTCATTATGTCCTTTTGGGTTATTGTCCCACTTATAGCTTTTGTAATGGCCCTTATATTGGGGAAGTTGTTATATAAATTACAACTTAGGGGGCTATTAAAAGATCATCCGATTTTAACGATTCTACTTGTATTAGCAGGATTTTTTGAAGCCTTTTCGGCAGGTATGAATAACGTGGCGAATGCAGTTGGGCCGCTGGTAGGTGCTGGCATGCTGGATGTTACTATCGGCATTATGCTTGGGGGTGCATTTGTAGCTGCAGGAGCTATCCTACTTGGTAAACGAGTTCTTGAAACAAACGGTAAAAAAATTATGCGTTTTCAAAAGGCAGAGGGTATTTTAATTTCAAGTACTGGGGCGCTACTCGTAGGCATAAGCTCTATTTTTGGACTTCCAGTACCACTAACGCAAGTAACATCTTCCTCTATTATCGGCATGGGAATGGCGAAAAACGGAAAACAAATTTTTCATAAGCATATTGTGAAAAAGATTATTCGTATATGGGTTGTATCCCCCATCTTTTCATTAGCCATTTCTTATTTTTTAGTACAGTTGTTTTTAGAAAAAGATCTATATGCTGTTATTATAAATGGCAGCATTATCGTTGGAACGCTTGGAGTTATTAGTTTAATGCGTACCATTCGAGAAGAAGAGCAATCCATATATGATGCAGGTGAGGGAATTTAATTTTACTAGTGTTACTACATCATTGATGTTGATCTTACTATTAAACTTAGTATTTAACTAGAATTAGGAGGAGATAATATGAGTTTACAACCACATGGAGGGTTTCTTGTGCAAGCTTTTCATCCCGATAAGGAAATAACATCTATTCATAAGGAGATTGAGCTGGATGCCATTTCTTTGAGTGATTTAGAGTTAATTGCCATAGGAGGCTACAGTCCCATCCAAGGGTTTTTAACACAAGCAGATTATGAATCTGTGGTGGAAAAAAGTCGATTAGTATCAGGTATAGTATGGAGTATTCCAATTACCCTCCCAGTGACGGAAGAGAAAGCAGCAACCTTACAACCTGGTGAAGAGGTAAAACTAGTCTATCAAGGTGAAACTTTTGGTGTTATTCAGGTGGCTGATATTTTTGAGCCGAATAAGCGAAAAGAGGCTTTACTTGTTTATGGCACTGAGGATTTAGCACATCCTGGAGTTCACAAGCTACATGAACGTCCTGCCATATATGTTGGTGGAAAAATTACGTTAATTAAACGTCTAGCACAAAAGTTTCCTACGTATTCATTTGATCCAGTGGAAACCCGACAACTATTTGCTTCAAAGGGTTGGCAAACCATTGTGGGCTTTCAAACGCGTAACCCAGTGCATCGGGCCCATGAATATATCCAAAAGGCAGCACTTGAAACGATAGATGGTTTATTTTTAAACCCTCTTGTTGGTGAAACAAAATCGGATGATGTATCTGCGGCTATCCGTATGGAGAGCTATGAGATTTTATTGAAAAATTACTATCCTGAAAATCGTGTGCAATTAGGTGTATTTCCAGCTGCTATGCGTTACGCAGGACCAAGGGAGGCCATTTTCCATGCGCTTGTAAGGAAAAATTATGGCTGTACACATTTTATCGTGGGTAGAGATCATGCAGGTGTTGGGGATTACTATGGCACGTACGATGCCCAAAAAATCTTTGAACAGTTTACGGAAGATGAATTAGGGATTATTCCATTGAAGTTTGAGCATAGTTTTTATTGTCAGCAGTGTGAAGGGATGGCTACTACAAAAACTTGTCCCCATGATAGCTCTGCCCATATTATTTTATCAGGTACAAAAGTACGAGAGATGCTTCGCAATGGAGAAGTACCACCAAGTACATTTAGCCGTAAAGAGGTAGTAGACGTACTAATAAAAGGCATGCAGAAGGAGGTAGTCAAATGAGTTCAAATATTGTTTGGCATGAAGCCTCTGTTACAAAAGATGAGCGTCGCTCTCAAAATAAACATCAAAGCTTTATTTTATGGTTTACGGGTTTGTCTGCTTCAGGAAAATCATCTATAGCCAATGCATTTGCCCGTCAATTATATGAAAGGGGTAATCAAGCTTTTGTGTTGGATGGCGATAATGTCCGTCATGGCTTAAATAAGGATTTAGGTTTTGATGAGTCAGGGCGTAAAGAAAACATCCGTCGTATAGGGGAAGTTTCGAAGCTTTTTATAGAAAGCGGTCAAATTGTGCTAACGGCATTTATTTCACCTTATCGAGAAGATCGTCAAGTAGTTCGTGAGCTTGTTGAAGATGGTGAATTTATAGAAGTCTTTGTAAAGTGTTCAGTAGAAACATGTGAAAAAAGGGATCCAAAGGGACTATATAAAAAAGCTAGAAAAGCAGAGATTGCAAATTTTACTGGTATTAGCGCTCCTTATGAGGAACCCGAAAACCCAGAAATTATTTTAGATTCAGAACATCATACTGTAGAAGAATGTGTGGAACAGTTGACTAGTATTTTAACTGCCAAAGGCTATATTTAACTAACCAATAAAAAAATCTGCTCGTTCATAATGATTGAGCAGATTTTTTATATGTTTTATCGAACATCTTGTTCTTTTTTCATTCTGTCAATTTCAGGGCCTAATTCATCACGTACTGTACCTTTCCAAGGCTTTACACCAGCAATATAAGAGGATCGAGTCATAATATGTCCTCCAACAGGGCCAGTGATGAAGAGGAATAGTATACCTAATAATATACGTGGATTAAAATGATCTTCAATTAGCCAAAAGTGAAAGAATACACCAATTAGTACGCACATAACACCAAGTGTAGCACTTTTTGAGGCAGCATGTGCTCGCGTATATAAATCAGGTAGGCGGATAAGCCCAATGGCTGTGACGACAATAAAAAGTACTCCAACAGAAATGAAAAAAATAACTAAACTATTAGCGAGAATTGTCACGTTTAATGATATCTCCTTTCTCTATGAATTTAGAGAAAGCAACTGTCCCAATAAATGATAAAATAGCTAGTAATAAAATAATCTCAAGGAAGAAGCTTGTTTCCACTAGTATTGAAAATAATCCAATCAAGGAAATAAGAGAGACACCCAGTGAATCCAAAGCGACAACACGGTCAGATGCAGAAGGTCCTTTAATCATTCGATAAATGACCGCAATCATCGATAAGCAAATCACTACAATGACTGCAATAATAAATGTTGTCATGATTTACTCACCTCCAAAATCGCTTTCTCAAATGAATCTCGAATGGAAGCAACAGCCTCATCCACATCGTTTATATCAATAGCATGTACATATAATGTTTTAGCATCATCGGATACATGTACGACTACAGTCCCGGGCGTTAAAGTAATAAGGCTGGATAGTAAAGTGATTTCCCAGTCTTCCGTTAATACAGTAGGGTAAGCAAAAAAGGCAGGCTGCATGTCCAATTTAGGCTTTAATACTACCTTCAGGACTTGCACATTCGCTAATACTAACTCTTTAAAGAACAGCGAAGTCAATTTTAAAATGGCCCATAGTCGGTAGACATAAAGACGAGACTTAAAAAATCTTCGCATTATTATGAGCAGAATGATACCCATTAAGAACCCAATTATAAAGCCGGTTGCTGTGTAATTAGAGGATAGGAACATCCATACGAAGGCAAGTACAAAGTTTAAAATCATTTGAAATGCCATAGCGTTAATCCCCCTTCATCACAGCATCTATATAGATAGATGGATCATTTAAAAGTTTTGCTGCATCGTCCATAAATGGCGTCATCCATTCGGAACCCACACCATATACGACAGAAATAAGTACTAATAGGGCTGAAGGCATAAACAGCATCTTGTAGATAGATTTGTCAACGGTACCCTTTGTTTCTTTCTCCTCGCCCCAAAAGGCATAGATGAAGATACGGATGACTGATAATAGTACGAGCAGTGAGGACGCTAATATGAAAATACTACTCCACATATTTCCCGCTTCAAAACCACCTTGAACAATCAAAAGTTTGCCCACAAATCCGCTAAGTGGTGGAATTCCGGCTAAGCCAAATGCTGCAATTAAATAACACCAACCAAGCACCGGGTATTTCTTCATCAGGCCACCCATCTTACGCAAATCAGATGTACCTGTAATGTAGATGATAATACCGATTAACATAAAGAGTGCAGCCTTTATGAGCATATCGTGTACTAAATAAAACATCGCTCCCTTTAAAGAAGCTTCATTCATTTGTGAGACACCAAATAAAATAACTCCTACAGCAATGACAATATTGTAGATAATAATAAGTTTGACATCAAAGTAGGCGAGTGCCCCAATGCATCCAGCTACAATTGTAGCAATGGCAAGTACCATCAATAAATCATGAGTATATGATAAATCGTGTACAAAGAATAGTGTATAGGTACGTGTAATTGCATAGACACCTACCTTTGTGAGCAATGCACCGAATAGTGTTAATACAGGTATAGGCGCTGCTGCATACGAAGTAGGAAGCCAAAAATACAATGGGAAAATGGCTGCTTTTAATCCGAAAACCATTAAAAAGAGTACAGCTATAACCGTAATGATACCTGGCTGATTGATTTCAGCTATTTTAACGGCAATATCAGCCATGTTCAATGTTCCTACAACCGAGTATAAAAAGGCTACGGTAATGACAAATAAGGCCGACGAAATAACATTAATTAAAATATATTTGATCGATCCTTTCAGTTGCCCTTTCTCGCCACCTAGCACGATCAGTAAATATGAAGCCATTAATAATACTTCGAAGAAAACGAATAAGTTAAAAATATCACCTGTAGTAAAAGCCCCATTAACCCCAGTTAAAATAAACATGATACCAGGGTAATAAAAGAATCTTTCCCGTTCCTTCGTAATAGAACCAAAGCCATACCAAACAACAAAAAAAGCAATTAACAATGTTGTTGTAACGAGCAATGCGGATACCATATCAGAAACCATGGTAATGCCATAAGGGACAGGCCAATCTCCAAAGGTAACCTTTTGGATACCATCATGTTTCACTTTCAATAGAAGTGAAATGGCAGTAATCAAGGATATCCCGATTCCAAGTAATGAAAATGTTCGTTGATACATTAAATTTTTTTGCCCAAACATTAAAATCATACCGAAGAAAAACGGAATGATGATAGGCAGCAGTAGGAAGTTATTCATCCTCATCACTTCCTCTCATTAAGCTAATATCATCAGTTTGTAGCTCCTGATAGGAACGATATGCTAGCACAAGGAAAAACGCTGTGACGCCAAAGCTAATAACAATAGCGGTTAAAATAAGTGCCTGGGGTAATGGATCTGCAAAGGGTTTAGCTCCTTCGTTTAACACGGGTGGAGCCTCACCACCAAGACCACCCATCGTTAATATCAGTAGGTGAGCACCGTGACTTAAAAGTCCCGTACCAATAATAATTCGTAATAAACTTTTTGATAAAATTAAATAGACAGCTGCCATAAAGAGGAAGCCAATGACAAAGGCCATAATTATTTCCATTATTCATCCTCTCCAATCGTTTGAATAATGGTCATCGTAACACCCACAACAACCAGATAGACACCGCTATCAAAAAGCATAGCCGTGTGTAAAGACTGTTTGCCTAGAAGCGGTAAATCGAAATAATTAAAGAAATGCGTAAAAAAAGGTTCGCCAACAAACATAGGAAATGCCGCAGTGGCAAGGGCTAATAATAAACCAATAGCCGTTAAATACGTGTAATTAATAGGTAAAATATGTCGTACAGTACGAATATCAAAGGCTAACACTAATAGCACGATGGCACTGGAGGTTAAAAGTCCTCCAACAAAGCCACCACCAGGCGTGTAATGACCTGCTAAAAAAATATGAATGGAGAAGAAGAAAATAATGAAAAATACAATTTTAGCCGTAAATTGTATTATCACATCATTTGTTTTCATGTGTTTTCTCCTTTCTATTCATGCGCAATTTAATCATAGCCAAAATGGCCATTCCAGCAATACCGAGCACTGTAATTTCAAACAATGTATCAAAGCCACGATAGTCTACTAAAATTACATTAACAATATTTCCTCCGCCCGCTAAGGAGTAAACGGTTTCCTCATAGTATTTAGAAATAGAAGGAATAAGTTTTTGTGAATGAGCAGATAATGCGACAAGTGTTACCATGGCACCTATTGTAATAGATACAACAGCTCGATTTAATTGAAATCTCATACGTTCTTCTCGTTTACCAAGTTTTGGCAGATGGTAGAATGCCATTAAAAAGAGAGCAACAGATATAGTCTCTATAACAAGCTGTG
Source organism: Lysinibacillus sp. NPDC056220 (assembly GCF_049315265.1). Taxonomy (NCBI): domain Bacteria; kingdom Bacillati; phylum Bacillota; class Bacilli; order Caryophanales; family Bacillaceae; genus Lysinibacillus; species Lysinibacillus sp. NPDC056220. The sequence continues at coordinate 33,408 of NZ_JBMOXD010000012.1, forward strand.
TTAAGGCTAAATCTGGCGCATTAAAAATAACAAAAAATAATGCTACCGTATAACCAACAGAGCCAAGACCTATAATGGCTGTTAAACGCGATTTGGCTAGTATAGTGATAGCTGTTCCAATTAATAAAACCACGACTAAAATAATTTCATAGGGCCTAATTGGAGCTGTCTCTTGGAATGAAAAACTAAAGGCATTTTTCACAAAAAGCGAACCAATGACGATAATAGCAATACCACTAAACATATAAAGTAGATAATGACGCATTGACCCCGTCATGTAGAGTCGAGAAAGGCGATTCAAGCCAACATCTAACCCCTGCATAATTTTGTCATAAGCATTATTCAAGGTGAAAGCCTTTGGGAATCGTTGATACATCCCTTGCCATTTCGGTAGTGATACAAATAGCAGTACTCCTATGATAATAATTCCTATCGTCATTAGAAGCTCTGGATTGATTCCATGCCAGGCAGATACATGAATGTCAATATCTTGTGGTACCTCGTATAAAAATGGCTGAATCGCTAGTACAGCAGGTTTGACAAATGTATCACCAATAAAATTCGGGATAAAGAATATAAGCACAACTAATCCTGCTAAAAGCATTGGAGAAACTAGCATCCCAATAGGTGCTTCATGTGGTTTATGCGGTAATTGTTCTGGTTTGTAGTTGCCATTAAATGTTCGGAAAACAAAATAAAAGCTATAAATAAATGTGAAAATACTAGCAACCCAAGCCACGATTGGGAAGAGCACTCCCCATGTATCGAAGCCAAAAAACTCAAACTTTTGAAGCGCGAGCATGGCTGTTAAAAACATTTCTTTACTTAAGAAGCCATTAAACGGTGGAAGACCAGCCATCGATAAGCTTCCTATTGCCGCAACTGTAAAACTGATAGGCATAATACTCATTAACCCACCCAATTTACGAATATCACGTGTCCCTGTTTCATGATCGATAATCCCAGCAATCATGAATAGGCTACCTTTAAATGTAGCGTGATTGATCAGATGGAAGATGGCAGCAAATGCCGCAAATTTAATTGTATCTACGGATTCGTTGGCATGAAACGCCACTGCGCTTGCCCCAAGTAGTGACATAATAAGTCCAAGTTGACTGACGGTCGAGAAGGCAAGAATCCCTTTCAAGTCCGTTTGTTTGACTGCAAAGAATGAACCCCAGAATAAAGTTAAAATACCTATACCTGTTACAAGCCATACCCAGAGCTCAGAAGCCGCAAAAATTGGGGTAAAGCGTGCTACTAAATAAATACCTGCTTTGACCATTGTGGCAGAGTGAAGGTATGCACTTACTGGTGTAGGTGCTTCCATTGCATCTGGTAGCCAAATGTAAAATGGGAATTGAGCCGATTTTGTAAATGCTCCTAGAAGGAGTAACACAAGCGACCAAGTAAATAAAGGGTGATCAACTAGATTTGGAGCCATAACCATTAGCTCTCGAATGGAATAAGTTCCACCCATTAAGTAGAGAAGAACGAATCCACCTAACATCATTAAGCCACCGCCAACTGTTATCATCATTGACTTCAGTGCTCCAAGGCGTGACGCATCACGGTTATACCAATAACCAATGAGTAGGAATGAGGAAATGGACGTTAATTCCCAAAAGAAATAAAGTGTAATTAAATGATCTGACTGTACTACTCCAAGCATTGCAGACATAAATAACAGTAAGTAAACATAAAAATTATGTAATTTTTCTTTATGTTTATCTAAGTAAAAAATGGAGTAGAGGACAACTAATGATCCGATCCCAGTAATTAGTAGCGAGAATAATAAGCTAAGGCCATCCAAATAGGAGACGAAGGAAATATCAAGCGATGGAATCCAAGGAAGTTTAGCTGTAAACACTCCACCTTTAGCTACTTGTGCAATATAAGATGCATAAATCACCACGAGCGTAGCTGGAACAGCGAGAACAAACCAGCCAGTATGAATATTCTTTATGCTTTTATATAAAAATGGTACGAATATTGCAGCAAGCATGGGAATGAAAATATAAAGTACTTGTAACAAAAAAACCCTCCTTTATGCAGGTAAGTATATCAATTATAACGTACTTTAATCGGGAATGCATACGTACTATTGGGATTTAGCTTGCGGTAGTAGGAGAATTTTCGTTATATTATAAATAGGAAGTTATCAATAAAAATAGAGGAAAAAATTTTTTATGAAGAATCCGTATATCTATGGTTATTTACCATTAATTACAATTTTATTGTTTAGTTTGACATTTGGTATGTATGCAGTTGGAGAATCTTTACAAATTTTTCGAGCAATCGGTGTATATTCAGGTATGCGAGAATTTTTGTCTGATGTTGAATTACGTGTATTTTTACTCATTGTGTTTGCTATTGTTTTTTTTATGCTATTTTCAGCACTCAAACTAGTAGGAGAAACAATCCATGAGTTAGGAATGCTCTTTTTTTCAAAAGACAACGATGGAGCAACTGTTAGTCAAGCACGAGGCGGCTATATTATTTTGTTTATTGGTGCCATGTGTTCAGCATTTGCCATCCAATTTATTTATGTGTTAATAGGAATTTTTGTTCTAACTGTTTTTACATATTTCATTTATCTTATTTACAAAATGAGTCATTTTATGTCAATGGGCGGCACAATCGGTCTATTAATCTTTGAGCTTTTTATGTGGACTATTCTATTAACATTCATCGTTTATGTTGTATTGAAACTATATAATGGAATATTAGCAAGTCTGCCATTTGCTCAATAAATGCATACTGTAGGCAAAAGCCCTCGAGAATCTCAATCTCGAGGGCTTTTGCTATTTCTTAAATGACGGTTTGCATGGGGGTTCTGTTATTTTGCCTGGCACGTCCAAGTAACCCGTTCCTTTTTGTCATACAACCAAACTACTAATTTTACTCAAGTAAAACATTAAATAATTGATGATGAATTTTGTATTCTTCTAATTTTTGCATGGATTGAGGCTTATCATAGCCAATCCATACGGCCGCTGTATAGGTATCATTAAGTCCGGCAAGCCAATAGTCTCGATAGTCATTCGTTGTCCCTGTTTTGGCCCCAACGTAGCTGCTATTACTGTAGACTCCCTGTCCCGTACCGTTCGTCACAACATCGGCAAGTAGCTCACGCATGTATTTTACTGTTTTAGGAGACCAAATTTGATCACGCTGTGTATCCCAACTATAGAGTTCTGTTCCATCTAAAGCTGTCACTTTACGAATGCTATGTGCTAGAACATAAGATCCATCAATAAAGCTTGTATAGGCATCTGCTAGCTCTAAAGCTGTTACACCGTAAGTAAGCCCGCCCAAGGAAGCTGCATAATTATGGTCCTTTTCTACAATGGAGCGAAAATGAAAGCGATCTAAATATTGAAATGCTGTATCAATGCCAACTGTCTGGAAGAGTCGCAGTGCCGATGTATTGTAGCTATGTCGAAATGCAGTGCGCAGCGACACATCCCCATACTTGTAGCCCCCGTAGTTTTGAGGGCAAAATGATCCGACACAATAACTGCCACCATTTACAATCGAATCAGGTGTATGTGTTGTTGTTTCAAAGAAAGGAGCATAGACGGCCAGTGGCTTAAACGCGGAACCTGGTTGCCGTGTTCCTTGAAATGCACGATGATAATCAAACTTTTCATAGCTTTTTCCTGCATATAAGCTAACGATTTCTCTTGATTGGTTTTGAATAACAGCACCTGCTGCTTGCAATGAACCGGCACCTAAGGTAGCTGTCATTTGTTGTTCATCATGCCGCTGTTTTTGTGGATCCAACGCAGTGTTAATAATCAGTCCATTTTGAAATAATGAATCAAGTCGATTGTCTAATTGTGTCTTAATTTTTTTCTTCTCTTCCTCATTATCTGTATGGTTAAGTCGATCCGCATAGCCTTCTTTTTCTGCAACTAACCATTTTAATTCTTGAAGAACGTAAGTACTGTACATAGGATAGCTTTGAATTTTATCCTTAATATGCAATGTAATCGGTTTTGCCTTATAAGTTGTCGCTTCTTCCTTTGTAATGCTACCTTTCACGGCAAGTGTATCTAATAAGCGTTCTTGACGTGCTTTAGTTTGTTCAAAGTTTTTTAAAGGGTTATAAAGTGAAGGGTTATTGGGAATCGCTGCAATAAAAGCAATTTCAGCTATAGATAATTGCTGAAGTGGTCTTTGAAAATAATAGGTTGCTGCTCCACCAATACCGTAAACTTGATTGCTAAAATAGGACTCGTTAAGATACATGGTTAATATTGCTTCTTTATCGAATTCTTTTTCTAATTCATAAGCATAAAAAAGTTCGGTTAATTTTCGTTCATATGTTTTTTCATCAGATAAATAACGCATTCGAACAAGCTGCTGTGTAATCGTACTGCCACCCTGTGAGCTAGTACTTGTACTTGAATTGGCGACTACTGCACGCATAATAGCACTTAAATCAAAGCCAATGTGTTCATAAAAGTCGGCATCCTCACTTGCAATGAATATTTCCTGGGCAATTTGTGGAATTTCTTGCAATGTTAATGGCTGCCGCCATTCGACATATTCTTCACTAAATGTTTGCCCATTTTGATCCTTAAGTGTTATAGGGAGCTGGGGTTGTACTTCAGGTAAATGAATCGCCTGTGAAATTTGTTCTTCATGTGCTTGTGCTGTATTGATTTCTGTTCGTATGTTTGTGCTAATCCACCATAGAACAGGTAGGGAAAGAAGTATAATAAAAAACCCAAAAGCCTTTTTCATGTGTGCCTCCACTCTTTCTATGAATCCTTCAACAGAATAACATATTTTGGATTGATTCCAAATACTCGGTCAGACCTATTTCCATTGTTTTTAGAAAGGAAGTTAAAAGTGCATAAATCGTCAATACTTTGTTGAAGAAAACCAATTGGAATTATGTTAGACTAAAATGAGGTCAAGAAGGATGAATTGTCATCTTTTTCATTGAAACTGAAAATTATCATTAAAGGAGAGACTTCCATGTTTCCACAATTAACAACAGACGTACAAGCAGGCGAAGTGCTTGTAGAAATGAACACAACATTAGGTGCAGTTAAAATTAAGCTGTTCCCAGAGTTTGCACCAAAAACTGTTGAAAACTTTTTGGGTCATGCTAAATCAGGTTATTATAACGGCATCATTTTCCACCGAGTTATTCAAGACTTTATGATTCAAGGTGGTGACCCAACAGGAACAGGTATGGGCGGAGAGTCAATTTGGGGTGATTCTTTTGAAGATGAATTCTCAGATAAATTGTTTAACCTACGTGGTGCGCTATCAATGGCTAACGCTGGTCCAAACACAAATGGTTCTCAATTCTTTATCGTACAAATGAAACATCTTCCAAGCGATATGCTTCGTCAATTACAAGGAGCAGGCTTCCCAGAGGAAATTATCGAAGCTTATGCACAAAATGGTGGTACTCCTTGGTTAGACCATAAACATACTGTATTCGGTCATGTTGTAGAAGGAATGGATATTGTAGATAAAATTGCGGATGTAGAAAAAGATCCTCGTGATAAGCCATTAGAAGATGTGAAAATTGAGTCAATTACAGTCTTTGAATAATAATTATAAGGACGTGTAGAGCATGGAAAACTTAATGTATCAATTTTTATATTTCCCTGAAGATAAATCAGGATATATTCCAGCAGCATTTGAATTTTTAATCATGCTTATTTTATGTGTAATCGTGTTTACGCTTTTCCGAAAAATTTCTAAAAAGCAGGAAATGAAATCAAAGGAAATTGAAGCGCGTATATTAGCAGAAAAGAAAAGCACAAACAACCAACAAAATGTCTAATGAAAAAGAATCTGCCTCCAATGGAGACAGATTCTTTATTTTAAATTTTTCTTTTTGAACGACGAACCATGTTTTGTATTGTTTTGAAGGCATGGAAGCAAACGAGTACAATGGATAGGCCAATTCCACTTAAGGCGGTAATGAAGGCAACCCATTCGAACGGTGTATAGCTCCAAACACTATCTAAATCATTACTGTCCTTCCATTCTTCAATGACTAAATTCATTCCGTAAATACCGGAAATAACCGTAAATACGGTTAAAATAAATAGTAAATTATTGCTTCGATTATCGGATTGATCTTCTTGTGTTCGATATAGGCTGTTCAATGTCGCTTTTGTTCCTACATAATGTTCATTAATACGGAAATGCTTTCGTAGCATTTGAGCTATTTCTCTACCTTCAGTCCGAACAACGACCTCTTCAAAATAATAACGTGCAGAAAACTCTGTGATAAGTTCGATTAATTCATTAACAATTTGTTTATCTTTCCCCCATTTAATTTCACTGTATTCATAGGAAAGCTTTAGAAGCATCATTTTATAAAAATAATGAATGAATAAATTGTAATAGTGAGTCCCCATAAACTCCTGAATGCTATGTGAACAATGTTCAAAAGGCCTATTTGTAAGTGTCATTTGTGACTGTGCTGAAGAGATAATAAAACTATTAGGTGCCCACCGTGTATGGGCGTGTTCCTGCACATAGTTTGAAATATATTGAGAGTTAGTACTCGAAATAAAGGGCTTGCCATCAGGTGTTCTTCCATCTACTTGCCCTAATCGAAAAAGATGCTCAGGTAATAGTTCTGCTTTTTCATCACAAATTAAATAGGCTGAGGAAAACATTCGCTCATCTTCAAAAAAAGGTAACCCTTCATAGGTATGGTCTTGGTGATGCTGAAGGAACGGTTTTAAGAAGGGGATAAAATAGTTGAATAATAGCTCACTTGTTGAATCACAATGACCGAATGAGAAATGATGACTAGCGCCTTTTTCCTCTCGCAGTTTTGCCTCCAGCACCCTAAAGTAATGAATAAAATTTAAAATATCACTAATATCATATTGGCTGTCTATGCTTGTTCGAACGGTGACGATGCCATTGCCGAAAGGGCATAGTGTCACATCGATGCTCATAAGCTCGTAGTTAATACAATTTTCATGATGGTGTAAGGCTCCTTGTGTATAGAATGCTTTTGAGAAGCGAAGAAAGTCTGGGCTATCCATTTTATTTGGAAATAATTTATCCTCAAGAAAGGGATAGAAAAATTGGGCAAGCTCCTCATGTATAATTGTTATGTCTCCATAAAAGGCATGTTCAAGATTAGCGTTGTTCAATTCAAAAAAAGAAAATCCTTCTTCTAAAAGGGTATGACCAATCTTTTGCCGATCTTTTATTTGGTAGGCGAAGGGAAATAAGAATGTCATATATGCACGTTCAATTGTTAAAGGAACTAAGTCCATTTGAAAACACCCCTTTTTCCATCTGTTTGTTAAGAGACTTTTCCACATCGTAAGAATTTTAAACATATAAAAAGAAGGAATCCTAAATAATCAGAATTCCTTCTCTTATTTTTATTGTTCAAAGGCTTTTTTAAAGCGCTCTACGCCGTCTCGTACTGTTTCAAATGAACAAGCTACATTCATACGTAGGAAGCCTCGACCCTCTTCTCCGTATTTTGTACCTGGCTCTAATGCCAGTTGACCAATTTCTAATAGTCGTTTCATAATGTCTTTTTCTTCAAGCTTAAGCTCTCGATAATCAATCCATATTAAATAAGTGGATTGTGGTTTAATGATACGAATGCCTGGAATCTGCTCTAACTCGGCTTTGACATAATCCATATTTGCTGAAATATACGGCAGCAATTCATCTAGCCAAGGGGTGCCTTCCGTATACGCAGCTTGCAATGCTACAGAGGCAAAAGTATTTAAAGAGCCTTGTCCACTTGCCATATTCACGGCTTCTAGCTGTAGACGTTTTTTCTTATCTGGCACAATCATATAGGAAACTTGAATACCTGCTAAATTAAATGTTTTAGTAGGAGCCATACACGTTACGATCCGATTGATTTCATCGCCTGCTATTTTGGCAATAGGAATATGCTTTTCTCCATTGATCATTAAATCAGCATGAATTTCATCTGAAATAATAAGAACATCGTATTGAGCACAGAGTCTTACAATTTCCTTTAAAGTAGCTTCATCCCATACATAACCTCCAGGGTTGTGAGGGTTGCATAATATGTAGGCTTTCACATTTTGAGCTAGTGCCTGTTCAAAAGCTTCAAAATCTACGATAAATTTACCATCATTTTTTTCAACTAGCGGACAGCTTACCACTTCGCGTCCATTGCTTTTTGGAATGTTAAAAAATGGTGGGTAAACGGGTGTTGATATAAGGACTTTATCTCCTGGATTAGTAAAGGCTACAATGCTATTTGCTAAGGCGGCAACAACACCATTACAGAATACGATAGAATCCTTGTCAATTTGCCAATCATGACGAGTATTTTGCCAGTCCACTATTGACTGTATTGCTTCCTCGCTCATAAAGCTATAACCAAAAACAGTACGTTCAGCATGTTCCTGCAATGCTTTTGAAACGGCTGTCGGAGCAGCAAAATCCATATCAGCTACCCACATTGGCAATATCTCGGACGCATCGTTTAGTCCATAAACCATTTTCATTGCGTCCCATTTTACGGAGTTTGTAAAACGGCGTTTGATAGTTTGATCAAAAATAGACAAGCAAATCACTCTTTTCTTTTTTATTTACTATGGTATCATACGATTATGATCAAAGGATAAATAGGTGAGTATTTTGGAAAATGTAAAAATGAATCAAGCAGCTGTGCATCTGCTAGAGGAGTGGGATCCATTCCACTTAGGTCCAGACCATTATGATACGGAAACAGCAGATGTTGTAGCGGCATTGCAAGGAATCGATGATCCGTCGACACTTGCAAAAGTTATTCAAGAAACATATGAGCATTCGTTTGAGCAATGGATTCCTTTTGAGGAATGTGTAGCCATTTCTTACAAACTGATTGCTATTAAATTTGAAGCAAAATGTATTATTTAAAATATTTTGCATATTTCCTATAAAAAAGGGGTTGTCATGTGACAACCTCTTTTTTCATCCTAATGTTGGAGGTTCTTTATTCTTATTTAAATAATGGTAAGATGCCCTGAATGAAAATAATTAATATAGCAATAGGGGACACGTAGCGAATTAACATGTACCAAATTGTAAATATCCAACTAGATGCGGCTAGCTCTTTACGTGAAATATCTTTTGTATAATAATAACCTGCAAAAATTGATATGAGCAGAGCACCAATAGGCATTCCGATGCTGTTGGTCATAAAATCAACAAAATCAAAAATAGAACGGTCTAAAATCTTCACATCTGATAGTATACCAAATGACAATGCACTAGGAATACCAACAATAAAGATAATGATGCCACCAATCCATGCAATTTTTTTCCGTTTTTCTGGCTTATCTCCGATTGCTATTGCTACGACAATTTCTAACATGGAGATGGAAGATGTAACTGTGGCAAATAGTAATAAAATAAAGAAGATGGTTAAGAAAAGAGCACCGAGAGGCAGTTGCTCGAAAACAGCCGGCAAAATAATGAATACGAGGCCAGGTCCTTGATCGGGTGTATAGCCAAGTGCGAATACTGCTGGGAAAATAACAAGACCAGCAAGTAAAGAGATGATGATGTTCATAGATGCAACATTAATGGCTGAGTTACCAATTTTTTCTGTTTTCGATAGATAGGAAGCATAGGTAATCATAACCGCAATACCAACACTTAATGAGAAAAATGCTTGTCCTAATGCCATTAAAAATGTTTCGGCATTCAGGTAAGACCAATCTGGCACAAACATAAATTTAACGCCTTCCATTGCTCCATCCAATGTTAAAGAGCGTATGACTAATATAATGAAGAAAATAAACAAGAGCGGCATCATCCATGTGCTGGCTTTTTCAATGCCACCCTTAATACCAGCTGACACAATGACTACTGTCAATAACATAAATAGCCCTTGCACAAGAACTGCTTCAAATGGACTCGCAATTATATTGCCAAATAAATCTGCAAAATTGATGTCAGAACCTGCATTCGTTAGCTTAAAAGTAAAGGCACGACCCAAATAGCTTAAAATCCACCCACCTACAACACTATAGAAAGATAAGATAAGGCCCGCAATGACCATACCGCCCCATCCAATTAAATACCATGGCTTTCCTGGCGCCTGTTCTTTAAAGGATGTGACAGCATCCTTTTGTCCACGACGACCAATCATAAACTCTGCAATGAGTACTGGTAAGCCGATAAAGAATGTACATAAAACGAATAATAAAATAAAGACACTACCACCATTAGTACCAGCCATATATGGGAATTTCCAAATGGCTCCTAGTCCTATAGCACTTCCAGCAGCAGCTAAAATAAACCCAATTTTAGTTGTAAATTGATCTCTTGATGACACAAAAATAAAGCCTCCTTATACTAAAGTTTTATTTTACCGCATTATTTTCATAACACAAGCAAATATCTGAATATTGACTAGGGTGTTTCTACACTAGTAGCCATTGAGATGGAATTTTAGTTGGATACTTCCTTTATTGGTAAAAAATCTTATTGATATGTAACAATTAGGATATTTCTGTCGTTCCATAAACAAAAGGAGGGATCGCTTTGGTAGAGGCCGATTTAATAGCAAGAGCACAGCAAGGAGACAAAGATGCCTATATCGACCTAATTCGAATTCATCAACAGACAGTTGAAAGGTTTGCCTTTCAGTGTGGCGTACATAGCAATGATTTAGCTGATGTTTCACAGGAGGTATTTGTTAAACTGTATCGCTTTTTACATCAATTTAAACAGGATCGGTTTACGACATGGCTCTATAAAATTACATTGAATGCTACACGGGATTATTATCGGAAGGAACAGAGAGAACTGGCGAAAGGGGACAAGCTTAATGCGCATCGTCAAACTATTTTTCTCTCTGCTGAAGACGATGTTCTATTATTTGAAGAAGATAGAACTTTACATAATGCTATTCAATCCCTAGATGAAAAATATCGGTACCCTATCGTACTGTATTATTTTCACGAGTTAAAATACGAAGAAATCGCAGAGGTTTTAAATATTTCATTATCAACGGTCAAAGTACGGCTATTACGTGCGAAAGAAAAGTTGAAGGCAGCATTAATGCAAGAAGGGAGTGTTGAAAATGGATGATAAACAATTTAATCAACGTATAGCACTACTGAAAAAATCCTATGAGCGAATGGAGTCAAAACTAGATCCACAACATGTACTTCAGCAAATTGAAAATGAAGATGCCATTAGGGATTCTCAAGAAACCATAAATACGATTCTAAAGTCTTCAGCAAAATGGCAAAAGCCTGCTGTTTGGATTGCTAGCATCGCCAGCGTTTTATTAGTTGGACTATTAATATCATCGTTTATGCTCCACCCATCAACTCTCGTGCATTCAAATGAAGAAAAGATAGAAAGCAGCTATGAAGAATGGTTCTCTAGCTTACAAAAGAAGTATCAAGAGAAACGTGAAAAAACACGTGTTGAGCTTGACATACCTGAGGAAGACTTTAAGAAACTCTCGTTTGTTGAATCTGCTGATTATAAATACAATGATAAAGCTAAAAATAAAAAAATAGTACTAAATAAAATGGCTTATGATCCTAAATATTTAACACAGTTAGAGCAAGAGATACTAGACAGTTTGCAAACACCTCGAGAGCTGATAGAGCGGATTGAAACGTACGAAAATCCGATGTCATTTGCCGAGTCTAGATATTTCTTTAGCATATATTACCCAACAAAAGATGTTTTGCAATATTATACAAATGAACTTTCCCAATATAATAAAGTACTGTCACAAAAAAAGAAAGATTATCCTAAAGAACTAAATCAATTAATTGCAACGGCCAAAAAACAATATTTCGAGTTGTCTTATGATGGACAAAACTATAGTTTTAGAACGAATCCGATTTTTATGAAAGATGCACCAGTATCCATTGACCGTCTTCATCCTGATATATTAGGTTATTTTAAATATTTGGCTACAGGCTCTTTATTCAATGGTGAGGATTTACGTTTTTCTGCAGAAGAATCTGCTCGTATTTTAAAATTATACGAAAGAACATTAGTTAATGATTTATCAAATTCATACCTCGATTTCCAATTGCGAAATTTAAACAAAGAGTTTGAAAATACGTGGCTTGTACTTTTGAAAGGTGATGACAAAACTAGATACTCACCAGAACATATAGAGCTATTAAATGATACGGCTAATGGGAAGTATGGGGAATCGATGCGTTTGACCGCACAATTCATCCTCGAAGAATTTAAGAGAGAAGGAACATCCAAAACCATAGACAAACTAACAAGACAGGATATTAGGATGGAGCTTTCATATTTGAGTAATGAAGTCTATATAGAAATATATGATGGTTCAACAGGTTTACAAATTGATAACCGTTGGATTATCCAAACGGAAGGTTTATACAACGCGTATGTGTCAAGTAAAGATGATACCATCCTAGATTCATTAAACCCAATGAATGTTGTGAGCCTATTCTTATATGCACAAGGAAAAGGCGATCAAGAAACAGTAAAACAGTTAGTGTCTCAAGCTGTAGATGTGGATAAATTGGTTCAATTTGATGGTATGCAACATTTTACAGTTCTATATGCAACAGATACATCCCAAACAACCATTAAAGTAGGTGTTAAACCAGAATCCATTCAAATGATTGGCCAGCGCTTAACCTTCCAATTAGGTACAGTTCCTATAGAAAAAGGAGAAAAACGTTTCATCATTACAGCTATTCCCGAATAAGGAGATTTTTTGCCCCGTTTTTACACGTATGTTATAATTTAAGCGATATATACGTAGCAAACCAAAAGAAAGTGGGCAAAGGTTATGGTAAAAAAATATGAATTAGGAGACGTGTTGACCGGAAAAGTTACAGGTATTCAACCATACGGTGCATTTGTTGCATTAGATGACAATACGCAAGGCCTTGTGCATATTTCGGAAATAACATACGGCTTTGTGAAGGACGTTAGTGAATTTTTAGCTGTTGGGCAAGAAGTAGCGGTCAAGATACTTGAAATCGATGAAGAGGCCGAAAAAATTAGTTTATCGATGAGAGCGCTACAGGAACGCCCAGTAACCGTAAGAAAAAAAGAATCACCACCACGAAAATCATTGCAGGACCGTGTAGATGAATCGGATGCGAATGGTTTTAATTCCTTAAAAGATAAATTACAGGACTGGATTGAGCAATCTGGACAATAAAAAAGCGAGGATACTTTCAGCGTGAAGGTATTCCTCGTTTTTTATTATTGCTTTTTTATTTTTCGGATTCGATATTGAAGGTTTTGTCTACTCATCCCAAGTGCATTCGCTGCTTTTGTAATATTGCCCTCATATAAATTTAAGACATTTTGCACATAATATGATTCGGCTTCGCGCAAATAAGCATCTAATGGCATGACATCGTGATTTTGATGGAACATAAAGAATTCTGGTTCACGGTTATTGGTATCTTGCTGCTGTACCTTGAAGCGGAAATGAAGCGGCAATAGATCGGAGGTAACCGTAGATTCTATCGTCATAAATGAAACAATTTCATCCAATAATAACTCGAGTTCCTTTAAATTTCCAGGCCAATCATATTGTAAGAATAATTCCTGTACATCTGGTGCTAGCTCTGTAACTTGTGAAGCAAATCGTTCTCGATGTCGGCTAAAATAATCATCCACAAATGGGAGAATATCTTCTTTTCGATCAGTTAAATTGGGAATCGTAATAGCCATCGTTGCAAAGAAATAATAAAGTGATTTGGACAGTTTTTTTTCAGCAATTAATGTAATCGGATCGCTACCTACACTGCCAATTAACATATACTTGGACTGCGGTAGAGATTGGAGTATATCTAATAGCTGTTCTTGAATGTCTAAGCTCAAAAAATCAATGCGCTCAAAGAAAAAGGTATAGTCTTTATCTTCTTCTAAAAGCTGATTTAATTTATCAAGCACCGATTGAGCTGAACGACGACTAACGAGTGTCATAAAGGCTTCAGGATCTGGTGAAGCTGCGTGGTGGATGCCTTCAGCTACTAAATCCTTGCCTGTCCCGGATTCCCCAATTAATAATACCGGTAATTTTACAGCCGCTGCTTTTTTAGCATTTTCGATGACTTGCTTCATTGCTTCAGATTTAGCTTTTATCATGTCAAACGTCAAAGGCTCATCATAACGACGAAGGGGTTGATAAACAAGCTTTTCCAATGATGTAATATCACGTGCAAATTCTATTGCACCAATTAGTTTTCCTTCTACAATAAGTGGAAAAGTATCATTAATGGTTGTAATTTCATGGCCATTTTTATTCCAATAGGTTTGTTTAACATTAATTTCTTTCTTTCCGGTTTGCAATACACGCATTAATGTACTTTCGTGCTGACGGAAGGAAAACATTTCAATAATCGAACGATCCGCAAGTTCATCAAAATGGAATCCTTCAATTTCTTTCATTTTTGTATTATAAATAATCGTCTTGCCGGATAGGTCTACTGCATGAATACCAACGGATACATTTGTTGCAATAAACTCATAAAAAGGTAGTAAAGGTTCAGAATTTTTCATAAAAATGTGCACCTCAAAAATTTTTTACTTGAAATATGCAACGAAATTTTGCATTATAATAAGTGTAAGAATATTTTATACGCAAAGATATTTTGCGTCAATGTTTTTTGCATACCCAAATACATCTCACAAGGGAGGATTAAGTATGATTCCATACAAACACGAACCATTCACAGATTTTTCACAAGAGGCAAACTACAATGCTTATGTAGAGGCTTTAAATAAAGTTGAAGGTTACTTAGGGCAAGACTACCCACTTATTATCGGTGGTGAGCGTATTACAACGGAAGATAAAATTGTTTCGTACAATCCTGCAAAGAAAACAGAAGTTATCGGCCGTGTGTCAAAAGCAAGCAAAGATTTAGCTGAAAAAGCGATGCAAGCAGCAGATGAAACATTCAAAACTTGGAAAAAGGTAGATCCGGCTATTCGTGCAGACGTTCTTTTCAAAGCAGCAGCTATTATTCGTCGTCGTAAACATGAATTCTCAGCATTATTAACAAAAGAAGCTGGGAAACCATGGGCTGAGGCAGATGCAGATACAGCAGAAGCAATCGACTTCTTAGAATACTATGGTCGCCAAATGCTACGTATTAAAAACGGTCAACCAGTAGAAAGCCGTCCAGGTGAATACAACCGCTATGACTATATTCCACTAGGAATCGGTATCGTCATCTCACCTTGGAACTTCCCATTTGCGATTATGGCTGGTACAACAGTGGCTGCTTTAGTAACAGGTAACACAGTATTACTAAAACCAGCTTCTACAACACCAGTAGTGGCATATAAATTTATCGAAGTATTAGAAGAAGCAGGTCTTCCAGCAGGAGCTGTTAACTTTGTACCAGGTTCTGGTGCAGAAGTGGGCGACTACTTAGTGGATCACCCAAAAACTCGTTTCATCAGCTTCACAGGTTCACGTGATGTTGGTTTACGTATTAACCAACGAGCATCTGTCCTAAATGATGGTCAAATTTGGATCAAACGCGTTATCGCTGAAATGGGCGGTAAAGATACAATCGTTGTCGATAAAGAAGCAGATCTTGAATTAGCTGCACAATCGATCGTGAAATCAGCATTTGGTTTCTCAGGTCAAAAATGTTCAGCATGTTCTCGTGCTGTTATCGTAGAAGATGTGTATGACCAAGTAGTGAACCGTGTAGAAGAGTTAACAAACGCACTAACAGTTGGAGATCCAACAGATTTCAGCAACTTCATGGCAACGGTTATTGACCAAGCAGCATTCAATAAAATTACGGAATACATCGAAATCGGTAAAGGCGAAGGTCGTCTAGTAGCTGGTGGTACAGCAGATGATTCAGTAGGCTACTTCGTACAACCAACTGTATTTGCGGACGTAGAGCCTTCTGCACGCATTATGAAAGAAGAAATCTTCGGACCAGTAGTAGCGATTGCAAAAGCAAAGGATTTCGATCATGCGATTGAAATTGCGAACGATACAGAATACGGTTTAACAGGTGCTGTCATTACGACAAACCGCATGAACTTAGAAAAAGCACGTGAAGAATTCCATGTTGGAAACCTTTACTTCAACCGTGGCTGTACAGGTGCGATTGTTGGCTACCAACCATTTGGTGGCTTCAACATGTCAGGTACAGACTCAAAAGCTGGTGGCCCAGACTACCTACAACTTCACATGCAAGCAAAAACAACTTCTGAAATGCTTTAATTTTACATGGACGTTAGGGCTATTTAATAAGTAGTAATTGAAGCATTGTGACAGAATTTGTGAAACTTCTCCAGGTAATATTGCCTCTCGCTATACCATAGACACTTATGAGGTAGTTACTTGGGGGGAGTTTGCAAATTTAGCGTTTTAATTGTTACTAAATTAATTAGTTACTTACCGAAATACATAGTCCTTTCTTCCATAGATTTTTTATCATCATTTAGTAAGGAGAGAATAGAATATGACAAAAACTCAACAAGTTATTGAACAAACACAAAATTATGGTGCAGCAAACTATCATCCACTGCCGATCGTAATTTCAGAGGCTGAGGGTGCTTGGGTTAAAGATCCAGAAGGCAACAAATATTTAGATATGTTATCAGCTTATTCAGCTGTAAACCAAGGACACCGTCACCCAAAAATTATCGCTGCTTTAAAAGAGCAAGCTGATAAAGTAACATTAACTTCACGTGCATTCTACAGCGAAAACCTTGGTGAATGGTATGAGCTAGTAGGAAAGTTAACAAATAAAGAAATGGTATTACCAATGAATACAGGTGCTGAAGCAGTAGAGACTGCTTTTAAAGCAGCTCGTCGTTGGGCATATGATGTAAAAGGCGTAGAAGAAGGCAAGGCAGAAGTTATTGCATGTAATGGTAACTTCCATGGTCGTACAATG
Source organism: Lysinibacillus sp. NPDC056220 (assembly GCF_049315265.1). NCBI lineage: Bacteria > Bacillati > Bacillota > Bacilli > Caryophanales > Bacillaceae > Lysinibacillus > Lysinibacillus sp. NPDC056220. The sequence continues at coordinate 50,291 of NZ_JBMOXD010000012.1, forward strand.
CTTGCTGTATCTCTTTCTTCTGATGAGGAATATCGTCGTGGATTCGGTCCAATGTTACCAAACGTTAAATTAGTAGACTACGGTAATCTTGAAGCATTAAAAGCGGCTATTACACCAAACACAGCAGCATTCTTAATTGAACCAATTCAAGGTGAAGCTGGTATTGTCATTCCAACAGAGGGCTTCCTAAAAGCAGCTCGCGAACTTTGCCGTGAAAACAACGTATTATTCATTGCTGACGAAATCCAAGCAGGTTTAGCACGTACTGGTAAAATGTTTGCTTGTGATTGGGAAGAAGTAGAACCAGATATGTACATCTTAGGTAAAGCACTAGGCGGCGGTGTATTCCCAATTTCTTGTGTAGCTGCAAACCGTAACATTTTAGGTGTATTTAATCCAGGTTCACACGGATCAACTTTCGGTGGAAATCCTTTAGCTTGTGCAGTTTCAATTGCATCTATTAAAGTATTATTAGATGAAAAATTAGCTGAACGTTCACATGATCTTGGTGAATACTTCAAAGGTAAGTTAAAAGAAATTAACAACCCAGTTATTAAAGAAGTACGTGGTCGTGGTTTATTCATTGGTATAGAATTAACAGAGGCAGCTCGTCCATACTGTGAAAAACTAAAAGAATTAGGTTTATTATGTAAAGAAACACATGATACAGTTATTCGTTTTGCTCCACCACTTGTTATTTCACAAGAGGATTTAGATTGGTCAATCGAACAAATTGAAAAAGTATTTAAACTTTAACAAAATGTTCACATTTTAATTCGGAAGTATGTTACAATGATGCCGATATACTATCATTAAATAAAACAAAGAGGCGATTTAATAATGTCTGAAAACTTAAATCTTTTCACATCAACACAAGATGTCATTCAAGATGCTCTAAACAAACTTGGCTATGATGAAGCAATGTATGAATTACTAAAAGAACCGCTTCGCATGCTCCAAGTACGTATCCCGGTGAAAATGGATGATGGTACAACAAAAGTATTCACAGGTTACCGTGCACAACATAACGATGCTGTAGGACCAACTAAAGGTGGAGTTCGTTTCCACCCACAAGTGTCTGAGGAGGAAGTTAAAGCGCTTTCAATGTGGATGACATTGAAGTGTGGTATTGTCGATCTACCATATGGCGGTGGTAAAGGCGGTGTCATCTGTGACCCTCGTCAAATGTCTATGGGCGAAATCGAGCGTTTAAGCCGCGGTTACGTTCGTGCTGTAAGTCAAATCGTAGGACCAACAAAAGACATTCCTGCACCAGACGTATTTACAAATGCACAAATTATGGCATGGATGATGGATGAGTATAGCCGTATGGATGAATTTAACTCACCAGGCTTTATCACAGGTAAGCCATTAGTTCTTGGTGGTTCACAAGGTCGTGACCGTGCGACTGCACAAGGTGTTACAATTGTAATCGAAGAAGCAGCGAAAAAACGTGGTATTGATATTAAAGGTGCGCGAGTTGTTATTCAAGGATTTGGTAACGCAGGTAGCTTCCTTGCGAAATTTATGCATGATTTAGGTGCAAAGGTAATCGGTATTTCAGATGCTTATGGTGCACTTCATGATCCAGAAGGTTTAGATATCGACTACTTATTAGATCGTCGTGATAGCTTTGGTACTGTAACAACTTTATTTGAAAACACGATTTCAAATAAAGAATTATTAGAACTTGATTGTGATATTTTAGTGCCTGCTGCGATTGAGAACCAAATTACTGCTGACAATGCACACAATATTAAAGCTGATATCGTAGTAGAAGCAGCAAATGGACCAACAACTGCTGAAGCAACTAAAATCCTGACAGAACGTGGCATTTTACTTGTGCCAGACGTATTAGCATCTGCTGGTGGTGTTACAGTTTCTTACTTCGAATGGGTACAAAATAACCAAGGTTATTATTGGACAGAAGAAGAGGTTGAAGAACGTCTATACAAAAAAATGGTAGAAGCATTTGATAATGTTTATACAACAGCTACAACACGTAACATTAACATGCGCTTAGCTGCTTATATGGTAGGTGTTCGCCGCACTGCAGAAGCTTCACGCTTCCGTGGATGGGTTTAAAATAAGTTCAATCTAAAACGAGTTTCTCCTATTGTAATGGGAGGACTCGTTTTTTTATATTTACATGAATGGGAAGCTAAGAGGCATTCAATTAAACAGATGTACTAAATTCTTTAATAAATTAAAGAGACCGTCCAAACCGAAACTAATTAACAGAGTTGTGCTATACTGCACCAAACGTTATCTTTGCTTTCTTTAATATAAATATGAGAAAATCCAACTAGAAAGGGGCGAATTAAATGGATTCATTTACATTTTTTAACCCAGTGAAACTGCATTTTGGTGAAGATGCGCTGGAAAAGTTACCAAAGGAATTAGAGCAGTATGGAAAAAAAGTATTGGTTGTATATGGTGGTGGTAGCATCAAGACAAATGGTGTTTACGACGCTGTTATCGAGAAATTACAACAAGCAGATAAAACAATTTTTGAATTAAGTGGGGTAGAACCTAATCCTCGTGTGGAAACAGCTAGACGTGGTATTGAAATTTGTAAAACAGAAGGAATCGACTTAGTTCTTGCGGTTGGTGGTGGTTCTGTAATTGATTGTTCCAAATTAATTGTTGCTGGTGCAAAATATGATGGAGACGCATGGGATATCGTTAAACGTAAGGTTTTGGTGGAACAAGCTCTACCATTAGGAACCGTGTTAACATTGGCTGCTACAGGCTCTGAAATGAACTCTGGATCGGTTATTACTAACGCTGCTACTGAAGAAAAATTAGGCTGGGGTAGCCCTGCGGCATTCCCGAAATTTTCAATATTAAATCCTGCGTATACGGTGAGTGTACCTAAAAATCATACGGTTTATGGAATCGTTGATATGATGTCACATATATTCGAACAGTACTTCCATAATACAACGAATACACCAATCACTGATGAAATGTGTGAGGGGGTATTACGGACGGTTATTAAGACAGCACCTAAATTATTAGAGGATCTAGAGAATACACAGTTACGTGAAACGATTCTATTAGCAGGAACAATTGGATTAAATGGATTCTTATCAATCGGTTCTCGTGGAGACTGGGCATCTCATAATATCGAGCATGCTGTATCGGCGGTTTATGATATTCCGCATGCGGGTGGTTTAGCTATTCTTCAGCCGCATTGGATGCGTTTAAGTGTACCAGTGAATCCTGAACGCTTTGCGGGTATAGCAACACGAGTATTCGGAGTGGATGCAACAGATAAAACGGTAGAAGAGGTTGCTTATGAAGGGATTGATCGCTTGTCAGCATTTTGGTCATCGTTAGGGGCACCGAATCGTTTAGCTGATTATAATATCGATGATTCGAAATTCCAACAGATTGTAGAGCATGCTATGCATAATGGTCCTTTTGGAAACTTCCATCAGTTACAAGAAAAAGATGTACGAACAATTTTACAAAATTCTCTTTAAGATAATGATTGAGTGTGAGGCTGTGTAGTTAGCCTCACACTTTTTTGTTAAAAGTTAAGAAAAATTAGTCAGCTGAATAGTTTGTATAGGACTTTAAGAAAGTCTCTACACCATTTTTTTGATAACGGCGAACCCATTCAGTCACACCGATATCTTTCGCAATTTCAAGCATGGTTTCATATCCATTTAAATATCGTTGAACTGCTTGAATACGTTGTTCAACACTTACTTTTCCCATAAAAAAACCCGTAAAAGTTAGATTGATGTCTAACTTTTACGGGGCTGTTTAAAACAAGGCAATTGGCTTGTTAGCTTTTAGTTTTAATGGTCAGGTCTTTCACCAAGATGTATCCAGCTAGCTTTTCCGTCATCTTCATCAAATAAAATGGCGACCTTTGATACACCCTTCTGACTTAATATAACTTCTGTTAAATGATCTCGAACATCGTCTAAAAATGCTAAGGATAGTTTAGGGTCAGCTTCTGCCACTAATTCAACATGTAAAAACTCCCCTTCTTTAATAACTTCAAGGCGTACAATATCTTTAATATTTGGATCATCCATTACAAGGTGGGCGATATGATTTAACATTTCTTCATCTGTCTCACCGATTACACCACGAGCATTGTCCAAGAATACTTTACCAACAACATAAAACATCATGGCCCCAATAATCATCGAAACAAGACCTTCTATTCTAGTCCAACCTGTAAAATGAGCGATTACAATAGCAATGAAGGCCAAAATATTTCCGCTTGTAGCGACTAAATCTTCCATAAAAACTAATTTAGTCGCAGGTTTTGCACGATTTAAATAATTGAAAGCTTTTGGAATAGTTGTAATACCTGCTTTTTCCTGCCCAGCTTCATGTAATACTTCTACAGCGGCTTTTGCAAGTACTGTTCCTTCTAAAACAATACCTATGAATAATACTCCAAGAGCAATGAGTACCCCGCTCGATTCTCCAGTAGGATGGATAAAATGATGCCATCCTTCCTTGATTGTTTCATAGGAAAGAATTGCTACGATAATAACTGCAAATAAGCATACTAAATTGACAATACGACCGAAGCCACTAGGGAATTTTTTTGTAGGTGCTTTTTTAGATAGAGCGGAACCAATATACACGAACAATTGGTTTGCTGCATCTCCAAGTGAATGCATCATTTCTGCGAACATAGCTACATTACCTGTTAAGAAAAAGGCAATGCCTTTAATAATACCTAAAAAGGCATTGACACAAGCCGCCATCAGGGAAGGTTTGTTGCCATCCTTTAGTAGTTTAAATAATTCTCCCATAAAAAATCCTCCAACTAGTTTAAAATTTCCATTTCGATTTTTTCAATATATGATAATGTTCGTAATGAACGGTAAAACGACAGTAAATTATCAGAGACAATTAAGGACAAACGTAAATCCAACTCATGTAAAACAGTATCATTTTTTAAAGGTACATCTTTAATACGGATATTTTCGATGATGATATTGTTGTTTTTAAGGAATAGCAGAAAGGATTCCGTATGTTTATCATCATCTATTTGAACTTTTAATAAAATCTCTCTCATGCGAATACGTTTTGGTCCAATTTTCATTAGGAAAGGGGAGAGAATTTCAATTCCGAATACAATAATAATCACAGCTAACGTGGCATCCATATAAAAACCAGCGCCTACAGCGATTCCAATGCCGGCAGCTCCCCATATCATGGCTGCAGTTGTTAAACCAGAAATGCTATCATTACCACGTCTTAAAATTACGCCTGCTCCTAGAAATCCAATACCACTGACAATTTGAGCAGCTAAGCGAAGGGGATCCATTGTAATATTAATATCTTCTCTAGAAGGGGTGGAGTAAGCTGTTTCAATGGAAATAATGGTTAGCAAACAGCTGAATGTTGCTATGACTAAACTGGTCTTTAATCCAACTGGTTTCTTCTTTAATTCCCTTTCAATTCCGATTACTAAACTTAATGTGGCTGCTAAAACTAATTTTATGCCAACTTCATATGTAATCATATTTTCCAATAATGTTCCCATACACAACCCTCCATAGATATTTCGCATTGCTAAGAGATATGCAAGCAGTCATTATTATATGTGCATTACTTTTTTGTATTGTACAACATGGAAGGGAGGAAATATATGTGTTTTATTTTATAGAAATCTAAAATTCATCTATACATCCATATCGTAATTGGTATCACAATGATTAAAGGTCGATTATTTATGTAAAACATGCATCTGAGGAAGTTGAGAGCGTTGCATTTTCTCATATGCTCTTTTCTAATTTAATTATGGCACCATTGTTTTTAGAGGAATGAACAATGGAGTTATTGATATGAAGCGAGCGAAATAGGTGTTTCTTTAGGTTGTAGGAATTATTTTAGGCTGTTTTTTTACATATTGTCAAAAAACAATCGGAATAGAGCGTACTAATGGTACTAGTCCTAGACATGGTGCATAAAATCAAGACGTGCCAGCCAAGATTAAAATAGATTCATGACAATTAGCTATGGGAATATTTAAATAGAAATGATAATGGAAGATGAAACAAGTAGCGTGCTTGCTACAAGAATTGATGATGGATATGCCGAGGTTCCTATATAAATTACATTTCCAAAAACTATATTTTATTCACATAAAATGGTATAATGAATGGGTAACTAGATAGAGGTTTCATGGGCGGTAAGCATACATTCTTCACCCGTTTTTCAGGTATCTGGAGGGGAAGGAGGTGTTGCTAATGACAACTTACGAGGCAATGTCCTTAATGATCAGTTTTAGCGGATTGATCGTTTCGGTAATCGTTCTGTCATTTACTTTTTCTCAGAAAAAAAAGTAAACCGCCCCTGCCCTCCAAGCATGTGAGTGGTTTACTCCTTCATTATGCAAATCGCCTTTGAAGCGATTCGTCGGTTACATGACCATTTGGTGGTGACACACCAAGTGGTCCTTTTTTTATATCCATCTTCATGAAAAATTATAACATGCATTCTTAAATTACTCAAATTAATTGGAAATGAGTACAATTCTAAATTTCAAAGGACACAAGGAATAAGAGAAAAACTTTAAGTGATATAAAAAGTATGTTTTGTTTTCCCTATTTAGATATGTCGAAACTCAGATTAAAGATAACCATTGATTTTTTAGTTGTAATCTGGGGATGCGCTCGTCACGTGTGCACTTGTTACATCTTATTGTATAATAGGATGGGATATACGTAGAGATGATCGTTTGTTACTAATATAATAGTTGTCTATGTTGGAAGTATGATCAATTTATTTATCTATAAAATCTAAAAGACGCACAGAAGGACCGTATAATGGATGGGTTATGTTTTTTATTAATAGCGTTAATACCTAACTTATTTGGTCAACCTTTTGTTTAGTTGGCTATGGTTCTAAACCTGTTGGTACTGTTATTTAAATGGTTGGATATTCTTTTAGTAGGAAGCATTCTATTTCCTTGCTATCAATATAAAAAAGATTTTTAACTTTTTTTAAGAAAATGCTTGATTTTTAAAATGCTATATTATATATTATTACTTGTCCTTAACAAGAAGAAACGCTTTGAAATTTTAAAAACAAAAAAGTTGTTGACTTCCTGTTATAAATAAGTTATCATAATGAAGTCGCTAAAAACGACTAAGATAATTATGAACCTTGAAAACTGAACAAGCAAAACGTAATCAATAAAGTTTTAAGTAGCTAGCCTAGCTAGTGAACGAAACAAAATTTTGGACATCAAAATGATGCCAGCAAAACAATTTGAGCTAATCAAATTTCTTTTATGGAGAGTTTGATCCTGGCT
>NZ_JBMOXD010000013.1:0-54798 GCF_049315265.1 Lysinibacillus sp. NPDC056220
CACACCCGTTCCCATACCGAACACGGAAGTTAAGCTCTTTAGCGCCGATGGTAGTTGGGGGCTTCCCCCTGTGAGAGTAGGACGTCGCTAGGCAATTGTAACCGCTGAGATATATCTCGGCGGTTTTTATTTTTGTCTGTCTTTGTAAGCATAGAAAATGGTAAGATTAAATGGAAAGATTGGACAAGGGGGATGAAATAAAGTGGCAACAGGACTATATACTAGTGAAGCAATTAATATACAGAGGGAAAAGTTAGAGAGCTTTATTCAAAATAGAGAAAAGTGGGCTGTTTTAATACCAGGTTATTTGCATCATGAATTGCTAAATGAAAATAATATGATTTGGGTCTTTCAAGGTGACTTCGGCATCATTCAAAAAGCTGTGAAAGTGGAACTTCAAATGAAATCTTTAGAGCCGCATCAAGTCTTATTTGATTTAGTTGGCTTATCAGATCCGATAAATGGTGATGGCTTATTTGAAATTAAACAGCATCAAGATGAATCACTCCAACTTACAGGTAGCTTAACAATGAAGGCCAGTGGTTTTTTATCGGGAATGATGAATCCGGTATTAGAAAAATTTGTTCCACAATTGGTGGAGCAACTCGTTCGACAAATGGCAGTGACGGTAGCAAAAGAATAAAAGTTTCATTTATAAAGGGTGGAGAGCCGATTATTGCAGAAGGGGCGATGGTCGGTTTTTTTAATAGTAAGGCATTATATTGAAAAATTATAATTTTACCTGTAAATATAGAGCATCTTGCTGAGAGATGACTTTTTTATCGCGTTATAATCTCGTATAATTAGGTGAGAATATAACGAAAATGGGTGTTTGTTTTGCAAAAGAAAAAGCCGATTATAGAGGGATTAGAACGTTTTCGACAACAACAAAATATTTCTTTTCATGTCCCAGGCCATAAGCATGGCGAACTGTCTCACCTTCCACAAGCATTTAAGGATGTTATGCGTTATGATGTAACAGAATTATCGGGGCTGGATGATTTGCATTATCCTGAGGAAATGATCTTAGAAGCAGAACATTTATTAGCTGATACATACGGAGCGATGAAAAGTTTCTTTTTGGTTGGTGGTTCTACTGTTGGAAATTTAGCAATGATTTATGCTACTTGTCAAAAAGGTGATACTATTATTGTTCAAAGGAATGCACATAAATCTATTTTTCATGCCATCGAACTTGTTGGAGCCAAGCCTATTTTCGTGTCACCAATATGGGATGAACGAACATTAACGGCAACACATGTTACTTTTCTAGATTTAAAGGAAGCTGTAGAAAATTATTCAGAGGCGAAAGCAGTTGTATTAACATATCCTACTTATTATGGGGTAACCTCTAATGAGATACAGCAACAAATTACTTATTGCCATGAAAAGGGGATCCCTGTATTGGTGGATGAAGCACACGGCGCTCACTTTCAGGCATGTTCCTTATTTCAACCGTCTGCTTTGTCCCTTGGGGCTGATGTTGTCGTACAATCAGCGCACAAAACACTACCTGCAATGACGATGGCTTCCTTTATGCACGTGAGGTCGGAGTTAATAGGCGCTGACAAAATCCATCACTATTTACGTATGCTACAATCTAGTAGCCCATCTTATGTGCTATTAGCGTCTCTAGATGATGCTCGCTATTATGTACAGACATATATGGAGAGTGATGGTGCATATATAATAGAAAAAAGGAATCAATGGATTGAAGCTCTACGATCGATAGGCTCTTTGGATGTAATTGAGGTAGATGATCCTCTCAAATTACTTTTACGTGTCAAAGGTTATAGTGGCTTTCAATTACAAGAGGCACTAGAGGCAAAGCAAGTCTATGGGGAGCTTGCTGATAGGAATCAAGTTTTATTCATATTACCATTACTCAAGCAAGGACATACCTATCCATTTGCTGAAATAAGAGTGCGAATAAAGGAAGCCGTAACATTGCTATTAGAAGCAGCAAAGACAGATAACATCAAGGCTTCTCAAACAGCTTATAAGTTTGTACAACTGACAGAGCCTGTTTATACTTTCGATGAGATGGCATCTTTAAATAAAGAATGGTTACCATATATGCGAACTATAGGACGAATATCAGCAAGTATGATTATTCCTTATCCACCTGGCATTCCATTGCTAGTACCAGGTGAAAGAATAACAGTAGCAAAATTAAGTCAATTAGAAGAACTGCTAGCAGCAGGTGCAACATTTCAAGGTAATCACCGTTTAACAGAAAAAATGATTCAGGTCATTAAATAGTTGGAGGCAATTAACAGCATGAATAGCAATTTATTTATAACATTTGAAGGTCCAGAGGGAGCAGGGAAAACAACAGTCATTCAAAAGATAGCAGAGCGGTTAGCCGAAAAAAATATTGATGTTCTAGCTACAAGAGAGCCTGGTGGAATTGAAATTGCAGAAAAAATAAGAACCATTATTTTAAATCCTGCGCATACAGCAATGGATGAAAGAACAGAAGCGTTGTTATATGCTGCAGCAAGAAGCCAGCATTATTTTGAAAAGGTTCGACCTGCTTTAGATGCTGGGAAATTGGTGATATGTGATCGTTTTATCGATTCCTCTTTAGCTTATCAAGGTTATGCAAGAGGGATAGGTATTGATGAGGTGCTTTCTATTAATGAATTTGCTATCGGTAAGAAATTACCTGATATGACGATATTATTCGATATTGCACCAGAAGTAGGTTTAGCTCGTATTTATGCAACGGGTAATCGCGAAGTAAATCGTTTAGATGTTGAAAGTTTACCATTTCATCAAAAGGTGCATGAAGGATATTTACTACTCGTTGAGCGTTACCCAGAACGTATACGTATGGTGAATGCTGACCAAGATATTGATAGTGTTGTGGAAGAAGTATGGTCATTATTATTGAAAGCAATACAGTAAATGCATGAAGTTGTCTATAACAATGTGATATAATGATACTATCCATTATTTTATTTTCAGTTGGATTATTAATAGTGGAAGTATTAAAAGTTTATACATGCTAAAGTTTAGGAATAATATTGAAACCTATTTAGGTTAATTTTATAAAAGGGGTGAGTGCGAATGAAGTTAGTCGTAGCTGTAGTGCAAGATCAGGATAGCAGCCGCTTATCGAATGCTTTAACGAAAAATCAGTTTCGCGCAACTAAATTAGCGAGCACAGGAGGATTTTTACGTTCAGGAAATACGACGTTTCTTATAGGAACTGAAGACTCTCTCATACCCAAACTTTTAGATATTATTCGGGATAATTGTCGTGCTCGGGAGCAGATGGTTGCGCCAGTTTCTCCATTAGGAGGAAATGCTGATTCCTATATTCCTTACCCTGTGGAGGTTGAGGTAGGAGGAGCCACTGTCTTTGTTTTACCAATCGAGCAATTCCATCATTTTTAAAAAAAGGGCCTCCTTATAAATATTAGGGTTCACTGTTTAAAAGACAGAATCATGATTAGGATTTAACCAATTGTTATCCTAAGACAATCATGCAGAGGAGAATAGATAAAGATCGTGGGGGCGAAACAAGTTTGAAAATTAATCAAGATATACGCGTCGGGTTAAATACAAATCGCAAAGAGCCACTACAAAATAATAATCAAAATAACCGATTTGGAGATATGGTCGTCAAGCAAGGTACTAAGCTGCAAACTGAACAATTAACAAGATTGTTAGGAGATATATCTACTGCAGGTGACCGAGTTGCGAGATCCCGTAATTTACGAGAACTAGCTAGGTTTAAAATGCTAGTAAAACGATTTCTACAAGAGACAGTAGAACATGGTATGGAGTTAAAGCAATCGCATACTTGGAATCGTTTCGGTGAAGGAAGACGTTTAAAAATCATTGATACTATTGATACGCGTCTTGTCGAACTTGCACAGGATATTTTAGACGAAGAAAAAGAAGCGATTGACCTCCTTGATAAAATCGGTGAGATTAAAGGCTTACTAATTAACTTATATATGTAAAACCCGTGTCTCATTCTCCTATAGGCGCGGGCTTTTTTCGAATTTTACCTTCATTGAGTAGTAAACCCATGATCAATTAAATACCAAACAGGAGTTTAAATACCAATCATTCATTTTTGAGTCAAGAATATCTGCTAATTAAGAATGCGGTGTTTATCTGCCCAAATATGAGGAGACTTTGGCAATTTTACGCAAAAAGCAATCGCCAATAATGAACTACTGCAATGTTTCTATAGAAAGTTAGAAGTGGGAACAGTCCCACCCTTATAATAGAAACAGGAAGGAATTTTAAATATATGGCCAAGAATGTTGAAGAGCTATTCGTGCTACAACCAGTCGTAATGAAGCAACTTCAAACGATTTTTGACAAAAATAGATTAGCACATGCGTACATTTTCGATGGAGAAAAAGGGACAGGCAAAGCAGATATTATGCACTTTTTTGTCAAACTAATGCTGTGTGAGCACCCAAATGAAAATGTTCCATGTGAAACATGTCGAAATTGCAGACGTGTTGATTCGGGAAATCATCCTAATATTCATCAAATTTATCCAGAGGGTCAATTTATTAAGATTGACCAGATGCGAGAATTAATTGGTGAAATGAAAATGATGGGTGTAGAAGAGGGGCGCAAAATTTACGTTCTTCATCATGCAGATCGTCTCAATACTGCCTCTGCCAATATGATACTTAAATTTTTAGAGGAGCCGGATGGAGAGGTTACTGCTATTTTAATTACAGAGCAAATGCAATCCATACTACCAACAATTCGCTCTCGTTGCCAACACATAAAATTCCAAAAAATGCCCCGTCATGCTTTATTACAGCATTTACAGGGAAATAATATTTCGCACTCAATGGCTTCAACTGTAAGTATGATGACGAACGAGCTCGAAATGGCAATCTCTTTAGCAAGTGATGAGCAGTTTGCACTCGCTCGAAAAACAGTGTTAAAATTAGTAGAAGCTATTCGGCAAAATGTACATGAGGCTATGCTTATTGTACACGAGGAGTGGTTACCACACTTTAAAGAAAAAAGCGAAATGGAGCAAGCATTGGATTTACTACTATTTGCTTACCGTGATATAGTGTCAATAAAAGCTAATCCCGAGGCAGCTTGTACTTATCCAGACATGTTACCACTATTCAAAGAAATCGCGTTATATTCCACTTATGAGCAATTGTCTAAGCAAATGGAATCTATTTTACAGGCGCGTGCCTCTTTACAGCGTAACATGAATAGGACGTTATTGATGGAGCAGTTAATGCTAAATCTGCAGGAGGGATATACATTTGTATAATGTAGTAGGAGTCCGCTTTAAAAAAGCGGGTAAAATATATTATTTTGATCCAGCATCATTTCTATTAGAAGATAGTCAATATGTTATTGTTGAGACAGCACGAGGCGTTGAATATGGTAAAGTGGTTGTCCCTCAAAAAGTAGTAGGTGATAATGATGTTGTATTACCACTTAAACAAGTACTTCGACCAGCTGATGATCGTGATCGTATCCAAGTAGAAGAAAATGCGGCTGAGTCAAAACGAGCATTTGAACTTGCAAGTACTAAAATTATAGAACATAATCTAGAAATGAAGCTTGTAGATGTTGAGTATACATTTGATCGTAATAAAATCATTTTTTATTTTACAGCTGAAGGACGAGTTGACTTCAGGGATCTTGTAAAAGATTTAGCTTCGGTATTTAGAACACGTATAGAACTTCGCCAGATCGGTGTTCGTGATGAAGCAAAGTTATTAGGGGGCATTGGGCCTTGTGGTCGTATGCTATGTTGCTCCACATTTTTAGGAGATTTTGAGCCAGTTTCTATAAAAATGGCTAAAGATCAAAACTTATCTTTAAATCCTTCAAAAATATCAGGACTTTGCGGACGTTTAATGTGTTGTTTAAAGTATGAGAATGATGAGTATGAAGAGGCAAAAGAGGGTATGCCAGATTTAGGTGAAGTAGCTATGACACCAGATGGCCGCGGTAAAGTTGTAGGTTTAAATGTGCTGGAAAGACTTGTTCAAGTATATTTACAAGAGCAGGAGCGCACAGTTGAGTATACACTAGAAGAACTGCTAGCATGCGAAAAAAATCTTATATAAGATAGAGAATTTAACGAGGTGGCTTGGGTGAAGGACCGTAATTTCTTAGATACCGTTATGGAGTTCGAACAACAGCTCGAAGCAATGCAGGAGCAATTTGGTGCATTGAAACAATTTGTAGCGTTAATGATGGAAGAGCATAAGGCACTTGAAACAGAAAATCATCATCTTCGCACACGTCTAGAAGAACTACTTTCTAATACACACTCCGTACAAGCTGCTGAAGTAAAGAAAGAGAGTCCGCTAGATATAGGTGAAGGTTATGATAACCTAGCTCGTCTATACCAGGAAGGTTTCCATGTTTGTCATGTTCATTTTGGAAGCTCCCGTAAAGGTGAAGATTGTCTGTTTTGTCTATCATTTTTAAATAAACAACATGTATAATAGAAGGCTGATTCCCACCGAGGTGGTATCAGTCTTTTCTTTTGTAGCATAGGAGGAATTAGCATGGAAAAATGGCTAAAAGATGATGAACGTCTAGACTATTTGTTGGCTGAGAATTTACGTATTATTCAAAGTCCATCTGTCTTTTCATTCTCATTGGATGCAGTATTACTTTCAAAGTTTGTCAATATTCCTTATCATAAAGGAAATATTGTGGATTTATGTTCGGGAAATGGCGTAATCCCTCTCTTTTTAAGTGTACGAACGAAAGGTCAAATAACAGGAGTTGAGCTTCAGCCACGTCTGTTGGATATGGCAGAGAGAAGTATTCGCTATAATCAATTAGAGAATCAAATTCAAATGATTCTTGGAGATGTGAAAGAAATTCCGAAACAACTGGGCATTGAAAAATACGATGTCGTTACGTGCAATCCCCCTTATTTTTTAGCACATGAAGCAAGTGATAAAAATCTTAGTGAACATCATGCCATTGCGCGACATGAACTCTATTTAACATTAGAAGAGGCGATTCAATCAGCAAGTAAATTATTAAAGCAAGGTGGTAAGGCAGCATTTGTGCATCGACCAGGTCGATTATTAGATATAGTCACTGCCATGCGTGCAAATCGTTTAGAGCCAAAAAGAATGCAGCTTATTTATCCGAAAGAAGGAAAAGAGGCGAATACATTATTAATAGAAGGAATAAAGGATGGAAAGCCTGATTTGAAAATATTACCACCATTGTATGTCTATAAAAACAATAATGAATACACAGCAGAAGTGAGAGAGATTCTTTATGGAAAAGAGCAATAATCACTATTTTTATGTGCTAGAATGTGCGGATCAATCGTTGTACGCAGGCTATACAAATAATTTAGAAAAGCGTGTAGCTGTACATAATGCTGGTAAAGGGGCAAAATATACAAGAGCTAGAGGGCCAGTAAAGTGTATTTATAAGGAAGAGTATGAAACGAAAGAAGAGGCAATGCGCGCCGAATATGCTTTTAAGCAACTTACAAGAACACAAAAAATAATGTATATAAGGAGGGGTGAATCGTGAAATCACAAAAAAGTACAATACACGATCAGACAGGATGTTTATATCTTGTAGGGACACCTATTGGAAATTTAGAGGATATTAGTGTGCGAGCGCTCCGTATTCTAAAAGAAGTGGATATTATTGCAGCCGAAGATACTAGAAATACCAGAAAATTATGCAACTACTTTGAAATCGAAACACCTTTAATGAGCTATCATGAACATAATCTAGCAGTAGGTGGGGAAAAATTATTAACTTTCCTACAGGAAGGGAAGACCATTGCATTAGTGAGTGATGCAGGTTTGCCTTGTATTTCTGATCCTGGTGCAGATATAGTTGAAAAAGCAATTGCTCAAAACTTTCCGGTTGTGCCTATACCAGGTCCAAATGCAGCAATAACAGCATTAATTGCTTCTGGATTAACGCCACAGCCATTTTTCTTTTATGGATTTTTGAATCGTGGAAAAAAAGAACGTCGCCAGCAATTAGAACTGTTAAAAAAACGACAAGAAACGATTTTGTTATATGAAGCACCTCATCGAATAAAGGAAACATTAAAAGATATGGAAGCTATTCTCGGAAATCGTCGTATTGTTTTAGCGCGAGAGCTGACTAAGAAATTCGAGGAATTTTTGCGTGGTACTCTAGCAGAAGCTGTAGAATGGTCGCAAACAGAAGAAATACGTGGGGAATTTTGTATTGTCATTGAGGGGAATCAGCAAGTAGAAGAGGAAGATTCTGAAGAGGCTTATTGGCATACACTGTCTATTATCGAACACGTGGATTATATCATTGAACAAACGGATGTAAGTTCTAAAGAAGCCATTAAAGAAGTAGCCAAACAACGGCAACTTGCGAAGCGAGATGTCTATAACGAATATCATAAACAATGACGATCAAGAGTTACCTTTGGGTAGCTCTTGATTTTTTAATTTGATAACAAATGTAAATAATAGTAATCTTAAAGATAAAGGTCAGATCTGGACATTATAAGGGGGTCAGAATTTGGGTATAGTAAATAATATATACGTTTACATTAAAAACACCTAAATCACTGTATTGATTTAGGTGTGTAAACATTATTTTTTTAAGTTTGATTGAATTTCTTTTACTAACATTTCTGCGCCTTCTGGACTTAAAATTAATTTGCCTCCAACTAGACGGAAGTTATCATCAGAAACTTCACCAGTAACAGCACATGTCATATTAGGCATATATTTTTTTAAGATGATTTTATCATCATCCACATAGATTTCTAAAGCATCCTTTTCAGCAATACCTAGTGTACGACGTAATTCGATAGGTATAACTACACGTCCTAACTCATCGACTTTACGTACAATTCCTGTTGATTTCATAATAGTTTTCCTCCTAATTTATATAAGTTATATTGGCATTTCGTCAAATTTCGACATTATTTCTTTGTCTGATAGTTATCATACCAAGTAATGCCATAAACGTCAATTAATTAATGCACTAATATTATGGTTTTAAAAAAAATTTTTTGAGAAGAATGCTGTTATTTCTGTTTTTTTAAAAGGTTTTTAATAAATATTTTTGATTATAGTAAAAAAGGTTCTTATTTAAGTCAGTAAATGGATTAAATATATTATTCGACAATTTTCGCGAATGATAAACTTTCATTGAAACGAATTTCGTACTTCGTTAGAATAGAAAGTATATTGTAAAACAATGGAGGCAGTTCTTGTGAGTGAACAAAAGAAAACATTCTATATAACAACACCCATTTACTATCCAAGTGGGAAGTTTCATATTGGTACGGCATATACAACGGTTGCATCAGATGCGATAGCACGCTATAAACGTTTACGTGGCTATGATGTTCGTTTTTTGACAGGGATGGACGAGCATGGACAAAAAATTCAAGAAAAGGCAGCAGAAGCTGGCAAGCATCCTCAAGATTATGTCAATGAAATTGCAGAGTCTGCGAAAAAGCTTTGGGCGTTAATGGATATTACTTACGATGATTTTATACAAACAACGCAAGAACGACATACAAAAGCTGTCGAAAAGATATTCCAAAAGTTTTTAGATAATGGTGATATTTATAAAGGTGAATATGAAGGCTGGTATTGTACACCATGTGAGTCATTCTTTACAGAGACTCAATTAGTAGATGGGAATTGTCCAGACTGTGGTCGACCTGTTCACAAAGTAAAAGAGGAATCGTACTTCTTTAATATGAAGAAATACGCTGATCGTTTATTAGCTTATTATGAAGAAAACCTTGAATTTATTGAACCAGAGTCTCGAAAAAATGAAATGATCAATAACTTTATTAAACCAGGATTAGAAGATTTATCAGTATCGAGAACATCCTTTGACTGGGGCATCAAAGTACCTGGGGATGCTAAACATGTTATCTATGTATGGGTAGACGCATTAACGAATTATATTACATCTCTAGGGTATCTTTCAGATGATGAAACATTGTTCAATAAATATTGGCCAGCAGATGTGCATGTAGTAGGAAAAGATATCGTTCGCTTCCATACGATTTATTGGCCAATTTTCTTAATGGCTTTAGATTTACCATTACCGAAAAAGGTTTTTGCACATGGTTTTATTATGATGAAAGACGGGAAAATGTCTAAATCTAAAGGTAATGTCATTTATCCAGAAATGTTAATTGAGCGTTATGGTCTTGATGCGACACGATATTTCCTTTTACGTGAATTACCTTTCGGTTCTGATGGTGTATTCTCACCAGAATCATTTATTGAACGAACAAATTTTGATCTTGCAAATGATTTAGGAAATTTATTAAACCGTACTATTTCAATGATTAACAAATATTTTGATGGGATTATTCCTTCAGAGAATCTTCAATCGACAGAATTTGATGCTGCATTAAAAGAGCAGGCTGAGTCAGTACGTATTAAATATGAAGAAAGTATGGAAAAAATGCAATTTAGTGTGGTATTAGCAGACCTATGGACATTAGTATCACGTACGAATAAATATATAGATGAAACACAACCATGGGTATTAGCAAAAGAAGAGGCGGATAAACCAAAATTAGGTACAGTAATGCGAAATTTGGCAGAGAGTTTACACCAAATTGCTGTCATGTTACAACCATTTATGACAACAACGCCTAAACGTATGATGGAACAGCTTGGTTTAGATGACAAATTCTTAGCATGGGATACAATTGAAACATTCGGCAATACTATTCCAGCAAACATTAAAGTGGTAGAAAAAGGGATACCTATTTTCCCTCGCTTGGAAAGCGAAGTTGAAATTGCTTATATTCGTGAAGAAATGCGTGGTTCAGTAAAAACCTCACAAGAAGAAGAAGTTAATAGTGGGACAAAGAGTGATGAGAATCCAGAAATTCCTGAAATTACTATTGACGATTTCATGAAAATTGATTTGCGTGTTGCGACTGTAACTGCATGTGAAACGGTCCCAAAAGCTGATAAATTATTAAAGCTTCAGGTGGATCTAGGATATGAGCAACGTCAAGTAGTTTCAGGCATTGCGAAATTTTATTCCCCAGATGAATTAATTGGTCAAAAAGTGATTGTGGTAGCAAATTTAAAGCCAGTTAAATTACGTGGTGAATTATCACAAGGTATGATCCTAGCTGGTGAAAAAGATGGGATTTTGAAATTAGCATCTGTAGATTCAAAACTTGAAAATGGTGCAAAAGTAAAGTAACAAACGAAGAATGGCCTGCTGAATAGATATTATTCAGCAGGCTTTTCAAATCGGTCAGTTGAATTCGCCTTATTGTTATTTCAAAATAATTTATTAGCTGTAAAAATAATGGTTTTTTAGGCATATAGAACCAATGCGAGCTTTGTCGATTAAGTGGAATGTCACAATCCCGAATGGTTTGTAACAAATTTGTAATGCTTACGAAAAATATGAAATAATAAATTTTAATAAAATCATTGTTAGGAGAATGAAGATGTTTATTGATACACATGTACATTTAAACGCAGATCAATACGAGGAAGACCTTCAAGAGGTAATCAATAGAGCCCTAGAAGCTAAAGTAGAAAAAATGGTGGTTATAGGTTTTGATCGTAAAACCATTGAAAGAACTATGGAGCTGATAGAGCAATATGATTTTATTTACGGTGTTATTGGTTGGCATCCAGTAGACGCCATTGATTGCACTCAGGAAGATTTAGAGTGGATTGAGGAATTAGCAGCACATCCAAAAATAGTCGGTATTGGTGAAACTGGTTTGGACTACTATTGGGATAAATCACCAAAGGATGTTCAACAGGTAATTTTCCGCAAACAAATACAGTTAGCGCAAAAGATAAATTTACCAATTATTATTCATAATAGGGATGCAACAGGGGATGTTGTAAAAATTTTACGTGAAGAAAATGCAGCATCTGTAGGAGGTGTGATGCACTGCTTTAGTGGGAGTGTAGAAACAGCACGGGAATGTATTGCTATGAATTTTATGATTAGTCTTGGGGGTCCCGTGACATTCAAAAATGCACGATTGCCAAAAGAAGTGGCTACGGAGATTCCTCTTGAGCACTTGATGATTGAAACAGATGCCCCTTATTTAGCGCCACATCCTTATCGTGGAAAGCGCAATGAACCCGCTTTTGTGCCTTTAGTGGCAGAAGAAATTGCACGTTTGAAAGGGTTGACTATCGAGGAAATTGCACAAGCAACTACCGACAATGCGAAAAATTTTTTTGGGATTGACAGTTAACTAGCTAAGATGCCTCCAATACAGGGTTTCTGGTTGGCAAAGACGAAAAAGTCAATTTTCAGAGAAATACTTTCGGGTTGACAGTGCCAAAACTAGTCCGTATAATCCAACCTTGTATTAAGGAGGCGTTTTTTCATGTCAAATAATTCCATGAAAAACTTGTTCTTAGGATCATTGAGGAGTAAGCAAACAGTGATAAGAATTATTTCACTTGTCCTGTTTGTATCTGTAATCTCTTTCGTGCTTTATCAAGGTACGAAAAAAGCCGTAAAGCTTGAAGCAAATGGAGAAACAATCGAAGTATCCACACATGCCAAAACTGTAGAACAATTATTACAAGATCAAAATATAGATGTAGCAGAGCATGACAAAATATCACCCTCTCTGAACACCAAAATTGTTAATGGCTTAGCAATTCAATGGGAACAGGCAAAAGAAGTAACAATTTCAGTTGATGGAAATCAGTCAAAAGTATGGACAACTGAAACACTAGTGAAAGACATTTTGAAGGAAGCGAATATTGAAGTATCTAAACATGACACTTTAGCACAAGGTCTAGATACTGAACTAGGCGCAGAAAACAAAATCGATATTCAAAGAGCGTTTCAATTAACGCTTGTCGATGGCGTAAACAAAAGACAAGTATGGTCCACTTCGACTACGGTCGCTAACTTTTTAAAACAACAAGGAATTCAGTTAAATGAATTCGATCGTGTCGAAAATAACCTGGAGGACGTTATTACTCCGGCGAGTAAAATCACAGTAGTTCGCGTAGAAAAGGTTATCGATGTAGTGGAAGACTCTTTAGATTTCGCAGTTGAAAAGAAGCGAGATGCTTCATTGCAAAAGGGGAAAGAAAAGGTAGTGGCAACAGGCGAGAAAGGTTCGGTTTCTCGTACGTATGAGGTTGTCAAAGAAAATGGGAAGGTTGTAGCGAAAAATCTACAATCTGAGGCAGTTTTAAAAGAGCCAAAAAAACAAGTAGTTGCAGTTGGAACTAAAACTGTAGTTGCAAGCGCGGCAACTGTATCACGTGGTTCTGCAGAGCCTGCAAGCGGTAAGGAGTTCTATGTAACCGCAACAGCCTATACACCATATTGCAACGGTTGCTCTGGTACATCAGCAACTGGTATAAACTTACGTTCAAATTCTAACTTGAAGGTGGTAGCAGTTGACCCTTCTGTTATTAAGCTAGGCTCAAAAGTTTGGGTTGAAGGGTATGGGACAGCTATTGCTGGAGATACTGGTGGTGCAATTAAGGGTAATAAGATCGATATACTTGTACAAACAGATGCCCAAGCACGTAACTGGGGACGTAAAAAAGTGCGTATTAAAGTATTAAATTAAAAAAATTGTAAAATAAATCAAAATGTTTTTCACTAAGGGCTTTCCTGTTTTGACTGGCGGGGAAGCTTCTTTTTTTATTTTTAGTGCCCAAGCAGTGGTATAAGTATAGGTACGTGTAAGTCTTGTATTCCTGTACAAACTGTATCATGCAGTTGTAAAATGGTCAGAAGATAAGGTAGAAAAGAGGAGCCTTTTTGCAAATAAAAGAAATTATTGTGGTTGAAGGAAAAGATGATACGACAGCTATTAAGCGAGCTGTACAAGCAGATACTATCGAAACAAACGGTTCTGCTATATCTGAAGAGACGCTGAAACGGATCCAGCATGCGCAGGAAAAGCGTGGAGTTATTGTATTTACTGATCCTGATTATCCAGGACGTCGAATACGTGCCATTATTGAGGAGCGTGTTAAAGGGGTCAAGCACGCATTTTTACCGAAAGCAAAAACGATTGCTAAGAATGGCAAAGGATTAGGAATTGAGCACGCTGCAGATGACGATATTCGTGAAGCGCTACGTCTTGTCTATACCCCTCATCTTGAGGAACCAAACGAAGATGATATAACACTAGAGGATTTAATGACAGCCCGTTTAATTGGACATCCCCAGTCAAAGCATAGGCGTGATCGTCTCGGTGAATTATTGAATATAGGTGCTACAAATGGTAAGCAGCTCCATAAAAGATTAAAAATGTTTCAAATTACAGAAAAGCAATTTGGTGCCGCAGTCGCACAGCTAGATCAGGAGGAAAATGATGCATAAGGATATTGCAACACCAATTCGAACGCAGGAAATTTTAAAAAAATACGGATTCTCGTTTAAAAAAAGCTTAGGACAGAACTTTTTAATTGATCCAAACATATTAAGAAATATAGTTAGTCATGCCAATCTAACAGAGAATAGTGGGGCAATTGAAGTTGGTCCAGGTATTGGGGCATTAACTGAGCATTTAGCGAGAAGTGCTAAAAAGGTCGTTTCCTTTGAAATTGATCAACGACTATTACCAGTATTAGAGGATACACTAAGTCCATACAATAATGTGTCTATTGTCCACTCTGACATATTAAAGGCTGATGTTGCTAAAGTGATTGCAGAGGAAATGCCAGGAATTGAAGATATTATGGTTGTGGCCAATTTACCGTATTACGTAACTACACCAATCCTAATGAAATTATTGAATGATCGATTACCAATCCGTGGTTTCGTTGTCATGATGCAAAAAGAAGTGGCAGATCGTATAACGGCTAAACCAGGAACGAAGGAATATGGATCATTATCAATTGCGATTCAATATTACGTGAAGGCAGACATTGCTATGACAGTCCCTAAAACGGTTTTCATGCCACAGCCTAACGTCGACTCTGCTGTAATCCGCCTTATCAAACACGATGAACCGCCAGTAAAGGTAATTAATGAGGATTTTCTATTTGTCGTGACGCGTGCCTCTTTCGTACAGCGTAGAAAAACGATTTATAATAACCTACAAGCTGGTTTACCGAATGGTAAAACCCAAAAGGACTTCATTCTAGAAGCCTTAGCTGCTGCTAATATAGAACCAACACGTCGTGGTGAAACTTTAACAATTCAAGAGTTTGGAAAATTAGCAGATGCGCTTTATCCCGTATTTGCAAAGTGAAAAATTTTGTTAACATTTTTTCTAAGATGTAAAAAAATATATATTTTTTATAAAAAATAAGTTGACAAGATTTATTAGGTGCTGATAAAATATTATATTTTGTTGACATTTTTGGGCGATTCGCTTATACTAGTTATTAGTGAGGTGTAAGCGAAAATGCCAAAAACTTTAGCGGACATTAAAAAGTCGTTGGATTGTCATTTGGGTAAACGTTTGCAATTAAAAGCAAACGGTGGTCGCAAGAAAACGGTTGAGTGTGCAGGGATATTACGTGAGACATATCGCGCCATCTTTGTAGTTGAACTCGATCAAGAAGACAATACGTGCAAGCGCGTATCGTATAGTTACACAGATATTTTAACTGAAGCAGTAGAGATTACATTTTTAGACGAAGCAAAGGCTGCTGTCGCAAAATAGTTTCTAGTACTTATTTCTATATTTTTGAAACACTCATGTATGTTAAAAACTACATGAGTGTTTTGCGTTTTCATGGGGCATACTAATGTGGTCAGTTGTTAAAGGAGGAGTTTATATGCCTAGAAAGGGTATCATGTCACCTCGATTAAAAGAAGAGATCGCAAAAGAACTTGGATTTTATGATGTTGTGCAAAAGGAAGGCTGGGGCGGCATAAAAGCTCGAGATGCTGGTAATATGGTCAAGCGTGCCATTGAAATGGCTGAGCGAGCAAGTAATGAGCAAGAGCGTAAGTAGACTATTTCTAATAAAATAGACGACTTATTAAGTTTCATTCAGCAAGGATGAAAATCCTTACTGACACAACAAATACAGCTGACGAGAGAGAACCGTTACTCTGAACAGGGTAAACGGTTCTTTTTTTCCATTTTCGTAATCTCAGTATGGTAAAATAAAATGAATAAACTTGTGCGAAAAGGAATTGTTTATATGTGTAGCTATAAGGGAGGAAGAAAGATGCTTTATGTAAAGGCGCCTGCAAAAATTAATTTAACATTAGATGTACTTTATAAAAGACCAGATAATTTTCACGAAGTTGAGATGGTTATGACAACTGTCGATTTAGCTGATCGTATCAGTC
Source organism: Lysinibacillus sp. NPDC056220 (assembly GCF_049315265.1). Classification (NCBI taxonomy): domain Bacteria; kingdom Bacillati; phylum Bacillota; class Bacilli; order Caryophanales; family Bacillaceae; genus Lysinibacillus; species Lysinibacillus sp. NPDC056220. Next base: position 16,252 of record NZ_JBMOXD010000013.1, read on the forward strand.
TTGAATCTCGAGAAGATGGTGTAATCCAAATAATTTCAACGGATAATTTTGTACCGAATGATCATCGTAATTTTGCTTACCAGGCAGCGCGTCTCATTAAAGATACATATGGCATTAAACAAGGTGTATCCATTACTATTGAAAAAGAAATCCCAATCGCTGCTGGGCTTGCCGGTGGTAGTAGTGATGCAGCTGCTACACTAAAGGGTCTTAATGAACTTTGGAATTTAGGGTTATCGATAGATGAATTGGCTGAACTAGGTGCTAAAATCGGTTCAGATGTATCATTTTGTGTCTATGGTGGCACGGCACTTGCCACAGGACGTGGAGAAAAAATAAAGGAAATTCCTGCGCCTCCTAACTGCTGGGTAGTATTAGCAAAACCTAAAATCGGTGTATCCACTGCTGAAGTATATGGAGGTCTTAAGGTTGAAGGACTGGAACATCCTAATACGAAGCAAATGATACAGGCTATTGAAACGAAGGATTATGAGCTGTTATGTTCATCATTAGGGAATGTTTTGGAAACTGTAACATTTAAGCTACATCCAGAAGTCATCATGTTAAAGGAACAAATGAAACGCTTTGGAGCAGATGCTACATTAATGAGCGGAAGCGGTCCTACTGTATTTGGGCTAGTGGATAGTGAGGCTCGTGTCAGTCGTATTTATAATGGTTTACGTGGTTTTTGTGAAGAAGTTTATGCAGTAAGAATATTGGGAGAGCGAAATACGCTTGCCTAGAAACGCAAATTTGTGTTAATTTTACCTATAAATATTCGTGTTTAGGAGAGGGTCGCATGAAATGGAAACGTAGTGAACGACTAGTTGATATGACGTACTATTTACTAGAACATCCACATCAGCTGATCCCGCTAACTTATTTTTCAGAACTATATCAATCTGCGAAGTCATCCATTAGTGAGGATTTAACGATTGTAAAAGAAACTTTCGAAGAAAAAGGAATCGGGTTATTGATGACAGTGCCGGGCGCTGCAGGAGGAGTGAAATATATTCCTAAAATGTCCGAGGCAGAGGTACGTTCAGTTATTCAGGATTTAAAGGCAGAGCTTGAGCATTCAGATCGCTTATTGCCTGGTGGTTACTTGTTTATGACAGACTTATTAGGGAACCCAGATTTAATTAACCGAGTAGGGAAGGTTTTTGCCTCTGCTTTTGCAGATCAACAGATTGACGTCATAATGACGGTAGCAACTAAGGGAATATCTATAGCACATGCCATTGCAAGACATTTAAATGTGCCAGTAGTTGTTGTGCGAAGAGATAGTAAAGTAACAGAAGGTTCTACAGTAAGTATTAATTATGTGTCTGGTTCTTCCAGAAGAATTCAGACAATGGTATTATCAAAAAGAAGCATGAAGAGTGGGCAACGTGTCTTGATTACCGATGATTTTATGAAAGTCGGCGGTACTATGAATGGCATGAAAAATTTATTAGAAGAGTTTGATTGTCAATTAGCTGGCATTGCAGTGCTGGTTGAGGCGGAGCATGCGGACGAAACGTTAGTAGACGATTACTATTCACTTGTAAAGCTTCATGAAGTGAACGAAAAAGATCGAACAATTGCATTAAGTGAAGGTAACTATTTTTCTAAAAGGGGACATGACAAATGAAAGTAGTAGCAACATCAAATGCACCAGCAGCAATTGGGCCATATTCACAAGGTATTAGTGTGAACGGTATATTTTATAGTTCTGGACAAATTCCATTAACAGCTACAGGTGAATTAGTCGAAGGGGATATTACTGTACAAACAAATCAGGTATTCGCTAATGTAAAAGCAGTATTAGAGGCAGCGGGAACATCTTTAGAAAATGTTGTAAAGACTACAGTGTTTATGAAGGATATGAACGACTTTGTCGCAATGAATGAAGTATATGCAAGTCACTTTGGTGAGCATAAGCCTGCTCGTTCGGCTGTAGAAGTAGCTCGACTTCCAAAGGATGTAAAAGTAGAAATCGAAGTTATTGCTATTGTTAAATAAAGAATAAATTCATGAAGCCCACTATTAAGAGCATTCGTTCTGTTTAGAGGGCTTTTTTTTATTGGTGACAAACAATTGTCAAAAATTCCGTAAATAAGAAAAAATATTATTCTCATAAGTATTCAAATTTTTTAGAAAATTTGATAGACTATAAAAAGGAAAATATTCGGTAATTAAGAATATGGTAATTTTATTTAGGCATCCAAGAGAGAGGTGGTGAGAAAATGGAAGTTACTGATGTGAGATTACGTCGGGTGCAGACGGATGGTCGCATGCGTGCGATTGCTTCCATTACACTTGACAATGAGTTTGTTGTTCACGATATTCGTGTAATTGATGGAAATACTGGGTTGTTTGTAGCCATGCCAAGTAAACGAACGCCAGATGGTGAATTTAGGGATATCGCTCATCCAATTAATTCTGACACTCGTAATAAAATTCAGGAGATTATTTTAAACGCCTATCATAACTCTAGTGAATTAGAAGAAACGGATAAAGAAGAAGAATTAGAGAGTATGGGTGTATAGTTAAAAGGTAATAACTTACTATCTTAAGAAGTTATTACAATCTAAAGTTGGTTTTATGGGTAAGAATTTTAAGAACTCTTCAAATTTGAAGAGTTCTTTTTATTTTGATAAAAAGAGAAAACCAGCAGTTTTACGATATACTTCATGACATTCGAGCAGAAGGTGCAGTGGATTTTGGAATTCATCTTTTTGTCAACTCTACATGCCTTGAAAATAGATGAATTATGCTATATAGTCATAAGAGAAAATGAGCGTATTGGAGGACTTACAGATGAGCAATATTTTTGCTGTCATTTTGGCTGCAGGTCAAGGTACACGTATGAAGTCCAAATTATATAAAGTGCTCCATCCAGTTTGTGGGAAACCGATGGTACAACATGTGGTGGATCATATTCAAACGTTAGATGTCAATCGCATTGTAACGGTTGTTGGACATGGTGCAGAAAAAGTGCAACAACAGCTTGGAGATAAAAGTGAGTATGTTCTTCAAGCCGAACAGTTAGGGACAGCACACGCTGTTCAACAAGCTGAGGGAATACTGGGGAATGAAGAAGGAACAACTTTAGTTGTGTGTGGTGATACACCGCTAATTCGCCCCGAAACTATGCAGGCTCTATTTGAGCATCATCAGGCAAAGAAGGCTAAAGCAACAATTTTAACTGCAATTGCGGAAAATCCAACTGGCTATGGACGTATTTTACGTAGCGAGAACGGGCAAGTAGAGCAAATTGTTGAACAAAAGGATGCTTCAGCAGCACAGCAATTAGTAAAAGAAATAAACACGGGCACCTACTGCTTTGATAACAAGTTGCTATTTGAAACTTTGAAATTAGTGAAGAATGACAACGCTCAGGGTGAATACTATTTACCAGATGTTATTGAAATTCTACAAAAGCAAGGTGATATTGTAGAAGCATACGTGACAGATGATTTTGAAGAAACACTTGGTGTCAATGACCGTGTTGCCTTATCACAGGCCGAGACATTAATGCGAGCTAGAATTAATGAAAAGCATATGCGTAATGGTGTGACAATTATCCACCCTGAAACGACATATATTAGCGCGGAAGCTGTTATTGGAAGTGATACTGTCATTCAACCAGGTTGTATGATAGAAGGAGCCACTGTAATCGGAGAAGATTGCAACATTGGCCCAAATAGTCAAATTGCAGATAGCCGTATTGGAGATCGTACGACGGTGCATTCTTCTGTTGTACGTGAAAGCGCTATTGCGGAAGATACAGCCATTGGACCATTTGCTCATATTCGACCACTATCAGACATCGGTAGCCATGTGAAAATTGGTAACTTTGTAGAAGTGAAGAAAAGCAAGCTAGGTAATGACACAAAAGTATCGCATTTAAGCTATATTGGTGATGCTGAAATTGGCAGTAACGTCAATGTTGGCTGCGGTTCCATTACAGTTAACTATGATGGGAAAAATAAGTTCAAAACAATTATTGAAGATGATGTATTTGTAGGATGTAATACTAACTTAGTAGCGCCAGTGAAAGTTGGAAAAGGTTCATTTATTGCAGCAGGTTCTACAATTACAAAAGAAGTACCTGAAGATGCACTTGCAATTGCTCGTGCAAGACAAGAAAACAAACCTAATTATGTAAGCAAATTAAATTCAAAATAATTATCAACTAAACAGGAGGCCATCATGCCGTATCATTATGCAAACTCACAATTAAAAATATTTTCTCTAAATTCAAATAACCCACTAGCTCAAGAAATTGCGCAAGAAATGGGTGTAGAATTAGGGAAATCTTCTGTTAAGCACTTCAGCGATGGAGAAGTTCAAATTAGCATTGAAGAAAGTATTCGTGGTTGTGATGTGTTTATCGTGCAGTCAACTTCTGCACCAGTAAACGAACATTTAATGGAGCTTTTAATTATGGTAGATGCAGTTAAACGTGCATCTGCTCGTACAGTAAACGTCGTAATGCCTTATTATGGTTATGCACGCCAAGATCGTAAAGCAAAAGCGCGTGAACCAATTACAGCTAAATTAGTGGCAAACCTACTCGAGACAGCTGGTGCAACACGAGTGATTGTATTAGATTTACATGCACCTCAAATTCAAGGTTTCTTCGATATCTTAATTGACCACTTAATGGCAGTACCATTATTATCTGATTACTTCAAATCTAAAGGTATTCCAGAAGATGAAATCGTTATTGTTTCACCAGACCATGGTGGGGTAACACGTGCTCGTAAAATGGCTGAACGATTAAAAGCACCAATTGCAATTATTGACAAGCGACGTCCAAAACCAAATGTTGCAGAAGTTATGAACATTGTGGGTAATGTTGATGGTAAAGTGGCAATCTTGATTGATGATATTATTGACACTGCAGGTACAATTACGATCGGTGCTGATGCATTACGTGCTGCGGGTGCAAAAGAAGTGTATGCTTGCTGTTCTCACCCTGTACTATCTGGCCCAGCTATCGAACGTATCGAAAACTCTTCTATTAAAGAATTAGTCGTGACAAATACAATTCAGCTTGCGGAAGATAAAAAATCTCCAAAAATTACAGAGCTTTCTGTAGCTAAATTAATGGCTGATGCAATTTCTCGCGTTTACGAAAACAAATCTGTAAGTACTCTATTCGATTAATCATCAAGATATTATATAAAGGGCAAACCTATCTTTTTAGATGGATTTGTCCTTTTTTCTTTATTTAAGCAAAGGAAAGGGTTTATTATGTGTGAATCTCCTAATAAAGGGGTATAATAGTAAATGTGTCTTCATAATATTTACACTACTTTAACTAATAGAGGTAAATATTATTATAGCCTTTAACAAAACAGTCACAAAATGAGGAGTGGCTAATTGTTGATAAGGCGTAAATAATTTTCTTGGAAGGGGAATAAAGAGGTATGAGTACAGTATTAAGTGTTACAAAGCGCGAAACTGGGCATCGTTCGACATTAACCCAACTTAGAAAAGGGGGAGCCATTCCTGCAGTTATTTACGGCTATAAGCTAGATTCAACCCCAATTTCTATTTCTGCAAAAGAATTTAAGAAATCCATTCAAAAAAATGGGCAAAACAGTGTGTTTTCACTAGATTTAGAGGGGAAAAAAGTGAATGTGGTTGTATCAGAAGTACAGCAATGTTCATTAAAAGATGAAGTTAATCATGTAGACTTTTTAGCAATTAATATGGCGGAGGAATTAGAGGTAGATGTGCCAATTAAATTAATTGGTCAGTCAGTTGGAGTGAGTGAAGGCGGTATTTTAATGCAGCCTAACTTAGAATTAAAAGTGAAGGTAAAACCAGCTGAATTACCTGATTCCATTGAAGTTGATATCTCATCATTAAAAGTAGGGGAATCTCTGACAGTGGCAGAGATTCGACATCAAACGCCTGTAGAAATTATTAGTGAAGATGATTATCTATTAGTAACGATTGTAGCTCCTGTTTCGGCAGAGCAAGAAGAAGTTTCAGCGAGTGTAGAAGAAGAGCAAGTGTAAAATAAATTATTTTTCAGGCTAGTAAGAAAGCTAAAAACTTTCTTGCTAGCTTTTTTTGTAAGTTTAATGGGATTTAGTAATTGTTCAAAATGCTTTCTAGGCATGTGGTATGGTAAAATAATGACTATTAGATTTGAAAGAAGAGAGGTACTTATGAAAATTATCGTTGGTTTAGGAAATCCGGGTAAACCGTATGAGCATACTAGACATAATATTGGTTTTGATGTGATCGATGCGTTAGCAGAAAAATGGGGGACGCCTTTAACAAATTCAAAATTTAATGGTATGTATACAACTGTTCATCGACCTGAGGGAAAGGTTCTACTTGTTAAGCCTTTAACATATATGAATTTATCAGGGGAATGTGTAGGTCCCTTAATGGATTATTTTGATATTGATGTGGAAGATCTAATTGTTATATACGATGACTTAGATTTGGAAACTGGGAAATTGCGCTTGCGTCAAAAAGGAAGTGCGGGTGGCCACAATGGCATTAAGTCCTTAATTCAACATTTAGGGACACAGGAATTTAATCGAATCCGGGTAGGTATTAGTCGCCCACCTGCTGGCATGAAGGTTGCAGATTATGTATTAGGAAAGTTTTCAAAAGAAGATCAGGTTTCTATGAATGAAGCTATTGAAAAGTCTGTAAATGCTGTAGAAGTATCTCTTTCAAAGCCGTTTCTTGATGTGATGAATCATTTTAACAAGTAAAGTCGCGGAATTTAGTTAAAATATTTGGATATAAAAGTCTAAGTTAAGCTCATGCTTATATGGATAAGTCTTTCCTATAAGCAAAAATTAATTCTCTAATTTTTAAGTTCATACAATGCTGAAGACATCAAGAAAGTGCATAATCCGATTTATAAATGTCTATACTTTAAGTAGAAAGTTGCTTAAAGGAGGATGATTTGGAGATGTCAGTTCGCTATCGATGTCGACATTGTGAAGTAGAAATAGGGACACTACCATTTGATGCAGATGATACAATTCGAAAACTACATATTTTCGAATTGGGAGAAGCCGATGATTATGTTGAGAAAGATCAGCATGGACATACGACTGTGCACTGTATTTGTGAGCAATGTGAGGATTCGCTGAGACAATATCCAGATTATCATGCACTCAATAAATGGATTCAATAATTGGAAGGATGCTTTGACACACTTCATGTGTGTTCAAGGCTTTTTCCATTTCGTAAAATGGCTAATAAATAAAAATATATAAACTAGCACTAGAATACTAGTAATGACAAATGGAATTTTATGCTGAAAGGAGCTTTTGACTGTGGAAGTTTTACGACAGCTTGTGTCGCGGGATAAACATATTACATCATTTTTACAGGATATTCAGAGCGGTCAAACTGCATCGCAGCTGATTACAGGTTTAACTGGAAGCGCACGTCCCGTTATGGTCGATGCGTTATTTGAATATGTAAAGAAGCCGATTTACATTGTTTCTCCTAATCTACTGCAGGCGCAAAGAATGGTGGATGAGCTTGCTGGACTATTAGGTGAAGAAAATGTTCACTATTACCCGGCTGACGAATTTATTGCTGCAGACCTTTCCGTGGCCTCTCCAGAATTACGAGCGGAACGAATCGCAACGCTTGATTGCTTAGCTAGAGGTGAGAAGGCTGTTTATGTAATCCCTGTTGCCGGTTTAAGAAAGATCATGCAGCCGAAGGAACATTGGCTACACTATTTTTTACAAACAACTGTGGGCGATGAAATTGAAGTGGATGCATGGCTACAAACATTAGTTGAAATGGGCTATGTACGTAATTCCATGGTGACTACACCTGGCGAATTTGCCTTACGTGGAGGCATACTTGATATTTATCCACCGTATTTAGCATCACCTATTCGTATTGAATTATTTGACACAGAAGTAGATTCTATAAGAACATTTTCGGCAGATGATCAACGTTCTATTAATAAACTACAAAAAATTCGTATACTTCCTGCCTCTGAGGTTATTCTTACAAAATCAGAAAGACAGACATTGGCAGAACGTTTAGAAAAAGCGTTAGGGGCAAGCCTAAAGAAAGTTAAAAGGCAGGAGACCAAAGAACTCCTTTATCAGCATATTCAGTATGATATTGAATTGCTACAACAAGGGAATCTTCCAGACTATGTCAATAAATATGGATCATTATTATATGATAAATCGGCTTATTTAGGCGACTATTTTGCCCAAGATGGAATTGTTCTGTTTGATGAGCTTGGACGCATCCAAGAAGTTATGGACGCTTGGGAACGTGAAGAAGAGGAATGGTTCTTATCTTTAATTGAAGAAGGGAAAATGGTTCATGATGTTAAACCAGCCTTCACATTAAAGGAAATAGTGGCCATGCTGTCGCAACAAAAGCTTTCCTTTTCATTATTCTCACGTACATTTTCGGGAATAACGTTTAATAAGACCACTAACTTTTCTTGCAAGCCAATGCAACAATTTCACGGTCAAATGGCCTTGTTACAAAGTGAGATTGAACGTTGGTTACTTGGGAAGTTTACAGTACTCATCGTAGCTAGAGATAAAGAGCGTGTGAAGCGTGTTCAGCAAATGCTAGAAGAGTATGATATCCATGCAGCGATAGGTGAGCCTACAGAGCCTGGAATTTATATTGTCGATGGAGCATTGTCAAGTGGTTTCGAATTACCACTCCAACGTATGGCCATTGTAACAGAGGATGAGCTATTTAAGCAGCAGGCAAAGAAAAAAGCACGTACGCAAAAAATGACGAATGCTGAACGTATTAAAAGCTATACGGAAATTAAACCTGGTGATTATGTTGTTCACGTTCACCACGGAATAGGGAAATACATTGGTGTAGAAACGTTAGAGGTAAATGGAACACATAAGGATTACTTGCATATTCGATATCGTGCAGACGATAAATTATATGTACCTGTCGAGCAAATAGACTTAATACAAAAATATGTGGCATCAGAGGATCGTGAACCGAAGCTACATAAATTAGGTGGCGCAGAGTGGAAAAAAGCGAAGGCCAAGGTATCATCTGCTGTACAGGATATTGCAGATGATTTAATTAAGCTTTATGCGAAGCGGGAAGCTGAAAAAGGGCATGCTTTTACACCTGATAATGATGATCAACGTAACTTCGAGGCAATGTTCGCCTATGAAGAAACTGAGGACCAGCTACGTTCTATTGTTGAAGTAAAAAGAGATATGGAGCGTGAGCGTCCTATGGATCGCCTAGTTTGTGGTGACGTAGGCTATGGTAAAACAGAAGTGGCTATCCGTGCAGCATTTAAAGCTATTCAAGATGGCAAACAGGTTGCCTTCCTTGTCCCTACGACCATTTTAGCCCAGCAGCATTATGAAACAATTCGTGAACGCTTCCAGGATTTTGCTATTAATGTGGGATTGCTATCACGCTTCAGGTCTAAGAAAGAGCAAACAGCTACATTAAAAGGGCTAAAAGAAGGGCAAGTCGATATAGTTATTGGAACACACAGAATCTTATCGAAGGATTTAATATTCCAAGACCTTGGTTTGTTAATTGTTGATGAAGAACAACGTTTTGGTGTAACGCATAAAGAAAAAATTAAGCAGTTAAAAACAAATGTCGATGTGTTAACTTTAACAGCAACACCAATTCCGAGAACACTCCATATGTCAATGGTAGGCGTCCGAGATTTGTCTGTTATTGAAACACCACCAGCCAATCGATTCCCAGTTCAAACATACGTGATGGAACATAGCGGGGCACTAGTACGAGAGGCAATCGAAAGAGAGATGGCACGTGGCGGACAAGTGTTTTACTTATATAATCGCGTAGAAGATATGGCTAGAAAAGTTGAGGAAATTCAAGTGCTTGTCCCAGAGGCACGAATAGGTCATGCACATGGGAAAATGTCAGAGACTGAATTAGAGTCAGTCATATTATCCTTTTTAGAAGGCGATTATGATGTACTTGTAACAACGACTATTATTGAGACTGGTGTAGATATTCCTAATGTCAATACTCTAATTGTTCACGATGCTGATCGAATGGGCTTAGCTCAGCTCTATCAATTGCGTGGGCGCGTTGGGCGTTCTAACCGGGTAGCCTATGCCTATTTTATGTACCAGCGTGATAAAGTATTGACAGATGTTGCCGAGCAAAGATTACAGGCCATTAAAGAATTTACGGAGTTGGGATCAGGCTTTAAAATTGCTATGCGAGACTTATCTATTCGAGGAGCTGGGAACTTACTTGGAGCCCAACAGCATGGCTTTATTGATTCAGTTGGTTTTGATTTATATTCACAGATGCTTCAAGAGGCAATTGCAGAGCGTCAAACAGGTGTGAAAAAAGAAGAAAAACCTGAGATTGAAATTTTATTAAGTGTCGATGCGTATATTCCTGATGTCTATATTCCTGATGGATACCAAAAAATTCAAATGTATAAACGTATTAAAGCAATGGATCAGGTGGAAGAGTATGGTGAAATCATGGAGGAATTAGAAGATCGATTTGGTGATCTTCCAATTGAAACAGAGCGTTTACTACGTGTAGCACGAATGAAAGTATGGGGATTAGGCGCGGGAGTCATCTCTGTAAAAGAGAAGCAGAAGCTTATAACTATATTGTTGTCTGAACAGGGGACGGCAAATGTTGATGGTAGTAAAATTATTGAAGAATCCATGAAATTTGAACGTGCTGTTGGTTTTGGTATGGATGGCATGCAATTAAAACTAACGATTGATGAGCGGAAATGCGGAAAATATCAACCCTTCGACATTTTGGAAGAGCTGATGCAAATTATTGATAAAGCAAAGAAGCTATAGTAGATGGCAGTCCTATCTTTTCAAATAAAGATAAGACTGCCTTTTTTCGTTACAATTTTAATAAATGTATTATAGAAACTTATTCCTTGGGTACTCTAATAAGGAGTTGATTGATGTAATGCAAATTTTTTTGAAAAAATTAATGGTTGTGAAATCCTTTTTCTTCAGTTTTTGCATAGATTGCTCAAATAAAAACCATACTATAGTTGAATAAAAAATTTTATTGTAGCGAAAGCGAGGCATTAGAATGAAGGCAACAGGAATTGTTCGTCGTATTGATGATTTAGGGCGTGTAGTTATTCCAAAAGAAATTCGTAGGACGCTACGTATTCGTGAAGGCGACCCGCTTGAAATTTATACGGACCGTGAAGGTGAAGTCATATTAAAAAAATATTCTCCGATTAACGATTTAGGAGAATTTGCAAGAGAATATGTTGAAACATTATATGAAACATTAGGAACACCAGCATTTGTCACAGACCGTGATGAAGTGATTGCCGTAGCAGGGATAGGTAAAAAAGAATATATCAATCGTCGTATTACGTCCTTTGCAGAAGGCTTCATGGAGGAGCGCTCTACAAAGATTGAAAAAATGGAGACATCTATTGAAATTGTTCCTGGACAATATGAGCAAGTAAAATCATATTGTGCAACACCTATTATGGTGAATGGTGACCCAATTGGCTGCATTATAGTATTGTCTAAAGTGCATTTTGTTGGTGAGGTAGAAGTAAAAGTAGTGGAAACAGCTGCAAACTTCTTAGCGAAACAAATGAATAGCTGATGCATGTAAAAGTTATTGCGATGACCTTTAAGGCCGAGTAATAACTTTTTTTGCGTACATAAATATAGGCCAATTTAGGAACAGTAGTAGTGCCTGGCGCGTCAAACTTTTAAGATATGCTATACTATTGGCATTGTTAAGAAGGAAAGAGGGCAATTTATGTCGCAACGTTTTGGTATGAAAAGCTACATGAAGGGAGCGGCCTTATTGACAATCGCTGCCCTTATCGTAAAAGTCCTTAGTGCAATTTACCGTGTACCTTTTCAAAATCTAGTTGGTGATGAAGGCTTTTATATTTATCAACAGGTATATCCAGTTATTTCAATTTTCGTTGTTTGGACATCCAGTGGCTTTGCTATAGCCATTTCAAAAATGCTTGCAGATAATGATTGCATAGTTGATACAATAGAACGTAATGAAAAAAGAAGCATGATAATGCGTGTCGTTTTCCGTTATTTGACGGTGCTCTCATTGTTGTTTTTTGCTGTCCTATTTGGGGGGGCTGATAAAATAGCCCAGTTGATGGGTGATACTCAACTAGCACCGTTGATACGTACAGGCTCTCTTGTAGTATTGGTAATGCCGGCACTTGCTATTTTGAAAGGTGGCTTCCAATCTAGAGGGATTATGGAGCCTATTGCTTATGCTCAAGTGGTTGAACAGGCGATTAGGGTAACCGTTATTTTAACAGGAACATTTGTCATTATGACTACTACAAAATCTCTATATGCTGCAGGGAAAATGGCCGTTATTGGTACAGTGGTTGGGGAAATTATCGCATTTGTATTACTTGCCTATATTTTTTCTAAACGCTTTGGTCTATTCCGTGTGCATCTTCGTCTACACAAGGCTAAAAGCTTGCCTATTATGAAAGAAGTTACATGGCTTAGCTTAAGTGTAAGTATGAGTGGCCTATTATTACTTGGCTATCAGTTAGTTGATTCCTTTACAATCTATTCGTTATTAATCGATCATGGTATGGACTCTACAGTTGCTAAAGAAACGAAGGGGATTTATGATCGTGGACAGCCGCTAGTACAATTAGGAGTTGTTATCGCATCCTCTTTATCTCTTGCAATTGTTCCACTTGTTGCTCATCTATCGAAAAAACAAGAAGGTCGAAGTGCCATTCCATTTATCCAATTAACGTACAAAGCTTCTATCTTGTTTGGATGGGCTGCTTCGTTAGGATTAATGCTTGTTATGCCGTATTTAAATGAAATGCTTTTTAAAACCAATGCATTGTCCGAAGTATTAATTGTGTATGTATTCCAAATAGTGCCTTTATCAATTATTCTTACATTTACAGCCATTTTACAAGGCTATGGAAAATTAAAGAAGCCAGCATTATTCTTAATGATAGGATTTGTGTTAAAAATTATATTAAATGTTCGTTTGATAGGCTGGCTTGGTGTATTAGGAGCAGCTATTGCAAATGATATTGGATTATTAGTAACAGCATTCTTGCTTATTGTTTATTTAAAAACAATAACTGGTATTCAATTAGCATCCAAAGAATTTTATAAAAAAGTGGGGCTCGCATCAATAAGTATGGCAGTGGTCGTATTAGTATGGCTACAGCTGGTATCGGCTTTTTTAGGCCATTTACTGTCACCACGTTCAGTGGCTGTGATCGCAGGATTTACAGCTGTAGGCTTGGGGGCGTTTGTTATGCTTACAATGATTGCGAAGAAACGAGTTTTAGTAGAAAAAGAGTGGTATTTACTGCCGTTTGGACGTAGGATGGCTGTTTACCAACTATGGTTAAATTCAAAGAAGTAGGTGGAAATATTGAATACTTTAACTATTATTGGTCTAGGTGCAGGTGATTTTAATCAGTTGCAGATGGGCGTATATAAAAAATTAAAAGCTGCAAAAAAATTTTTTGTTCGTACAGTTGATCATCCGGTACTAGAGGAATTAGCGGCAGAAGGTATAACGTTTGAAAGCTTTGACAAAGTATATGAAAAACATGACGCATTCCAGCCAGTGTATGCCGAAATTGCAGAATCACTTATAGCAGCTACCGCAATAGAGGATATTATGTACGCCGTACCAGGTCATCCATTGGTTGCCGAACAAACAGTCCAATTGCTTATAGAAGCAGCGAATGAGGGAACTTTCAATCTTGTTATAGAAGGTGGACAGAGTTTCTTGGATCCTATATTTGGTGCATTGAAAATTGATCCGATTGAAGGTTTTCAATTGCTAGATGGCACTAGCTTTTCCATGCATGACATTAATATGCGTCAGCATATCTTAATTGCCCAAGTGTACGATACATTTAGTGCTTCAGAAGTAAAGCTAACTTTGATGGAGAAATATGATGACGAGTACCCAGTGACAGTAGTGACGGCTGCGGGATCTTCGGAAGAAAAAATTGTTACTGTACCACTCTATGAGCTCGATCAAAGTGTGGAGGTTAATAATTTAACAACAGTCTATGTGCCACCTGTAAATTCACAGGAAGAGGCTTTAAGAGATTGGACAACATTCCGTACGATTATTGCAACATTAAGAGGTCCGAATGGCTGTCCATGGGACCAAAAGCAAACTCACGAGTCCTTAAAAAAATATTTACTCGAAGAAGCACATGAATATTTAGCTGCAGTAGACGCTGAAGACGATTTTGCAATGATTGAGGAACTTGGTGATGTGCTCTTACAGGTGTTTTTACATGCACAAATAGGTGAAGATCAAGGTTACTTTACGCTTGAAGATGTTTTAGCTTCTATTAGTGAGAAGATGATTCGTCGCCATCCACATGTCTTTGGAGATGTTGCAGTGGAAGATGCTGATGGTGTTGTAGCCAATTGGGAGGCTATAAAGGCTGAAGAAAAGGGTATGACTGATAAACCACTATTAGACGGGGAGTATAGGGCGTCCTCGGCGCTACAGACAGCCTTTAATTATCAAAATAGAGCTGCCAAAGTAGGCTTTGACTGGCCGGATGTAGAAGGTGCATGGGATAAGTTTGCGGAGGAGTGGCAGGAATTTCGCCATGAAGTGACGAATGGCTCTAGTATATCCAGACTTGATGAATTAGGAGACGTATTATTTACATTAGTGAACTTAGCACGTTTCTATAAATTATCTCCAGAAGAGGCAATCCTGCATGCCAATGAAAAGTTTGCTAGACGATTTGGCTATGTGGAAGCTCAAGTAAAGGCAAGTGGAAAATCATTTGCTGACTTTACTTTAGATCAATTAGATAGGTTCTGGAATGAAGCGAAGCAACTAGAAAGGGAGAAAGAACTATGAGATTAGATAAATTTTTAAAAGTTTCACGTTTAATCAAACGTCGTACTTTAGCTAAAGAGGTGGCAGATCAGGGGCGTATCACTATCAATGAGAAGGTAGCGAAAGCAAGCAGTTCAGTAAAAGCTGGAGATGAACTGGCCATCCGATTTGGTCAAAAAATAGTAACAGCACGTGTAGAAGAAATACGTGAGACAGTGAAAAAAGAAGATGCAGCCAAAATGTTTACCATTTTGAAAGAAGAGAGACTAGAAAAAATTGAACCTGAATTTATAGATGATGAAGAATAAATTTCTTTTTTAACCTCCTAATGTTGTTCCTGCTTCCATTTATGGATGAAAGAAATAGACAACTTAAATAAAGTTGTCATGCTTTGATGGTTGTCCGCATAAAGTGAACAGAAGCTAGGACGACTAAAGGAGGAAAAAAATGACGCTACATCAAGAAAGTAATCGTTACACAATTCCATCTGGAGAGCATATTTTAACGATTCGTAATCGTAAAAGAATGGACATGACTTCTGTAAAATCAATTGAACGCTTTGATCAGGAAGAGTTTTTCATTAAGACGTCCCAAGGGCATTTGTTAATCCGTGGAGAGGAACTGCATATCGTTCATTTAGATGTTGACAAAGGATTATTGACACTTGAAGGAACTGTAAAAACTTTACAGTACGACGAGGAGGAAAGTGGCTTCTCGAAGGGTTTCCTTCATAAATTATTTGGATGATTGTTAGTGAACAATTCTTTCAATTAATTGTCATGGTTGTGAGCGGTATAGCAGTTGGTTTCATTATTGATAGCGTAAGGCTTATTGTTTTCTCAACTCCAAAAAGGTCAAGCCTTCGAAAGTGGATGATGGTTTTTGAATTACTGACATGGATTCTACTTGGAGGGCTGACATATTATTTATTATTTTGGCTAAAAGACGGCGCATGGCGGGCATACGACCCGCTAGCGCAAATAGCCGGAATTTTTTTGTATCAATCATTTTTTCAAACTATTTTACGTTTCATAGCTAGAGTTTTGGTGAATATTACATGGAGACCCTTTTGGTTCATTGTGCGCTTCATCGTCTCTGTTATTCGACATATTTTGCAATTTTTATTAAATATAGTGATGATTGTTATAAGACCTTTTGTCAAAATTTATTCGTATTTGTCCTACACTTTTTTAAAAAAGTTACGATATTTGAAGTATAATAAAAAGCAACAATAATTTTCGGAGGTGCGGGCATGACAAGACGTCATTCATCAAATGATGAACAGCAGAACTTTACAAAGCTTGATAATGACTATGTCCGTAACACGGATAAAGCTATAAATCGCAAGCAGCAGGCACGAAAACGTAAATTGCGTCGTATCGTCTTTTTTGCGATTGTACCAGTCATTATTATCGCCCTTCTCTTAAATGTGCTATCCAACCAACACGAAACATTAGCAATAAAAGAGAAATCAAAGGAAGAAGCGAAACAGCATCTCTCTGAATTGAAAGAGGAACAGGATTCTTTAAATCTAAAAATCAAACAATTACAGGATGATGAATATATCGCAAAACTATTAAGAAAAGAGTATTACTTGTCTGAAAAAGGTGAGATTATTTTTATAATTCCAGATAAGGAAGATAAAAAAGACGACTGAAAAGCTATGTATTGTTGACACACTTTTTTAGTTATATATAATGAAAAGAGAAGCTTATTGCAGTAAAAAGTTTAATTAAATTGATTACATGGCTCAAAAGAGTCGCTTAATTTTTAAGGAGGAGCATTTTTTTTATGTCAATTGAAGTAGGCAGCAAGGTACAAGGTAAAGTAACAGGAATCACAAATTTTGGAGCATTCGTTGAGCTGCCAGATGGCAAAACAGGCTTAGTTCACATTAGTGAAGTTGCTGACAATTATGTAAAAGATATCAATGAGCATCTAAAAGTTGGAGATGAAGTTGAAGTAAAAGTGATGAATGTTGAAGCGGACGGAAAGATTGGTCTTTCAATCCGTAAAGCAAAGCCTCAAGCTGAGAGACCAGAGCGTCCAGAGCGTCCAGCACGTCCACGTCGCGATAATCGCTCTAACGATCGTAACGACCGCCACCAGCCAAAAGAAAATTTTGAGCAAAAAATGGCACGCTTCTTAAAAGATAGTGATGAACGTCTAGCAACACTTAAACGTGCTACAGAGTCAAAACGCGGAGGTCGCGGAGCTAGAAGAGGGTAGTTTGCTGACTGTTTTAATCGTAGAAAAAGTGTATGATATAGAGTTGGGATTAGCTTTGATAAGAAGCTAATCCCTTTTTAGTGGATTGACCTATAAAGTTGAGGAAGGTCCTTTTTTCTTTTTGATAGGTGTAACTACTTTTTCATCGGCAGGAGCAATGGAAACTTTTTCTGCTGGATGAACAACCATTTTAACAAGCAAAAAGACTCCGTATACACTCACAGCGAGCCCGCAAAGTAGTAAAATTATTTGAATAACAAATGGTAAATTAATAAGTATTGAAATAAGAATAATCATTGAGCCACTTCCACAAATTAAAGCAGCTTTAGTTAATGCGCTCAAGGAAAATAAACCTCCTAAAAATACAATCTTATATGTAGTATGCCATATTTTATACTTAGTCACATAGTTAAACCTTGGACACATCGACATTATAGAGTAAAAAATAGGCGTCTCAGAATATCATTCTGAGACGCCTATTTGAGATGACCCCTACGGGATTCGAACCCGTGTTACCGCCGTGAAAGGGCGGTGTCTTAACCACTTGACCAAGGGGCCTATTATGGTGGCGGCCGAGGGGATCGAACCCCCGACCTTACGGGTATGAACCGTACGCTCTAGCCAGCTGAGCTAGGCCGCCAATTTTTGATGGAGCGGAAGACGAGGTTCGAACTCGCGACCCCCACCTTGGCAAGGTGGTGTTCTACCACTGAACTACTTCCGCATGTCGTTTAAGCAACAAGTTAAATAATACAAGCCATTGGCGCTAGTGTCAAGAAAATTAATAAAAAAATATCAAAAAATATAATTTGCAATAAAATTGGTTAAACAATATAAGACAGAGTCAGCTATATATAGCTGTTTTAGCGGATTTTTTGTTCTTAAGTAGAATTGTATCGCCGTCATTGGGAGAAAGTAGATAGCACGCCTATTTAAGAAGGTTTTATTTAAAAGGTCGATGAAATCTGTTGTATTGTCAGGGACAGATAACTTCACGTAGGTTCAAATTGACCGACAATTATAAAGGTAATTGTTGCCAATTTACGTATTTATGTATACGTATTCGTCGAAATGTTTATATTTTTTTATGCCAACGTCAGACAATCTTTCCGTGCATAATTCTTTATAATAGCCAAAAGTGCGGGAAAGGGGATAATTAAATGACAAGTATTGATTGGTATAATACAGCAGATGTAGACGACCGAAAGTTAGGGATCAAAAAGAAGCAAATCTTCATAGGCTCCCTATTTTTTTTAACATCCTTTTTTTTGGCTCAATCCGTTGTATTTGAAGCGGCCGTACCATTCTCAGTTCCTTTTTGGGCAATTATTCGAACAAAGTATAGGGAGTATGCCAAATTTGTTTTATTTGGAAGTTTGGCGGGCTGTTTTTTCCTAGGCTTTGGACAGGTCGTTATTTTAGCACTACAAATTATTATGTATGAATGTATTATGCGTTTCCGTTACTGGCGACTACCTCAAAGTATTGCCGTCTCTTTAGCGGTTCTATTAGTGCAATTTATGTGGCAAGGGGCGATGTATCAAGGCTTACCACCAGTGCTTGTACAATTTTATGTAGGCTGTGAAGCGGCACTAGCTTTAATTATGACTCTATTTATGCAAGTGCTTTTCGTCAACTCGTATGAATGGTTTACAAGCCATTGGACCTACGAAAAGCTAGGGTCAGGGTTAGTAGTGTTTGCTGCCATGCTTACAGGGATGCAAGCAGTTGTGTTTAGCTATTTTTCGCTTCCTATATTTTTATTGCAGCTTTTTATTTGTTTTGGGGCATTAGTTGGAAGTGTGCCGCTGGCAACGGTAATCGGAGCGGTATTAGGAACCCTCATTGGTGTTGCTAAGCTTTCCTTTACCGGCATGCTATCTGTTGCCACCTTAACAGGACTATGTGCAGGTATGGGAGCTAAAGGTGGTAGATTCGGTGTTGCCATTGGGAGTATCTTACCTAGTGTGTTTTTTTTATTTTATGATGCGACATTGCCATTAGATAGTGTGTATTTCACTTCCATTGCCATTGGAAGCGTTCTTTTCCTAACCATCCCAAGAAAATATTCAGATAAGGTGCGGGACAAGCTCTTCCCACAACGGGAGGAGGTTTTAATCGCAAGACAAAATTGGTTAACTGAACACGTAACATATAAATTAGAACATTTTCAGCATTTCGTGCAATTTATGAAGGAGCTGGTATTTGAGCGTTTTATGACCGCACCCGTTGAGGAAGCGAAGGAAGTATCCCCGATGAATACATGTTTAAGCTGTTTCCGCTATGATCATTGCTGGGGAGCACAAAATAATGGGATGGACAAGCTGATGACAGACTGGTTTCATATGAAGGGAGTAGGCAAGGAATCAGCCATTCATCGTGTAGAAGAACAAATGCGCTATAAATGCGTGAAATCGACAAAGATTTTTGAGGAGTTAGATACTGAATTATACAGAGAACGCATTAACGGGCAGTACTTTCATGGGAAAAAAATGATTGCACTACAGCTTCGTGATATGAGTAATCATTTAAACCAGTTAATTGCTGAAATGAAGGAGGATACGGTCTCTTTTGTAAGTGTTGAAAAGGATATTATTGAACGCTTAAAGGATGCCCATATTGAATGCTTTCAGCTTGATGTACTTAACAATAAGCCAGGAGCTAGAAAGATAGTTTGTGCTTTGGCGCCAGCGCGGGTCGATTGGGAAAAAGATACGACATTAGCTGAACGGATGATTTTGCCGATTCTTTACGAAATTTTTAATGAACCATTTGAAATTGAAAAAGTGGTGGCTTGTGAAATACCTTTTCGACATATTCAAATATGCTTTAGATCAGCTATTAGCTTTGAAGTAGAGTATGATATATATAGCATGTCTAAAGATGCGACCTTGTATTCTGGGGATTCACACGCGCTTTTTCAGTTGCATCCAGGACTTTTTGCCATTTTGTTATCTGATGGTATGGGGCAAAGTAAAGAAGCGCAACATGAAAGTAGAAAATTAATACATTTAATGCGAGAGTGCCTTAATTACAATATGAATCCTGAAACCGCAATGCATACGTTGCATTATGTCATGTCGTTAAAGCAACAGGATGATATGTATGCAACCCTTGATTTTGCACTAGTTGATTTACAGCATGGTGATTTATGGTCGTGGAAGGCTGGGGGAATGTCGACCTATATTTTACGAGGGAAGGAAATCATAAAGGTTGAAAGCAATGCAGCACCTGTAGGTTTTTTATCTATTTCTGCAGTTGAGGCTGAAAAAAGAAAGCTAAAAGCTGGTGATGTCATTTTAATGCATTCAGATGGCCTGTTTTCTAGTGTTGCTGACTGGGATGAACAAGAAGAGACATTTTTAGCCTATGCACAGCAGGTAGCCAGTACAAATAATACTATACAAGAAAAACTAACAACGATTATGCAGTCATTCCAAGATTATTTTGAAATAGAAGATGATTGTACAGTACTCATGTTAGAGGTGACACATGTTGTACCTACATGGGCTGTATTTAGACCAGCTCAATATTCTGTGAGTTAATCATCTTTTATGTTATCGAAAAGGGGAGGAGAAGCGTTTGTCATTTGAATTAAAGATTAAGACATTTATTGAAAAAGAGCAATTATTACAGCAAGGCGACCATCTTCTCATCGCCGTTTCGGGGGGAGTAGATTCTATGGCTTTACTCCATTATTTTGTTCAAACAAAAGAGCACTGGAACATTCGGGTGGAAGCAGTACATGTTGACCATATGCTGAGAGGAGAAGCTTCTGCGGAAGATAGAGCATTTGTACAAAAGTATTGTGATGATAATGGCGTTTATTTACATGCCACAGCGATCTCCATACCAACAATACTTGCAAAGGAGAATGGCAATATACAGCTAATATGCCGTAGAGAAAGGTATCGATATTTTAAAGAAGTCTTGTACGAAACGAATGCTAATAAGCTTGTAACTGCACATCATGCGGATGACCAACTGGAGTCAGTATTAATGGCCCTGACAAAAAATGCAACAATGAATAGCATGCAAGGCATACGCCCTCAACGACATTTTGAAGGAAAAACATTAATTCGTCCGTTTTTAACGGTTACAAAGACTGAAATAGGGGAATATTTACTTAGAAAAGGTTTAAATTATCGAGAGGATGCCAGTAATTCAAAAGATACTTATGTACGAAATCGTTTTAGACATCATGTGGTGCCTTTACTTGAAGCAGAAAACCCGAGAGTGACCGAGCAGGTGACTCATTTTACATCGCAATTGCAAGAAGACAATGCCTTTTTAATGACATTAGCCCAAGATGTATTTTCCAAAACCATTAAAAGAAGTAACGAAAATACATATAGCATGGAAATTGAGGCTTTTCAATTGGTACCACTTGCTTTACAAAGGAGGCTCATTTTAATACTATTAAACTATCTTTACAAAGATTCAAATACGATACAAAGTTATGCTTTATTGACTTCAATTTTAAAGCTTTGTGATACGACAGCAGGGTATGCTGAAATTCACTTGCCTGAAGATTTCCTTGCAGTTCGCCGTTACGGAAAATTAATAATTCGGAAGAATAGTTCAACAGAGGACCATGCTTCTTCTGAAAAAATAATTATTTCGGCTGCTAATGGGTGGACAACACTGATGAATGGTGAACGCTTATGCGTAGTCAAGTTGCACGATTTATCGTCCGAATTGATAACGGATACTGCACAACTTTTTTATTTTAACGCTAGCAAACTCCACCTTCCGCTCTATATTCGAGCACGCAAGGATGGAGACAGAATGCTGTTAAAAGGAATGGATCAGCCAAAACGCTTATCTCGCCTTTTTATAGATGAAAAGATTCCTTTAAATGAGCGGAATAGCTGGCCGTTACTGATTTCTCAGTCTGATGAGGTGGTAGCGGTAATTGGTGTGCGTATGGGAATGTTTTTTTCAACCACTCCGCAACCAAACGATGATACAGTGCTCATCGTAGACTAAGGTCTTTGTAAAATATTTCACCGTAAATGGTTGAAGATTTGTTGATACATCACGAGGAGGAATCGATATGTTACAAAATGACATCGAAAAAGTTATGATTACAGAAGAACAATTGCAAGAAAGAATTGCAGATCTAGGTGCACAATTAACAGAGGAATACAAAGATGCTTTCCCATTAGCTGTTGGTGTACTTAAAGGAGCAATGCCATTTATGACAGACCTCATGAAACGTTTCGATTCTTTCATTGAGCTAGATTTTATGGATGTTTCTAGCTACGGTAATGCTACCGTGTCATCTGGAGAAGTAAAAATTTTAAAGGATTTAAATACGAGTGTTGAAGGGCGTGACGTATTAATTATCGAAGACATCATCGATAGCGGTTTAACGTTAAGCTATCTAGTAGATTTATTTAAATATCGTAAAGCAAAATCAATTAAAATTGTTACTTTACTTGATAAACCATCAGGTCGAAAAGTGAACCTATCGGCAGATTATGTTGGTTTTGAAGTTCCGGACGGCTTTGTGGTTGGGTATGGTTTAGATTACGCTGAAAAATATCGTAATTTACCTTATATTGGTATCTTGAAACCTGAAGTGTATTCATTTTAAGATAGAAAACCACCAGCTTTAAAAGTTATGGCCTCCAGCGCAGTCATATGTTTTTCGTTATGGTTAACATAATTCGAAATCTTGACACAATGTTCAGCTATTTCGAGCCTATGGAACAGGTACAATTACGCTGGGATGTATTAAGATGGCCTAAAAACTGTTTTGATAATAGCAAAAAATGAACGAAACATTTTTTAAGTAGGGCTTTTCGTTGTATGATGAAATCATGATATGTTAAGATTTTACTTATAATTTTTCTGTTTGTAATGAGGAGGCTGGAGATGAATCGAATATTTCGATATACCATATTCTATCTACTGATTTTCCTAGTGATTATCGGTATTTTTGGTACTTTCAATGGTGGTAAGTCACCAACGAAAGAGTTAACTTATCATGAGTTCCAACAAGCTCTAGATAAGAAAGAAATAACAAGTGCTACAATTCAACCTGATAAATCAGTTTACGTCGTTGAAGGTACATTGAAAGGTTATGAAAAGGGTCAAAGCTTTACAGTGAATATCCCTCGCGATAACCAATCATTAATGGATCGCATTGATGAGGCTGCTAAGGAAAAAAATAGTAATATTAAATATTTAGCGGCGCCAGAAACGAGCGGATGGATTCAATTCTTTACAGGGATTATTCCTTTCATTATCATCATTTTCTTGTTCTTCTTCCTAATGAGCCAATCTCAAGGTGGCGGTAATAAAGTGATGAGCTTTGGTAAAAGTAAAGCTAAACTTTATGATGACCAAAAGAAAAAGGTTCGTTTTACAGATGTAGCAGGTGCTGATGAAGAGAAAGCGGAGCTTGTAGAAGTTGTAGACTTCTTAAAAGACCATCGAAAATTCACAGAAATTGGTGCGCGTATTCCAAAAGGTATCTTACTTGTAGGTCCTCCAGGTACAGGTAAAACATTACTTGCACGTGCGGTGGCGGGCGAAGCAGGCGTTCCTTTCTTCTCTATTTCAGGTTCTGACTTCGTAGAAATGTTTGTCGGTGTCGGTGCATCACGTGTCCGAGACCTATTCGAAAATGCAAAGAAAAATGCACCATGTATCATCTTTATAGATGAAATTGATGCAGTAGGTCGTCAACGTGGCGCTGGTCTAGGCGGGGGTCATGACGAGCGTGAACAAACACTGAACCAGTTGTTAGTTGAAATGGATGGTTTCGGAGCAAACGAGGGTATTATTATCATCGCTGCGACAAACAGACCAGATATTTTAGATAAAGCGTTATTACGTCCAGGTCGTTTTGACCGTCAAATTACAGTAGGACATCCTGATGTAAAAGGACGTGAGGCGATTCTCAAGGTACATGCACGAAATAAGCCTTTAGCAGATACAGTTGATTTAGCAGCAGTTGCACAACGTACGCCAGGTTTCTCAGGTGCAGATTTAGAAAACTTACTTAACGAGGCCGCACTTGTAGCAGCTCGTAAAAGTAAACGTACCATTAATATGGCAGATATCGATGAAGCTTCTGACCGTGTAATCGCTGGTCCAGCTAAAGCGAGCCGAGTATATTCAGCCAAAGAGAAAAAACTTGTATCCTTCCATGAAGCTGGTCACGTAGTTGTGGGTCTAGAGCTTGATGAAGCAGATACAGTTCACAAAGTAACAATTGTTCCACGCGGTCAAGCGGGTGGATATGCCATTATGTTACCGAAGGAAGAACGTTTCTTTACAACAAGACAAGAGCTTTTAGACCGTATTGCAGGACTGCTTGGTGGTCGCGTAGCTGAAGAAATCGTTCTTGGTGAAGTCTCTACGGGGGCACATAACGATTTCCAAAAGGTTACAAGTATCGCTCGTGCAATGGTTACTGAATATGGAATGAGTGAAAATCTTGGTGCAATGCAATTCGGTTCAAGTCAGGGTGGAAATGTATTCCTTGGCCGCGACTTTAATTCTGACCAAAATTACTCTGATTCAATAGCTTATGAAATTGATAAAGAAATGCAAAAAATTATCGATACGCAATATGAGCGTACAAAACGTATTCTGACAGAGAAACGTGAGTTACTTGATTTAATCGCTAACACATTAATGGAGAAAGAAACATTAAATGCGCAGGAAATCGAGCATTTGCGTGATCATGGTGTTTTACCAGAACCAGAGGCTATCGTTGAGGGGAATAACACTCCGAAAGTGGAAGCGAAGCCAACGTTAGATACGATTGGTGAACCAGTTGTTGAAAAAGAGCTTTTAAGTAAAGACCCAAATCCAACAACTTTAGACCTTGCAAAAGAAGGCAAGGAATCTAATGATACACCTAAGGGTATCGACGAAAAACGTGAATAAATTGAAAAGGCTGTTTACTGTAAAATGAGTAAACAGCCTTTTTCTTTGCCTTTTATTATGAAGAAGCATTAGGATATTAGTGAAAGATAGCTACATGTGACTCTGCACTTATGATGTAGACAAGATGTATTTGTAAATAAAAATCGATAGGAGTGTTTGCGCATGGGAACTGTAACATTGAATAATGGACTTAAAATGCCTTTGGTTGGTTACGGTGTATTTCGTGTTCCGGAAGGTGAGGATTTAGCTGAAGCAGTAAAAACGGCTATTGCGAAAGGTTATCGAAGCATTGATACGGCACAAGTATATCGTAATGAAGAAAGTGTTGGACGGGGTATAAGAGCAGCCATTGAAGAAGGTTTGGTAACTCGTGAAGAATTATTTATAACATCTAAAGTTTGGAACGATGGACTTTCCTATGAAGAAACACTTGCTGCTTATGATAGCAGTTTAGAGAAAATAGGGTTAGACTATTTGGATCTTTACTTAGTGCATTGGCCAGGCATTGACACAAATTATTTGGATGTCTATAAGGCACTCGAAAAAATATATCAAGATGGCCGTGTGCGTTCAATTGGTGTTAGTAATTTCCATGTACACCATTTAGAATATCTTTTGAAAGAAGCTACAGTTGTCCCTGTTATTAATCAAATTGAATTCCATCCTCATTTAACACAAGAGGAAGTGCGTGCTTATTGTACAGACAAGGGTATCCAAGTAGAGGCTTGGTCTCCTTTAATGAACGGCGCATTATTGGAGGAAGCATTGATTCAAGAGTTAGCATCTAAGTATGGTAAAACGCCTGCTCAAATCGTATTACGCTACGATGTACAGCATAACGTTGTAACCATCCCGAAAACGATGACAGAAACTCGTATGATTGAAAACCTTGATATTTTTGACTTTGCATTAACAGATGATGAAATGACTCAATTGGATGCTTTAAATGACGGATTACGCTGTGGTCCAGATCCGGAAAAATTTAATTTCAAATAATTTTTTAAGGAGCGTCCTAACTAAGGATGCTCTTTTTTAAAGAAGGCTGGAATACTATTTCCTCGGATAAAAAGTATGGTATCATTTTCTAAAGTGTTTTAACTTCAAGTTAGATGGATAATGTAAGTTGTAACAGTAGGTTGACGAAAGTTACAATGATGATATGGGGGTGTCAACCTTGATTTTAGTTCTAGATGCAGGGAATTCTAATATTGTGTTAGGTGTGTATGATGACAAAGAACAATTAGCCTTCCATTGGCGTATGGTGACAGACCTTTATAAAACAGAAGATGAATATGCTATGCAAGTTCTTTCGTTTTTTAATCATGCAGGTATTTCATTTGAACAAGTAACGGGCATTATTATATCTTCAGTTGTGCCACCGATTATGTATTCATTAGAGGCAATGTGTCAAAAGTATTTTCGAAAAAAACCTCTAGTAGTGGGTCCTGGTGTCAAAACAGGTTTGAATATTAAATACGAAAATCCTCGCGAGGTTGGTTCTGACCGTATTGTCAACGCGATAGCAGCTTTAGACTTATATAAAGCACCTTGTATTATAGTTGATTTTGGTACAGCAACAACCTACTGCTATTTAAACGAAAAAGGCGATTACATGGGTGGTGCTATTGCCCCAGGTATTACCATTTCTACAGAGGCACTTTATACGCAGGCTGCTAGATTGCCTCGTATTGAAATAGTAAGACCTGCACATATTGTAGGAAAAACAACCGTTTCCGCCATGCAGGCCGGAATTTTTTATGGCTTCGTAGGACAAGTTGAGGGCATTGTTAATCGGATGAAGGGACAAAGTAAAGAGGAACCATTAGTAATTGCTACAGGTGGATTAGCAAATCTAATTGCAGGGGAAACGCAAATTATTGATGTTGTGGATCCGTTTTTAACGCTAAAGGGTTTATATAAACTATATAAACGTAACCAATAAGAAATGAGGGACATTTCATTTATGAAGGACTATTTAGTTAGAGGTTTAGGATTTAATGGACAGGTTCGTGTGTTTGCTGCTCGTACAACAGCAACGGTTGCAGAAGCGCAACGTCGTCACGATACATGGCCAGTAGTATCAGCGGCTCTAGGACGCTCAATGACGGCGGCTGTCATGATGGGTGCTATGTTAAAAGGTGAAGAGAAGATCACTATTAAGATTGAGGGTAATGGTCCGATTGGTCCAATGGTAATCGATAGTAATGCACATGGAGAAGTACGTGGATTTGTCACGAATCCTCATGTTCATTTCGATTTAAACGAGCAGGGTAAGCTGGATGTTCGAGCAGGTGTTGGAACTGAAGGAGCTCTAACAATCGTTAAGGACCTTGGTTTACGAGATATGTTTTCGGGTCAAACGCCCATTGTTTCAGGTGAAATAGCTGAAGATTTTACTTATTATTTCGCTACTTCTGAGCAAGTACCTTCATCAGTTGGTTTGGGTGTATTGGTTAATCCGGACAACACTATTCTTGCAGCAGGGGGATTTATTCTACAATTAATGCCAGGTTGTGAAGAAGAAACAATTAATGAAATCGAACAGCATCTTGCTACAATAGAGCCGGTTTCGAAAATGATTGAAAAAGGCTTTACACCGGAGCAAATTTTAGAAGCTGTATTAGGCAATGGACATCTACAAATTTTAGATTCCATGCCAGTTGAATTTAAATGTCAATGTTCAAAAGAACGGTTTGGTGCAGCAATTTTAGGTCTAGGAATAGCAGAAATTAAAGAAATGATTGAAGAGGATGGCAGTGCTGATGCACAATGTCATTTCTGCTTAGAGACCTATCATTTTTCAAAAGAAGAGTTAGAAGGGTTTATTGATGAGCTCAAATCGTAATAGACGACCTTCTGCCACTGCAACAACAAACCAAACCCCTTTATTACAGCGCCGTTTAAAAACCAAACCAGCTTTGGCTGTCATTGCCGTATTGTTATTAGGTAATATTTTATGGTTCATTGGATGGGTCATCCCAAATAAAGGTCAGGAGATTGGTAGCGACGAACAAGTCGCTGCCATTGACGGGGATGTTATCACGCGACAAGAGTGGATGATTGCTATGGAAGAACGATATGGCAAAGAAACCCTACAAAGTTTAGTCAATGAAACTGTAATGGAAAAGGCTGCAAAGACATATAAAATAAAAGTTACTGATCAAGAAATTGATCTCGAGTTAGCCTTAATGCGCTCTGCTCAAGATAAATTTGATACAGCGATGCAAAACCTTACTGCGGAGCAACTTCGCCAAAAAATTCGTTCACAACTTATTTTAGATAAGGTACTCACGAAAGATGTAGTGATAAATGAAGAGAGTATTGAAAAGTACTATGAGGAAAATCAGGGACTTTACAATACAAAAACAAGCTATCGTACCAATTTTATCGAGGTTGACGCCAAGAAAGCTGCTGATGAGGCGTTGGGTGAGTTAAAAAATGGCTCTGATTTTTCAGTGCTAGCCCGCGAGATTTCCTTAGACAGTGCTTCCGCAAGCCTAGGGGGAGATGTTGGTTTCCTGACGGAAAATCAGGAAAACGTGGACCCTGCCATTATTAATGCTGTGAAGTCTACAAAGGTTAATGAGGTAAGTAAAGCCTTTAAGTTAGATAATGGTCATTATGGCATTGTTCAGGTGCAAGAGATTTTAGAGGGACAATCCTTTACATATGACGATGTGAAAGAACATATCGAGCGTGAATTGGCTTTAGAGCAGTTGCCACAATCTGTTACACCAGAAGCGTTTTGGTCTGAATTTAATGCTACGTGGTATTATGGAGAATCTAAAAAAGAAAAATAATAAATAGAGGAATCTGCAAGTTGTTTGCGGGTAGCATGAGTCTGAAACAACTTGCAGACATTTGAAGTCATCAGAATGGACTTACCCGACAAATGTTGTAGATTCTTTTTATCTTTGTGCGATGTTTGATTGACTGTAAAATATTCTATCCACTGACGGTAGATAAATATTCTGAAAATACAAGTTTTATTTATTGACAATCGAATGGAAAAATTGATAAAATACAAAATAAGTAAAACCTATAAAAATAGTAGGGATTGGGAGTGGATTATTAAATGAGTAGATTAGCAAACTCAATAGCTGAATTAGTTGGTAAAACACCAATCGTTAAATTAAATCATGCAACAAGTGAAAATGAAGGTACTGTTTATGTAAAATTAGAGTATTTTAATCCGGGAAGCTCAGTGAAAGACCGTTTAGCTTTAGCAATGATTGAAGCGGCAGAAAAAGATGGAACGTTACAGCCTGGTGGTACGATTATCGAGCCGACGTCTGGCAACACAGGTATTGGTCTTGCGATGATAGCTGCTGCTAAAGGCTATAAAGCAATTTTAGTAATGCCAGAAACAATGAGTCTAGAGCGTCGAAACCTACTTCGTGCTTATGGTGCGGAGCTTGTCTTAACTCCTGGACCAGCAGGGATGAAAGGCGCGATTGCTAAAGCGGAAGAATTATCTGCAGAGCATGGCTATTTCCTGCCACAACAATTCACAAATCCAGCGAATGCTGTTATTCACCGTCTAACTACAGGTCCTGAAATTGTTGAAGCATTTGATGGCTTAACGCTAGATGCATTTGTAGCTGGGGTTGGTACAGGTGGTACTATTACAGGTGCTGGTTCCGTATTAAAAGAAAAGTATCCAACTATTGAAATTATCGCTGTAGAACCAAAAGATTCACCTGTTCTTTCGGGTGGTCAACCAGGTCCACATAAAATTCAAGGGATTGGAGCAGGATTTGTGCCGACAGTTTTAGATACAGATATCTATTCTTCTGTATTCCCTGTTGAAAACGAGGTAGCTTTTGAGGTAGCTCGTAAAGTAGCGCGTGAAGAAGGTATCTTATGTGGTATTTCATCTGGCGCTGCAATCTATGCTGCCATTGAAGCTGCAAAACGTTTAGGTAAGGGTTCGAATGTGCTTGCTATTGTGCCTTCTAATGGTGAACGTTACCTATCAACACCTCTCTATCAATTTGAAGACTAATATAAGTTAATACAAAAAGACTCCTACATGATGAGGGGGTCTTTTTTAGTGCGCTTAGAATTTCATAGAGCCTTATAAAAATATTCGCTTCTAAGTAATATTCAAGTTAAGATGGAATCACATCATATGATTTAAAAGGGGAAAACTAACTTGAAGACAATTCTGACGAAAACAGTAGAGATGGATGCAGATTCATTTTTTTATAGTTATAAAAAGCAAACAGAGACACAACATTCGCATGTCTTTTTAGAAAGTGGACGGGGTGGTCATTTTACAATAGCAGCTTGGAATCCATTAGCAACTGCACAAGCAGTAGAGAACGGACTTTTAGTAAATTGGAGAAACGGTAGAAGTGAAGTTTTACCAGGTGAATCTCTTGCGTTACTAGAAGAGCTCGTGGCGGATTATCAAGTTTCTTATAATGTGGAGCTTCC
Organism: Lysinibacillus sp. NPDC056220; assembly: GCF_049315265.1. Lineage (NCBI taxonomy): Bacteria > Bacillati > Bacillota > Bacilli > Caryophanales > Bacillaceae > Lysinibacillus > Lysinibacillus sp. NPDC056220. The sequence goes on from NZ_JBMOXD010000013.1 coordinate 46,663, forward strand.
AATCTTTCAGGGGGGGGCAATTGGATTTGTGACATATGATTATGCGCGCAATATAGAAGTGCTTCCCAATACAGCTATAGATGATTTGCATATACCCGATATTTTCTTTTATTTGTTTGATTGCTGGGCAGTACACGATGTGAAAAGCAATACGGTCACGTTAATGAAGCTAGAAGATTGTGTTGTTGACCTAGATGAGTGGGCTACTAATTGGCAAGTTGCAGCCCAAGATGGATTAGCTACGCGCAAATTTGAAAAAACAAATGCTATAGAAGTAGACAATGACGAGAGTGAATTGCTTGTGTCATTCGCAGGGACTGAATTTGAGGCGGCGGTGAAGAAAATACAAACCTATATCGCGGAAGGTGATGTTTTTCAGGTTAATTTATCAGTTCGTCAATCCAAAAATCTAAGTGCGACAGCGATGGATGTATATGAGGCATTACGAGCCTTTAATCCGTCACCTTATATGGCTTATATGGAAGCTCCAGATTTTGCAGTTGTTTCTGGATCACCCGAGCTTTTAGTCAAACGCCAGGGTAAAGAGTTATCGACGAGACCAATTGCAGGAACTCGACCAAGAGGGAAATCTGAAGAGGAAGATTTAGCATTAGCTCAAGAATTAATTGACAATGATAAAGAACGCGCAGAACACGTGATGTTAGTAGATTTAGAGCGTAATGATTTAGGACGAGTATCAACCTATGGAACAGTAGAAGTGGATGAATTTATGGTCATTGAACGCTATTCGCATGTCATGCACATTGTATCGAATGTTAGGGGAGAAATAGCAGAAGGTAAAACAAATGCTGATGTTATCCGTGCAATGTTCCCAGGAGGTACTATTACTGGTGCACCAAAGATACGTACAATGGAGATTATCGAAGAGTTAGAGCCTGTGCGACGTGGTCTATACACTGGTTCTATTGGTTGGCTCGGCTATACCGGAGATATGGAGTTTAATATTGTAATCCGTACAGCATTTATAAAAGATGGGGTTGCCCATATTCAGGCAGGGGCTGGTATTGTCATTGATTCTGTTCCAGCAAGAGAATATCAGGAATCTTTAAATAAGGCGAAGGCAATGTGGCAGGCTAAGGCAATGGCGGAGGAGCGAGCAAAATGATTTTAATGATTGATAACTATGATTCATTTATTTATAATATCGTACAATATTTGGGGGAATTTGGACATGAAATAATAGTAAAACGAAATGATGTATTAACAATAGAGGACATCGAACAACTTGCACCTGATATGATAGTTATTTCACCGGGGCCGTGTAGCCCAAATGAGGCTGGTGAAAGTCTGAACATTATCCGATATTTCGCGGGAAATATTCCGATTTTAGGAGTATGTCTTGGACATCAGGCTATTGCACAAGTGTTTGGCGGCCAGGTAATCCGAGCTGAGCGCCTTATGCATGGGAAGACATCCCCTGTATTACATGCTGAAGTTGGTTTACATAAAGCTATGCCAAACCCATTTCAAGCTACTCGCTATCATTCTCTTATTGTCGAAAAAGAGACGCTACCGACGTGCCTAGAAGTAACCGCTTGGACAGAAGAGGGAGAAATTATGGGACTTCGTCACAAGGATTATCCAATAGAGGGCGTACAATATCACCCAGAATCTATTATGACTGAGCAAGGAAAAAAACTCCTGCGTCAATTTATAGAAATGTACGTAGAAGGAGTGAAATAGATGCGGTGCTGGATAAACGGAAGCTATATGGCAGAAAAGGATCTGCGGATTTCCCCCTTTGACCACGGTTTTTTATATGGTTTGGGCTTCTTTGAAACATTCCGAACATATAAAGGACAAGTATTTGGATGGGACGCACATATGGAAAGGTTACAGCAGGCTCTATCGCAATATCGCATTCATCTTACCTATCCTGAAAGTGTATTACTGGAGGTTGTGCAACAATTAAATCAACAAGCCGGCGGTCAGGATGGCTATTTCCGCCTTAATGTTTCAGCAGGTGAACATAATATTGGTTTACAGCCAACAGAATACACAACACCCAACGTCATTCTCTTTCGTAAGGAATTACAGGATACACCTCGTGGAACTGAAAAGACTGCTCAATGGCTTACTACACCACGTAATTCACCTGAACAAGGGCTGCGAGTTAAATCACATCACTTTGGCAACAATGTGCTGGGGCGTTTTGAGCTACCATCATTGGCGGAACAAGAAGGCTTCTTTTTAACGGAAGCAGGCTACGTTGCTGAAGGTGTGACCTCAAATGTTTTTTGGGTAAAAAATGATATACTATATACGCCTTCCTTGGAAACAGGTATACTACCTGGCATTGTTCGAGCTTGGGTTATTAAGAAAGCCAATGCCCTGGGTATTGAGGTAAGCGAAGGCTTTTATAGGAAGGAAGATTTACAACAAAGTACGGAATGCTTTATTACCAATTCTGTGCAGGAGCTTGTACCAATCATTAACGTAGAGAACCAGCAATTATTAGGTAATAGAGGACCTGTTTATATGCGTTTGCATGATGCATTTGCTCAAGAAGTGGAGCAACGATAGAAGGAGCGTTTTTATGCTAGAAAAATATATGAAACCATTAACGATTAATGGTATTCCATTAGATTTTACGAAAGAAACCTTTGTAATGGGTATTCTAAATGTTACACCAGATTCCTTCTCTGATGGAGGAAAGTTCAACAGTGTCGAAGCTGCGGTAGCTCAAGCAAAAAAAATGGTGGCTGATGGGGCTAAAATAATTGATGTAGGCGGAGAGTCTACACGTCCAGGTTACGAGCGTATTTCAGATGAAAAAGAAATTGCACGTATTGTACCTGTTATACAAGCATTGCTGAAAGAAGTAGATGCCATTATTTCGGTGGATACGTATAAAGCAAATGTAGCGCGAGCGGCCATTGAGGCAGGAGCACATATGATAAATGATATTTGGGGAGCAAAAGCTGAACCGGAAATTGCACAGGTTGCTGCTGATTTACATGTGCCAATAATTTTAATGCACAATCGTGAAAATTTGGATTATGGTGTTGATTTTTGGGCATCGGCAAAGGCAGACATAGAAAAAAGTATTGTTATCGCACATCAAGCAGGGGTTCCTGATCATCATATTATCCTAGATCCTGGCATTGGCTTTGCCAAAAATACTGAGCATAATATAGCCATGATGCAACACTTAGAGGATTTAGTGGAGATGGGCTACCCTGTACTTTTAGCAACATCACGTAAATCTATGATTGGTAATGTGCTGAAGCTACCTGTGGATGAACGTCTTGAAGGCACGGGAGCAACGGTAGTTTATGGAATTGAAAAGGGCTGTCATATGATACGTGTTCATGATGTAAAGGAAATGGCACGTGCAGCACATATGGCGGATGTGTTAGTAGGAAAGCGACTGTATAAGGAGGAGGCATAATGGATTACATTCATTTAAAGGATATGCAGTTTTATGGTTACCATGGCGTATTAGCGGCAGAAACAACTCTTGGTCAACGTTTTCGAGCAAATGTTTCGCTGGCTGTAGATATGACCATGGCTGGAGAAACGGATGACCTAGCCTATACAGTAAATTATGCAGAGGTCTATGCAGTGTGCCGTGATATTGTTGAAGGAGAACCTTTTAAGCTTATTGAGGCACTTGTTGTAAAAATAGCAAACGTGATCTTAACAACCTACCCCGAAAAAGTAAAAGGTGTCCGTGTAGAACTGATCAAGCCAGACCCACCAATTCATGGCTATTACAAAGAAGTGTCTGTTGAAGTAACGAGAGGTGATTTTTAATGAAAGATGTCTATCTATCAATAGGTACAAATATGGGTGAGAGATATGAAAACCTTCAAAAGGCTATTGCTCTCTTAAGAGAGAAGGTGAACATTGAGGTTGTTCGTGTTTCGTCGGTTTATGAAACGGCAGCAGTAGGCTATACAGATCAGGCAGATTTTTTGAATATTGCTGTTCATCTCAAAACCGATGCATCATCTACTGAAATGCTGAAGATTTGCCAATCAATTGAACAGGAACTAGGACGTGTGCGAGAATTTCGTTGGGGTCCACGAATTATCGACCTTGACATTTTACTTTACAATCACGAAAATATTGAAACAGAGAACCTAATTGTTCCTCACCCAAGAATGTATGAGCGAGCTTTCGTCTTAGTGCCATTAGTAGAGATTACTCCAACGCCATTCGGAGGTCAGCTACAACAAGCACATCATTTATTGCAACAGATGGACTGTGAGAGTGAAGGTATCAGCTTGTGGAAGCCAACTAACGAACCTCTTACAGTGAATTAGGTAGGCGCTTTATATAAAATTTTTAATTAAGGATAAATAGGTACATGCCTATATAGGAGGAAGACAACGTTGAGTCAAACAACAGAGAAGCCCTTTCGAATTGGCGATATTGTCATGGACAACCGTGTTGTATTAGCTCCAATGGCTGGAATTTGTAATTCTGCTTTCCGCTTAACCGTAAAGGAATTTGGAGCAGGGCTCGTATATGCTGAAATGATTAGTGATAAGGGCATTGTTCAAAAAAACGAAAAAACATTAGGTATGCTTTATATCGATGAACGTGAAAATCCCCTGTCACTGCAAATTTTTGGTGGAGATAAAGAAACGTTAGTAGAGGCAGCTAAGTATGTAGATCAAAATACAACCGCTGATATTATTGATATCAATATGGGATGCCCTGTTAATAAAATTATTAAATGTGAAGCGGGAGCACGGTTACTATTAGATCCCAATAAAGTGTATGAAATGGTAGCGGCTGTGGTGGATGCAGTGAAAAAACCTATTAGCGTAAAAATGCGAATTGGTTGGGATGACGAGCATATCTTCGCTATTGAAAATGCCCAGGCTGTTGAGCGTGCTGGAGCATCAGCGGTAGCAGTTCATGGTCGTACCCGTGTACAAATGTACGAAGGGAAGGCGAATTGGGATATCATTCGTCAGGTAAAGGAAAACGTGAAAATTCCTGTTCTTGGTAACGGTGATGTAGAAACACCACAGGATGCTAAACGTATGCTTGAAACGACAGGTGTAGATGCAGTGATGATTGGTCGTGCTGCTTTGGGTAACCCATGGATGATTTATCGTACAGTTCAATACCTAGAAACGGGTGAATTAAAGGAAGAACCGAGCGTACGTGAAAAAATGGATGTATGTCTACTTCACTTTGAACGTCTTCTACAATTAAAAGGAGAAGGTATTGCAGTTCGTGAAATGCGTAAGCATGCTTCATGGTATTTGAAGGGGATTCGCGGTAATGGTAAAGCACGGAACGCTATTAACCAAACAGAAACGGCAGCAGAGCTTCGCGCGTTATTAAATGGTCTTGTACGAGAGTATGAAGAATCGGAGTCCAATTTCTTCATTCCTGAAGCTAAAGAATTCATTATTTAAGATAAAGGTATTGTTGGCGTCTCTAGTTTTGACAGAGACGCTTTTATTTTACGGCCTTTAATTTTTAGAATTATTAATTATCTAATCTTGTGTTGAAAATAAACTGAAACAGATGATTACAGCTTTAAAATTGTGTACAATAGAAATATTATGGACGTAAACGCTATTTATTTAAGGAGTGAAACAAGTGTCAAACATAGAAGAATTAAATGACCAGCTTTTGGTGAGACGCCAAAAAATGACGACTATATTAGAGAACGGACAAGATCCATTTGGGAGCCGTTTTGAGCGTACGCATTTGTCAACAGAAGTAAAGGAGCAATTTGCAGACCAAACAAAAGAACAGCTAGAAGAGAATCTGCAAGAGGTTATTATTGCGGGTCGTATAATGACAAAACGCGGTAAAGGAAAAGCTGGCTTTGCACATATTCAGGATTTAGGTGGCCAAATTCAAATCTACGTACGTCAAGACCATGTTGGTGAAGAAGCGTATGAATTATTTAAACAAGCTGATTTGGGAGATATCGTAGGTATCCGTGGAAATGTATTCCGTACACAGGTTGGGGAGCTTTCAGTAAAGGCAGAGGAATTCACATTCCTAACAAAGGCGCTACGTCCTATGCCAGAGAAATTCCATGGTTTACAGGATGTTGAACAACGTTATCGCCAACGCTATTTAGATCTTATGACGAATGAAGACAGCAAACTAACATTTATAGCACGTTCTAAAATTATCCGTGCTATCCGCAACTATCTTGATAACGCTGGATATTTAGAAGTAGAAACACCAATGCTTCATACAATTGCTGGTGGTGCGGCTGCTCGTCCATTTATTACTCATCATAATGCACTTGATATGGAATTATATATGCGAATTGCAATCGAATTGCACTTAAAACGCCTAATTGTAGGTGGTTTAGAAAAAGTTTATGAGATCGGTCGTGTATTCCGGAATGAAGGGATTTCTACACGCCATAACCCTGAATTTACAATGATTGAGCTCTATGAAGCATATGCTGACTATCAAGATATCATGTCTCTCACTGAAAACCTGATAGCTCACGTTGCTCAGGAAGTTCTTGGAACGACTACAGTTCAATATGGTGAAGATGAAATTAACCTAGCAGTGGGCTGGAAACGAGTTCACATGGTTGATGCCGTAAAAGAAGCAACTGGTGTAGACTTCTGGCAGCCGATGACAAAAGAGCAAGCTCAGGCTCTTGCTAAAGAACATGGAGTAGAAGTGAAAGATGTTCATGAAGTAGGTCATATTATCAATGAATTCTTTGAGCAAAAAATAGAAGAAACGTTAGTACAACCTACATTTGTATATGGACACCCTGTGGAAATCTCGCCTCTTGCAAAGAAAAATCCAGAGGACGAGCGTTTCACAGATCGCTTTGAGCTATTTATTGTTCGTCGTGAGCATGCAAATGCCTTCACAGAATTAAATGACCCAATCGATCAACGTCAGCGCTTTGAAGCACAATTAGCGGAGAAAGCAGCTGGTAATGATGAGGCGCATGAAATGGACAATGATTTCATTGAAGCTTTGGAATATGGTATGCCTCCAACTGGTGGACTAGGTATCGGTATTGACCGATTAATCATGCTATTAACAAACTCACCATCCATTCGTGATGTATTATTATTCCCGACAATGCGTCATATTACAAAATAGTCGAAGCATCTTTTCTAGTAAGAATAAAATGAATGAAGAGGGGAATTTGCTGGATAAGGCAATTCTCCTCTTTTTTGTATTAAAAAAATTAAGTTGTTTAAACGTGGATTATATTTAGGTTATACTTTTATAGTTCTATGTTTTATAAATGACAGTAGATAAAAAAGAAGTACTTTTATTGGGGGCATATAATGAATTACAAAATTATTAACAAACAAGTATTTGAACAGGCTCAATTACGTTCTGTATCGGATGTTCCATTTACAGAAGAAGAACTTGAGCATGGAATGAAATTAGTAGTTGCCAAAAAAGATGAGAATCTTACTTTATATTTAGTAGAGGTCGACGGACATAAGAAGTTTGATGTTCGTTGGGATGATTCTTCTGAAATTTTTAGTGGCTGGTATTCCGCATGGGATAATTTCCTGTGGTGCTTAAATATAGTTGATCCACAAGATGATGGCTTAAAGTAGTAGCGCGAAGCTTGAATAACAAACGATGAGGTTTTTTAGTTGAGTAAGCAGGAGAAAATGAAGCGGATGCTTTTAACTCCTGCTTATATTTATATGTTTTAGTTTTTAATTAGTTGAGTTTTAAAAGAAAGCAATGTATAGTAAAACAAATCATTTAAGTTAGAACAGAGAATGATATAAAATCTACATTCTCATAAGTGTATAAAATAGCTTACTAATGCATGTTTTTTCAATAATATTGATTTCTATGAAAAAAACACTTGCGAAGTAATTGCGAACATGATAAATTATTACTTGTCGTTAAAACGACGTAAGAACAACACCATCATAAAGATTCGACAAACGAAAAAAATGTTGACATCGAAATGTGATTGTGATAAGATTTAAAAGTTGTCTCTTGTGAACGAAAAAACTTTTTGAAAAAAAGTTGTTGACAATGATGACTGAGTACATTATAATTTAAGAGTTGCTATTGAAAAACTAGCAACCAAATGAACCTTGAAAACTGAACAAGCAAAACGTAATCAATAAAGTTTTAAGTAGCTAGCCTAGCTAGTGAACGAAACAAAATTTTGGACATCAA
>NZ_JBMOXD010000014.1:0-27260 GCF_049315265.1 Lysinibacillus sp. NPDC056220
GCATGTATTAGGCACGCCGCCAGCGTTCGTCCTGAGCCAGGATCAAACTCTCCATAAAAGAAATTTGATTAGCTCAAATTGTTTTGCTGGCATCAATTTTGATGTCCAAAATTTTGTTTCGTTCACTAGCTAGGCTAGCTACTTAAAACTTTATTGATTACGTTTTGCTTGTTCAGTTTTCAAGGTTCATGTTGTTAGTCAGTGTCTTTCAACAGCAACTCTTATATAATATCACGTCGCATATAATGTGTCAACATAAATTTTTAATTTATATTTCGTTTCAACCAGTTATATTGGCGACTTCTATAACTATACCATAATATTATTATATTGCAAGCATTTTATAAAATAAATATTAAAGCTGTTATGCCTAGAACCCCTGGAATACCTAAAACGGCAATCGTTAAGACTGAGAAAAGATTGATGGGCACGTTATATCCTATATAACCAATACCTAAATGAATCATAAATAATAGTAGGAAAGCAAATGCAAATCGAAACCAAAAGACAGATAAACCTTCTAAAATTTTGCCAAGCTTAGCATGTCTTATTATGACATAAAGAAAAAGAAGCCCTACAGGAACACAAATACTCATAATTACTAACCAAGACATATGGTTACCTCCTCAAAAAAATAATTATGAAAGTTTATGTTTCCTGTATTGCTTCTATGAATAGCCAATAGAACTATTTTATTAACACCCTGCGAATTCTAGCTTCTTTAAATAAATAAAAATGAATGCTTTCCGCCGCTTTTCGTTGAGCAATCGCCCCTAGATCATAGTCGTCCATTAGTTCTTCTATTATCTTTGCTTGTTGTAAATCCTCTTTTGTTTCTTTTATAAGATTTACTAGCCTATCATCGAACTCTTTTTTCAGCTTTCCTTTACTACGGAAGAACATATTAATCCCCCACTCACAACTCACGTCGACCTTCCATTGCCTTCGATAACGTTACCTCATCTGCATATTCTAAGTCCCCGCCTACTGGTAACCCATGCGCTATGCGGGTCGTACGAATACCTGACGGTTTGACAAGGCGAGATATATACATAGCTGTTGCTTCGCCTTCAATAGTTGAATTCGTAGCTAGAATAAGCTCTTGGACACTTTCATCGTGCAACCGGACTAACAGGGAAGCTACATTGATATCCTCTGGGCCAATGCCATCCATTGGTGATATCGCACCCTGTAGTACATGGTACATACCATTATAGTCACGCATTTTTTCCATCGCAATTACATCTTTTGTGTCTTGAACAACACAAATAATAGAATGATCTCGTTGTTTATCTGTACATATGTGACACGGGTCTACATCTGTAATATTGCCACACACGGAACAATAGCTTAAATTCCGTTTAGCATCAATTAATGCTTTAGAAAAAGATAAGACATCTTCTTCCTTCATTGATAACACAAAAAACGCCAGACGAGCCGCAGTTTTCGGCCCGATACCTGGCAATTTCATAAAACTATCGATCAATTTTGATATTGGTTCTGGGTAGTACATATGGATACCTCCTAGAATGGAAGGTTTAAGCCTTGAGTGAATTTACCCATCGTTGAGTTCGTTTTTTCTTCTACTTTTTTTAATGCCTCATTAGTAGCAATAACGATTAAGTCTTGTAGCATTTCAATATCCTCTGGATCTACTACAGATTCATCAAGATTTACTGACACAACTTCACGTTGACCAGACACAGTTACCTTTACCATGCCGCCACCCGCAACACCTTCAAACTGCTCTGCATTTAGTGCCTCTTGAGCCTCCATCATTTCTTTTTGCATTTTTTGCATTTTTTTCATCATACCTTGCATATTTCCCATTCCACGCATAAATGTTTTCCTCCTAAAAATTTAATCTTCCATAATTTCAACAAAGTCTTTACCAAAGAGCTTTTCTGCCTCTGTCACAAGTGGATCCTGTGAAGCAAGTGGCTGAGCATCATCGATAAATGGCTCATCCGATATTTCTGCCGGTGGTGGTTCTAATAATTCCTCACCATTCTCTGATGCAGCTGATATTTTTTTATGCTGCATACTATGATCACGGATAAACTCTTCACGCATTTTTAACCAAGATTCTTCTGGTATACAAAGCATTTCGTACATTATACCAGTTTGTCCTGCAATTAATTGGGTGAAGTGAGCCTTTAAAGACTGATTATCTGCAACCATCTGACAATGAATATCATACTTGAATTTTAACACAAAAGCACTTGAAGATGCCGCAACTGGTTCGGCTTCAGCTAAAAGTGCAGACTGCGATTTTTGCAGTTGATTTAGTGCTTGTGCCCAAATTGATTTTATACGTTGGACATCTTGCTTTGTAGCGTCTTTTAGTACCTCTTGGATACGACCTGTTGGAGCCTTATAGCCGTTTGGATTTTTAGCACGTGGTCTTTGCTCTTTTGGCGCTTGCGATGCTTGCGCAGGAGCTCCTGATTGTAATTGTAGAGATAATTGTTGAACCATTTGCTCAAGTGCTACAATTTTTTGAGCGAGATCAGGGCTAATCACCGTATCACTCGTTGGACTTATTGCTTGATTAGTGCTCCCTCCCGAAAACTGTACCATTTTAAGTAATGCCGTTTCTAAATAAATTTTTGTATGGTGAGAGAAGCGCATTTCTTGCTGAGTTTTCGCAAGTATATCAATATAGCCATAAAGCATATCCGGTGCAAATTCATGGGCCAAGGATAATACACGTTCCTCAGGAGACACGAGCTCTAATAATTCTGCTAAATCTTCACTTGTTTGAAGTAATAATAAATCACGGAAAAATGTAATTAAGTCTTCTGAAAGACGAAGTGGGTCTTTACCATCAGTAATTAGTTGTTCTAAAAGGGCAAGCATTTGTGCAACATCTTTCGCTTTGAGTGCATTGGCTAGATCATAAAAAACTTCCTGGCTTATTGAACCTGTAACTAACAATGTATCCTCAAGCTTTAGCTTCTCTCCACTGAAAGATACTACTTGGTCCAATAAACTCAAAGCATCACGCATTCCTCCTGCAGCAGATTGCGCAATTACCTTTAAGCCTTGCTCTTCATATGGCAGCTCAATATCTTCTAATACAACTTTCATACGTTCAATAATATCATTGGTAGAAAGTCGTTTAAAATCAAAGCGCTGACAACGGGAAATAATTGTAGCAGGCAATTTATGAGGCTCAGTTGTTGCTAAAATAAAAACTGCATGGGGAGGCGGCTCTTCTAAAGTTTTCAAAAGAGCGTTAAAAGCGCTTGTAGAAAGCATATGCACTTCATCAATAATGTACACCTTGTATCTACTGCTTGCAGGAGCAAAACGAACTTTTTCTATAATATCTCTAATCTCTTCCACACGTGAATTTGAAGCTGCGTCAAATTCAATGACATCAGGATGCGAGCCGTCCGTAATACTTAAACATGTAGCACATTCGTTACAAGGCTCTTCCGAAGGCGCATGTTCACAATTTAAAGCTTTTGCAAAAATTTTAGCTGTACTTGTTTTCCCTGTACCACGTGGTCCAGAAAAAAGGTAAGCATGCGTTGTTTTATTCGCTAGGAGAGCATTTTGTAGCGTTCTTTTGACATGCGCTTGACCAGACATCTCTCGAAAAGACTGCGGCCGATACACACGGTAAAATGCTTGATACGTCACTGTTTTCCTTCTCTCCTTCTCCATTAAATAGAATAGTCTTATTATAGCATTTGCTGCCTTATATATAAAATGAAGTTACTAAATAAAAATAAAAAAAGCATCCGCCTTATAGTAGACGGATGCTTTGAGTTGGCAATTTAATGCCGTGCACCTTTCCTTGACAGCCGCACATAAGCGTTACTCCTGTCGTTAGCTCAGATTAGGCAACCCCGCGGCACATGGATATGACCACTTAATGCTGCTTCCTTCCGGACCTGACATGGTTCATGGGTATCCATTGCGCAGGACCCAATCGTCAACACTACGTGCAGAAGGCAGACCAAACAATACGGACAGCCTCGAAAAAGGAATTCAGTCTCGCTAGAGCGGATTGCGAGTTACAGGACACCGCTACCTTCCCACCTAGCACGGCAATAACTAGTATACTGACTGTTTGTATAAATTGCAACTTAATGCACAAATTATTTATTACCCATGTATTTTAGCATTACTAAATTTTTAAAAAAATTGTTGACTTGAGTTTTAAGTTATGATAAATTTATTTTTGTCGAAAGACAGCAAAGCAATATAACATGGAGGTATACCCAAGTCTGGCTGAAGGGATCGGTCTTGAAAACCGACAGGCGGGTAACACCGCGCGGGGGTTCGAATCCCTCTACCTCCTCCAGTTTTTAATTTCCGACTACGAATGTAGCCGTTTTTTTTTGCCAAAATTGTATGTATTACTTGTTAAATACCACTTCCGCCTCGGTTGTGGTATTTTTTTATTATATCGCTTATTGGAGGTTGTCAAATTGCCACCGAAAAAGAATATAGCTCGCACTTCCCTCACTTGGGTGATTTTAATTGCTATCATGACCGCAATAGGCAGTGAGATTAAAATTATGCCGTTTGCCAATACGACTTTTCGCTTTGGTTTAGGTACCATAATCTTTTTCTTATGCACATTAATTAAACCTACACCTATTATTTTAGCTGGGTTCGCGACAAGTATAGTGACCATCTTTTTTCGTGTTTTCAATTCATATTTACATGATATATCCGTATTAGAGAGCATTTTTAACCATTTACCAGCGGGATTATTTTATGTATTGTTTGCTATATGCCTACGAATTTTAGATGTCCAAACATATAGGGAAAAACCACTAAAGCTTGGTTTACTCGTTGCTTTTAGTGAGGTCATTAGTAACTTAGCAGAACAAATTTTCCGTTTTTTTGTACAAACCTATACATTTCTATTTCTTCATGACCTTTTGATTTTGTTAGCGGTGGCCTTATTACGAAGCTTTTTTGTAGTTGGTATTTATAGCTCTATATTGATTGCCGAACAAAAAAAACGTGTTCAAGAGATGCTTAATATTGGATCTGATCTCTATGTTGAGACCCTGTATTTAAAAAAATCCATGAATCATATTGAAACCATAACAGCTAGCGGATTTGAATTATATCGACAATTAAAAGCTCAAGGATATCGAGCGGAAAGCTTACAAGCTCTTCATATTGCCCAGGAAATCCATGAAGTGAAAAAGGATTCACAACGAATATATGCAGGCATTTCAAAGATTGTTGGTGAAAGGAGCTTTGGTCCTTTTGTATTATCTGAATTATTGCATTATATAGAAGATGGCAATAGTAAATACGCTGAATTGCTTGGGAAAAATATCGAATTCCAAACAAGTATAGACTTCGATTTTCAAACAAGGGAACATATTGCATTGCTCGCTCTTTTAAATAATTTAACTGCTAATGCGGTGGAGGCTATCGAAGAGCAAGGTATCATTTCTATTGCTATTCAACGACAAGAGGATAATACTGTAATAACAATATGTGATACTGGAAAGGGAATTTCACAGAAGGATTTTTCTATTATTTTTGAACCTGGATTTACCACCAAATATAATATAGATGGTGTCGCAGCAACTGGCATTGGCCTTTCGCATGTTGCTGAACTAATAGAAAAATTAAAGGGCTCCATAACCGTTGAATCAAACAATCAATACACAACGTTTAAAATCATAATTCCTACGCAAACTATTCAAACGGGAGAGACTTAAATGAGGTATTTTATTGTAGACGACGATCGTGCAAGTCGTGTCATGTTAAAACAAATTATTGAAGATAGTGGGTTAGGTACAGTGATTGGCGAAGCTCGCAATGGTGAGGATGCCATACCCCAAATTTTAATGACCCAGCCGGAGTTTGTGCTAATCGATTTGCTGATGCCAAAGCTTGATGGTATAGCAACAGTCGAGCATCTTATTCAAAATCGTTTTGAGGGCCAATTTATCATGATTTCTCAGGTCGTGAATAAAGAAATGGTTGGTGAGGCTTATGAACAAGGAATAGAATTCTTCATTCATAAACCAATTAACCGCATTGAGGTAGAAAACGTTTTAAAAAAAACTACCGAACAATTTCGGCTAAAAAATTCACTGTTAGTTATTCGTCAATCGCTTACAAATATTGAATTAAGTGAACAAAAAGCAAATAAAGCAACTTCACGTGATCATATTCAGTCCATATTAAATGATATGGGGATTGTAGGTGAAATTGGGAGCGAGGATATTATAGCTATTATCGAAACTTTACTTGCTCATCAGCATAAGATTGCACCCCTTCCTCCATTAAAGGAGCTCTACGAGGAAATCGCAGCTGTAACAAAGGCTACACCTGATGAAATTTTGAAGGAAAGTAAAGCCATAGAGCAGCGTGTGCGCAGAACAATATTAGCTGCCATGATTAATCTGGCAAATTTAGGCGTTGTCGATTACACCAACTCTGAGTTTGAATACTATGCCCCTCGCTATTTTGATTTTAAAGAAATTCGTCAACTCATGACTCAAATTGAAGACCATGATAATCGTAAAGCAAAGGTAAATATTAAGAAGTTTATTCAAGTGCTATATTCAGACATTTTAACAAAAGTAAATTAATTTTCTCGGATTTTGTCGGATTCCATAAGTCCTCCGTATTATTAAAGTAAGGCGTGTCCTAAAAATTTAATATCAGGGGGTACAAAGGGTTTGAAGAAGAAATTTAAAATCAGTCTAGCCGTTCAAATTTTAATCGGCTTGATTTTAGGGATCATTGTTGGTGGTATTTTTTATGGAAACCCCAAGATTGAGACATATTTACAACCATTAGGGGATATCTTTTTACATCTTATTAAGATGATTGTTGTTCCCATTATTATTTCGACATTAATCGTTGGTGTTGCTGGTACTGGAGACATGAAGCAGCTTGGACGATTAGGCGGGAAATCCATTATTTACTTTGAAATTATAACGACAGTAGCAATCTTAGTTGGATTACTTTCGGCGAATATTTTCCAACCAGGTGCTGGAATAAACATGAGTGAATTATCTCAAGGGGATATTTCGAAATATGTAACAACAACTGAAGAAGTACAGCATGAGGGACCATTCGATATTATTGTAGGTATTGTCCCAACAAATATTATTCAGTCTATGGCTGAGGGTAATATGCTTGCGATTATCTTCTTCTCAGTTATTTTTGGTTTAGGGGTTGCAGCAGTTGGTGAACGAGGAAAGCCAGTCTTAGACTTCTTCCAAGGGGTTGCAGATGCTATGTTCTGGGTAACTAACCTCGTAATGAAGTTTGCGCCAATCGGGGTATTTGGTTTAATTGGTGTAACCGTTTCCAAATATGGGTTTGCTTCACTGGTTCCACTTGCCAAATTAGCCATCCTTGTTTATGCAACCATGTTATTCTTCATCTTTGTTGTTCTTGGCCTTGTGGCAAAATTTGCAGGAATCAGCATCTTCTATTTAATTAAAGTGTTAAAGGATGAGTTGATCTTAGCATTCTCAACCGCAAGTTCTGAAGCTGTATTACCGCGTATTATGTTAAAAATGGAGAAATTAGGGGCTCCGAAGGATATTGTATCCTTTGTTATACCTACCGGTTACTCCTTTAACTTAGACGGATCAACGCTATATCAAGCGATTGCAGCATTATTTATTGCGCAAATGTACGGTATTCACCTTAGCATTGGTGAACAAATTACGTTAATGCTTGTATTGATGGTTACTTCGAAAGGGATTGCAGGTGTTCCGGGGGTATCCTTCGTCGTACTGCTAGCCACTTTAGGTACTGTTGGCATTCCATTAGAAGGACTAGCATTTATTGCTGGTATTGACCGTATCCTTGACATGGGACGTACAGTTGTTAACGTAATTGGTAACTCATTAGCGTCATTAGTGATGGCGAAATGGGAAGGCCGTTTCGATCGCGAAAAAATGAAGAATTACTTTAATGAAAATGAAAATTTAGCATAAAATAAAAAACTCTCACGATGTTGGATGGCATCGTGAGAGTTTTATTTAATTTCCAAGCACTTTATCTAAGTACGCAAGAATGGATTCTTTGCCGTTTGCATGTGCTTCATGTGCACGCTTTTCATCTTTTAACATCTTTTCTTCCGCAGCTTCGATTACTTTTTCAGCATCTTGCTGTGGTACAACAATGACACCATCGACATCTCCAATAATATAGTCGCCTGGGTGAACCGTCACTCCTCCAATGGCAATGGGCACATTTACTTTGCCACCCCCATTTTTATTACCAGCAGCTACTGTTGTACCTAAAGAGAATACAGGGAAATCTAACTCACGTATAGCAGCAATATCACGAATTACGCCGTCAACTACAAAACCTTGTACTCCAACACCCTTTGCTAAGGACACCACAAAATCTCCTGCTACCGCTCGATTGGTGTTTCCCTTTGCATCTATAACTAAAATATCTCCTTCATTGGCCGCTCTAATAGCCTCCAACACTGCACCATTTTCTCCATCTGGTAAACGTACGGTTACCGCACGTCCAGCAATTTTAAAATGATCGGCTAGCGGTTTAATAGTACTACACAAATTCGTATGCCCACCTGTTGCATCTGAAATAGCTGTTGTTGGCACATGCTGAAAACTTACTTCCACTTTTGTCATCCATAACACCCCTATTATGATTAATGAAAGTCTTACACAAATATTGTAATGAAACCACTTATACTATATCAATATATCTACTAAAATATTGAACTTAAATAATTTCAATAAATTGCTTGGACTGCTCGTCTAATGCTTCTGCTGCAGATGCGATTTCACTAAAATCTTTAGTCGTAATAGTAATTTGTTCGTGTGTCTTTTCTACTTTTTCAGCTATTTTTGTAATACTGTCTGTCACTTGACTAATTTCCCGCTCTATCCCCTCTATATTATCCTTCACTTCTGAAATGGATTGCTCTACTCTAACGGAAAGCTTTCTCACCTCTTTTGCCACTACGTCAAAACCTCGACCATATTCTCCAGCTCTTGCGGCTTCGATCGCTGCATTCAAAGCTAGTAAATTGGTTTGGGCAGCAATCTCTTGAATGGTTTTCACAATACCTTTAATGGAATCAGCTTGATTCTGTAGCTGTGTAAGATTGCTGACATTTTCTTTTGATTCCTGTGAAACCTCTTGAATGGTGCTCAGTAATTCTTGACTATTTTGAATACCGGTTTCTGAGCGTTGATGAAGTCCATTAGACATTTCCTTCAATTGATCGGCTACATTAGTTATTTCATTTTGACGTTCAGTAATATTCGTAGCAATTTTTGAAACGCCAATTACTTTATTTGAGTGATTGGCGAAAACGGGCATATACGTAGCCTCCAGCCAAACCCTATGTCCATTCGCATCAATTCTTTCAATTTTATCCTGATAACTATTCCCTGCTACTAAATTGCGCCAAAACTGTTCGTATGCTGGACTATGAACGAAATTCGGTAAACAAAAATCTTTATGATTCTTTCCAAGCAATTCTTGTACGGTATAGCCTAATGTTTTAGCAAACAGCTCATTTACATAGGCAACTCTTCGATCCATATCAAAACGAATAATTGCTATATTGCGCTCAATAGCTTGCACTACTAAATCATCAGTCACTTGAGTATCTGCACCTTGCATAATTCACCTCATCCATTTCTATTTTTTACCGTTTATTTAATATTATAAAAAACACGGGGAATATTCACCCATGTTTTTTTAGTAACCGTAATATATCATCTGCTGTATTTGCTATACGGAAGAAGGATTTCTGTTCAGATCGTATAAATCCTTCCTTTAGCATTATTTTAAAATGCTGTAAGAGTGCGTCATAGAAACCATTTACGTTATATAAAATAACAGGTTTTTCATGAAGGCCAATTTGTGCCCAAGTAAAAACTTCGAAATATTCGTCCAAAGTCCCTGCGCCTCCTGGAAGAGCAATAAATGCATCAGCCAGCTCCGCCATTTTAGCTTTTCGAATATGCATGGACTCTACAAAATGAATTTCTGTTAATGAAGCATGAGCCAGTTCTCGCTTCTGTAAATGAGTTGGCATAACACCAATCACCTCTCCACCCGCTGCTAAAACAGCATCCGCAACCTTTCCCATTAATCCTGTTTTGGAACCACCGTAAACAACACCATGTCCGTGCTTAGCTAATACAGCACCTAGCTCTGCCGCTTTCTCCCCATATACTGGACTTTTCCCTATGCCAGATCCGCAATACACTGCAATTCTTATAGTAATCCCTCCTATTCAAAAAACGTGAAACAATCAGTCATGTATTGTTTCACGTTCTTTGGTCGTTTCTTGCTCTTCTATTTTCTTAAATGGCTTGTTTGTTTTAGCATATGACTGATACGGCTCACAATTGATTCAATTGCATCAGGATTTTTTAATAAATCATAATCATTAATATCTAAACGTAGAACTGGACAGGAATTAAAATTATTAATCCAGTTTTCATAACGTTCATGCATTTCTATCCAATAATCATTTGGCGTTTGTTGCTCCATTGCGCGCCCACGTTCTTGTATTCGCCCAATAACAGCATCAATCGGTCCTTCAAGATAAACAAGTAAATCGGGATGTGGGAAATACGGTGTCATTACCATAGCATCAAACAAATTCGTGTACGTTTCATAATCTGTTGGGCTCATTGTTCCCTTATCATAATGCATTTTTGCGAAAATCCCAGTATCTTCATAAATAGAGCGGTCTTGTATAAACCCTCCACCATACTCAAAAATACGTTTTTGTTCCTTAAAACGCTCTGCTAAAAAATAAACTTGTAAATGGAAGCTCCACTTTTCAAAATCCTCATAAAATTTATCAAGATATGGATTGGTATCTACTTTTTCGAAGGATGTACGGAAATTCAGTGCTTCTGCTAAAGCTTTTGTCATCGTGGACTTTCCTACGCCTACAGTACCGGCAATCGTGATGACGGTTTGTGGAGGAATATCGTATTTCTCTCTTAAATTCATTATTGCAAACTCCTTTTTTGTAACGTATCCTTAATTATTTTCAAAACATAATTTAAATCGTCTGGATTTTTCACAAAATCGAGCTGATCTCCATTAAATCGAATAACTGGTATTTCAGGATGCATTTTCTCAAAATGTTCGATAAAAGAATGATAATCGATAACGAGCTGCTCCATGTAATCGCGTGATATCATTTTTTCAAAGTCTCGTCCACGCATGGCAATTCGTTTCATCAATGTTTCAACGCTTGCATGTAAATAAACAACTACATTAGGTACAGGCATATCTTTTGTTAATATTTTATAAATTTCCTCATACTTTTCGTATTCGGTAGATGCCAGTGTACGCTTCGCAAATATTAAATTCTTAAAAATATGATAGTCTGCTACAACTGGCTTGGCATGAGCTAATCGGAATTTTTTAATGTCCGTTAATTGCTTATAGCGATTACATAGGAAGAACATTTCCGTTTGGAAACTCCACTCCTCAATATTTTCATAAAACTTATTTAAAAAAGGGTTTTCGTCTACAATTTCTTTTAATAGATGGTAATTAAATGTCGCTGCTATCTCTTTCGATAAAGAGGTTTTACCAACACCAATCGGACCTTCTACCGTAACAAATGGAACCGTCACCAGAAGCTCCTCCTTTTGTTCTATGGATTCGATCATTGTGTCCTACATAAATGAATCAGTACCTTTCATTTTATCATAGTGATAAAATGAAAAACAGAATCAACCTATGAAAATTAAGTATGAGATTTTTCCCCGTATAGTTTGAAAAAAGACATTGAGGATATGTATCCCAATGTCTTTTCATCTTCACAATTTCACTCGCTGTAAACGTAGAGCATTTAATACAACTGATACAGAACTGAAAGCCATTGCTGCCCCTGCCACCCACGGAGCAAGTAGACCAATTGCAGCAATCGGAATACCTAAAGTATTGTAAGCAAATGCCCAAAACAGATTTTGTTTAATATTACGCATTGTTTTTCTACTCATAAGAATAGCGTCCGCAATACTATTTAAATCACCACGGATTAACGTAATATCTGCCGCTTCCATCGCCACATCTGTCCCTGTACCAATGGCCATACCAATATTCGCTGTCGCTAGCGCAGGTGCATCATTAATTCCATCTCCCACCATCGCTACATTTTTACCTTGAGCTTGAAGCTTTTTCACCTCATCTGCTTTTCCTTCTGGTAAGACTTCAGCAATAACTTGGTTAACACCTACCTCTGTTCCTATTGCCTGGGCTGTACGTTCATTATCTCCCGTCATCATAATGACTGTAATACCCATATCCTGTAAACGATGAATAGCCTCTTTAGATGTATCTTTTACTGTATCAGCAACAGCAACTACCCCCGCATATTGGCCATTTATTGCAGCCAACATTGCTGTTTTGCCATTGCTCTCTAATTCCTCCATTTTAGGTAAAATACTATCTAGCTGGATGCCATACTGTTGCATTAATTTTCGTGTACCAATGATAACACCTTGACCTGAGACCGTTGCCTGCACACCGTAACCTGGAATTGCCTCAAAAAATTGAACATCCCCTAAAGCAATACCACGTTCTTCTATACCATGAACAATCGCCTCTGCAAGTGGATGCTCCGACTGTTTCTCAGCTGCACCGATTAATGATAAAAAGTGTGTCTCCTCTTGGTCTGGGGCTAAAAGAACATCCGTTAGCACTGGCTTACCATGTGTCACTGTCCCTGTCTTATCTACAACTACCGTATCAATACTTTGTGTTTGTTCTAAATGTTCGCCACCTTTGAATAAAATGCCAAATTCAGCGGCGCGACCCGAACCGGCCATTATAGAGGTCGGTGTGGCTAAACCAAGTGCACATGGACAAGCAATCACCAGTACTGCAATTAAGACCTCTAAAGCAGGGGTAAATTCTCCAGGACG
Source organism: Lysinibacillus sp. NPDC056220 (assembly GCF_049315265.1). Lineage (NCBI taxonomy): Bacteria > Bacillati > Bacillota > Bacilli > Caryophanales > Bacillaceae > Lysinibacillus > Lysinibacillus sp. NPDC056220. Next base: position 12,894 of record NZ_JBMOXD010000014.1, read on the forward strand.
TACCCAAATAATCCAAACTATGAATGTCACAATCGCAATGCCAACAACAATTGGTACAAAAACACCTGAGATTTGGTCTGCTAAACGTTGAATCGGTGCTTTTGATCCTTGAGCATCTTCTACTACCTTAATAATTTGTGCGAGGGCAGTATCACGGCCAACCTTTGTGGCTGTCATTTTTATAAAACCATTTTTATTAATGGTTGATCCAAATAATTGATCGCCCTGCTTTTTATCAACTGGTAAACTTTCTCCTGTCAACATGGATTCATCAACAGCCGTTGTTCCTTCTAAAACTTCTCCATCAACGGGAATCTTCTCACCTGGTTTAACTAGGATGACATCACCAATCATCACTTCTTCTAAAGGTACTTCCCTCTCCATACCGTCTCGTACAACAATGGCTGTTTTGGCTTGTAGTCCCATTAGTTTTTTTATAGCTTCAGATGAACGTCCTTTCGCTTTTGCCTCAAATAATTTCCCTAATAAAATTAATGTAATTAAAACAGCACTTGTTTCAAAATAGAGGTGTGGGCCATGATGTGTTCCTATCGTCACAATTGCTTGATAAACACTATAGAAATAAGCTGCTGATGTCCCCATCACAACCAGTACATCCATATTTGCACTGCCATTTCGCAATGCTTTATATGCCCCTACATAAAACTGCTTACCAATAATAAACTGTACGGGTGTAGCCAATACCATTTGAACCCATGGATTCATAAGGAATTCTGGCACATATAAAAACGATGTAAAGGAAAAATGGCCGACCATCGTCCAAAGCAGTGGTAAGGATAGAATGGCCGATAAAATAAATTTTTGTTGCTGCTGTTTAATAACCTTTTCTCGATGATCCTCTGTTTCCTGCTCATCTGCCTTTTGATGGGCGCCGTAACCTAACTTCTCAACCTTTGCAATAATATCTGCAATGTTCACCTCTGATGGGTTAAACTCAATCATTGCTTTTTCAAGAGCTAGGTTGACATTGGCAGATGATACGCCGCTCATTTTATTTAATCCTTTTTCTATTCGAGTGGCACAGGCCGCACATGTCATCCCTGTAATATCAAGTTCAGTTTTTTGTTTAACTACTCCATAGCCAAGCGCCTCTATCTTTTTTTCAAAATCTGCTTCACTTAGCTTTGCTGGATCGTACTTAATAGATGATTTTTCAAGCGCTAAATTAACCGTTGCTTGTTCTACTCCATCCATTTTATTTAATCCTTTTTCTATTCGAGTGGCACAGGCCGCACATGTCATCCCTGTAATTTGCAAATTAGCTTCCTTATGATCAGAACTCATTTACCTTTCACCTCTCCTTATACCGACAGGGGGTATATATTTTTGAAAATAAGAGAGTGCCATCACAGCACTCTACAATTTTTATTTTACTTCATAGCCTTGATCATCAATTGTCTCTTTAATTTGATCAAGTGATACTTGTGCATCATCAAATGCAACATCAACTAAACCTTCTGCTAAATTTACTTTTACTTGTTCAACACCAGTTAAAGCACCAACATTTTTTTCAACTGCGTTTACACAATGACCACATGACATTCCTTGCACATTTAATGTTACATTTTGCATAATAAATCTCTCCCTTTTTATTTTTTATAAACATCTATTTTTTCATTAACTTTTGAATCGTTACTACTAATTCATCTAAAACTGCATCATCGCCCTCCGATAGACGATCCACAACACAACCCTTTAAATGTCCTTCTAGTAAAATTTTCGCTACACTATTCAAAGCAGACTGTGTAGCAGAAAGTTGCGTAATAACATCATCACAATAAACGTCTTTTTCAATCATTCCCTTAATGCCCCGGATTTGACCTTCTATACGGTTTAAACGAGTTGTTAAATCCTTTTTCACACGCTCAGGGTGATGGCTTTTTCGACAAGACGTAGCTCCCTCTGTATGACAAGCATCCTCTTTTACTATGTCCTCCATTCACTACACCTCCTATTTCATTTTCATCATACTATACCCACGAAGGGTATGCAAGTCGTAAAATTTTTTTTATTCATGATGATGCTCATGAACATTTTTCAATTGACATAAAATCGAGCTTTCATGTGGATGGGAAGCCGTTTCTAATTGAATGGTTACATGTTTAATACCCTTATGCTCAAGATTATGTTCAATTTTTCGTAGAATATGCTCACCATCTACAATTTTTAAGTACTTATTTACAACTGCATGACAGGACAAAGCATTGGTTCCACTAGTAATTGTCCAGATGTGTAGATCGTGGATGCTTTCTACTCCATCAGTTTGTTCAATTAATTGAATTATCTCCTGAACATCCACATTAGAGGGTGTTCCTTCCATTAATACATGAATAGCGGATTTTGTAACATAGTAGCCACTTCTTATTACTAATAAGGCAACAATAACACTCGCTAGAGGATCAGCCCATCCCCAACCAAAAAACATAATTAGTAAGGCAGCCACAATAGCTCCTACAGATCCTAGCATATCACTCAGTACATGTAAAAAAGCTCCACGCATATTTAAATTGTCCTTTGTATCACTTCCACGCATCATAATCCATGCTACTAAAATGTTAACCAAAAGACCGATTGTACTTATAATAAGCATTCCTGTAGTAGCCACTTCAGGGGGATTTGCAAATCGTTCGATCGCTTCATAGAAAATAAATAATGCTATCCCAATCAATGTAACGCCATTTAATACTGCCGCTAAAATTTCAAATCGTTTATAACCATATGTTTTACTATAGCTTGCTGCCTTTTCTCCAAAAACAAACGCGAGCAAAGCTATAGCTAATGAAATAGAGTCACTTAACATATGACCTGCATCCGATAAAAGAGCCAAACTATTTGTTAAAAAACCACCAATTGCTTCCACAACCATATAACTAGTAATAATAATAAATGATACGATTAACACTTTTTTATTAGCGCCATGTGTATGATCATGGCCATGATCATGGTTATGTCCCATTATTAATCCCTCCGTTCTTTAATTATGTGCAGCATGCTCAATTGCTTGCTTCAATAAGTTCATAATGTGATCGTCATCTTTTGAGTAAAATAAAGTTGTACCTTCTCTTCTAAATTTCACTAATCGTAAATTTTTTAGAAACCGTAATTGATGAGAAACTGTCGATTGTCCTAAATCTAAAATTTCAGCAATGTCATTGACAGAATGCTCATCTGCACAAAGTAAATTTAAAATTCGAATTCTCGTCGGGTCACTTAATGCCTTAAAAGTTTGAGACACAACAAATAATGTCTCATCGTCTAAATGCTGACTATTTTCCATTTTCGTTATTTTTATTTCTTCATCCATATTAGTTTACCCCCATTTATTTATATTTATATATGAGCATGTGTTCATATATAAATATAAATGGTTATTTTAGGAATGTCAATCAATAATTATGCCTTGTCGTATTGCTTCTGAAATCTGCAAGAATTTAAAAGTAGCAATTACCAATTAAGCAGGATAAACTACTTTTAAGGAGAGATATTTAGTGGATATTTTTGAAACAGATCGTTTATTTATGAAACAAGCATTAGAGGAAGCAAAAAAAGCAGCTATACTTGGGGAAGTACCTATAGGGGCTGTCCTTGTTTATGATGGGGAAATTATTGCAAGAGCTCATAACCTACGAGAAACAACACAAAATGCAACAACACATGCTGAATTAATGGTTATTCAAGAGGCTTGTCAAAAAATCGGCAGTTGGCGTCTCGAAAAAACAACACTTTACGTTACGCTTGAGCCTTGCCCCATGTGTGCAGGTGCAATCCTCCAATCCCGTGTACCACGTGTCGTTTATGGAGCAAGGGATATAAAAGCAGGCTGTGTAGATTCACTCTATCGTTTATTAAATGATGCACGCTTTAACCATGAGTGCGAAGTTTCTGAAGGAATTTTAGCAGATGAATGTGGACAAATCCTAACCGATTTTTTCCGAGCTTTACGTGAACGAAAGAAGGCAGAGAAAAAGACACGACAAGCAGCAATGACTGAAAAGAATTAGCTAAAAAAAGAAGGTGCTCCTATTGAGGCACCTTCTTTTTTATATTTAAGGCGATGGCGATATATAGGAAATGTGTCGTAGCAACCACAGTACATATATTGAACCTAATATGAAGCTTGAATTGTGGATTGTTCAAAAACGTATTCAACTTCAATATATCAAGTGAATGGCTATACATGTATAAGCTGGTCATCTGGTGTTAAGCCGATTTACAATAGTTATTTAAATCTGCTTAATCATAAATTGCACATCCTTTAGCATCTGAAATTAAGACATTGTCAAATTCATTTAAAGCCTCAGCAAATTGCTGTAAATCCATGAATTTCTCCCCCTGTCCCTATAAATATTACCCCTAATAACGAATTTTCGAAAATTACGAGAAATATCATTTTTGAAATGAAAAAAGGCTATTTTAGCTTAACCTTTATACGGTAATCTAAAATAGCCTTGATGTTTATTTTGGGGCAATTACTTCTTTTCCACCCATATATGGTCTTAAAACTTCAGGAATTACTACGCTTCCATCGGCTTGTTGATAGTTTTCAAGAATAGCGGCAACTGTACGACCAATCGCAAGACCTGAACCGTTTAATGTGTGAACATATTCTGGTTTTGCATTTGGCTCACGACGGAAGCGAATATTTGCGCGTCGTGCTTGGAAGTCCTCAAAGTTTGAACAAGAAGAAATTTCTCGGTACATGTTTTGTGCTGGAATCCAAACTTCTAAATCATATTTCTTCGCAGCAGTGAAGCCTAAATCGGCTGTACACATTTTTAATTTACGATATGGTAAGCCAAGTAATTGCAGCACTTTTTCAGCATGACCCGTTAATAGCTCTAACTGCTCATATGACTCCTCAGGTTTAACAAAGCGAACTAATTCCACTTTGTTAAATTGGTGCTGGCGGATTAAACCACGTGTATCACGACCTGCAGAGCCCGCTTCTGAACGGAAACATGCACTGTATGCAGCAAAACCTTGTGGTAAAGCTTCAGCAGTTAAAATTTCATCACGGTAGAAATTGGTCACGGGTACTTCAGCTGTTGGAATCATGAAATAATCTGTTTCCGCTAATTTAAATACGTCTTCCTCAAATTTAGGTAGCTGTCCAGTACCCGTTAAGCTTTCACGATTTACAATCACAGGTGGTAGCATTTCCTCATAGCCATGCTCTTCAGCATGTAAATCCATCATAAAGGTCATTAACGCACGTTCTAAGCGAGCCCCTAGGCCGCGGTAGAATAAGAATCGGCTACCAGTTACTTTTGCGCCACGTTCAAAGTCCACAATTTTTAGATCCGTAGCTAGGTCCCAGTGTGCTTTAATCTCAAAATCAAATGCTGGAATTTGACCCCATGTATATTCCTCAACATTGTCATCTTCTGTCGTACCCACTGGTACAGATTCATGAGGAACGTTCGGCAGGCGCATCATCATATCTTTAAAGCGATCTTCCACATCATTTAATTGAATATCAAGCTCTTTAATTTCATCGCCCACTTGACGCATACGCGCAATCACTTCATCTGCGTTTTCTTTGTTGCGCTTCATAACAGAAATTTGCTCAGATACTTTATTTCGTTCTGCCTTCAGTTCTTCCGTTTTAGCAATTAGTTCACGACGCTTTGCATCTAAATTTTCAAAGTCATCTAAATTCCCTAAATCTTCATTACGTGTTAATAGCATTTCTTTAATTTCGGCGAAATTATCACGCACGCGTTTAATATCTAACATCGAACATACCTCCAGTAGTTTCTTAATGATGGGAAATTGTTGCATCTTGTTTCTATATCTTGATTCAGCGGTCATTTAAACACCAGAATAGAAAGGCGATATTTGGCTAAATCAAGATAAACACAAAAAAGCCCCCATCCCATAAAGGGACGAGAGCTACCCGCGTTGCCACCCTAATTGATTAGACACTATATCTAATCCACTTATTTTATAACGGCATTCCAGCCGGCAGCAGCCTACTTCAATGACTTCGACTGTGCAACTCCAGGACGGATTCACAAGTGCTTTTATCAGCTTTCACCAACCGCTGACTCTCTAAAAAAAACGTGCTTGCTACTACTTCCCATCATCGTGTTCAGTTAATTAAATTTTAACCATACTGTACTATATGAAAACAAATTTTGCAAGTCATACCATAGATGCTACAAAATATTCAAGAATACGTGTGTCTGAAGTTAATTCGGGATGAAAGGAACAACCTAGTAAATGTCTATCCTGGGCTAAAATAATCTTACCTTCATGCTCTGCGAGAATTTCAACATCTTTTCCGACTTTCACTATATGAGGTGCCCGAATAAAAACTGCTGGAATCGCCTCTCCTATTTTAGGAATATCCAGCATTACTTCAAAGCTGTCAACCTGGCGTCCATATGAATTTCTTGCAACTGTCACATCCATAACTGCTAAATGTGGTTCATCATTTACTAAAGTAGTAGCCATTAAAATTAATCCTGCACATGTCCCAAACATGGGTAAACCACGTTGTGCTATTTCTCGTATAGGCTCTAGTAGTTCAAAACGATCCAACAGCTTTCTCATTGTAGTACTCTCTCCACCAGGTAATACAAGTCCATCTAGTTTTACTAAATCCTGCTTATGTTTTACTTCAACAGCTTCACAGCCAAGGCTTTCTAGCATTTGAACATGCTCTCGTACCGCCCCTTGTAACGCTAAAACACCAATTCGTTTCATCTTACCAGCCTCGCTCTTGCATGCGCTCATTTAGCCCGAGCTGTGCAATATCAATACCTTTCATTGGTACACCTAGTTCCTTTGATATTTCAGCAATAAGCTTATAATCTTTGTAATGTGTCGTCGCTTCTACAATCGCATGTGCAAATTTTTCAGGATTATCAGATTTAAAGATACCTGAACCGACAAACACACCATCAGCCCCAAGCTCCATCATTAATGCCGCATCAGCTGGCGTAGCTACACCTCCTGCTGCAAAATTAACCACTGGTAAACGACCAAGGCGTTTGATCTCTCTTAATAATTCAAAAGGTGCTCCTAGTAATTTTGCCTCTGTCATTAATTCATCCTCTGTCATACCTACTACTTTTCGGACTTGGGCATTCACTTTACGAATATGTCGAACTGCCTCCACAATATTCCCTGTTCCTGGTTCACCTTTTGTTCGTAACATAGCTGCTCCTTCCCCAATGCGACGGGCTGCTTCCCCAAGATCACGACAGCCACACACAAATGGTACGGTATAATTACTTTTTAATAAGTGATATTCTTCATCTGCTGGTGTAAGTACTTCACTTTCATCAATATAATCAACCCCCATCGCTTCTAAAACACGGGCTTCTACAATATGACCAATACGAGCTTTTGCCATAACAGGAATGGAGACTGCTCCTAGTACTTCCTCTACAATACGAGGATCTGCCATACGAGCAACACCTCCTGCTTTGCGAATATCTGAAGGTACTCTTTCTAATGCCATTACCGCTACTGCTCCTGCCGCCTCTGCAATTTTTGCTTGCTCAGCATTGATCACGTCCATAATGACGCCGCCCTTTTGCATCTCAGCCATACCACGCTTCACCAAATTTGTACCTGTCTGTTTCATTGTCTAACCTCCATCTTTATGATGAAATTTAGTATAATAGAAATTGACCATATAAAAATATCCAGTTTTCAAAATAACTATAAGGTCAGGAGGTTTTTATCATATGGATATGCTTTTATTTCAGCTTGAAAGAAATGGCGATAAACCGCTATATGATCAGCTTTATAATGGTATTAAAGAAGCTATTATTTCCAAGAAAATAGCAGTGGGAGAAAAATTACCATCAAAAAGAAAATTAGCCGATTTTTTGAATATCTCTCAAACAACGATTGAAATTGCCTATGCACAGCTTCTTGCAGAAGGCTATATTATGTCCAAATCTCGTGTTGGTTATTTTGTAGAAGAAATCGATGAACTACCCTACATCCAGCAGGACATCGTAATTCCTTTCAATGAGCATATTAAGAAAAAGTCATACAAAATAGATTTTAATCCTGGTTCTATTGATATCGATGCTTTCCCATTTCAGATCTGGAGAAAATATGCAAAGGAGCTGTTTGATGAAGCCTCAAAAAATTTATTATTAACAGGGGAACCTCAAGGGGAGCTTTCTTTACGAACTGAAATTGCAAATTATTTATATCAATCACGTGGAGTTATCTGTAATCCAGAGCAAATTGTCGTTGGCTCTGGTACTGAGCAGCTTCTGCCTATGATTTTACGTCTTTTTAGGGATGATACAGGCTTTGCTCTGGAAAACCCAGGCTATCCAGCTGTGCATCGTATGTTCTCTCAGCATAAACGGAAAGTATATCCTATTGCCGTCGATGAAGAAGGTATCGTCATTCACGAGCTAGAGCGAACACAAGCTAATGTTGTCTATATTACACCATCACATCAATTTCCTACTGGCGCCGTATTATCCGCTACTAGGCGTGCACAGGCTTTAAACTGGGCAGCACAAAGCTCATCTCGTTATATCATTGAAGATGATTATGATTCAGAGTTTCGTTATACTGGAAAACCAATTCCTGCTCTACATGCTCTAGATAGAAACGATAAAGTCATTTATATGAGCACTTTTACAAAATCGTTAATGCCATCTTTGCGTGTAGCCTATTTTGTACTTCCACCTCAATTACTTGCTACGTATAATGATGTTTTTAATTACTATTCATCAACTGTACCTCGCTTCGATCAGCATATCGTAGCAAATTTTATGCATGATGGTCATTTTGCAAAACATCTTAATCGAATGCGTAAAGTTTATCGTAAAAAACATGATCAGCTTACTTCTATTTTAGAAAAATATTCATCATCCATTAAAATTACAGGTGAGCAAGCAGGGATGCATATATTATTAGATGTTAAACACGAATTACCAGAAAAACAACTACAACAACTTGCCTTCTACGCAGGAATAGGGATTTATCCGTTGTCTGATTATCGACTAGATCATGGTGAATCTTCGCAAGCACAATTTTTACTTGGCTTTGGCGGTATACCTGTCCATGTAATTGAACAGTCGATAGAACAATTAATGGATTGTTGGGGGATACAAAAAAATAACCCATCTACTACAACCAAGTAGTAGATGGGTGACTCCCATTAAGATTCAATTAGTTGAATATGATAATGCTCAAACCAACTATGAATTTGCCCTAGATATGCTAAAAGTTGAGGTCCTGCCATTAATTGTCCATACCATGGAATTTTGAAAGAGCTCCCCCCCGATTCAATTAATTCTGTAAGTTTTTTGTACTCAAATAATTCATGTAAGATAGAGTTTTTATCTTTAAGAATTTCCCTTAGCCATGTTTGCACACCTGCTGTATAAACTGGATGATACGTTTTAGGATAGGGATTTTTTTTACGGTATAATACTTCATCAGGCAATAAATGTGCCATCGACTTTCGAAGTAAGCCCTTTTCTATGCCATCTAAATTCTTCATTTCCCAAGGAATATTCCATGCATATTCCACAAGGCGATGATCTGCAAAAGGAACTCGTACCTCTAAACTCGCTCCCATACTCATACGATCTTTCCGCTCTAGCAATGTCTGCATAAACCATTGCATATTTAAATAAAACATTTCACGGTGTTTTACTTCTGCAGGACTTTCACCATCTAGTAACGGGACTTCTGTAATTGTTTGTGTATATAGCTGCTGTGCGTAGGATTCAATTTTTAATTTTTTATCCCACTTCTCCTGAAGTATTGCATTTCTTTCAGCCAATGACCGAATCCAAGGAAAGCCCGTAGTTTTTTCCTTAAACCATGGATATCCACCAAAAATTTCATCTGCACATTCGCCAGATAGTGCTACAGTAAAGTCTCTTTTAATTTCTCGACAAAACCAGAGTAACGAAGAATCTACATCCGCCATACCTGGTGAATCTCTAACTATAACCGATTCTACTAGTAAATCAATCAGCTGTTGCTGAGTTATTTCTTCTGCATGATGTGTCGTCTTAAAAGCCTCGGTCATCTTTTGAATCCAATACGTATCTGTTGACGTTTGAAATGCATGTGGATTAAAAAAACGTTCATTATCCTCATAATCAATTGAATACGTATGCAACTGATTGTTTTGTTGGCGGAATCTATCAGCAGCAATTCCTGTAATAATACTAGAATCAAGTCCTCCTGATAGAAATGTACAGATTGGTACATCCGAAATAAGCTGTCGTTCAATAGCATCTGTTAACAGCCAACGAACCTGTTCAATCGTCTCTTCCAATGTTTCTTCATGCTTGCGGCTTTGTAGCTGCCAATACTGCCATTTTCTTAATCCCTCTCTAGAGAAGCGCATTGCAAATCCTGGTCGTAACTCCTCAATATTTTGAAAAAGAGTCTTACCTGGTGCTCTAGAGGGGCCTACAGCCATCATACTTGCCAATCCCTCCGTATTGATGGCAGCTTGAACCATTGGATGTGCCAGCAAAGCCTTTACTTCAGATGCAAAAAGAATCCCCCCCTGTTGCTCTGTAAAATAAAGGGGCTTCACACCCAATCTATCTCTGCATAAAAAAAGAGATTGCTCCTGTTCATCCCAAATGCCAAATGCAAAAATACCATTTAGAAAGTCTACGCATTGCTCTTTCCATTCAATATAGGCGGTCAATAACACTTCTGTATCTGAATGTGTTGTGAAAGTATGACCTCTCTTCTCCAGCTCTTTACGCAGCTCCTGAGTATTATAAAGTTCGCCATTATATGTAATGACATAGTTTATCCCTTCATGTAGTTTTTTCATAGGCTGCTTGCCACCTATTAAATCGATAACCGCTAACCGTCGATGGCCAAATGCAATATGCTCACTACACCAAATATTTTCATCATCTGGCCCTCTCCTGTTTAATGTCCGTGTCATTGCTTGTAAAACTTTTTCACTTGCTTTTAAATTCTTTTGAAAGCTAGCCCACCCTGTAATGCCACACATTTAGCCACATCCTTTCGCCTATTAGCGTATGCTGTATGGGTCAAAAATGTGAAAAAGCACATGAATGTTTCTTAACATTCATGTGCCCTTTAATTAATGATTAGAATAGTCCACCAACGAAGTCAGAAATTCCACTCCATAAATTGCCGAAGAAGTTCCCAATACCTTGGAAGAACAATGAGATACCGCTAGCACGCTCTACAGAGCCCGTAGTAACAATATCGGATGAAATATCCTTTCCATCGATAAAGCCGTAGTCTGTGCCCTCTGTGCGCTCAATAACGACCTTTCCTACAACAGTATCTTTCTTAACTCCTGCCTCAAGACTCTTTTTATCTAAAACCAATTTAGGTTTATAAAGATCTTTATCAGAAGACTTAATCATAAATGAAATAGGTTCTTTTACAGCAATCTCTACTTTGTCTTCTTTACCCTTTGTCACTTTTACTGTTTTTTGATCTTTAAACGTATAGTTCGCTGGTAAAATTTCTTGTTTTGAGAATTGTGAAAAACCATAGTTAAATAATTTTGCTGTTGCATCAAAACGAGCTTTATATGATCCTTGTCCACTTGCATCAACAGCTTTCATGACAACTGCGATTAATCGAGTACCATTGCGCTCTGCAGTACCTGTAAAGCAATGGCCTGCAAAGTTTGTAGTACCGGTTTTTAATCCATCGACACCTTGATATTCAAAAACTAAACCCGGTAACATAAAGTTCCAGTTAGACATCTCAATGGCGTCCTCTGTACCTTCACGGAATGTCTTCTTAGTAATTTGGGAAGTTTCTAATACCTTTGGGTGATCCTTTAATAGATGATAGGCTAGTTTTGCCACATATTTAGCAGGCATCACGTTCTCATCTTCTGGTCCTGTCCCTGCTGGATGCATCCCAAAAAGATCCGCGTTGTTTAGACCTGTTGCATTAACAAACTTATAACCTTCTAGGCCAAGTTCTTCTGCTTTTTTGTTCATTAATTTCAAAAATTCAGTCTCTGTTCCAGCAATTGTTTCAGCTATAGCAACAGTTGCAGCATTCGCTGAATAAATAGCCATTGCCTCGTACAATTCTCGAATTGTGTAAGAACCATCTCGACGTAAAGGTACATTACTTAATGCACGATTTTGAGACATACGATACGTATAATCGGTTACATGGTATTCTTGATCCCATTTAACTGTCCCTGCATCAATAGCGTCCAATAACAGGTATTCAGTCATCATTTTTGTCATACTTGCAATACCTAGTGAAGTATCCGCATTTTGTTCATATAAAATTTTGCCTGAATCTGCGTCAATTAAAATCGCAGCATCTACTGTTAATCCTAAATCCGTCTCTGCACTTGCCTTTGCAGGAATACCTGCAAAAATACCAATTAATAAAACGGGAATTAGGAGTAAGCGTAGTACGGTGTTCATTTTCTTTTTCACCTTTAAAGCCCTCCAAAAAATAATCTTGTCCTCGACATTTTATCATAGATAACAACATACGTGTTGACTCTCTACCATAAAAAAATGCTCTCGCGCCATCTTTGTAGACGATGCGAAAGCATAAAAGTTGCAAGTAATTTATTACATGGAATAGTTTGGTGACTCTTTTGTAATCTGTACATCATGTGGATGTGATTCACGGAGACCTGCACCTGTCATTTTAACAAATTGAGCATTTTCTCGTAAATACTCAAGGTGTGGTGCTCCACAATAACCCATACCAGCTCGGATACCACCAATCAGTTGATAAATTGTATCGGCTAATGGCCCTTTATAAGGAAGGCGACCTTCAATACCCTCAGGCACTAACTTTTTCGCATCTTCTTGGAAGTATCGATCTTTTGAGCCTTTTTCCATTGCTCCGATAGATCCCATACCACGGTATACTTTGAAACGACGACCTTGGAAGATTTCTGTCTCTCCTGGTGATTCAGAAGTACCTGCAAGAAGTGATCCTAGCATAACAACATTTCCGCCAGCTGCTAAAGCTTTCACAATATCGCCAGAGTACTTAATACCACCATCCGCAATAATTGTTTTACCAAGCTCACGTGCTACTGTAGCACAATCATAAACTGCTGTAATTTGTGGCACACCTACGCCAGCCACAACACGTGTAGTACAAATTGAGCCTGGGCCAATTCCTACTTTAACAACATCTGCTCCAGCTTCGAATAATGCACGTGCACCTTCTGCAGTAGCTACGTTTCCAGCAATGATTTCTAGTTCTGGGTAAGTTTCTCGAATTGAGCGGATTGTTTGCAATACGCCTTCAGAATGTCCGTGTGCTGTATCGATTACTACAATGTCAACTTGTGCTTCTACAAGCTTCTCAATACGTACCATTGTATCCTTCGATACACCAACTGCTGCACCTACAAGTAAGCGACCATGTGTATCTTTAGCAGCATTAGGGAATTCAATAACTTTCTCAATATCTTTGATTGTGATAAGTCCAGTTAAGCGACCCTCTTCATCAACAATCGGAAGTTTTTCGATTTTATATTGTTGAAGAATTTTTTCTGCATCCTCTAGAGTCGTTCCAACAGGAGCCGTAATTAAATCTTCTTTTGTCATAACATCTTCAATTTTTAAAGAGTAATCTGAGATAAAACGTAAATCACGGTTTGTAATGATCCCTACAAGTTTTTGGTTTTCCATACTATCAACAATAGGTACACCAGAGATTCGGTATTTACCCATTAAATGCTCAGCATCGAAAACTTGATGAGTCGGAGTTAAGAAGAATGGGTTTGTAATAACACCATTTTCAGAACGTTTTACTTTTTCTACCTGTTCAGCTTGTTCGTCGATACCCATGTTTTTGTGGATAATGCCGATACCGCCTTGTCGTGCCATAGCAATCGCCATTTTAGACTCTGTAACTGTATCCATACCTGCGCTGATCATAGGAATGTTTAATTTAATCTTTGGTGTTAATTGAACAGATAAATCAACATCTTTCGGTAATACTTCAGAATGAGCTGGTACTAATAATACATCATCAAAAGTTAAACCTTCTTTGGCAAATTTAGTCTCCCACATTTTCGTAACTTCCTCCTATAGTTAAAAGAATATTAATTGTAAGATTAACAACGTGGACTGCTACTGTCAAGAAACTTATAAAAGAAAGACAATTCAGACTTTTAATCATAGCAAATTTTAATTAAAAATCCAAATAAATAGCTATATAAAAACTCCTAACAATCTTAATATAGTTATATGAAACGTGACAATGATATTTAAAATGAAGGATTTTCTTAAAATAATAAAAAAACAGCCAGCACACAGCTGACTGTTTTTGTTGCCTAGCGACGTCCTACTCTCACAGGGGGAAGCCCCCAACTACCATCGGCGCTAAAGAGCTTAACTTCCG
>NZ_JBMOXD010000015.1:0-16024 GCF_049315265.1 Lysinibacillus sp. NPDC056220
TTTACTTTTCAACACCCTATGTAGATGGAGTACTTTATGTAGAAGTTGATGGGAACGAAGGGCGGCGACTCCTGCGGGAAAAGCGGGAAAGTCGATATCCTGGACTGAGCGAAGCGAGGGAAGCAGCTCGACCCCGCCCGCGGAAAGCGTCCGCCCGTAGTGGAAACAACGGCTTTACTTTATTTCATTGTAAAAGAAAAAAGAAGACTGTAGGCAAACTCTCAAATTTTTTGAGTTTGTCTACAGTCTGAGACTACCTAGAAAAGTGGTCTACTACATTTTTAGAAAATTTTCTTTTGATTTCTGTCATCCTTTAAAATTTCTAGAGCTGCAGCTAATTCCCCATCAGCATCACCATATTGCTCCGTTAAATGCTTTGCGAGCATGGGATTACATGTACTAACCTTAACCGCAAAAATTATTCCTCCCGGACTCAGAATTTATACTTGCCATGGCCAAGGTGTATCAACCCAATTGAAAGGATAATCAGAATAACTTCTTCCAAAATTCATTAATGGACCAAATTTTTGCTCAAATTTGACTTTAAGTTTCATACTTTTTTCAGTGTTTTCATTAAATTGCTGAATGGCATCATAGTCATCGGGATGAGTATCCAGATATAAGTTTAATTCAACAATGACAAAATCGATCGCTTGTATTTCTTCAAGTAGGGTATAAAATTCGGGTGGCATCTTTTTACTCACTTTTCATCCCTCCTTTTTGGTGGTGGGTAGGGACTAAACAATTGAGGCCATAAAGTTCCGGCTAGAAGTGCTTCTTGAGGGGTTGGGAATTGAGGTAATCCGGGTGGTTGAAAGCCCATATATAATTGTGGGGGTGTAGCATAAACTTTAACTTTTATAGGTGGACATGGATCGAATGGGCCGATATAAGGTTTCCAATACTTATATTGTGAAGACATGATATCCTCCCTTCTATAATCATTTGCATCAGTGCAATATATGGGGAGGCGATAAGTATTATTCTGAAGAAATAAAGATATTTCAAAAGAAAGTCCTAAACCATTAAACAATTTTAAATTAAGTAGAGATTTTCAAACACCTGCCATATAATACTTATTATGCTAACCGATAATCTGGGGTACAAACTTCAATAACGGTCGTACACCCCCACTTGATTTACTTTTACAAACATTGATTTAACAATATCCTCTAGAATTACTTTAATGCTCAATTCTCTTATGATTGTGCGCCACAATGGACAATAATTATTCTATTTTAATTAAAATGAGTATGCTTGAGTTGCTTTTATTTTACGAAGTCATTAAAAACCCAACTACAAACAGATTGTAGTTGGGTTTTCGTAGCAGGATATTCATAGCTTGTACTGCTAAATAGCTACTTAATTTTTATACATTAATTCAGTATACGTATCACCAATTGGAGTTGCAGTTTCAGTTATATACGTGTTGATGATTGTACCCATAGGGTTTTTCACTACATTTTTTACTTTGTGGTAAATAACGTCTTTTCTAACACCAACTCGGACATATTTATTAGGGTATTGCGATTCATAAGTCCTTGTAGAAGTAAAGCTATGTGAAAATGAAATACCGAACGTCGATGAACCTTGTGCAAAGGAGCCGTTTATACTCCAAGTGATGCCACCAGCAATGGATACACTTTTCACTTTATCCCAACCTGGTGTAGCAGGGTGGTAACCAATAAATGCCCGTGAAACAGTATATTTTTCAAGTGTAGTCTGAGTTGTTTGATTACATGTAGCACATAATAGTTGTTTGCTGTTATTCAGATAGGATTGATAGTCTGCTTCTGATTCAAACAGAATCATGCCGCCGTCTTCTGTTGTTATGCTATACCTATTATCTGTCACTAATTCTAATTCCTCAAAGGGTAGTAATTCTGAATCACTCTCGGCTGCATGGACTAAAAGGCTACTGCAACTAAACACTAAAAATAACACAAAGCTAAAGAGTAACGAACTAAGTAACTTATTTCCAGTTATTGCTGTCATCTTTTAACAACCTCCCCTATATTTGTAATTCAATTTCCATTATATACTAGGTGGCAATATTTGTATATAGAAGGTTTGCTTATTGTATAATATGTAAGTATTAACCAATGTTATTAAATTTTAAGAGAAGGTGGAATAAGAGTCGTGAAAAAGAGGTTAACATTTTGTGCTTTACTCGGATTATTGTTGATGCAAACGGCTTGTAGCTATGGAGTAAATGTTAACTACGAAGAAGTGAGCAATCCTGAAATGGTAATTTCCGAAAATACAAAATTGGAAAATGTAAGAGTACTAGAACTGGATATTAATCATGAAGAAAGTAAAAGGGTTCTTAACACATTTGGAGATGATTTAAAGGATGGAATTTATGCTTACGACAAGAATAAGCATAAAACATATATTTTGATAAATTCAACTACTAGGAATTACTCTGATTACTCGTTTAAATTTGATAAGGAAAAGAAAATTTTAACTCTTACCTATACAACGACAGAAGGAAGTAATACAAATAAAAAAACGCTATTTCTGTTAGAGAGTTTTAAGAAGAATCCATATAATGAAATCAAACTCGTTAATAACGGGAACGATGATGGATTCATCGGAGTGTATACGCAGTAAACCATATTCAAAAAACATTTTATGTTGAGTTCAGGTACCAAAAAGATTATTCCTCCAACAGAAATACCCTGTATATTTCTACACAGAAAGAGGTAATGAATACATAGAAATGTACGAATTGTTATAGATAAGTGAAACAAACGTAACATGCCTTTGCTGATGCACGGAACTTGGAGTTTCCCCATCTCACGGTAAAAGGTGGGCTTCTACAAAACCAGTAAGACACAGATATATTGTGTTTTGCTGGTTTTGTTCTATTGGTGATAATTAAATTTTTGAACGGAATGAAGAATTACTCCATCTAATGGAGGAAGGAGGTGGAAAGGATAAAATTTGAATTAGAAAGGCACGCAATACACAAAGGTATTTCGATTTCACGAGATGAGTAATACGTAGTGGAGAGAACACAATTTGAAGAATATAATGGAAAAGCAAAAACTTATTTGAATTATGATGCCAATCCCATGGGGGAAAATATTGAACTGAATATTCCTTTGCAATAAGAAAAAGATGTTCAAAAAGGCTCTCCTTTCTAGACATCTTTTTTATTACATCATTTAGTAGATGCATTAGGATTGATCAAAGCTGCCTAGAACCATGAAATCTACAACAACACCACTTACTGGATTTTCTGACCCTAATACATTAATGCCTAATACTGTTACACCGCTAATATTTGTCACATTTGCAGAAACATATTTTGCGGCAATATTCTTCTCTCTCATTTGTACCCGAGGTCTTAAATTAATGGTTGTATTTGTAGAGTATACGCTTGATACTGCGAAATCAATAGTTGTTAACAAAGGATTGCCACTCGCTATTGCATTGTCTGTGAAATAAAAAGTAGCGATACCATTTGCATCTGATGTAGCTTGTCCATAAATAACGCGCTTTTCTTTTTTAGGAATCGACTCTCCAGCTTTAAATACATGTAATAATGTTGGTGCGAGTTTAATAATTTCAATGCTCATAAACATTCTCCTTCGTTAAATAGTTTCTTACCCATCCTAATTATTTATGAATGATGCAATGCTATTCTATGAACTTTTTATTAGTTTATTACTTTTTTAAATCAGTTATTAAAGTGCATAAGAAAATTAATATTTTGCTGTAGTGGCAATGCCTTGAAGTATTTGAAGGGTCACTTGGGATGTAGTGACCCTCGAACAAAAGGAATGTGAATTACGTTTGTGTAACTAATTCTACTGCTTCGATTACTAAAGGTGTACCTGCAGTAAGCGTGCCTGAAACGCCATTAAATGTTAATTCTGTCGCAGAAACTGTATAGGAGCCGCCTTCTTGTAATACGCCATTAATATAGAAATTATAGTAGCCATTAGTTACTACTGGGAAAGCAGTAGCGGCATTTCCACTATCGTTTAAAAAGGCAGTTGCAGCAATAGTTGTGCCATCTGTGACAGTTAAATTGGCTGCTAAAATATTAAAGAATTTAGTCGAAGTTCCTGTAACATTTACATGAATATTTATAATTGAAAGTGCCATTTTTTCACCTCCTTCCAAAACAATAATATTTACTGAAAAACTTCAAATTCATTTACCTATCCAATGAGATTTACGAGAGTTATACGGGTGAAAAAAGTTGATTATTTTCACAGTGAAACATGTAAGTTTTAAAAAAAATACATCTTATCTTATTTTCATTAATAGTATATGAATCGAATATGGAAGATGATTGGTAATGTGTCTATTAAAAAAATTGAATATAGGATTAGAAAAAAATGGGAAATGGGAGGCAGTCGATGGCCGAACACTGCATAAACACGCGCGAGGCAAGACAAAAATGGCCGGCCGATAGATACAACATTCTTTTGGAAATTTCCTATCGACTATTATTGAAAGGCAATATGATGAGGGTAAGAATACTACTCAGATGCTTGAGTAAGTCAAGGATTATGATGAAATCAGTCGTCTAGTGTTAAAAGAGGAGACTAAACTTGTCATTTCTTGCGCTTACCCGGGAAATTATTTTTTTATTTCCTAGCTAGATAGCTTTTCACAAGGGAAATATAATGCATCATCATGGGGGAATGAAATCATATCGACAAAGAGGAAATAGTCATGATCGTCTATTTCCTGTCTATTTATCTGTTGTTAACGTGTGATCTGCTTATAACCGCACTTTCTACAGGAGCAGTGAACTTTACATTT
The DNA here is from genome assembly GCF_049315265.1 of Lysinibacillus sp. NPDC056220. NCBI lineage: Bacteria > Bacillati > Bacillota > Bacilli > Caryophanales > Bacillaceae > Lysinibacillus > Lysinibacillus sp. NPDC056220. The sequence goes on from NZ_JBMOXD010000015.1 coordinate 4,783, forward strand.
GCTCAATTCACCACGTTCTCATTCTCCCGTAGCATACTATTCTATTTAATGGCCCATTTCTTTTGAATAATTCGTACTCTTTGATGGCAAAAAATAGATTTTGAATGGGCTTTGATCCCAATCAGCTCTCTTGAGAAAGCAAGCTTGCAGGTGTTCAAGTTCAAGGGATGTGTTGGCACGCACTTCAAGCTTGTGTAGCTGATATTCTACACGAATCTTTTCATCTCATCATTTCCTCTTGATTAAAAACGCAACAGCATCACTTCAAGGGGTTTATGCCTTTTGGTTTTGCAGTTTGTTGTAAATTTGAACTCAGAAGCTTATTCACATAATGTTCTAGAAGGTGACGAAAGGAAATTTAGGCGTTCTGAAATGTGGGAAAAGGAAAAACTTATGTTGATAAAGACTTCTAATTTTTTTATTTCTACAATACATAATAATTAGAAAAAAATTCAAATTCTAACTAGCTGAGACCATTAATTCAATGAGATAATAATTAATGGGTAGGTTTGGAAATAAAGTGAATAGGTAGTGCCACTTTGATTTCATTTCCATATTACTCACTCTTGTGTAAGTTACTGTTAGTTAAAGGGGAGATTTTACATGAATGAGAAGGAGAACGTTTTAAAGGAAAAAAATAAAGAGGAAATAAAATTTTCAGTTGTAATACCCGCGCATAACGAAGAACAGTACATTGGAAAATGCATAGAATCCATATTAAAAGCTTCCAAGCCATTTGAACATCAAGTGGAAATCATTGTTGTATTAAATCGATGTACAGACAGAACGGAGGATATTGCAAAATCGTACAATTGTATCGTATTAGAGAATAACGACAAGAACCTCTCTAAGATAAGGAATGCTGGTGTTGAAATAGCAAGAGGTGAAATCATCGTAACGATTGATGCAGATACACGGATGAATGACCATGTGTTGTTAAAGGTAGAGGAGTATTTAAGCTCTGGAAAATACATTGGCGGTGGAGTTACAGGGAAGTTTGAGAGAATGTCTTTAGGAATTTTTGTTTCAGCTATGTTATTGATTGGTCCATTATTCTTTAAATATGGAGCCATATCTGTGGGAATCTTTTGGTGTAATAAAAAGGATTTTAAATCGATTAATGGTTTTAATGAAGAAATGCTTATGGCAGAAGATGCAGATTTTGCTAAACGATTAAAAATGTGGGGAAAAAAGAACGGGAAAAAATATGGGACAATTCAAAATGGAATGATCACATCAAGTAGAAAATTTGATAAAAATGGGGATTGGATTTTACTTAAGCGTCCGACAATCATCCTAGCCTACCTAAAAGGAACAGACCGAAAATATGCGGATGAAGCTTATTATGAAAATCAGGATAGATGAATGATCTTAAGCTAGAGGTTAAAATGAGAGATAAAAATAAAGAAACATTTGTGACGTTAATCCTCCATCGATTAACGCTTTTTTTTTGCTGTGATAGTGATGTTGTAATAGATAACTAATAAAGGTGAATAGTAGGGTGAGGTAGAATTCTAAAGTATATGGAATGCTTGATTGGAAGGAGAGTGTATGAATGATTATTTCTAACAATAATACCCCAATTAAAAACAGAGTGGGTGCTGTGTTTGTTCCAGTTCGTAACTTAGAGAAGGCAATAGAATGGTACAGGAAAATATTTGGTTTGGAGGGGGGAGAAGAACATTTTGGGCATTTATTCGTGGCACCCATGGAAGGAACGGCTGGGTTAATTTTAGATGCTATGCCAATGTGGAGAAAAGAGGATGGAGATATTGCCACCTACCAAGTTCCATCCATTCAGTTTGTGACGGACGATATCCAAGCTTCTTATCAATTTATGAAAGACAATCATGTTGAACTTTTAACAGAAATACAGGATGATTTTTATTTTGTGTTCAAAGATTTAGAAGGAAATGTATTAATGGTCTGTAAAAGTGTTGAAGCTTCGGAGGGCTAATAAATTGTGAGTGATAATGAATTTTGATAAGGTATGATCCTTATCTCCTTATCAAAACATTAAAGAAAATAGTGTGGGGAGGAAGGGTGTACAGTGAAAACAACTGAAAATTTTACGGACAAGGCCGAAATATATGCGAAATATCGCCCTAGTTACCCTAATGAATATATTGATTATTTGTTTTCAGCAAACCAACTTAAAGGAGAACAGACGGTGGCAGATATTGGTTCAGGTACGGGGATATTGAGCCGTCAGTTACTTGAAAAAGGGATGAATGTTATTGGTGTGGAGCCAAATGACGACATGAGAAAGATGGCTGAGGAGTCTTTAAGCTTCCATTCTCGTTTTAAATCAATAAAAGGAACTGCTGAACATACCACATTAAAAGGCAATAGTATTGATTTAGTAACTGTGGCACAGGCATTTCATTGGTTTGATAAAAAAGCTTTTAAAATGGAATGTCAACGGATATTAAAACAAAATGCAAATGTTGCTCTTGTGTGGAATAGTAGAGATTTAACTAGTCCAATTATTCAAGAGAATGCAGCAATTTGCCAAAAGACCTGTTCGAATTTCAAAGGATTTAGCGGTGGAATGGAAGATACTCCAGCAATTTTTAACAGCTTTTTTAAGGATGGAAAGTATGAGCTTATAAAGTATCAAAATGATTTGATTTTTAATTATGAGGATTTCTTGGGAAGGAATTTATCAGCTTCGTATGCTCCAAAAAAACACGACGACGAATATGAAAATTTCATTTTTCTCCTGTCGGGGTTATTCGAAAAATACAGTAAGAATGGACAAATTGTTCTTCAGAATATAACACGAAGCTATCTAGGTAATGTATAAATAGCCAATAGAAGGGGGTTCGTTTAAGGAAATACAAAAAGCCCCAATATACAGCTTTTTAAAAGGATATTGGGGCTACGTTCCACATTAATTATTTATTCTTTTCATTTATAATTTGACTGAAATCTATTTCCTCTGCGAACTCTTCTCTGTTTTTACGCTCTCTGTTAGCATTTTGATTTTGATTCTGTTGTTTTTTGTTGTCTTGCGTTTTATTATTTTTATGTTTATTATTACCCATCATCATCTCACCTCCACCATTAGTGTGGGTGAAAGATGTTTTTTTATCCCCTTAAAGTACATGAAGTGATGATAGGTAATATTTAGAGAAACTTTTACTCGTTTGTTTTAGTAGGTAAGCCAAAATGATAAGGTTGCTAATATGGATAAATTTAATGCATGAAATATTGAAACAAAAGACAGAATTTAATCTAAATGTATAGATTAAATCTGCCTTTTTGTTTTAACAGCAACAATCTTAGTAAAGCGCCATACTCTTTCTCTAGACAGTCACTTAACTTTTTTATAGGGATGTAAGAGCTATTGAATTAGCTGTTTACCAGATGGAAACTCGATCTTTCGGAGCTACATACATGCCATCTCCAGGCTTAATTCCATAGGTGTCATAGAATTCCTGGAAGTTTACAATCGTGCGGTTTACCCGAACTTTATTGGATGAATGTACATCATTTTTGCTCAAAATTGCTGCAAATTCTTTTGTTGTTGTGGATTTCCACATTTTTGCATTACTTTCGAAATATGCTTTAAAATCTGGTTTACTCATTTGAGAGACAACCTGCAGTGAAGCCGCCATTCCACCTAAATCAGCGCCATTCTCGCTTAATGTAAGCTGACCGTCATTCAAAACACCAGGAATAATCTCAATGGCATTATAAAACTCAATCAGCTTTTGGTTTTTCTCTTCGAATTTCTTAAAGTCTTCTTCTGTCCACCAGTTATTTGCATTTCCATTTTCGTCGTATGCAGATCCATTGTTATCAAATGCATGGCTGATTTCATGACCAATAATCATGCCAATGGCACCATAATTTTCTTCAGGTTTAGCGTTAATATCATAAAAAGGCGCTTGAAGAATACCAGCAGGGAACGTAATTTCGTTATTAAGAGGATTGTAAAAAGCATTAACGGTATAGACACTCGTTACCCATGCCGTTCTATCTACTGGTTTTCCTAGCTTAGCTTTTGTGTTATCAATGTATGCTTTGGTTACTGTGAAGGTATTAGAAAATAGCGAACCACCTTCGTCATATGTCTTGATAGTTACTTTATCTAATGTCGTATCCCACTTATCTGGGTAACCGATTTTAACAATCATTGTATCCAGCTTTTTAATTGCTTTAGCTTTTGTTGTTTCTGACATCCAATCAAGGGATTTGATTCTTTCCTCATACGTAGCAATTAATTTATCTACCATTTGTTCAACATCTTTTTTAGCTTTTGGTGAAAAATGTTCTTCGGCGAACAGTTGCTCCAAGTATCCGCTCATTGTGCTAGTTGTCTTAGCTATTGCGATTTCCTTATCTGTTTTTACGCCTGAAACTCCATATAACGTTGCAGAAAACTCATTAGCAGCATCTCCGAATTCATCTGACAACAGACCGCCAGTTGCCATAAGGAGCTGCAATTTAGAGTAAGCTTTCAGCACATTAAGGTTCTTTTCATTCAAGAGCTCCGCGCCTTTTTGCGCCAGCTTCACATCAAATACGATGACTTTATCAACACTGTCAACTTTCATCGAATTTAAAACTTGTTTCATATCTACTGTTTTGAACATGCTGTTAAATTGCTCGATTGTATAAGGGTTATAGTATTTCTTAACGTCGCCTTGTTCATGAGGGTCAAGTGATACGGAAGCTAAGCTTTTTTCCATTTCATAAATTTTCTCTGCTAGAGCAATTGCCGTAGATTCTTTTTCGCCCGATAGTACTAATAGTCTGGTCATATACTGAATATAGGCTTTTTTCGCGTTAGAGTCTTCAGTTACAAAACTGTTCTTATCCAAACCAGTAGCTAACCCAGTGTAATACAAAGCATTTTCACTGCTATTCTTTGCATCGTTCATAATGGCAAAGCTGAATAGTGAGCTTATACCTAATTCTTTCTCCAAATGAAGATCTGCTTGCACAAGTTCAGCAAGAGTTTTAGCTTCATCAATTGCTTTTACATATGTTTGAATGGGCTCAATTCCTTGTTTATTTCTATTGTTTGTATCCAATGCTGTCGAATAGAAATCGGCAATTTTCTGCTCTTTTGATCCTTTTGCAAATTGTTTGCCAGAGAGCTCATCTATTATCTTTTCGATTTTATCAGTATTCTGTTTTTGAAGCTCAGAAAATCCGCCGCCCATGATTTCTCCGACTGGAATAGTCGATTTATTTAACCATTCCTTATTGATGGCTTCATAAAAATCATCGTTTAAATGGGAACCTTTAAGTGTCCATATTCTGGCAATCAGGTTTTGGAATTCATCGATAGTAATTTCTTCATTTGCTCCTAATGTACCGTCAGGGTTGCCTGTCAGTATGCCTGCTTTAGTCAGTTTATCGATATCTTTCTTAGCCCATGTAGGTACATCAGTATACTCAACTCCAAATGTGCCACTGCGAAGATCATTTCCAACAGGCTTTGGCAATTCGCCGAATGCTCTGCTCAACATAACTAAAGCTTCAACTTTCTTCGCTGGCTCATTTTCTCGTAAATCTTTGTTTTTAGAGCCTTGTATAATTGCCTCCTTATTTAGTCCTGGTTGATAGGTATCTGCAGCTATCAACAAGGTTTTAACAATTTCTCCTCTTGTCGCAGGTGGTGACTTTTCATCAGCATACACCGCTACACTTACGGACAGGACCATTATGACGGTCATGAGTAAGGATAAAAACTTCTTTTTCATGTTCGTGCTCCTTCACAGTAAATTTGTATAAATTAAGGTAATTGGGTAGATTTTAGAATTTCTACCATTTGTCCATTGTAGTTGATTTATTTCAGTTTGAAAATATGTTAGGAGCTTTTTCATTTTAAGGGAGCATTATCTAGCTAATTTTGCGCTAATAGAGCTGAGAAAGGTCACTTCTAACCGACTATAATAGTATTACTTTAGAGTGGATTATAGGATTTAAGTAATACTACACTCAGGTTTTATTTTTTACGAATAGTAATGAAACTATGCCCAGCTAAGATTTTATGAGCTGCTAAAATATAGCCTAGAATGACAGTGTAATTTCAGAAGAAGCAATTCTGGGATTTTGTATGAAAAAATCTATTTGACGTTTCGTACTATTTTTCGTATTATATGGAGGAAAAGAATGCCCGAACTTGATCGGGAGAGGTTCATAGCTGATACCCTCTATAAAAAACTATGGAAACATGACAATTTGCCATGTCCATATCGGACGTGGCTTTTTTATGTTTAGACGTATGTTTTAATAGATGAATTGGTAAAGCCTCTCTTGAAAGTGTTGGGAAACATTTTACAAGGAGGTTTTTTTATGTCTGGTCGAAGTCATGAAGAAGGACTAAAGGATTTAACATTATTAGGTAATCAAGGAACGAACTATTCATTTGAATATGCACCTGAGGTATTGGAGGCAGTAGATAATCTTCATTCCAATCGCGATTATTTCGTTAAGTTTAATTGTCCAGAGTTCACTAGTTTATGCCCGCTTACCAATCAACCTGATTTTGCAACGATGTACATCTCGTATATTCCAGACAAAAAAATTGTAGAGAGTAAATCACTAAAGTTGTATTTATTCAGTTTTAGAAATCACGGTGATTTCCATGAAGATTGCGTTAACATCATTATGAATGACTTAATTACATTGCTTGACCCTCGATATATCGAGGTTTGGGGGAAGTTTACGCCACGTGGGGGGATTTCAATCGATCCGTGGTGTAACTATGGGAAGCCAGAGACTAAATATGAAGAAATCGCAAATTACCGTTTAATGAACCATGACCTTTATCCAGAAAAAATTGATAATCGATAACGAGAAATTAGTTAGTCCAATCAAAAAAGAGGTTTTTAGCTACCCTCTTAAAAAAACTAAGGAGAAAGCAGCACCTTTTCTTAGCGTGCTGTTTTTTCCATCAAAGGGAGTTTTTATAGATGAAGCAGGAGAAAGCAATTGTTGTATTTAGTGGAGGTCAGGATAGTACAACTTGTCTGTTTTGGGCAAAAGAACGTTTTGCAGAGATTGAGGCCGTGACTTTTAATTATGGACAAAGACATCGCCTTGAAATTGAATGTGCGGAACAGATAGCAGAGGAGCTTGGTATTAAGCATCACATACTTGATATGACCCTCTTAAATCAGCTTGCTCCGAATGCATTGACACGACAAGACATTAAAGTGGAAGACGGTCAAAATGGTGAGCTTCCATCGACATTTGTACCTGGACGAAACCTTCTTTTTCTTTCATTCGCTGGTGTTTTAGCAAGTCAAATAGGAGCCAAGCATATTGTAACTGGTGTATGTGAAACAGATTTCAGTGGATATCCGGATTGCCGAGATGTTTTTATTAAGTCCTTGAATGTAACGTTAAATTTATCGATGGATAATTCCTTTGTGATTGATACACCGTTAATGTGGCTCAATAAAGCGCAGACATGGGAGCTTGCCGATCAGTTTGGAGCTCTAGAATTTGTTCGGGAAAGAACATTGACTTGCTATAACGGAGTAATCGCAGATGGTTGTGGGGAATGCCCCGCATGTAAACTGCGAAAAAAAGGGCTTGATGAGTATCTAAGCTATAGGAAGGAGTTTTAAGCATGTCAGATTTTAAAATCGTCGATAAGCTCCAAAAAATAGGGGTAGATATCCAAAGTAATCAATTGAACTATCATGCTAAGCGTGTGCTCGTAAGCAAAGAATTTACCTTCGATGCTGCTCATCATTTACATCATTATGAGGGCAAATGTAAAAACCTACATGGCCATACTTATCGTGTTGTATTGGGACTTAGTGGATATACAGATGAACGCGGCTTGATGATTGATTTTGGTGATATCAAAAGAATATGGAAACAAAAAATTGAGATTCATCTGGATCACCGTTATTTAAACGAAACGCTCCCACCTATGAATACTACAGCAGAAAATATAGTTGTTTGGATTTACGATAACATGGTAGTGGCCTTGCGTGATGAGCAAAGAAATAATGGTGCGCGTGTAGAATTTATCAGACTATATGAAACTCCAACAAGCTATGCAGAAGCGAGACGGGAGTGGATGGAAGTTGAGTAAGATACCTGTTATCGAGATATTTGGACCGACAATTCAAGGCGAGGGAATGGTAGTGGGCCAAAAGACCATGTTTGTAAGAACGGCTGGCTGTGATTATTCTTGTTCGTGGTGTGATTCGTCGTTTACGTGGGACGGTAGCGGAAAGCATCTTATTGTTCAAATGACAGCGGAAGAGATTTGGGCAGAGTTGAAGCGTCTTGGGGGTAATGGCTTTTCATATGTTACGATTTCAGGCGGCAATCCTGCACTTTATGCTAATTTAGAGACGCTTATTGCCATTTTAAAAGAAAACAACATAAAGGTTGCGGTGGAAACACAAGGAAGTAGGTGGCAGAACTGGATGTACGACATTGATGAATTGACCATTTCTCCCAAGGCGCCTAGTTCAGGTATGACAACAGAGTATTCAGTGTTGGTAGATATTTTTGGAAAACTTAGATTGCAAAATAGTCATCACCATATTTCTCTAAAAATAGTCGTTTTTACTCAAGAGGATTACGATTTTGCTAAACAAATTCACCATCAATTTCCAACTATCCCCTTTTATCTTCAAGTCGGCAATGATGATCTCACAACGAATGACAATTCGCGATTAATGAAAAATTTACTAGATAAATATCATGCACTGATTGATAGCGTGTTGAAAGATGAGGAATTAAAGGATGTTAAAGTATTGCCACAGTTGCACACTCTTGTATGGGGAAATAAAAGAGGTGTATAGTGTGCCATTACGAAATGTCTAGAAATGTATTAGAGGAGTACCAGAATGAGAATTTTATTTTATTTATTATCGATTATCATCGCTAATGTGGTAACAGCAGCATTTGCGCCATTACAGTTTGGGATGTTTATTGTTCCAATGGGGACGCTTTTAATAGGGGCGACCTTTATTTTCAGGGACCTTGTGCAAAATAAATATGGTAGAACAAAGACATATTTCTTTATCGTTACAGCTTTAATTTTATCAGCAGTAGTGTCATTCATACTCGGGGATACACTTTTAATTGTGGTAGCATCGGCTGTCTCATTTGTTGTGGCTGAAACAGCTGATACAGAAATCTATAGTCGACTGAAATTACCAATGGCTTGGCGAGTGCTTTACAGTGGAATCGTGGGAGGGTTTTTGGATTCTGCAATCTTTGTAGTCATTGGATTGAGTCCACTTGGAGCTAATATATTGCCTTGGGAAGCAGTACCTGCCGCTATTGTAGGACAAATTATAGTGAAGACGATTATACAAATGTTCGGAGCCCTAATTCTTGGTCAAGTGGGATCATTAAAAGAAAAACGTCTTATTTCAGGTTAATTCTTTGTAGAAGAGGGCTACTCGTTTTCTGTGGGAAAAGTGAGTAGCCTGCAAAGAATAATCGTTATAACACATTGACATTTTCCATTTTAATACCAAATTGAAATCTAGTATGCTACAATCTTGTTTAAAGACAGGAGGTTTAGGATTTGAATAATTATAATAATGGAGATATTATATTTAGTTTATTTTCGATAGTAGGACTGTTGTTTTACATAATTCCGATTATTTTTATAATTTGGTTTGCTATTAGTACGATTGGGCAACTAAAAAGACAAACAAAATTATTAGAAGAAATGAAAGACAGTATAAATTATATCAATGGACATCCGACACGTAGTAAATGATAATGCCCTAAAAACTATAAAAAACGATGAAAAAAAACAGGTACTCGAATGAGACCTGAATTTTTTAGAACGGTAATCGCTATGAACTTGGGGATGGAATAAAGGGTTTAGGGTTTAGTCACATTAGTGTTCATAGCGATTCCCCCCTTACAAAACATATCATTTACTTATTTTGTAAATTGTATACCTTACTTGATGTAAAAAGAAAAGAATATCATGCCAGTACATATAAGCGCACTTCAATCATGGTTTATGCTTACGGCACCTATTGGAAGTTTGTTGAAAAATTGTAGAGGATGATATGGTATTCTGTGAATGAACACGCATACTAACAAAAAAACTAGGTACTCCACAAAGAGAGTACCTAGTTTTAATTGTGAAAAAAGGAAGGGCCACTTGGGATGGAGTAACCCTAGTAACAATTTCGGAGGTGTAAGGCTAATTTAGCTTTACACTATTAAGTATATGTTAGATTCGCTATGTTTAAATAGTTAATTGCCTCAGAGTCTTAAAAAGAAAATTCTTAATAATTTCAGTTATAAATTGAAAAAGAGGGATAGAAATGGTAATATGGCAATAACTTTAGGTAAAGGGGAGAAAGCTTATGAAAAAAAGATCTATCCGTTTTTTAAGCATGGGCATTGGATTCTCCACTGCTGTTTTTTTCTAGAATAGTTGAACAAGGGATAAGTCTGCACTTTTTTAGAAAAAAAGAACCTAAAGGAGATTCAACATGAAATCAAAACTAGTGCGTAAAAACCCAATACAGGCACCAAAGCCTGTAGGGAAATATAGTCATGTCACAATTATTCCAAAAGATGCAACAATGTATGTTTTTTCTGGTCAAATTGGTTTGGACCAAGATGATCAATTACCACAGACATTAGAGGAACAAATAACAAATACCTTTTATCATATTGAAACGATTTTAGCTTCAGAGGGAATTGATGCCTCTCACATTGTAAAGGTCAATATTTGGGCTACAGAGGAAATAGATTGGGATAATTTCGACGAGCAATGGCAAGGTATGTTTGGCGATTCCTATCCATCAATGACCATAGCCTATGTATCAGCACTAGGTTTGCCAGAGATTAAAATAGAGCTTGATATTTGGGCTGCTAAATGATTTGATGATTTGTCATTATCGTTTATACCCTTAAAAGTTCATTTTACGAAGACAGTTGGAAGGAAGGGCTATTCCGCCACCGAAAACAGACCATCCACCGTGAAGATTGCTTGCTTAACTTTATTTCATTGTAAAATTTAAAAACGAATATATCCTTTGAATATTGTCGTTTCAGACTGTAGACAAAAGCCGTCGAGAAGTTCATTCTCGATGGCTTTTGTCATTTTTCTTTCTCTTTCATATTCAATATTTGGTATATCATTGCTGTATCTAACATCCTCTTCGAGCATAGATGCTCTCTTAAGCTGTCTGCCATGTCCAAGTAGCTAGTTTCTTTAACATGCGTGGAATCGATAAATAAATGGTCTGCATGGAGGAGTCCTTGATGCATAATC
>NZ_JBMOXD010000016.1:0-8176 GCF_049315265.1 Lysinibacillus sp. NPDC056220
GAGAGAGGGCCTGCCCACCTCGCCCACCGGGGTCACGGAGCCGCCACTGGTCGGTGCAGCCCGGGCCGCCGTACAGGAAGCTGAGCACCAAGCTGTCGAAGGCCAGTCGGCGTACGGGGCCGGGCCCCGTCGTCATCGAACCGTGAACCGACTCCAGCTATTGGAGCGAGGCCAGTTTTCGGAGTATCAGGGCGGAGAGCGGCATGGGCAGGCTGCGCAGGGTGCGGACCAGGGTTGTCGTGGTCCAAGGGAAATACGCCTGTGCCGGTTCTCTTTCCAGGGCGCGTACAACGTGTCGTGCCGCGCGGTTTGGTCGCGGGAGCGGCGCTCAGCCGTCGGGGCCGCACGGGTTGGACGGCAGGCTGGACCAGGTGCAGTGCGGGAGCAGGTGGTCGATCCGGGGCGGATCGAGGGCGGTGAGCGCGTCCTAGATCGACGCGTCGCGTGCGGGTGCAGCCGCCCATGACCTCGCCAACGTCACGGACGCACTTCACATACCCGCGGCCGGGGCGCAGGCCCATCACGCCCAAACGCGGTGAAGAACTACTGGATTTCGTCCGGACTCGCGATCGAGCTGCGTCGCGTACCCCGTCGCCAGCTGGTGTCCCCGACCTCGTAGACGTAGCAGTAGGTGCAGGCGAGGTTGCAGCGGCTTTGGACCTTGTGGACGAACTACTGCAAGGGCGAAGGACCGAACCAAATGAGTGGGGCCCGGAACCATGTATGTGGTTCCGGGCCCCACCCGTGAGGGCGCGTCCCACCAGAACTTCTCTGGTGGGACGCCTACTTCAGTCCTTCGGACGAAGCTTCGACAGCATCTTGATCGCCGGGAAGCCCAGGCCAGCGAGCACGCCGGCGGCGCTGGCCTGCAACGGCTGACCCTCAACGAACAGCAGGATGCCGGTGCCGCTCAGAGCGGCCTGACCAGTCACCAGCAGGGACTGCCCTGCCGTGACCAGGCGGTTCTTGGTGCGGTCGGCGGCCTTCTTGCGCTCCGTGCATGCCCCGCACTCATCAGGCGGACCGGCCGATGGGATTGCTGCTGCGCTCATAGGAGCCCTTTCATGATCTTTTCGTGGTTGTGAAGACGGACTTGGCGTTGCTCACGCGGAGGGCCCGACGGCTGGCAGCAGGGCTGCCAGGTCGAAGTCGTCGGCACCGCGAGTGGTGCATCCCGGATGCTACTGCTCCGCCCCCTCCCGGGAACGAAGAGTTGAGCACCCAGGGCCACACGGTATCCGAGACGGAGAAGGAACGTGTCCGGGCTCGGGGGTGAAGTGCTTCCGGAACCGGCTCTGTTGCTCAGCTCGTGGGTCAACACGGCGACACACATCATCCCTGACAAAGGATCAGGGTCAATTAACCGTGTCGGCGCTGGGGCCGTCTCTAGAATTCTATTCAGCAGCGAAAGGTGGTCATGACTAACCCGCTGGGTCGCAGTTAAATCGGCTTCAGAGAAGCCGCATACTTCATCTTCAGCAACCAGATAATGAGGGATTGATAAATTGACAATATCTCATCTGCCGCCCTTGCATTTCTCAAAATTATCGGACAATCGTCGCTTCAGGGCTGAGAAGGTGGTCGGATCTAAGCTGTCCTAGCTCAACCAGCCAACTTGTCACGTACATGGAAAACGGTCGATCGGATAGGCTCGGCTTGGCAGAGGCCGTCCCTGCCTGACTGAAGGCTGTGGGGGCGGTACTCTCCAGGAGAGCCCTCCTTGGTTTGTTGGTTGTGAAGACGGCAGGCAAGCGGAGCTCACGCGGAGGGCCCCGGTCCGGTGTGTGCTGTCGAAGGCGCCATCTTCCGGGGCCCCTGCACTTCTCTCCGCTTCGTCCTGGTCGTGGGTGCCGCCTTGCTCCCAACTGCCCCTCAGCAAGGCTGCGCAATGCCGATCGGCCTGACCTACACCGCTCACCAGCCACGTGTGGCTATCGGCGTCGCCTCTGCCTCATTGGGAGATCGCCGCAAGTGCGCCGGTCACGGCGGCGGCAAGCGTTATGACCGCGGCAAACGTGGTGGCGGCCCGCATGAGCGCCGTGGGGTACGTAGCACCGTCCAGACGGGCAAGCGTGCCCGCAACAAGGGCGACCAGCAACGCGAGGATCACCACCAGCGCGGTGGTGATCAGAACGAGGGCGTATCTGTACACGGCAAGCTCCTTGGAGACGGGGGACGTTGACGTGATCGAAGCTCCCGGAAACGGTGTTCACCATGGTTCGCCCGGACGAAGATGAACACCGACGAACAAATCCGGGGGACAGTCGCATGCACGACGAACAGGCGAGCCGAGAGGCGGCGCTAACCGAGCTACGCCGGACGCTGGCTGACGGGCTGGCCCGCACCGGGCTGACTAAGACGCAGGTCAAAGCGCGTGCGAATCTGGGGCGCACCACCGTCCATCAGGCCTTCCAGACTGGCGGACCTGTGCCAGCAGCAGCGACGGTCGTCGCCCTGGCGCGAGTGCTGCGTCTGCCGGAGCAACGGCTCCTGGACCTGCGTCGGGCTGCCGTCGGTGAATCCGGGACCGCCTCGGCAAAGGAGCAGGGACCGGGCAAACCGATCGACGAATGGGACCCCCACGTTTTGGAGGTCCACCCTGCTGGTCCTGCTCTTGGCGCCGGCGCTGAGTGCGGGCGAGCCTTGCCTGGCTATGTCGCCCGCGCCCATGACGCGATCCTGGCGGCTGCGGTGCAGGATGCTGCCGAGGGCCGCAGCCGTTTGGTAGTCCTGGTTGGCTCGTCCTCGACAGGGAAGACGCGAGCTTGTTGGGAGGCCGTGCAGCCACTCGCACGCCAGGGCTGGCGCCTGTGGCATCCCTTCGATCCCACGCGCGCTGACGCAGCGCTTGAGGACCTCGATCGGGTGCAGCCATTCACGGTCGTTTGGCTGAACGAGGCCCAGCACTATTTGGGCGATCCCGGGGTGGGAGAGCGAGTCGCGGCGGCTGTGCACAGCCTCCTGACCTCCTCCGAACGCAGCCCCGTCTTGGTGTTGGGCACGCTCTGGCCCGAGTACGCCAACCAGTACGCAGCTCTTCCCTCACCGAACGCCCCAGACCCGCATAGCCGGGTTCGGGAACTGCTGGCTGGGCGGACCATCGCTGTTCCCGACACGTTCGACCAGGAGGCGCTGCGCCGGGCAGCTGCTCTCGCGGATGCCGGCGATGGGCTGCTGGGCGCGACTCTCAGGCGGGCGTCTACGGATCGACGGGTGACACAGGATCTTGCCGGAGCGCCTGAACTCCTGCGCCGCTACGAGCAGGGCACGCCAGCCGCCCGGGCGGTGCTGGAAGCAGCGATGGATGCGCGCCGCCTCGGGGTCGGCCTTCACCTGCCGCAGTCTTTCCTCATCGACGCAGCCTTCGAATACCTCAGTGAACACGATGGTGACCGGCTCGCTGAGGACTGGGCAGAGAGGGTGCTTGCTGAGCTTGCCTTGCCCGTCCACGGCCACCAGGCACCCCTTCGACTCACGCGAGTTCGCCCTCTGCGGCCCTCTGCGCGACCTCACCAGCACTCCCCGGCAGTGGGGGCGGTCTTTCGCCTTGCTGACTTCCTCGAACAGCACGGCCGCGGCGTTCGGCGGGCGCTCTGTCCCCCGGCGTCGTTTTGGCACGCCGCCCGCGACCATCTGACCGATCCTGCGGCGCTCAGCACCCTCAGCGGTGCCGCCGAATTGCGCTACCGCCTCGAGTGGGCTCACAGCCTCCGGCTCCGGGCTGGCGATGCCGGGGATCAACGGACGCTTGAAGCGCTGGCACAAGCACGAGCAGCGGCAGGCGATCGTTATGCCGCTGAGGCTCATCTCCGCAGGGCGGCGGACACAGGCAGCGTCGAGGCTCTTACCGAGCTGGCGCGGATGAGAGAGGAAGCGGGCGATCGTGAAGAGGCCGCGAACCTGTATCGGCGGGTCGCCGACGCTGTGGAACCCGGCCGACTGTACTTCAGGGCAAGGGCAGAAGAGCCGGATAGCACCATCGGTGCTGAGATCTTGTAT
Organism: Lysinibacillus sp. NPDC056220; assembly: GCF_049315265.1. Classification (NCBI taxonomy): domain Bacteria; kingdom Bacillati; phylum Bacillota; class Bacilli; order Caryophanales; family Bacillaceae; genus Lysinibacillus; species Lysinibacillus sp. NPDC056220. Next base: position 4,000 of record NZ_JBMOXD010000016.1, read on the forward strand.
CGAAGAGCCGCTGACCTGGGAGAGCTCATCGCGCTGAGGGCCCTGGCGCGATTGCGAGAGGGGGCTGGAGACCGCGAAGGCGCCGAGGTCATCTACCGGCAGGGTGCTGATGCCAACGACCCCGATTCCATGATCATCCTGGCGTGGATGCGTGCGGAGGCTGGGGACCGCGACGGCGCTGAGATCCTCTACAGCCGAGCCGTCGGGATCGGGGGCGTGCGTGCCCTGGTCTCTTTGGCACGAGCGCGTGAGGTGAGCGGAGATACCAAGCAAGCCCAAGCCTTGTATGCCCGCGCCGTCGGCGCCGACAGTACCGAAGCTCTCGTTGCACTGGCGCGGATGCGTACGGAGGCCGGGGACCGCGACAGCGCTGAGATCCTCTACAGCCGAGCAGCCGATCGAGGTGACGCGCACGCCTGGCTGGCTCTGGCACAGATACGGGAGGAGGCAGGTGACCGTGATGCTGCCGAGCATTGCTGCCGCCGGGCTGCCGATGCTGCCAACGCCGCCGGCGACTACGTGACGCTGATGTCCTTGGCGCAGATGCGCGAGGAAGCCGGGGACCGCGGCAGCACCACTACTCTCATCCGCCAGGCTGCCGACGCCGCCGTAGCCGCTGACGTCACGGCGATGTTGGTGGATTGGGCACGGAGGCGTGTGGCGGCTGGCGATCGCGAGAGCGCTGAAGCCCTGGTCTCCCGGGCGGCTGACGCTGGCAGTGCCGATGCTCTGGTTGCGTTGGTAGAACTGCGCGAAGACAGAGGGGATCGCCATGGCTCCCAGGGTCTGGCCGACAGGGCCGCGGACACCGGCAATACCCGAGGCCTGAACGTGCTGGCGCGGCTGCGAGAGGAGGCCGGGGACCGGGAAGAAGCTGAAGCCCTGGCGTGGCGTGCGGCTGACGCCGGTGATTCAACGGCTCTGATGACCTTGGCGAGGATGCGGGAAGAAGCTGGGGATCCTGCCAGTGCTCTGGGTCTGGCTCGCAAGGCAGCCGAACTCGGCAACATCGAAGCAGTTGTTGAGGTGGTGCGGATGCGTGAGGAGGCCGGCGACCACGAGGGCGCCGAAGCCCTGGCCCGGCAGGCAACAGCTCTGTCCAAATTTCCTCACGCTGGCGAGGCCCGCCCCCTGGTGGCTCTGGTGCGGATGCGGGAGGAGGCTGGCGACCACGAAGGCGCCGAAGCCCTGGCCCGGCAGGCCGCTGACACCGGCGGGGCCTGGCAGTTCGGCTTCGAAGGGCGCTGGCCGTACGGCCTGGACCCAGACGGCCGGCCTGCACCCCCCTGGAGCGGTGGGTGATGCAGGCGCCATCACAGCGAGCCCTGCTGCCCAGTCGCGGGGCGCCGTCGAAGTCGCGCTTGACAGGCCCGGCATGGCCTGGACTCTGTGTCATGTCATCGCCGGAACCGCAATGAGGACGTCCTCTCGGTCGTTACTCATTGACGTGGAGTACATGAGCTACGCCTGCAGAACCGTTCAGGTTGCTCGACGCAGCTCCACGACGACGCTCTCTCCTGTGGCCTTGGGGCTCAGCCGGTAGTAGCGGATGTGGGCGAGGCGTTCGGACTCTTCGAGCCATCCGGCTTCGATGACCTGCCGGCGTGTGCGGGAGAAGACTGGCGGGGACAGTCCGACCAGCTTGGCCAGTTCCGCGCCAGTCTCTACGACTGTGCCGGCGCGGTCGGTGGGGTGTACGGCGTAGAGCATCACGACGAGCCGCTGGTTGGCGGTCATTCCGGCGGTGCGCTGGAGCAGGTGAAGGGTCTTGAGTTTGTCGTCGCTGTTCACTGGGCCTCCCACCGCGCAGGGGTCTGTTCGTTGAATCCAGGGATCTCTGGGGGGTTGCAGGTCTTGACCGCTTCGCGCTGTTCGATCCCGGTCCCGTGGAAGGAAATGTACGGGCTGATTCGGTAAAAGTTGTAGTTCCCGATGCGGCCCCGGATGATCAGGATGCGGTGCTTGGCAAGCTTCCTGTTGATCTTTCCGACGGCGTCGGTGGACATGCCGACACGGCGGGCGATGTCCGCGCCGGTCGCCCGCAGCGGCTCCAGTCCCTCGGGCGAGACGCCGATCCACCACAGTACGAGGAACTTCTGGCTCGGGGTGAACGCCTTACTCTCGGTGATTGCCTCCACGCGCGCCTTGTCCACTTGGGTGTGTTTCCCCGAGAAGGCATACGGCGCATAGGGGACGGCTTCGCCGGTGTCGGCGTCGACCAGTCTGCGTACTGCTCCCACGGGTCCTCCGTGCTTGTTGCTGCACCGTTCATGAGAGGCGGCCCAGGAGGCCGACCAGATGAACGTAACGTACATGAGCAGGAAGTCAATCAACGCGACCTGAGAGACGTGTTGATTGACGGCTTGTCGGACGCGAGGTCAACTCACAGCCGTCAGGTGTCGCTACTCATGTACGTCACGTCAATCTGCAGCGTTCCTGGGAACGTGGCAGCAGTTCCTTTGGTCTTGGTACTCAGTCCAGGTGAGCCGAGTGCCGCGACCCTGAAATCTGGGCACCACGATGTACCGATCGCCCTTGCCTGCTCACCGATCTGGGTAGCAGATCTGTCGATCGTGGATCGATCACGTGTTTTCCCAGCTCAGAGGCTCTTTCGGCTCCGCACTCTCTTACCTCTTTAACCTGAGGTCCGAGTCGGCCTGTGGACCTTGGTGGTTGGGGCCTCAGCATCCGAAACTCCGACTCTCCCGTTCAGCCACGAAGGCTCAGCCACGTGCGAGAAACCCGACAATCGCTGTCTGCCGTCTCCAAGTCGGCTCATACCGTGCAGGCACCAACGTTGGCGTCGCACCCGACCCCCGTTGCTTGCCGGCGCGTACAGGCTTCACCACAACGATGCGGATTCGCGCCGGGAAGTGACGGGGCCAGCGGGGTCCAGGGGCCGGCGAAGGCCCCTGGTACCACGCTGGCCAGCCATCGACCCGAACTCTCATGGACCGTCAGCCCGGCGCTCGTGAGTGACCCTGGTGAACCGTCCGTATTCGGTGACCCCAGCTTTAGGCAGCGTCCGACAGGAGACCTTCTGTTGCTCATCCCTGCTGCGCTGGATAAGCAACACCCATGTAGAGCCTGGGTCGTGCAAATGCTGCGCTGCATCAACGACACCGCCCTGCTGTCACCCGACGACCACCACCAGGACCACGAACAGCAAGACCAGGAGCAGCGCTAAGCCGCCGCCACAGTCCCTCCCGAGAGAAGATCTCTCGGTTCCGTGACCTTCATTCCCCCAGCGGGGATGATCAGCCAGGCGGGCGTCCTGTGCGCCCGACCGGAGCACGTGATTCAAGGGAGCTGTTATGTCTGAGCGCCAGTCCGGCACGGTGAAGTGGTTCAACGAAGAGAAGGGGTTCGGCTTCATCACCCCCGAAAGTGGCCCGGACCTCTTTGTGCACTTCAGGGCGATCCAAGGCAGCGGCTTCAAGAGCCTTCGAGAAGGCCAGAAGGTGACCTTCGTTGCGGTGCAGGGGCAGAAGGGCATGCAGGCGGACGAGGTCATCGCAGAGTCCTGAGCCCCCTACGACGGCGGGACGCCGGTCACGTGGAACGTTCCGGGCTACGGCTCCCACGCCACCACCGATGACTCCAGGGGCCTGCCCAAGTCGCTGTGCGGCTTCACACGGTCGACGGAGGAAGGCCGACGCGTGAGCGGCTTGCCAGACTGCCGCGAATGCCTGCGCGAGGTCCAGCTCGGTGCTGAACGCCCCCGCGGCAACTGGTGAGGAGTAGCCACCCGGGCGGCTACTGGTGGATACGGCCGTGGCTACGATGCGAAACGCCCCGACCCCGGCAGCTCGAATGCCAGGGTCGGGGCGTTGTCACGGGTGGCTACCCGAGCCAGACGATGTCCAGGACGGACAGGTGCCTCCGCGCGCGGTTCGCGAAGAAGTTGACGGACAGCTGGCCGACGGATGCGATGCGCACGTCCTCGGGGTCGCCGGCGTTCTGTTGTGGGAAGCCCAACGGGTTCCCGGCCGCGGCGTCCAGGACGTCCCAGACCATCTGCTCTGCGTGCTCGGGCAGTGCGGCGAGCACCTTCGCGGCGGGCGACGACAGTCGGACCGCGTACGGCTGACCGGTCACCGGCGCCTGCTCCGGATCTCCTACAGGTCGACGAACTCAGTGTCGTCCTTGCCGGAGGCGAGAAACACGTCGACCACCG
>NZ_JBMOXD010000017.1:0-7937 GCF_049315265.1 Lysinibacillus sp. NPDC056220
CAACTCACGCGCCAGAAGCACAGCCGTCAACCACAGCGGCAGAATCTCCCGCCAGGTGAGCCCCACAAGAGTGGACAGAATGTAGAGCCGGTCCGCCGCGGGATCGAGCAGCCGGCCGAGGCTGCTGATTTGATTCCAGCGCCGCGCGAGCTTCCCGTCGAGATAGTCGCTGACGCCGCTCAGCATGAGCACGAGCAGCGCCCAGCCGTCACTCTTGGGACCGCCGAACTCGGGCCGGAGGATCAGCCACAGGAAGACGGGTACGCCGACGAGGCGCGCCATGCTGAGGATGTTCGGGATGGTGAGGACCCGGTCCGTCTGGACGCGGGTCTCCTGGACCTCCACCCGGGGGCCTCCTGTGGGGAACGAGCCAACGATGCCCCCTGACCTTACCCGCAGCGCTCGCGTCGAGGTGCGGAGGGGTGGCGGAGCCACCGCGAAAACAGACCTGACCCAGAACGCAGAAAACCCCCGTACCGATTTCCCGGTACGGGGGTTCTCCCTACAATTAGTTCGGCGGCGTCCTACTCTCCCACAGGGTCCCCCCTGCAGTACCATCGGCGCTGTGAGGCTTAGCTTCCGGGTTCGGAATGTAACCGGGCGTTTCCCTCACGCTATGACCACCGAAACACTATGAAACTGTAACTACCGCACCATTGCCGTGGCCCGACAACGGGGTTGTTCGTGGTTTCAGAACCAACACAGTGGACGCGAGCAACTGAGGACAAGCCCTCGGCCTATTAGTACCGGTCACCTCCAGCGGTTACCCGCCTTCCAGATCCGGCCTATCAACCCAGTCGTCTACTGGGAGCCTTAACCCCTCAAAGGGGGTGGGAATACTCATCTCGAAGCAGGCTTCCCGCTTAGATGCTTTCAGCGGTTATCCCTCCCGAACGTAGCCAACCAGCCATGCCCTTGGCAGGACAACTGGCACACCAGAGGTTCGTCCGTCCCGGTCCTCTCGTACTAGGGACAGCCCTTCTCAATATTCCTACGCGCGCAGCGGATAGGGACCGAACTGTCTCACGACGTTCTAAACCCAGCTCGCGTACCGCTTTAATGGGCGAACAGCCCAACCCTTGGGACCGACTCCAGCCCCAGGATGCGACGAGCCGACATCGAGGTGCCAAACCATCCCGTCGATATGGACTCTTGGGGAAGATCAGCCTGTTATCCCCGGGGTACCTTTTATCCGTTGAGCGACGGCGCTTCCACAAGCCACCGCCGGATCACTAGTCCCGACTTTCGTCCCTGCTCGACCCGTCGGTCTCACAGTCAAGCTCCCTTGTGCACTTACACTCAACACCTGATTACCAACCAGGCTGAGGGAACCTTTGGGCGCCTCCGTTACTCTTTAGGAGGCAACCGCCCCAGTTAAACTACCCATCAGACACTGTCCCTGATCCGGATCACGGACCCAGGTTAGACATCCAGCACGACCAGAGTGGTATTTCAACGACGACTCCACAACAGCTGGCGCTGCCGCTTCAAAGTCTCCCACCTATCCTACACAAGCCGAACCGAACACCAATATCAAACTGTAGTAAAGGTCCCGGGGTCTTTCCGTCCTGCTGCGCGAAACGAGCATCTTTACTCGTAGTGCAATTTCACCGGGCCTATGGTTGAGACAGTCGAGAAGTCGTTACGCCATTCGTGCAGGTCGGAACTTACCCGACAAGGAATTTCGCTACCTTAGGATGGTTATAGTTACCACCGCCGTTTACTGGCGCTTAAGTTCTCAGCTTCGCCACCCCGAAGAGTGACTAACCGGTCCCCTTAACGTTCCAGCACCGGGCAGGCGTCAGTCCGTATACATCGCCTTACGGCTTCGCACGGACCTGTGTTTTTAGTAAACAGTCGCTTCTCGCTGGTCTCTGCGGCCACCCCCAGCTCAAGGAGTCAAGACTCTCACCGGTGATGGCCCCCCTTCTCCCGAAGTTACGGGGGCATTTTGCCGAGTTCCTTAACCATAGTTCACCCGAACGCCTCGGTATTCTCTACCTGACCACCTGAGTCGGTTTAGGGTACGGGCCGCCATGAAACTCGCTAGAGGCTTTTCTCGACAGCATAGGATCATCCACTTCACCACAATCGGCTCGGCATCAGGTCTCAGCCTTGATGTGTGACGGATTTACCTATCACACGGCCTACACCCTTACCCCGGGACAACCACCGCCCGGGATGGACTACCTTCCTGCGTCACCCCATCACTCACCTACTGCAGGTCTGGTCCGTCGGCTCCACCACTCCCCTTTGCCCGAAGGCTCCGGGGCGGCTTCACGGACTTAGCATCGCCTGGTTCAATGTTTGACGCTTCACAGCGGGTACCGGAATATCAACCGGTTATCCATCGACTACGCCTGTCGGCCTCGCCTTAGGTCCCGACTTACCCTGGGCAGATCAGCTTGACCCAGGAACCCTTAGTCAATCGGCGCACACGTTTCTCACGTGTGTATCGCTACTCATGCCTGCATTCTCACTCGTGAACCGTCCACCACTGCCTTCCGGCGCGGCTTCACCCGGCACACGACGCTCCCCTACCCATCACAGCCGCCGTTGGGCGTATTGCTGCAATGACACGACTTCGGCGGTACGCTTGAGCCCCGCTACATTGTCGGCGCGGAATCACTAGACCAGTGAGCTATTACGCACTCTTTCAAGGGTGGCTGCTTCTAAGCCAACCTCCTGGTTGTCTCTGCGACTCCACATCCTTTCCCACTTAGCGTACGCTTAGGGGCCTTAGTCGATGCTCTGGGCTGTTTCCCTCTCGACCATGGAGCTTATCCCCCACAGTCTCACTGCCGCGCTCTCACTTACCGGCATTCGGAGTTTGGCTAAGGTCAGTAACCCGGTAGGGCCCATCGCCTATCCAGTGCTCTACCTCCGGCAAGAAACACACGACGCTGCACCTAAATGCATTTCGGGGAGAACCAGCTATCACGGAGTTTGATTGGCCTTTCACCCCTAACCACAGGTCATCCCCCAGGTTTTCAACCCTGGTGGGTTCGGTCCTCCACGACCTCTTACAGCCGCTTCAACCTGCCCATGGCTAGATCACTCCGCTTCGGGTCTTGAGCGCGCTACTAAATCGCCCTATTCGGACTCGCTTTCGCTACGGCTTCCCCACACGGGTTAACCTCGCAACACACCGCAAACTCGCAGGCTCATTCTTCAAAAGGCACGCAGTCACGACGCACTGAGTAAACTCAATGCGCGACGCTCCCACGGCTTGTAGGCACACGGTTTCAGGTACTATTTCACTCCGCTCCCGCGGTACTTTTCACCATTCCCTCACGGTACTATCCGCTATCGGTCACCAGGGAATATTTAGGCTTAGCGGGTGGTCCCGCCAGATTCACACGGGATTTCTCGGGCCCCGTGCTACTTGGGTGTTTCTCAAACGAGCCGTTGACGTTTCGACTACGGGGGTCTTACCCTCTACGCCGGACCTTTCGCATGTCCTTCGCCTACATCAACGGTTTCTGACTCGTCTCACGGCCGGCAGACCGTGAAAGAGAAATCCCACAACCCCACATACGCAACCCCTGCCGGGTCTCACACGCATATGGTTTGGCCTCATCCAGTTTCGCTCGCCACTACTCCCGGAATCACGGTTGTTTTCTCTTCCTGCGGGTACTGAGATGTTTCACTTCCCCGCGTTCCCTCCACATACCCTATGTGTTCAGGTATGGGTGACAGCCCATGACGACTGCCGGGTTTCCCCATTCGGAAACCCCCGGATCAAAGCCTGGTTGACGACTCCCCGGGGACTATCGTGGCCTCCCACGTCCTTCATCGGTTCCTGGTGCCAAGGCATCCACCGTGCGCCCTTAAAAACTTGGCCACAGATGCTCGCGTCCACTGTGCAGTTCTCAAACAACGACCAACCACCCATCACCCCGAACCTTCCGGTTCGAGTGCACTGGGGCCGGCACTGAAGGCAGCCAACAATCGGCCGTGCCCTCAGACACCCAACAGCGTGCCCGGCACCCCCGCCGCTTCCCTCATTCGTTCCACGCCCCGAAGAGCAGTACTGGAAGGAGAAGACAGTCAAGTGCGCCGAATAATCAACGTTCCACCCATGAGCAACCACCGTCGAACGTGTGCCGACGTAATGGCCCTGGACCACCGGGCAAGCCCGGCAGCCTAGATGCTCCTTAGAAAGGAGGTGATCCAGCCGCACCTTCCGGTACGGCTACCTTGTTACGACTTCGTCCCAATCGCCAGTCCCACCTTCGACAGCTCCCTCCCACAAGGGGTTGGGCCACCGGCTTCGGGTGTTACCGACTTTCGTGACGTGACGGGCGGTGTGTACAAGGCCCGGGAACGTATTCACCGCAGCAATGCTGATCTGCGATTACTAGCAACTCCGACTTCATGGGGTCGAGTTGCAGACCCCAATCCGAACTGAGACAGGCTTTTTGAGATTCGCTCCGCCTCACGGCTTCGCAGCTCATTGTACCTGCCATTGTAGCACGTGTGCAGCCCAAGACATAAGGGGCATGATGACTTGACGTCGTCCCCACCTTCCTCCGAGTTGACCCCGGCAGTCTCCTGTGAGTCCCCATCACCCCGAAGGGCATGCTGGCAACACAGAACAAGGGTTGCGCTCGTTGCGGGACTTAACCCAACATCTCACGACACGAGCTGACGACAGCCATGCACCACCTGTACACCGACCACAAGGGGGGCACTATCTCTAATGCTTTCCGGTGTATGTCAAGCCTTGGTAAGGTTCTTCGCGTTGCGTCGAATTAAGCCACATGCTCCGCTGCTTGTGCGGGCCCCCGTCAATTCCTTTGAGTTTTAGCCTTGCGGCCGTACTCCCCAGGCGGGGAACTTAATGCGTTAGCTGCGGCACCGACGACGTGGAATGTCGCCAACACCTAGTTCCCACCGTTTACGGCGTGGACTACCAGGGTATCTAATCCTGTTCGCTCCCCACGCTTTCGCTCCTCAGCGTCAGTAATGGCCCAGAGATCCGCCTTCGCCACCGGTGTTCCTCCTGATATCTGCGCATTTCACCGCTACACCAGGAATTCCGATCTCCCCTACCACACTCTAGCTAGCCCGTATCGAATGCAGACCCGGGGTTAAGCCCCGGGCTTTCACACCCGACGTGACAAGCCGCCTACGAGCTCTTTACGCCCAATAATTCCGGACAACGCTTGCGCCCTACGTATTACCGCGGCTGCTGGCACGTAGTTAGCCGGCGCTTCTTCTGCAGGTACCGTCACTTTCGCTTCTTCCCTGCTGAAAGAGGTTTACAACCCGAAGGCCGTCATCCCTCACGCGGCGTCGCTGCATCAGGCTTTCGCCCATTGTGCAATATTCCCCACTGCTGCCTCCCGTAGGAGTCTGGGCCGTGTCTCAGTCCCAGTGTGGCCGGTCGCCCTCTCAGGCCGGCTACCCGTCGTCGCCTTGGTGAGCCACTACCTCACCAACAAGCTGATAGGCCGCGGGCTCATCCTTCACCGCCGGAGCTTTTAACCCACCCGGATGCCCGGGCAGGTGTTATCCGGTATTAGACCCCGTTTCCAGGGCTTGTCCCAGAGTGAAGGGCAGATTGCCCACGTGTTACTCACCCGTTCGCCACTAATCCACCCCGAAGGGCTTCATCGTTCGACTTGCATGTGTTAAGCACGCCGCCAGCGTTCGTCCTGAGCCAGGATCAAACTCTCCGTGAATGTTTTCCCGTAATCGGGACGACACCACGAGAGCGGAACCGAAGAGAGGAATAATCCCCTCGGTTCACAGCGTCCTCGCTGTGCGCCCACCGAGACCATGCCCGGCAGGACTTTTTCAAAGGAACCTCGCCCCAGCCGATCGGCCGGAGACGGGGTATCAACATATCTGGCGTTGATTTTTGGCACGCTGTTGAGTTCTCAAGGAACGGACGCTTCCTTTGTACTCACCCTCTCGGGCTTTCCTCCGGGCGCTTCCCTTCGGTCCTGCTGTCCTGCTTTGTTCTTGCGTTTCCGACTCTATCAGACCGTTTCCCGATCCGATTTCCTCGGTGCTTTCCAGGTTTCCGCTTTCGCGTTTCCCTTTCCGGCGGCTCCGACTCTATCAGATCCTTTCGGGCCTGATTCCCAGTCAGCGGGGCTTGTCTTCCCGGCCCTTGGGCCGTTCCGACGAGTGAGACTTTAGCGGATTCCTGGCTCCCGAGCTAATCGGGGTGGCGCCCTTTCGAACGCGGATTCCTCATTTCGCAAACACGCATGAAAACGAGCCGACGACGAGTCGCCGTTCGCTGAGTGCTTGTTGCGGAATGGCTGTCCGGGGACCGACCGGGGTCGGCGCTCACGTCGGACAACTCGGAGAACACTACGTACCGGGTAGGGGCGTGTCAAATCCGCCCCGGGATGGCCTCCGGAGGCGTAACCTCGGGGCCATGACTACGCATACGTGCACCCAGCAGTGGTGGGCCGCCTGACGGCGGCCGTACACACGTATGTACTCAACGGCCGCCGCCTCGGCGGCCGTTTTTGTGTCTCCCTCCTGGGGAGCCGGCCGGCGGGTGCGGCGGCCTCGACCAGGAGGTGGAGAGATGACGCGGGTCTTCAGTGGGGTCAAGCCGACCGGGCATCTGACGCTGGGGAACTATCTCGGGGCCATGCGACGGTGGGCCGACGTCGACCAGCACCAGGCCGACGCCCTGTTCTGCGTCGTCGACCTGCACGCGCTGACCGTGGACCACGATCCGGGGCGGGTGCGCAGGCTCAGTAGGCAGGCGGCGACGTTGTTGCTGGCCTCGGGGCTCGATCCGGAGCTGTGCACCGTCTTCGTACAGAGTCATGTGGACGAGCACGCGCGGTTGTCGTATCTGCTGGAGTGCGTCGCGACCGACGGGGAGATGCGGCGGATGATCCAGTACAAGGAGAAAGCCGCGCGCGAACGGGAGCGGGGCGGGAGCGTGCGGCTGTCCCTGCTGACGTATCCCGTGCTGATGGCGGCGGACATCCTGGCGTACGGGACCGACGAGGTGCCGGTCGGGGACGACCAGACGCAGCATGTGGAGCTGACCCGGGATCTCGCCGTGCGCTTCAACCAGCGCTACGGGCACACCTTCGTGGTGCCCCGCGCCACGCGGCCGCAGGTCGCGGCGCGGGTCATGAATCTGCAGGAGCCGACGTCGAAGATGGGCAAGAGCGATGACGTGGGGCCGGGCGTCGTCTATCTGCTCGATGAGCCGGATGCCGTACGGAAAAAGATCATGCGGGCCATGACCGACAGCGGGCAGGACGTCGTGTACGACCCCGAGGCGCGGCCGGGGGTCTCGAACCTGCTGGAGATTCTCGCCGCCTGTGAGGGCGCGGATCCGGAAACCCTGGGCGGCGCCTATGAGTCGTACGGCGCTTTGAAGAAGGACACCGCCGAGGCCGTGATCGAACTCCTCAGGCCCGTGCAGGAGAGGCACCAGCGGTTGTGCGCGGATCCCTCGTATGTGGAAGGGGTTTTGCGCGAAGGCGCCGCAAAGGCCCGGGAGATGGCGCGTCCTCGGGTGGACGCGGCGTATCGGGCGATCGGGCTGCTGCCCGCCGGCTGAAGTCCCGGAGGGGGAAGGGTTGAGCGAGCGGCGGGCCGGGGCGGTGGCCCCGCCCCGGCCCCGCTGTCTTCAGCTGTTGCCGGAGGCCAGTTCGCGGCTGCGGTCGCGGGCTGCCTCCAGTGCGGCGATGAGGGCCGCGCGGACGCCGTGGTTCTCGAGTTCGCGGATCGCGTTGATCGTGGTGCCCGCGGGAGAGGTGACGGCCTCGCGGAGTTTCACGGGGTGCTCCCCGCTGTCGCGGAGCATCACGGCGGCGCCGATCGCGGACTGGACGATCAGGTCGTGGGCCTTGTCGCGGGGCAGGCCGAGCAGGATGCCCGCGTCCGTCATGGCCTCGACCAGGTAGAAGAAGTACGCCGGTCCCGAGCCGGAGAGCGCGGTGCAGGCG
>NZ_JBMOXD010000018.1:0-6225 GCF_049315265.1 Lysinibacillus sp. NPDC056220
CGCTCGCGGTAGTCGACCGGGTCGAAGCGCGGCGGCCGGCCGCCGCGGGAGCCGAGCTTCTGGCGGTTGCGGGCCTGGTCGGCCTTGTCGGGGATGGTGCAGCGAATGCCGCGGCGGCGCAGGTAGGCGCGGTTCTTGCGGGAGGCATACGCCTTATCCGCCCGCACCCGGTCGGGGCGGACGCGTGGCCGGCCCGGCCCGATGCGGGGCACGCGGACCTTTGCCAGCACGGGCTCGAACTGTGGCGAGTCCCCGCGCTGCCCGGCCGTGATCACAATCGACAGGGGCTTTTGGCCCTGCTCGACGGCCAGGTGCAGCTTGGTGGTGAACCCGCCGCGTGAACGTCCCAGTCCGTGATCTCCGGGCTCGGTGAACACACCGCCCGGTGGCTCCTTCTGCAGGTCACCCTGCTTGCGGGCCCCGGCCGCATGCTGATGGGCACGGCAGACTGTGGAGTCGACGCTCAGGTCCCACGTAATCGCGCCTCTCGCGTCGGCCAGGGACTGGAGCCGGGACACGATGCGGTGCCATGTGCCGTTCCGCTGCCACCGGCGGAACAAGTCATAGACCCGGCCCCACGGCCCGTACTCGGCGGGCACGTCCCGCCACGGAACACCGGTCCGAACCCGAAACCGTATACCGTCGATCAGCCGCCGCCGAGGCCAGACAGACGGCCGCCCCGCCTTGGCCCCCTTCGGCAACAACGGCTCCAGAACCGCCCACTGCTCGTCCGTGAGATCTCCCCGCCCCATGAACCGTGATCATTCACGGTCCAAGATCCACTTTCGATGCACGCCCTAGTGCCGCATCAGGCAACGTTCGCCCTGTCGACGACGGCGCGTAAGCGCTGGTCGTCAGCGTGGCGGTTTCGCCAGATGATGTAGCGGCGGATCATGCTGCCCTGCTCATTGTGGCTGGCGTGGTCGGTGCCGTTGAGGGTGAAGTAGCGCAGGGCGGTGAACTGGGCCTCAATGCGGTTGAGCCAGGAGCTGTTGGTCGGGGTGTAGGCCATCTCGACGTTGTTTGCCGCAGCCCAGGTGCCGACGCGCTGGCACTTCTTCGTGGTCAAGTGCGGGGAGAAGTTGTCGCTGACGATCGCGATCCGCACCTCTCGTGGGTAGAGCGTGCGGAGGTAGCGGCAGAACTCCAGGAACTGGGTCCGCCTCTTGATCGGCTTTATGTGGCCGTAGAGCTTGTCCTTGGTCAGGTCCAGGGCGGCGAACAGATGCCGGACCCCGCCGTAGCGGTTGTAGGTCGCCCGGCGCCGTCGGCGGGGCTCGCGGTCGGGGTCCTTGTGCTTGCCTCCGCGTTCGGCCCACTGTCGGCCCGGGTGGGGCATCAGGTTGAGCGGCCCGAACTCGTCCATGCAGAAGATGACTTCGGGTTCGCCGTCCTCGGGTATTACCTCGCCGTCGGCGATCGCGTAGGGGTGCTCGACGCGGGCCTTTTTGGCCGCATAGTCCGGATCGCGGGAGGTCTTCCAGGTCTTCAGGCGTTGAAAGGAGACGCCTTCCTCTCGGAGCAGGATGCGCAGGCCCTCGTGGCTGATGTCGTCGGCCACCCCCTCGGCGACCAGGAAGTCCGCCAGCTTGGTCAGGCTCCAGGTCGAGAACGGCAGCTCGTGCTCGGTGGGCTTGGACTTGGCGATCTTCTTGATCTCGCGTCGTTCCGGCAGAGTGAACGTCTTCGGCCGACCACCGGAGTACTTCGGATACAGCGAGTCGAAGCCGTCCGTGTTGAAATTGTGGATCACATCTCTGACCCGGTCGGCGCTGGTGAACGATACCTCGGCGATCCTCGCCACCGGCATGCCCTGCGCGGACAGCAGAACCATCTGGGCCCGCCGCCAGGTCACCACCGACCCAGTGCCCCGGCGGATGATCCGCAGCAACCGCCGACCCTCGTCACCATCGATCTCACGAACCCGCACACGTCCAGCCACGTGATCATCCTGACCCGGTCGCCGTGCGGGGAAGCGTCCACGCGGCGAACTGTCACGAGGCAGACATTGTCAGCGCACGGGTCAGTTCAGCGTCGTATTGATCGGCGTCGAAGTGAAAAATCGGAGGGCGCGCCTCACCAACGGGCACCTGCCAGTCGGACCACTCCACGATCCCGCCGTGACGCTGTACGAACATGGACAGGTAGCCACAGCATCCGCCCGTGCACTCGGGCTCACCCAGCACTACACGTCGTCCCTCGCCGGTTGCCCAGAGGGGACCCTGGCCATCGGCCGGCAATGCCTCCTCGGCAAACGGGCCGCGGCCTCCCTCTCCGATCGAGGCCGCCACCACTTCCTCGCCATCGATCCGGAAAGACAACTGGGCAGCCCATCGGGGGCCTGGTGGCAACACACTGATCTCAAGCCGATTGAGCACCCAAACACCCTACGGGAGTACTGACAGCCTCAGTTCCGTTCCTACGACCGGATACCGACCATCAGGCAACGTCCGAAGAAGCGAACGTTGCCTGATGCGGCACTAGTTCGGATAAGACCAGCTCGGTGCCCTCGGCCTGGTCCTCAACGCCATCGTGCTCTGGACCACGCGCTACATCGACGCCGCCATCGCCCAGCTCCGCGCCGAGGGCCACGAGATCCGGGATGAGGACATCGCCCGCCTCTCCCCCCTCAAGCACCGCAACCTGAACCTGCTCGGCCGCTACAGCTTCACCGCCTCCACCCCGGCCGCAGGCGCCCTGCGGCCCCTGCGAGACCCGGATGCGCCGGAGCTGGACGAGGACGACGACGGGGGTGGGCAGGATTAAGGGTGGCCGACCAGGGTGGTGCTGAGCTTGCGGGCCCTTGCCCTAGTCAGGCGCTTCGCGGCGGTGACGGTCCGCTGCCTGGGAGCCCGCGACTTGATGGCCGACGGAAGGTGAGGGAATTGCCCGGTGCGATGGTGATCAGTGAAGAGGTAGGGCCGGTTCGCCATCAGAGGCCAGCGGAAGTTCGGGATTACTCCTTGTCTGGCGGGACGTCGGCAGGTCCCGGGAGCGCCGGATCGGGGAGAAGAGCAGGATCAGTGCGGCGAGCGGGACCCCCGCTGTCGTGATGGCCATGGCGGTGCGAAGGCCGAGTACGGTTCCGAGCACGCCGCCGAGCAGTGCTCCGATGGGGATCGCTCCGTAGCTGAGGAATGCAGTGCTTGCGGTGAGACGGCCGAGGAGATCCGGCGGGCAGTAGCGTTGCTGGAAGCTCGCCTTGATGATGTTGCCGGCGACGACACCTGCGGAGACGCTGAAGCCACCTGTCACAAAGAGCAGGATCCCGGCTCCGCCGACGGTCAGCGGGATGAGCAGACCAAGTGTGGGAAGTCCCAGTTCGAACAGCAATGTCGCGCGGGCCGTGCCGATCCGGTGAGCGACCCGGCGTGCGGCGAATGCCTCGGCTACGCCTCCGGCACTGGTCGCCGCGATGAGTACACCGACCGTCCCCGGGGTCAGGCCGGCGCTCCGGACCAGAAAGACCACCTGGATTGACTGGTATCCCATAAGAGCCAGGTTGGAGGCGGCTCCGAAAAGTGTGAACGTGCGGAACCAGGGGTCGTAGGCGATCAGCCGCAGGCCTTCGCGGACTTCACTGACCAGTGAAGTGGGGCGGTGTTCGGTTCTGGTGATGCGTGGCTCGCGATGTCGGATGCCTGCGATGCACAGAAGGGAGACGAGGAATGTCGCGGCGTTGGCGAACATCCCGTTCACCGCACCTGCCAACTGTGCGATCAGGCCGCCGGAGCCGAGCCCGGCAATCTGCGCGGCGGATGCACTGCCGTGCAGTTTGGCGTTGCCCTCGGGCTGGTCATCGGGTTCCAGAATGGTGGGGAGATAGGCGGTGTAGGCGGTCTGGAAGAACACCGCTGCCGTGCCCGTCAGCAGGGCGACGGCCAGCAGCAGTCCGATACTCAGCCGGCCGGACCACGCGGCGACCGGGACGCTGGCGAAGAGTATGAGGGAGACTGCGGCGGCGGCCAGCATGATCGGTCTGCGGCGCAGCCGGTCCACCCAGGCACCGACCGGAAGACCGATGATCAGCCAAGGGGCCCAGGCGGCGGCGCTCAGCAGGCCGACCTCGAACGTGCTGGCGTGCAAGGTGGAGACGGCGACCAGCGGCATCGCCACCCCGGTGACGGACGCGCCGAACTTGCCGGCGGTCTCGCCGCACCACAGCAGGCGGAAATCTCGGTGGCTACGCAGGAGGCCACCGCGTATGCCGTAGCTCATGCGGAGCCACGCTCCTTGCGGGGGAACGACTGGAGCTGCACGACGACAGGGAGCGCGTCCGGAGCGGGCTCGGCGTCCGGAGCAGGGGTATGGCGGGCGATGACAGCCATCAGTTCCGCGTTGAGTGCCTCCAACTGCTTTGGAGTCATCCGCAGGTCACTCCAGTCCGAGACAGTGCCAGCGCTCCGCCACGTGTCGTCCCAGTCCTCGCCGATGTAGTTCACGACCCGACTGAAGTGCTGCTGCAGCAGTTCGTGCAGGTAGACCGACAGCGCGCCCCGGGTGTCGGGATCGTCGCGGAAATCGGCAGTGTTCAGCTCATTGGAGACGTCGACCCTTCTCCACCAGCGCTCGCGTTTCGTGCCCCGTCCGGTTTCCTCCATGATGAAGCCGTGTTCGGCGAGGTGGCGCAGGTGCCAACTGATGGTGCCGGTGTTCTCCCCAAGGCGTTCGGCGAGTCTGGTGGCGGTAGCGGGGCCGTCCAGGCTGAGCAGTTCAAAGATGTTCATCCGCAGCGGGTGGGCCAGCCCTCGCAGGCTGCGCGCATCGAGGCGCCGGGTGGGCTTGGCGGACTGTGATGTGCGTTCGGGTTCGTCGGACATGCCAACAGCGTAGGTTGCAGAGTTTCCTCTGCATAGGAGACTCTGCAGAGGTATCTCTGCCACTGCAAGGCGTCGCTGTCGGCGGGCGGGCGAGACGGGACAACCGTGCAAGCCGTGTGGCCACAGAAGTGACGGACGGCGTTTCTCATAAACGTTCATTTGTGATCGCGCAGGAAGGTAGGGATCTCGTCGCGGGTCGGGTAGTTCGGCAGGGGTGCTGGCTTGTCCTGAAGGAACGCGGTGATGACGGCGGCGGCCCGACCGTTGTTGTCGTCGAGGCCGTTCCACATGTGGTGTCCGACTCCGGGCATGTACTGCGTGCGCTGGATGGCGGGGTCATTGGCAAGGACGGTGGTCTCCCATTGACGGACCTGGGAGGAGCACTCGGCGATCATCAGCATCGCGGGGGTCCTGGACTGCCTCAGTTGTGAGGCGATGGAGGGCGAGCCCTTGACCGTCTGCTGGATGCGGAGGCTGGCGGCGGGGCTGAAGGAGAAGTTCTGTGCGGTGTCCTCGGCGGGGATGCGGTGCGCGTCGCGAGCGCAGTAGGCGGATGCGGTGTCGCTGCCGAGGTCGGCGGCGGTGAAGGCGTTGTCGCCTTCGGCCTGTCCGATCAGTCCGGTGTCGGGGCTGAGGAGTCCGAGTCGCATGAGGCCGAATGCCACGGCGTACCGGGGGACGTGTGTCGATCGCGGTCCGGTTGGGGCCGGCGCGAGGCCGCGTGCGGATTTTCGGCCCTTGTGACCGGTGATGTGTGCGGTGGGGCCGTCCATGGGGCCGGGCTCGGCGATGATCGCCCGGTGCATGCGTGCGGCGACGCTCGGGTCGGCCAGGGCTCGGGTGAGCACGGCCCCGCCTGAGGAGAAGCCGAGGATGTCGACCTTGCCATTGTTCAGGCGGTCGATGAAGGCGGCGAGGTCGCTGACTGACCTGGCAACCGTGTACTGGCCCATGGGGAGCAGGTCGCTTCGTCCGCCACCGGCCTGTTCGTAGGCGTAGACGTCGTAGCCCTGGCGTGCCAGGAGTTGCAGGAACCGGTGGTCGAGCACCGAGATGCCACGGACCGGTCCGCCGTTGAGATACACGAGCGGGATGGGATGCCGGGGGCTGGGGTGCGCGGGTGGGTAGTGGTACACCGCGACCGGGCTGCCGGTGGACAGGCCCCAGTGCTGCGTGGTCACGAACGGCAGGGCGGGCGGGTACCGCCGGGCCGTCGGCATGGTCGGAACGCAGACCGACGCCGTCAATGCTGCCGCGACAATCACCGGCAGGAACAGCACGAGCCGCGTCGGCCGACTGCGGCGCCGACCCCGCCACATCGCGAGGGCAGCCCCGACTCCAAGGGTCGGCAACCATGCGGCGAGCCCTGAGCCTGCCCCGTCCGTGAGGGCGATCAGCGCGAGAA
>NZ_JBMOXD010000019.1:0-5728 GCF_049315265.1 Lysinibacillus sp. NPDC056220
AGGGGGAAGCCCCCAACTACCATCGGCGCTAAAGAGCTTAACTTCCGTGTTCGGTATGGGAACGGGTGTGACCTCTTTGCCATCATCACTAGACTGTTTTATTATGTATCTTGTTTTGAAGTTGTTTACCTGTCCTTCAAGACAAGAATTATTGTATAACGTTTTCTCATATTGTGCAATACTTTTTTATAAAAAAAAGAAATTATTACTTTTAAAAGATATTTTTGTTAAGTAAGAGAAAATATTGCCCTGCAAAATATTATAGCAATAGTTGTTTCAAAAGAAAACAATTATTTTTCATCTATATATTTTCAGCTTATTATCTAACTTAAAACTTGCTACTAAATAGTAGCAAGTTCCCTAGTCAATCTATCAATTTCTTTAAATGTTGTTGAATCTCCGAAAGATATTCTAAAGAATCGGCGAGCCGCTTCGATTGAATAATTCATCGATAAAATGGCTTTTGTTCCGGATTCGCTATGAATATCACACGCACTTCCTGTTGATATACTAATCCCTGCCTCGTTTAATTTTAATAATACATACTGCCCCTCCACTTTACTCATCATAACACCACAAATATTCGGCAATTGCTGCTTACACTCTATTAGTTGGCCTGTTTTAGGTAGGCGACTTTTAAAATATCTTCTTAATTCCTCGTAATGCTGTCTTTCATAATTATTATTTTCAACCGCTGCTGCAAAGGAAACAATTGAAGGTGTATCTAAAGTCCCCCCTCTTAGTCCTCTCTCATGAGTTACGCCTGGCGTTAGTGCTGGAACACGGATTGCAGGGTTTATATAAACTGCACCACATCCTTTAGGTCCTCCTATTTTATGTGCAGAGATTGTCATGGCGTCTCCCCCTCTTGGTATAGTTAATTTTCCAAAGGATTGCACACAATCTATATGACAGTAAACAGCGGATTCTTTGGCTGCCTCAATTATTTTTTCCACAGGTTGAATAGAGCCAATTTCTGAATTTACATGTTGAATAGAAATTAATGCTGTATCTTTGCGAATAGCATGTAGAAGTTGCTCTGAGTCAATACAGCCATCCTTTTGCAACGGTAATTTTGTCACTTCAAAGCCCATTTTCTCCAATGTATTCATGGCCGCATGTACAGACGTATGTTCAGCTTGTGATGAAATAATATGCCTCCCTTTTTTAGAGGCTAATGCTAATGACAAAATGGCCATAATATTTCCTTCTGTTCCACTTCCAGTAAAGATAACACCATCACTATTGACACCGAGCTCATGGGCTATAATCTCTCTTGACTGCTGGATAAAATAATGAGCTTGCCCTCCTAAATCATGGAGGCTTGAGCTATTTCCATAATAACGCTGTGCCACCTCTACATATGCTTCAAGCGCTTTTTTCGTCATTGGTGATGTTGCTGCGTAATCCATGTAGATCATCGTATTCTTCCTCTCTCGTTCAACAGGTCTTGTTTTCTTTTTTATTTTATGTAAAGATAATTGTCAAGACAACTGTAAAGAAGGTATAACTATGGATGTAAAGACAGACGTCCTGATAATTGGCAGTGGTATTGCAGCACTTCAGGCTGCTCTATTGCTTGAAGAACATTTTAAAATACAAATAGTTACAAAATCATCCGTCCATACAAGTAGTTCTTATCGTGCCCAGGGTGGCATTGCTGCTGTGATAAGTGAGGAGGACCATATTGATTGCCATGTTGCGGATACATTGAAGGCTGGAGAGTTTCATCATGAAAGTAGACATGTTCAAACACTCATAGAAGAAGGCACAAAAATAATGCGCAATTACCTTAAAGCTGGTTTTCCTATTGATCGGCATAACAATGGAGCTCCTGCTCTAGGTCTAGAGGGTGCACATAGTCATCATCGTATTCTACATGCAGGTGGTGATCGTACTGGTCAAATTTTCATAGATTACTTGCTTCATAAACTTTCACCTAACACGAAGATAAATTGCTATGAAATGGCCTATGAGCTTTTACTGAATAAAAATGGTGACTGTATAGGTGTACTCACAAAAGGAAGAGAAGGCACTAAACGCTACTTTGCTCATCATGTTATTTTAGCGACAGGTGGTGCTGGAGCACTTTATTCAAGTACATCTAATGATCCAACAAATACTGGTGATGGTATTGCTTTAGCCTTTCGAGCAGGCGCTGCAATTAGTGATATGGAATTTATACAGTTTCATCCAAGCCTACTTTGGTGTGAAAATGAGGCAAAAGGATTGATTTCTGAAGCAGTACGTGGTGCTGGCGGTATCTTTGTCGATGCACAACGTCGTCCAATTATGAAGGGCATACATGCACAACTAGACTTAGCACCAAGACATATTACAGCGCTCGCATTATTTAAGAAACGGGCTGCTGGTGAGGAAACATTCCTTGATATTTCCTCTATCCAAAATTTTGATGTTAAATTTCCATCAATCACACAGCTTTGCCGTAATAACCATGTTGACTTACAAGAAGGCCTGATTCCCGTTTCACCAGGAAGTCATTTTTTAATGGGCGGTATTATTGCTGATGACAAAGGAAGGACCACTATAGCCAACTTGTATGCTATCGGCGAAGTGGCCTGTACGGGGGTCCATGGCGCTAATCGTTTAGCCAGTAACTCCCTATTGGAAGGAATTACTTTTGGTCAAAGAATGGCATATTTCATTATTCAACAAGGCTGTAGCCAAAAAGATTTCTTACTTGCTAACGATAAAAATGTCGATTCAATGCCGTTATTATTTAGCAAACAACAATTACAACAACACATGATGCAGTACTTAGGCATCGTTAGAAACGGTGACGACTTGCAATATTCCCTCCAGCAATTACCCTCTATACACGCACTTCTCCATGCAAATTTAAAGGGTTTGCAACAGATTGAGCTGGAACTATATATGATGCATGTTGTCGCCACACTAATAACCCATGCAGCCATTACAAGAACTGAAACACGTGGAGCACACATTCGTAGCGATAACCCCAAAATGGAAGCACAATGGGCAAATCGATGGATAATTTTTTCGCAAGGACAAATGAAAGTGAGGAATTCATTGTATGAATATCATCAAACTCGAGGAAATGCTCAAGCAATTTTTTAATGAGGATATAGGTGATGGGGATTTATCGAGTGAATATATTTTTTCTCCTAAACAGCAAGGAACCTTTTCATTTTATGCCAAAGAAAGTGGCATTTTTTGTGGGGCATCTATTATTGAGCACGGCTTCCTCTTATTAGATCGGTCTATAGAAGTCAACCTTCCTAAAAAAGATGGAGAATCCATAGAGGTTGGTGATGTCATTGCCATTATAGATGGTCCCTTACAAAAATTACTAATGGGAGAACGTGTGATTTTAAATCTTATACAACGTATGTCTGCGATAGCTACGGCTGCTCACCTAGCCGTCCAGGAAATTGCAGGAACGAACACAAAAATATGTGATACGCGTAAAACAATACCGGGTTTGCGTATGCTTGATAAATATGCTGTTAGAACTGGTGGTGCTTTTAACCATCGCAATGGTCTATATGATGCAATCATGCTAAAGGATAATCATATTGCTTTTGCTGGTAGCATCACAAAAGCCATTCAGGCTGCTAGAGAGAAAGTTGGTCATACCGTTAAAATTGAAGTAGAAATTGAAACGAAAAAACAGCTAGATGAAGCCATTTTAGCTGGAGCAGATATTATAATGTTTGATAATCGAAGTCCTGAGGAAATACGTGCATGGCTGCCTGCTGTTCCTTCTTCTATAACGACTGAAGCATCAGGAGGCATTACACTTGAAAATATAAGGGCCTATGCTCAAGCCGGTGTACAATGGATTTCACTTGGTACTCTAACCCATTCAGTCAAAGCCTTTGACATTAGCGCCCTCGTCCAAATGAAAGGAGGCCATTCCATTGTCCATCACTAGCTTATTACAACAGACGACGTTACTTCCTGAGCATTATCGTGCATTATCGATAACGGAAATGGAATCACGTATTTTATCAATCAAAAAAAAATTAGGATCCAAGCTTTTTATTCCGGGACATCACTATCAAAAAGATGAAGTTATACAATTTGCTGATGCAACAGGAGATTCCCTACAGCTGGCTCAGTTATCTGCCGCAAACAAAGAGGCAGAGCACATTGTATTTTGTGGCGTGCATTTTATGGCTGAAACTGCTGATATGCTAACATCAAAACGGCAACATGTATATTTACCAGATATGCGTGCAGGTTGTTCGATGGCTGATATGGCAGATATCTATCAAACTGAACAAGCATGGCCAATTTTGCAGCAGCTCTTTGGCGATACGATCACCCCACTTACCTATGTTAATTCAACAGCAGCTATTAAAGCCTTTACAGGAAGACATGGTGGTGCTTGTGTAACATCATCTAATGCTAAGGAGCTTGTTCAGTGGGCATTTACACAAAAACAGCGTATCTTCTTTTTACCTGACCAACATTTAGGAAGAAATACTGCTTATGACTTAGGTGTTCCGCTCGAAAATATGGCGGTTTGGAATCCACATAAGAATATACTTGAGACTAAACAACCTATTGAAAACATCCAAGTTATTCTATGGAAGGGGCATTGCTCTGTGCATGAAGGGTTTACAGTTCAACATACGGAGACTGTTCGTAAGGAATATCCATCCATGAGAATTATTGTTCATCCTGAATGTAGTCGAGAGGTTGTAGACGCGGCTGATGATGCTGGCTCAACTAAGTACATTATTGATACAATTAATCAAGCACCTAGTGGGTCTGCATGGGCAATAGGGACAGAAATGAATCTGGTCAATCGTATTATAAAGCAGCATCCAGATAAGCAAATTATCTCTTTAAATGAAAACTTTTGTCCTTGCTTAACGATGAATCGCATTGATCTTCCCCATTTGCTGTGGTGCCTTGAAAGTATTGATCACGGTCAACCGCATAACCGTATACAAGTTGATGATCATACTAGCAAGGAAGCTCTTAGTTCGCTGGAAAGAATGTTAGCAAGAAGATAAATCAGGATATTAAAGCAGAGATGTTGATGTTGTAAAATAACAATATTTCTGCTTTTTACTTGTATAGAATTAAGTATCCAGGTTACCTCCTGAAATTGACAGCAATTTATTCTTTATGATAATGTCGATTTGGAGGTGATAAGAAATGTCTTTTCAATCAAAAAATATTTTCATTAATTTACCAGTAAAAAATTTAAACAAATCCACGTCGTTTTTTCAGAAGTTAGGTTTTGAGTTCAATCAACAATTCAGTGACGAAACGACTGCCTCAATGATTATTAGTGAGAATATTTTTGCTTTACTAATGGTCGAAGATCGTTTCAAAGGATTTACTAACAAGAAAATTACGGATACTACTGTTTCTGCAGAAGCAATTTTATGTCTATCTGCAGATAATCGCGAGCAAGTAGATCAGCTAGTAAATAAGGCACTTGCCTCCGGGGGAAAACCTTATAGTGATCCACAAGATCATGGATTTATGTATGGCTGGGGTTTTCAAGATTTAGATGGACATATTTGGGAAGTAGTTTATATGGATGAACATGCAATGAATCAAGAGTAAATCGATTATCTAACATTATTTTTCTATAAAAAAACAGTAGACGCTAGTGCATCTACTGTTTTTTATATGACCCGTACGGGATTCGAACCCGTGTTACCGCCGTGAAAGGGCGGTGTCTTAACCACTTGACCAACGGGCCGATGGCGGAGAAGGAGGGATT
>NZ_JBMOXD010000020.1:0-5405 GCF_049315265.1 Lysinibacillus sp. NPDC056220
GCTTCCCTCGGGCGAGGGCGTGGCGCCCGCCACTGCGGGCGCCGTGCGTCGGGGGCGCTGGGAAGGCCCGGTCAGGGCGGCAGCCCGGATCACCACTTTCTTGCGTTTTTGGCTCGCCAGTCGACGAGTGCAGCGTGGGCGGCCTGAGCTCGTGCGAGATCTCCCCCGAAGGCTCCAGCCCGCAGAAGCGGCCATGAATCGCTGAGTTCCCGCTCGACGGAGGCGGTAAGACCGACGTCGTCGTAGCCCCAGAAGGAATCCAAGAAGAACTCACCTGCCCATGGGTAGGCGAAGACCTCGTTGTCCGAGTCCATGGCGGTCATGGAGGCCAGGAACTCGAACCGGGAGCAGGCCTCGCGGTAGGCGATGTCGCTGGGTTCGACGAGCCGAAAGGCCTCCCGCAGTTCGTCCTTGAGCCAGTGACTCTGGGGATAGAGCCATCCATTTCCGCCGCTCGAGCGGCTTATGTTGTTGATCCCCTCAGGCTCGATGACGCGGAGGGGGTTGAGATACCAGGCCGGTCCCTGGCGCCGGTGTCCGGAGGACGGATATGCCCATTCAGGGCGGGTCAGGACACTGGCCAGCAGCTCTTCTCGGCGGCTCAGGACCGCCGCAACCCCGATCGTCCAGGTCGCCAGGAGCGCCGGAAGGTGGCGCAGCTTCTCCAGATACTCGTTGTACGAGCCCGGCATGGTGTCGCGCATGCGGACCAGACGTCCGACGGCACGTTGCCACAGTTGGTCGTGGGCGCCATCGTCGTGGAAGACGCCGTTGGCCAGGAGGTGCAGCAGGATGTCGCTGTCGGCCCGGTAACCCTGGACGCTAGCCGCGAAGATGTCGGCCCACGTGGCGGACGTGGCGCTCATCGGTCGGCGCTCCGGTGTGCTGCCGTCAATGATCTGAGTGACAGCCTGGTCGACGAGGTCGAACAGTTCGATGCGACGCACAGGGTCGGGCAGAGCGCGCTTGAGCTGGACAACGGCCAGGTCGCGAGTGATGGGCGCGGCAGACAGGCGATCCAGCGCTTCAACCTGCTGCATGAGGCCTGTGAAGAGCTCGTCCGCGCTCATGCCTTCGACGATGACCGCGCTGTGCTGGGTCGTCAGGCGACGTGCTGCGGGTCCGAGCTGGCCGTACGTGGACCAGAACATCGGATAGCGGCGTGAGCGGGTGCCTTCGACGGCGCGGACAAGGGCCGTGTCCCAGTCCGCGGACCAGCCGCACACGATCAGCCCGTACTCATCCAGCACCCGCTCCAGGAGCCCCTGCTGGGTCTCAGGGTAGGACTCCAGCTCGTCCACGGTGTTGCGCTGAGCCAGGTCGGCGTAGTCACCGTGCAGCTTGATCACGGTGACCTGGCTGTGCGCGAGCGGCTTCATGGCGTCGATCGCCTCAGGCCGGTGCACCACTTGGGGCGAGATACCGACCTCCTGCAGTGCCCTCTCCATCAGCCGGTCGAAGTTGGTGGTCAGGATGACGCGGATGCTGCCCCGTTTGACCAACTGCGCGATTGCCCGGTGCGCCGCAGTCGGGGCCTTGTCACCATCGTCGTCGCCGTCTTTGGGCTCGAAGTATCCCGCGAGCAGGGCCTGGCGTGAGGCCGGCTTCGGTGCCACGGCGGCCAGGAGACTGGAGTAGCCCAACGGCTCGTCACAATTGGACTCCCACCACTTGTCGGGATCGCCCATGGCATCGGTACGGGCGTCGGGGTTGCCGGGGTCGCGTACCGAGGCCACCTTCCCGACCAGGTCCTCAACAACGCCCCACCCGGTCTTCACACCCGATGCGATCGAGATGCCGGAGCCCAGCAACAGCGCGTACACGCCCGGGCTTGCGTGAATGTTGAGCGCCAGTGCCATCGACGGCTCGATGAGATCCCCCGCCGTCACCACGACCGGGCTGTCCGCAACGCCCGACGTGGCTTCTTCGCTTCCCACCCCAATGCCTCCTTACGCCGGTGACCCGCCCCAACGGACGAGGACACCACCAGCTGCTCATCAGCAGCATACTCCTCATAATCGTCACTCTGACGAATACGGGAGTTGAGGCAATGGAGCAGCGTCACGTCGCCCAGTCGAGTCCGAGGGCGGCCAGCGCGGCGAGTTTGTCGGTGGTGAGTTTGGCCCGCCTGCTCTTGCTGTTGCTCAGGAACACCCCGAGCTTGACCTCCGTCCCGTCCTCCAGCCGCTCTACGTGGTTCCTGGGGACGGTCATGGTGCCGGTACGCGCCTTGTACTGCGTCAGGGCCGCCACGCCCTTCTCGAAGGCGCTCAGGGGCGTCGTGGACGGCGTCGCGGGCGTCTCCGCCTCCGGGGCCGGGGCCAGCGGTACGATGCCGAGCTGCTCCAGGCGCTCGCGCTGCCCCTCCGCCAGGGCCTGCCAGACCGCCGGGGTGCGCTGCCGGGCCAGCCACTTCCCGATGTCCATGCCGTGGATGGTGAAGCCGGGCAGGACCTCCGTCTCGCCGGCCGTCTGGTCTTCGTCGCGTACGAGTTCGTGTAGTGCGGCGTAGTGGCGTTGCCAGTCGGCCGGCCACGCCGGGTTCCAGTCCGGGTCGATCTCTCGCAGCGCCGTTTCCCATTCGGGGTGCCCGTCCAGTGCGCTGGGTCGGCGGAGGTTGGACAGCCACTGCCCCACGGGCCGGTCCAGCATGGTCGCGGACCGGGGCGCGCACAGCGTCCAGTGCTCTTCGAAGTAGGCCTTGGCGGCTTCCAGGTTCTCCTGGAACCGCTCGTCGGCCAGGCTCCAGACCATGCCGAGCTTCTCCAGTCGCTGGGCGCGCAGCCCGGTCATCTGCCCGGCTCCGTACGCTCGTCGCTGCTCCGCGACCCACTGTCCGAGGGGGTACGCCCCCTCTTTGTGTCCGTATGGAACCCTGGCGTGTGCTTCACGTTCGGTGAACTTCTTCAGCGATGTCCAGCCGCGGGCCCAGTCTTGCTTCTCGGTGTCGATCACGTTGAAGGACACCCAGTCCGCGACCATCACGGGGTCCCTCGGGGCCGCGAACCGCAGCAGCAGCCGGGATTCTTCCGCGCCTTCCTCCGGTGCCGCGCCGATGTACTCGGAGGGCTGCACCATGTCCTTCTGCGGTTCCTGTGGAATGGCGAGCAGTTCGACGGCCTCTTCATCATGAGCCCGCAATCCCTCAAGAACCTTCACCAGGGGCCGGTACGACCCAGAAGTGAACATGTCTTCCGGCTGTTCTCCGGGCTGGAGGAATACCGGCACGATCAGTGAGGCGAGTTTCCCTTGTCCGGGCTTTTGCCGGAGCGCGCGTCCGATGGCTTGGACGATGTCGTGGGGTGCGCCCTTGGGGTCGAGGAGGGCGACGGAGTCCACGGCGCGGATGTCGACGCCCTCGCCCAGGACGCGGCAGTTGGAGAGGACGGCCCGCTGCGCCGTAGTCCCGAACGAGCCCAGCACGTTCCGCCGGTGCTCGGGGATGTGTTCGCCGCACAGCCAGTCCGCCCAGATCCGAGCGGGGTACGCCTCGGGCTGGTCCGCGTGCAGCTTCGCCGCCACGCGTTCCAGGCCCTCTGCGTAGGCCTGTGCCTCTATGGTCCGGTGGTGGAAGGTGATGCACGTCGACAGGTCGTGCTGCGCCATGGTGTGCAGGAGCGCGGCCTGCAAGGCTCCGAGGCGCTGCCCGCGCACTTCCTCGGTGTGCCGTTCCTCGCCCATCAGCCGTTCCGGGGTGACGATCGGGTCCTGGAGCTCCAGGACGATGATCTGGTACCGCGCAAGCAGCCCGCGGGACACGGCCGATGCGAGCGACAGCTTGTACAGGACGGGCCCGAACACGGCCTCGTCGTCCATGGAAGCCGCCATCTCCCGCGGCAGCGGATCGCGCACCCCCTCGGCAACCTCCCGGTTGAGCCGCTCCTGCCAGATCCGCGGCGTCGCCGTCAGATACAGCCGACGATGCGCCGGGATGACGGACTGGTCATGGATCTCCGCCCACGCCTTCCCCATCGACCCGGAAGTCCGGTGCGCCTCATCCACCACCGCGAGGTCCACCGGCGCCAGTTGCTGCCCGTAGAGGCCCTCGAACGCCTCCGCCAGGACACCGAGGCTGGCGTACGTCGCGTAGATGGTCACCGGCCCGGAGCCGTGCCACAGCGCCAGCTGCACAGGGTTCGTGGTGGAACGCACCCGAAGCCCCCACAGCTCCGGATCGTCCTGGAGCGAACACACCGCAACCGCCGGCCCCGCATGCCCAGCCGCGTGCCACGCCTGCACCGTCTGGGACAGAAGGTCCAGCGTCGGCACCAGAACGAGAACGCGCCCCTTGGGCACAAGCCGCCTTGCCGACGCCGCCGCAATGACGGTCTTTCCCGTGCCGCACGCGGCGTGCACCTGCCCGCGCAGACCATTCACGGGAATCCCGCCCGGCGGAACATCCAGGCCGCGCACGATGGCGCTGACAGCCTCGATCTGGTGGTCACGCAGCTTCACAGCCACCCCTGTCGTCGTCTTCCCCTGGAGCCTCCGGTTCTTCGTTACCGGGTGTCAGGTAGCGCTGGAGCAAACGTTCGGCAGGCTTGTGGTTGTAGTACTGCGCGATCTGCAAAGGAGTCTCGCCATCCTCAGCGGGCAGCCGCGGATCGGCGCCGTACGCCAACAGGATCGCGGTGGCAGCTGTGTTCAACGGGTGACCTGACTGAAGATGACCGTCTCCTTCGACATCTATGGCATGGGTGAGCAGAGTGTGTCCAAAACACATCTCATTCGGATCCGTACCATCGTCCAGCAGAATAGTGAGCCCTTCATGGTCACTCATTTCCACGGCCTGGTGCACAGGCGTCCATCTCTCCACACCATCAGCCATCTGCATCATTTCGCTATCCATCACCATCTCCGAGCTTCAGATCCGTAAAGGGCGAGGAGTATTTCAACCGAACGATTGGTCATCTCAGTTCCGGGGGTGCGGGCTACCTCCAGACTCTACACAGTGCATCACTGTGATGCATGACCTTCACGTCAAGGTTCCGACCCCAGGGTGATACGTGACCGAATCTCGCTCCACCACGCTCATTTCGCGTGTATGCTGACGGGGTGTTACCGGGTTGTTCGACGGGCACTTGAGGGTGGGGGATGGGTTCGGGTGGAGCGCAGCGGAGCCCGTCACTGCGCTTGGCCGGCATCCCGTCGGACTGATGATCCGTCACATCAGTTGCTAGGTAGCAGCTCAGATTCCCAGACACTACACAGGCTTCAACATGATGCACCGCCCCTCGTAGCCAGCCCCAGGAGGCCCGCTTGCGGGACTCCCTCAATTCGCGCTTGCGCGAATTGACATCCCGTCAGAATTCCGTTTACGGAATTCAATTCCCGCGTTTACGCGGGAATTCCAAATTGCGCTTGCGCAATTCGCACTCTATGCCCCGGCTTGCCGGGGCATATCC
>NZ_JBMOXD010000021.1:0-2991 GCF_049315265.1 Lysinibacillus sp. NPDC056220
GTGTATGGAAAGCTGATAGGTTAAGTTATTAAGGGCGCACGGCGAATGCCTTGGCACTAGGAGCCGAAGAAGGACGGCACTAACACCGATATGCTTCGGGGAGCTGTAAGTGAGCTTTGATCCGGAGATTTCCGAATGGGGGAACCCACTACGTTTAATCGCGTAGTATCTTGACGTGAATACATAGCGTCTTGAAGGCAGACCCAGGGAACTGAAACATCTAAGTACCTGGAGGAAGAGAAAGAAAAATCGATTCCCTGAGTAGCGGCGAGCGAAACGGGAAGAGCCCAAACCAAGAGGCTTGCCTCTTGGGGTTGTAGGACACTCAATACGGAGTTACAAAAGAGCGAGTTAGATGAAGCGACTTGGAAAGGTCCGCCAGAGCAGGTAAAAGCCCTGTAGTCGAAAGTTCGTTCTCTCCTGAGTGGATCCTGAGTACGGCGGAACACGTGAAATTCCGTCGGAATCCGGGAGGACCATCTCCCAAGGCTAAATACTACCTAGTGACCGATAGTGAACCAGTACCGTGAGGGAAAGGTGAAAAGCACCCCGGAAGGGGAGTGAAAGAGATCCTGAAACCGTGTGCCTACAAGTAGTTAGAGCCCGTTAATGGGTGATAGCGTGCCTTTTGTAGAATGAACCGGCGAGTTACGATTACGTGCGAGGTTAAGCTTTAGAAGGCGGAGCCGCAGCGAAAGCGAGTCTGAATAGGGCGAAATAGTACGTGGTCGTAGACCCGAAACCAGGTGATCTACCCATGTCCAGGGTGAAGGTAAGGTAACACTTACTGGAGGCCCGAACCCACGCACGTTGAAAAGTGCGGGGATGAGGTGTGGGTAGCGGAGAAATTCCAATCGAACTTGGAGATAGCTGGTTCTCTCCGAAATAGCTTTAGGGCTAGCCTCGTGATGAGAATACTGGAGGTAGAGCACTGTTTGGACTAGGGGGCCATCCCGGTTTACCGAATTCAGACAAACTCCGAATGCCAGATATTTATACACGGGAGTCAGACTGCGAGTGATAAGATCCGTAGTCAAAAGGGAAACAGCCCAGACCACCAGCTAAGGTCCCAAAGTAATCGTTAAGTGGAAAAGGATGTGGCGTTGCACAGACAACCAGGATGTTGGCTTAGAAGCAGCCATCATTTAAAGAGTGCGTAATAGCTCACTGGTCGAGTGACGCTGCGCCGAAAATGTATCGGGGCTAAACGATTCACCGAAGCTGTGGATTGACATCTACGATGTCAGTGGTAGGAGAGCGTTCTAAGTGCGTTGAAGTCAGACCGGAAGGACTGGTGGAGCGCTTAGAAGTGAGAATGCCGGTATGAGTAGCGAAAGACGGGTGAGAATCCCGTCCACCGTATGACTAAGGTTTCCTGAGGAAGGCTCGTCCGCTCAGGGTTAGTCGGGACCTAAGCCGAGGCCGATAGGCGTAGGCGATGGACAACAGGTTGATATTCCTGTACCACCTCCTCACCGTTTGAGAAATGGGGGGACGCAGTAGGATAGGGTAAGCGCGCTGTTGGTTATGCGCGTCCAAGCAGTAAGGCGTGTGTGTAGGCAAATCCGCACACTGTAACGTTGAGCTGTGATGGCGAGTCCGTATGGACGAAGTTCCTGATTTCACACTGCCAAGAAAAGCCTCTATCGAGGTGAGAGGTGCCCGTACCGCAAACCGACACAGGTAGTCGAGGAGAGAATCCTAAGGTGTGCGAGAGAACTCTCGTTAAGGAACTCGGCAAAATGACCCCGTAACTTCGGGAGAAGGGGTGCTCTTGAGCGTGCAAGCGCATGAGAGCCGCAGTGAATAGGCCCAGGCGACTGTTTAGCAAAAACACAGGTCTCTGCAAAACCGTAAGGTGACGTATAGGGGCTGACGCCTGCCCGGTGCTGGAAGGTTAAGAGGAGTGGTTAGCGCAAGCGAAGCTGCGAATTGAAGCCCCAGTAAACGGCGGCCGTAACTATAACGGTCCTAAGGTAGCGAAATTCCTTGTCGGGTAAGTTCCGACCCGCACGAAAGGCGTAACGATCTGGGCACTGTCTCAACGAGAGACTCGGTGAAATTATAGTACCTGTGAAGATGCAGGTTACCCGCGACAGGACGGAAAGACCCCGTGGAGCTTTACTGTAGCCTGATATTGAATTTTGGTACAACTTGTACAGGATAGGTAGGAGCCAGAGATCTCGGAGCGCCAGCTTCGAAGGAGGCGTCGGTGGGATACTACCCTGGTTGTATTGAAATTCTAACCCATGCCCCTTAGCGGGGCAGGAGACAGTGTCAGGCGGACAGTTTGACTGGGGCGGTCGCCTCCTAAAAGGTAACGGAGGCGCCCAAAGGTTCCCTCAGAATGGTTGGAAATCATTCGTAGAGTGTAAAGGCACAAGGGAGCTTGACTGCGAGACCTACAAGTCGAGCAGGGTCGAAAGACGGGCTTAGTGATCCGGTGGTTCCGCATGGAAGGGCCATCGCTCAACGGATAAAAGCTACCCCGGGGATAACAGGCTTATCTCCCCCAAGAGTCCACATCGACGGGGAGGTTTGGCACCTCGATGTCGGCTCATCGCATCCTGGGGCTGTAGTCGGTCCCAAGGGTTGGGCTGTTCGCCCATTAAAGCGGTACGCGAGCTGGGTTCAGAACGTCGTGAGACAGTTCGGTCCCTATCCGTCGTGGGCGTAGGAAATTTGAGAGGAGCTGTCCTTAGTACGAGAGGACCGGGATGGACACACCGCTGGTGTACCAGTTGTCTTGCCAAAGGCATCGCTGGGTAGCTATGTGTGGACGGGATAAGTGCTGAAAGCATCTAAGCATGAAGCCCCCCTCAAGATGAGATTTCCCATTACGCAAGTAAGTAAGATCCCTCAAAGACGATGAGGTAGATAGGTTCGAGGTGGAAGTGTGGTGACACATGGAGCTGACGAATACTAATCGATCGAGGACTTAACCAAAAAGTTTGAAGCATTCAATGAACCGTTTATCCAGTTTTGAAAGAA
>NZ_JBMOXD010000022.1:0-1485 GCF_049315265.1 Lysinibacillus sp. NPDC056220
ATTTTGATGTCCAAAATTTTGTTTCGTTCACTAGCTAGGCTAGCTACTTAAAACTTTATTGATTACGTTTTGCTTGTTCAGTTTTCAAGGTTCATTTTTAAGTTCACTGCTTTGTTAAGAGTTAACTTTTATATAATAACATGTTTTATATTGTTTGTCAAACAGTTATTTTATTTTTATATTTTAGTAGCTGCATATCTCAACAGCAACTTTTATATAATAACATGCTTATTATTAATGGTCAATAGTTATTATAATTGTTTTTTATAATCTTAATCGTGGCCAGTTTCGTAAAAATTGTATGGTACGATTTCTTCCTATTTCTAAGAGCGTTTCTTTTGTTTCCTCATTTAAATCGAACTGCGTAGCACTATAATCTTCTACAGGAATAAAAATTATATCTCTTTCATGTCTTCTTGATATATATCTTTCATCATGTGCATCTTTCATAGTTGAAAATAATGCTTCAAACAAATTCAAACCATTTTTTATTTCATGAGGACATTGTTCCTCTCTCCGTCTGCTTAATTTAAGTCCTAAAATTGGTCGTACTTTTCTTCCCTCCCTATCGTCAAAAATCCATAATGGGAAATTACTTAATACACCACCATCCACAATTATTGATTCACCTTTTCCAGTCTTTAATGTAACTGGTTCGAAGAAAAATGGTATACCACAGCTCATACGTAAGGCGCAAGCAACCGAAAAATTCTTAGCATCAATTTCATACTTGTGTAAATCATCTGGTAATACAATCATTCTACCATTGGTTAGATCTGACGCGACTAACTTTAGAGAATCTTTAGGTAGATCTCCAAAAGTATACACCCCTTTTTCGGCCAGCTTTTTGAAGAACCACTTTTCTAATGCCTTTCCTTTATACAGACCTAAATGATTATAAACATTTATCCATTTCATAAAAGGGAAAGGTAATATTGTTCTTCTAGAATCCAGTAATGAAGGTACGTCTAACTCTTCAAGCATCATTTCGATTTCTCTACCGCTATATCCTGCAGCAATGAACGCAGCTAAAATTGCTCCTGCACTTGTACCAGCAACACGTTTAAAACGGAAATTTTCATCTTCTAGTACTTGATATGCTCCGACAAGGGCAAAACCCTTCAAACCTCCTCCAGAAAAAACACCATCAATCCACATAATTCCCTCTCCCTTTTCCCGTAATCTTTACATTATAAGAATCCAAATAGATGATTAGAACTAAAATTTGTATTTTAATGTCGAAGACAGTCTATTGCCGAAAAGGGAATTATTTATAATATTGAGGAAAATAATATGATTTCATAGATAGGTATCCTCTTTTAGAAATCAGGAAGTTATATAGCATCTATTTAATTTTGTCATTTACTAAATTTAAACGTATTTCATATGAAATAAAAAAACAGCCAGCACACAGCTGACTGTTTTTGTTGCCTAGCGACGTCCTACTCTCACAGGGGGAAGCCCCCAACTACCATCGGCGCTAAA
>NZ_JBMOXD010000024.1:0-1211 GCF_049315265.1 Lysinibacillus sp. NPDC056220
TCACACCCGTTCCCATACCGAACACGGAAGTTAAGCTCTTTAGCGCCGATGGTAGTTGGGGGCTTCCCCCTGTGAGAGTAGGACGTCGCTAGGCATAATACCCAGGAGGATTAGCTCAGCTGGGAGAGCATCTGCCTTACAAGCAGAGGGTCGGCGGTTCGAGCCCGTCATCCTCCACCATTCGCCGGTTTAGCTCAGCAGGTAGAGCAACTGACTTGTAATCAGTAGGTCGTGGGTTCGATTCCTATAGCCGGCACCATTTTTTGAGCCATTAGCTCAGTTGGTAGAGCATCTGACTTTTAATCAGAGGGTCGAAGGTTCGAGTCCTTCATGGCTCACCATTTAAGTACCAACCATATTAAGCGGGTGTGGCGGAATTGGCAGACGCACTAGACTTAGGATCTAGCGCCGCAAGGCGTGGGGGTTCGACTCCCTTCACCCGCACCATTTTTCAATATGCCAGATAAAAAAACTTATGCACATGCGGAAGTAGTTCAGTGGTAGAACACCACCTTGCCAAGGTGGGGGTCGCGAGTTCGAACCTCGTCTTCCGCTCCAAATGTGCCGGGGTGGCGGAACTGGCAGACGCACAGGACTTAAAATCCTGCGGTAGGTGACTACCGTACCGGTTCGATTCCGGTCCTCGGCACCATTTTATATGCGCCCGTAGCTCAATTGGATAGAGCGTCTGACTACGGATCAGAAGGTTATGGGTTCGACTCCTGTCGGGCGCGCCATAAGAACAACGGGAAGTAGCTCAGCTTGGTAGAGCACTTGGTTTGGGACCAAGGGGTCGCAGGTTCGAATCCTGTCTTCCCGACCATTTCCAAAAAATATTATGGGGCCTTAGCTCAGCTGGGAGAGCGCCTGCCTTGCACGCAGGAGGTCAGCGGTTCGATCCCGCTAGGCTCCACCATAGTAAAATAACCAGTATAAAGATCCTGGCGGCGTAGCTCAGCTGGCTAGAGCGTACGGTTCATACCCGTAAGGTCGGGGGTTCGATCCCCTCTGCCGCCATCTTAAAGGACCTTTAGCTCAGTTGGTTAGAGCAGACGGCTCATAACCGTCCGGTCGCAGGTTCGAGTCCTGCAAGGTCCACCATTTATATATTGTTACGGAGGTATACCCAAGTCTGGCTGAAGGGATCGGTCTTGAAAACCGACAGGCGGGTAACACCGCGCGGGGGTTCGAATCCCTCTACCTCCTCCAGT